>NZ_RKLO01000022.1 GCF_004011825.1 Rhodococcus xishaensis | reverse complement strand
CGTGTTCTCTCAGGACCCAACAGTGCGCCGATATACCACCCACCAGCCGGCCTCGTGGCCGACCGATCCGCGGATGAAGCTGTCAGTGTTCCACCCATGAGCAACCGCAGTCCCACATCCGGGGACTCAACGGCCTCTGCCAAGTCGCTGTACACCTGCGTGACAACAACATTGGAGAATGCTCCTTAGAAAGGAGGTGATCCAGCCGCACCTTCCGGTACGGCTACCTTGTTACGACTTCGTCCCAATCGCCGATCCCACCTTCGACGGCTCCCTCCCCGAGGGGTTGGGCCACCGGC
>NZ_RKLO01000021.1 GCF_004011825.1 Rhodococcus xishaensis | reverse complement strand
CTCCCCGAGGCTTAACGCAGCCTCCCACGTCCTTCATCGGCTCCTGGTGCCAAGGCATCCACCGTACGCTCTTAAACACTTACAACAAAGATGCTCGCGTCCACTGTGCAGTTCTCAAACAACACACCCCGCCCGGAACACCGCCGACACCAGACCACCACCGAAGCAGTGCGGTCCGCCGACCATCCGAACAGGATCAGTCCTACCGTCGAGGAAACACTCACGTGTTCTCTCAGGACCCAACAGTGCGCCGATATACCACCCACCAGCCGGCCTCGTGGCCGACCGATCCGCGGATGAAGCTGTCAGTGTTCCACCCATGAGC
>NZ_RKLO01000020.1 GCF_004011825.1 Rhodococcus xishaensis | reverse complement strand
CTCCCCGAGGCTTAACGCAGCCTCCCACGTCCTTCATCGGCTCCTGGTGCCAAGGCATCCACCGTACGCTCTTAAACACTTACAACAAAGATGCTCGCGTCCACTGTGCAGTTCTCAAACAACACACAACACCCGGATTCAAAGTGACACCAGCCGAACCCCCGAAACCGGGCATCCGCGGTATGACCACATCCAGGCCTTGCCGTTTTCTTCCTCGAGAAGAAACACTCACGTGCTCTCACACCAGCGTGTTCTCTCAGGACCCAACAGTGCGCCGATATACCACCCACCAGCCGGCCTCGTGGCCGACCGATCCGCGGATGAAGCTGTCAGTGTTCCACCCATGAGCTCCTGCCGCTCCACATCCGGGAGCTGAAACAGGCTCTGCCAGAACATCATCCACCGACTCCTCGGCGGTACACGTCTGGAGAATGCTCCTTAGAAAGGAGGTGATCCAGCCGCACCTTCCGGTACGGCTACCTTGTTACGACTTCGTCCCAATCGCCGATCCCACCTTCGACGGCTCCCTCCCCGAGGGGTTGGGCCACCGGC
>NZ_RKLO01000002.1 GCF_004011825.1 Rhodococcus xishaensis | reverse complement strand
AGTTACGGCGGCCATAGCGGAGGGGAAACGCCCGGCCCCATTCCGAACCCGGAAGCTAAGCCCTCCAGCGCCGATGGTACTGCACTCGACAGGGTGTGGGAGAGTAGGACACCGCCGAACACCCGTTGCCGAAAGGGGACCCGACACAGTGGGTCCCCTTTCGTGTTTTGCATGAAAGGAATGGCCGTGTCGGAAAGCAGTGGTGATCGTCGGAAATTCCGCGGAGACGGCACCCATGATTCCGAGGGACAACGTGGCGATCGGCCGGTTCACCGTCGTGGCCAGAGGGATGACCGACGCCAGGCCGGTGGGCGGGATGACCGACGCCAGGCGTCCAGGGGCCAGGACCGCGGCGGCCGACAGGCTCGAGGATCGGGCCAGTGGCGCGGTCGCGACGAACGGCGCACTGACGACCGCCGTGACGACAGGCGCGACGACAGACGCGGTGAGGAACGACGGGAACGGCGAGGTGAAGGTCGTGGCGATGACCGCCGCCAGTTCGTCAGCCGCGGTGGTGACGATCGTCGCCGAACCGGTGGTGCACCTCGAGACCGGACCGGAAGAGGAAGTTCCGGTCCGGAACGTGGTCGCGACCGGGCCGGCGGTCCGCCGCGTCGTGAGGCACGCCGCGACGAGCCCGACATTCCCGACGACGTCGAGGCAGGGGAACTGGACTCGGCAGTTCGCCGCGACCTGCTGAGCCTGGACAAGAACAATGCGAATGCGGTCGCACGTCACCTGGTGATGGCGAGCCGACTGATAGATGACGATCCGCCTCTAGCTCTTGCGCATGCTCGGGCGGCGCGTCAGCGCGCCGGGCGCATCGCGGTTGTGCGTGAGACCGCCGGTATCACCGCCTATCACGCGGGCGAGTGGGCGGAAGCTCTGTCGGAGCTACGTGCCGCTCGACGCATGTCGGGTGGCCCCGGGTTCCTGTCGGTCATGGCGGATTGCGAGCGTGGGCTCGGACGTCCTGAGCGGGCGATCGAGCTGGGCCGAAGCGATGAAGCTCGCAAGCTCACCGGAGACGACGCGAGCGAGCTGCGAATGGTTGTGGCAGGAGCGCGCATGGATCTCGGACAGTTCGACCAGGCAGTCGTCACACTGCAGACCCCGGATCTCGATGCCAAGCGCACGGGATCGGCCGCCGCACGGCTGTTCTACGCCTACGCCGACGCGTTGGTCGCGGCCGGACGGACCAAGGACGGACTCGAATGGTTCCTCAACTCCGCTTCAGCCGACCTCGATGGTGAGACGGATGCTGAGGAGCGGGTGGCCGAGCTGACCGGGGAGGGATAGTGACGGAGGCGGTGGCCGCTCCTCTCCGGACGGGTTACGACGTGCTGCTCCTCGACCTGGACGGCACCGTCTATCAAGGTCCGGAGGCCATTCCCGGCGCACGGGAGGCGTTGGCCGCGGGGGCTGAGCGTCAGTTCTACGTCACCAACAATGCAAGCCGCAGCCCGGCGCAGGTCGCTGACCACTTGCGTGAACTCGGATTCGACGCCGCGGACACCGATGTCGTCACGAGTTCGCAGTCGGCGGCGCGCCTTCTGTTCGAGCGGCTCGAGCCGGGGGCCGCGGTCTTGGTCGTCGGCACCGATGCCCTCGCGGCGGAGGTGGCGAACGCCGGCCTGCGGCCGGTCCGGCGGTTCGAGGACTCACCGATGGCCGTCGTCCAAGGGCATTCGCCGGCCACGGATTGGTCGATCCTCGCTGAAGCCACCTTGGCGATCCGTGCGGGTGCCACGTGGGTCGCGGCCAATGTGGACACGACTCTTCCCACCGAGCGCGGGCTGGTGCTGGGCAACGGGTCGCTGGTTGCGGCGCTGCGGACTGCGACGGCGCGAGAACCGGTTGTCGCCGGAAAGCCGGCGAGCCCATTGATGGAGGATGCGCTGAACCGTTCCGGTGCGGACCGGGCGCTGGTCGTCGGCGATCGTCTCGACACCGACATCGCCGGGGCGAACGCGGTCGGCGTGGATTCCTTGCTCGTACTCACCGGAGTGAGCACCACGGCGGATCTCCTGCGTGCCGACACACTCCATCGCCCGACCTACGTCGCCGAGTCCCTCGACGCCCTCAACCGCCCGGCCGAGGATGCGGCAGTCGCGTGTCATCGCGGGTGGAGCGTCGAATTCGTGTCTGGCGATCTGGTCATACGGTCGGAGAATCCCGGTGCCGTCGGGCCGCGTCCGGATCGTTCAGGAGCGTTCCTGTCCGTTCTCGACGCCGCGTGGCGCCACCCCGAGTTCGTCAGGGTTCGCGCGGCCGACGATGACGCACACGCCGCAGTGCCGTTCCTACTCGGGGATATGTGACGGTCCGGCAGAACGTCCCGCGCCGCAGTCGCCGGTGGTCAGGTCGATGGGCTAGGTTTGCACCGATGGGCACGTCAGTACCAGTTCCAGGCCAACACCTACCCGGATCGGGGGGTGGTGTCGACCCGGCGGACGTTCACAGCCGGGTCGACGCCCTGCTCGACCGGTTGGACAGCGTCGGCGCAGAGGGCGTCGGCGCCGACAGCGGCGACCCCGAAGCCCTGGCCCGGCAGGCACAGATTCTCGAACGGGCTCACGATGTTCTCGTCGAGTCCCTGGCAGCAGTGGACAAGGTCTGAGGTGGCACGTCGAGCAAGAGTCGATTCGGAGTTGGTGCGGCGGGGGCTTGCGCGCTCACGCGAGCAGGCGGTGGAGTTGATCTCCACGGGCCGTGTTCTGATCGCGGGCACCGTTGCGACCAAGCCCGCGACCGCGATCGAGACCGGTACTCCACTGCTCGTCACCGAGCTGGATGACGAGATCTCGTGGGCCTCCCGGGGTGCCCACAAGCTGATCGGCGCGCTCGATGCGTTCGTGCCCCACGGACTGACGGTCGAAGGCCGCAGGTGTCTGGACGCGGGCGCTTCCACAGGCGGCTTCACTGACGTCCTGCTGCACAACGGTGCGCGCGAGGTGGTTGCGGTCGACGTCGGGTACGGCCAACTGGTGTGGCGTTTGCAGTCCGACGATCGGGTCCACGTCGTCGACCGGACCAACGTGCGATCGATCGACGCCGACACGATAGGCGGCCCGGTCGATCTGGTGGTGGCCGACTTGTCGTTCATCTCGCTGAAGTTGGTGTTGCCGGCGTTGGTCGCGTGCACAGAGGACGGGGCAGACATGATTCCGATGGTCAAGCCCCAGTTCGAGGTCGGCAAGGAACGAGTCGGATCCGGCGGCGTCGTGCGGGATCCCCAGTTGCGCGTGAGTGCCGTGTCGGAGGTTGCCGAGACGGCCGCGGAGCTGGGCCTGCGTACCGTCGGAGCCGTCGCGAGCCCTCTTCCGGGTCCGTCCGGCAATGTTGAGTACTTCTTGTGGCTCCGCAAGGACGGCCCGCCGAGATCAGAACCGGTGGAGAGTACCTCGGTTGAGGCTCTGATCCGTCGGGCAGTTGAGGAAGGTCCCCAGTGACGAATTCTCCAGGGACCGACGTGTCGTCATCCGCGATTCCCGAGCGTCAGATTCTCCTCGTCGCGCACTCTGGGCGCGCGGAGATCACAGAGACCGCGCGTCGCGTCGCGACGATCTGCGCCGGTGCCGGGATCGCGCTTCGATTGCTGGAGAACGAGGTCGACGTCGCCCGGGTCGGGTCGCCGTTGGACGGGCCGGACAAGCCGGTGATCAGCGTCGTGCCCGAAGGTCCGGGCGCGGCGTCGGATTGCGAGATGGTGATCGTGCTCGGCGGTGACGGCAGCTTCCTGCGAGCCGCGGAACTCGCCCAATCAGCCGATGTTCCGGTGCTCGGCATCAATCTCGGCCGCATCGGGTTTCTCGCGGAGACGGAGGCTGAGCACCTCGAGGCCGCCTTGGAACAGGTGATTCGGCGCGAATACCGCATCGAACATCGAATGACTCTCGACGTGCTGGTGCGGGTCGAGGACCGGGTCGTGCAGCGTGGTTGGGCGCTCAACGAGGCAAGCATCGAGAACCGCTCACGTCTTGGGGTGCTCGAGGTCGTGCTCGAGGTCGACGGGCGTCCGGTCTCGGCATTCGGCTGTGACGGTGTTCTGATCGCGACCCCGACCGGGTCCACCGCATACGCCTTCTCCGCAGGAGGGCCGGTGGTGTGGCCGGAACTCGAGGCGTTGCTGGTTATCCCGAGCAATGCGCACGCACTCTTCGCTCGTCCGTTGGTCACGAGCCCGGATTCGGTCATCGCGGTCGAGACCGTCGCCGACAGCCACGACGGACTCGTCTTCTGTGACGGCAGGCGAACGCTGGAGTTGCCCGCCGGCGGTCGCGTCGAGGTGGTCCGGGGCAAGGACCCGATCAGATGGGTGCGACTCGATTCCGCGCCTTTCGCCGACCGAATGGTGCGCAAGTTCGATCTTCCGGTGACGGGATGGCGAGGGAGGAAACGATAGCGGTGTTGGCGGAGATTCGGATCGACAACCTGGGGGCCATTTCGTCGGCGTGCGTGCAGTTCCATTCCGGCCTGACGGTGCTCACGGGCGAGACAGGCGCCGGCAAGACGATGGTGGTGACCAGCCTGCATCTGCTGAGCGGGGTGCGTGCCGACGCGGGCCGGGTCCGCGTCGGTGCTTCCCGTGCCGTTGTCGAGGGACGGTTCCAGATCGAACAGTCGGCGCCGGAGATTGATCGGGAGGTCGCCGGGCTTCTCGAGTCGTGCGGTGCCGAGCGGGACGAGGACGGCAGCGTCATCGCGGTGCGGACCGTCAGTGGCGACGGCCGCTCCCGGGCTCATCTCGGCGGACGCAGCGTCCCCGCGGGCGTGCTGTCCGAGTTCACCGACCCGCTGCTCACCGTGCACGGTCAGAATGATCAGCTGCGTCTGCTTCGTCCGGGCCAGCAGCGCGGCGCCCTGGACCGGTTCGCGGGCAAGACCATCGGGCCGTTGCTTGCCGGCTACCGCAAGTATCGCGCTGAGTGGCTCGAGGCCCGTCGGGAGCTGAACGAACGCACCGGTCGGGCTCGCGAACTGGCGCAGGAAGCCGATCAGCTGACATTCGCGCTCGAGGAGATAGACCGAATCGGGCCGACGCCGAGCGAGGACGTCGAGATCGTGTCCGAGGTACGTCGGCTCGGCGACCTCGACTCGCTGCGCACTGCCGCGGAGGGCGCTCAGACGGCGCTCACCGGTGTCGACGATGGAGCTGTCGGCGACACCGGTGCGTTGGATCTGCTTGGGGAGGCACGGTCTCGGATCGAATCCTCTGACGATGAAGCGCTTTCGGGTCTCGGCCCACGACTAGGCGAAGCCATTGCGGTCGTCGCCGACGTCGCGGGTGAGCTGTCCGCGTATCTGTCGGGGTTGCCGACCGATCCAGGTGCGCTCGACAAGTTGCTGACTCGCCAGGCCGAACTCAAGACCCTGACCCGCAAGTACGCGGCCGACATCGACGGTGTGCTGGAGTGGGCCGACACCGCCCGGGAACGGCTTGCACGGATCGACACCTCGTCGGACGCGCTGGCGGCGCTGGCCACCCGGGTGGACGAGGCGGCAGAGCTCGCCGCCGAAGCTGCTGCCGCGCTGTCCGCGGCACGGGCAAAGGCTGCCGGGAAGCTGGCGAAGGCAGTCAGCGCGGAACTGTCCGGGCTGGCGATGGGCCGGGCGGCGCTGGAGGTCTCCGTGCGTCCGCGAGAGGTCAGTCCCGACGACTCGGCTCCGCTCGTCGTGGATGGTCGGGAAGTGCACGCCGGGGCGTCTGGTGTGGACGAGGTGGAGTTCCGTCTGGCCGCGCACAGCGGGGCTCCGGCGCTCCCGATCAGCAAGAGTGCGTCGGGCGGCGAACTGTCCCGCGTGATGCTCGCCCTCGAGGTGGTGCTCGCGGGATCGGATCGTGGGGCGACCATGGTGTTCGACGAGGTGGATGCCGGAGTCGGTGGCCGGGCGGCCGTCGAGATCGGCCGTCGCCTCGCGCGGCTTGCGCGGACACACCAGGTCATCGTCGTCACTCACCTGCCTCAGGTCGCGGCGTTCGCGGACACGCACCTGGTCGTCGACAAGGTCGACGACGAGCGCAGCGGCATCGACAGTGGTGTCCGCGCCCTGACAGAGGATGAACGGGTGGTCGAGCTGGCCCGCATGCTCGCCGGCCTCGACGACACCGAGACCGGACGTGCGCACGCGGAGGAACTGTTGTCGATCGCTGGGCAGGAGCGCAGCACGGTGCTCGCATAGTGCCGCGAATCAGGCCCTTTCGGTGGCGAAGCTGTGATGTGTGTGGTATCCGACACGGCGCGCCTTCCGGAACATCCGATCGCGACGGGCGATCATCGAGGCCATGAAGATGCCGGCGCTGCTCTCCCGAAAGACCGAACCTCTACCCGGAATCAGCGGGATCGCTCGGGTCGGCCGCGACACCGGCAAGTTGCTGCGCCGTGCAGGGCACGGGGACGTCGTCGTTCTCGACGAGATCGATCTGGATCGAGTCACGGCGGACGCGCTGGTGACTGCTGGCGTGCTCGCGGTCGTCAACGCATCGCCGTCGATCACCGGCCGCTACCCGAATCTCGGTCCAGAGGTTCTCGTCGCAAACGGAATCGTGCTGATCGACGCCACTGACGCCGAGATCTTCACGGAGATCAAGGACGGTTCGAAGGTTCGCCTGCACGAGGGGGCCGTGTACGCAGGTGAGCGGAGGCTGGCCGAGGGTGCGGAGTTGACCGAGGCTGAGATCTCCGATCGGATGATCGAAGCCAAGACCGGTCTCGTTGACCACCTGGAGGCGTTCTCGGGCAACGCGATCGAGTTCATCCGGTCCGAGAGCCCGCTCCTGATCGATGGTGTCGGTGTCCCGGACATCGAAGTGAACCTCGAGGACCGTCATGTCGTGGTCGTGGCGGGCGGGCCGGACCATCAGTCGGATCTCAAGGCGCTGAGGCCGTTCATCAAGGAGTACTCACCGATCCTCGTCGGAGTCGGCACCGGTGCGGACGCGCTGACGAAGGCGGGCTACCGCCCCGATCTGATCGTCGGGGATCCGGACGGCATCACCAGCGAGACCCTCAAGTGTGGTGCCGAGGTCGTGTTGCCCGCCGACTCGGATGGTCACGCCCCGGGACTCTCCCGCATCCAGGACCTCGGCGTCGGTGCCGTCACCTTCCCGTCGTCGGCGTCAGCAAGCGAACTGGCGCTGTTGCTGGCCGATCGCCACGGTGCGTCGCTGATCGTGACAGTCGGCAGCAAGGTCTCGCTCGACGAGTTCTTCGACAGCGCTCGCCGCGACACGAACCCGGCCGCGTTCATCACCCGGCTGAGGGTGGGTCCCAAACTGGTGGACGCCAAGGCGGTCGCGACGCTGTATCGCAGCCGGGTGTCCGGTGCCGCGATCGCGCTCTTGGTGCTCGCCGCGCTTACCGCCGTGATCGTGGCGCTCGCCGTCTCGAACGTCGGTGGAGATGCGGTGGACTGGGCAATCGATACGTGGAACAGCTTTGCGCTGTGGGTTCAGGACCTCTTCGAGTGATTTCGCTGCGCCAACACGCCATCTCGATAGCGGCGGTCTTCCTCGCTCTCGCGATCGGCGTGGTTCTCGGCTCCGGGCTGCTGTCGAACAGCATGCTCTCGGGTCTGCGTGACGACAAGGCTCAACTGCAGAACGAGATCGAGCGACTGAACGAGACGAACAATCGCCTCGGCGAGCAGCTCGCTTCGGCAGATGGATTCGACTCCGCGGTCTCCGAGCGGATCGTGCGCGACACGCTTGCACAACGGTCGGTCATCGTCATCTCCACCCCGGACGCCGATCCTGGCGACCTAGACGGCCTGCAGCGGATAGTCACCCAGGCCGGGGGTTCGGTCACGGGACGGGTCTCCCTGACGAAGTCGTTCGTCAACGCGTCCAATGGTGATCAGTTGCGCACGACGTTGACGAACATCATCCCGGCTGGTGTTCAGCTCCGGACCGGTGCGGTCGACCAAGGCAGCCTCGCCGGCGATCTGTTGGGCTCGGTGCTGCTGCTCGACCCGCAGACGGCGCAGCCGCAAACCACTCCCGAGGAGCTGGCGCTCGCGCTCGACACGCTCCGTGCTGGCGGTTTCATCGACTTCGACGGGAACGTTCAGCCGGCCCAGTTCGCGGTCGTGCTGACCGGAAGTGGTGACCCGGACAACACCAGTGGCAATCGTGGGGCGGTCATCGCGCGCTTCGCGGGCACACTCGACGGTCGCGGAGCCGGGACCGTCTTGGCAGGCCACGGCGCTTCCGCCGAAGGCAACGGTCCGATCGCTGTTGCGCGTGCTGACGCCGCATTGTCGGCGGTGTTGACAACTGTCGACAACGTGGACCTTGAATCAGGGAGGATCACGACGGTTCTCGCCCTCCAGGAGCAGTTGGAGGGCGGTTCGGGGCGGTACGGGATCGGCCCCGGTGCAACTGCTGTCACCGTTGGATCGGAGCAGCCGTAGTGCGTTTGAAACGTATCTCGAGCGGGTATCACGGAGCGTCGTGCAGGGTTGAGGCCGACAGGTGTTACCGTGAAGTCCCGTGGGTCGGCAGGCCCCCAAATTGCTTCAAATCAGACCAAGTCCTGCACAGTCGTCACGGGAGCCCCCTTTGCCACAGTCACGCATCCATTCGCGTAGGGTCACCAAGCACATTTTCGTGAGCGGGGGTGTCGCCTCTTCCCTCGGTAAGGGATTGACCGCTTCCAGCCTCGGTGAGTTGCTCACCGCGCGCGGCCTGCGTGTGACGATGCAGAAACTCGACCCCTACCTCAATGTGGACCCCGGAACGATGAACCCGTTCCAGCACGGTGAGGTCTTCGTCACCGAAGACGGCGCCGAAACCGACCTCGACGTCGGCCACTACGAGCGTTTCCTCGACCGCGACCTCAACGCGTTCGCCAACGTGACCACCGGGCAGGTGTATTCGGCCGTGATCGCCAAGGAGCGGCGCGGCGAGTACCTCGGCGACACCGTCCAGGTGATCCCGCACATCACCGACGAGATCAAGAGTCGCGTCATCGCGATGGCCGGTCCGGACGCACAGGGCCAGGTTCCCGACGTGGTCATCACCGAGATCGGTGGCACCGTAGGCGATATCGAATCGCAGCCGTTCCTCGAAGCGGCGCGGCAGGTGCGGCACGACGTGGGCCGGGAGAACGTCTTCTTCCTGCACGTCTCGTTGGTGCCGTACCTGGGTCCGTCCGGCGAGCTCAAGACCAAGCCGACGCAGCATTCGGTGGCCGCGCTCCGCAACATCGGTATCCAGCCCGACGCGCTGATTCTGCGCTGCGACCGCGAAGTGCCTCAGGCGCTGAAGGCGAAGATCGCGCTGATGTGCGACGTCGACGTGGACGCGTGCATTTCCACCCCGGATGCGCCTTCGATCTACGACATCCCGAAGGTGCTGCACAGCGAAGGCCTGGATGCGTACGTGGTGCGCCAATTGGGGCTGCCCTTCCGCGACGTGGACTGGAGTGTGTGGGGCGACCTGCTCGAGCGTGTCCACAACCCGCGCGAGACCGTCAAGGTCGCACTGGTCGGCAAGTACGTCGACCTGCCCGACGCGTACCTGTCGGTCACCGAGGCGCTGCGTGCCGGCGGCTTCGCGCACTATTCCAAGGTCGAAATCTCATGGGTGCCTTCCGACGAATGCGCTACCGAAGCTGGTGCTCACGCAGCGCTCGGTGAGGTCGACGGGGTGCTGATCCCTGGAGGTTTCGGCATCCGCGGCATCGAGGGCAAGCTCGGTGCGATCCGCTATGCCCGCACCCACAGGATCCCGCTACTCGGCCTGTGTCTTGGCCTGCAGGCCGTGGTTATCGAGGCCGCACGCTCGGTGGGTCTGGATGACGCGAACTCGGAGGAGTTCGATCCCGACACCCAGCATCCGGTGATCTCGACGATGGCGGACCAGGAGCACGTGGTCGCCGGAGAGGCGGATCTGGGCGGCACGATGCGTCTGGGCGCGTACCCGGCGGTGCTGGAAGAGGGCTCGGTCATCGCGCGGGCCTACGGTAGCGAGAAGGTCTCCGAGCGCCATCGCCATCGCTACGAGGTCAACAACGCTTATCGCGACCGCATCGCCAAGAGCGGGCTGCAGTTCTCCGGCACTTCGCCGGACGGCCACCTCGTCGAGTTCGTGGAGTTGCCCGCCGACAAGCATCCCTTCTTCGTTGCGACGCAGGCGCATCCAGAACTCAAGAGCCGTCCGACCCGCCCGCACCCGCTGTTCTCGGCATTCATCGGCGCAGCACTGGCATTCAAGGCCGGCGAGCATGCGTCGGCCGCGGTGGACAGGGACAACGAAGCGGAGACAGCTACCACGACTGCAGACAGCGTCGGGTAGCGGCCACCGATGGGCCGGCCGGGGCAACACGAGTTCGACACCGTCGGGTCGCGTGATGTGTACAGCGGAGCGATCGTGGCGCTCCGCATCGACCGGGTGGTGATGCCGGGCGGGCGAGTAGCGGATCGGGAGGTTGTCGAGCACCACGGCGCTGTTGCTATCGCGGCGCTCGACGACGCCGACCGGCTGGTGCTCATCCGGCAGTACCGGCATCCACTCGGCCGACGGTTGTGGGAGTTGCCGGCCGGGCTGCTCGACGAGCCGGGTGAGGATCCGCTCGACGCTGCCCGCCGGGAGCTCGTGGAGGAGACCGGACTCGCGGCCGACCACTGGTCGGTCCTCGTCGACGTCGCTCTTTCGCCGGGCTTCACCGACGAATCGGTTCGGGTGTTCCTCGCGACCGGTCTGTACGAAGTCGGTCGTCCCGACGCCCACGACGAGGAGGCTGATCTCGAGATCGCCCGGGTGCAGTTCGACGAAGTGGTGGCGATGGCGCTGCGCGGGGACATCGTGAGCGCAACCGCGGTATCCGGGATCCTCGCCCTCGCTGCTGCCCGGGCTCGACCCGGTGCCCTACGGTCGCCGGACGCCGAATGGGTCGACCGGCCGGAGTCGTTCGCACGGCGCAAACACGGTCGGGCCGACAGCGATTTCACATGACGGCGCTGAGCGGTCAGATCGACACCTATCTGGACCACATGGCGGTCGAGCGCGGGGCGGCTGGCAACACCCTCAGCTCGTACCGACGTGACCTGGATCGATATGCCCGGTTTCTGGCCGATCGGGGTGTCGACGACTTGCGGGGCGTCACCGAGAGCGACGTCAGCGAGTTCGTCGTGGCGCTGCGACGCGGGGACCCGGAGTCCGGAACCGTCGCGCTCGCGTCCAGTTCTGCGGCGCGGGCGCTGATCGCGGTCCGCGGGCTGCACCGGTTCGCGGCGGCCGAAGGCGCGACGACTGGCGACGTGGCCCGCGCGGTGAAGCCCCCGGCCCCGGGGCGGCGACTGCCGAAGTCCCTGCCACTCGACGACGTGTTGTCGATTCTCGACGCCGCCGGCGGCGACGGTGCATCCGCCAGTCCGCGCACGGTCCGCGACCGGGCACTGCTCGAACTTCTGTACTCGACCGGGGCGCGCATCTCCGAAGCGGTCGGCCTCGACATCGACGACGTCGACGCGCAGTCCCGTTCGGTGCTATTGCGAGGTAAAGGCGGTAAACAGCGAGTGGTCCCCGTCGGCCGCCCAGCGATTGCAGCAATCGACGCCTACCTCGTAAGAGGCCGACCTGGCCTGGTGACGAAGGGGACGCCGGCGCTGTTCCTCAACGCCCGGGGAGGCCGACTGTCGAGGCAGAGCGCGTGGCAGGTCTTGCGCGATGCCGCGGAGAAGGCAGGCCTCTCGGCCGGCGTGTCGCCGCATACGCTGCGGCATTCGTTTGCCACGCACCTGCTCGACGGGGGCGCAGATGTACGCGTTGTGCAGGAGTTGTTGGGGCATTCCTCGGTGACGACGACTCAGCTGTACACCATGGTCACCGCGGGTGCGCTGCGGGAGGTGTGGTCTCAGGCGCATCCTCGGGCGCGCTGACGAGGTGCGTGTTGGCCTCGTTTCAGATCACGAAGCGGTAGCGTTGTGGAGGCAGCTCGGCGACGGGACGGGATCTACAGGACAGGGGACATTGGTGGTGACACCTCAGCCATCGCAGGCGGAGCAGGCGCACCAGGATGCGCTGTCGTACGTGGGGAACCTCGAATCGGGGCACGATGTGCCACTCGGTCCCACCGGCCGTCCGCTGCGCGACATACCAGAGCCCACACCCGTCAGCAGTCACGGACCTGCCCGGGTCATTGCGATGTGCAATCAGAAGGGCGGTGTAGGCAAGACCACGTCGACGATCAACTTGGGTGCTTCGCTCGCCGATTACGGCCGTCGGGTGCTTCTCGTGGACCTCGATCCGCAGGGAGCGTTGTCCGCTGGACTCGGCGTCGCTCACCACGATCTGGACCTGACTGTCCACAACCTGCTGGTCGAGCGCAGATCCATCGATGATGTGCTCATGCGGACCCGGATCGAGGGGCTCGACCTGCTGCCGAGCAACATCGATCTGTCGGCGGCCGAGATCCAACTGGTCACGGAGGTCGCGCGCGAGCAGACACTGGGGCGGGTCCTGGATCCGGTGCTCGACCGCTACGACTACGTGCTGATCGATTGCCAGCCTTCCCTCGGTCTGCTGACGGTCAACGCGCTGGCGTGCGCGGACAGCGTGATCATCCCGATGGAGTGCGAATTCTTCTCGTTGCGCGGGCTAGCGCTGCTCAACGACACGATCGAAAAGGTGCATGATCGGCTCAATCCGAAGCTGTCGCTCGAGGGCATCGTCGTGACCATGTTCGACGTACGTACCCTGCATGCTCGTGAGGTGATGTCGCGGGTGGTGGAGGTCTTCGGTGATTTGGTCTACGACACCGTCATCAATCGCACTGTGAGGTTCCCCGAGACGAGCGTCGCCGGCGAGCCGATCACGACCTGGGCGCCCAATTCCGGTGGTGCGGAGTCGTACCGGGCCCTCGCTCGCGAGGTCATCCACCGCTGTGCCCGGTGAGCGCGGACGTCGCTGAGGGGGTTGAGACGGCGAAGGCTGACGGGGTCGAGACGGCCCAGCCGGCGGCTGGTGCCCCGGAGGACGCCGGTTTTCGGGTGCGCCTGCGCAATTTCGAGGGCCCGTTCGACTTACTGCTGACGCTGATCAACCAGCACCAGTTGGACGTGACCGAGGTCGCGCTGCATGAGGTCACCGACGAGTTCATCGCGTACACACGCAGTCTCGGCCGAGAGATCGGCCTGGATCGCACCACCGAGTTCCTGGTGGTCGCAGCGACGCTCCTCGACCTCAAGGCGGCGCGACTGCTGCCCGCGGGCGAGGTGGACGACGACGAGGACCTGGCGCTGCTCGAAGCCCGCGACCTGCTCTTCGCGCGGCTGCTCCAGTACCGCGCCTACAAACAGGTCGCCCAACTGTTCGGCGAGTTCGAGGCAGCCGCGCTACGCCGCTACCCGAGGTCGGTGTCGGTTGAGGACCCCTACGTCGAACTGCTCCCCGAGGTGCTGCTCGGTGTCGATCCGCAGCAGTTCGTGGAGATCGCGGCGACGGCGCTGGCGCCCCGTCCTGTCCCGACGGTAGGGCTCGGGCACCTGCACGTGCCCACGGTGTCGGTGCCGGAGCAGGCGGCGCGGATCCTCGAACTGCTCCAACGGCGGGGACGGGAGGAGTGGGTCCCGTTCGACGAGTTGATCGTCGAATGCGAGATGCCCGTCGAAATCGTCGCCCGCTTCCTCGCGCTGCTCGAGCTGTACCGGGAGCAGTCGGTAATGTTCACGCAGACCGAGCCCCTGGGGAGCCTGCTGGTGAGCTGGACCGGCGAGACCGCGGACGCGCCCGCGAGCGAGGAGGACTACGGATGACGTCCCTGGACGCGCAGGACGACGCGGAGGACGTGAGCCTGTTCGAGGAGGAGTTCGCACCGATGCCGGACGACCGTCTGGTGGCGGCGCTCGAGTCCATGCTGCTGGTCGTCGATGCCCCGGCCTCCGCCGAGATGTTGGCGTCTGCGCTAGGGGAGTCCGAGGCGCGGGTAGAGACGATGCTCCGCACGATGTCCGACGACCTCACTGCCCGCGGCAGCGGCATCGACCTGCGGTTCGCTGGGGACGGCTGGCGGCTCTACACCCGTACAGAGCACGCCCGGTACGTCGAACGATTGTTGCTCGACGGAGCCCGGTCGAAGCTGACCCGTGCGGCGCTCGAGACCCTCGCGGTGATCGCTTACCGGCAGCCGCTGACTCGGGCTCGAATCAGCGCCGTCCGCGGCGTCAACGTCGACGGTGTCGTCCGTACGCTGCTGGCTCGCGGTCTGATTGCCGAAGCCGGCCCAGATCCAGAGACCAATGCGACAACCTATGCGACCACCGAACTGTTCCTCGAACGCCTCGGGCTGGCCTCACTGAAGGATCTGCCACCGCTCGCGCCGCTGCTCCCGGACGTCGATGTGATCGATGACATCAGCGAGAGTCTCGAAGCGGATCCACGATTTGCGAGAATGGGGACGACCGCGGGGTCGGTAAGCACGCCGGATCCCGAGATCGACCTAGAAGACTGACAGGGATCGAGAAGTGAACAAGCCCGCTCGCCGTGATGGCATACCGGACCGCAGAAGAAGGCAGGCCAGGGAGGGTGCTCCCGGCACTGCCCGACCGACCCCTGCATCGAACAAGCAGACGAGCAAGCAGACCAACAAGCGAGGCAGGCCGAAGGCACCCAAACCGCAACGCGCTCAGCTGCAGCCTCACGTCCCCAAGATCAGCAACGCCAAACCGGCAAAGCACCAGTACACGCCCGACGACCGTGACCTCACGGTAGTGCAGGGTGATGGCGTCCGGCTGCAGAAGGTTCTCGCCAAGGCCGGTGTCGCATCGCGCCGTGCCGCCGAGGAACTCATCGCGCAAGGCCGCGTCGAGGTCGACGGACGGATCGTCGTCGAGCAGGGGCTGCGCATCGATCCCGAGAACGCCGTCGTTCGTGTCGACGGCACCCGTGTGGTCGTCAAGGAGGACCTGGTTCATCTGGCGCTGAACAAGCCGCGCGGCTGGCAGTCCACGATGTCCGACGACCTGGGACGCCCATGCGTCGGCGACATCGTCTCCGAACGTGTCGCCGCAGGCCAGCGCCTGTTCCACGTCGGCCGGCTGGACGCCGACACCGAGGGGCTGTTGCTGCTGACCAACGACGGGGACCTCGCACACCGCCTGATGCACCCTTCGTACCAAGTGTCGAAGACATACCTGGCAACGGTGCAGGGCGTCGTGGGTCGCGGCGTCGGCAAGTCCCTCAAGTCCGGTGTCGAGCTCGATGACGGGCCCGCCAAGGTGGACTCGTTCGCGCTGCTCGACATCAACGATGGCAAGTCGCTGGTGAAGGTCGTGCTGCACGAGGGTCGCAAGCACATCGTGCGTCGCTTGCTCGAGGCCGTCGGGCACCCGGTTATTCGCCTGGTTCGCACGGACATCGGCGCGGTCGCTCTGGGCGACCAGCGGCCCGGAACCCTGCGGGTGCTCGGCCGCCACGAGGTGGGCGGCCTCTACGGGGCGGTCGGCCTGTGAGCGCGGCGAACGAGGGCGCACTGGTCGTCGCGATCGACGGACCGTCGGGCACGGGGAAGTCCAGCGTTTCCCGTCGGCTGGCGACACGGCTCGGTGCCCGCTACCTCGACACCGGTGCCATGTACCGGATCGCGACTTTGCACGCCCTGCGTCAGGACGTCGACGTAGCCGATCCGGCCGCGGTGGCGGAGGTGACCGCATCACTGCCGCTGACCATCGGAACCGACCCTGGGCACGCCGGCGTGCAACTCGACGGTGAGGACGTCACCGCCGAGATCCGCGGCGCGGAGGTCACGCGGGCCGTGTCCGCGGTGTCGGCGGTCCCGGACGTGCGCACGTTCCTGGTGGACCTGCAGCGGCGGATCGTCGAGCAGGCCGAGCGGATCGTCGTCGAGGGTCGCGACATCGGAACCGTCGTGCTACCGGGCGCGGACGTCAAGATCTACCTCACGGCCTCCGCGGAGGCGCGGGCCTTGCGGCGCCACGCCCAAGACCTCGCCGAGGGCCGCGACGGGGACTTCGACGCCGTCCTCGCCGACGTCCAGCGCCGCGACCACCTCGACTCCACCCGAGCGGTATCACCGCTACGTCCGGCGGAGGATGCGGTGACGGTCGACACGAGTGAACTGGGCATCGAAGATGTGATCGGCAGACTGCTACTAGTGGTCAGCGATAGGACTGGAGCAGTGCGGTGACCGACGATGTTGTGAGCGACGTGGCCGATGGCGGTTTCGCCGGCGACGGAATCTGGATCGAGGAATCCGACTGGGATCTCGCAGACTTCGTCGAAGGCGATGAGGCAGAGGAGCATCTCGCGGTCCCCGTCGTCGCGGTCGTCGGGCGCCCCAATGTCGGAAAGTCGACGCTCGTCAACCGGATCATCGGCCGCCGTGAAGCGGTCGTCGAGGACTTTCCGGGTGTGACACGGGACCGAGTGTCCTATGACGCGACCTGGGCCGGACGCCGGTTCACCGTCCAGGACACCGGAGGCTGGGAACCGGACGCGAAGGGGCTGCAGCAGTCGGTGGCGCGCCAGGCCGAGCAGGCGATGCGGACCGCCGATGCAGTGCTGCTCGTCGTCGACGCCGTCGTCGGTGCGACCGCTACGGACGAGGCTGCGGCCAGGGTGCTGCGCCGCTCCAAGACGCCCGTCATCCTCGTTGCCAACAAGGTCGACGATGCCCGCACCGAGGCCGAGGCGGCAGCACTGTGGTCACTCGGTCTGGGGGAGCCGCGCATGGTCAGTGCGACGCACGGCCGCGGCGCGGGCGACCTGCTGGACGACGTCCTGTCGGTGCTTCCGGAGACCCCGCGCGAGGGAACCGGCGGTGGGCCGCGCCGGGTGGCGCTGGTCGGCAAACCGAATGTAGGGAAGTCGAGCCTGCTCAACAAGCTGTCCGGTGACGAGCGGTCGGTGGTCCACGATGTGGCGGGCACCACCGTCGACCCGGTGGACTCGCTCGTCGAACTCGGCGGCAAGGTCTGGCGGTTCGTCGACACGGCCGGCCTGCGAAAGAAGGTGAGCCATGCCAGCGGTCACGAGTTCTATGCGTCGCTGCGCACCAAGTCTGCGATCGAGGCCGCGGAGGTCGCGATCCTCCTGATCGACGCGTCGCAGCCGATCACCGAGCAAGACCTGCGGGTGCTGTCGATGGTGGCGGACGCCGGCCGGGCGCTGGTCCTTGCGTTCAACAAGTGGGATCTCGTCGACGAAGATCGCCGCTACGTGCTCGAGAAGGAAGTGGACCGCGAACTGGTCCGCGTTCCGTGGGCACAGCGGGTCAACATCTCCGCGCAGACCGGCCGGGCCGTCCAGAAGCTGGTGCCCGCGATCGAGACCGCGTTGGAGTCGTGGGACAAGCGCATCCCGACCGGGCGCCTCAACACGTGGCTCAAGGAGGTGGTGGCGGCGACGCCGCCGCCGATGCGTGGCGGGCGACTGCCGCGCATCATGTTCGCGACCCAGGCCGGCACCCGCCCGCCGACCTTCGTGCTCTTCACCACGGGCTTCCTCGAGGCCGGTTACCGGCGTTTCCTCGAGCGTCGCTTGAGGGAGGAGTTCGGGTTCGACGGTAGCCCGGTACGCATCTCAGTGCGCGTGCGGGAGAAGCGAACCCGCAAGAACCGCTGACTCTCTGGCCGCGGCGCCACCCCCAACCAGTCGCGAGACATGCTGACCAGGCGATTCGCCTTCCCGAGCGCCACTGTTGTAATCTCTTGAGGCGCCCGAGGGCGTGGGCGGGCTGTGGCGCAGCTTGGTAGCGCACTTGACTGGGGGTCAAGTGGTCGCAGGTTCAAATCCTGTCAGCCCGACCGAGAAAACCCCAGGTGAGACACTGTTTCACCTGGGGTTTTCTTCGTTTCCGGATGGTCCCAGTGGGTCCCGCAAAAGCCCAGGAAATCCGCGATGACAGCCACCAGCCGACAACCAGAGGGCAACCAGATAGCCACCAGCCGGACGGCAGGCAGACCGCGGACCGCCCCATCTGCGCCGGATCGGTGCGCTACACCCCCGGATGGACAACCCCTGCTGCGTGTTGGTGGCCCATGCTGCGATGTTGTCGAGACCGTCGAGCATCCCATCAGGTGTTTCCCCGGCAGGTGAATTCATCGGTCACACCTCGTCTCGCAGATCGTCCGGGACGGCGGGTGGTGCGCCGACTCGCCCTGCCGCATCCCACCGCAGCCAATCCCGGATGTCGTGGACGGCTTCGGAGGAGTCGACGAGACTCGAGCTCCGCTGAAGCCGCTCCAAGTCGGTGCGGAGTTCCGCGATCTGGTTGTCCTGCTTCGTGTTCCAGGCGGCAAGCACACCCACGATCGCCACACCGATTGCTTGGATGATGTCTGGCGCCATGTCAGCCTCGCGATGGTGCGCATACTTCTCCAACTCGTCGATCCGCTTGTCGGTCACACCGTTCGGCGTGTACTTCACCGGCGATCACAGATTGCCCGCTGAGAGGCGCCAGCGGTCCCGGAATATACCCCCTGGGGTATTGGTTGGAAACGGCCGTTAGTTCAAACCCATGAGGGCCGGCTTTGTCCGACCACAGATAGGAGGCATGAACGATGAGGATTCTGGTGCTCGGTGCGGGGTTCGGCGGCCTGGAATTGACGACGCGGTTGTCCGAGGAACTCGGCGAGAAGGCTGAGACAGTGCTGATCGACAAGACCGAGGGCTTTGTCTTCGGGTTCTCGAAGCTGGACGTGATGTTCGGCCGGGCCACGCCTGAGAGCGTCTTTCACCCGTATCGGGACTGCGTCAAGCCCGGTGTGGAGTTTGTCCAGGCGACCGTCGCGTCGATAGACCCCGTGCGGCGTCGCGTGGAGACCGACGCTGGACCGTATGAGGGCGACGTGCTCGTGGTGGCTTTGGGCGCCGACCTCGACCCAGCGGCTACGCCGGGCCTTGCCGAGGGTGGTCACGAGTTCTACACAGAGGCCGGCGCGTTTGCCGCGGGTGAGGTGTTGGCCGAGTTCGCGGGCGGGCGGGTGATTGTGGGGCTGACGTCGACGCCGTTCAAGTGCCCCCCGGCACCGAGCGAGGCAGCGCTGTTCCTGCACGACTTTCTCACCGAACGTGGCCTACGCGAAGAGTCAGACATTTCCCTGGTGATGCCGTTGCCCGCCCCGATTCCGCCTTCCCCCGACGCGTCGCGGGCCCTGCTGTCCGCGTTCGAGGAGCGAGGCATCAGCTTCCA
Organism: Rhodococcus xishaensis; assembly: GCF_004011825.1. Classification (GTDB taxonomy): domain Bacteria; phylum Actinomycetota; class Actinomycetes; order Mycobacteriales; family Mycobacteriaceae; genus Prescottella; species Prescottella xishaensis. Next base: position 663,501 of record NZ_RKLO01000002.1, on the reverse strand, counting down.
TCCCAATGACTTTGTTCGGGAGCTCGATCCGGGCCGAAAGGTTGCCCGACTCGCCGGTGGTGGCGAGTTGGCCTACGACCTCTTCCTGGGTGTGCCAGTCCACCGCGCACCGCCTGTGGTCGAGGAAGCCGGGATGTGTGTGGATGGCTGGGTGCCCGTGGACCCGTACACGTTGCAGACACGGTTCAGCGACGTCTTCGCGCTGGGCGATGTCACCAGCGTCGGCACGGCGAAGGCCGGCGTGTTCTCTGAGGGCCAAGCTGCGGTGGTCGCCCAAGCGCTCATCGCCCGACACCGAGGTGGTGAGTCACCGCTCTACGGGGGCAAGGCTGTTTGCTACATCGAGTTCGGCCGCCAGCAGGTGGCCACCGTTGATGTGACGTTTCGCCCGGACCAAACGCCCTATGGGACGATGGCTGGCCCGTCGGCGGCGCTCGCCGCGGATAAGGCCGAGTTCGGTACGACCAGAATCCGGCGCTGGTTCGGAAGCGACTAGCGCTAGCTCTCTACGGCAACGTCTCACCCGTCCCAACGAGACTGGCCTCGAGTCCGTGTTCAGAGAGGTCGCTTCGCTGCACCCAGCAGATGCGTAGATCGATGCCGTGCTCGGCGACCCGAGCGGCTCGAGCGTGAGACGGCAAAACCCAAGCGTCGATGTGTAGTTGCGCTACCCCGGCGGCTCGTTCGGCAAGATCGGCCGGACACAGCTGACATAGCCGACGCGTACTGGTTCCGAGTCGGACAGGTCGGCGGTGTGTCGACGCAGTTTGTCGGCCTGGTCCAACAGCGCCCTGGTCTTGGGGAGTAGCGCGGCGCCCGCGTCGGCAAGGGTGACAGAACGGCGGTCACGGTCGAAGAGCTGCACCTTCAACTCACGCTCGAGAGCCTTGATCTGTTGGGACAGAGGCGGTCCGGCGGTATGCAGCCGGTCGGCCGCCCGGCTGAAGTTCAGCTCATCGGCGACGGCTACGAAGTAGCGAAGCTGGCGTAACTCCACCTAGCCATTGTAGTGCGGTAGGAGGCAGGGCCTACCACCAGCGAGCAAACTTGTCGTGGCCGCTGCACGCGGGTAAGGGGCACGATCACTGAAGGAACGAGAACTGACCCGAAAGGTGCAAGGCCCAGCATGAGTCCATCCCTCCGACACCCCCAACTCGAGTTGCGGAACACCTCGGCGAAGGATCACTGTCCAACTTCACGCGGTTGCTCACCAAGGTCAACGCCGAGCTACAGCGTCCAGGAACCGCTCACCACCCACCGGCGATAGCTCCCGGGGAGGGGAGTAGACCTGATAGGTGTCAACCTGAATCATTTGCCCGGCCCACTCGACAGGAGAAGTCATGACATCACCGCTGTCTGACCTTGGACTGAGGATTCCGGTCCTGGCCGCCCCGATGGCCGGCGGACCGACCACACCGGCGATGGTTGTCGCCGCACACCGGGCGGGCGCTCTGGGATTTCTCGCCGCCGGATACAAGACGCCCGACGCGATGAAGGCGGAGATATCCGTGATCCGTAACGCATCAATTCCGTTCGGTGTCAACCTTTTCGCACCGAATAGCGTACCGGTCTCATCCGAGATGTATCGAACGTACGCCGAGATTGTGCAACGTGAGGCCAACCGATTCGGGCTTACCCTGCCCCCGGACCCGCTCGAGGATGACGACTACTTCGATGACAAGATCGAGTTGCTGCTATCCGACCCAGTCCCAATGGTCAGTTTCACCTTCGGAATTCCGGGCATCACCGCGCCCACTCGAGTCACCGGTGTGATCCGGGCGTTGCACGCCGTAGGCACCACCGTTGTCCAGACGGTCACCTCGGTGCACGAGGCCGAATTGGCCGCCCAAGAGGGCGTCGACCTGCTCGTCGTCCAATCCAGCGACGCCGGAGGGCATTTCGGAACGTTCACTCCCCACAGTCCGCCGCCCTTCCTGCCCATCAGTGAGCTAGTCGTGCAAATCAAACGTACTGTCAAACTTCCTGTCATCGCCGCCGGCGGGCTGGCCACCGCCGCCGCTGTTGCAGAAGTTGTCCACGCTGGCGCCCATGCGGCCATGGTCGGCACCGCCCTGTTGCGCGCCGACGAGAGCGGAGCGTCCGCAACACACCAAGCAGCCCTGGCCGACCCGGCCCGAACCGAAACGGTCATCACACGCGCATTCACCGGGCGACCTGCGCGCGGACTACGCAACGCGTTCATCGACACCTACGAAGAGATCGCACCCCTCGGGTACCCGTCGATACACCACCTCACCGGCCCACTACGCAAAGCAGCCGCTGCGGCGGGTGAACCCGACCTCGTTCACCTGTGGGCCGGAACGGGCTACCGCCACGCCTCCAAGGAGCCCACCCCACAGATCCTCGCTCGCCTTGCTTCACGGACATAGCCCTCGATCTCTCTGCTTGCGGTCATCACGGGCTACCAGGCGGCAGCGCCTGCGTTTGCGCCTCCGCAAGTCGCGACGCGTTGCCACGACGACTGCAGCGGGCAACCTGAGGTGGAGGAGCCCGCATGCATGACAACGCCAGTTGACTCGGCAAGTACGACCCAGCTGTCGATTGACGCCGCACAGCCGATCTGTGATGGGTAGCATCGTGTGTACGGGCTAGAGATTGTCGAGCCAGCCAATCGAGCCGGGCATTGCCAGGATCGAGGGGGTTGTGAGCGCGGATGCACTTGGTCCGGCGCGGAGAGGGATCCGCGTCGCAGTACTCGCTGGCATCCTTGTCGTCCTCGGCATCATTCTCCAGAGCGGTATCAGCATCGCGAGCACCGGCCCTGAGGCGCAACCGCAAGTGCATGTGCTGTCGGCTTCCTCGACGCCCACGACCGCGGAGGGCGCGCCCGGGCATACGCACATCCAGGCCGCGTCGCCGGACCCCGCCAATGAAGCGCCGGCCGTCATGGCGATGCCGCGCAACGACGGCAAGCTACTGCGTTCGGCGATGGTCGCTGTTCTCGCTGTGGGCGCAATCGGTTCGGCTGCGATATTGATCGCAGCACCGGTGCTTCCACGGCCGAGAGCGCCTGGGGCGCTGCCTATCCGGCATGGCCGTATGGTCTTGGACGACATCTGCATCAGCAGGTGCTGATCAGTACAAACAGGCACCGAGTACCCATCCTTGGGGCCTGATTTTGTCTTGCGCAGCTCGCAGTCAGACATGTAGGACCACCCCATTTGTAAGAAATATCGGGGGCACCATCATGAATCGTGCTTCTTCCCTTCTCGCGTCTGCCTATCCTGACCGCTCTTCGAACCCTCTGACCTGTGGAGGGCGTGCGCAACCGGGCAGGTTGGTCGGCAACACACCGGTCCTGTGGATCGGTGCCCCTTTCGCCCGCGATGGTCGTGGATTTTGGGCGAAACTCGAGGGCTGCAACCCCGGCGGAATGAAGGATCGCCCCGCTCTGCACATGGTCGAGCGAGCCCGGGCACGTGGCGACCTTGCGCCGGGGGCAATGATCATCGAATCAACCAGCGGTACACTCGGTTTGGGGCTGGCGCTGGCCGGAATAGTCCACCACCACCCCGTCACCGTGGTGACCGATCCGGGCATGGAACCCCTCATTCACCGCATGCTCCGCGCTTACGGAGCCACTGTCGTCGTAGTCGCAGAGCCTCACCCGGTAGGCGGCTGGCAGCAAGCCCGCCTCGAGAAAGTTGGTGAACTCCTCGACATACATGCCGGATCATGGTGTCCGAACCAGTACGCCAACCCCGACAACGTCGCGGGCTACGAGTCGCTCGCCACTGAACTGATCACCCAGCTCGGCCGGATCGACACTCTGGTTTGCTCGGTGGGCACCGGAGGTCATTCTGCCGGAGTGGCGCGTGGGCTTCGCCGGGTCAACCCGGGGCTGAAGCTGGTCGGGGTCGACACCGTGGGCTCGACGATCTTCGGTCAGCCCGCAGGGTCGCGGCTCATGCGTGGGCTCGGTTCGAGCATCCATCCGGGCAACGTCGACTATCCGGCATTCGACGAAGTGCACTGGGTGGCGCCGGCGGAAGCGGTGTGGTCGTGCCGGACCCTGGCGGCGACCTGCCACCACGCAACTGGCGGCTGGAGTGTCGGTGCGGTGGCGTTGGTGGCTGGTTGGATCGCCCGTACCAGCGACGAGGGCACCAGGATCGCCGCGATCTTCCCCGACGGTCCCGATCGGTACTTCGACACCGTGTACAACGACAGTTACTGCGCCGAGCACGGGCTCCTGGGCATCGACGCCCCAACCGCGCCGGCCACCATTGCTCACCCGACCGAACGAGTCGTCAGGTCCTGGACACGTTGCACGACCGTGGTCGATCCCGAGGATCCGCCATGAGAAGGCTGGTGTCCGAGTTCCGCAGCTTTGACCGCGCCAGCCGGGTACTGATGGTCAACCAGTTCTCCATCAATATCGGGTTCTACATGTTGATGCCATACCTGGCGGGCTATCTGTCGGGTTCGCTCGGGCTCGCGGCGTGGGTAGTCGGGTTGGTTCTCGGTGTCCGGAACTTCTCCCAGCAGGGCCTGTTCCTGGTCGGGGGCACGCTCGCCGACCGACTGGGATACAAACCGCTCATAATTGCCGGCTGCCTCCTGCGAGTGGCTGGGTTCGGGCTGTTGGCCGTTGTCCAGTCGTTGCCGGCGATACTGGCCGCCTCGGCCGCCATCGGATTCGCCGGTGCACTGTTCAACCCCGCCGTTCGTGCCTACCTTGCTGCCGACGCCGGCCCCCGCCGGGTCGAGGCGTTTGCCGTGTTCAACGTCTTCTACCAGGCCGGAATTCTTCTCGGCCCCCTGCTCGGGCTGGCACTGACCACCTTCGATTTCCGCATTACCTGCTTGGCGGCAGCGGGCGTCTTCACCGCACTGACGATCACCCAGATCTGGGCGTTGCCCACCGCACCAGTCGAACGTACGCACCGACCGAACCGGGTCCTACACGATTGGCGGACGGTAGCAACGAATCGGCCGTTCGTGCTGTTCGCCCTGGCGATGATCGGGTCCTACATTCTGTCGTTCCAGATCTACCTGGCGCTGCCCTTGCAGGCAGGCATCATCACTGGTGCTGCGACCTCCACTGCGCTGGTGACCTCCATCTTCGTCATCTCGTCCCTCGTGGCCATCGCCGGGCAGATGCGGATCACCGCCTGGTTCTCGAAACGATGGGGTTCGCGCCGTAGCTTGGTGATCGGCATGTCCGTCATGGCAGTAGGCTTCGCGCCGCTAGCAATCGTTCCCGACGGGTCGACCCTCGGGGTGCCCGCCGCGGTAGTGGCTCTGCTCCTGTCGGCGGGGCTGGTGGCAATGGGCACCGCCGCGGTGTTTCCGTTCGAAATGGACACTGTCGTCGCTCTGTCGGGTGGACGGTTGGTCGCTACCCACTACGGGTTCTACAACACCGTCGTCGGGATCGGAATTCTGCTGGGCAACCTCGGGACGGGCGCGGTGTTCGGAAGCCTGCAGGCAGTGCAATTGGGATCCGTGATCTGGGTGGTGTTGATCGCTATCGGAGTGGGGTGCGCCACAGCTCTGTACGGTCTCGAGCGCTCGGGACACCTGAACGCCGCGAAGGTCGTTTCTGCCCAAGGGGATTCGGTCCAGGCTATCCACCCGTAGGCCTCGACCATCGGGGGCCGAGGCATCGGTATCGTCGTCTACTGTTCAGCGGCGCATGTAAGTTACGTGTCCACCGCCCCTCCGAACGCGAAACGAGTTCGTCGATGCCACGCACCCGTGTCCCACGCACCCGTGTCCCACGCACCCGTGTCACTGTCTCAGTACTGTCCGCGGCGGCACTGCTTCTCGTCGGCTGCTCGGAGGCCGGGCAGCCGACAACGCAGGAGCACGCCACCGCCCCGGCAGTGGCGTTGGATACCGCGCTCACCCATGTGCACGGCATTCATGTGCGGGCCGATGGAACTGTATTGGCCGGTACTCACACCGGGCTCTACGCCCTCGACTCGTCGGGCGGTACCTCCCGGGTCGGGGACTCGGACGACGATTTCATGGGCCTGACAGGCGTGCCCGGCACCGACACACTCTTTTCCTCCGGCCATCCCGGGGTATCGAGCAATGCCCCGAATCCGCTTGGGCTGAGAGGTAGCGACGACGGCGGCACTACCTGGTCCGACCGATCGCTGGGCGGACAGGTCGACTTCCACACCTTGGCGGCCGACGGACGTCTTCTCGTCGGATTCGACGGCGCTGACGAGCTGGCGGTATCCGTGGACGCCGGTTACAGCTGGACGCGAGGAGCATCCGTTGATGCATACTCCCTGGCCATGACAACCGCGGCCGTCTGGGCTTCGACCCCGGACGGCTTGTTGCGCAGCACGGATGGCGCCCAGTCCTTCACGGCGGCAGTCGACAGTCCCCCTCTGGTGCTGCTGGCAGGCGCCGGCGACGCTCTGTGGGGCATCGACGGAAGCGGCGACGCCTGGCGCAGCCGTGAGGGAGCCGACTGGCAGAGGGTCGACCGGGTAGGTGCGGTCGACGCGTTGACGGCGGTCGACTACGAAACCGCGTACGCCGCGACGAATCAGGCCCTATACATCCTCGGCTAGCCCCCTTGTTCGGCGTGGCGTCAGCGACGGGGCTCGGGCCGTTGCGGTGCCAATTGGCCAGTGATCTGAGCCCGCTCACGTATGACCGCCTCTGCGGTGGGGGCCACGGCTCGTGTGGTGAGGGTCACGGCCGACGGGCAGGGCCCTAGCAAGACCTCACGCACCCCGTGGGCGACTTCGAACGACGCCCCGTCGGGAAGCGACATCCGCTTCGCGCAACTGAGGAGGTCGCCGTCTACTCGACCAACGCCTTTCGCCGCCTCCAGTCGATGTGGGTGACCTTCCAGGACCGTCGACCGAGTAGCAGGACACGAGGTCCTCAGGCGTCGTCGGGTCCGGCTCGACGCTGAATTTCCCGAGTATATGGCGAAGAACCGCGACTTGGACTATCGTCCAACTCACTGTCCTTCCCGCGCGGCAGGGCAGTAGGGTCGGGCGATGGCATTGGGATGATCCGACAGCCACCGCCCGTCAAGGGGGGCGGGCGCGGGCGGTGCCGATTTGATGGGGATCGGCACCGCCCGCAGCACCACCGAGATGGAGGAGTGGCCGCGTCCAGCCTGCGTTGCGCCGGTGAGGTGAATACAGGTAGTCGAACAGGTAGTGCCCACGTCCCCGTTGTGCCCGTTCGCGCGGCAGTCTGGAAGTAGTCGTTCAGACCGACCTTGGGAGCGTGACTGAGATGATGGGGCGCGGGCGTAAGACGCTCATAGCGCTGGACAGTGGCAACTGGTGCATGGCCCGGGTCGTTGGACGGCGTCGTGGCGAATCAGGTGTCCGCGTCCGGTACCTGAAGCACCGGGCCGGTGACAAGTACCCGGTCTTCACCATCGCCGAGGCCAATGCCGGCGACGGTGTCGCTCTGTAGCCGGTTCGGTGGCTCGAGCCTCTCCTCGGAGAGGCTCGAGGCACAGGAGCACTGGCGTCCTACACCCGCGGGCGTGCAGGCCGTCGCTGAAATTCGAGCCCGAAAAGTCCGCGACCAGAACGTGATTCGACGTTGAATTCTGCCAGGGCCGTCACTCCCCGGTGTGTTGAGGGGTAGGCACCGGGCACACGGTCCGCGGGGCGTGGAGGCGCCTCAAGGGAACCGAGAATGACACGCACCTCGTACTGAAGCGTGCTCTCTCGTCCGGGTCGCTCAGGCGAACTGAGGACAGTACGCGACGGTTGCGGCCATGAGGACGTTGGCGACCTCCCCACCGGAATAGCCTCCGTCGGTGACTAATTCGGCGGTGAGATCGGGCTTGCTCTGGCCCCGGTTCAGCCCATCGCAAATCGATCGCCCGAGCCGGATCTGGTCGGCCTCGGGTCGCTGAATGAGATTGAAGTCGGTGATGTACGACAGGAACAGCAGATCTTCGCCGCCCAGAACCGGATTCGACGCGGCATCGCGGTCGTTCTGGGAGCCGGTCGGCTCCTGAGGAAGTGGGGGCTCGGCGACGGGGACAACGTTTGTGTCGGCCTCGGGCGCGGGCGGAGCGGACGGGTCTGGATGAGGTGCTTCCTCGACCTGATCCGTCGTAGTTGGATTCGGTGATGTCTGAGCGAGCACGACAGCGTCGGCGTCGTCCGGTGTGGCGTCCGGTGTGCTGCTGCATCCGGTCATTACCAGGAGCGCGGTGCAGAGTGCGGCGAGGAGGCCGAGCCGTGTGGTTCGAATCACGATGCGAGATCTTGCCCTACGACTGCGGCGCGGTCGTACTCGGGTCGCCAGGCGGGATCGTTTTCTTCTCGGCAAACCCGGATCGCGGTCGCTCATGACGGCGCGCGGCCGCGAAAATCCGGGTGGACGTCGGCCAACAGGACTAGCGTCAGGGCGGTGAGCATCCTTGGATCGATTCTGCGTTCCGTCGATCGCACCGGTATCGAGCCGGTGGCCTGGCAGCCGCCGCCCCCGCCGCCTGAGACCGGGTTGTTCGGCCCCAGCCGGGAACTCGACGGGGCGCAGCTGTGGAAGCTGCCCACCGGACGCGGTCCCGAAGATGTCGCCGTGGACGGCGACGGGCGCGTGATCACTGGGGGCGAAGACGGGCGTCTGTGGCGGTTCGACGCCGACGGCCGCGCAACCGAACTCGCGCACACGGGCGGGCGTCCGCTCGGTGTCGAAGTGCTCGACGACGGTCGCTACCTCGTGTGCGACAGTCGGCGCGGGGTGTTGCGCGTCGACGAGTCGGGTCGGGTCGAACTGCTCGCCGACACTGCTGTGGGTCGACCGGTGTTGGCGTGCAACAACTCCGCCGTCGGCCGGGACGGCGTCGTGTACTTCAGCGATTCCTCGTCGCGGTTCACTATCGAGGACCACCGCCTCGATCTGCTCGAACACAGTGGCACCGGGCGCCTGCTTCGCTTCGATCCACGTACCGGGGAGACGGACCTGCTCGCCGATGGGCTTCAGTTCGCCAACGGAGTCGGATTGTCCAGCGACGAGTCGTACGTGATCGTGGCTGAGACCGGCTCCTACCGCATCCAGCGAGTCGAGCTCACGGGGCCCCGGGCGGGAACGGCGTCCGTGTGGGCGGACAACCTGCCCGGAATCCCGGACAATGTCACATCGCAAACCTCCGACGGCATCTTCTGGGTCGCGCTCTACAGCCCCCGCATGCGGTTGCTCGATCAGGTGGCGCCGTACCCCACGCTGCGGATCCTCACGGCGAACCTGCCGGACTTCGTCCAGCCCGACCCTGAACACCGGGCCTGGGTGCTGGGACTCGACGGTGACGGTCGGGTAGTGCACAGCCTGCGGGGCGGCAAGGGCAGCTACGCGCCGGTCACCGGAGTGCGGGAGACGCCGGACTGGATCTACCTCGGCAGCCTGACCGCCGGGGCGGTCGCGCGGGTGCCGAGGAGAGAACTGGCAACCTAGCCGAACATATCTGGGGGCTGCGAACCACGCTCGAGTGCGCGTTGACGGCGCTACGGCAGGCGAATATGCGCTGGTGGGCGGCCAGTTCCTGACATGTGGCAAGCTGGCCACCGACAATTCGGACGGATCTGAGGGGAATGCCGGTGGACGGGGTGGGACAGCACAAGCCCGGTGTCGGGCAGCGCACCGACCGCGTCTTGACGGTCCCGAACCTGCTCAGCGTCGTGCGGCTCGCGGGGGTGCCGCTATTCCTGTACCTGCTGCTGGTTTTGCACGCCGACGGCTGGGCGCTCGTGGTCCTCATGTTGAGCGGATTCACGGACTGGGCCGACGGCAAGCTTGCGCGCTTGCTGAACCAGACATCGAGGCTCGGCGAACTCCTCGACCCGTTCGTCGACCGCCTGTACGTAGTAACGACGCTGATCGCGTTCGTCCTCCGCGACATCATCCCCTGGTGGGTCGCGGCGATCCTCATCGGCCGTGACCTGATACTGGCCCTTACGTTGCCGATCTACCGTCGCCGCGGGCTCCCTCCGCCCGACGTCATCTACCTGGGCAAAGCCGCGACGTTCGCGCTGATGGTCGCGCTGCCGCTCCTGCTCGCAGCCCAGGGTGACTGGGGCTTCGCAACCGTCGCACAGGCGTTGGGCTATGCGCTGCTCATCTGGGGAACAGCCCTGTACTTGTGGACGGCTGGGCTGTACATCGCCAAGGCGGTCGGGGTCGCTCGGAACTTGTCGCCGATCGACGATCGGGGTGGCCCGTGACGGAAACCCCGCGGCAGGTCCGAAGGAATCCCGTTCCGTCACTGCTCAAATCGCTCATGACCGACCACCTCGACCCCGGATATGCGGGGGCCGCCGAGGATCGCAGACTGGGTCACGCGAAACCTGGGCGGGTGGGCGTACGCGCGTGGATCGCGCTGGGTGCGGCCCTGGTCGGGCTGGTGCTCGGCACTGCATACGCGCAGGCGTCGTCGTCTGCGAGTGACGTCGACCAGACCCGAACCGAACTGCTTGCCAAGGTGCGAGCGGCAGAAGACCAGGCCCGATCGCTCGCCGCGAATCGCGAAGCGCTGACGGTCCGCGTCCAGCAGTTGCGGGCGAGCGTCCTCGCCGACGACGCCGAGGGCGCGAAGGTGCTCGGCCAGTTGCGTGACCTCCAAGCTGCCGCCGCGAACGAATCGGTGCGAGGTCCTGGCTTGGTTGTCACCCTCACCGACCCGTCCACACGGCCCGACCTGTCGGACTCGTCGCAACGCGTGCCCGGTTCACCTCAGGCCGGAGTCCTCGACCGCGACCTACAGGCCGTCGTCAACTCGCTGTGGGCGAGCGGCGCGGAGGCCATTGCGGTCGGGGAGGTGCGTGTCGGGCCCGACGTCACCATCCGACAGGCCGGGGGCGCGATGCTCGTGGACAATCAGCCGGTACCGTCGCCGTACCGGGTGGCCGCTGTCGGGTCGCCGTCGAGATTGGAGACCGGATTCGTCGTCAGTGACGCGTACCTGAGGATGTCTACGGTCCAGCAGTTGTACGACGTGGGATTTACCATCGCCGAGTCCGACGATCTGACGCTGCCCGCCGCGACAGGTCGCCAAACGAGATTCGCACAGGAATTCGCTCAGGAAACGGGGGCACCGTGAGGACGGTGAAATCGCTGAAGACGGTGAAATCGCTGAAAAGTGGCTACGCGCTCTACGGTGTGCTCGCGCTCGTCGCCGGAATCGGGATCGGGATCGTGTTCAGCCCGCAGGTCCCCGACGCCGTCCAGCCTTATCTACCGATTGCTGTGGTGGCGGCGCTCGATTCCGTGTTCGGTGGCCTGCGCGCTTACCTCGACGAGATCTTCGATGCCAAGGTCTTCGTGGTGTCTTTCGTGTTCAATGTCCTCGTTGCGGCGTTGATCGTGTGGCTCGGTGACCAACTGGGAGTTGGAACTCAGTTGTCGACCGCAATCGTCGTCGTGCTCGGGATCCGGATCTTCGGCAACGCGGCGGCCCTCCGCCGGCGACTGTTCGGGGCGTGATGAGCGTGGACGGTCAGGCACCCCCCGAAGCAACCGTGGGACCCCGGAGCGAGGGGCGGCACGAGGCTCCCGTGTCGACTGGCGGCCGGACGCGCTCCCGTCTCGGGTTCGGGTTGTTGGCGTTGTTGCTGATGGCGGCACTCGGCGTCGGGATCGCGACACAGGTGAGCAGCGCGGGTTCGGGCGACCACCTCGATTCCGCGCGTCCCGCGGACCTGCTCGCCGTGCTGGGCAATCTGAACCAGCGCGAGGCGGCGCTGCGGCAGGAGATCGCGGACCTCGAGCAGACGCTGTCGAAGCTCGAGGCAGGTGGGGGGAGTTCGAGCGCCGCGCTCGACGAAGCGAGGGCGCAGCTTTCAGCGCTGTCCATTCAGGTGGGAACGGTCGCAGCGACCGGCCCTGGCGTGATGCTCACCGTGCAGGATCCAGGCAAGGCGGTGGGCTCCGAGGTGCTGCTCGACGTCCTGCAGGAACTGCGCGCCGCAGGTGCCGAGGCGATCGAGATCAGCGGGTCGGGAACCGATCCGATCCGGATCGGCGTCGACTCGTGGGTCAGTGGCGGCGGTGGGAATGTCACGATCGACGGACGCAAGGTCTCTGCGCCCTTCCAGGTGATTGCCATCGGTGATCCGCCGACGCTGGCGGCCGCTCTCAACATCCCCGGAGGTGCGGTCGACGCGGTCGCACGGACCGGAGGCCGGTTGCAGATCGAGCAATCCATGCAGGTCACCATCGCCGCCTTGCGAGAGATCAAACCACGCAAATACGCTCAACCCGAGAACTGATCTTCTACGACCCACAGTCGAGTTGTCCCCGAAAGGAATCCACCGTGAGCGAGCTCGCCACCCCTGCCGATCTGCGATACACAGCAGAGCATGAATGGGTGCGACGCACCGGCCCGACGACAGTGCGTGTCGGCATCACCGATTTTGCGCAGTCGCAGCTCGGCGACGTGGTGTTCGTCCAACTTCCCGCTGAGGGTGAAGACGTGACCAAGGGCGAGTCGTTCGGCGAGGTGGAGTCGACCAAGAGCGTGTCCGACATCTTCGCGCCGCTGACTGCGAAAGTAGTTGGTGTGAACGCCGATCTGGAAGGTAGCCCGGAGCTGGTGAACGGCGAGCCCTACGGCGCGGGATGGCTCGTCGACCTCGAGGTCGAGAGCGAGGCCGCGCTGGACGAGGCGCTCGCGGTGACGCTGGATGCGGACGCGTACCGCGCGGTTTCCGAAAGCTGATCCCGGGCGGCAATTGCGAGACTTGACGGGTCTTCGAACGGCCTGTCCACCTACACGCGCCGCCACTGTCAGGGTACGGTCAAGGTGAGCGCAATGCCGTGTCGGTGTGCAGTTCCGCATCGGAATGTGATCGTGGCCGAGATCCGTCTGGGCCGAGTTGTATCGCGTGGCCCCGGGGCGTGAGAGGCCTTCTGGGCAAACGGACTGAGGAGGAGAAGCGGTGAGCGAAAACGACAACGATGCGGGTTACGGGGAGACACCGGCCGAGACCACATCGGTTTTTCGTGCGGATTTTCTCACCGAGATGGAGAGTGGGACCTCCCAGGCGGCCGAGGCTCCTGTCTCCGGGGTCGAAGGTTTGCCCGCCGGCTCTGCGCTCCTTGTGGTCAAGCGGGGACCCAACGCGGGCTCGCGCTTTCTACTCGATCAGCCGACCACTTCCGCGGGGCGTCACCCTGACAGTGACATCTTCTTGGACGACGTCACGGTGAGTCGAAGGCACGCGGAGTTCCGTCAGGATGACGACGAGTTCCAAGTGGTAGACGTGGGTAGTCTCAACGGCACTTATGTCAACCGTGAACCGGTCGACTCTGCGGTGCTCGCGAACGGCGACGAAGTTCAGATCGGCAAGTTCCGGTTGGTGTTCCTGACTGGGCCCCGGGACAACGCAGGTGGTACGCAGATCGGTGAGTCCGCGGCTGGTGCGGGCAACCAATGACAGCCGTTCGGCAGGGCGCCGCCGCAGGTATGTCCATCGGGACGGTACTTGATCGACTCCGTCCGGATTTCCCGGACGTGACGATCTCCAAGATCCGGTTCCTCGAGGCCGAGGGGTTGATCAGTCCTGAGCGGACACCGTCGGGCTATCGGCGGTTCTCCGCTGCGGACATCGAACGCTTGCGCTACGTCCTCACCGCACAGCGGGACCAGTACCTCCCGCTCAAGGTGATCAAGGAACAGTTGGAGGCGATCGACAAAGGGGTTGCGACGGTGGGCGCTGTGGACTCGGTTCCGCGGCGACCGCGCGCGTTGGCCGTCGCCCCGGGCGAGGTGTCGCCCGAAGAGTTCCGGACAGATCGTGAGGTCCGTATCAGTCGCGATGACCTGATCGCTCGATCGGACATCGACGACCGCTTCCTGAGCGAGCTGCTCCGCGGCGGCCTCGTGGTCCCAGGACCCGCCGGGTTCTTCGACGAGGACGCGGTCACTCTGGCGCGGACGGCGAAGTCGATGTCGGAGTTCGGTCTCGAGGTCCGACACCTGCGCGCATTCAAGTTGGCCGCGGACCGGGAAGCCGGCCTCGTCGGGCAGATTGCCGGACCCGTCGCCAAGGGCCGCGACGCCGGTGCCCGTGATCGTGCCGAGGAAATGGTTCGTGAACTCGCCGCGCTGTCGCTCACACTGCACACGTGCCTCGTGAAGGCTGCAGTGCGTGGGGCTCTCGATCGCTGACGGCCACAGCGGGAACGAATAGAATCGGGGAGTACGTCAAACGGGGCTCGTTCGCCGTTCGAGGTGGACCCGGTCACCGGTACGAGGTGGAGGACACGATGAGTGAGATGCGTGTGATCGGAATCCGTGTCGAACAGCCGCAGAACCAACCGGTGTTGCTGCTGCGCGAGAGCGATGGCGATCGATATCTGCCGATCTGGATCGGGCAGACCGAGGCCACCGCGATTGCGCTGGAACAGCAAGGCGTCGAACCCGCCCGTCCGCTCACGCACGATCTCATCAAGGACCTGCTCGAGGCATTGGGGCACACCCTGCTCGAGGTGCGGATCGTGGATCTTCAGGCCGGCACCTTCTATGCGGATCTGGTGTTCGAAGACAATGTGAGAGTGTCTGCACGGCCGTCGGATTCGATCGCGATCGCACTACGAATCGGTGTCCCGATCTTCGTGGAGGAAGCGGTTCTCGAGGAGGCTGGGCTGGTGATGCCGGACGAGCGCGAGGACGAGGTCGAGAAGTTCAAGGAATTCCTCGAGTCGGTCTCGCCTGATGACTTCAAGGCGACCGACGGTTGACCGCTACTCAACCTCAAGTTGAGGTTGAGAGTTTTGGGCGTGTCGCATTGACCGCGCTTGTACGGGGTTCTAGCGTCTGGGTCCGTAGTCTGGGTCCGTAAACGTCCGCCACGCCAGGTGTCCCGGGCGTACGCTGAGTGGATCCACCGTTCGGGTTTGCTCTGTTCACGAGTGGGTGGCTAGTAGCGCGGGGAAGCGATTGATTCCTCTCCTTGCCGGTCGGCCACTGAACGCGAAAAGGAGTAGTCCGTGGGAGATCAACCAGAGGAACAGCAGTTGAACCTCGTTGGCGAAGAGACCATCGAGGCGCCCATCCTCGACGAGGACGTGCAGCCAGGGTTGTTTCCCGACGACTCGATTCCCGACGACCTCGTCGGCTACCGAGTGCCGACCGCATGCCAGATCGCGGGCATCACGTACCGGCAGCTCGACTACTGGGCCCGTACCAATCTCGTCGTGCCCTCGATTCGAGGGGCCGCCGGATCCGGTAGCCAGCGTCTGTACTCGTTCAAGGACATTCTCGTCCTGAAGATCGTCAAGCGACTGCTCGACACCGGTATCTCCCTGCAGAACATCCGGGTGGCGGTCGACCACCTCCGCCGACGGGGTGTAGGAGACTTGGCGCGCATCACCTTGTTCTCCGACGGCACCACGGTCTACGAGTGCACGTCGCCGGAGGAGGTCGTGGACCTGCTTCAGGGCGGCCAAGGCGTCTTCGGCATAGCGGTGAGCGGCGCGATGCGCGAGCTGACCGGGAAGATCGCCGGCTTTCCCGCCGAGCGCGCCAGTGGAGGGGACGCCGCCGAACGTCCCGAGGACGAACTGGCGTCCCGACGCAAGAATCGCGGCGATCGTAAGACCGGGTAGCCGTGTTCTGGGCATTCGTCCAGGTGTCGTCCAGTGGCATAGACTGACGTAGCGTCGCCGCCGTACGGGAGAGTTCTGGACAGACTAAGAGTGCTGTTCGGACGCCGAAGGAGCAACACCTCCCCGTCAATCTCTCAGGCACCGAGGACCGTGCGGGCTACGACGCCTCTGGAGAGCGGTGGGAGCACCCACCCGCCCACGGGGAAAGGCGCGTAGCGTCCGCGGATCGTCGCGGATGCGGCGGCAGCCGAATCTCTCAGGCGCTCGGGATACCCGAGCAGGTGACAGAGGGGGAGGACCGTTCCACCCATGGAACGCATCCTGAACCTGACTTACCGCTTGGGAGTTCACTTGATCGAGCCTCGTAGCTACTCGTTCGCCGCCCGCCATGTCGGCCCCGACTCGGCAGAGCTATCACGCATCCTCGATGTCGTCGGCGTGGCCTCGCTCGACGAACTCGCTGCTCGTGCCGTACCCGCGAGCATTCTCGATCCTGCGACCGAGGGTGTTGCTGCCGGTCTCGACACGCTCGACGAGGCGCTGACCGAGCACGAGGCGCTTGCCGCGCTTGCTGCACTCGCCGACCAGAACACCGTCGCGACGTCGATGATCGGTCTCGGCTACTACGACACGCTGACCCCGCCAGTTCTCGTACGCAACATTCTCGAGAACCCGGCCTGGTACACGGCATACACGCCATACCAGCCGGAGATCAGCCAGGGGCGACTCGAGGCGCTGCTGAACTTCCAGACCATGGTCGGCGACCTGACCGGCATGGAGATCGCGAACTCGTCGATGCTGGACGAGGGCACCGCCGCCGCCGAGGCGATGACGCTGCTGCGCCGCGCGTCGCGTAGCAAGTCGCCTCGGTTCGTCATCGACACCGATCTGTTCCCGCAGACCCGCGCCATCGTGGTGACCCGGGCGGAGCCGCTCGGAATCGACATCATCGAGGCGGATCTCACGCAGGGTCTCCCGGACGGCGAGTTCTTCGGTGTCCTCACCCAGGTGCCGGGTGCCTCCGGTCGGGTGGTGGACCACTCGGCGATGATCGAGGCGGCGCACGAGCGAGGCGCGCTCGTTGCGGTCGGTGCCGATCTCCTCGCGCTGACCATGCTCACCCCTCCCGGCGAGATCGGCGCCGACGCGTGCTTCGGTACCACCCAGCGGTTCGGCGTCCCGATGGGCTTCGGCGGTCCGCACGCTGGGTATCTGGCCGTTCACACCAAGCACGCGCGGCAGCTTCCGGGCCGGCTCGTCGGTATCTCGGTGGACGCTGATGGTGACAAGGCCTATCGGCTGGCACTGCAAACCCGCGAACAGCACATCCGCCGTGAGAAGGCGACCAGCAACATCTGCACCGCACAGGTGCTGCTCGCCGTCGTCGCGGCTATGTACGCGAGCTACCACGGCGCCGAGGGACTGAAGGCCATCGCCCAACGCGTCCACGATCGGGCCGCGTATCTCGCGGCCGGACTGCGCACTGCCGGCGTGGAGGTCGTCCACGAACACTTCTTCGACACCGTTCTCGCACGGGTGCCGGGGCGCGCCATCGACGTCGTGGAGCAGGCGAAGGCGTGGGGCGTCAACCTGCGTTTGGTCGACGACGACCACGTGGGTGTCTCGTGCGACGAGGCGACTACTGGCGAGCACATCGAGTCGGTGCTTGCGGCTTTCGGGCTACCCTCCGACGTCGAGATCGCGCACTCGCCGACTCCGTTCGGAGACCGCGCCACCGCATTCCTGCAGCACGAGGCGTTCACGAAGTACCGCACCGAGACGGCGATGCTCCGCTACTTGAGGGCCCTGTCGGACAAGGACATCGCGCTCGATCGCAGCATGATTCCGCTCGGCTCGTGCACGATGAAACTCAATGCGACTGCCGAGATGGAGCCCATCACCTGGCCCGCCTTCGCGAGGCTTCATCCGTTCGCGCCGGCCGAGGACACGCCGGGCATGCTCGAGGTGATCTCGGACCTGGAGGACTGGCTGGTCGCCATCACGGGCTACGACGCGGTGAGCCTGCAGCCCAACGCCGGGAGCCAGGGCGAGTTCGCCGGGCTGCTGGCGATCCGCAACTACCACCTCAGCCGAGGGGACGACCATCGGGACACCTGCCTGATCCCGTCTAGTGCGCACGGCACCAACGCTGCGTCGGCGGTGATGGTCGGAATGCGTGTCGAGGTCGTCGCATGCCGTGAGAACGGCGATGTGGACCTCGACGACCTGCGTGCCAAGATCGCCGATCACGCCGAACGTTTGGCGGCGATCATGATCACCTACCCATCGACGCACGGCGTCTACGAAGAAGAGGTCGGGGAGATCTGCGCGGCAGTACACGACGCCGGAGGGCAGGTGTACGTCGACGGCGCGAACCTGAACGCACTCGTCGGACTTGCCCGGCCAGGCCGGTTCGGTGGCGACGTGAGCCACCTGAACCTGCACAAGACGTTCTGCATCCCGCACGGCGGTGGCGGCCCGGGCGTCGGCCCGATCGGCGTCCGCTCACACCTCGCGCCGTTCCTCCCGGGTCACCCGATGGCTCCCGAACTCGGTGATTCGGGGCCGGTGTCCGCGGCACCGTACGGTAGCGCGTCGATCCTGCCGATCACATGGATGTACATCAAGATGATGGGCGCCAAGGGCCTGCGCCGCGCCTCTTTGACCGCGATAGCGTCGGCCAACTACATCGCCCGGCGACTCGACGAGTCCTTCCCCGTCCTGTACACGGGTGAGAACGGCATGGTCGCGCACGAGTGCATCCTGGACCTGCGTCCGCTCACCAAGGAGACGGGCGTGACGGTCGATGATGTCGCGAAACGTCTCGCCGACTACGGGTTCCACGCGCCGACGATGAGCTTCCCTGTGGCCGGCACCCTGATGGTGGAGCCGACCGAGAGCGAGAACCTCGATGAGATCGACGAGTTCTGTGAAGCAATGATCGCGATCCGCCGTGAAATCGATCGGGTCGGGGCAGGGGAGTGGCCCGTCGACGACAATCCGCTGCGCGGCGCCCCGCACACCGCTGCGTGCTTGGTTTCCGAGTGGAAGCACCCGTACTCGCGAGAGATCGCGGTCTACCCGCGCGGAAAGGGGAGTGACTCCCGCCCCAAGGTGTGGCCCGCTGTCCGCCGCATCGACGGAGCCCGCGGCGACCGCAACCTCGTGTGTTCGTGCCCACCGATCGAGGCGTTCACCAGCTAGTCGATCGACGGTCGACGGCCCGGATGCTCCCATAGAACATCCGGGCCGTCGACGCTTCTGGCAGACGATCGCAACGAACTCGGTATGGGACGGAAACCTAACAAAGCCAGAACCGACTAAACGCTGACCAACCGCTATGAAGGGCAAATCAGCGTCTGCACCACGCGTGATCTCGGCCTGAGTGCCTGAGTGGGGTAGGGGTCCGGAGCCGGCGTGGGCCGTGAACGGCGGGGTTCAGGGTTTTGTGAAGTTGCGGGTACGCCCGGGCGTTCCTGGATCTCGTCCGGCCACATAGGGGGCGTACGGAGGTCGGGCCGACAGTTGGTTCCGTTCCGGCAGAAGGCGAGACGGCCTCTCCGTCTGGTCTCGCAATCGCCGTGTGGTCCGGGCACCCGTCTTCCGGGGCAGAAATCGGAGGCGGACGGAACCAAATAAATACCCGAACTCATTCGCAACGAAACACGTAGAGACAACCAAATCCTCTACAACAAGAGTTCCCCGAAAGCGCCACCGATAGCGGGCCCTTGAGTGGAGGGGACCGCGATCAACGTGCCACCAGTCTGGTCGGCGACTGCTTGCAGTGTCTCCTGGTCGCTGTTGTCATCGATCGAGACGACGTCGATGCGCACGGGGTGTACGGCACGGGTGAGTGCTGACGTCAGTTGCTCTCTGGTGGTGGAGGTGTCGTCGTTGGGGCCGTCGGTGATGAGCAGGATCGAATTTGGGCGTCCCTCGACGAACCCGTCGACTGCACTCTCGTGCGCGGCGATCAGGGACGCGTAGGTCGATGTTGCGGTGGCCGGGCGCAGGGACCGCAGCGCGGTTTCGAGCCGCTCTCGACGATCGTTCTCGTCCATCGGACCGGTCGGCACCTCGATCCGATACGGCTCGCTTCCGTTGAGGCCGCGGCTGTACACCCACAGGCCGACGTCGGACCCGTTCGGAAGTGCCGCGATCCGTTCGGAAAGCGCGCCGACGGTGTTACTCATCCGGGTACCCGTTCCGTCGTTGTCGCCCATGGATCCAGAGATGTCGAGCAGGATGGTCGTGGCCTGCGGGATGACAGGGCTGGCGAACGTCTCGGCCAATTGCGTTGCGGCGGGCCCGGTGGCCGGCGCGAGGACCTGCACGAGCGGCGGCATTGGGGTCCAGTCGGTCGACGGTGGCGTCTTGTCGCCGACGCGGAAGCCTGCGTCGACGAGGTCCTGTACTTGCTCGGGTTGGCTCAGGAAATCCAGGAACTGGGCGGCGGCGCGGCTGAGGGTCTCGTCGACCCACGGCGCCGCGAGGATCGCGGCTGGATGGTCGGCGACCGGCGTGGCGCCGGATGGGGCGAACGCGACCAGGTGCTGTGCTCTTTCTCCCGCGGCGTAGATCTGCTGTTCGGTGGCAGGGACGGCGTGGAACGGCGCTTGCGCGGGGTTGTTTTGGTTGGCGAGCGCGGTGAGCGCATCGGGCGTGGACGCCGGGGCTCCCTCGATTGCCGTGCTGCTGTTGGCGAGCGCGGCGATCGCGGTGGTGACTCGCGGGGAGGCGGCCTGGGCCGCGTCGAGAGGCCCGGTGCCGACAGTCGCGGTCGCGGCGGCGACCGCGTCGAGGACGGAGGTGGTGGCCCCGGATCCGGTACCGGTGGGAAGTGCGAGTTTCAGGCTGCCCCAGCCGTCGAGTCCGACCTCAGCGAGCGTGTCCGTGCCCGACTGCAATGCAGGAAGATTCTGCCAGTTGATTCTGGCCTCGGTGAGGGCGCGGCCGAGTTCCTGGGGGACCGCGACAACGACTGGACTGAAGGCGACGGACTTCGGTTGGCCGTCGATGGCGCCGGTTCCGGAAAGCCGGTTGACCGCCTCACCGGTGGCAGGGATCCACAGTGCCGGTGCGGGGCCGAGGTCGGCGTTCCAGGGACCCTGCGGTGCTGCGGACAGCGTGCCCGTGACGGCGGCGGAATCGGCATCGTGCACTGATACCGACACGCAGTGGTCCCGGATCACCGGGCGGGTCTCGGTGAAGCGGGCAGCGAGTTCGCGGAGCGGGCCGGCGATGTCGGGGTCGGCGGCGACGACGAGCGTGGCGTCACCCTCGACGCATGCTCCGGCCGCCGCCGTGCCTTGACTGCTCGTGCGATCCTTCAACTGGAACCAGCCGATGACGCCGAGCACGAGAACGATCACCGTCACTGCCGAGATGATCGGGCCCTTGCTCACGCCACGGAATCGTCGATCGTTGCGATGCCGTCCCACGAAAACCGCCTTGCTCTTCACTCGGTCGGTTCGGGGCCCGACCAGCCCTGACGAACGCAGTCTAGTGACGATCGGGGCTTCGCGACGGGCGCGACCCCGAATCCTCCGTCGAGGAGTCGGGGCCGCCTGCGTCGCGAGCGTAGCGATTCGTCTCAGCTGAGGTGATGAACCTCTGGTAATCCGTAGACCGGGGTCGGGATTCCCTCGTACCTGGCCTTCAACTGCAGGCCGAGGTACAGGGAGTACTGCCGCGCCTGTGCCAGATTTCCGCCCTGGAACCACAGCGCTTCCTGCCGGGTGGGCTTCCACATGTTGCGCAGCTCGCCCTCCCATGGACCCGGATCCTTGGTGGTGTCGGAGCCGAGACCCCAACACTTGCCGACCTTGTCGGCCACGTCCTGACCCATGAGGTCGGCGGCCCAGCCGTTCATCGAGCCGTAGCCGGTGGCGTAGACGACCAGGTCGGCTGGCAGCTCGGTACCGTCGGTGAGCACCACGGCATCTTCGGTCAGCCGTTCCACCTGACCCGACGCGAGGTGGATGCTGCCGTCGGCGACCAGGTCCGACGCACCGACATCGATGTAGTAGCCGGAGCCGCGACGCAAGAACTTCATGGAGAGCCCCGACCCGTCGTCCCCGAAATCGAGTTTGAAACCGGCCTTCAAGAGCCGGTCGTAGAGGCCCTTGTCCCGTTCGGCAACTTTCTCGTAGATCGGGATCTGGAACTCGGGCATGATCTTGTAGGGCAGTGACGCCGTTGTGAGGTCGGCCTTCTCCGTTGTAATGCCGGCCGCGAGGGCACGCTCCGAATACAGGTCTCCGAGTCCGAGATCCATCAGCGTCTCCGACTTGACCACATTGGTGGACGAACGCTGGACCATCGTCACGTCGGCACCGTTCAGGTACAACGCCTGGCAGATGTCATGAGCTGAGTTGTTCGAGCCGACCACCACGACACGCTTGCCGGCGTAGGCGTCGGCCCCCGGGTGCTGACTGGAATGATGCTGCTCGCCGCGGAACACGTCCTGACCGGGGAAGTCCGGGACGTTGGGCTTGCCGTGCATCCCGGTCGCGAGCACGACATGCTTCGGGTGCAGCACCACGCGCTGCCCGGCGCGATCGAGGACGACGGTCCACTCCTCGAGCTCCTCGTCGAAATTCGCTGACATGCACGTGGTGGAGGCCCAATACGGAATTTCCATCAAATTCGTGTAGCCCTCGAGCCAGTCGCCGATCTTGTCCTTGGGTGAGAACACCGGCCAGTTTTCGGGGAAGGGCAAGTAGGGGAGGTGGTCGTACCAGACCGGGTCGTGCAGGCACAGTGACTTGTACCGTTTGCGCCATTGGTCGCCGGCCCGTTCATGCTTGTCGACGACAAGCGCTGGAACAGCGAGCTGACGCAGCCGCGCGCCCAGCGCGATACCGGCTTGGCCGCCGCCGACCACCAGCACATACGGCTGTCGGGTGTACCCGAGTTCCCGCTCTTCGATCTCGCGCTTTTCCGCCCAGGTCCGGGTGGCTCCGCGGGGACCGTGGACCGCACCGTTGACACGACGGGGCCCGAGCCGCTCTTCGAAGCCTTTCAACTCCTCCATCGTGGTCAGGAGGGTCCACGCATCGTCGCCCTTCAGCCGCAGGTGCCCCTTGCCTCGGCCGATCGCTGTCTCGAACTCGATGAACGCGGACGTGACGCCGTTGTCTTCCTCCGGCACCTCGCTGGTGCGGAAGTTCGACGGGTCGGTGTCCTCGAGCCGTGCCTGAAGCATCTCGGTGACGCCGTCGCGGCCCTCGACGGTGGCGATATTCCAGGTGAAGGCCACCAGGTCGCGCCAAAAACTGTCGACCTTGAACATGCGCGCGACGCGGTCGATGTCGCGGTCGGAGAGGGCGGACTCGAAGCTCGCCAACCACAGATCGACTCGCTCTTGGGGGGTCAAGGTCATTTGGTCAGAAGGCGGCAGGACTGACTTCGTCATGGGTCTCTCCTTCGCTCCGCGCCCCAGAGTAGAGCGCTGCAGTGGCGGCCCGGATATGTCAAAGCAACGGAGATGTCACAGCAGGGGCAGCGGAGCGTGCGTCCGGCCGCGCTACATACAGGGTCGAGCCGTCTCAGCTGAGGTGATGGACCTCTGGTAATCCGTAGACCGGGGTCGGGATTCCCTCGTACCTGGCCTTCAACTGCAGGCCGAGGTACAGGGAGTACTGCCGCGCCTGTGCCAGGCTTCCGCCGTGGAACCACAGTGC
The DNA here is from genome assembly GCF_004011825.1 of Rhodococcus xishaensis. Classification (GTDB taxonomy): domain Bacteria; phylum Actinomycetota; class Actinomycetes; order Mycobacteriales; family Mycobacteriaceae; genus Prescottella; species Prescottella xishaensis. The sequence continues at coordinate 640,249 of NZ_RKLO01000002.1, read as the reverse complement.
TTCCTGCCGTGTGGGCTTCCACATGTTGCGCAGCTCTCCCTCCCATGGACCCGGATCCTTGGTGGTGTCGGAGCCGAGTCCCCAGCATTTGCCGACTTTGTCGGCCACGTCCTGACCCATGAGGTCGGCGGCCCAGCCGTTCATCGGGCCGTAGCCGGTGGCGTAGACGACCAGGTCGGCTGGCAGCTCGGTGCCGTCGGTGAGAACTACTGCGTTCTCGGTGAGTCGTTCCACCTGACCCGATGCGAGGTGGATGCTGCCGTCGGCGACCAGGTCCGACGCTCCGGCGTCGAGGTGGTAGCCGGAGCCGCGACGCAGGTACACCATCGCGAACCCTGACCTGTCGTCCGCGAAATCGAGTTTGAATCCAACCCTTTCGAGCCGGTCGTGCAGGTCCCTGTCTCGCTCGGCGACCTTCTTGTAGATCGGGATCTGGAACTCGGGCATGATCTTGTAGGGCAGCGACGCAGCTGTGAGGTCGGCCTTCTCCGTCGTCATGCCGGCCGCGAGTGCGCGCTCCGAATACAGGTCACCGAGCGCGAGATCCATCAGTGTTTCCGACCTCACCACGTACATGGGCGAACGCTGCACCATCGTCACGTCGGCACCGTTCTCGTACAACGCCTGGCAGATGTCATGAGACGAGTTGCCGGCCCCGATCACCACGACATGCTTGCCGGCGTAGGCGTCGGGCCCCGGGTGCTGACTGGAATGATGCTGCTCGCCGCGGAACACCTCCCGACCCGGAAAGTCTGGGACATGGGGCTTGCCTTGCATCCCGGTCGCGAGCACGACGTGTTTCGGGTGCACCACTATCTCTTGACCGGCATGGTCGAGGACGACGGTCCACTCCTTCGTGCCCCCGTCGAACTTCGCTGACCTGCAGGTGGTGGACACCCAGTACGGGATCTCCATCACCTTCGTGTACATCTCGAGCCAGTCGCCGATCTTGTCCTTTGGCGAGAACACCGGCCAATTGTCGGGAAAGGGCAGATACGGGAGGTGATCGAACCAGACCGGATCGTGCAGGCACAGCGACTTGTACCGGTTTCGCCATTGGTCGCCGGGCCGTTCGTTCTTGTCGACGACAAGCGCCGGAACAGCGAGCTGACGCAGCCGCGCACCCAACGCGATTCCGCTCTGGCCGCCGCCGACCACCAGCACGTACGGCTGTCGGGTGTAGCCGAGTTCCCGCGCCTCGATCTCGCGCTTTTCCGCCCAGGTCTGGGTGGCTCCACGCGGACCGTGCACCGCACCGTTGACGCGGCGGGACCCGCGCCGCTCCTCGTAGCCTTTCAACTCCTCCATCGTGGTGAGGAGGGTCCACGCCTTGTCACCCCTGAGCCGCAGGTGCCCTTTGCCTCTTCCGGTCGCTGTCTCGAACTCGATCAACGCGGACGTGACACCGTCCACTTCCTGCGGCGCCTCACTGGTACGGAAGTTCGACGGATCAGTGTCCACGAGCCGCGCCCGAAGCATCGCCTTGATGCCGTCGCGGCCCTCGACCGTCGCGATGTTCCAGGTAAAGGCCACCAGGTCGCGCCAGAAACTGTCGACAGAGAACATCGCCGCCGCATGGTCGATGTCGCGGTCGGAGAGGGCGGACTCGAAGCTCGCCAACCACAGATCGACTCGCTCTTGGGGGGTCAAGGTCATTTGGTCAGAGCGCGCCAGGACTGACTTCGTCATGTGCCGCTCCTCACACTCCGCAACCAGAGTAGCGGCGCCCGTGGTGTCCCGGAGGTCACCACAGGTGACAGCGAACCGCTCGTCACGGTGGCACCCACATGCCGACGAGTGAAGACACCCCAGGGAGTGCTTCTCGGGCCATGCGCGGCCCGAGAAGCACTCCCTGGTGAGGTCAGGCGGGATCGGCGGACTACGCCCCGGCCACGGCGGCCTTGTACTCGCGCCGGCGGCGGTGCAGGATCGGCTCGGTGTAGCCGCTCGGCTGCTTGCCGCCTTCGAGGATCAGCTCCTTGGCTGCCTGGAACGCGATGCTGGCATCGAAGTTCGGGGCCATCGGCCGGTAGGCGGCGTCATCGGAGTTCTGGCGGTCGACGACCGGCGCCATCCGCTCGAGGCTCGCTACGACGTCGGCCTCGGAGACGATGTCGTGCCGCAGCCAGTTAGCCAGCAGCTGGCTCGAGATGCGCAGCGTCGCCCGGTCTTCCATGAGCGCGACGTCGTGGATGTCGGGCACCTTGGAGCAGCCGACGCCGGCGTCGATCCAGCGCACCACGTAACCGAGGATCGACTGGCAGTTGTTGTCGAGTTCCTGCTGCTTCTCGGCGTCGGACCAGTCGGTGCTGGGGGCGAGCGGGATCGTCAGGATCTCGTCGATGGTGGCACGCGGCTTGCCCTTCAGCTGGTCCTGGACCGCGAACACGTCCACCCGGTGGTAGTGGGTGGCGTGCAGGGTCGCTCCCGTCGGGGACGGCACCCACGCGGTGTTGGCGCCCGCCTTCGGGTGGCCGATCTTCTGCTCGAGCATGTCAGCCATCAGGTCGGTCATGGCCCACATGCCCTTACCGATCTGTGCCTTGCCCTGCAGGCCGCGCTCCAGGCCAGTGTCGACGTTCCAATCCTCGTAGGCGGCGATCCATGTCTGCTTCTTCATGTCGGCCTTGCGCACCATCGCGCCGGCCTCCATCGAGGTGTGGATCTCGTCGCCGGTGCGGTCGAGGAAGCCGGTGTTGATGAACACCACCCGCTGGTCCGCTTCCTTGATGCAGGCGGCGAGGTTGACGGTGGTGCGCCGCTCCTCGTCCATGATGCCCACCTTGAGTGTGTTCGCCGGCAGTCCGAGGACCTCCTCGACGCGGCCGAACAGCTCGGTCGTGAAAGCGACCTCCTCCGGGCCGTGCTGCTTGGGCTTGACGATGTAGATCGAGCCGGTGCGCGAGTTGCTCAGCGGTCCGTGCTGGTCGTCGACGCTCAGGCCGTGAGTCGCGCATGCGCTGGTCACGAGGGCGTCGAGGATGCCCTCGGGCAGTTCGTTGCCGTCGGCGTCGAGGACCGCCGGGTTGGTCATCAGGTGTCCGACGTTGCGGACGAACAGCAGCGAGCGTCCGTGAAGGGTCAGCTCGTCGCCGTCCGGGGTGGTGTAGGTGCGGTCGCCGTTGAGCGTGCGGGTGACCGTCTTGCCTCCCTTGGCGAACTCCTCGGACAGGTCGCCGCGGTTGAGGCCCAGCCAATTGCGGTAGCCGACGACCTTGTCGTCGGCATCGACCGCCGCAACGGAGTCCTCGAAGTCCATGATCGTGGTGACCGCGGACTCGAGCACGACGTCCTTGACGCCGGCGCCGTCGGTCCGGCCGATCGGGGAGCTGGGGTCGATCTCGATCTCGATGTGCAGGCCGTGGTTGCGCATCAGCACCGAGGCCGGGGAGTCCTTCTCACCGAGATAGCCGACGAGCTTCTCCGGCTGCGCGAGCCCGGTGATGACCTCGCCACCCAGTTCGACGCGCAGCTCGGTGCCGTCGACGAAGTAGCGAGTGGCTTCGGCGTGCGAGCCCTTGGCCAGGGGAGCGGCGGTGTCGAGGAACCCTCGGGCCCAAGCGATGACCTTGTCGCCGCGGACCTTGTTGTAGCCGGGCTTTCCACCGGGCGCCTTCTCCGCGCCGCCCTCCTCGGAGATCGCGTCGGTGCCGTACAGCGCGTCGTACAGGGAACCCCAGCGGGCGTTGGACGCGTTGAGCGCGAAGCGGGCGTTGAGGACGGGCACGACGAGCTGCGGTCCGGCGGTGGTGGCGATCTCCGCGTCGACGTTCGCGGTCTCGATCTGGAACGGAGCCGGCTCGGGCAGCAGGTACCCGATCTGTTGCAGGAATGCCTTGTACTCGGTGGTGTCGATCGGCTGGCCAACCCGCTCGCGATGCCAGGTGTCGATCTGCGCCTGCAGGTCGTCACGCTTGGCGAGCAGCGCCTTGTTCTTCGGTGCCAGGTCGGCAAAGACCTTACCCGCACCCTCCCAGAACGCATCGGCGCTGACGCCGGTGCCCGGAAGGGCCTCGTCGTTCACGAAGTCGTAGAGAACCTTGGCGACCTGAAGACCACCGACCTGCACGCGTTCAGTCATTGAACTGCCTCACTTTTCCGGTACCAACGGCGCTGTAGGGCATGGCCACTGGACGGGCACACGCGGGGACGCCGAACGGGACGACAACAATGAATGTTACCCGGCGGTAGCTTCCGGAAGCAGGTCGGTCCGGTGCCGCTGCCGCGGGATCGATACAACCAGCGCGGAGCTGAGGCGCGTGCGGTGGGCGCCGACTGCGCTCGGACGAGAAGGTGCGCGTCCGGATGCAGGCTCGATCATGAAAGGCGAGTTGGCCGATCGTGCATAGATGATACGGCCCGGGCAGTTTCGGTCGTCCGCCCGGGTCGTCGCTGTCAACTCGTGGTCGCTACTTCTCGATCGATGCCCGCATCCGAACGTTGCCGAGCATGCGGCTGACGACCAGCGCCGTGATTCGGCGCGTCCCCAGTCGCGGGCCGAGTGCGGACAACTTGTTCGTCCAACCGGACATGACGCTCGGCGGAGGGTTGCGGCGGTCGAGGGTTCGGAACGTGGTGTTCATCACCTGTTCTGCTGTTTGCATGTGCCCGGCGGCGGCCTGCTGCGTGCCGACTACGTCGAAGAACTCGGTGTGCGTCGGGCCCGGGGAGACCGCGAGCACTGTCAGTCCGGTACCCCGGGCCTCGGCCCACAGCGCCTCGGTGAAGTGGAGGACGAACGCCTTGGTTGCGGCGTACACGGCCATACCGGGAACCGGCTGGTATGCGGTGCTGCTGGCGATGTTCATCAGTAGGCCGCGCCCGCGGAGCAGATCGGGCAGGAAGACGTGTGACAACTCGACGAGCGTGGTGACGTTGAGCTGGATCGCGGAGGTCATCCGATCCAGGTCGGCGGACGCGAAGTCGCCGTGCATGCCGAACCCGGCGTTGTTGACGAGGGAGTCGATGCGGATGTCGCGTGCGGTCAGTTCGCTCTTGAGCTTTTGGGCGACGCCGGGCGCGGAGAGGTCCATCGGGAGGACGGTGACCGACACGCTGTGCTTGTCGCGGATCTCGGTCGCAAGCTCCTCGAGCCGGTCAGCGCGGCGGGCGACGAGGACGAGGTTTGCCCCTCGCTCGGCGAAGCGCCGGGCGAAGTCGCTGCCGAGGCCCGCGCTGGCGCCGGTGATGAGGACGGTCGATCCGGATACGTCGACAGACATGCTTCTCCTAGTTGTTGAGTGCCACCGAATGTAGTCACTGACACCAATGTAGTCAATGGCAACATTGCGTTACGCTGTTGCCATGTCCGACGCCGAACAGCCGTACCACCATGGGAGTCTGCGCCAGGTGCTGCTCACGCGCGCCGAGAGCACCCTCGAGGAGGACGGCGTCGACGGCATCTCTCTTCGGCGACTCGCGAGGGAGGCTGGAGTCAGTCACGCGGCACCCAGCAAACATTTCCGGGATCGGCAGGCCCTGCTCGACGCGCTCGTCGAGTCGGGGTTCCGACGCCTGACGGAGGCGCTCGAGCAGGCATTCGACGAGGCGGAACCGCATGCCCGTGCCCGACTAGGTGCACTCGCGAGTGCCTACGTGACGTTCGCTCTCACCCACCGCGAGTTGCTCGCACTGATGTACAGCAGCAAGCAAGCGCCCGGGGCCGCCGCCGCGGTGGTGGAGGCCGGCCGCACGCCGATGGATCTGACCGTCCGGATCGTCACCGAGGCCCAGGCAGCGGGGGACATCGGTCCCGGCGACCCCTTGCACATTGCCCTCGTCGCGTTCGCCACCTTCCACGGCGTCGCCGCTGTAGCCGCCGGCGGAATGCTCTACGGGGCCTCGGTCGACGAGGTGGTTGCCGCGGCATCCGACACGTTCTGGCGAGGTCTCATTCTGGAGTAAGAGTGCGCCTATCACCCGGGTGCGCCCGACGTCGCGTCCACCACTCCGCCGATGCCCCGCCAACTCCTCACCCGTCACATGACGAAACGGGACCCACTAGTGCCCCCCTGCCTCTGACAACTCCCGACTGATCCGGGCGGCGTCCTGACCCGCGAGAACACTGCGGACTGTAGACGGATGCCAGATCTTGCCACCGCGGGCGGTCGGCACCTGGTTGCGGTTAAGGTCGTTCGCGATGCGCGCGTATCCGGCGCCGCCGCGGTGGGCGAGCACGATCCGGGTAACCACCTCGTCGGACAGAACCGAGGGACGGCCGAGCCGGACACCCTGGGCTCTCTTCACCGCCAGGGCGTCACGGGTGCGTTGGCGGATGGTGTCGCGCTCGTCCTCGGCGAGGTTGGCGAACAGGCGCAGCAGGAACCGTCCGTGCTGGTCATGGGTGCTCGCTGACTGCGCGACGACGTACAACGGCCAGCCCTCGGTGATCGCGGCTTCCATCAGCATCACCGAGTCGGAGAACTTGCGGGAGAGTCGGTCGACCTTGTGAACGATCATTCGTTCGGCCCGCCCGGAGGTGATGTCGGCAAGCGCCGCGGCCAATCCGGGCCTCTCAGCTGGGCCTTTGCCGCCGCTGATGCCTTCGTCGGAGTGCCAGGCGGTGATGGTCCAGCCTTCCCTCTCGGCGGCGGCCTCGATTGCAGCGCGCTGGGCGCCGATTCCAGCGCCGCTGATCCGCTGTTCCTTCGTCGAGACGCGCAGATAGGCGACCGCGGTTCCGGGGACTGCCGTTTCGGCGGGGTTCTTCTTCTTCCTCGCCCTCTCGGCCTTTGCCAGGGCGGCCTCGATCACCTTCTCCACCCCGTAACCGTACGGTAAATGTGCAGAATAGGATGCGAAACGGTCGTTTTCCACATACCGGAAGTGCGACCTAGCGTCGTGATTTCTGGGTGTCTAGATCAGTTGTTCGTCGCCGACCGCTACTGCTTCGGAAGCCGACATGTGCTGGCCCATGCCGTGATCGTGAGGATGCCTTTTCGAGCCGCCCCTTCTCGGCGTGAGCGTCGACGAGGTCTGTGATTGTCGAGTGCGGACCTATCTGTGTCTCGCATACTTGGCTGCCGTGTTCGACTGGGCTGCAGTCAGTTCCGCGCCTTGGAGGCAGCAGGCAGGTCCACACCGACCTCGGGGCGCGGGACGAGCCACACGGGCAGTATCGTCGATCGCGCCGCATGGTGCGGCTCGGCTCATCCTTTCGGGTGCGGGGCATTGTCGGCGTGTTGAGCACGGGCGATTGCACGTCCCGTGTGGATAGGCTCAGATTCGCGAGGATACGGGTGGAGGAGTAGTCGTGGCGGATGCTTTGGGGCGAGCTCTGGAGAATGTCAGCTCGTTGTCTCTGACTGGCCGCGTGTGGGATTCGGCGTTCGAGCGGGTAGCCGAGGGCGTGGAGACGTCGTTAGTTGTTGAGCCGGAGCCGTTTCCGGATGATCCGACCGGGACGATCGTCCTTGGTGGCGCGTAGCGCGGTCCATAGCCGGTCTGACGACACCTGTGACGCCCGTACAAGCGCGAACGCCGCCAGGCAGAGGCGATGCGTGAACAGACCGCAGCGATCCGTGAAGCATTGCACCGCAGGCGAAGTGTGGTATCGCACGCTGCGGACAGATCGACAAGCTCACCGCCCGCGCACCTCGATTCCTTGTCGACGGGAACGTCTGCCCAGGCTGTCGCTCACGACAAGTGGGTCCGTTCGTCGGTAGGGGCGAGCAGAATCAAGCGGTGACCTCGAGGTCTTACCGCAGTACGAGACCTCGCGAAGACCGACACAATCAGCGCAAGAGCGACCAGGAGACAGCATGAGATGGCCCAGACGGCGCAGATCGCCCAGAAAACGTATCGAGGGCTTGGAGGAGCCGGCCTACTGGGGAGAAGACGATCGAGCGTCCTATATCGAAGACCAGATCATCGCCGCTCATGAACAGCTTGACGATGCGGCCGCCGATATCGAACATGCCTCGCGCATCGAAAGGTCCTGGCACAAACTCGCGACCGCGCGGGTCAACGCCACCATCGCGCAGGTCGAAGAGATCCGTAGGCAGACCGCATCGATCCTTGAACAGACCGAGGTGATAGAGCGCGCGACCCGTGAGCAGAAGCCGGTCTGACGGCCCCGGTGACGACCGTACAAGCGCGAACGCCGCCAGGCATAGGCGATGCGTGAAGCGTTGCACCGCAGTCGAAATGCGGTATCGCACGCGGCGGTCAGATCGACAAGCTCACCGCCCGCGCACCTCGATTCCTTGTCGACGGGAACATCGACGCCGCCAAGGTTGTCGCTCACGACAAGTGGGTTGTTTTGTCGGTAGGGGCGAGCAGAATCGAGCGGTGACCTCGAGGTCTACCCCCAGTACGAGACCTCGCGAAGACCGACACAGACAGCGCAACAGCGACCAGGAGAGAGTATGAGTCGTGTCAAAAGATATGTCAGTAAACGGATTCCCCTCCCCGAGGACCCCTACGTGCGGGCCAATGCCGGAGAACACGATCGGGCCGCCTATATCGAGGACCTGATTCTCATCGCTGAGGACGAGCTCAGGGAAACCGATTATGTCGTACATCCTTCAGACATCGAAGAGTCCTGGGACCACCTCGCGAGAGCGCAGGTCAACGCCGCCATCGCGCACGTTGAAGCGGTCCGTGAGCAGACTGTAGCGATCCGTGAACAGACCGAGGTGATAGAGCGCGCGATCCGTGAGCAGACCGCGGCGATCCGTGAGCAGACTGCAGCGATCTACCGCACGCGAAACGTGGTGCCGTCCGCGGCGGCCGGTACAAGCAGCTACGAGCGGTGACTTCGGGGTCGGTTGACTGACCCGAGAACGAGCAAGGCCCGATCCATCCTTCAGGAGTGGATCGGGCCTTGATCGTCAGACGAGCACCAGCGCTATGCGCCGCATCGACTTACGACAACGGATTCCGCTGGCCGGTCGCGTTGTGCTGGTTGGCGAGGTCAGCGCTCGACTGTGCGCCTGCGTTGGCGCCCACCGAGCCACCGGCAGCGGCACCGGCAAGCCCTCCCACGAAGATCGCTCCAGCCAGGGGGCCCATCATGACGACGGGCGCAGCGACGAAGGCTGGCATTATGACAGCGCCAGCCACCGTGCTAACCAACGAACCACCACCGGCCAGGCCGCCGACGCCGCCGACGAACTCACCGGTATCGGTGTAGTCCGCGATCCGCTGTTCGGGTGTGGGGTTGTAGTTCGGTGCGAGCACCTTGAACGGGTCGACTTGGTTGGCGCCCGGCCACCACGGCGGAATCCACAGCGATCCGGTGTCCGATCCGGTGGGCTGTGCGTGGGCGGTGCCGGTGGATGCGGCAGCGATCGCGATCGGCAGTGCAGCGGCAACGAAGGCGCGCCGCGCCCAGTGACGTCGCTTCGCGGGATGGCGAGGCATCAAGAATTCCCCTATGGGTCGAGCGCCGCGCGAAGGCGCGGCGCGGATGGGTGTGCGTCAGCGCCCCGATCGGGCGCCGCGGGACCGAGCGGACGTGCCCGTTGTGCGTGGAATGTCCCCCCGGCCAACGAAAAAGATATCTGTGACCGACGGACGACGCCATTTGGCGCGGGCGGCCGCCAACTGGAGGCACCATTCGAGCAGGCGGGCACGAGTGCCGGCGCCCGTGCCGTCAGCGTCTAGTGCCCGCGCATATGCTCGGTGCCGCCACGGGGAGTCTCGATGCCCACGGTTCGTAGCCGTGGTCGGTCAGAGGTCGCAGGGGCTGGCCCCCATGTCGAGTCGCGGTGCCGCCGTTGCCAGACGAATACAGGCGACCACGAAACTCGGACTCGACGAGGGGGCCGTCGACCGCGCTGCCGTCTCAGACCGCCTTCTCGCCAGGAACCGCACCGTCGATCCGGTGGGTGCCGTCGCGGACAGTGCCGACGAACTCCTCGACCAGATCCTCGAGCGCGACGATCCCGATCACGGCGCCGGACGTGTCGACGACCGCACCGAGATGCGCGCCCGTGCGGCGCAGGACTGTGAGAGCGTCGTCGAGCGGCAGCGCAACCGAGATCAGCGGCAGGCGGCGGATGTCCGAGAGCGGTATCACCGTCTCCGGTCCGGCGGATTCGTCAGCCACCCGATCCAGGACGTCCTTCACGTGCAGGTACCCGACCAGCGAACCGTCGGCGCCGCGGACCGGGTAGCGCGAGTACCCGGTCTCGACGACCGCGTCCTCGACCGCGCCGAGCGTGGTGCCGCCAGCCAGCAGCGGGACGGTGCGCATCCTCGCCGACGGGATCATGACGTCGGCGACGGTGCGGCCCTCCGTGTGGAGTGCCTGTGTGAGACGACGGTGCTCCTCCTCGTCGATAAGGCCTTCGGTGTGGGATTCGCCGATCATCTCCGACAGCTCTATCGAAGAGACCGTCGAATCCAATTCATCCCGGGGTTCGACCCGTAACAGCTTCAGGACGGCGTTGGCGCTGAGGTTGTAGAACGCGATCAGCGGCCGGACCAGCTTGATGAACGCCAGGTGGGCCGGCACGAGCAGCATCGCGGTCTTCTCCGGCCCGGCGATAGCGATGTTCTTCGGCACCATCTCGCCGAGCAGGATGTGCAACACCACGACCAGGCTGAGCGCGAGTGTGAAGCCGATCGGGCGCACGAAGGCGTCCGGCACCCCGAGGGCGCCCATCGGCTGCTCGATCAGATGCGCGATCGCGGGCTCGCCGACCTTACCGAGCAGGATCGAGCAGATCGTGATGCCCAGCTGGGCGCCCGCAAGCATCAGGGACAGGTTCTCGCCTGCCTTGATGACCGTCGCCGCACGCTTTTTGCCCTGCGCGTGCAACGCCTCGAGCCGGTCGCGTCGCGCGGTGATGAGCGCGAACTCGGCGCCGACGAAGAAAGCGTTACCGGCCAGCAGCACGACGGCGAGCAACACGCCGAGGAGGTCACCCACGGTCGTTCTCCTCTCGGATCGTGTCGATTGCCGGGACCGGGGTCAGCAGCACCCGATCGATGCGTCGGCCATCCATCGTCAGCACGCGGCCGATCCAGCCGCGCCCATCGGCGCCGAGGGGCTGGCCGCTCGCGTCGGGCAGCGCTACCTCGTCGCCCTCGACGGGGATCCGTCCCAGGCATGTGAGCACGAGCCCGCCGATCGTGTCGTATTCGCCTTCGGGAGCGACGTAGCCGGTGGCGGCGGCGACCTCGTCGGTGCGCAGCAGGCCCGAGCAGGACCAGCTGTGGCCGACGCGCTGCACGTCGATCTCGGTTTCGTCGTGCTCGTCGCGGACGTCGCCGAGGATCTCCTCGATCAGGTCCTCCATGGTCACGATGCCCGCGGTGCCGCCGTACTCGTCGACGACCAGCGCAACCTGCATGCCGTCAGCGCGGACCTGTTCCATCACGGCGTCACCGTCGAGCGTGGACGGCACCACCGGAACAACATGCGCGAGCGAGGCGAGTCGGGTGGACTCGCGGCGCGCGGCGGGCACGGTGAATGCGTGTTTGATGTGCACGACGCCGATCGTGTTGTCGAGGTCCCCGTCGACGATGGGGAAACGGGAGTAACCGGTACGGGACGCGACTTCGATGAGGTCGGCGACCGTCGCGCCGGTCTCGAGTGACTCGATCTTCACGCGCGGGGTCATCAACTCCTCGGCGCTCAGGTCGCCGAAACGCAGCGACCGGTTCACCAGCAGCGCGGTGCCCGCGTCGAGGGAACCCCGCTCGGCGGATGTGCTCACCAGGGAGCCGAGCTCCTGCGGGGACCGGGCCGAGCGCAGTTCCTCCGCAGGTTCTATACCCAGGCGGCGGACGACCCAGTTAGCGGCACCGTTGAGGCCCTTGATGGCCCACTTGAAGATCAGTGAGAACCCGACCTGCAGACCCGCGGTGGCACGGGCGGTGGGCAGCGGCTTGGAGATCGCCAGGTTCTTGGGGACCAGTTCGCCGAAGATCATCGAGAACGAGGTCGCGATGATCAGTGCCAACGTCAGGGAGATACCCCGAGTCGCCGAATCGGACAGCCCGAAGCCGGTCAGGAGCGGGCTGATGAACCGCGCCAGCACGGGCTCGGCGAGGTAACCGGTGATCAGTGTGGTGATCGTGATGCCCAACTGGGCGCCCGAGAGCTGAAACGAGAGCGTGCGGTGGGCGTGCCGGACCTGGCGAGCACGAAGGTCGCCGCCGCGAGCATGGGCGTCGACGGTGCTGCGTTCGAGTGCGGTCAGCGAGAACTCTGCCGCAACGAAGATAGCGGTGCCTGCGGTCAGCGCTATGAAGCCGAGCAGGCTCAGGATTGCGAGCGTCAGCGCTGCGACGTCCATGTCAGCACCGCCCGCTCAGGAGATGGGGGCCGCCGGGTTTGTCGCCCGGCTCGCTAGAGGAACCTTCGGAGGATCCGTCAGCACCGGCCGAGTCGGAATCCGATCCTGGCGAGGTAGCTACGGGGGGTGGGTTTAAGGGTGCCTCGGGCACCTGTGTCCTCTCTGTCGGGCGGCGCATGTCATCACCTTCAACCGGAACGGCGCCGAGCGTATTTCCTGAAAGTGAGCCTCCACTGTAGCGTTTGTGATCTCAATGGGAGGAAACCGACATCCATCGGTGCCGTGGCCGTGACGGTCACCACCCCGTCGGGAGCGGGCGGCCCTCCGCGAACCCCGCGGCGGACTGGACCCCCATCACGGCCTTCTCGTGCAGCTCGTCGAGCGTCCTCGCACCCGCGTACGTGCACGCGCTCCTCACCCCGGAGCAGATGTGGTCGAGAAGATCCTCGACACCGGGCCGGGCCGGATCGAGCCGCATCCGGGAACTCGAGATGCCCTCCTCGAACAGCCCTTTGCGAGCTCGATCGAACGCGGTGTCCTCGACGGTCCGGGCGGCGACGGCGCGCTTGGACGCCATCCCGAAACTTTCCTTGTACCGGTTGCCGTCCCGATCGATCCGGAGTTCTCCGGGCGATTCGTACGTACCGGCGAACCACGACCCGACCATCACGTTCGAGGCGCCGGCCGCGAGCGCGAGCGCGACGTCACGCGGATGCCGCACGCCGCCGTCCGCCCATACGTGCGCGCCGAGTTCCTGGGCCGCGTCCGCGCACTCGGCGACTGCCGAGAACTGCGGTCGGCCCACGCCGGTCATCATGCGGGTGGTACACATCGCACCCGGCCCGACACCGACCTTGACGATGTTCGCGCCCGCCTCGATCAGGTCGCGGGTGCCCTGCGCCGAGACGACGTTGCCCGCGACGAGCGGGAGTCCGAGACCGAGCGCGGCGACCGAGCGGAGGGCGTCGAGCATCCGCTGTTGGTGGCCATGCGCGGTGTCGAGGACCAACACGTCCGCGCCGACGTCGGCGAGCGCCTTGGCCTTCTCGGCGACGTTGCCGTTCACGCCGACCGCGGCCGCGACACGCAACCGTCCGTGCGTGTCGACAGCGGGAGTGTAGATGCCCGCCCGGATCGCGCCGGTGCGAGTGAGGACGCCCGCGAGCATGCCGGCGTCGTCGACGATCACCGCGAGTGGGTCGTGCCGGGACTCGAGTAGCGCGAACACTTCGCGTGGGGTGGCGGTGGCGGGGGCGGTCGCGAAGTCCCGCACGGCGACCGCGCCCACGCGGGTGAATCGGTCGACGTCCGAGCAGGCCGCCTCGGTGAGCACCCCGACGGGCCGGCCGCCGTCGACGACCACCGCCGCGCGGTGCGAACGTTTGTGCAGGAGCGTCAGCGCATCCGAGACGGCGTCGTCACGATCGAGAGTGATCGGGGTGTCCGCGACCAGGTGCCGACTCTTGACGAAGGAGACCGTCTCGGCGACCGCGGACGCCGGCACGTCCTGGGGGATCACGACCAGGCCACCGCGGCGCGCGACGGTCTCGGCCATCCGGCGGCCGGCGACGGCGGTCATGTTCGCGACCACGATCGGGATCGTGGTGCCCGACCCGTCCGACGTCGCGAGATTCACGTCGAACCGGGACGCTACTTCGGTCCGATTCGGGACGAGGAACACGTCGTCGTATGTGAGGTCGTATGGGGGTCGCTGATCGTGGAGGAACTTCACGCCCTGACGTTACTGCGGATTCGTCCGCCGCGCCGTAGGTACGCGATCCCTGACCGTTTACCGACGGTGATCGCCCGTGCGAGGCGACAGCGGCCCGGACAAGGGCTCAGTGTTCGGGGCGCGTAAGGCGGCTCACCGCCCGCCCTGACGCCGGCGTCGGCTGTGCCCGGGACCGGTGGGCCGTCCGCGACGCTGATCGCCGCGGGAACGGAACCCGGGGCCACGTCCGCGGGGGTTACGCGTCTGGTCGGCGGGCGGGGGCGTCTCGCGTGCCTGTTCGGGAACCGGGGTTCGGGTGGGCTCGCGCGCCCCCGTCACCGCCGCCCAGCGCCGATCCTTGCCGCCCACCGGCAGCGGGTCCGCCTCCACTCCGGCCGCCCGCATCACCTTCTCGGCGGCGACGCGCTCGTCCTCGGTGACGACCGTCACCACCACGCCGAACTCTCCGGCGCGCGCGGTGCGGCCCGCCCGGTGCAGGTACGCCTTCGGTTCGGTGGGCGGGTCGACGTGGACGACGAGCGAGACGTCGTCGACGTGGATGCCGCGGGCCGCGACGTCGGTGGCCACGAGCACCGGTACGGTGCCGTCCGCGAATCCGGTCAGGGCGCGGGTGCGGTGGCCCTGCGGCTTGTCGCCGTGCAGGCCGGCCGCGTTCACCCCGGCCGTGCGCAGTTCGTCTGTGAGCCGGTCCACGCCCGCCTTGGTGCGGACGAACAGCAGCGTCCGGCCGTGGCGGGCTGCGATACGGGCGACGATGTCCCACTTGATCTCTCGCGGCACGTGCAGCACATGGTGGGCCATCGTGTCGACGGCGGCGACGGCGGCGGCCGTCGCATGAGCGACCGGATCGTGCAGGTACCGGGCGACGAGCGTGTCGACCTCACCGTCGAGGGTCGCGGAGAACAGCAGCCGCTGCGCCGACTGCGGGGTGTGGTCGAGGATCTCTGTGACCTGCGGCAGGAAACCGAGCTCGGCCATGTGATCCGCCTCGTCGACCACGGTGATCGTCACGTCGTCGAGGCGGGCCGTGCCCCGGTCCAGGTGATCGGCGAGCCGCCCGGGTGTGGCGACGAGCAGGTCGACGCCGCGGCCCAGCCGGGTGGCCTGCGCCTTGAGCGGGACCCCGCCGACGATCGCGGCCATCCGCAGTCCCAGAGCCACGGCGAACGCGTCGAGCGATGATTCGATCTGCGTGGCCAACTCCCGGGTGGGGACGAGCACGATCCCGCGCGGACGCCCGGGTCGGCTGGCGGCACCGGTCAGTCGAACCAGCAGCGGCAGCCCGAAGGCGAGCGTTTTTCCGGAGCCGGTCGGACCGCGTCCCAGGACGTCCCGCCCGGCGAGTATGTCCGGGATGGTGGCCGCCTGGATCGGGAACGGCGCCGCGATCCCCTCGCGGCCGAGGGCATGCACAAGCGTCGTGGGGAGTCCGAGCTGCGCGAAGGAGGGGGAGGGACGGTCGGACATGGATGAGTGTGGCCTTCCGTTCGTGAGGTCACAGGCTACCGCGGCTCCGCCGGTGCCCGACCTGCACGACGGGGCGCGCGCTGCGCATGCGCCCCGTCCGCTGCCGGCGGAAGGCTCAGGCCACGACCTCGGAGCGGTCGCCGCTCCAGAGGGTGTGGAACTTGCCCGGCGAGTCGACTCGCTCGTAGGTGTGGGCGCCGAAGAAGTCGCGTTGGCCCTGCGTGAGAGCCGCCGGAAGCCGCTCGGCGCGCAGACCGTCGTAGTACGACAGCGACGAGGCGAAGCCCGGGACCGGAATGCCCAGCATGGTCGCGGTCGCGACGACCCGGCGCCAGCTGTCGATGCCGCTTTCGATCGCCTCACGGAAGTACGGGGCCAGGATCAGGCTCGGCAGCTCCGGATCGGCGTCGTACGCCTCTTTGATGCGGTTGAGGAACTGTGCGCGGATGATGCAGCCGCCGCGCCAGATGGTGGCGAGATCGGCGCGGGTGACGTCCCAGCCGTACTCTGCGCTTCCGGCCGCGATCTGATCGAAGCCCTGCGCGTATGCGACAACCTTCGACGCGTACAGGGCGCGGCGGATGTCCTCGGTGAACTGTGCGGCATCGGTGGGCTTGTCGCCGAGCGTCCCGGACGCCAATCCCCGCGCGGCCGCCCGCTGGTCTCGTGAACCGGACAGAGCGCGGGCGAACACGGCCTCGGCGATGCCGGTGACCGGCACCCCGAGGTCGAGAGCCGACTTGACCGTCCAACGGCCGGTGCCCTTCTGCTCTGCGGCGTCGACGATCACGTCGACCAGGGGCTTGCCGGTCTTCGCGTCCTTTTGGCGCAGCACCTCTGCGGTGATTTCCACCAGGTAGCTCTCGAGGTCTCCGGCGTTCCACTCGGTGAACACGTCGGCGATCCGGTCTGCGTCGTAGCAGAGCGCGTCGCGGAACAGGTGGTAGGCCTCGCCGATCAGCTGCATGTCCGCGTACTCGATGCCGTTGTGGACCATCTTCACGAAGTGTCCCGAGCCGTCGGGGCCGATGTGCGTGCAGCAGGGCGTGCCGTCGACCTGCGCGGCGATCGACTCGAGCAGCGGGCCGAGCGCCTCATAGGACTCCTTGGGTCCGCCCGGCATGATCGACGGGCCGTTGAGCGCACCCTCCTCGCCACCAGAGATGCCCGCGCCGACGAAGTGCAGGCCACGCTCGCGCAGGCTGGCCTCGCGGCGAATTGTGTCGGTGTACAGCGCATTGCCGCCGTCGATGATGATGTCGCCGGCCTCCATCGCGCCGGCGAGCTCCTCGATCACCGCATCGGTGGGGTCACCGGCCTTGACCATGATCAGCACGCGGCGTGGCTTCTGCAGGGCCGCCACGAACTCCTCGATGGTCTCGGTACGTACGAAGTCACCGTCGTCGCCGTGGTCGGCCAGGAGCGCGTCCGTCTTCGCGACGCTGCGGTTGTGCAGGGCCACGGTGTGCCCGTGACGGGCGAAGTTGCGGGCGATGTTGGATCCCATGACGGCGAGCCCGGTGACGCCGATCTGGGCGCGGGCAGCCTCGGTGCTGGCAGAGGTCTCGATGGTCATGGATACAGCTTCCCCTGTTGCCCTGCCGCATTGCGAACCGGCCCCGCCCTTGCCGCTGCCGGATCGACCACCCGCTACTGGTTGTGTTCGCGGCGCGGCCCGGTGAAGCCGTCGTAGCTGCGACGGTCGGCGCGGCTGCGGAACCCGTTCGACCGGCGCTCCGGCGTGGCGCCGCCCTGCCGACGATCGACCGCGCCGCGTTCACCGCGGCTGTCGACGCCCCGGCGCGGACCGCGGGCAACCCGGTCACCGCTGTCGCGGCGCGGCCCGTTGGCACCGTCGCGGCGCGGCTCATTGCCACTGTCGCGGTGGTGACCCCGATGGCCACTGTCGCGGTGGTGACCCCGATGGCCACTGTCGCGGCGCGGCCCATTGCCACTGTCGCGGCGCGGCCCATTGCCACTGTCGCGGCGCGGCCCGCTGCCACTGTCGCGGCGGTGATCTCGGCCGCCGCTCTCGCGGCGGGGGCCACGGTCACCTAGACCACGGCGCGGGCCACGGTCACCGAACGACCGCTCCCGGCGCTGAGGACGGAAATAGCTCTCGCGCACCGGCTCGCCACTCGGGGTCCGGGCCCCGGTGATCGTGGCCAGCTCGTCGGACCCTGGAGAGACGGGGACGGCGGTGGCATCCACCCCGGCCATGCCGGTCAGGCGACGGAACTGGCGACGCTGGTTCGGCAGCACGATCGCCGCGACGACCCCGGCCTCGCCCGCACGCGCGGTACGACCGGCACGATGCAGGTAATCCTTGTGGTCCTGCGGTGGGTCGACGTGCACGACCAGGTCGATCCCGTCGACATGGATGCCGCGGGCCGCGACATCGGTCGCCACCAGCACGGGGGTGCGGCCGTTCTTGAATCGTTCCAGTACCCGGCTGCGCTGGTTCTGTGCCTTGCCGCCGTGCAGTGCCTCGGCGGCGACGCCCTTGTCCCGCAGCCGTTGAGTGATTCCCTCCGCGCCCAGCTTGGTCCGGGCGAACATGATCGTGCGGCCACCCTCGCGGGAAGCGATCTCGGCGAGGACAGCGTCCTTCTGGCCTCGGTCGACCAACAGCACGTAATGGTCCATCGTCGTCACCGATGCGCGACCGTCCTGGGTCGAGTGCATCTCGTGAGTGGGCAGGAACTCTCGAACCAGGGCCTGCACATCATGGTCGAGGGTGGCGGAGAACAGCAGCCGCTGGCTGTTGTCGGGGGTCTGGTCGAGCAGTGCGCGCACCTGAGGCAGGAAACCCATGTCCGCCATCTGATCGGCCTCGTCGAGCGCGGTCATCTCGACCTCGTCGAGGACGCACGTCTGCTGCCTGAGGTGGTCATTGAGCCGCCCTGGGGTCGCGACGAGGATGTCGACGCCACGGCGCAGCTGATCGACCTGCTTGGTGAACGGTGTGCCGCCGACCGCGGGGCGCACGTTCAGGCCGAGGGAGCCCGCGTACGGTGCCAGCGAATCGACCACCTGGAACGCCAGTTCACGGGTGGGGACGAGGACTAGGGCGCGGGGGCGTTTGGGGCGTGGACGGTCCTCGTGCTTTGCCAGCCGCGCCAGCATGGGCAGACCGAACGCGAGTGTCTTCCCCGACCCGGTTTGCGCGCGTCCGAGGATGTTCCGGCCCGCGATCGCGTCCGGGATCGCCATGGCCTGGATGGGCGTCGGTACGGTGATCGCCTTGCGGGCGAGTGCCGCGACGACCGGTTCGGGCAGCCCGATCTTCGCGAACGTCACCTTTGTGTCGTCGGCGAACGGCCGGTCGTGGTCGACGGTCGTCGGAGGATTGGGGGCAGCAGAAGTCACGCGGGAGTACCTCTCCGGACGTCGGGCGCGTCGCGGAGCGGGCTGTCACGCAGCCGCACGAAGAGACGAGCCGGGGGCACGATTCAACGGTCGTCAGCGCGTGCTGCGCAGGTGGGACCGGGTGCTCTGTGCCACATTGAACAATCGAAATTGAGTGAACCCGCCATCGGGCCGTCGACGAGTGTACGCGACACGGGTCGCCACCGACGACTCCGTTCTGGTGTTGTGACCGGCGCAACCAGCCGACGGTCAGGGCTGTATCGACGAGAACAGCCGGTTCAGCTCAACCAGCCAGGGCACGGCGACCGCGATCGTCGGGACCACGAGAATCGCTGCTGCGGCTATGTAGGCGGACACCGCGATCCGTGCGTCGGCGCCGGCGCCGTTGAGGCGCTGGATGCGGACCAGGGTGCTCGGGCCGCCTACCGCCATCGCGCCGCGGGGGGCGGTGGTCCCGGCGCAGGTCACCAGGGCGCGCGCCAGCGGCGTCGGGCCGGTGACCTTGACGGCGGAGTCGTCGGCGAGCAGCTCGACGAGCAGCTGGACCGAGCCGAGTGCGGACTTCGAGCGGACCACTCGCGGGAAGGCTTGGTGCAGTGCAGTGAACGCCTCGAGGACCAGGTCGTGGCGGGCCCGCAGGTGGGCACGCTCGTGGGTGAGGATGGCGGTGATCTCGGCGACGTTGAGGGACTTCAAGGTCCCCTCGCTGAGCACGACCCGCTGCCGCAGGCCCGGAAGGCAGTAAGCGATCGGCTCGGCCGCGTCGAGGACACGGACGTCGGACAGACGCCCCAATGCGGCGGAGATGTCGGCGTCGCCGCGGTCGAGCAGGTCGACGAGCATGCGGTGCCGTGCTCGGCGGCGGCGCGTGTGCACGGCAACACGGACGATCGAGGCGATCAACCTTGCGCCGATCAGCAGCGTGAGGCCGAGCACGACTATGTACAGGATCCACAGGGGTAGACCGAGCGCGTCGATCTCGGCGGTCGGATCCGTGGTGGGGCGCCCGTCCGGGCCGGGAACCAACAGCTGGCTGGCGATGGCGAGCCCGGAGCTGAACGCCGACAGCACTGCGGCGAGCGCGATCGCCTGCCACAGCACCAGTGCAGCGCGGGGCGCACGGAACGGCCACCGAGCACGACTCAGCATCGCCGGCACGGGGCCGGTCAGGGCGAGCGCGAGCACCCCGAAAGCCAGTGCGTTGCTGGCGTTCATCAGCTACACGACATGACGTCGACAGGCCTCAACTCGCCCGACTGGTACCTCGGCGCAGGCCGGTACTGCCTGGCGGGTGCATCGGGGCCGCTGACTGGGAGGTCGTCTCGCCCTTCGTCGCCTCGGACTCCTCGAGGGCGGCCAGCGCCTCGCGGAGTGCTGCGGCCTCGTCGGCACCGACCTGTCCGACGAAGTGGACGAGTGCCGCGGCACGCTCACCGGACTCGTCGGCCTGCTGCAGGGCGTCGACCATCAGGCTCGCGACCAACTCGTCGCGCCCGTGCACGGGGACGTAGCGGTGTGCACGGTCGTCGCGCTGTTGGATCACCAGATGCTTCTTCGCGAGGCGCTGCAGCACGGTCATCACCGTGGTGTACGCGAGTTCGCGGCGGGCAGCGAGGGCTTCATGCACCTGCCGCACCGTCTGGGGTTCCGAGACGGACCACAGATGATCCATCACCGCACGTTCGAGCTCACCGAGTCCAGCCATGCTTCAAATTCTACGTACCGCACGTCCCGAACCGCTCGCACTACCGGAAGTACGTTCGAGCGGCGGGTGTGGTATCGGTCTCAGTCGATGTCAGGCGGAGATGCCAGGATCCACGTCGTCGTCCCCGTCCGGAACGGCTACGGTTCGCTCTGGACTTTTCGCCCGCTCACCTCTGCACGCGAGGATCGCAGGCGCGCATCCAGCGACCAGGCTCCGGCCCCGACGATGAGCAGGAAAAGAGTTCCGCACAGTTGAGCGACGTCGACGCGGGCCTCGTGGGCGAAATCCCAGAATCCTGACTCCCCGGCAAATGTCGGCGAGTTGCCCCAGAGAATAGGCATCTTCGTGATCAATAGCGCGCCCATCATGTTGACGATCATGGGGAGTGCGGCCAGGCGTGTGAGCAGGCCGGCGAGGATCAGACAGCCGCACAGTATTTCGAACACGCCGTCGAAGTAGGCGAAGAACGCCGGTGCGGGGATTTCGGCCGTCGTGAATCGTCCGGTACCGAGTCGCTCGGGGTAGACGAATTTCTGGATCCCCTCGGACAGGAAGACGGCGCCGACGTAGAAGCGGATCAGGACAACCGAAGCTGGTGCATCCGTCGCGGTCAGTCGAGTCAACAGATTTTGAAATTCAGGCATGGGTGCCTCCCGTCGCCTGGGCCTAATTCAGCCCCCGATGGTTCATCTTCCGCCGACACGCAGTCGGCGTGCTACGTACACGAGTGCGCCGGCCGCGATAACGGCGGCCCCGGCCATGACGGAGGTCAGTGGCAGGGTGAACGCCAGCACCAGGCAGCCGACGGAACCGACGATGGGAATCAATCTCGCCGGCCGGCCCTCGTCGGGTGCGAGGGTCCAGGCGGAAGCGTTCCCGACGGCGTAGTACAGGAGGACTCCGAACGAGGAGAATCCGATGGCCGCACGGACATCGGCGAACGCCGCGACCGTGGCGACGATGATTCCGATGGTGATCTCGGCCCGATGCGGGACGCCGAAACGGGGATGCACAGCCGCGAGAGCTCCGGGGAGATGACGATCGCGGGCCATGGCCAGGGTCGTTCGGGAGACTCCGAGGATCAGCGCGAGCAGTGATCCGAGCGCTGCCACGACCGCGCCCACGCGCACCGCGGGCTCGAGCCAGCCGGCGCCGGCAAGGGCGACTGCCTCCGACAACGGGGCACTCGTTGTGGCCAGTTGCTGAGGGTCCACCACGAGCAGTACAGCGACCGCGACACATGCGTACACGACCAGGGTGATACCCAGTGCCAGCGGGATCGCTCGCGGAATGGTACGAGCCGGGTCACGGACCTCCTCGCCGAGGGTCGCGATGCGCGCGTAGCCCGCGAAGGCGAAAAACAGCAGTCCCGCAGCCTGGAGCACTCCGCCCACGGTGACGTCCGAACCCCACCCGAGTCGCGCCGGGTCGGCGGCGTCGGACGCGAAAGCGGCCACGACCACCGCCGCGAGTACGGCCAGCACGACGGCCACGATGACGCGGGTGAGCCACGCGGACTTTTTGATCCCCGCGTAGTTGACCGCCGTCAAGGCCACCACTGCCGCGACCGCCACCTCGTGCGCGTACTGCGGCCAGGCATAGAGCCCGACGGTCAACGCCATCGCTGCACACGACGCCGTCTTGCCCGTGACGAACGACCACCCCGCGAGGTACCCCCAGAACTTGCCCAGTCGTTCCCGCCCGTAGACGTACGAGCCGCCGGAGGCGGGGTAGCGGGCGGCCAGGCGCGCAGACGAGGTGGCGTTGCAGTACGCGACCACCGCGGCGATCGCCAACCCGATCAGCAGCCCGGCGCCGGCCGCGTGTGCCGCGGGGGCAAGCACGGCGAAGATCCCGGCACCGATCATCGAGCCCAAACCGATGGTGATGGCGTCGGCAGTGCCGAGGCGCCTCATCAGCTGGTTCGCGTCGCCGGTGGCTGTGGAAGCGGGTCGGCTCTTCGACATCCGAACTCCTATCGCTCACCGATATCGGCCAACGATATCGCGATTCCCGGGCCGCCGCGACCCTGCGCCGCGTCGGACCCAACCCAAACGTTTGACGAGGCGTTTCGGCGCGCGCCAGTATTGACAGATGTCGAATCAGCTAGAGCCGAATCGACCAGAGACGCGCTGCTCACCCCTCGGGTGCGAGCCGTTGGGCCCGGACCAGGCCGACGACCTGGCCCGAAGGTTCAAGGCACTGGGGGACCCGGTCCGGTTACAGATGATCAGTCTGATCGCCGGCCACGAGAACGGCGAGAGCTGCGTGTGCGACATCTCCCCGGCGTTCGAGCTGTCGCAGCCGACCATCTCGCACCACCTGAAGGTTCTGCGCGAGGCAGGCTTGCTCGACTGCGAGCGCCGCGGCACCTGGGTGTACTACCGGGTGATCCCCTCCGCGTTGGCGCAGCTGTCGGTGGTGCTCTCGCCCGAGCCGGGCGTCGTCCGGGGCTCAGACTGCGCGTCGGAGGACGCCTCGGCCCCATTTCCGTCGCGGTGAGGGATTCCTGGCGGGTGCCCGTCGCACCGACATACGGTGCGGCACCGGCTGGACGTCAGACGTGCTCTGGGGTGTGGATGCCGAGAACTTCGCGGGCCAGTTCCGCCAAGGCCTTGCGGTCTTCGTCGAGTGCCCGTTTCCCGGCGTCGGTCACGTGGTACACCCTGCGGGCGCGACCCTCGACCACTTGCTGCTGCGATGTCAGCAGCCCTTCGGCCTCGAGACGATGCAGGGCAGGGTAGAGCGTGCCGGGGCTGATGTCGTATCCGTGCTCGGACAGCTCCCGGGTCATCCACGCGCCGTGGATGCCCCGCTGGGCTGCGTGATGGAGGATGTGGACGCGTACCGCGCCGCGTTGGAACTCCCGCATGTGAACACCTCCGCGTCCAAACGCTCGGATAACCGAGCCGATATCGCTTCCCGATACCGCGTTCCGATACTACGACGGACGCCGGTCAACGATCGCGAACCGGGCCGCCCGCTGCGCCGTATACGTGTCGGGTGCCGATCGGGACGATCAGGGGACGATCCGAGACGGGGTCCTCGATGACAGTGGCCTCCAGTCCGAAAACCTCCGCGAGCAGTTCGGAGGAGATGACATCCTGTGGCTTGCCGGACGCGACGATCCGGCCCTGCGCCATTGCGATCAGGTGGTCGCTGTATCGGACGGCGAGGTTGAGGTCGTGCAGAACCATGATCACGGTGCGGCCCATTTCCTCGTGCATGCGGTCGACGAGGTCGAGCACCTCCACCGAGTGCGACAGGTCGAGGTAGGTCGTCGGCTCGTCGAGCAGCAGGAGTTCGGTGCCCTGCGCGAGCGCCATCGAGATCCATGCGCGCTGGCGCTGTCCTCCGGAAAGTTGGTCGACCGGCCGGTCTGCAAGATCGGCCACGCCCGTCAACGCGAGCGCACGCGCGACCTCGTCCTCGTCGTCCGACGACCACTGCCGGAACCACGACTGGTGCGGGTGGCGTCCGCGCGCGACCAGATCGGCGACCGTCAACCCCTCAGGGGCAACCGGGGCCTGCGGCAACATGCCGAGTGTCCGCGCTACCTCCTTGGTGCGCATCGACGAGATGGCCTTGCCGTCGAGGAGCACCGTGCCGGCGCGCGGCTTGAGGAGCCGACCCAGGGCACGCAACATCGTCGACTTGCCGCAGCCGTTCGGGCCGATCACCGTCGTGATCACGCCGGTAGGGATCTCGACGTCGAGCCCCTCGACGATGACCCGGTCGCCGTAGCCGAGGGTCAGGTTCTCGGCGACGAGTCGGGGAGCGGGGGAGGCTGGTGCCGACTCGGCCGGTCGGGTTCGAGGGGTCATGCCGAGACCTTCCGGTTGTTGCGGACGAGCAGATACAACAGGAACGGGCCGCCGATCGCCGAGGTCACGACGCCGACGGGCAGTTCGGCGGGAAGAACGGTTCGGGCGATGATGTCGCTGCCGACCACCAGCACGGCGCCGGTGAGCCCCGACGCAATGATTGGCGGCCCCGCCGAACGGATCAGACGCATAGCGACCTGCGGTGCCGCCAACGCAACGAACCCGACGGGTCCGGCGGCCGCGGTGGCGATCGCCGCGAGCACCACCGCCGCGATCAGCAGCTTGGCCTGCTCGGACTGCTGCTGGACCCCCAACGAACGCGCGTTGTCGTCGCCCAGCCGCAGGGCTCCGAGCGTGAAGGCCGAGACCACGGCCCAGCCGCCGATGAGGACGAGAGCGATCGCCACCGGCCACACCTGTGCCCAGTCCGCCCCGTTCAGCGAGCCGTTGATCCACACCATGGCGCGCGAGGCGTCGTTGATGTCCGCCGAGATGAGCAGCCAGCCGGTGGTCGCGAGCATCATCGCGTTGATACCGATACCGACCAGGATCAACCGGTACCCCTCGACGCCCTGGCGCCACGCCAGCAGGTAGATCACGCCCGCGGTGAGCAGGCCGCCGAGCAGTGCCGCCAGGGGGATGCCGAGCGTGGCGAGCAGACCGACGAACGATCCGCCACCCCCGAGCACGATCAACGCGACCGCCGCGGCACCCGCACCCGAGGTGATGCCGAGGATGTCCGGGCTGGCGAGCGAGTTGCGGGCGACCGACTGGGTGATCGCGCCGGCGATGCCGAGCGCGACACCGATCAGCACGGCCGTCAGCGCGCGGGGCAGTCGCAACTCCATCACGATGAATCGCTGCACGTTCGACCCTCCGCCGAACAGCACGTCGGCGACCTCGGGGAGCGACAGCGGGAAGTCGCCGCGGCCGACTCCGACACACACCAGCAGGAACACCGTCGCCACCAGCACGACGTTCACCACGATCATGTATGGCCGCAGCACCAGCGAGATCGGCCCGAGTCGGAACGCGGGCCGCGACGGCACCTTCATCGACGCGCCCGGCTCGGCGGACGTGGTGGCGGGATCGATGACGCTCACAGGCTCGCCAGCTTCCTGCGCCGAACCAGCGCGATGAAGAACGGGGCGCCGAAGACGGCCAGCACGATGCCGACTTGGAGTTCACCCGGCCGCACCACGACCCGGCCTATCACGTCGGCCATCACGAGCATGAGGCCACCGAGAACACCGGCGTAGGGGACCAGCCAGCGGTAATCGGGGCCGGTGATCGCGCGCGCCACGTGTGGAACGACCAGGCCGATGAACGCGATCGGTCCGCATGCGGCGGTGGCCGCCCCGGTGAGGAGCGTGATCGCCGCGATGCCGACGATGCGGGAGGAGGTGACGTTGGTTCCCAGCGACCGTGCCACGTCCTCTCCGAGACTGATGACATTGAGGCTCGGGGTGCTGGCGATCGCTATCAGCAAGCCGAGGATCAGGAACGGCAACACCTGCCAGAGGATGTCGTACCCACGGCCGGCCACCGAACCGACCACCCAGAATCGGTAGCCGTCGAGCGAGGTCTGGTCGAGAATGACCACCGCACTGGTCATGGCCTGTAGGAAGAACGCGACTGCAGCCCCGGCGAGGGCGAGACTGAGCGGACTGGCGCTACCGTTGCCGATCGACGAGAGGCCGAACACCGTGATCGACGCGAGGGCTGATCCGACGAAGGCGAACCACAGGTACTGGCCTGGCGTCGCCAGCCCGAAGACGTAGATCGCGATCACGACGAGGAACGCGGCGCCAGCGTTGAGGCCGAGCAGGCCGGCGTCGGCGAGCGGGTTGCGGGTATGGCCCTGGATCAACGCACCGGCGACGCCGAGGGCGATGCCGACGACGAGACCGAGCAGGGTCCGCGGGATGCGCAGCGTCCGCACGATGATGTCGGTCTCGTCGCCCGTCGAATAGAACAGTGCGTGGAAGATCTCGTCGAACGACAACGGCCGGGCACCGACCGACACGCTCGCGAACAGGATCACTACCAGCAGGATCGCCAGCGCGGCCAGGCCCAGCAATCGTCGGCGACGAATGGCGGCCAGCGAGGTATCGGGTGCAAGCGGTTCGAATCCGTCCACGCGCGCAGTCGATTCGCGCACCACCTCCGTGCCGCGATCCCACCAGCGGTGCAGTGCGCGCCGGACACCGATTGGTGCGCCGGTCTCGATGTCGCGGGTGACTAGGCCACACCACCCCTTACCGACGGTCGTTCCGGCTCTGCCCTCGCGTACACCGCGGTTCCAGACGAAAAGACAGATGGCGACTGCCAGTGCTGCGCCACCGAACACGGCCCGATCCGCCTCGCCGCCGCCGTTGACGTCGGCGAGCGAGTCGACCAGGTACCAGCCGATCAGGACGGGGATTGCGAGGACGCAGAGATCGATCGCGTTCGCGACTGCCCTCAACTGCAATGGGGCCGGGCCCTCGGGGACGACCTCCTTCCCGAAGTCTCCGTCGCCCCTGTGATCACCGAGGTCACCGCGGCCCCCGAGTGCATGCTTGCGCGTCGACGAGTCCGAACTCGTGTCTGGCGGGCGGGTCGTCACGGCAGGGGTGCTCCTGGGCGGGCAGGCGAAAAGGGAAGACGCGGTCGAGCATCAGGTTACGGAAGCCTAACCGAACGTGCGACGGCAGTATCCGCGCTGGATGACGGAGGACGCCCCCGCGTCGGGTTGCATAGTTAGGCCAGCCTTGCCTATGCTCGTGCGCAGGCTGCCGGACCGTGCGGAGTCCTGAGGGCTGCAGAGACTCCCGGTCCCCTCCACGGCGGGCTCCGCGCACAGGCGCGGAGCCCGCCGATACGTCTCACCCTGTGGGGCGGATCAATCTCGCGCAGTGGCGTCGGGCACGATGACGAGAAGCGTATTCACCAGGCAGCCCGGCACCCACAGGTGCCCGACTCGAGGGAGCAGATCATCGTGAGCGACGCGGAGCGTGCATCGATACCGGGTGCCGGAGCGGACCCGGCGGAAGTCACGGCATTCCTCAACAGGGGATTCGGCGAAGCGATCGGACTCGAGTACACCGAACTTTCCGCCGACCGCGTCCGGGCACAGTGGAAGGTCACGCCTGCGCTCTACCAGCCGTGGGGAATCATGCACGGCGGCGTGCACTGCGCGGTCATCGAATCTCTCGCCAGCGTCGCCGCCAGCCTCTGGTTCGGAGACCGCGGTCATGTCGTCGGTGTGAACAACAACACCGACTTCCTCCGCGCCACCCGCGACGGCGTCCTGTTCGCCGAGGCCACTCCAGTGCATCGGGGACGCACACAGCAGTTGTGGCTCGTGACCGTCACCGACGAGCAGGACAAGCTCGTCGCACGCGGGCAAGTGCGGCTGCAGAACATTGCCGAGACGTCGGCGCTCGGAAACGGCTGACAGGGGACCGGATCAACCTGCCTCGCGTGATTCGGCAGCAGACGCTCGACTGTGCTCCTGAAGCATGTCGATCGCGTTGCGTGCGAACACCTGTTGCTCGGTCGAGGTCATCTGCGCACGGCCCCTACCGAGGAACGAGACTATCCACGAGATCACCGTCGACAGACGGTTGCGGAACCCGATCAGGTACATCAGGTGGACGACGAGCCACATGACCCAGCCGATGAACCCACTGATCTCGAGCTTGCCCACCTTCGCGACAGCGCTGAACCGGGAGATCGTCGCCATCGAACCCTTGTCGAAGTACTTGAACGGCTGCCGGTCCGCGGGCCGAGCGCCGTCGAGTCCGGCACGGATCTCCTTGGCCGCGTACTTGCCGCCCTGCATCGCCACCTGAGCAAGGCCGGGCAGATCGTCGAGCGCCATCATGTCACCGATCACGAACACGTTCGGATAGCCGGGAAGCGTCAGATCCCGGTTGACGTGAACCCGGCCGGCACGGTCGACCTCCGCACCGGTCTGCTCACCCAACTGCCTTCCCAGCGGGCTGGCTTGCACCCCGGCCGACCACACCTTGCACTGCGACTCGATCCGATTCTCGGTGCCGTTCTTGTGTCTGACGAGCAGCCCGTCCACATCGACGTTCGTGACCATCGAGTCGAGCTGGATCTCCACGCCGAGTTTCTCGAGCCGTTCGGCGGCCTTGGCGCTGAGTTTGCCGCCGTACACCGGCAGCACCGACGCGGCGCCGTCGAGCAAGACCACCCGGGATTCACGCGGATCGATCCGCCGGAACGCGCCGGCCAACGTGCGGTGCGCGAGTTCGGCGATCTGGCCGGCCAACTCGACGCCGGTCGGCCCGGCACCGACCACGACGAAGGTGAGCAGCCGGGCACGCTCTTCGGGATCGTCGGACAGTTCGGCCTGCTCGAATGCCCCCAGGATGCGGCCGCGCAACTCGAGGGCGTCGTCGACGGTCTTCATGCCGGGCGCGAACTCCGCGAAGTGGTCGTTGCCGAAGTACGACTGTCCGGCTCCGGCGGCGACGATGAGGGAATCGAACTCGGTGACGGTCTCACGGTCGAGCAGGTGTGACGTCACCTTGCCTGCAGCGAGGTCGATCGTCTCCACGTCACCCAGGAGGACTTCGACGTTCTTCTGCTTGCGCAGCACGATGCGGGTCGTCGGCGCGATATCCCCGACGGACAAGATCCCAGTCGCCACCTGATACAGCAGGGGCTGGAAGAGATGATGCGTCGTCCGGGCGATCAGCGTGATGTCCACCGGCGCGCGCCCGAGCGCCTGGGTGGCGAACAGTCCGCCGAATCCAGATCCGATGACCACGACGCGATGGCGGCGGGTGGGCGTCGACGGGGTGCTCATTCCGCGCTCCTCGAAAGTCGTCGAACCATGCTGTCCCTGCCACGGTAACCGTCGCGTGGTCGCACGTCTTGCCGACCACGGCGGGACCCGTCTCGCGTCGCGTGCCGCCGCATCAGTGGTCGTCGAGGAGTCGATAGAGCGGATTTCGGGCCGCAGCCTCCCGCACCCCCGCACCTGCGCCTTCCGTGTACACCTGCGTGGTGTTCATCGACTCGTGGCCCAGCATGCGCATGAGGGTGAAGATGCTGACGTTCTCGTCGGCCATGTTGGTGGCGAACGTGTGCCGGAACTGGTGCGTGAGGGCGCCCTTGGCGCGTTCACCGTTGATCCCCGCACGCCGATACGCCCGGAGCACGCGGTACTGCAGTGTGCCGCGGGTGATCCGGCTGCCATCGGCCCCGACGAACAGTGGATCCGTACTGCGGAAGTACTGCCAGGGGGTTGCGACTTGCGGCACCCGACGTTTGATCGTGTCCGGAAGGCGGTGGATTCGCGACTCGAGATAGCCGGTCAGTGCGGCCACAAGCGCGGGCTCCGCGGTCGCGACACGTTCCTTACTTCCCTTGCCTCGGACCAGAATCACCTTCGCCGCTTCCGTCGCTCCGTGCTCGGCCGCGCCGCGCACGTCCCCGATGTTCACGGCGATCAGCTCGGACGACCGCATACCGGTCAACAACGCGGTGAGAATGATCGCGAAGTCGCGTTCGCCCCACGGCCGGACGCCGTCTTTGTCGTCCTCCTGCAGCGTCGTGATCAGCCGGGCGACCGCGTCCGACGGGAGCGCCTTGGGAATCCGCTTGGGCGCCTTGGGGCGCAGCACCGCCGACATCGGGTTGGCGACGATCGCGTCCAGGGAGAACAGGAAGTCGCACAGCGTGTTCCAGGTGGACCAGCACCGGCGGATCGACGCGACCTCATGCGTTGCAGCGAACGCGGCAAAAGCCTGCTGCATCGACGGCTTGGTGATCACATCCACGGGAAGCTCGCTCGCCGCCGTCCCGGTTTGGTGTGCGAGGAGCTCGCAGATTCCGGCATAGTCCTGGCGGTACGCCTTGAGGGTGTTCGGGGACGGCTTCGCGGTGCTGCGGTGGAGGAGGAACTCACCGAACCAGGCGTCGAGTAGCTGTTGGTCGTCACGCACGCTGTCCTGCTCCATGTCTCTTCGCTGCCACGCGTCTTCCGCTGCTACCCATCTTGGACCGAACAGCACATGTGTTCGATCCATCTGTACCGGGAAGTGTATAGCCAGTTCAGCCCCATGGGCCGGTTATGTGGGTGGATGCGGGGGCACGGGGGAGAGGTGGCTTCACCCTCGATTTCACCCCGGCGCGGCTTTCGCCGACTACCCCGATCTCATAGCGTGAACGCGGCCAGGCACGCCCCCCGACGTGTGCCTGGCCTTTTCCTTTTCGCGTTCCTTTTGGGCCGTCACAGTCACGAAATCGGCCCCGCGACACACCGTTGCCGGGGTGTATCGGCGAAAGGATCTGGGTACTCGTCATCTACGCCGGCCGCGTCTGCGCGCCGGCCCCGACGAGGAGGCGAGTAATGGCGACCTGCGAGACGTGCGGCAACGACTACGACAAGGCATTCACGGTGGTAATGGGAGACCGGCGGGGCGTGTTCGACAGCTTCGAGTGCGCGGCACACGCCATGGCTCCCGTGTGCGCGCACTGCAAATGCCGCATCCTCGGTCACGGCGTCGAAGACGGGAGCCGAATATTCTGTTGCGCCAATTGCGCACGAATGGCCGGCCACGAGCAGTTGGTCGATCGCGTGTGACCAGTCACTGTTCGAGTTGATTTCGGAGTGTCGCGAGAGACCGGGCCAACAAGCGCGAGACGTGCATCTGGGAGATCCCGACCTCCTCGGCTATCCGACTCTGCGTGAGGTTCGCGAAGAACCGCATGAACACGATCCGGCGTTCGCGTTCGGACAGGGTGGCGAGCACCGGACGAAGCGCCTCATGGTTCTCGACCGCCTCGAGACGGGCGTCCTCGTCGCCGAGTTCCTCGGCCAGCGGGTGTCCGCGAGGGCGACCGTTCGGAGCGGCGTCGACCGGCACCGTCTGATAGGCGTTGGCCGCGAGGAGTCCCTCGGCGACCTCCTGCTCACCGATCCGAAGCTCCGCCGCGATCTCACGCCGCGTAGGCGGCCGCTCCAGGCGCTGCGTGAGGACCGCGGCCGAACGGGTTATCTCGAGATGAAGTTCCTTGACCCGGCGCGGCACCCGCACCGCCCAGCCGCTGTCCCGGAAATGTCGCCGAACCTCACCCATCATGGTCGGCACCGCGAACGCAACGAAGTCGGAACCCACCCCCACGTCGTAGCGGTTGACCGCATTGACCAATCCGACCCGGGCGACCTGGACAAGGTCATCGTGGTACTCGCCGCGGCCGTCGAACCGGCGGGCAATGTGGTCGGCGAGTGGGAGGCATCGCGTCACGACCGAGTCGCGCAGCACTCGGTACCGCGGATCGGTGCGGTCGAGCGCCGCCATCGACTCGAAGACCGCACCCACGTCGCGGTATTCGCTGGTGTGCTGGGCCGATCCACTCACACGATCGCCTCGCGGTGCCGGTGGAGCAGGTCCGGTGCCACCGTGCAGAACCGGGATGGCTGCCTCACGTGTCCTCCTCGGACATCGGACTCGTTCATCGTATGACGCGCAGCACTCCGTTGGGAGCGATCGGAGGGGGAGCGGTGCCGGTCCTTCGGCACCGGCACCGGCGAACCCAGGGCAGCACGCCCGCCCGCCTACTCGGCAGACAAGGCGAACGGTCGGACCTGGAATAGGGGGCAATCCGACTGCCTCGGATCGGGCCGTGAGCGCGGCCCGGATGTTGTGCACGATCGTGATCTTCTTCGCGTTTCATGGGGGCGGTGGCAACTCACCAGAGAATCACAGGAGGCGACAATGACCCAGCGCGTTGACCGTCAGCAACCCGCTTTGTTGCTACCCGCAGCCGTTCTGTCGCGCGCCGCGGATCACTTGGCCAAGAGGTATGTCGGAGTCTTTTCCCCGGAGACGGTCGAACGGGCAGTGGTCGAGTCCTACGAAGCGCTTCGGGAGACCGCCACCGTCCACGCCCATCTGGCGGCCCTCGCACCGAATCTCGCGGAGGAACGACTGACCGCCCGCGCCCGTGCAGACGGGAGCGTGCCGAAGACCGAGCCCGATGTGCTGTTCATCTGCGCCCACAACGCCGGCCGCTCACAGATGGCCGCAGCGTTGCTCGATCACCATGGCCACGATCGGGTCCACGTGCATTCGGCGGGGTCGACACCGATCGGGGAGGTCGATCCGGCCGTCGTGGAGGTGATGGCCGAGAGCGGTGTGGACCTGACTCCCGCGTACCCCAAGCCTTTGACCGACGACGTGGTCGCCGCCGCCGACATCGTGGTGACCATGGGGTGCGGAGACGCCTGCGGCGTCTACCCGGGGAAACGGTACCTCGACTGGCCGGTAGCCGACCCGGAGGGACAACCCGTTGAGGTTGTGCGCGAGATCCGAGACGAGATCGACGTCCTGGTGCGTGGCCTGCTCGACGAGCTCTGACACTCGCTGGGTCGACCGCAAGTGAAGCATCCATTCACGCAGAGATATTCGCCGATACTGATAGCCGGACGCAGCGAGCGCGTCAGATCAGATTCGGGTGTCGAAAGCGGCCATATTTCATGAACTCTCGGGCGTGGCCATCGATCGACTGATTCTCTTCGGCTCTACCAGGTACGATTTGTCACCTAATTCCGAAGCGATGGAGTCGTGTTGAAACCTGCTATCAGTCGCCGCGACATGTACGAGTCTGTCGCTTTTCACATGGGGGACATGGGCTTCGAGTCCGTCAGCACGCGTCTCGGATGGACGGACGACTTGTTCCACGTCGACGGACGCCGTGTCGTCGGACTTGGAACGATCACGAGATCGCCCGTCGATGAGCAGCACCTGAGGGGCATCCACGAGACTGTTTACCTGGGAAGGACGAACGATCGCTGGGTGCACTTCTCATATGGGGGATACACGCACGAGGCGCGATCGTTCGCAAACCGGATGGGAATCGCGCTGTTCGAATTCGACGGAAACGGCCGAATCAAGGCGCTCTCCGGGTTGGCCCGCAGCTTCTACCGGCGCAAACCGACGGAACGCTGGAAGGTACGCGCCGCGCGAGAGGTCGTAAAATTCGTGGCGCTCAGCGTGTTCGTCGGAGTGATGATCTGGTTCCCGGTTGTCTTCTGGACACTTCTCGCGCTGACTGCGCTGCTCGCGGCCGGCAAGGTCTATTCGCTGGTCGTGCCAACGAGGAAGACGCCGGACCATGCCTAATATGTTTGAATTCAGGCGGTTTCGGTAGCCGACAGTCCGATAGCTCGCAGGTTGGAGAGGAGCTGTCGAGTTGTCGTCTCGGCGCTCATCGAGCCGCCCGTCGATCTGATGGCCACGTGTCGTGCGCGTACCAGACGACCCAGTAGAACGGGAAGAAGGCGACCGCACCAACAGACACAAGCTTGCCAGCGCCTCGTCGACGCTGCCCAATAGCTGTGAGCACACCAAAAGAAAGATAGGTGCCCACCGTCAGGAAGAGGAGGAGCGTCACGAGAAGCCACAGCACCTGTCTCAACATACCGTCGGCTGCCGTTCGTCCGTGCGAGATCTCGGGGGTTGGATCTACTGCCTGTACGCGGTTTGTCCGCCGAACTCCGCAAAGTTGACCGGTTCGAGATTGGTGCGAATCATGGAGCTGCACATGGATATTCGGTAATATCCATGAAAGCTTGCTCCGAGAGGGCGGAGCTTGCGGCGGGGAGTGTGGCTGACTCGACTCGTGCATCGACCTCATCGAGGTGCCATCGCAGCGTCGACGCGTTCATCGATTCCTCGCGGGGTCGGATGCGCGACTCGATCGCCGGTTCACATCGCCGGTCGACCCGAAACTCGCGAGCACTCCCGGAGGGGGGTGCGGTTCGTTCGTCCTCGTCGGTTCCCGGC
Source organism: Rhodococcus xishaensis (assembly GCF_004011825.1). GTDB lineage: Bacteria > Actinomycetota > Actinomycetes > Mycobacteriales > Mycobacteriaceae > Prescottella > Prescottella xishaensis. The sequence continues at coordinate 606,095 of NZ_RKLO01000002.1, read as the reverse complement.
ATCGGGTTCCCGGCATCGACCCGCGGGCTTCCTGGGCGTCCCGCCCGGCTCTCGGGGACCGCTTGTATCCACGTGACTTGACATAATGTCGATTATCGGCACTCTATCAATATGCGGAACATGCTGCGGATCAAACTGTTTCGAGACGAACTTTCCGATCTGCCGCACGGCTGGCGACTCGGTGGGCGTCCGACACGACGTTGCCGCGTCACGGTCACTCGCCGTGGTCCGTCTGCGGTCGAGTTCGCGGTTCCGCCGATGTTTGAACGGTGTTCGAATCATCCGCGCCGGATCGAGCCTCGACCTCCGCCTGCACCGCTCTCCCGACTCCGTCGCCCTACTCTTACAAAACGTCACTCTGACGAAATGACCCCCGGTCACTGTTCGTAGTGTTGCCCGCCCTCGAAGGCCCAACTACAAAGGTGTCGGTATCGCTTGGCGGTTCTGGCGCGCGGGGCCTAGCTGGACCCCTGTCCATGCCTTCGCGTCAGTCCGTCGCGGGCGGCGGCCTGGTCTACGGATGACCGGCATTAATAGTAGAGCGCATGCTCTGTTATCGTGGTCGCATGCCCCGCCCCCGCGTACACGACCTCGAGCGGTTGATGAATGCCGCAGAAAAGCTGGCCGTTGATTCTGGACCTGCGTCGGTCACTGTCCGAGCATTGTCCGAAGTCACCTCGGTATCCAATGGCGCGATCTACCACGCGTTCGGTTCTCGGGCGGGCCTGGTGGGCCAAGTCTGGCTGCGCGCCGCGCAACGATTCTTGACGATGCAGAGCGGGGCTGTCGACGCAGCGTTGGAGCGGGGGCACGGACAGAGTGCCGCAATCGAGGCGGTGATCGCAGCCGCCGACAGCCCAGCCCGATTCCTACTCGAGTCTCCGGTGTCAGGTCGCTTCCTGCTCGCCGTGCGACGCAACGAACTCCTCGATTCCAGCGACCTCTCGAACGACCTTGCAGCCGATATACGCAACCTCGACAACACGCTCGCGGAGTTGTTCGTCCGTCTTTCGCGCGCGATGTGGCTCCGCGCAGACAGGAACGCGGTGGACGTGATCAGAGACTGTGTCGTCGAGATACCCTCCGCGCTCCTGCTGCGAGGTCGGCGCACACCCGATGCGGTTGTGCGTCAACGCCTCGCAGCGGCTGTGCATGCTTTGCTGGCACTGGAACCGCCCCCACCTCCTTCGGTGTCAACGCCGACGACAGTCGATAAGTGAAAGGAACCCACCGATGACTGCAACCCTGGACTACCGGGACGAGATCGCCGTGCTGAATCTCGGCGACGACGAGAACCGCTTCTCCCCCGAATGGATCGACACCGTCAACGCCCACCTCGGTGAGATCGAGACGAAAGCACGCGGCCTGATCACCGTGGGCTCCGGCAAGTTCTACTCCAACGGACTGGACCTGGATTGGCTCATGGCCAACGCCAGCCGAGCTGACTGGTATGTGGAGCAAGTCCAGGAGCTGTTCAACCGGATCTTGACCTATCCGCTACCCGCCATCGCAGCGGTCAACGGGCACGCCTTCGGCGCCGGCGCCATGTTGGCGATCGCGCACGACTACCGGATCATGCGCGAGGACCGTGGCTACTACTGCTTCCCGGAAGTGGACATCAATATCCCCTTCACAGTGGGGATGGCGGCTCTCATTCAGGCGAAACTCACACCGCAGACAGCAATTACCGCGATGAGCACCGGACATCGGTACGGGGCCGCCGAAGCGATGGAGGCAGGGTTGATCGACGGTACCGCCGCAGAGAGTGAAGTCGTCGCTACCGCGATCAATCGCTTGGCACCGATCGCCGGTAAGGACCGCGGCACCCTCGGAGCCATCAAGACCACAATGTTCAGCTCGGTCACCGACGCGTTGCGTCAGGGCCGCAACCAGTAACCGACCACCGACAGGATTCCGACGTCATGACCACTTCCACCATCGCACCCATCGGCGCGAACCTCCGGATCTGGAACAAACTGCAGCGCTTGCCTTTCGGCAACTGGATCTTCACACGGGCGCTGTGCCTGAAGGCTCCATACTTCCGGACGATCCACCCACTGGTCCATGAGCTGCGACCCGGGCTGTGCCGCGTCAGCGCCCCCAACCGACGAGGCGTGCGCAACCATCTCGGCACCTACCACGCCATCGCCTCGTGCAACATGGCCGAACTCGCTGGTGGCTTGATGACCGACGCCACTATCCCCTCCACTCATCGATGGATTCCGATCGGCATGACGGTGGAGTACAAGGCAAAGGCCACCACTGCGGTCAACGCGACCGCCCGCCTCGACTCGATCCCCGAATTCGGCGATGAGCCAACCGAACTCGTGGTTCCTGTCGATGTCCGCGACGCCGACGGAAACACATTCGTCTCCGCAAGGATCACCATGAAGGTGTCGAAGAAGTCTCGCTGAACCGCTGAGATTCACCAGTCTTTCTTCAACATTCCCCCTACAGGTTGGTCCTGTAACGTCACGGTGACGCCACGAAACCAGACCGCTCTGTCCGGAGCATTGCCGACAGCGCCGAAGGCGCCCGGGTTACGTGGAACAATGACGCTGTGCCCCCCAGGCCGAGACCGGGAAGCCAACCGGAGCTTCCGGATCAACTCGGCAGACCCGAGTTGATCGTCGAGTCCTGTCGTACGCGGGATCAACTCGAGGGGCTCGTGCAGGCCTTGCTCGAGGTGACGGGCGACCTGGATCTCCCCCAAACGTTGCGCCGTGTGGTCGCAGCCGGAAGGCGGCTGACCGGCGCGCGGTACGGGGCACTCGGGGTACGTGACGCCGAGTGCCCCGGGGGGCGGTTCTCGCAGTTCGTACATGAGGGCATCGACCCGGCGACGGCGGATGCCATCGGCGAACTGCCGCACGGCCGCGGGATCCTCGGCCTGGTGTTCGACGATCCGGTTCCCCTGCGACTCGACGACCTGCACGCGCATCCGGCGTCGGTGGGGTTCCCGGAGGCGCATCCGGCGATGCGGACGTTCCTCGGCGTCCCGATCCTCGTACGAGGACGAGTGTTCGGGACCCTGTACCTGACGGAAAAGGCGGACGGCGATACCTTCACTGCCGACGACGAGATCCTGGTCCGTGCACTAGCGTCCGCGGCCGGCATTGCGATCGACAACGCCCGCCTCTATGACCAGTCGCGGGCACGTCGGCGTCGGCTCGAGGCGTTGCACGACGTCAGCACCGTACTGCTGGCGGGCGGTGATCTCGATCGCGCGCTGCAAGTCGTCGCCGACCGGGCCCTCGAACTGACCGGCGCCGACCAGTCGTTCCTGGCGATGCCCGTCGATCCGGACGCGCCGCTCGAGGACATCGACGAATTGACGATCGTCGTCGCCTCGGGTCCGGAGTCTGCACGCGCGGTCGGTAGCGTCCTCCCGGTCACACGTTCGAGTGCCGGGCGGGTCTTCCGGATGCGCACGCCCACCAATTCCGACCAGCTCGAACATGCCCCGTTCGACCGCGCGTTGGACGCGTTCGGGCCGGCGTTGATCGTTCCCCTGCGGGCCGGGGATGGTGTGACGGGCGTACTTGTGACCTTGCGGCGACGCGGGCGCTCGGCTTTCAACTCCGACCAGCTGGCGTTGATGACCTCGTTCGCAGATCAGGCGGCCCTCGCGCTCCGGTTTGCCGCCGCGCAACGCGAGAAGCATGAACTGCACCTGCTCGCGGACCGTGACCGGATCGCTCGGGATCTGCACGATCACGTCATCCAGAGGCTGTTCGCGGCCGGGCTCTCGCTGCACGGCACGGTGGACCGTCTGACGTCGCCGGAGCTGCGGGCGCGCGTGGACGCGACAATCGACGAGTTGCAAGAGGTAATTGCCGACATCCGGACCACGATCTTCGACCTGCACGACGGCGGTGGCGAGCCGCGTCCCCTCAGACAGCGTCTGCGTCGCGCGGTGGCGGACTTGACGGCGAACTCCCCCGTCGAAACGGACATTCGGATCGGAGGGCGAGTGGCCAACCTGACCCCGGTTCTCGCCGACCACACGGAGGCGGTGGTGCGTGAGGCGGTGAGCAACGCGGTCCGGCACTCGGGCGCCGCGAGCATCCGTGTCTTCGTCGACGTAGGCGATCGCGTGGCGGTGGAAATCGCGGACGATGGGTGCGGGGTCAGCGAACCGGCAGAACATGGCGGGCTCGCGAACCTGGCGGCACGGGCCGACGAGGTCGGGGGGACGTTCAGGTTCGATTCGACGGTGGGCGGTGGAACCCGGGTCCTGTGGTCAGCTCCGGTGGCTGGCTGAACGGCGACCGAGGCTCTCTCCACGGGCTGATGGTCGTGACCAGGCGGCGTGCATGGGAGGGGGAACTTTCCCGGCACGCCGCCTGGACTCGTATGCACTACGGTCGATTTGTTCCGTTCGAGCCGGAGGGCATGCCCAACCTTGGACCGCTCGCGGGATCAGGTGGCATCCTGCTGTTCCAGCCATTTCAAGATCGCTTGGTTTGTTTCTTCCGGCTTTTCTTGTTGGATCCAATGACCGCAATCCAGATTGACCACTTCCACATTGGGCACGAACTCTGCCAGTCTTTCGGACTTCGCGACCGTATCCCGGTCGCCATACATCATGAGCGCGGGCTGCTGGATGATCGGGTTCACGTCCGCCAGCAAGTTCCAGTTGCGGTCGAGGTTTCTATACCAATTGATACCGCCGGTGAACCCTGATGCTTCGAACGCGGAGACAAAAACGGCCAGTTCGCTGTCGCCCATCAAAGGCTGACCAAGTGGTGTTTCTGCTTTGGCGAGATTGATCAACGCCATACCTGGCTGAGGCTCGCTGGGAGGCTCGTTCTTCCGGTACAGGTTGCGAAGGAACTGGAATGTATTCTCTTCGAATACAGCGTCCGCGACGCCTGGCTGTCGATTGAAGTGGACAAAGTAGAAGTCGCTGCCCAGCATGTCCTCCATGACCTCGATCCAGGGCCTTTCTCCGCGATCCTGGTAAGGCAAGCTCAGGTTTATCACCTTGCTGACCCGGCTCGGATGCAACAAAGTCAGTCCCCACACGACGAATGCACCCCAATCGTGGCCGACAAAGGTGGCGTCGTCGTATCCGAAGTGATCGAGAAGTGCGATGAGGTCACCCGACAAGTGCTCGATGTCATAGTCTGTTACTTCGGTCGGACGGGATGAGTTCCCATAACCTCGCTGGTTCGGGACGATGACGTGGTAGCCCGCTTCGGCAAGAGCAGGCACCTGATGGCGCCACGAAAAGGCATGCTCTGGAAAGCCGTGACAGAGCACGATTGGGTTTCCTGTATTTTGCCGGCCCGCTTCGAAGACTTCGAGTTCCACACCGTTGACTGAGATCAGGGTGGGCTCGGGAAAATCGGTTGGATCAAACATTGCGTTTCCTTTCTATCTTTTCGGGGTGATCAAGCGAGTTCGGGGTGATCAGGCGACGAAGGTGCCCGAAGTCAGCGTCGGCGCACCCCTGGCAGGCAGAGGGACGACACGATCGTGGGTAGTGGGACTCATCGGTGAGGTCATGTGGCCATCTTGACGGCCGAAACCGGTCACCTCATGACCGGTTTTTGTGAAAGTGTTGTCGGTGTGCGAACCGATCGGCTAGTGGCAATCCTCCTGCTGCTGCAACGGCGCGGGCAGGTGACAGCACCAGAGGTCGCCCGAGAGCTCGAGGTCTCCGAGCGCACCGCCCGCCGCGACCTCGACGCCCTGGCCATGGCCGGGGTGCCCTTGTACTCCATGCAGGGCCGAGGAGGCGGCTGGCGCCTAGTGGGCGGCGCCCGCACCGACCTGTCCGGGTTGACCGCGGGTGAGGCCCGCGCCCTGTTCCTGGTTGCCGGCCCGGCCTCGGCTGCGACGCCGGCCGTGAAAGCAGCTCTGCGCAAGCTCGTCCATGCCCTGCCGGAGCCCTTCCGGGTGCAGGCCGAGGCAGCAGCGTCGTCGTTGGTCACCGACCCAGAACAATGGGGGTCGAGTCGGGTCGAGCACCGACCACCTCGCTTCCTCGACGAACTCCAAGACGCGGTGATCCGCGGCGTCCAGGTGCGGCTCGGCTACGTCGACCGCAAAGGCACCGAAACCGAGAGAACCGTCCACCCGCTGGGCATCGTCGCCAAAGGTCAGTCGTGGTACCTCGTCTCCAACACCGAGGCCGGCCGGCGGACCTTCCGGATCGACCGCGTGTCGTCCGCCGACCCGACTGACGATCCCGTGCACCGACCCGACGACTTCGACCTTGCCGAGAGCTGGCGCGAGATCGCCGACGAGGTCGACCGTAGGCGAACACCCCTCGAGATCCAGGCGGTATGCAAGCCCCACGGGATAGGCCTGCTCCGGATGGCGCTCGGCGGTCGGCTCCAGGTGGGAGGTTCCACGACCGACGGCCGCATCGAGGTCGTGATCCGCGGCCGCAACGAGTACGCACTCGCCGGCGAGCTTGCCTGGATGGTCGAATGGCTCGAGGTTACTGGCCCTCCGGGTGTGCGAGACCACCTGGCCTCGATCGGCAACGCGCTCGTCGAGCGATACGGCTGAGACCGTCCCCTAGCAAACCCGCTCGCCGGTGTCCTGCGCCAGATTCCTTCCGTTCTTCCTCGACCCCGTGTACCGCGTGGTGTGACGAACGGCCCTCCCCTGTTCAGCTGGACCGGCGTCGAATGGGGGTGTAGCCGATTCCACGGCTACGTGACAGTGAGGAGTGGTCATGTCCAGCGTTCCAGCTCGCCGCCGGTCCGTTCTGCCCGACCTGACCGAACTGTTCGACGCGTTCCCGGTCACGGGGTTCCGTCCACCGTTCGGTGGCAACCTGATCCGCGTTGAGGACCGCGTCGAGAGCGACAAGTACACGCTGCGCGCCGAGCTTCCCGGTCTGGATCCAGAGGACATCAATGTCAGCATCGAGGACGGCCGGTTGACGATCGAGGCGGAGCGAACCGAGGAGAAGTCCGAGGGCGGGCGATCGGAGTTTACGTACGGGTCCTTCAGCCGCGCGGTGACGTTGCCCGCAGGCGCGGACGAGGATGCGGTCGACGCGAACTACTCGAAGGGCATTCTCGAGGTCACGGTCGGCATGTCCGCGAAGGGTGCCGGCGCCAAGCACATCGATGTCAAGTCGGCAGACTGACGGGTACTACTTGGATCGCACCACCAGCAGCGGGTTCGTGACGGCATGCAGGAGCGCGGCGCTGGTGGAGCCGAGGGTCATGGCCGGTAATCCGCCGCGGCCGCGGCTGCCGACGACGATGAGCCTGGCCCCGGCACCGTGGGTGAGAAGGTTGTGCACCGGGCGGTCCTGCACCACGATCGTGCGGACGGTGACGTCGGGGTACTTCTCCTGCCATCCGGCGAGGCTTTCGGACAGGACGGCTCGTTCGGCCGCTTCTGTGGTCGGCCATTCGATGCGGTGCGGATCGGTCAGCGAGAACGGGTTCAGCATCGATAGGTCCCGATCCGACCAGGCGTGGAGGGCGACGAGATCCGCGTCGTGCAGTGATGCCTCCTCGAACGCGGCAGCGATGGCAGGCCCGCTCGCTTCGGAGCCGTCGGCGCCGACGACGACGGGTCCGGTGAGGGGCGGTTCACCGGGTTTCGGCCAGCCGGGGACCACGACGACCGGGCAACGGGCGTGACGTGCGACGGCGGATGTGACCGATCCGGTAAGGCCGCTGGTGAATTCGCCCAGTCCGCGGGTGCCCAAGACGATCATGCGTGCCGACTCGGAGTGCTCCACGAGGGCTTGCACGGCGGGCAGCGGGGACAGTTCGCTACGCGTGTCGACGACCTGGCCGCCGTTGTCGAGTGCCACGAGCTGCCGCGCGTCGTCGATGCAGCGTTCGCCCGCGATGCGCAGGTCGTCAGTGAATGGTGAACCGGGTCCGATGCCCCCGGTGCTGACGCTCGTCAAGAGCAGAAGGGTGTCGCCGCGTAGTCGAGCCTCGTGCGCCGCCCAGCGGACTGCATCACGGGATGCAGCCGAGCCGTCCACGCCGACGACGATCGGAGATGTGCTCATGCGGATCACCTCGGAGGCGGTGGAGGGGTTCGGTCGTAGAGCGCGCGCACCAGGTCGAGGCGCGTGACCGCGCCGATCGGGGTGAAGCCGTCGACGACAGGCACGGTGTAGGTGCGAGTGTCGCGGTCGGTCAGGGCCGTCACGATGTGGCTGATGTCGGTGTCGGCGCCGACGGCCAGGACTGGGGTGGTCATCGCGTCGGAGACGGTGTCCCAGCCGGAACTTGCGAGATCGATGGTGTTGAGTAGAGCGCAGATTCGGTCGAGAAGGCGGGTTGCGGTGACGATTCCGACCAGGCGCCCGGAGGCGTCTACGACGTGCAGCGCGGACTCCGGGTCGGGGCCGAGCAGGTGGGCTGCGTACGCGAGGGTGGCGTGTTCGTCGATGGTGACCACCCTCGTGGTCATGATGTCTCCGGCGCGCACCGGATTCACTCCTTCGTTCGGGCCGACGCGCGGGCGTGGTCGAGCAGGATCCGTCGCTCGGCGGCGGCGATGATTCGCCGCGTGCGGGCCGCGGAGTCGGCGGTCACGGACACCGAGGTGATGCCTCGTCGCACGAGGTGTTCGGCCAGCCGGGAGTCGGTGGAGACCGCCTGGCCGCACAGCGAAGTCGTCAGTCCGCAGTCGTGGGCGCGATCGATGATGCGGTCGATGGCGTCGAGGACGGCCGGGTCCATCGTGTCGAACAGGTCTTTGCACACCCCGGAGTCCCGGTCGACGCCGAGCGTCAACTGGGTCAGGTCGTTGCTGCCGATGGAAACTCCGTCGATGCCGAGCTGTGCGTAGGCGGGGATCCAGTAGGCCACCGACGGGACCTCTGCCATGATCCACCGGTGCATGCCGCGGTCTGCGCCGAGAGGATGGTGGTCGAGCTGGTCAAGGCATTCGGCGAGTTCCCAGCGGGTGCGGACGAACGGAATCATCAGGTGCACGTTCGGTAGTCGCTGCCGGACCCGGTGCAGCACGTCGAGGTCGAGCGAGAACAGTTCTGGCTCACGCACGTACCGGAAGCAGCCGCGGTACCCGATCATCGGGTTGTCCTCGTCCGGCTCGACGTCACCGCCCTCGAGTGCAGCGAACTCGTTCGAACGCAGGTCCACGGCCCGGTAGACGACGGGCCGGGGTGCGAAAGCGGCGGCGATGTGTTCGACGCCGGCTGTCATGTCGTCGACGTACTCCTTGCGGCGCCCGGCCGCGATCATCGCCGCGGGATGTGCGCCGCCGAGTGCACCGGTAATCATGAACTCGGCGCGGAGAAGTCCGACGCCGTCGACGTCGGTGGCGGCGACGGATTCGGCGGCGTCGGGGGTCGCGAGGTTGACGTACAGCGTCGTGGCCGTGGTCTCGGCGGCCACCTGCAGCTGCGCCGGCCGTTGCCTGACGGACGGTTTCGCGGCCGGGGTCACGGTTCCGGCGAACACGGTCCCGCTGCTGCCGTCGACGGTGATCCGGGAGCCGTCCTCGATGACGTTGGTGGCGTCGTGGGTGCCGACGACGACGGGCCGGCCGAGTTCACGGCCGACGATCGCCGCATGGCACGTCACTCCCCCACCGTCGGTGACGATCGCGGCGGCCCGGCGCAGCACGGGCAGCCAATCTGGACGGGTCATCGGGGCAACGAGGATGTCGCCGTCCTGGAGTCGGCCGGAGTCCTCGAGGGTGGAGAGCACACGTGCAGTGCCGGTTGCGGTCCCGGGCCCGGCGCCGAGCCCTTGAACCAGTGGTTCGGCGGTGTCACGGGTTTCGTCGCCGGCGGCTCCGGTGTCTGTGGCGCCGAGGGTGGTGATCGGGCGGGTCTGGACGAGCCAGAGGTGTCGGTCCTCGATCGCGAACTCGAGATCCTGCGGTGCACCGTAGTGCTCCTCCACTGCCGCTGCGAGTTTCGCGATCTCCTGCACCTGTGCGGTGTCGAGCACCTGCCGTGTGCCTTCGGCAGACGTGAGGTTCACGCGTTGGTCGCCGTCCCGGCCGGGCCGGATCGCGAACGACTGGTTCCCGATGTGTTTGTCGATGAGGGTGAAGTCGTCCTTGGACACGACGTAGGTGTCGGGTTCGACCTGGCCGCCGACGACGACCTCACCGAGACCGAGCGCTGCTTCGATGACGATCCGGTCGCGAGCCCCGGTGCGGGGGTCGGCGGTGAACACGACTCCGGAGCAGTCGGAGCGGACCATGCGCTGGACCACCACGGCGATGGAGGGCTCTTCCTCGTAGCCGCGGAGGATGCGGTAGGTGAGTGCACGGGGTGTCCACAATGATGCCCAGCAGTTCCGGACCGCGTCGATCAGGGCGTCCTCCCCGACGACATCGGTGTAGCTCTCGTGAATGCCAGCGAAGGATGTGTCGGCGGCGTCCTCGGCCGGTGCCGAGGACCGCACAGCGACCGGTACGTCCGGGCCCAGGTCCCGGTACGCGCGGCAGATCTGGGCCCGCAGGTCGTCGGGCAGGGTCACCTCGCGGACGAGTGTCTGCAACGCGCGGGACTCGCGGGTGAGCAAGGTGTCGTCGGCCGACCGGCATGCGGCGCCCCGGTCGGCGAGGTCCTTGCGGATACCGGCTGCGTCCATCGCCGCTAGGTAGGCCCGTTCGGAGACCGCGAACGCTGGGGGCACCGGGAACCGAGCACCGGCGAGTTCCCCGAGGTTGGCGGCCTTGCCTCCGACCGACGGTGCGTCCGCGGGGCCGAGGTGGTCGATCGATGTGGTCCACCTTTGCCCCGTGGGGGCCGACTCAGCTGCCATCTCCGCTCCTCAATACGAGTACGGACGTGATGAGTACGAGCTGCTGCTTCCAGGAAACACCGGCCATCGCGGCCTCTACAGGGCACAAGGTCATCGGTCCCACCCCATGCCTTCTACCGCCCGCCGAGGGCACTCTGCGCGCCGCTCGGTGAGAGCACTACGGCCCTTGCCGCGGCGGATCGGCCGCGGCAAGACTTGGTGAATGGTGGGCGGCCCGGGAATCGCGCAGATCCGGCACGCGGTCGCCACTGGCGGTGCGTCGCCGGTGGCGAGTCGACGCTCGATCGAAGAGGTGTGGGAGGCGTGAGTTCGGAGGGAGCAGCGAGATGCGAGCCCGGCACGTGATGAGCAGTCCGGTGACGACCGTGAGCACCGGCACCACTGTCGAGCAGGGGATCCGGTTGCTGAGTCGGCATGGATACACCACGCTGCCGGTGGTAGACCACGAGGACCGTCTGGTCGGCATCGTTTCCGAAAGCGATTTGTTGCAAGGCGAATTCGTGTCCGGCCCAGAGGGAGCACGAAGCGCGGAGCGGACCGTCGGAGAGGTGATGACGAGCCCGGTGGTGGCGATGAGCCAGGACGTCGACATCAGCGCCCTCGCGTCGGCGATGCTCAAGTCCAGGTTGCACAGCATCCCGATCGTCGACGAAGCCGCGGTGATCGGGATCGTGAGCCGCCGAGATCTCGTCGAGGCGCTCGCACAGGACGATCACAACATCGACCGGGAAGTGCGTCATCGTCTCGAGGTGTACGGCGGCGCGCACCGGTGGACGGTGACGGTCGAGGATGGCGTCGTGTCGCTTGGCGGCGACTATCTCGACGACAGCGAGCGCCGGGTAGCGGAGGCGCTGGCCGCATCGGTCCCCGGCGTCACCGCGGTGCGCAGCGCGCGGTCCCCGTGAGCTGCGGCCAAGGCGGCGTGCGCCGACCGGGGGCGGTCACCGCGTTTGTTCGCGTTTGTGAGGAAGATCCGGGAAAACGTCGGAAAGGACCACGCACGGACGGCACCGCAGATAGGCGTATGCGATCGCGTCCGTCACGAGAACCGACGATCCGGCGACGAGGAAGATCCGCTCGTCGGGCGTGTCCACAGTGACTCCTCGGCTGGGGACTTCTCGGCTGGGTTCGCTCATGACCGGACGATCATGAGCGGACAGCTCGCTGTGTGAAGCAACGCCGCGCTCGTCGAGCCCAGGAGCATGCCGGCGAATCCCCCTCGTCCGTGGGTGCCGACGACCAGCAGCTCAGCGTCGGCCGCGCGGGTACGAAGTGCGTCCGCGGAACTGCCACGGACGACGACGCGCGTCACTTCCGTGTCCGGGTGGCGTTCGGCCGAACCGGCCAGGCTCTCGGCAAGGACTACCTGCTCGGCGACCTCGACTTCGTCCCAGGGCAGGTCGAGTTGGTCGTCGAACGCCGTCGACAGGTCGAACGCCGACCACGTGTGGACGGCGACAAGGCGGGCGCCGCGCAGAGAGGCCTCGTCGAACGCCGCGTCCAGCGCGGGCTTGCTGTTCTCGGTGCCGTCGACTCCGACGACGATCACGCCCGGTCCGGAGCTCTGCCCCGGTTGCTCCCGGATCACGACGACCGGGCAGTTGGCGTGGGCGGCCAGTGCCGTGGCGACGGATCCGGCGAGCACCGCGGTTACCTGCCCCAGGCCACGGCTTCCGACGACGATCATGCGGGCCGACTTCGACACCTCGATCAGTGCGGGCCGGGCTGGGCCGTCGAGGACGTCGGTGGTGATGTCGGTGATGCTGGACTCGGTGTCGGTGGTGCGGGCGATCGCGGCGGCCTCCTCGAGGTTGGCGTGCACCGCCCGGTCACGATCGGCAAAGTAGCTGTGTGGCAACCGGATCCCGTCCCCGTACGGGGTGGGCGCGCCCAGCGCCGAGACGATCCGCAGGGAACACCCGTGTAGCCGAGATTCGCGGGCCGCCCAGCTCACCGCGGCGAACGATGTGGCCGAACCATCGATCCCGACTACGACCGGGGCCTTCGACTCGACAATGTCCACGCGGACCCTCCCTGATCTGGAGTGACACTGACCTCGAGTGGCACCGATCTCGGGTGACACCGATCTCGGGTGGCACTGATTGTGAGTGTCACCATCGTCGCCGGGCCCGAGGGCTGCGGGTAGGGCCGGAAGACCCCGGGCGGGGATCGAATCGTCGTACGATCGGGTGGTACGCGCTCAGGAGATGCCGAGATGCTGACAGTGTTCCTCGTCGACGATCACGAGGTGGTCCGCCGCGGTCTCGCCGAACTGGTCGACGCGGACGACGATATGCAGGTGGTCGGCCAGGCCGAGAACCGCGCGCAGGCCCTGTCACGGATTCCGGTGCTCCGCCCCGACGTGGTGCTCCTCGACGTACGCCTGCCCGACGGCAGCGGCATCGACGTGTGCCGCCAACTCCGCACCCGTATGCCCGACCTGCGCTGCCTGATCGTGACCTCGTTTCGCGATGAACGCGCGATGCGGGACGCCGCGGCGGCGGGTGCGAAGGGCTATCTCGTCAAGGACATTCGCGGCATGCAGCTGGTCGAGGCGGTGCGTGCGGTCGGCGCAGGCCACACGCTTCCACTGCCGGCGGAGCCGGCGCCGCGGCCACAGCGTCGACGTGACCCGTTCCCGGAGAACCTCACCGCCCAGGAGCAGCGCCTGCTCGCGCTGCTGGGTGAGGGACTGACCAACCGGCAGATCGCGGCACGGATGTTCCTGGCGGAGAAGACGGTGAAGAACTATGTCTCTCGGCTGCTTGCCAAGCTGGGGGTCGAGCGCCGTACCCAGGCTGCGGTCCTGGCGGCACGGGTGGGCGCCGCCCCGGATGCTCCTCGAGGCGGTCCCGCGGGCAACCGCTGAGAACCACTTCGCCGACATGACTAACCCCTTTGGCCGGCAGCGGCTTCGGGTGTCAGTGGTGCGAAGGCAGAATCAGGCCGATCGAGTGTCCACCGGCAGACCCGCGAGAGCCCACTCGAGCATTCCTTCGTCCAGACGTTTCACGTCGCAGCCGGCGGCTCGGCCGATACGGACCGCGTCGGGGGCCATGACACAGAGCGTTCCCCGGCAGTAGGCGACGATGTCACGGCCGGCGGGAAGTTCGGCGAGGCGGTCGGCGAGTTCGGTGACCGGGATGTTGATCGCGCCGGGGATGTGTCCGGCCACATACTCCTCGTGCGGTCGGACGTCGACCAAGGTGATCTCGCCGGCATCGCGTCGGCGGATGAGTTCGTCGCGGGTGATGGCATCGTCGGGCGAGCCGAGGACCTGGGAGGCGGCACGGGCGACGTCGGCCACGTGCGCCTCGCCGACAGCCTGCACCAGGGCGAACAGGTGAGCGACGTCGGTTCCGGCGAGACGGTAGTACTGGCGGGTGCCGTCGCGGCGGGCTGCGACCAGGCCGCCCGCCTTGAGTGTCTGCAGGTTGGCTGACGCGGTGGTCAGGTTCATCCCGGTCGCGGTCGCGATGGCCTCGACGGTGCGCTCACCTTGGGCGAGGACCTCGAGGATCTGCAGACGGCGGCCATTGCCCAGCGCCTTGCCTACGCGGGCAATCTGGTCGAACAGGGCCGCTTTGCGATCCGACAACTCTCCCACCTTGCGTCTCCAATATTCCTTGGAATACAGTTCCATTATTCCTTAGTGCAGCTGCTCCTTGGTGCAGCGCCGCAAACCGCGAGTCTATTCACGCCCCGCCGCCTCCCCCGCGGGTCGACAGGTGGGAGCGAGGAAACGAGAAGCTCATGAGCAAGACTGTTGTCGTTCTCGGTGCTGGCGTGGGCGGGCTGACCGCCGCCGCCGAACTTCGCAAAGCGCTACCCGCCCAGGATCGGATCGTGCTGATCGATCGCTCCTTCACCGGCAGTCTCGGCCTGTCACTGCTGTGGGTTCTGCGCGGCTGGCGCACCCCCGATCAGGTCGCCGTCCGCCCCACGGCGGCCACGCTGCCTGGCGTGGACATGATCACCAGTGAAGTCACGAGCGTCGACCTCGAGACACGGACCGTGGAGTGCGGTCCGGCAGGGCCGATCGGCTATGACGCGCTGGTCGTCGCGCTGGGCGCGGGCTTGGACGTCTCGCGGCTGCCAGGTCTGCGGCAGGCGCTCGACGCGGAGGTCGCAGGCCAGTTCTACACCGTGGAGGGCGCCGCGGATCTTCACCGTCGCGTCGGCGCGCTGGAATCGGGCCGGATCATGGTGCTGGTGGCGGCCGTGCCGTTCAAGTGCCCGGCCGCACCGTTCGAAGCCGCGTTCCTCATCGGGGACCAGCTCGGCGAGCGCTTCACCAGCGGCGCGGTACGGGTGGACGCTTTCACCCCGGACCCGCTGCCGATGCCGGTGGCCGGACCCGCCGTCGGCAACGCACTGGTGAGCATGATGGACGCGCAGGGCATCGGATTCCATGGCAGCAAGTCCGCTACCAGCGTCGACCCGCAGATGCGAACGGTCTACTTCGCTGACGGGAGCACCGAATCCTTCGACCTCTTGGCTGTCGTGCCACCGCATGCTCCGGGCGCAGCGGTGGCCTCGACCGGCCTCGGCCCCGGGGGCTGGATCCCCGTCGACCCGGCAAGTCTGGCGACCACCGCGCCTGGGGTGTTCGCGGTCGGGGACAGCACCGCGTTGCTGCTGCCGAACGGCAAACCACTGCCGAAGGCGGCGGTGTTCGCCGAAGCCGAGGGTGAGGTCGCCGCACACCAGGTCGCCCGATACCTCGGCTACGGTGCCGCCGACACCAGATTCACCGGTGACGGCGCGTGCTATGTGGAACTCGGCGGAGGGATGGCGGCGAAGGGCGAGGGCAACTTCCTGACCGCGCCTGCACCGCAGGTCACGCTGCGCGAGCCGTCCACCGCCTACCACGCCGAGAAGGAGCAGCAGGAGCGAGACTGGTTGGCTCGCTGGAACGTTTCCTCTTGATCCGCCGCGATGCGGCTGAGCTTCAACGCCATGGTGCTTCGGCGGCACCGTCAGGGACCGGGCCGTTGCCGCCCGCGCAGACTCTTGTACATGTAGTCGGCACCGAGCAGCGCGGGCATCCCGGCGGCCGCGATCGCCCAGCCCGCGATCGATGGCGGCGACTGACCGAGCAGCGCCGCCAGCGGGCCGATCGTCAGCAGCATCACCAGGATCGCAGTCTCCACAGTGACCGCCCACAACAGCAGCGGGTTGGTCCGCCAGCCGAGCTGCCACACCGGCCGGGTCGCGCTGCGGCACGCGAAGGCGTTCGCGATCTGGCCGAGGATGATGGCGGTGAACGCCGAGCCGGATGCGGTCACCAGTGCCGCTCCGGTCGGCGGATCGGTACCGACACGCCATCCGGAGATCCAGAGCACCACGAGAAACGCGGTCATCGCGGCCGCCGCCTCGACCGGCCCGAGTACGCCGAATACCCGTGCCAGGAGGTTGCGGTCAAGCAAATGCCGACGCTCGGGACGACGATCCATCACACCCTTGCCCGGCGGCTCACCACCGAGGGCGAGTGCGGGCAGCAGGTCGGTGACAATGTCGATGCACAGCACCTGCAGGACGCCGATCGCGAGCGGAATCCGACTGCCGGACATGGCCCAGACCACGAAGGGTGTGAGTTCTGCGACGTTGGACGTGAGGTGGTAGGTGAGGAATCGTCGAATGTTGGCGTAGGTGGCGCGGCCCTGTTCGACGGCGGCGACGATCGTGGAGAAGTCGTCGTCCAGTAGCACGAGGTCTGCCGCTTCCCGCGCGACGTCGGTACCGCCGCGTCCCATGGCCACACCGATGTCCGCCTCCCGCAATGCGGGGCCGTCGTTGACCCCGTCACCGGTCATCGCGACGACGTGCCCGCGGGCCTGCAGGGCCCGCGCGACCGCGAGCTTCTGTTCGGGCGAGACCCTGCTGACGAGCACGCCGTCCCGGTCGAGGAGCTCGCCGAGCGCGTCGTCGTGTTCGGGGAGGTCGTCGCCCTCGGCAACGAGCGTCCTCGATTCGTCTCCCACAAGGCCGATCTCGCGTGCAACGGCGACAGCCGTCGCCGGGTGATCGCCGGTAAGCATGACGACCCTGATGTGGGCGCGCCGTGCCGCTTCGAGTGCCGCGGCGACAGTGGGACGGGGCGGGTCCTCGATACCGAACAGGCCGACGAGCGTCAGGTTCTGCTCCACCCGTTCCACGGGACCGGCCGCGTCGGGGAGGTCTCGGGTGGCGGCCGCGAGCACCCGCAGACCACGGCCGGCCATGTCGTCGACGGCGCGGTGGGCCGCGGCGAGAACCGGGGCCCCGGGGGACGTGCACAGCGGCAGTACGGAATCCGGCGCACCCTTGAGCATGAGGGTGCTGCCGGTGATCGCCGACTCGCGGCGCCGCTGGGGATCGAACGCGAAGCGTCGACCCGGCAGGGGCCGGTGCGGGTCGGTGAGTCCCACTGTGCGACGGGCGAAGGCGTCGAGGGCGGCTTCCATCGGATCGCCGACGGCCGACCAGGCGCCGTTCTGGAACACGATGCCGCCCTGTGACGCCGCCACCGCCACCTGGCCCAGATGCCCGGCCGCGGCGAGAGCGGAGTCCGTCCCGTCGACGCGGCCGGTGGGCTCGTATCCCTCCCCGACCGCGGTCACGGTGCCCGCCGGGGTCCAGGCCTCGGTGACGGTCATCCGGTTCTGTGTGAGGGTGCCGGTCTTGTCGGTGCAGATCACCGTCGTGGACCCGAGATTCTCGACCGCCTCGAGGTGTCGCACGAGGGCTTGCCGGTGCGACATTCGCTGAGCGCCCATCGCCAGCGAGAGGGTCACCGTGGGAAGCAGCCCCTCCGGGACCAGCGCCACGGTCACGCCCAGGGCCAGCACGAACCCTTCGTGGGCGGGTGACCCGATGAGCAGGGACAGCCCGAAGAAGGCGCCACCGACGGCGGCCGCGAGAACGGCGATCGCGCGAACGACGCGATGCAGTTCGGCGGCCAGCGGGCTCCGCGGTCGGCGCACGCCGGCAGTGAGGGCGGCGATCCCGGCAAGCCTGGTGTCGGCGGCCGTTGCGACCGCGATCGCCTCACCCTGTCCGCCGATCGCGTAGGTGCCGGCCCACACGGACTCGCCGGGCTTCTTGTGTATCGGTTCGCTCTCCCCGGTCAAGGTCGATTCGTCGACCGCGAGGTCATGGATGACCGTCAGCGTGCCGTCGGCGGGAACCCGATCGCCGCCGGCGATCACCAGGACGTCGCCGACGACCACGTCGGCGGCGTCAATCGTGCGGAGTTCACCGCTACGCCGGACGGTCACCGTCGCCGGCAGCAGGTCGCGCAGCCGGGCGGATGCCTTCTCGGCCCGTTCTTCCTGGACGAACGCGAAAAGGCCGTTCACCAAGATCACCACGACGATCGCGACCGTCAGTTGCGGCATGTCGGCTACCAGTGCGAGGGCGGCGGCGACCCAGAGCATGAGGGCGAAGAAGTGGGTCAGTTCGGCCGCGAGCTTTCGCCATGCGGGCGCCGGACGCGTCGTCGGTAGCAGGTTCGGGCCGTCGACGCGTAGCCGTTCGGCCGCCGTATCCGAGGTCAGCCCGGCCGAACCGGCGCTCGCGGCCGCTCCGAGTTCGTCCGTCGACACCCTTGCCATCGTGCGCTCCCACCGCTCCCACCCGACTCGTCGGAAGAACGATCGCCCCGGAGTGAGCCTGCCGGTGTGGGGAGGGTACGGGTAGGGAACTAGGTCCTCACGTCGACCACCAGTGGTCGACCGCCGTCGACAGTGACTGATCCGCTGGTCGTGCGGTGTCGATCTCGATGGACTCCGGCCAGGCATCCGCTTCGAGTGCCATGGCGCGGGCGATGTCGGGGGTGGCCTCCGAGTCGTGGTCGCCGCCATCGAGCCGGGCGCGCAGCCTGCGTTCGGTCGTCACCGGTGGAGCGGTGCACCGCAGCGGTACGAGGTCCGCGAGGGCCGCAGCGGCCACCTCGGCGGCACGCTCGCGCCATCGCCGATCCGTCCACGATGCGTCCAGGACAACGGACATCCCACGTTCCAGGTCCCCTTGGGCGCGATCGAGCAACGTCTCGTACACCCGAGCGGTGGCGTCCGGCGAGTACCGGCCGCGGCCGAACCCGGGGTCCGGGACGCTGGAGCGTTCGTCCGCGAACAGTTCCCGCCGGACGGCATCGCTCGACACGAGCGTGGCGTCGACCGCGTCGGCGAGCGCGCCTGCGAGGGTCGACTTGCCGGTAGCGGGAAGCCCGCCGACGAGGCCGAGCCGCACCGCACCGCGGTTCAGGTGGTCCTCCGCGATCGCGGTGTGCCGAACCGCGTCGTCCGCGGATGCCGCCCGTCCCTGCAGGAGGCGGATGCAGTCGACCTTCGCGCGCATGAAGGAGCGGTAGGCGACGTAGTGGTGCCGCAGTGAACTCGGGGCGGTGTCGGTGGCGGCCGCCGTGTAACGCTCGAAGAGCAACCCGGCCAGATCGGGTCGACCCAGGAACTCGAGATCCATTGCCAGACAGGAAATATCGTCGATCACGTCCAGGTAGCGGAGGCGGTCGTCGAAGTCGAGGCAGTCCAGGATTCGGGGGCCGTCAGGGAGGCAGAAGATGTCGTCTGCGAGCAGGTCGCCGTGACCGTCGACTAGGTGGCCACCGTCGATGCGTTCAGTGAACAGACGCTCGCGGCCGTCGAGATACCGCAGGACGACCTGCTCGAGTGCCGCCACGCGGCCGTCGTCGACGACCGACTGGTCGAGATCCCGCATTTCACGGATATTGGCCTGCCATCGCCATTGGACGGCCGCGGCAGTGCCCTCGGCGGAGATGTGGGCCGCACGCTGCGCGCCCGCATGGAACCCCGCGACCAGGTCAGCGATCGCACCGATCCAGTCGTCGGTATCCGTGCCCTGAACGATCGTCGACAGCCGCGCACTCTCGGGCATCCGCCGCATCACCACGAGCGGCTCCCCCTCGGCCCCGCCGGGGTCGCCCAGTTCGATGAGCCCGAGATACACGTCAGGTGCGAGTCGCCGATTCAGTTCGAGCTCGTGGGCACACACAGCCCGGCGGGCCTGCAAGGTCCCGAAGTCGAGGAACTCGGTGCGGACAGGCTTCTTCGCCTTGTACGCACGATTACCTAGAAGGATCACCACCCCCGCATGGGTCTCGTGCAGGGCAGCGAACGGCTGATCGCTTGACCACCCCGACGAGTCTGAGGACAACGACCTCAGTCGACCTTGCCGTGCTCGTCGTAGTGCCCCTCGTGCTCCGCATGCCGGTGGCCGTCGTGAAGGTAATCGACGTGGTCACCGTGCTGAATCGTCTCGTGTCCGCAGTTCTTGCCGTGGACGTGCGGGTGATCAGACGGATCGTGTGGACGGTGCGCGGACGCGGTCATGGCCTCTTCCTCTCGGTCGCCTCCACCCTCTCGTCGTCCACGCTAGCCCCGCCGGGGGCACGGTGGTAGAGATTCTCGATCTTCACGGACGTGGCGGCCGCTCACACAACGTGGTCAGCGGAAGCGCTCGGCGTCGCGGGCCAGCGCGACCAGTCGATCGGCGAGCGCGGTGAGCACACTACGGTCGGCGTCCTCGGCGACCGCGCTGGCGACGTCCTCGGCGGCGCAGCGCAGCTCGAAGATCCGGTCCGTCAATGCGGAGGCCGCGTCCGCTGTCAGGACGACGGCGTCGGCCGGAATCGAGGTTCCCTTCACCGCGTTGCGTTGTTCGTATGCGCGCTGGCGGCAGGCCTGACGGCAGTAGCGACGACGGCGGCCCGTCCCGGCCGGGGCGAGCTCCCGGCCGCACCACAAACATGACACGGGCTTGCGGGAGGCAGCTGTCATGGTTGAGCACCATACGCGGGGCAGCCGGGTCCGTCCCGGTACCATGGTGCGGCCGCATCCATGGCAGTTCCGGGAACGAATCCGGATTCCGGCACGTTGTAGATGGTTGTGAACGCTCGGTGCGCCGTCGCAGGCGAGCTGGCGCGGTGACGAACACCAATAGGTGACGAACACCAATAGGTGACGAACCAAGAGAGGACACACCATGGCAGATCGCGTACTTCGAGGCAGTCGACTCGGAGCGGTGAGCTACGAGACCGATCGCGACCACGACCTGGCTCCCCGCCGCATCGCCCGGTATCGGTGTGACAACGGGGAGGAGTTCGACGTCCCGTTCGCCGACGACGCCGAGATCCCCGGCACCTGGCTGTGCAAGAACGGCCTCGAGGGCAGCCTGCTCGAGGGCAGCGCGCCCGAGGCGAAGAAGGCCAAGCCGCCGCGCACCCACTGGGACATGCTGCTCGAGCGTCGGTCCATCGAGGAACTCGACGAACTGCTCAAGGAGCGGTTGGACCTGCTCAAGGCCAAGCGTCGCGGCGCGTAACAGCCGCCCGCTCGATTCTCAGGTTCGGCGCCGCCACGGTCCCCCGTGGCGGCGCCGAACTGTCTCCGCGCTGAGGGACGCGGGGCACGCGTTAGCTGCCGGTGAAAATCGCTGCTACCCCTCAGGTACATCAGTGACATCCCGCTGGTCGACATTCCACTGACCGCACGATTCACGAATCGTGCGATCACGTCGAACGGTGCATTCGATGCGATTGCGCGCAATAACTCGCATTCTCGTGCCGAGCCCACCCGGATGTGACCGGACAGCGACTCAAACAATGCGCTGGCCGAGGACATTCGGCCCGTTCGCGCGAACGTCTTCGTTGCCCGGGGCGATTCACTACGCCTACCTCACGATCGGCTGTGGCGCAACTGAATCCGGACACATCGACACCGGTCGTAATCGGTCTGTCACTAGGACTTTACGAGCATCGTGTATCCGATTTCCGGATTCGCCAGGGATTCGCCACGACTACTTACCCGTGACATCATGAAAGGAACTGATGCAGCTTGGCGGACACGGCCGGCGCGACGGTTCACAGGGTTGGACGGACGTGCCGAGCCGATCCGGAAGATATAAGGCGAGGTGGCGCATGGACGACACCAAGGGCCCCACAAGGGCCGATACCGCAGGACTCGCCGCGGAAACCGATCCGGCTGACCAGCCGAGTCTTGCGCACTTGCGGTCCGAACTGGACGTGATCGACGCACGACTGCTCGAGGACATCCGGGCCCGCATCGATGTGTGTGTTCGGATCGCGGAGTTCAAGCGAGGTCAACGCATCCCCATGATGCAGCCGCAGCGAGTGGGCCTGGTCCACGCCCGCGCAGAGCAGTACGCCCGTGAGAACGGGTTGTCGGCAGATTTCCTGCGAGAGCTGTACAACGTGGTGATCAGCGAGACGTGTCGGATCGAGGACGCCATCATCGGGTCGAACGGTGGCCCCTCGCGAACACCGGGCTGATAGCTCATGTCGACCCGAACACTGTTGATCGACAACTACGACTCATTCACCTACAACCTGTACAGCCTGTTGTCGGAGGTGAACGGTCGTCCGCCGGTGGTCGTGAAGAACGACACCGACTGGGCGTCGGTGCCCCTGGACGAGTTCGACAACATCGTCATCTCCCCCGGTCCGGGCCGACCGGACCGCAAGCGCGACTTCGGGATCAGTGCGCGGGCGATCGCGAACCGGCAGATCCCGGTGCTCGGGGTGTGTCTAGGACATCAGGGGCTGTGTCACTTGTTCGGCAGCTTTGTGGGCTTGGCCCCGGTGCCGATGCACGGGAGGCTGTCGGATATCCACCACATCGGGACCGGGATTTTTTCAGGGATTCCGTCGCCGTTCCGGGCGGTGCGCTATCACTCCCTGATCGTCGAGGATGTTCCGCCTGAGCTCGAGGCCCAGGCATGGACCGACGACGGGCTCCTCATGGCCGCGAAACATCGTCGGCACCCGTTGTGGGGCGTTCAGTTCCATCCCGAGTCGATCTGCACGCAGTACGGTCGGGAGTTGCTCGGCAACTTCCGGGATCTGACACCGACACGTTCCGGCCCGACCACACGCCCCGAACCTGCCCGGCAGTCATCGGACAGTCAGGGTGGGAGGCCGAAGTATGTCGTGCACAGCAGGCGCATCGACCGTGCGGTCGATCCGGCATCGGTCTACGGACACCTGTTCGCCGACGGTCCGGACAGCTTCTGGCTGGACGGTAGCGCCGCGATCGAACCAGAGTCTCGCTTCTCGGTGATGGGCGACTGCTCCGGGCCGCTGGCGGAGTCCATCACGTACAGAGTCGCCGAGACCAGCGTGTGCGTCCGCCGTGCGGGTCGCCCAGCCGAGCGGATTCACCAGCGGATCTTCGAGTACATCGACGAACAGCTGAAGGAGCGGGCGGTTGCCCCGTCACCGGAACTGCCGTTCGCATTCGGCCTCGGTTACATCGGATACCTCGGATACGAACTCAAGGCCGACGTCGGTAGCCAGTTGGTTCACACATCACCAACCTCTGACGCGGCCTTCGTGTTCGCCGACCGCGCAGTGGTGATCGACCACGTGGCAGGAACCTGCTACCTGCTGGCGTTGAGCGAGGACCCGGACGATCCTCGAGTGCCGGAATGGTTCGCGCACATCGAGGCCCGGATCCACGAACTCGATGAGGCCGTGGAATCACCGCCACCGCACCCCCTGGTGAAACTCGAGGACGACACCAAACCCCGACTCCGCCACAGCAACGACGAATACCTCGCGCTCATCGGGCAGTGCCTCGAGGAGATCCGCTCGGGCGAGTCCTACGAAGTGTGCCTGACGAACGCGGCGACGGTCGACCGGACGATCGATCCTGTGCGCAGTTACGAGACGCTGCGCGAGATCAGCCCCACCCCGTACAGCGCGTTGCTGAAGTTCTCGGGGTTGTCCGTGCTCAGTGCGTCGCCCGAGCGCTTCCTGCGGATCAGTGCTGACCGTGTAGTCGAATCCAAGCCGATCAAGGGCACCCGTCCGCGGCACTCGAGGCCCGCCGAGGACGAGGCGCTGCGCCAGGATCTGCTCGATAGCGAGAAGGACCGCGCGGAGAACCTGATGATCGTCGATCTGGTCCGCAACGACCTGTCGCGCGTCTGCGTGCCGGGCTCGGTGCACGTCCCCAAGCTGTTCGACGTCGAGACGTACGCACCGGTTCATCAACTGGTCTCGACAGTGCGCGGAACCCTACGCGACGACGTCTCCACCGTCGACTGCGTGCGTGCCGCATTTCCCGGCGGTTCGATGACCGGTGCGCCGAAGCTGCGGACGATGGAGATCATCGACAAGCTCGAGGAGGGGCCCCGGGGCGTGTACTCCGGTGCCATCGGGTATTTCTCGATCAACGGCACCGCCGATTTCTCGATCGTCATCCGCACGATGGTCGCGACGGAGGACCAAGTGACGTTCGGGGTCGGTGGCGCGATCGTGGCCCTGTCCGACCCGGAGGAGGAACTCGAGGAGACGATGGTCAAGGCCGTCACGATGCGGCGCTGCCTCTCGGTGACCTCCAGCGACGGCGTCGCGGCGACCTCGAACGACGGGGCTGGGGCGGCCTCTAACGACGGGGCTGGGGCGGCCTCGACCGACGGAGCTCCGGTGACCTCGCCGGACGGAGCTCCGGTGACCTCGCCGGACGGAGTTCCGGTGACCTCGAACGACGGGGCCGGGGCGGCCTCGACCGACGGAGCTCCGGTGACCTCGAACGACGGGGCTGGGGCGGCCTCGACCGACGGAGCTCCGGTGACCTCGAACGACCAGGTCGTGGGCGAGGTTTCGGCTAGGGACGGTGATCGGTGACAGCACGAGCGGACCCGGTCACCGACGCGATGGTGGTCGTCGGCGGGGCGGGTGCGGTCGGCGCGATGCTGGTGGACCTGGCGCGGTCGGGCGGCGACACGGTCACGGTGATCGACCGGATCGGCCCAGTAGACGGTCGCGCGGTGCTGGCAGGCGATGTCGTCACTCCCTCCGCGCAGATGCGTGCGGCCCTCGCCGCCGCCGACACCGTCGTCCTCGCGGTCCCTGAGGCCGTGGCGCTCGCCGCGGTGCCCGTTCTCGACCACATCATGCGGCGTGGTGCGCTGCTGGTGGAGACACTGTCGGTGAAGACCCGCATCCACCGGGCGGTGTGCGACAGCCCCGTGAAGCGTCCCGCGGTGGGGATCAACCCGATGTTCGCGCCCCCGCTCGGGATGGCCGGGCGGCCGGTGGCTACGGTCACCCACCAAGGCGGGCCGGCGGTCGAACGATTCCTCGGCGAGGTCGTCGGGTGGGGCGGGCGGATCGTGCGTCTCGACGCCGCCGAACACGATCGGGTCAGCGCGGCCACACAGGCACTGACCCACGCCGCGATACTGGCCTTCGGGCTGGCCCTGGCCGAATCGGGAACCAACCCCGACGTCTTGGCGGCGACCGCTCCCCCTCCGCACACGGTCCTGTCGGCACTGCTCTCCCGCATCGCCTCGGGTCTTCCCGAGGTCTACCATGACATTCAGGCGGGCAATCCAGGCGCCGCTGACGCTCGGAAGGCGTTGGCGGCAGGACTTGCTCGGCTGTCCGAGACCGTCGAGCACGGTGACGAGCAGACGTTCGCGACCCTCATGGCCGACGCCGTCCGGCCGCTCGGCGACCGGGTGGAGCGCTACCGGGAGACGTGCGCCGAGATCTTCGGGCAGCTGCGGGAGGATCCGACGGAGGGAGGACCGCCGTGACCGACAATCCATTCGGCGACGCGGCCGCCGACCACGAAACGCTGCTGCGCCTGCCGTCCCTGCCCCCGTTCGATCCGTCCGACCCGGTCGAGAGCGCGATTATCAGCACACTCGCTGACAGTTGGCCGCACCGGGCCACCGTCAAGCGCCCGGAACCGGACATCGACGGGCTGTTCGACGCCGACAAGGACGACTATCCGATACAGCTGATCCCGTTCCACGACGACGACCGCTTCCGGCGACTCGACGAACCTACCCGCCGCCGGATCCTGGCCTGGGCGTGGATCGCCTACAACAAGAACGTGATGGATGTCGAGCAATACGTCGTCAACCCGGGATTCCGGTTGCTGTCGCAGGATGCGTTCGGCACCGGCCTCGGCGACGTCCTGACGGTGGCGACGCTGCAGGCGATGGTCGACGAGCAGTACCACACGTTGATGCACCTGAACGCGAGCGCGCTCACCCGCCGTCGGCGCGGGTGGCATCTGCCCGAGAGCCGTCTACCGTACGGCCCGACCGTCCGACACCATCACGCGGCCGTCGCCGGCGCCGAGAGCCCACGAGAGTCGGCGCTCGTGAGCCTGGCCTACACGACGGTGGCCGAGACGTCGATCAGCTCGTATCTGGGTTTGATGACCGATGACGACGACCTCCAGCCGGTCAACCGGGCCACGGTCAAGCTCCATCGGCGCGACGAGTCCTGCCACTCATCGATCACCTGCGAACTGTTGAAGATCGTGTACGAGCATCTAGGGACCGACGACCGACGGATGCTGTTGTCGGGATTCGCCGCCGGACTCCAGGCGTTCGAGTCCAACGACTACCGGACATGGTCGGCCGTGATGGAGGCCGAGGGCGTCCGCCACGGTGACGAGATGGTGTCCGACGCCGCGCACGACTCCGATCGTCGGAAGCTGGTCCAGGACTGCAGTGCGATCCGACGGCTGTGCGACGACCTCGGTGTGCGCGACGAGGTTCCCTACGAGTGGTGACCCGCAGGGTACCTCGCACCGATCGTGCCGGGCCGTCACACTTCAGTGTCAGGGTGCGGCGTTGAGCCATTCGTAGAACGCGGGCTCGGCGTTGGGGTTGGCGGCCGTGATTCCGTTCACGGCACCGATCGCGGCACCGACTCCCGCGCCGACGGCGCAGCCGACGATGAACGCCGGGAAGATGGAGATGCAGCCGACCGCGAAACCGATGACCGTCCCGATCAGGGCCGACGTCGCGCCACCGTTCGCCCAGCCGATTTCGATCTCGCGCATCAGGTTGTCCTGCGCAGTCTGCTTGTCCACCACGGGGTGATCGAGAGGATTCCCTGTCGAGGTCGGGGCCGGTGTCAGTTCCGTGCCGGTGACGGCGGAGTCGGTCGAGTAGCCGACCTGCCCGGCGCCTGGCGTCGGCGCGGCTTGGGCGGTACCGGCGGCGATCCCGAGTGAGACGACGAGGAGAACGGACGCAGCGGAAGCCCTGAGCAGTTTCATGGAGCTCTCCAAACCGTGAGAGGGTCGGCAGTCCCTGATTCGACGCTAGACCCTGGCACGCTCTTCCCGCTGAGGATCGGTCGCCACCCGTCGCGTTGCCGAATTTCGTGTGACATGCACCTTTTCGGCGTTCCGCTGAGTCAGTGCTCCACCAGGTAGTCCTCGAGTATCGGACCGATCTCGGCGAGGACGGTGGGCTCGATCATCTGGTTGTGTTCGCAGTCGATGGTGAACTCGCGGATTCGCCCGGTGATCGCGGACTGCCACACCTGCGGTGAATGTTCCGCCGTGGCCTTCCCGTCGCCGTCGCCCCGACCTGCCGTGAAGAACAGGAGGTCTCCGTCGAACACGGCAGGCGAGTAGCGGTTCATGATCCGGGCGGACGTCGTGAAGCCTTCGCTGATCCGCTTCAGGTGTGCCGGAGTCAGCCCGGACTCCTGCCCGAGGGACTCGTCGAGCAGCTCGACGGCCCGCGCATAGGTCAACTCGCGGACGTCGCCGTACGGCGTCAGATCCAGGCCCAAGCCCTCGAGAAGTTCCGCGACCGTCAGCGGGCCGGGTTCTTCCTCGTCCTCGGTGAGGTAGCTGTCCATGATCGCAAGGGTCGCGACCTCCTCTCCGGCGTTGCGCAGCTCGACGGCGATTGCATGTGCGATGACACCGCCGAGCGACCACCCGAGGAGGTGGTACGGGCCGTGGGGTTGAACGACCCGGATCTCCTCGACATAGCGGTGTGCGAGTTGCTGCACGGAGTCGAAGTCCGGCCCACCGCTGAGCAGCGGCAGCTGCAGTCCGTACGCGGGTCGGTCCTTCGCCAGGTACTGGACGAGTCCGGCGTACCCCCAGGACAGTCCGATACCGGGATGGACGCAGAACAGTGGTGGCCGAGCACCCTTGGGTCGCAGCGGAATCATCACACCGAGCGCGTCGTCGACCGGGGATTCGCCGTGTCCGAGGTAGCCGACGGGAAGGTCGATCCGCTTGGCCAGTCCGGCCGGAGTCGGATCCAGGAACATCGTCTGGAGCGGGATCTGTCGGCCCACCCTGGACTGGAGCTCGGACATCACGCGCGTCGCGGTGATCGAGTTGCCGCCGAGGTCGAAGAAACTGTCGTCGATGCCGACGTGATCGACGCCGAGCACGTCCGCGAAGACCTCGGTGACCGCTCGTTCCGTCGCGGTGGTCGGCGGACGGAACTCCGCTGTGAGCGAGGTGAATTCAGGCGTAGGCAGGGCACGACGATCCAGCTTGCCGGCCGGGGTCAGCGGGATCTCGTCGAGAACCACGATCGCCGAGGGCACCATGTGGGCCGGCAACTGGGCCGCGACGTGCACTCGCAACTCCCGTGATTCGACGGTATGGCCCTCGACCGGACGGATGTAGGACGCGAGGAGGGTGTCACCCGACGGTCCAGTGTGACCCAGGGTCGCCGCGAATGTGACCGCCGGGTGTCGGGTGAGGACCGCGTCGATCTCGCCGAGTTCGATGCGGAAGCCGCGGACCTTGACCTGGAAGTCGGACCGGCCGATGTACTCGATGGTGTGGTCTTGCTGCCACCGCACGACGTCGCCGGTGCGGTACATCCGGGTCCCCGGCGCGCCGAAGGGGTTGGCGACGAAGCGTTCCGCCGTGAGGCCGGGCCGGTCGTGGTAACCGCGGGCCAGGCCCGGGCCGGAGATGTACAGCTCGCCGGGAACCCCGACCGGGACCGGACGCAGGCGCCCATCGAGGACGGCCTCGCGGAAACCGATGGCGGGGCCGCCGATGTTGACGACCTCCCCCGGCTGCATGGCCTCGCTGACGCTGGCCTGGATCGTCGTCTCGGTGGGGCCGTAGCCGTTGAACATCCGGCGACCCGGAGCCCACTTGGACACCAGTTCCGGTGGGCACGCCTCACCGGCGACCGCGAGGACCTCTAGCGCCTCGAGGCCCTCGTCCTCGATCGACGCGAGCGCCGTCGGAGTAATGAAGGCGTGAGTGACACGTTCTTGCGAGAGCAGTTCGGCCAGTTCGGTTCCGCCGTACACGGTAGGCGGCACGATCACCAGGTGGGCGCCGGCGCTGAACGCCATCATCATCTCGAACAGTGAGGCGTCGAAGCTCGGGGACGCCAGATGCGAGACCCGCGACTGCGGGGTGACGGTGAAGCGGCGCCGTTCCTCCTCGGTGAGGTTTGCGATGCCGCGGTGGGTCACGATGACGCCCTTGGGCAGACCCGTCGATCCCGACGTGTAGATCAAGTAGGCCGGGTGGGCCAGGTGCAGCGGGGCGGTACGGTCGTCGTCGGCGATCGGGGCGGCGGACGCTGCGGCCATGCGGGCGCCCAGCTCGCCGTCGTCGAGGACGAGCCACGGGACTGTGTCGGGAAGCCGTTCCCGCAGTCCGGCGGTCGTCAGGCCGATCCTGGTGCCGGAATCGGTCAGCATGTACGCGATCCGTTCCGCCGGATAGTTCGGATCCACCGGGAGGAAGGCGGCGCCGGTCTTGGCGACCGCCCAGATCGAAAGCACCTCCTCGATCGAACGCGGCATGCCCAGCGCCACGAACGTCTCCGGGCCCACCCCGCGCTCGCCGAGTACCCGGGCGAGCCGGTTCGACTGCTCGTCGAGTTCGCGGTACGTCACCGTGCGGCCCTGGTACGACAGCGCGAGAGCGTCCGGGTCGATCGCCGCGGCACCGGTGAGCAGTTCGGGCCACAGGTGCGGCGAGACGGCGGTGGCGCCGGCGGCGGGGGCCAGTTCCGACAGTTCTGTCGTGTCGAGAATCTCGATGTCGCCGATGGCCCGCTCGGGGTCGGCAGTGACAGCCTGCAGGATGCGGACGAACCGTTCCGTGAAGCTGCGGACGGTGCTCTCGTCGAACAGGTCCGTCGCGAAGTCCAACGATGCCGCGATTCCGTTCGGCGAACCGTCGTCAGTGAACTCCTCGGCGAGAACGAATTCGAGGTCCTCCTTCGCGACCTGGGAGTCGATGCCGACGCCTTCGACGACGAGGCCCGGCAACTCGAGACGGGGCCGTTCGTTGTTCTGGAACTCGATCGAGACCTGGAACAGCGGCGAGTACGACGTCGAGCGCGGCGGGTTGATTTCCTCGACGAGCCGTTCGAACGGGACCTCGGCGTGGCCGAACGCGGCGAGGTCCGATTCGCGGACCTGCCGGAGTATCTCGTCGAACGATTCCGCGTGGCCGACGCGGGTCCGCAGCACCAGAGTGTTGACGAACATGCCGACCAGCTCGTCGAGCGCCGCCTCGCCGCGTCCCGCGATCGGTGTACCTATTGCGATGTCGTCCGTGTCGGCCAGGCGCGCCAGCAGCGTGGCGAGCGCGGCGTGCATCGCCATGAACATGCTGGCGCCGTGGCGGTGTGCCAGCTCGGTGAGGCGGGCATGAAGGTCGGCGGGAATCCGGAAGTTGATGCGCCCGCCCCGGAACGACTGCTGGACAGGTCGCGGCCGATCGGTCGGCAGTTGGATCACATCGGGCACCCCGGCGAGTTCCTCGGTCCAGAAGGCGAGTTGGCGGCTCAGCAGCGAGTCGGGGTCGGTGTCCGAGCCGAGCAGCTCGTGCTGCCACAGCGTGAAGTCGGCGTACTGGATCGGCAGCGGCGCCCATTGCGGGGCGGCGCCGGCTGCGCGGGCGGTGTACGCCGCCATGACGTCTCGGCCCAGCGGGGCCATCGAGTAGCCGTCGGCGCAGATATGGTGGACGACGATCACCATGACGTGCTGGTCCTCGCCGGTTCGGAGGAGTTGCGCGCGCACCGGGGGTGCGGTGGTGACGTCGAAGCCGGCCGAGGCGAACGCTGCGATCCGATCGTGCAGTTCCTTCTCGTCCTGCACGGTCACCGGGGCCAGATCGGTGAGCACGTCGGCGACGGGGACGACGCGCTGTGTCGGCACCTGGTCGACGACCGGGTACTCGGTGCGTAGCGACTCGTGCCGTTCGAGCACGTCCGCGAGCGCCGCGTGGAGGGCCCTGACGTCGAGGTTGCCGGTGAGCATGACCGCCAGCGGGATGTTGTAGGCGGCCGACGCGGTATCGAACTGGTTGATGAACCACATCCGTTGCTGAGCGAGGGACAGCGGGATCCGGTCGGGGCGTTCGCGGTGGGACAGAACCGGCCGGCCGTACGCGGTGGCCGTCTCCCGCTCCCGTGCGATCCACTGCGCGAGACCGTGAATCGTCGGGGCCTCGAACAGCGCTCGCACGGGGATGTCTGCGTCGAGGACTCCGCTCAGCCGTGTCGTGACTCGGGTCGCGATCAGCGAGTTGCCGCCGAGGTCGAAGAAGCTGTCGTCGGTGCCGATCCGATCGACCCCCAGCACCTCGGAGAAGATGTCCGAGAGCGTGTACTCGAGTGGGTTGGTGGGGGCGCGGAATTCGCCGATGGTGAAGGCGAACTCCGGTTCGGGCAGCGCGGCGCGGTCCAGCTTGCCCACCGGGGTCAGGGGGATCTCGTCGAGCACCGTGATGGACGAGGGCACCATGTGCGCGGGCAAGTGCCCCGCCAACCGGTCGGTGACCGTCGGCACGTGCACGGTGGCACTGGTGTTCGGCACCACGTACGACGCGAGGACGGTGTCACCGGCCGGGCCGGGTACCCCGAGGGTGACCGCGAAGCTCACCGCGGGATCGTTCATGAGGGCGGCGTCGATCTCACCGAGTTCGATGCGGAAGCCGCGGACCTTGACCTGGAAGTCCGTCCGCCCGACGTACTCGATCGTGTGATCCGGGCGCCAGCGCACGATGTCTCCGGTGCGGTACATCCGCTCGCCCGGCTTGCCGAACGGGTTGGCGACGAATTTCTCGGCGGACAACCCGGGGCGCCGGTGATAGCCGCGCGCGAGCCCGAGTCCGGTGATGTACAGCTCGCCCGGGACGCCCACCGGAACCGGTTGCAGCCGCCCGTCGAGGACGAGCTCCCCGACGCCACGGATGGGGCCGCCGATCGTGATCGGGTCGCCGATGGTCATGGGGGCGCTGATGTTCGACATGATCGTCGTCTCGGTCGGCCCGTACGCGTTGTGGAGGTCCCGGCCGGGTGCCCACCGGGTGACCAGGTCCGGCGGGCACGCCTCGCCGCCGAAGGTGACGTGGCTGAACTCGTCGAGCCCGGTCGGGTCGACCGTCGCGAGCGCGGCGGTGGTCACGAACGCGTGAGTGACCCTCTCGGACGCGATGAGCCGGGCCAGGTCCGCGCCCCCGAACACCGTGGGTTCGGCGATCACCATCGTCGCGCCCGCCCCGAACGCCTGCAGGTACTCGAACACCGCGCCGTCGAAGCTCGGGGTCGCGAAGTGCAGCGTCCGCGACTGCGCGTTCGCGCCGAACCGTTCCTGCTGGTCGATGGCGAAGTTGTCGAGACCCTGGTGGGTGACTACGACACCCTTGGGGCGGCCGGTGGATCCGGACGTGTAGACGACGTATGCGGCGTGGTCGAGGCCCAACGGGGCGGTGCGCTCGACGTCGGCGACCGGGGTGTCGGGACGGTCAGCGCAGGCGGTAACGAAGCCGGGATCCTCGAGCGTGAGCCAGGTGACGGTGTCGGGAAGCTGACGCCGGTGGGCGGCGACGGTCAGTCCGAGCCCGGCACCGGAGTCGGCGAGCATGTACTCGATCCGCTCGAGTGGATAGTTCGGGTCGACCGGCACGAACGCGGCACCGGTCTTCGCGACCGCCCACACCGCGAGAACCGACTCTATCGATCGTGGAATACCCAGCGCTACATATGATTCCGGCCCGACACCCTGGTCGATGAGAACGCGGGCGATCTGGGAGGAGCGGGTGTCGAGTTCGCGGTAGGTCACCTCGCGGCCGGAGAACGTGATTGCGACCGCGTCGGGATCGGAGGCGGCAGCCGCGGCGAAGATCTCCGGCAGCGTCCGGCTGGACCCGCCGGGCTCCCCCAGCACCGGCGCCAGGTCGACCCGCTCGGACTCGGTGAGCAGGTCGAGCCGGGACAGGGGCTGCTCGGGATCGGCCGCGAGATGGTCGAGCACGACGGCGACCCGTGTCGCGATCGATTCGACGGTGTCGCGGTCGAAGTACTCCGGGAAGTACTCGAACTTGAAGTTCAACCGGTCGACCGCCGAGGCCACCAGCGACAGCGGGTAGTGCGCAGCGTCGCGACCACCGAACCCGGTCACGTTCATTCCCGCGAGATCGGTGTCCGCGGTGAGCGCGGTGGGGTCCATCGGGTACGACTCGAACACGGTCAGGGTGTCGAAGGCGACGGCCGGCCCGGTCGCCTTCTGGATGTCCGCCAAACCCAGGTAGTGATGGTCGAGCAGTGCGGTCTGTTCCCGCTGGACCCGGTCGAGGAGCTCGCCGAGCGTCTCGGACGCATCGAGGGTGACGCGCACCGGGAGGGTGTTGATGAACAGGCCGACCATCGACTCGATCCCGGGGATCTGCGGCGGCCGTCCGGACACCGTGCCACCGAACAGGACATCGGTGCGGGCGGTCAACGCGCTCAACACGATCGCCCACGCTGCCTGGACGACGGTGTTGAGTGTCACGCCGCGTTCACGGGCCAGCGAGCGCAGTCTGTCCGTCTGCTCGTTCGACAGCGTGATCTCGAGTTCGTCGGTGCCGGTGGGGGCGCCGTCGATGCGGAAGTTCGTCGCCAGCAGGCTCGGCTCCTCGAGACCGGCGAGCGCGCGCCGCCATGCGGCCGTCGAGCCGGCGGTGTCCTGCCGGGCCATCCAGGCGAGATAGTCGCGGTAGGGGTGGACGCGGGGTAGGGCGGACGCGTCGGCGTCGGTGACGTACAGCGCCAGCAGGTCCTGGATCAGCAGCGGCGTCGACCACCCGTCGAGCAGGATGTGGTGGTTCGTGACTATCAGGCGCCGTTCCCCACCACCCATGTCGACGAGCGTCATGCGAACGGCGGGAGCGATTTCGAGGTCGAACCGGGTGAGCCGGTCGGAGAGGGTGAGTTCGGCGTAGCGCCGGTCACGGGCCACCGTATCCAGGCGCGACAGGTCCACTTCGACCCACGGCAACTCGACCCGCCCCGGAATGACCTGGACGGCACCAACGGGGCCGCCGGCGCCGTTGACCGGGACGAAGGCCGCCCGCAGGTTCGGGTGCCGGTCCAACAGGGCCTGGCCGGCCCGCCTCAACCGGTCGGCGTCGACGACGCCGCCCAGCGACAGCGTCAACTGGACAAGGTAGGAATCGACCGATTCCTCGGCGTAGACGGCGTGGAAGTGCAACCCGGCCTGCAACGGCGACAGCGACCACACGTCGGTCAGGTTCGGGAAGCGGTGTTCGAGATCGTCGATGGCCCGTTGGTCGAGTCGCACCAGATCGAGGTCCGACGGGGTGAGTCCGCCGGCCCCGGGGTGTGTCGCGTGCCGGGCCAGCCCGCCCAGGGCCCGCACCCACAGGTCGGCGAGTTCACCGGCGTCGACCGCGGCGAGAACACCGCTCGGGTACGCCCACGTAGCACGCAGGCGTGGCCCATCGGGGGTGTCGCTGACCATCGCGTTGATGTCGAGAACGCTCGCGACGGGCATGGTGTCGCTGGGCGCGTCGTCGAGTTCGATGTCGCTGACCGGAAGCCAGCCGACGCGCGCGGCCGAGCCGTCCGTCGCGATGCCGCCCAGCCGGCCCAGATAGTTGAAGCTGACCTGCGGCACCGGCAGGTCCGCGAGAACGGGCCCGGTCTGCCGGTTGAGGTACTGGAGCATCCCGAAACCGATTCCGTGGTCCGGGATCTCGAGCAACTGCTCCTTGACGGCCTTGATCGCGGCACCGGCGGCGGGCCCGGCGGCGAACGCGTCGTCGAGATCGATCCCGGCCAGGTCCAGCCGGACCGGGAAGATCGTCGTGAACCAGCCGACCGTGCGGCCCAGGTCGGCGCCCGGCACCACTTGGTCCTCGCGGCCGTGTCCTTCGAGGTTGACCACCGAGGTCATGGCGTCGTGGCCGCGGGTGCGCCGCCATCGGGTCAGGGCCATCGCGAGTGCCGCGAGCAGTGCGTCGTTCACGTTGCCGCGGAAGGCCTGCGGGACGGTGGTCAGCAGAGCCTCGGTCACCGCGGCCGGCAGTTCCACCGTCACCTTCTGGACGGTGCCGTGGACGTCTACCTCGGGGTCGAGCGGCCGCGACCCGATGACGGGATCGGGGGTCGCCAGGGCGGAGCGCCACAGGTCGAGTTCCCGGTCCCGGCCCGGGGCACCGCCGGTCGCGGTGTCGACGAGGCCGTGTGCCCACCGCCGCATCGACGTTCCGATCGGTGCGAGCTCGGGGACGGCGCCGTCGGTGATCTGCGACCACGCGGACGCCAAGTCGGGCACCAGGATCCGCCAGGAGACGCCGTCGACCGCGAGGTGGTGCACCACCAGCAGCAGGCGCCCGCCCGCGTGACCGGCGTCGAACCATACCGCCTGCAGCACGTTCCCGGCTGCGGGATCGAGGCGTCCGGCGGCGGCGTCGAGTTCGGTCTGCGCGGTGTCGGTGAAGGCGGCGCCGGACAGCGTGTCGACCGGGACGCGGAGGAGCACGTCGGTTGCCGACACCGCCCCCACGGGCCGGACCTCGATCGTTGGGTCACCGGATGCGTCGAGTCGGGCGCGGAGCATGTCGTGGCGATCCACGACGGCCTGCAGGGTGCGGGTGAGCTGGCCCTCGTCGACCCTCGACGGCAGCGTCAGCAGCACGCTCTGGGTGTACCGGCGGACGTCGTCGGTGCGTCCGAGCAGCCACCGTACGATCGGGGTCGCCGGGAACTCGCCGACCCCGCCACCGGGGAGTTCTTCGAGCCGCGCGGCTGCCGCCCCGTCGCCGACGCCGGCGACGGCCGCCAGTCCGGCGACGGTCCGCTGCTCGAACACGTCCCGCGGCGACAGCTGCAGGCCCGCCTCCTTCGCGCGCGCCACCAGTTGGATGGACATGATGCTGTCGCCACCGAGTCCGAAGAACGAATCGTCCACGCCCACCGTGTCGAGACCGAGGACCTCGGCGAACAGGTCGGCGAGCACCCGTTCGGCCTCGGTCTGCGGGTCGCGGCTCGGGGTGGCCCGCAGACCGAAGTCCGGTTCCGGCAGCGCCTTTCGGTCGAGCTTGCCGTTCGCGGTCAGCGGCAGCTCGTCGAGCACCATCAGGGCCGCCGGCACCATGTACGACGTCAGCCGGCCGCCGACGTGGTCGAGAATCTCCTGCGGGTCCAGCTCGACGCCGCCCTGCTCGCGGACCACGTACCCGACGAGGCGAGCGGGGCCGTGGTCCTCCTGACGGACGGTGACGACGGCCTGGGCGACCCCCGGGAAGTCGAGCAGCGCGGCCTCGATCTCGCCGAGTTCGATCCGGAATCCGCGGATCTTGACCTGGAAGTCGCTGCGGCCGAGGTATTCGAGCTGCCCGTCGTGGTTCCAGCGGGCCAGGTCGCCGGTGCGGTACATGCGGGTGCCGGCCGCCCCGTGCGGGTCTGCGACGAACCTGTCGGACGTCAGTGCGGCCCTGCCCAGGTAGCCGCGGGTGAGCTGGTCGCCGGCCACGTACATCTCTCCGGTGACGCCCGGCGGGACCGGGTGCAGCCGCCCGTCGAGGACCATCACCCGCAGTCCTGGGACGGCGCGGCCGACGACGCTGGCCTTGGCCGCCGCCGCGTACGGGCGGTCGAGTTCGAGCCGGGTGACGTGGACGGTGGTCTCGGTGATGCCGTACATGTTGACCAGGCGCGGCGCGTCGTCCCGATGGCGCGAGTACCACCGCCCGAGCTGCCCCAGGTCGAGCGCCTCACCACCGAAGATCACATACCGGAGCGCGAGACCCTTTTGAAGTGAGGAGGATTCGGCCGCGAGCCGGTCTGCCTCGGCGAGCTGGTAGAAGGCGGTCGGAGTCTGGTTGAGAACGGTCACCCCTTCGCTGCGAAGCAGGTCGAGGAACATCTCGGGCGACCGCGCCGTGTAGAAGTCGACCACCACGAGCCGTCCGCCGTGCAGCAGCGGACCCCACAGTTCCCACACCGAGAAGTCGAATGCGTACGAGTGGAACATCGTCCACACGTCGGTGTTGTCGAATCCGAAGGTGGTGGAGGTGTTCTCGAACAGGGTCAACACGTTGCGGTGGGTGACCTGCACGCCCTTGGGGCGGCCGGTCGACCCGGACGTGTAGATGACGTAGGCGACGTCGTCGGGGCGCAGCGGAACGCGTCGATCGCTGTCGGTGATCGGACCGGCCGCGCACTCCTCGATCGCGGCGGCGACGTCGTCGGCGTCGAGACGGACGAGCGGCACCCGGGTCTCGGGGATCGCGTCGGCGACCGCGACCGTCGTCAGGACACAGATCGGAGCGGAATCGTCGAGCATGAACGCGAGGCGGTCCGCCGGGTAGGTCACGTCCAACGGCACGTATCCGGCGCCGGCCTTGACCACCGCGAGCAGGGCGACGACCAGGTCGATCGACCGGGGCAGCGCCACCGCGACGAGCGACTCCGGGCCCACTCCCAGCGCGACGAGGTGGCGGGCGAGCCGGTTGGAGCGGGCATCGAGTTCGGTGTAGGTCAGTGTCCGCTCGTCGGTCTCGCCGCCGGAAATGACGGCACCGCCGTCCCCGCTGTAGGTGACGGCACCGCCGTCGGCGAACCGGGCTGCGGTGAGCGCGAACCGGTCGGCGAGGGTGGTCTCGGGGGCGCGGTGGCCAGGGTAGTTCCACTCGCGGAGCATGGTGGCGCGCTCGCGCGCCGCGGTGATCTCCACGTCGCCGGTCGGCCGGAGCGGGTCACGGGTCAGTGCGTCGAGCAGACGGACGAACCGCTCCCCCACATCGCGCACCGTGGCCGCGTCGAACAGGTCGGTCGCGTACGTGAACGCCGCGTCCATGCCGTCGGGGACGCCCTGCTCGTCGTGTCGCTCGGCCAGGGTCAGTTGCAGATCGAACTTGGCAACCGACAGTTCGGCCTCGACCGGCTCAGCGCTCAGTCCCGGCAGTTCCAGGCGTGGGAGTTCGTTGTTCTGGAACTCGAGCATCACCTGGAACAGCGGCGAATGCGCGGTCGAGCGCTCGGGGGCCAGGACGTCGACAAGCCGTTCGAACGGCACGTCCGCGTTCCCGAAGGCTGCGAGATCGAACTGGCGTGTTCGCGCGAGCAGGCCGGCGAATCCGTCCGCCGCGTCGACGTGGCTGCGCAGCACCAGGGTGTTGACGAACATGCCTACGAGGCCGTCGAGTTCGGCTTCGCCGCGGCCCGCGATCGGGGTACCGATCGCGATGTCGTCGGATCCACTGAGCTTGGCGAGCAGCACCGCCAGCGCGGCGTGTGCGGCCATGAACATCGTGGCGCCCTCGCGGCGGGCGAGTGCGGCGAGCGACCGGTGGATGTCGGCGCCGATAGCGAAGTGGACGCGGGCACCGTCGAAACTCTGGCGCGTCGGACGCGGGCGGTCGGCGGGCAGCGAGATCGCCTCCGGCAGACCGACGAGCGCGTCCGTCCAGAACTCCAGCTGACGGCTCACGAGCGAATCCGGGTCGTCCTCGGAGCCGAGGACGTCACGCTGCCACGCCGCGAAGTCCGCGTACTGGACCGGCAGCGGCGCCCACTGTGGCAGGTGGCCGCCGGTGCGGGCCAGATACGCGGTCATCACGTCCTGCGAGAGCGGGGCCATCGAGAACCCGTCGGCGCAGATGTGATGCACCACGATCGCGAGCACATGCTCGGCGGGCCCGAGCCGCAGTAGCTGTGCACGCACCGGCACCGCTGTGGTCACGTCGAACCCGTCGGTGATCAGGGCGGCGATCCGGGACGGCACCTCCCCCGGCGGAACATCGATCACCGCCAGGTCCGGTGCCGCCTGCGCGGCAGGCACGATGACCTGCTCGGGTTCCCCGTCGGTGGCGGGGAAGTATGTGCGTAGCGATTCGTGGCGCTCGAGCACGTCACCGACCGCAGCCTGCAGCGCGCCGGTGTCGAGCTCTCCGGTCAGGCGGACCGCGAGCGGGATGTTGTAAGCCGGTGATGCAGTGTCGAACTGGTTGATGAACCACATCCGCTTCTGCGCCAGCGACAGCGGCACCCGATGGGGCCGCGCGGTCGGAACGAGCGGCGGGCGCGAGGCGCCCTCCACGCCTTCGCGGGTCACCCAGCGGGCGAGCTGATGCGCGGTCGGTGCCTCGAACAGTGCGCGCACCCCGACATCGATGCCCAGGGCGGCGCCGAGTCGCGCGGTCACCCGGGTTGCGATCAACGAGTTGCCGCCGAGGTCGAAGAAGCTGTCGTCGATACCGATTCGCTCGAGTCCGAGGACCTCGGCGAACAAGTCGACGATTGTCTGCTCCGTCGGGTTCGTAGGCGCCCGGAACGTAGTGGTGGACGGCAGGAATTCCGGTTCCGGCAGTGCCCGCCGGTCGAGCTTGCCGATCGGGGTGAGCGGGATCTCGTCGAGGATCATGATGCTCGACGGCACCATCTGCGCGGGCAGTCGTTCGGCGACGAAGTCACGCAGCTCCCCGGGTTCGGGTTGTGCGCCCGCGGCCGGGAGCACGTAGGTCACCAGTGCGGTCTCGCCGGTCGGACCGGGCCGGCCGACGGTGGCCGCGAACCGGATGCCGGGGTGGTCACCGAACGCGTTGTCGACGTCGCCGAGTTCGATGCGGAAGCCGCGGATCTTGACCTGGAAGTCCGAGCGCCCGACGTACTCGACCGCGTGCTCGGCGCCGACCCGCACGAGATCGCCGGTGCGGTACATGCGTTCACCGGGCCCTCCGTACGGGTTCGCGACGAACCTGTCGGCGGTCAGCCCGGCCCGGCGGTGGTAGCCGCGACCGAGCCCGGGGCCGGCGATGTACAGTTCGCCGACGACACCGGCCGGGACCGGTCGCAGGCTCGTGTCGAGGACCAATTCGCTCTCCCCGAGGACCGGCGGTCCGATGGTGACTTTCTCCCCGGTCACCAGGGGTGTGCTCATGTTGGCCAGGATGGTCGTCTCGGTCGGGCCGTAGCCGTTGTACAAGCGGCGCTCGTGCGCCCAGCGGGCGACCAGTTCCGGAGGCACGGCCTCACCACCGACGACTACCTCGGTCAACTCGTCGAGATCGGACGGGTCGATGGTGGCGGCGGCCGCGGCCGTGATCCAGGCGTGTGTGATGCGCCGTTCGCGGATCAGATCGGCCAGTTCGGCACCACCGTAGACGGTGGTCGGTGCGATCACCATCGTCGCGCCCGCGCCGAAGGCGATCAGGTAGTCCAGGACCGCGGCGTCGAAGCTCGGTGTCGAAAAGTGCAGAGTCCGCGAGGTCGGACGAGTCGAGAAGCGAGTGCGGCACTCGTGTGCCACGCTGTCGAGTCCGTTGTGGGTGACCACGACCCCCTTCGGGCGGCCGGTCGTGCCGGACGTGTAGATCATGTACGCCGGGTGGATCAGGCGCAGCGGGGCGCGCCGGTCGGCGTCGGTGATCGGCGCGGCCGATCGGGTGGCGCACTGCTCCTCGAGGTCGGGGGCGTCGAGGACCGTCCACGGCACCGTGTCGGGCAGTTGGCCACGCGCGGCGGCGACGGTGAGCCCGATGCCGGCACCGGAATCCTCGAGCATGAATGTGACGCGGTCCGTGGGATAGTTCGGGTCCACCGGGACGAATGCGGCGCCGGTCTTGGTCACCGCCCACACCGCGGTCACCGACTCGATCGATCGTGGAATACCCAGCGCGACGAATGATTCCGGTCCGGCTCCCTGCTCGATGAGGAGGCGGGCGAGGCGGTTGGACCGTTCGTCGAGTTCGCGGTAGGTCACCTCGGTGTCGTCGTCGGAGACGAGCGCCACTGCGTCCGGGTTGGCGGCGGCGGCATCGGCGAACATGGCGGACAGGGTGCGCGCCGGCGGTGCGGGCCGTCCACGCAGCGGCACCAGATCCGCCCACTCGTCGTCGTCGAGCAACCGCAGCCCGGCCAACGGGCGCTGGGGATCCTCGGCGATGCTGCCCAGGACGCGGGTGACCCGGCGGGCGATCGATTCCACCTCGGCGCGGTCGAACAGCTCGGGCAGGTACTCGAACTTCATCCGCAGCCGGTCGTCGGCGTTCGCGGCCAGGGTCAGCGGGTAGTGGGCCGCGTCCATGCTCTCGTGAATGCGTACCAGTCGCAGTCCGGCGATGTCGGTGTCCAGGGCGGCCGTCTGCTCCACGGGATACGACTCGAACACGGTCAGGGTGTCGAACGCCAGGGCCGGACCCGCGGCGTCCTGGATCTCGGTCAGGCCCACGTGATGGTGGTCGAGCAGACTGGCCTGCTCTTCCTGGACGCGGTTCAGCAGCTCGCCGACGGACTCGCCGGGCTCGAGTCGCACCCGCACCGGAAGGGTGTTGATGAACAGACCGATCATCGTTTCGATGCCGGGGATCTGTGGTGGGCGCCCGGACACGGTCGCGCCGAAGACGACGTCGTCGCGACCAGTGAGGGCCCCGAGCACGATCGCCCACGTCGCCTGCACCATCGTGTTCAGGGTGACGCCCCACTGCCGCCCGATCGACGTCAGTCGCGCGGTCACCGCGGGCTCGAGCGCCGTCTGGATCGTGTCCGGGATCGTCTTTTGCTCACGGGCCCGGTCGAGTGGTGCGAGAAGCGTCGGTTCCTCGAGGCCCGCGAACGTGTCGGTCCACACCTGCACGGAGTCCGCCTGGTCGCGCTGGGCGATCCACGCCAGGTAGTCGCGGTACGGTTCGACCCGCGGCAGGGCGGCCGCGTCGCCGTCGGTCGCGTACAGCGCGAGCAGTTCCTGCATCATCAGCGGGGTCGACCAGCCGTCGAGCAGGATGTGGTGGTTGGTCAGGACCAGGCGGTGCTCGTCCGGGCCGGTGCGTACCAGCGTGAAGCGGATCAACGGTGCGCTCGCCATGTCGAATCGTCGGGCCCGGTCCTCGGCCAGCAGTCGTGCCAGGGCTTCGGCCCGCTCCGGTTCATCGAGTTCGGAAAGGTCGACGTCGGTCCACGGCAGGGTCACC
Organism: Rhodococcus xishaensis; assembly: GCF_004011825.1. Lineage (GTDB taxonomy): Bacteria > Actinomycetota > Actinomycetes > Mycobacteriales > Mycobacteriaceae > Prescottella > Prescottella xishaensis. The sequence continues at coordinate 564,349 of NZ_RKLO01000002.1, read as the reverse complement.
GGGTCCTGGATCACCTGCACCGAGGAGCCGTCCTCGGTCTGGACGAACGCCGCCCGCAGATTCGGGTGCCGGTTCAACATCGCCTGGCCCGCGCGCTGCAGCCGGTCCGGGTCCGCGCCGCGCACGTCGACCGCCATCTGCACGAGGTATGAGTCGACAGAGCGGTCGGCAAACAGCGCATGGAAGAGCAGGCCCGACTGTAGCGGCGAGAGCGACCACACGTCGGTGAGAGCTGGGAACCGCTGCTCGAGCGACTCGATCTCGTGCTGGTCGAGCGAGACCAGGTCCAGGTCCGACGGGGTCGCCCCGCCCGCTCCGGGCCGGGACACGTGTCGTGCGAGCGCGATCAGCGCCTCGGTCCACAGTCCGGCCAGTTCCTCGACGTCGCGCGCGGTGAGCACCCCGGACGGGAAGCCCCACGTGGCACGGATCTGTGGGCCGTCCGCGCCGTCGGTGGTCACGGCGTTGATGTCGAGGACCGACGCCGCCGGCAGGTCCGCGTCCTGCAGGATGTCGAGGTCCGCGTCATCGGTCGGCACCCAGCCGGCCTCGCGCTGGTCGTCGGGCACGGCGGAGGTGAACCGCCCGAGGTAGTTGAAACTGACTTGGGGCGTACGCAGGCTACGCAGTTCCCGTTCGCCGTCCTCGTCGAGGTAGCGGAGCATGCCGAAGCCGACACCGTGATCGGGGACGGCGAGGAGTTGCTCCTTGATCGCCTTGACCGCGGCACCGGCGCCACGGCCACCGGTGAAGGCATCGTCGATGTCGACGCCGGTCAGGTCGAGCCGGACCGGGAACAGTGTCGTGAACCAGCCGACGGTGCGTGCGAGGTCGGCGCCGGGCAGCACCCGGTCCTCGCGGCCGTGCCCCTCCAGGGTCACCAGAGCATCAGCCCCGTCGCTGTCACGTCCTCGTTCTCGCCGCCACCGCACCAGCGCGAGCGCGAGCGCGGTCAGCAGCCCGTCGTTGACGGAGCCTCGGAATACCTCGGGAACGGTCGTCAGGAGCGCCTCGGTGACGTCCGGGGACACCCCGACGGTCACGGTCTCCACCGTCGCCGCGACGTCGACGGCCGGATCGAGGGGGCGGACCCCGAGGAGCGGATCGTCACCGGAGAGCACGGCCCGCCACCGTTCGAGTTCTTCGCGGCGCTCGGGTGCGGCGTCGAGTAGCCCGTGCGCCCAGCGGCGCATCGAAGTGCCGACCGGCGCAAGATCGGGTTGTTCCCCGGCGGCGAGTTGCGCCCAGGCGGTCGCGAGGTCCGGCACGAGAATCCGCCACGACACACCGTCGACGACGAGGTGGTGGACGACGATCAGCAACCGGCCCACGTCGTGGCGGGAGTCCAGCCACACCACCTGGACCATTTCTCCGGCTGTGGGATCGAGGCGGTCCTCCGCGGCATCGAGTTCGGCCCGGACGGTGGCGGCGAACTCGTCGGTTCCCGGCGCCGAATCGACCTCCACACGCCGGATGAGCCACTCCGCGTACACGGTGCCGGGAGCGGGGACGATCAACCGGTGTTCTCCGGGTCTGATCCGGGCCCGGAGCATGTCGTGCCGGTCGAGTACTGCCTGCAGGGCACCGGCGAGCGTGGCCTCGTCGAGCCCGGCCGGCGTAGTGAGCAGCGCGGCCTGCGAGAAGCGGTTGTGGCGGCCACCGCGACCGAGCAGCCAGCGGGTCACCGGGAGCAGTGGCACCTCGCCGAGTCCCCCGCCGTCGAGTTCGGCGAGTACCGTTGCCCGCTCGCCGGTCTCGGCGACGGCTGCCAACGCGGCGACGGTCTTGTGGTCGAACACCTCCCGAGGCGAGAAGTGCAGGCCTGCGGTCTTCGCCCGCGACACCAGCTGGATGGACATGATGCTGTCGCCGCCGAGCGCGAAGAACGAGTCGTCCACGCCCACCGAGTCGAGGCCGAGCACCTCCGCGAACAAGTCGGCCAACAGCCGCTCCCGTTCGGTCCGCGGTGCCCGCCCCGTCGACACCCGTGCCCCGAAATCCGGGGCCGGCAGGGCCTTCCGGTCGATCTTGCCGGCCGGGCCGAGCGGCAACGCGTCGAGCACCATCACCGCGGAGGGGACCATGTAGGCCGCGAGGAACGTCCCGACGAATGCCGAGATCTCCGCGGGATCGAGCGCGGCGGTGTCCGCGGGGTCCTCGGGCACGACGTAGCCCACGAGCCGGCTCGCCGGTCCGGAGCCGTCGACCGTGACCACCGCACGCGCGACCCCCGGGTACCGGCGCAGCGCCGATTCCACCTCGCCCAGTTCGATGCGGAAGCCACGGATCTTGACCTGGAAGTCGGTGCGGCCCATGTACTCGAGTTGGCCCGACCCGTTCCACCGCACCAGATCGCCGGTGCGGTACATACGGGTGCCGGGCGCCCCGAACGGGTTCGCCACGAACCGTTCCGCGGTGGTGCCGGGACGATCGTGGTACCCGCGGGCCAGGGCGGTCCCGAAGATGTACAGCTCGCCGGGCACGCCGACCGGCACCGGGTGCAGCCGTGCGTCGAGAACCACGACGCTCGTCCCCATCGGCGGGCGACCGATGGTCACCGGAACCCCCACGGCGAGAGGTTCGCTCAGGCTCGCGACGACGGTGGACTCGGTGGGACCGTACGCGTTGAACATGCGCCGGCCGGGAGCCCACTGCTCCACCAGTTCCGGCGGGCACGCCTCTCCACCGGTGACGACGCATTCGATCCTGTGCAGCCCGGCCGGATCGACCGACGCCAGGGCGGCGGGTGTGACGAACGCGTGGGTGACGTCCCGTTCGCGCAGCAGATCGCGCAGCTCGTCGCCGCCGACCACCGACGGCGGTGCCACGACCATGGTGGCGCCGGCGCCGATCGCGAGGAGCAGTTCGAGGATCGAGGCATCGAAGCTCGGCGACGAGAAATGCAGTGTGCGCGAACGCGGCGTCACGCCGAACCGGGAGCGCTGCTCGGCCGCGAAGTTCGCCAGTCCGCGGTGCGGGACGACGACGCCCTTCGGTGTGCCTGTCGATCCGGACGTGTAGATCAGGTAGGCGGGGTCGTCGAGCCGCAGCGGACGCACCCGGTCCTCGTCGGTGACCGCCCCGGCGGATTCGGTCCGCAGCCGGGTGAGGGTGTCCGCGGCGTCGAGGACGATCCACTCGGTCGACCCCGGCACCGTGTCGAGATGCTCGGTGGTCGTGACACCGACCTGAGCGCCGGAATCGTTGAGCATGTGCGCGATCCGGTCGGGAGGGTAGTTCGGGTCGACCGGTACGAACGCGGCGCCCGCCTTGGCAACCGCCCACGTGGCGGTCACCGATTCGACAGAGCGGGCCAGCGCGAGCGCCACCACGGACTCCGGGCCCACGCCCCGGCCGATCAGCAGTCGTGCCAGGCGATCCGATCGGGCGTCGAGATCTCGGTAGGACAGTTCGCTGTCCTCGAAGATCACCGCGGCCGCATCCGGGTCGACCGCAGCCGCGGCAGCGAGCAACTCGGGCAGCGTTCGCGCAGGCACTCCGGCACCACCGCTCACCGGCGCCAGGTCGTCCTGCTCGGTCGCCGTGAGCAGACCGATGTCGCCGACGCACAGACCCGGATCGGCCGTCACCGCGCTCAGCATCGCGATGAACCGCTCGGCCAGCCGTGCGACCGTGGCACGATCGAACAGGTCTGTGGCGTAGGTGATCCCGGCCGCCATCCCCACCGGTTCACCGGATTCGGTGAACTCCTCGGTGAGGGACAGCTGTAGGTCGAAGTTGGCGACCTCGGTACCGATGTCGACGACGGTCGCCGTCAGGCCCGGCAGCGCGAGGCGCGGCTGTTCGTTGTTGCGGAATTCGAGCATCACCTGGAACAGCGGCGAGTGCGCGGTCGACCGCTCGGGGGCGAGGGCGTCGACGAGCCGCTCGAACGGCAGATCCGCATGGTGGAACGCCTCGAGGTCGACCTCCCGCACCCGATCGAGGAGTTGGTTGAACGTCGCGGTCGGATCGAATCGGCTGCGCAGTACCAGGGTGTTGACGAACATGCCGACCAGGTCGTCGAGGGCGGCCTCGCCTCGACCGGCGATCGGGGTCCCGATCGCGACGTCGTCGGTGTCGCCGAGCCGGGCCAGCAACGCGGACAGGATGGCATGGACGGCCATGAACACCGTCGAGCCCCGGCCGTGCGCAATCGCCACCAACCTCCGGTGTGCGTCCGCGTCGACACGGAACTGGTGCACGGCGCCGCGCATCGACCGTTCCGCCGGCCGCGGCCGATCGGTCGGCAACGCAAGCACCTCGGGCAGATCGTCGAGAGTCCGCGCCCAGTAGTCGAGTTGCGTCGAGAGCAGGCTGTCGGGGTCGTCGGTGCTGCCGAGGACCTGCTGCTGCCAGATGGAGAAGTCCGTGTACTGCACCGGGAGCGGCGACCACTGTGGCGTACTGCCGTCCACCCGGGCGATGTAGGCACTCATCACGTCCCGCGCCAGCGGTGCCAGCGAGAATCCGTCGGCGCAGATGTGGTGGACGACGATCACGAGCACGTGGGTCCGTGGCCCGATCCGCAGCAGCGTCGAGCGGACCGGTGGGGCGATCGTCACGTCGAACCCGGTCGACGCGAACTCCGCGACCCGCTCGGGCACGTCCATCTCGGCGACCGGGACCGGATCCAGATCCGGCGCGACCGCGGTGGTGGGCACGATCACCTGGGTCGGCTCGCCCTCGACCATCGGGAACCGGGTGCGCAGCGACTCGTGACGCTCGAGGACGTCGGCGATCGCAGCGCGCAGGGCGCTGCGATCGAGTTCACCGTCGAGGCGGACCGGCAGCACCACGTTGTAGGCCGGTGATGCGGTGTCGAACTGGTTGATGAACCACATCCGCTTCTGGGCCAACGAGACCGGCACCGTCGGCGGCCGCTCCCCCGCCACCAGCGGTGGCTGGTCGGCGCCCCGGGCACCGGACGCCTCGATCCGCATCGCCAACGCCGACACGGTCGGGGCGTCGAAGACGTCCCGCACCCCGATCCGGGTGTCGAGCGCCGCATTGATCCGCGCGATCAGCCGGGTCGCGGTCAGCGAGTTGCCGCCCAGGTCGAAGAAGCTGTCGTACACGCCGACCCGCGCGGCCCCGACAAGCTCGGCGAAGGTCGCCGCGAGGATCTCCTCGACGGGATTGCGTGGGGCCACGAATTCGGTTTCCGTGGAACGGAATTCTGGAGCGGGAAGGCTACGCCGATCCAGCTTCCCGGTCGCGCCCAGCGGGAACTCGTCGAGCACGAGGATCTGCGCGGGAACCATGTACGCCGGCAGCGCCTCGCGCACCGCCTCGCGCAACGCCGTCGGGTCGGCGTCCGCACCCGGTTCGGCGATGACGTACCCGATGAGCGCTTCCCCGACGATCTCGTCGCTGCGTACGACGACCACGGCCTGCGCGATGCCGGGCTGCGCGAGCAGCGCGGCCTCCACCTCACCGAGTTCGATGCGTAGACCCCGCAGCTTCACCTGGAAGTCGGTGCGGCCGATGTAGTCGAGGGCGCCGTCCGTCCGCCAGCGGACCACGTCGCCGGTGCGGTACATCCGCGCTCCCGGTGCGCCGAACGGGTTGGCGACGAACCGTTCCGCGGTCAGGTCGGGGCGGCCGATGTAGCCGCGGGCCAGTTGGACACCCGCCAGGTACAGCTCGCCGGGCACGCCCGCGGGCACCGGGTGCAGCCGCGAATCCAGAACGAACACCTGGGTGTTCCACACCGGGGCGCCGATCGGCACGGAGACCGTGTCGGTGCCGGTGTAGGCGCGGTAGGTGACGTCGACCGCCGCCTCGGTGGGACCGTACAGATTGTGCAGGCGCGCACCCGACGCCGCGGCGAAGTCCGCGAATGCGGCGGCGGTCGCCGGCGGCAGCGCCTCGCCACTGCAGAACACCGTCCGCAGCGATCGGCAGGGTCCGGGCTGTGCGTCCGCGACGAACGCCGCGAGCATCGAAGGCACGAAGTGCGCAACCGTGACGTGGCGCTGTTCGATCAGCTCCGACAGGTAGGCCGGGTCGCGGTGGCCGTCGGGGACCGCGATCGCCAGGCTCGCTCCGGTCTGCAACGGCCAGAAGAACTCCCACACCGATACGTCGAACGTCGCCGGGGTCTTCTGCACGACGACATCCGACGCGGTCAGGTGGTACTCGCCCTGCATCCACGCGAGCCTGTTGACGATGGCGGAGTGGCTGACCGCGACACCCTTGGGGCGGCCGGTCGATCCGGACGTGTAGATCACGTACGCGATGTCGTCGCCGCTCAGACCGCGGCGGCGTTCCTCGGGGCGGATCGGTCCGTCGTCGTGGTCGCTGATGTCGAGGCGGTCGATCTCGATCACGTCCACGTCGGAGGGCAAGGGGCCGTGATCGCGTCGGGTGGTCAGCACGCATACAGGGGCGGCACTGCCGAGCACGTACTCGGTGCGCGCGTACGGGTGGTCGGGGTCGAGTGGGACGTATGCGCCGCCGGCCTCGACGACTGCGTACATGCCGATCAGCAGGTCGAACGACCGGCGCATCGACAGTGCCACGCGGGATTCGGGTCCGACGCCGCGGGCGATCAGCGCGCGTGCCAGCCGGTGGACTCGGGATGCGAACTGTGCGTAGGTCATCTCGTCGTCGCCGAAGGTGAGGGCGACGGCGTGTGGCGTGCGGCGCACCTGTGCGTCGAAGAGATCCACCAGTGTGGCGTCGGGGACATCGTGCTCGGTGGCGTTCCACTCGCCGAGGAGAAGTTCCGATTCGCCGTCGACGAGGACGTCGATGTCGCCGATACGCACCGCAGTGTCGACGGTGATCGCCTCGAGCACACGGACGAATCTTTCCGCAACCGCCGCAACGGTTGCGCGGTCGAAAAGGTCGGTCGCGTAGGAGAACGTGGCACCGATCGGACCCGGACGCCCCGCCTCGTCGGTGGACTCGGTGAGAATGAGCTGCAGGTCGAACTTCGCGGTGCCGGTATCGACCTCGTCCACCTCGACCGTGAGACCGGGAAGCTCGAATCGGCTGCGGTCGTCTCCCTGCAGTACCAGCATCACCTGGAACAGCGGCGAGTAGGCGGCCGACCGGGTCGGGTCGAGCACCTCCACCAGTCGCTCGAACGGTACGTCGGTGTTGCCGAGCGCCGACAGGTCGGTCGCGCGGGCCCGGACGAGCAGGTCGTTGAAGGTCGCCGCGGGATCGACCTGTGTGCGCAGCACGACCGTTCCCACGAACATGCCGACGAGGTCGTCGAGTTCGGCCTCGCCGCGTCCGGACACCGGCGATCCGACTGTGATGTCGGTGGTTCCGCTCATCCGGGCAAGCAGCACCGCCAACGCGGCGTGCAGCACCATGAACAGGCTCGCCTCGTTCTCGCCGGCGATATCGAGGAGCCGGCGGTGCAGGTGCGGCGCGATCGTGAAGTCGGTTGTCGCCCCTCGCATCGACTGCTGGGGCGGACGCGGCCGATCGGTCGGCAGCTCCAGTAGGTCCGGCACCCCGACCAGCGAATTGCGCCAGAACTCGAGCTGGCGGGCGACGACGCTGTGCGGATCGTCCTCCGCACCGAGCAGGTCCCGCTGCCAGAGCGAGTAGTCGGTGTACTGGATCGGGAGCGGTGACCACTCCGGTGCCGCGCCGGCGACGCGCGCGCCGTAGGCGATCATGACGTCGCGGGCGAGCGGCGTCATCGACATCCCGTCGGCGGCGATGTGGTGGACCACGAGCGTGAGCACGTGATCGTCGGGCCCGACGCGCCACAGGTCGGTTCGTACCGGCGGTTCGGCCGAGACGTCGAATCCGCCTGTGGCGGCCTCCGTGAGGCGGGTCGGCAACTCGTCCTCGACCACATCGACCGGGGCCAGGTCGACGACAACCTCCGACACGGGCCGCACCGACTGGATCGGGCCGTCGGCCGTGTTCGGGAAGACGGTGCGCAGGGTGGCGTGCCGGTCGATCACATCGCCGAGCGCCGCCCGCAGCGCCGCGACGTCGAGCGTGCCGCGCAGGCGCACCGCGATCGGGATGTTGTAGGCCGCGGACGAGGTGTCGAACTGGTTGATGAACCACATCCGCTGCTGGGCGAGCGACACGGGAACCGGACCGTCGGGTGTGCGTGGCACGAGCGGCGGCCGCGCCCCGCGTCCGGGGCCGGCTTCCTCGACGCGGGCCGCCAGTTCGCCGACGGTCGGGGCCTCGAAGAGGTCGAGAACACCGAGTTCGGTGCCGAGGGTGGCGTTGATGCGCGCGACGATGCGGGTGGCGGTGAGCGAGTTGCCGCCGAGGTCGAAGAAGCTGTCGGTGATACCGATCCGTTCGACACCGAGCAACTCGGAGAACACCCCCGCGATCCTCTTCTGGTCGAGTGTCGTCGGCGGCTGGAACTCGCCTCTACCGATGTCGAATCGAGGTTCCGGCAGCGAGCGGCGATCCAGCTTGCCGGCCGGTGTCAGGGGCAGCGAGTCGAGGACGACCACACTGACGGGGACCATGTGCGGCGGCAGGAGGTCGGCGACGTACGCGATGACGTCGGCGCCGCGTAGTTCCCGGTTGCCGCGCAGCTCCCGGTTGCTGTCGGGCTGGACGTAGCCGACGAGCAGAGTTTCGCCCGATGGCCCGACGAATCCGGTGGCCAGCGCGAACCCGACCTCCGGATGCGAGCGCAGCGCGGCCTCGATCTCTCCGAGTTCGATCCGGTACCCACGGATCTTGATCTGGAAGTCGGTGCGGCCCAGGTATTCCAGCTGTCCGTCCCGATTCCACCGCACCAAGTCGCCTGTCCGGTACATCCGCTCCCCGGGGGCGCCGAACGGATTGGCGACGAATCGCTCGACGGTTGTGCCGGTGCGGTGATGGTAGCCGCGCGCGAGGCCGTCGCCGTGGACGTACAGTTCCCCGGCGACCCCGATCGGCACCGGGCGCATCCGACTGTCGAGGACCACCGCGCCGATTCCGAGTGGGGGGCTGCCGATGGTGACCTCGCGGCCCGCCGCGAGAGGTGTCGACACACTCGAGACCACGGTCGCCTCGGTGGGACCGTACGCGTTGAACATGCGGTGCCGCGGGGCCCACTGCTCGACCAGGTGCGGCGGGCACGCCTCGCCGCCGGTCACGACGCACTCGAGGTCGGCGAGCGCCGTCGGGTCGACCGAGCCGAGAGCGGCCGGGGTGATGAACGCGTGGGTGACGCGCTCCGCTCGCAGCAGTTCGGTCAGTTCGGCGCCGCCGTAGATCGTCGGGGGTGCAATCACCATCGTCGCACCCGCCCCGAACGCGAGCATCAGCTCGAGCACGGATGCGTCGAAGCTCGGCGACGAGAAGTGCAGCGTGCGGGATTCGGGGCTGACCCGATATCGGGTGCGTTCGTCCTCGGCGAAATTCGCCAGTCCGCGGTGCGTGACCGTTACACCCTTGGGCGTGCCTGTCGACCCCGATGTGTAGATCAGGTACGCCGGGTTGTCGATATGAACGGGGGCCAAGCGGTCGGTGTCGGTGACCGCATCGCCGGACCACTGCCGCACCTGCTCGGCGAAACCGGACGCGTCGAGCACCAGCGTCGGTACCCTGTCAGCGACCGCGTCGGAGTGCGCGGTAACCGAGAGCGCAAGCGCTGCACCAGAATCGGTGAGCATGTGTTCGATCCGGTCGGCGGGGTAGTTCGGGTCGACCGGGACGAAAGCGGCACCGGCCTTGGCGACCGCCCACACCGACGTGACCGACTCGATCGAGCGAGGCATCGACAGTGCCACCACCGACTCCGGGCCCACTCCCCGGGCGATCAGCATGCGTGCCAGACGATTCGAGTGCTCGTCGAGCTCTCGATAGGTCACCTCGCGACCCTCGTACGACAGGGCCGCACGGTCCGGGCCCTGGCGAGCCGCGGTCTGCAGGAGGTCCGCGAGCGTGCGGGGTGCGACCCCCTCACCGCCCCAGACCGGGGACAGCGATCGACGCTCGTCGTCGCCCAGCAGGTCGATGTCGGCGACGATGGAGGCGGGGTCGTCGAGCACCTCGTCGAGTACCCGAACGAAGCGCTCCGACAGCGCCTCGATCGTCTCCCGATCGAACATGTCGGTCGCGAACGTGAAGTAGGCGTCTATCCCGGCGGGTATGTGGTCACCGGCCCCGTTGCCGGAGAATTCTTCCCGGACGGACAGACGCAGGTCGAGCGCGGAGAGGTCGGGTCCGGTCGAAGTCCCCCGGAGAACGAACTCGTCGGTGTGCAGGTGCGGCGTCGAGCCGTCGAGGAACTCGAGCATCACCTGGAACAGCGGCGAGTGGGCATTCTCACGGGTGCGGTCCAGCGCCTCCACCAACTGCGGAAACGGTGTCTCCGCGTGACGGAACGCAGCGTGTTCCGACGTGCACACGTCGTCGAGCAGTTCGTCGAACCTCACCCCGGAGGGAAGCCGGGTACGAAGGGCCAAGGTGTTGACGAACTCACCGGCGCTGTTCCGGCCGGCGACGGGTGTCCCGATCGCGACGTCGTCGACGTCGGCCAGTCGCGCGAGCAGGATCGCCAGCGCCGTGTGCACGACCGCGAACACGGTGCAGTCCCGTGAACTGGCCATCTCGACCGCGGCCCGGTGCGTGCCGGGCGAGATGGCGAAGTCGATTCGATCGCCGTCGAGCGCCCGCCGAGTCGGCCGGGGACGGTCGGACGGCAGCGCCAGGATGTCGGGCAGTCCATCCAACTCCCGGGACCAGAACTCCAGCTGTGCCGCGGTCCGAAGCAGTCTTGCGCCGACGATCGAGCTCTCGGCGTGAATGTCGGCAACCCGGGTGGTCGGTTCCGCGAGCACGAACTCCTCGACCAGTTCCCGGAACCGACGGTGGTGCGTCTGCAGTTCGGCCTGCGAGTACCTATTGGGGTTAGCGCGGAACTCGACGAAAGTCGTTGCCGGGGTCCCGCTCTGGAAGAAATTGATCAACAGGTCCTCGACCGGCCCGGACGTGACGATGTGGTACTCGCCCTCGATCGGCCCCAGGGTCAGGTTCTGGTTGAAGAGCATGACGTTGACCATCGGGCCGGCCAGTCCCCGTGCCGTACCGGTCAGGCCGGCGTCGCGGCGGATGTCTTCGATGCTGCAGCGCTGGTGCCGCAGGGCGCCCATCAACTCGAGCTGGATTCGCCCGACCACGTCGGCGACGGTGTCCTTGGGCAGGACCGTCGCCCGCAGCGGCGCGACGTTGACCAGCATGCCGCCGGACCGCTGCAGCGGGGCCGTCGTTCGAGCCGAAACGGGCATGTTGACCAGCACGTCCGTGCGCCCTGTCATGCGTGCGAGGTAGCACGCGAAGGCCGCGATCAGGACCGCTGCCGGAGTTGCCCGGTACCGGCGATCCGTCGACTCGAGGGCATCGATCACCGCGGCCGGGAGGGCCGCCCTCTCGTGCAAACCGACGGCGGCCACCGGACCTTCCACATCCGCGAGTGTGGTGCCACCCTCGATGCCGGCGATGTGATCGGCCCAGTACTCACGATCGGCCTGGAACCGACTCGACGACCGGTACTTACGGTCGATCGACAGCAGTTCCCGAAGATCGAGTGGCCGGATCGGTTCGGGTTCGCGATGCTCCACCGCCGCCGTGTAGAGGGCAGCGATGCGGTTCGCCATCGTCATGCCGCTGTAGCCGTCCAGGGCGACATGGTGAATTCTCGTGTACCACAGGTAATCGCGGTCGCCGACCTGCAGAGTGGTCATCTCGACCAGGCGGTCCCGGGTGAGGTCGATGGGTGTCGAGTAGTCGTGAGTCATCCACTCGTGCGCGGCGGCCATCGGATCGGTCTGCTCGCGGAGGTCGATCCGACCGATCGACACGTCCTGGTCGGGGTCGGCCCGCTGCCAGGGTTCGCCGTCCACGTCCACCAGCCGCAGGAACGGCGACTGGAACTCCTCCGCCGCCGCTACCGCGCAGCGGCCGAGCAAGTCCAGATCGAGGTCGCCGTGCAGAGCCACGTACTGGGCGACGAATATCGGTACCCCGGGCGATAGCTGCTGTGCGAACCATATACTCCGCTGGGCCGAGGAAAGCGGGAACGCCTCGACGGGAAGATCCGGAGTACCGGAACCGTGAAAGTTCGGTTCCCGAGATCCTGACATCTTCATTTACAAGCCCCCTGAGAGCGGAATGCCCTGGTTGCATCGGGACCACACCATATCAAGATCCCTAACTCGCACGGACAGTTTCTGTGCCACCTGAGAATCGGCATTTGTCCTGGTAGATAGATGAAAATGACCATTCGGCCCGAATCGTCCGGCCCCGATTATGGGGGCCAGGTCGACGGTGCCTCGGTACGTGGTCCTGCTTCTAGTAGCGGGACGGATCATGCTCTCCCGCGGCAAGCAAAGTGCTCGGCCGTAGGTCCGTCCAGTTGCGGTCGATGTAGTCGACGCATGCACGACGGGACGCCCTTCCGTGCGCTATCGCCCAGCCGACGGGAACGTCGGCAAACGCGGGCCACAGCGAATGCTGGTTCTTCTCGTTCACCAGCACCAGGTATTCGGTTTCAGGGTCCTCGAAGGGGGTAGATGGACTTGTCACCACTTCACCTCTCGATCGCTTCGACGCATAGTGGTGCACACCCACACGGTTGTTCGCGCTCCCTACCAGGTTCGTTACACCATGTTAGGCGCGCAAGCCGAGGATGCACCCCGCGAAAAGTCGGCCTTGTGACGGGAGAACACCCACGGGACGCGTGAGTTGAATATGGGTTCGGAAAAACCCCGAAATCCCGGCTTTCAGGGTTCGCCTCATACGATCCGCGACTACCCGTTGTGGCACCGGGCCGGCGATCGGCGGCAGATTCTCACGTCCTCTGCACGCGGGAATGCTCACCGGAGTCCGACGGTCTGCGGCTGCGCACCGCGGCGAGCGCGAGGGCCGCGGCGGCTCCGAGGCAGAGCAGAACCTCCGGAATCGGGCCGAGCCGAGTCGCCAGTGTCGTAGTGGTGCGAAGAGTGACCTCCGAGACCAGCGCAGCCGGCGCGAAGAGGGGCGTTTCCTGCCGGACCGACCCGTCGGCAGCGATGATCGCGCTCACCCCGCTGGTGGCCGCGACGACCACATCGCGGCGGTGTTCGACGGCCCGCACTCGCGACATGGCCAACTGCTGGTAGGTCATCTCGGTGTCGCCGAACGTAGCGTTGTTCGTCGGGATCGCGATCAGCTGCGCGCCGTCGCGCACCGACTCGGTGAGGGCGCGGTCGAACACCACCTCGTAGCAGGTGGCGACACCGATCGGGATCCCGTCGGCAGTCACGACGCCGTTGTCGTTCCCTGGCACGAAATTGCCGGCCTGGTCTGCGTACGACGAGAACAGCCGGAAAAAGCTGCGGTACGGCAGGTATTCGCCGAACGGCTGGACGATCTTCTTGTCGTGGCGGTCGCCGGGCCCCTCGGCCCCGTTCCACACGATCACCGAGTTGGTGGTAGTGCCGTCGGCGTTCACCAGCACCGCACCGACGAGGATCGGTGCCCCCACCGCTTCGGAGGCGGTGGTGATCCCGGCCGCCGCGTCGGCGTTGCGGAGCGGATCGATGTCGGATGAATTCTCCGGCCACACCACCACATCGGGCTGCGGTTCTCGGCCGGCCGCGATGTCGTCCGCCAGTTGCAGTGTCCGGCGCACGTGGTTGTCGAGCACCGCGCGGCGCTGGGCGTTGAAGTCGAGCCCGAGACGGGGAACGCTCCCCTGGATCGCGGCCACGGTGATGGTCCGGTCGCCGCCGGAATCCGCGTCCACGTACGGAACGGTCGCCACCGCCGCGACCGACGCGACACAGGCCACTGCGACGGGCCCGACCAGCGCCCGAAGCGACCGCCGTCGGGCCCAGACGATCGCGGCCGCCGCCAGTCCCGTGCCCGTCAGGGCGACCCCGAAGCTCAATAGGGGCGCACCGCCGAGCGCGGCCAACGGCAACAACCAACCCTCGGGTTGTCCGAAAGCGAGCCGCCCCCAGGGGAACCCTCCGAACGGCACCGACGACCGCAACCACTCGGTCAGGCTCCACACTGCGGCGACCGCGAGCGCGACCACCCATGGGGCGGTGCGCAGGCGCGCGGCGAGCACCGTGCCGACGCCGAACAACCCGATGAACACCGATTCGGCCCCAGCCAGGGCCAGCCAGGGCAGCGGGCCCACGTATTCGCCGATCCACGGCAGCAGCGGAACCAGGAACCCCAGCCCGGCCAGAAATCCGTAACCGAAACCGGCGCGCAGGGTCCGGCCGCAGCCGCCGTAGTTGGTGAGAACCGCGGTCAACAATGCGATTCCGAGCGGTGCGAGGAACCACAACGGTCGAGGCGGGAAACTCCCGAACAGCAGCAGGCCCGACGCGACCGCGAGCACACTGTCGCGCAGGATCGTCGTCAGGGCTCGCCTGTCGAGACGCGGCTCAGTGCTCATGGACCGTGACTCCGCGCTCGTGGACCGTCACTCCGCGATGTACCGACTTCAGACACACAGGTGCACGGGCGTCGTCGTCGAGCCGCGGAAGCGCTGGGACGCGTGAACGTGGGTCGGTCGACCACCGCTGCACCGAATCCCTGGGGGCCGAGACGACCAGTTCGTCGGCATCCCAGATCGCGTACGACGCGGGCGCTCCCGGGATGAGGCTGCCGGCCATGCCGTCCCGGACGCCGCCGGCCCGCCAGGCTCCGCGGGTCGCTGCGGCGAACGCCGCCCGCGGCGAGACGCCGCTGCCGGGTGTGCGGTGGTGAACTGCGGCTCGCAGCATCGCCCAAGGATCGATCGGGGTGACCGGGGCGTCGGAGCCGAACGCCAGCGACATCCCGGTCGCCGCGATGGGTGCGAACGGATTCATTCGCGCCGCCCGCTCCGCGCCGAGGCGCTGCGCATACATGCCGTCGGGGCCGCCCCATAGTCTGTCGAACACTGGTTGCATGCTCGCGATCACGCCCCAGGAGCCGAGCTGCGCGGCCTGCTCCGGGGTCACCATCTCGAGGTGCTCGATCCGATGGCCACGGGCTGCGAGGGCCGGTCCGCCGAGCTCCTCGGCGACGGTCCCGAACGCGGTGAGGGCGGCGGCGACTGCAGCGTCGCCGATTGCATGGAACCCGGCCTGGATGCCTGCGAGGGTGCAGGCCCGCACATGCGCGGCGACGGTGTCGGTGTCGAGATAGGTGGTCCCGCGGTGGCCCGCGCAATCGTGGTACGGCACCAGCACCGCCGCCGTGCGCGAGCCGAGGGCACCGTCGATGAAGAGGTCACCGCCGAGGGCGTGCGCTCCGCTCCGGGCAAGCAGTTCGGTGGCCGCCTCGGGCGAGTCCACGGCTTCCCCCCAGTAGCCGCGAACCTCGACACGGTGGACGGCGGCGAGTAGGTCTCGAAAGTCGTCGAGCCCGCTGATGTCGGGTCCGCCGCACTCGTGAACGGCCACGATGCCCTGCGCCGCGGCATGATCGAGTGCCGCGACCCGGGCGTGTGCGCGCTGCGTCGGCGTCAACAGCGCTCGCGCCCGGGCGCGCACGCTGTGGTGCGCCTCACCGGTGAGAGCGCCGTCGGGCGTGTAACCCGGCGCGGACGCCAGACTGGGCGTCTCTTGCCGGAGGGGGGTCGAGCATAGCGCCGAGTGCGCGTCGGCCCGTGTGAGGTATACGGAACGGCCGGGCGCCGCCTCGTCAAGTTCGGCCGTCGTCGGGGCGGCATCCGGCCAGCGGCTGTCGTCCCACCCGTGCCCCCAGACGACTGGGCCATCGTGCTCACTCGCGAATCGGCGTACCCGATCGAGGCATTCGGTCTTGTCCCGGACCCCGCCGAGATCCAGCCCAGTCAATTGCAGGCCGAGTGCGGTCACGTGCACATGGGCGTCGACGAACCCCGGCGTCACGAAGGCGCCGTCGAGTTCGATGACTTGCGCGCCGGGGTGGAGTGCGCGTCCGGGACGATCCTCCCCAACCCAGACCACCACGCCGTCGGTCACTGCCATAGCGGTCGCGTCGGGGGCACTGGGGCTGTAGATGCGGCCGCCGACCAACAGTTGGGTACTCACGGAGAACCAGTGTGCCTGCTACGGCAGCGCGCGCGGCTCCTGGGTCGGACCACCCCACCGGACATCGGAATCGACATCCGGTTCAACATCGACGACCTCGCCGTCGATGACGGGCCCTCGCCGCGCTCCCGCGGTCCGGGAGGCGAACTCGGCGCCGGCGAGGGTCACGGCCGCGCGCCTGCCCGCCAGCAGGACCGCAAGCGGACGCAGGGCCCATCGTGTCGGTGGCAGGAGCATGAGCAAGCCGAGCGCTGATGTCACCAAGCCCGGAACGAACATCAGCACCGACCCGGCGACGACCATCGCGCCGTCCGCAACCGCGCCGGTGGGAGAGACCTCACCGCGAGTAGCGCGGCGGAAGCCATCCATGACGGCCCTCCACTGCGACCTGACCAGCACCATGCCGACGGTGGATCCGGCGATCAGGAGCAGAACCGTCCACAGCACGCCGATCGTGCTTCCCACCCAAATCAGGGCGGCGACCTCCACCACGACGTAGCTGACGAAGAGTAGGGCGACCATGGAGAGTCCTTTCGGTGGCGGGTGCCGGCTGGGTGCTGGCAGGTGCTCTATCCGGTCAACGAGCGACGACCCTGGATTTCTCCCGCACGACCGCCTTCAACCACGTAGTCCCGTAGCTCTGAGGTTCGTGTTCGGACTCTACCCGCGTCGGCGTCACCAGTAGGAGGCCGATCGGCCGCGCACCGTCCGCGCGACCCTTGCGAAGCCGACTAGGCTGGGCGCGTGATCGTCACGCATGGCGCCGGGGTCCCACGCTCGATCGCCTCCGACCGTCCGGTCGACCCCGAGTTCACGAGTCTGCCCTCTTCTGCGCTCGTCGACGCCGCGTTGTCCGTCGCCCGGACCGCCGGAGCCGAGCACGCCGATCTGCGGGTACATCGCCTGGTGACCCAGTCGCTGCGCCTGCGCGACCGCAGGGTCCAATCGGTGCAGGACAGCGTCGAGACCGGGTTCGCGGTCCGGGTCGTGATCGACGGAACGTGGGGGTTCGCATCGCACGCCGAGCTTCTTCCGGAGCGCGCTGCGGCAGTCGCGGCGGAGGCGGTACGAGTGGCCCGGGCCCTGCGCACCTTGAGCCGCGAACGCGTCGTGCTCGCACCGGAACCGGTGTACCGCGACGCGGTGTGGGTGTCCGGCTACGACCGCGATCCGTTCGCAATCGCCACGGCCGACAAGGTGGCACTGTTCGACGACTACTCGCGAATCCTGCTGGACGCGGACGGTATCGACCATGTGCTCGCGAGTTGTCTTCAGGTCAAGGAGCAGACGTTCTACGCCGATCTGGCGGGCTCCACGATCACCCAGCAGCGGGTGCGCCTGCATCCACAGCTCGAGGCAGTCTCCGTCGACGCCGACGCCGGTACGTTCGAGACGATGCGCACTCTCGCCCCGCCGGTCGGCCGGGGATGGGAGTATCTGGCCGGCACCGGGTGGGATTGGGACGCAGAGCTCGCCGAGATCCCCAGCCTGCTCGGGGCGAAGAGCAAGGCACCGAGCGTCGAGCCTGGCCCGACCGACCTCGTGATCGACCCCACCAACCTGTGGCTGACGATCCACGAATCGATCGGCCATGCAACCGAATACGACCGCGCGATCGGGTACGAAGCCGCATACGCCGGTACCTCGTTCGCGACACCCGATCTACTCGGCACGCTGAGGTACGGCACACCGATCATGCAGGTGACCGCGGATCGAACCGAACCGCACGGACTCGCCAGCGTCGGGTACGACGACGACGGGGTGGCGGCGCAGCGCTGGGACCTGGTACGCGACGGTGTGTTCGTCGGCTACCAGCTTGACCGCGCCTTCGCGCCTCGGCTCGGCCGGGACCGCTCCAACGGCTGCTCATACGCCGATTCGCCCCACCACGTGCCGATCCAGCGGATGGCCAACGTGTCGCTGCAGCCGGACCCGCGTACCGACACCAGCACCGCCGACTTGATCTCCCGCGTCGAGGACGGCCTCTACATCGTCGGCGACAAGAGTTGGTCGATCGATATGCAACGCTACAACTTCCAGTTCACCGGGCAACGATTCTTCCGCATCCGCAACGGACGGATCGACGGCCAACTGCGCGACGTCGCCTACCAAGCCACGACGACCGACTTCTGGGGGTCTTTGGAGGCCGTCGGGGGCCCGTCGACCTGGCGCCTCGGCGGTGCGTTCAACTGCGGCAAGGCGCAGCCCGGTCAGGTCGCCGCGGTCAGCCACGGCTGCCCGTCGGTGCTGCTGCGCGGCGTGAACGTACTCAACACCCGCCTGGAAGGTGGCGGACAGTGACCGGAGCGGAGGGTCCGCGGTGATCACGGCACAGGAACTGGTCGAGGAGGCCTTGGCGAGGTCGACCGCCGACGAAACGATGGTGCTGGTCACTGACGTGGGCGAGGCGTCGCTGCGCTGGGCAGGTAACTCGATGACCACCAACGGGGTGTCGGCCTCGCGGTCGTGGACGGTGATCTCGATCGTCCGGGACGGCGGCACCGCCAGGGTGGGCGCGGTGACGTCGTCAACGGTCGACGCCGAATCGGTGGCCGCCGTGGTACAGGCCAGCGAGACCGCCGCTCGTTCTGCGCAACCCGCCGAGGACGCAATGGACCTACTCACCGGCGACCTCACCGGCGAGGCGGACGAAGGCACGTGGTCCGACGGGCCCGCGACGACGGATGTCGGGATATTCGAAGCGTTGGTGCCGGGCCTGGCCGAAGGCTTCGACGGCACCGATCGGCTCTACGGGTTCGCACACCACCAGTTGCACAGCACATGGTTGGCGACCTCGAAGGGCATCCGCCGGGCTTTCAGCCAGCCGACGGGTTCGATCGAGATCAACGGTAAGCGCGGTGATGCGAGCGCTTGGGTCGGCGCCGCGAGCCCCGACTTCACCGACGTCTCCGTCCCGGTGCTGCTGGCGGATCTGGCACGTCGACTGGACTGGTCGGCGCGCACGGTCTCCCTCCCGGCCGGCCGGTACGAGACGGTGCTGCCACCGTCCGCGGTGTCAGACCTGCTGATTCCGCTCGTGTGGGCGATGGAGGGGCGTGCTGCGCAGGAGGGGCACACGGCGTTCTCCCGCAGCGGCGGCACCCGCGTCGGCGAGCGCCTGACCGACATTCCGCTGACGCTGTACTCGGATCCACACGCCGACCGTCTCGCGTATGCCCCCTTCGTCGCGACCACGACGTCGACGGACACCGTCTCGGTGTTCGACAACGGCATGTCCGCCGCTCGGGTCGACTGGCTCCACGACGGCGTGATCAGCGCCCTCGCCTATCCCCGGGCCGCGGCCGCAGAGTTCGGAACGCCGGTCGCGGTGCCCGGCGAGAACCTGTTGCTCACGGGTGGGAGCGACGCCACGCTCGACGACATGGTCGCCCGCACCGAGCGGGGCCTGCTGTTGACCACGCTGTGGTACATCCGCGAGGTCGATCCGGCGACCGCGTTGCTCACCGGGCTCACCCGGGACGGTGTGTACCTGATCGAGGACGGCGCGGTCACCGCGGCGGTCAACAACTTCCGGTTCAACGAGAGCCCGCTCGATCTGCTGCGCCGTGCGACGGAGGTCGGCGCCGCCGAACGGACGTTGCCGCGCGAATGGAAGGATTGGTTCACCCGAACGGCTATGCCACCCATGCGGATTCCAGACTTCCACATGTCGTCGGTGAGCCAGGCCCAGTGAGGGGCAAAGTGTGAGCCGAAAAGGGCCGGAAAGACGCTGAGCCGGACAGACAAGGAACGGCGATGAAGACAGTCTCGAACGACGACCGGTGCCCGTGCCTGTCCGGGGAACGGTATGAACAGTGTTGCGGACGATTCCACCGCGGCGACGCCGTCGCCCCGACAGCGGAACAGCTGATGCGGTCCCGCTACGTGGCATTCGTCATCGGAGACGCCGACTACCTGCGGCGGACGTGGCACACACGAACGCGACCGGCGACGCTCGACCTGGACCCGGATCTGGTGTGGCGGCGCCTCGAGGTCCTGCACACGTCGGGCGGCGGACCGTTCGACTACACCGGAACCGTCGAGTTCGTCGCCTACTACTCCGATCACGGTCAGCGCAGGTCCATGCGCGAACACAGCGAGTTCGTCCGGGAGAACGGACAGTGGTTCTACATGGACGCCCTACGGTAGCGAAGAACCGATATCTCAGCTTGGCGACAGGAGGACCATCATGCGCTTCGGACTGTTCGTGCCCCAGGGTTGGCGACTCGACCTGGTAGGCATCGAGCCCGCCCGACAGTGGAGGACGATGCGTGACCTTGCGCTGCGCGCGGACCGGGGGCCGTGGGAGTCGATCTGGGTGTACGACCACTTCCACACCGTTCCCGAACCCACCGACGAGGCCACCCATGAAGCATGGTCGCTGGTATCGGCCTTCGCCGCCATCACCGAGCGTGTCCGGTTGGGCCAGATGTGCACCGCCATGAGCTACCGCAACCCGGCCTACCTCGCGAAGGTCGCGGCCACCGCGGACATCGTCTCCGGCGGACGCGTGGAGATGGGCATCGGCGGTGGCTGGTACGAACACGAGTGGCGTGCTTACGGATACGGGTTCCCGTCCGCCGGTGAGCGGCTCGGTCGTCTCGACGAGGGTGTGCAGATCCTTCGGCAAGCGTGGACGACCGGTACCGCGACCCTGAACGGCAGGCATTACCAGGTGGATGGCGCGATCGTGCGCCCGTTGCCATTGCAGGACGGCGGAATTCCGCTGTGGATCGCCGGTGGCGGCGAGAAGGTCACGCTGAAGATCGCCGCGAAGTACGCGCGGTACACGAATTTCGACGGCACCCCCGAGGTGTTCGCCCACAAGTCGCAACTGCTGCGTGAGCACTGCGCCGCAGTGGGCACCGACTTCGGTGCCATCGTGCGGTCGGCGAACTACAACGTCGCCATCGGGCACACCGAGGCGGAGGTGCAGGACCGGCTCGACGCGCTACGCGCTCGCCTCGAACCGATCGTCGGCGCGGAGAAGGCCGATGCCTCGCTCGGTGGCTTCCGAGGCCTGCCCGCCGTCGGCACCCCGGAGCAGATCGTCGAGAACCTCACGAAACTGAAGAACGAAGGCCTCGAGTACGCGATCTTCTACGTCCCCGAGGCCGCCTACGACACGTCCGGCCTGGAGTTGCTCGAGCGGGAAGTGCTTCCGAACCTGGCCTGATCGGCCGGCGCTGGCCGACCTGCGCTGGTCGGGCGCGGCAGCCCGGAGTAACGTCCGCGTGAGGAGAGCCCTGTCGTGGACTGGTTCGATACCTCCGACTACTGGCTGGGACGGCTGCTCTTCAAGGAGGGGCTGGCCGTCATCTACCTCTGTGCCTTCTTGGTCGCGGCAAACCAGTTCCGGCCACTGCTCGGAGACCACGGCATGCTCCCAATCCGGCGATTTCTCGCAGGCAGGCGGTGGCAGGGATCCCCGAGTATCTTCCACCTGCACTATTCGGACCGGTTCTTCGCCTTCATCGCTTGGACCGGAGCCGGGCTGGCGGCGCTCGCCCTTCTCGGGCTACTGGACCTGTTACCGCTACCGCTGTCCATGCTGGGCTGGCTGCTGTTATGGGCGCTGTACCTGTCGATCGTCAACGTCGGTCAACTCTGGTACGGGTTCGGGTGGGAGTCGCTCCTACTCGAGGTGGGACTGCTGGCGGTATTCGTCGGGAACGCCCACACGGCACCGCCGCTGCTGACACTGCTGCTGCTGCGTTGGGTGCTGTTCCGCCTCGAGTTCGGAGCCGGATTGATCAAGATCCGCGGCGACCCGTGTTGGCGCGACCTCACCTGCCTGTACTACCACCACGAGACCCAGCCGATGCCCGGGCCGTTGAGCTGGTTGTTCCATCGGCTGCCCCGTCCGCTACACAAAGTGGAGGTTGCGGGCAACCACTTCACCCAGCTGATCGTGCCGTTCTTCCTGTTCATGCCGCAGCCCGTCGCGGGCGGGGCAGCCGCGATCATGATCGCCACCCAGTTGTGGTTGGTCGCGAGCGGCAACTTCTCATGGCTCAACTGGCTCGCGATCGTGCTCGGGCTGTCGGTGCTGCCGGATGGTTTCTGGGAGGCTCTCCTCCCGATATCGGCACCCACGGGCATCGCCTCGTCCCCGACGTGGTTCGTCGTCGCCGTCGTCGCCTTCACCGCCGCGATCGTCGCACTGAGCTACCGCCCGGCCCGGAACCTGTTGTCCAGCCACCAGATGATGAACGCATCGTTCGACCCGTGGCATCTGGTGAACACGTACGGTGCGTTCGGCCACATCACCCGCACCCGGCGGGAGATCGTCGTGGAGGGCACGACCGATGAACACGTCACCCCGGACACCGAGTGGCGGGCGTACGAGTTCAAAGGGAAACCGGGCGACCTGCGGCGGAGGCCGCGTCAGTTCGCGCCCTACCATCTTCGGCTGGACTGGCTAATGTGGTTCGCGGCGATCTCCCCCAGCTATGCGGCGCCCTGGTTCGGCGGGTTCGTCACCCGACTGCTCGACGGCGACCGCGCAACCCTGAAGTTGCTCCACCACAATCCGTTCCCGGACCGCCCGCCCACCTACGTGCGGGCACGCACCTTCCGGTACCGGTTCACCACTCGTGCCGAGCGCCGCGCGACCGGGGCATGGTGGGCCCGCACGTACGAGTCCGACTTCATGCCGCCGGCCTCACTGCAGCGGAGGCAGTGAGGCTCAGACAAGTCTGACTCAGGCAAGTTCCTCAGGCACTGGAGATCGCCAAGCCGATGGTCCCCTCGCGGCCACGCCGCAGCAGGCTGCCCTTGACGGTGATCCATCCGATCACTCCGTACTTGCGGGCAATGGCGGCGCGGGCACCTTCGGTGCCGGCGTCGTCGAGCACGGCAGCCGTCGCCTCGATCTGTGGTCCCTTCGGGTTTCCACGAAAATCGCACGCCCCCACGGTGACCCGAGACGAGCGCCGGATCCGTTTGACCTTCCACGAATCGGTGACGGTCCACATCAACATCCGGTCGCCATCCATCGCGGCCCACAGTGGTGTCGGTACCGCCGATCCGTCCTTTCGGAATGTGGTCAGCAGAACGTATTTCGCGGCACCGATCTCGCTCAGTGTGACAGTCATGCGCTCAGCCTACGGCGCGACCGGAACGCCATGAACGTCGCATGAATATTCTCGAATCCGGCCGGATTCACCTGAACGGATGTCCGAGTTGGGGTTTGCTAGGGGAACTGCAAACCGACGACACCGACAAAGGACACCTGTGACCGAGTTGAACCAGATCAACCGACGCCGCTTCCTCGCCGGTGCGGGCGCGGCAGGTATCGCCGTCCCGATCGCTGCGATGGCACCTGCCTCCTCCTCCGCCGCCGTGCCCGACGCTGAGAAGTACACCTTCCCGACAGCGGATGAGGTGCGCGTGCTGGTCACCGGCGACGCCGGCACCGGCACCCCGGCGCAGTGGGCAGTCGCCGACGCTATGCGTACCCTGCACCGGAGCGAGCCGTTCGGGATGGCGCTGGGGCTCGGCGACAACATCTACGAATCCGGGCCGAACGGTGGGCACGACGTCCAGTTCGCCACCAAGTTCGAGGACCCCAACCACGAACTCGACTTCCCGTGGGTGATGGCGCTCGGCAACCACGACACCAGCTTGGTGGTTCCCGGCGACGGTGGGTGGCTCCTGCGCGGCAACGACGAGGTCGTTTACCACGGCAGCTCCCGCCGGTGGTGGATGCCTAGCCGCTACTACTCGGTGCGGGTGCCCGAGGAGAATCCGATCGTCGAGTTCTTCGTGCTCGACCTCAACCCCGTGGCCGCCTATCTTCCCCCACTGTTCGTGCCGTACTGGGCGGTGAACGGTCAGTACATGAACGAGCAGCGGGCCTGGCTCGACAACGCGATCGCGTCGTCGCCGGCCAAGTGGAAGATCGCGTGCACCCACCATCCGTACCTGAGCAACGGTTCGCACGGGGACGCCGGTGAGTACGACGGGATCCCGATCGCGCCCATGAACGGCGTCTACGCCAAGCAGTTCTTCGAAGATCATGTCGTCGGGCGGTGCCAGTTTCTCCTGTCAGGACACGATCACTCGCTGCAGGTGTTCGAGCCGACCGTCGCGTCCAAGGGCACCCGACAGATCGTCTCCGGCGCGGCCGGGAAGAACTCGCACGGCAAGTCCTCCCGGACGGACCGGGCCAATCTTTATCAGAACTTCGACGACGTGGGCTTCATGGTGATGGATCTGACGGCGGAAGCGGTGCGGCTACGCGTCTACACCGTCGACATCCCCACCGCAGCTCCAACTCTCACGTTCGACCGCCGCCTGGCCTGACCCCGACTACTCCCCCTCGAGATCACCCTCGGTCTCGAGGTACACCTGGCGCAGTCCCTCGAGCACCTCGGGGGACGGCTCCTCCCACATGTCCCGCTCGACGGCCTCGAGTAGCCGTTCGGAGATGCCGTGCAACGCCCACGGATTGGACTCGGACATGAACTTGCGGTTCTGCTCGTCCAGCACATACGTCTCGGCGAGCTTCTCGTACATCCAGTCCGCGACGACGTCGGTGGTCGCGTCGTAGCCGAACAGGTAGTCGACGGTCGCGGCCATCTCGAAGGCTCCCTTGTAGCCGTGGCGGCGCATCGCCTCGAGCCAACGCGGGTTGACCACCCGGGCGCGGAAGACGCGAGCGGTCTCCTCCGACAGTGAGCGGGTCCGGACGGTGTCGGGGCGGGTGCTGTCGCCGATGTATGCCTCGGGCGTCTTACCGGTGAGCGCCCGCACGGTCGCGACCATGCCGCCGTGGTACTGGAAGTAGTCGTCCGAGTCGGCGATGTCGTGTTCGCGGGTGTCGGTGTTCTTGGCCGCCACCGCGATCCGCCGGTACGCGCTGCGCATGTCCTCCGACGCCGGTACGCCGTCGAGCCCGCGGCCGTACGCGTAACCGCCCCACGTGGTGTACACCTGAGCAAGATCCGCGTCGTCGCGCCAGTTCTTCGAGTCGATCAACTGCAGCAGACCCGCGCCATACGTACCCGGCTTCGAGCCGAAGATACGGGTGGTGGCGCGTCGATCATCGCCGTGCTCCGCCAGATCCGCCTGCGTGTGCGCCCGGACGTAGTTGTCCTCCGGCGCTTCGTCGAGCCCGGCGACGAGACGTACGGCGTCGTCGAGCAGTGCCAGCACGTGCGGGAACGCATCCCGGAAGAACCCACTGATGCGGACCGTGACATCGATGCGCGGGCGACCGAGCTCGGCGAGGTCGATCACCTCGAGGCTGGTGACACGGCGGGAGGCCTCGTCCCACACCGGGCGCACACCGAGCAGCGCGAACACCTCGGCGATGTCGTCGCCGGAGGTGCGCATCGCCGACGTGCCCCACACCGACAGGCCCACCGACCTCGGCCACGAGCCGTGGTCGGCGCGGTAACGCTGTACGAGCGAGTCGGCCATCGCCTGGCCGGTCTCCCACGCCAACCGGGACGGCACGGCCTTCGGATCCACCGAGTAGAAGTTGCGGCCGGTCGGGAGCACGTTGATCAGACCACGCAGCGGTGAACCGGACGGGCCGGCAGCGATGAAGCCGCCTTCTAGTGCATGAAGTACCTGACCGATCTCCCCCGACGTCTGCCGCAGCCGCGGGACGACCTCCGTCGCCGCGAACCGCAGGATCTGCCGGACCACCTCGTCGTCGGACAGCCGATCGGCGGCCGTGGGATCCCAGTCCGCTGCAGCCATCGCGGACACCAGCGCGTGCGCCTGCGCCTCGACCTCGTCGACCCGCCCGCGGGCCTCGGCTCCGTCCACACCGACCTCGGACTCGCTCAGGCCCAACGCCTCCCGCAGGCCCGGCACCGACTGCTCGCCGCCCCACATCTGCCGGGCCCGCAGCATCGCAAGCACCAACTCCACCTCGGCGTCGCCCTCGGGAGCACGCCCGAGGACGTGCAAGCCGTCGCGGATCTGAACATCCTTGATCTCGCAGAGCCAGCCGTCGACGTGCATCAGCATGTCGTCGAACACGTCCTCCTCGGGACGCTCGGTCAAGCCCAGGTCGTGGTCCATCTTGGCCGCGCGCATCAGCGTCCAGATCTGCTGACGGATCGCCGGCAGCTTCGCCGGATCCAGAGCAGCGATGTTCGAGTGCTCGTCGAGCAGTTGCTCGAGCCGCGAGATGTCACCGTAGGTCTCCGCGCGCGCCATCGGTGGGACCAGATGGTCGACCAGGGTCGCGTGGGCGCGGCGCTTGGCCTGCGTGCCCTCACCCGGGTCGTTGACCAGGAACGGGTACACCAGCGGCAGATCGCCGAGCGCGGCGTCGGTGCCACAGGACGCCGACATTCCGAGTGTCTTACCGGGCAGCCACTCGAGGTTGCCGTGCTTGCCCAAGTGCACGATCGCGTCGGCACCGAAACCCCCAGCGGCCTCCTCCGCGGCGATCCAGCGGTACGCGGCCAGGTAGTGGTGACTCGGCGGCAGATCCGGATCGTGGTAGATCGCGACCGGATTCTCCCCGAAACCCCGGGGCGGCTGCACCATCAGCACGACGTTGCCGGCGCGCAGCGCGGCAATGACGATCTCACCCTCCGGATCCGACGACCGGTCCACGTACAACTCGCCGGGCGCGGTCCCCCAGTGTCCCTCGACGTCCTCCCGAAAGTCCGGAGCCAGCGCATCGAACCACTCGCGGTACCGGTCGGCGTCGATGCGGATCGGGTTGCCCTCGATCTGCGCGGCAGTGAGCCAGTCCGGGTCCTGACCGCCAGCCGCGATGAGCGCATGAATGAGCGCGTCGCCGTCCTTCGCCGCGAGACCGGGCAGCGCCCCCTCACCGTCGACGGGACCGAGGTCGTAGCCGGCGGCACGCATCTCCGACAGCAGCGCGATCGCACTCGCCGGAGTGTCGAGGCCCACGGCGTTGCCAATGCGGGCGTGCTTGGTCGGGTACGCCGACAACATGAGCACGATCCTCTTCTCCGTGTTCGGGATTCGCCGCAGCCGTGCGTGCCGCACCGCGATCCCGGCGACCCTGGCCGCACGTTCAGCATCCGGGACGTAGGTGGTCAGGCCCTCGGAGTCGATCTCCTTGAACGAGAACGGGACCGTGATCAGACGCCCATCGAACTCGGGGACCGCAACCTGGGTCGCGACGTCGAGCGGTGAGAGTCCGTCGTCATTGGCCTCCCACGCCTGCCGACTGCTGGTCAGACACAAGCCCTGCAGGATCGGCACATCCAACGCAGCGAGTTCGGCGACGTCCCACGCCTCGTCGTCGCCACCGGCCTGCGCGCTCGCGGGCTTGGTCCCACCCGCGGCGAGGACGGTCACGACCAACGCATCGGCCCGACGCAAGGTGTCGAGCAGGTCCGGCGACGCGGTGCGCAGCGACGCACAGAAGATCGGAAGCGCGTTCGCGCCGGCGTCCTCGACCGCCTGGCACAGCGCCTCGACGTACGCGGTGTTCCCGGCGATGTGCTGGGCGCGGTAGTAGAGCACGGCGACCGTCGGGCCCTCCAGCACGCGGGATTCGCGCTCGAGAACCCCCCAGTTCGGTAGATGCGCGGCGGGCTCGAAGCCGTGCCCGGTGAGCAGGACCGTGTCGGACAGGAAGTTGTGCAGCTGCCGGAGGTTGTCGGCGCCGCCCTCGGCGAGGTAGGTGTGTGCCTCGGACGCAATGCCCGCCGGCACAGTGGAGCTCTCCATTAGCTCGGCGTCCGGTGCCTGCTCGCCACCGAGCACGACCGTCGGAAGCCCGGAAGCCAGCACGGCGTCGATGCCGTCCTCCCAGGCCCGCCGGCCGCCGAGGATGCGCACCACCACGAGGTCGGCCCCGGCGAGCAATCCCGGCAGGTCCTCGTCGACCGACAGGCGCGCCGGGTTGGCCCAGCGGTAGTCGGCGCCGCTCGCGCGAGCACTGAGCAAATCGGTGTCGGAGGTCGACAGCAGCAGGATCACTGTTCAGCCTTTCTGGGGTTTCGCGCCCCACGGCAAGGTTCCGACGAGATGGGACTCCCGGAAGCGGTTCGGACGGCGGAAGAGGGTCTGACTCTCACAGTGGCGCGACCGCGCCGGAATCCCACCGGCTTCCTCTCCTGCCGCAGTCGCGCACGATGCTACCGGTCACCCGTTCGCGCACCGGGCCCGCACTTCTCTAGCCTGGATGCGTGCCATCTCCACGCTCCGGCCCCGACAAATGCCCGGGCGCCCTCCAGGTCCACGTGGCCGCCGACGGCCCCCTCGCCCGCGTCCGCATCCCCGGTGGCGTCGTCACGTCGCCTCAGCTCCAGGCGCTGGCCGCAGCCGCCCAGGAGATCGGCAAGGGGGAGATCGAGTTGACCTCGCGCGGCAACTTGCAGCTGCGCGCGCTGCGCGATCCGGACGATTTCGCCCGGCGTATCGAGGCTGTCGGGCTGCTGCCGTCGACGACGCACGAGCGGGTCCGCAACATTCTCGCCTCGCCGCTGTCCGGCCGTATAGGTGGGCACGCCGACGTCCGGGGCCTCGTCACCGCGCTCGACCGCGGGCTGTGCGACGATCCGGCACTAGCCGACCTGCCGGGTCGCACCCTCTTCACGATCGACGACGGCAGCGGCGACGTATCGGGCTTGCGCGGCGACCTTGGAGTCCATGCGCTCTCGGACGGGCGGTTCGCGCTCATCCTGGCCGGTGCGGACACCGGTGCACGCTTGGCGGAGATCGACGCTGTCGAGGTGCTGCTGACGGCGGCGCGCACCTTCGACGAGATCCGCGGTGACGCGTGGCGCTTGAGCGAAGTCCCCGGTGGCACCGAACGGGTCCTCGAAGGACTCGGGCTCGAAAACGACGGCGAACCCCTCGCGCTGCCCGACGCGCCAGGACCGGGCCCCATCGGATGGCTCGACCAACCCGACGGCGGAGTCACGCTCGCAGGTGGCCTCGCGTTCGGCACACTCCCCGCCCGGCTCGCGGAGTTCCTGGCCGCGGTGGAGAAACCGATCGTGATCACCCCCTGGCGGTCGGTGCTGTTGTCGGATCTCGACGAGTGGACGGCCGAACAGGTGGTCCGAGTGCTCGCACCGATGGGCCTGATCTTCGATGAGAACTCGCCATACCTTCAGGTCAGTGCATGTGTGGGGCAACCGGGCTGCGCCAGGTCGCACACCGACGTCCGGGCCGACGCACGGGCCGCGATCGAGGGCGATGACCTGCCCACGCAGGGCCGTCAGCACTGGTCGGGGTGCGATCGTAAGTGCGGTCGGCCCCACGGCGAGGTAACAGACGTCGTCGCGGGTCCCGACGGGTACCGCTCGACGGCGAGCCGTCATGACGGCACCGAGAACGGCCCCTCGTGATGCCTCTATGGTGTGGCGCATGATCGACTACATCCGCGACGGTGCGGAGATCTACCGTCAATCCTTCGCAACCATCCGAGCCGAGGCGGACCTCGCCCGATTCCCCGCCAACGTCTCGCAGGCCGTCGTCCGGATGATCCACGCGAGCGGTCAGGTCGATCTCGCCGCCGACGTCGCGTTCACCCCGAACGTCGTCGCCGACGCCCGCGAAGCGCTGCGCCGTGGCGCACCGATCCTGTGCGACGCGAAGATGGTCGCAGCCGGGGTGACCCGCAAACGTTTGCCGCGCGGGAACGACGTGCTGTGCCTGCTCGACGATCCGCGAGTACCCGTGCTGGCCAAGACAATCGACAACACACGCTCGGCGGCCGCACTCGAGCTGTGGGGCGCCAAACTCGATGGTGCGGTTGTCGCGATCGGCAATGCACCCACTGCCCTGTTCCACCTGCTGACCCTGCTCGAGGCCGGCGCGCCGCGGCCCGCTGCGATAGTCGGCGGGCCCGTGGGGTTTATCGGCGCCGCCGAGTCCAAGGAGGCTCTGATCGAGCACCCCAGCGGCCTCGAGTACCTGGTGGTTCGCGGTCGCCGCGGCGGCAGCGCGATCACCGCGGCGGCGCTGAACGCGATTGCGAGTGAAAGGGAATGAGCACCGGAAAGCTGTGGGGGGTCGGGATCGGACCCGGCGACCCCGAACTGATGACGGTCAAGGCGGTCCGCGTGATCGGTGAGGCCGACGTCATCGCATTCCACAGTGCGCGGCACGGCCGCAGCATCTCTCGTGGTGTCGCCGCGCCGTACATGCGGGAGGGACAGATCGAGGAGCACCTGATCTACCCGGTAACCACCGAGACGATCGACCATCCGGGCGGCTACCAGGCAGCGATGGACGAGTTCTACGAACAGTCCGCCGAGCGTCTGGCCGCGCATCTCGAGGCGGGGCGCAGTGTCGCTCTCCTAGCCGCCGGAGACCCGCTCTTCTTCAGCTCGTACATGCACATGCACAAGCGGTTGGCCGACCGGTTCGAGGTCGAGGTCATCCCCGGGGTCACCTCCGTCAGCGCCGCGTCCGCCGCCCTCTCCGAGCCGCTCGTCGAGGGCGAGGAGGTGTTGACCGTCCTGCCGGGCACCCTGCCGCAGGACGAACTGACCCGACGCCTGCGCGAGACCGACGCCGCCGCAATCATGAAGCTCGGACGCACCTATCCGGTTGTACGCCAAGCATTGAAGGATGCGGGACGAATCGACGAGGCTCGCTACGTCGAACGCGCCAGCACCGACCGGCAGCGAGTCGCCTCGGCCGACGACGTCGACGACGCGGACGTGCCGTACTTCTCGATCGCGATCGTCCCGAGCCCGGTGAACAGTCGCCCCGACGCTCCACCCGTCGGTGGCGAGGTGGTCGTCGTCGGACTCGGCCCCGGTGACCGGACGTGGACGACGCCGCAGGTCCGGAAGGAGTTGGCGCAGGCCACCGATCTCGTCGGATACACCACCTACATCGACCGAGTCCCGGTGCGGCCAGGGCAGCGTCGGCACGCCAGCGACAACCGCGTCGAGGCCGAACGGGCGGCGATGGCGCTCGATCTGGCCAAGCACGGTGCCCGCGTCGCGGTCGTCTCGTCCGGCGATCCGGGCGTGTTCGCGATGGCCGCCGCCGTGCTCGAGGTCGCGTCCGAGGACCAGTGGAAGGACGTTCCGGTCCGGGTGCTGCCCGGCGTGACCGCCGCGAACGCGGTCGCCAGCCGGGTCGGCGCCCCGCTGGGCCACGATTACGCGATGCTCTCGCTGTCGGACAGGCTCAAGCCATGGGACATCGTCGCCAAGCGCATCTCCGCGGTCGCAAGCGCGGACATGGCCTTCGCCGTGTACAACCCGGCGTCGAAGTCCCGTACATGGCAGGTCGCCGCAATGCGCGACCTCATCCTCGAGCACCGCTCCCCCGACACGCCCGTGATCATTGGCCGCGACATCGCCGGTCCGCAGGAGTCGGTCAAGATCGTCGGTCTGGCCGACCTCGATCCCGCCGACGTCGACATGCGGTGCCTACTGATCGTCGGTTCGTCGACAACCACGGTCGTCGAGAGCGCACGAGGTCCACGGGTCTTCACGCCGCGGCACTACCCGGGCTGAAGGACCGTCGGCGGCCGGGATTCTTGCCGAAACGGCATGATTTCTTGCAAGACGCGAGGACGTCGGGCGATGGTGCCGATATGACCGAGATTGAGAACAGTCCCAGTGACGGCGATGGCGTGGTAGTCGGCGGCGGAGCTTCCGGCGTCTTCTCCCCCGAGGCGGAGGCCGCTGTCTGCGAGCAAGTGACGGGCGATCTTCGCCACGGCCTCGATCGTCGGCGGTCTCCTGGCGAGACGGTCGAGATCGGGCACTCAACCAGGACTGGTTCACCTAGTTGATTGAGGTGAGGAAGTTGTGTGGCGAGTGGCGGTGATTGGTAGTTGGTGATGTACGTGGCCTAGGTTCTAGTATTCCTGGTGTTCCGTCCCGTACCGATGTCCGTATGCGGGGTGGCACCCGAGGTGACGCCGAGGGTGACACCCGCCGGCTCGCGGATCAACATCGATGCGGTTCGGAAACCCAGCGGACTGCAGAATCGAGATCAGCCGTCGACTGCACCCCCGGTGGGATCGGAGTCCGGGCCACCATCACAACCGGCACCCCCAGCGCGCGCGCTGCTTCGAGCTTCGCTGAAGTGAGTTCTCCCCCACTGTTCTTCGTTACGAGCACATCGATGCGGTGCTCGAGCATGAGCGTGAGCTCTTCGTCGACCGTGAACGGTCCACGGGCAAGTAGAAGTTCGGAGTCACGGGGCATCCTGGCTTCAGGCGGATCAATTGCCCGGACCAGAAACCATCCCGGACAGTCGGCGAACGCGCCGACGCCCTGTCTGCCGATTGTCAGGAACACCCGCTCCCCCACGGTCGGCACCGACTCAGCCGCCGCTGCCAGATCCGCGACTTCATGCCAGTGATCGCGCGGGCCGGCGACCCACTCGGGGCGACGGAGCACGAGGATCGGCACGCAGGCCTCGGTAGCTGCGGCAGAGGCGTTGGCGGTGATTCGACCGGCGAACGGATGAGTCGCGTCGACGACCGCATCGATGTCATTGGTCCGCAACCACGCTGCCAGAGCCCCTGCGCCGCCGAAGCCACCGATCCGTACCCGCCCGGTAGGAAGAACCGGCTCACGCACGCGGCCGGCCAGCGATGAGATCACCTCCAGCGTCGGATCCTGGTCGAGCCGGGAGGCGAGCATCCGTGCCTCGGAAGTGCCTCCTAGGACGAGGACTCGACGCATCAGTGGGTGCCGCGGGGCCGTGTGGCCGAGTACAGATAGCTGTCCGGGAAACCCTCGGCAGCGAGGACGCGGCCCACGAAAACCACGGCCGTCTTGGTGATCCCGGCAGCATGGACCTGTTCGACGAGTGTCGCAAGTGTGCCGCGCACGACGATCTCGTCGAGCCTGCTCGCGAACGCGACCACCGCTGCCGGGCAATCGGATCCGTAGTTCTCCGACAACTCCTCGACTATCTGCTCGATCCGGTGTGCGCCGAGATGCACCACCATGGTTGCGCCGCTGCGCCCCAGCGAGCGCAGATCCTCGCCCGGCGGCATCGCAGTCGACAGCGTGGACACCCGGGTCAGCACGATCGACTGTGACACACCCGGGACGGTCAGTTCCCGACCGAGCGCGGCGGCAGCAGCAGTGAACGCTGGAACACCGGGCACGATGTCGTAGGCGACGCCGGCGGCGTCGAGCCGACGAACCTGCTCGGCCACCGCCGAATAGATCGACGGATCACCGGAATGCAGGCGGGCGACGTCGCGGCCGGCGGCATCCGCGGCAATGAGCTCCTCAATGATCTCGTCGAGACTCATGCGGGCGGTGTCGATCACTTCAGCGTCGTCGGGACACAGCGTCAGCAGTTCCCCGGGCACCAGGCTGCCCGCGTACAAACACACCGGGCATTCGGCGATGATGCGCGAAGCCCTCAGCGTGATCAGGTCAGGGGCACCTGGTCCGGCTCCGATGAAGTGGACGGTCATGGTGCATCCCTTTCAGTGCTATTCCCTGGGCCAGTCCCTGGGCCATCCCCTGGCTTGGTGACAGTCCACTGCGTCACCGGCAACTGCGGCCGCCATGCCGTGAATCCCCCGAGCGGCTCACCACGATAGATCTGGAACTTGCGCAACGCTCCCCCGCGTCCGGAATGCCACTGCAACACCAGCGCTTCCGCTTCGGTGGTTACGGCGTTGACCACCATGCGCCCACCCGGCCGCAACCGGCCCCAGCACGCGTCGAGCAGGCCGGGCTGCGTGACGCCGCCGCCGACGAAGATCGCGTCCGGCACGGAACTCTCCCGCGTGAAGGCCTCGGGTGCGGTTGCGGACACCCGAAGCGTGGGAACGCCGAGAGCGGCCGAGTTGTCGCGGATCTGCTGGACTCGGGACTCCTCGCGCTCGAACACGACGGCGTGACACCGGGGATGGCTACGCATCCACTCGATCCCGATGGTTCCGGAGCCGCCGCCGACATCCCACAGCACCTCACCCGGAGCCGGAGCGAGCGCACTGAGGGTGAGCGCACGGACCTCATGCTTTGTCATCTGCCCGTCACCACTGTAGGCCGCGTCGGGCAGCCCCGGGGTCCGGGTCAGACGCAATGCGCCCGCGCCCCGAACCTCCACCGCGATGACGTTGAGCGGGTCCCCTGCGGGAAGATCCCACGACGCGGCGACGCCCTCGACGACATTCTCCCCCGGTCCACCCAGCTGCTCCAGCACGACGACCCGGCTGTCGCCGAAGCCACTGCGACACAATACGCCGGCCACCGCAGCGGGGGTGTGCTCGTCGTTCGAGAGAACCAGCAGGCGTGCACCGTCGAGCAGATCCGGAGCGAGCGTGGCCACCGGGCGGTTCACGAGGCTCACGGTAGGGGTCTCGTGCAGCGCCCACCCCAGCCGTGCGCACGCCAGGGACACCGACGACGGGTGCGCGATCACCTGTAGCCGTTCCGGCCCGAGGATCCGTCCCAGCGTCACCCCGATGCCGTGGAACATCGGGTCCCCGCTGGCGAGCGCGCACACGCGGCGCCCACGATGTTTCTCCAACAGTTCGGCGATCGCCGGAAGCATAGGTGTCGGCCAGGGCACACGCACCGCGGCCGACTCCGGGACCAGAGCGAGCTGGCGCGGAGAACCCATCAGCACTTCGGCGTGCTCGACAGCGCGCCTTCCGCGCGGGGAGAGGCCATCCCAGCCGTCGGCGCCTATACCCACCACGACGATCCGGTCCGTGACGGCGCTGTCGGGGTTCGCTTCGCTCACGGCGCTGTCGGGGCTCGTTTCGCTCACGGCGCTGTCGGGGCTCGTTTCGCTCACGGCGTTGGAGCGGTTCGCTTCGCTCACCGGGGCATCCGCCGCCACACGAACTGCGGCAGTAGCCGCATCACGAAGAAGACCGGGCGAAGCAGCGAAGGCACCCAAACACGCTCGCGTCCCTTGCTCAGGCCGTTCACGACCGCGTCGGCCACCTGTTGCGGGGTGCTCGACAGCGGAGCGGGCTTCATGCCCTCGGTCATCCGGCCGATGACAAATCCTGGGCGCACCAGAAGCAGTCGGACACCGCTGCCGTGCAGGGCGTCCGCCAGTCCACTCGCGAAACCGTCCAGGCCGGCCTTCGCCGATCCGTACACGTAGTTCGCGCGCCGCACGCGCACACCCGCTACGGACGAGAACACCACGATCTGTCCCGACCCGTGCGCCCGCATCAGGTTCGCCAAATGCGTCAGCACGCTGATCTGGGCGACGTAGTCCGTGTGCAGGACTGCGAGGGCATGGCCCGCGTCCCGTTCGGCGCGGGCCTGATCGCCGAGAACACCGAACGCGAGGACTGCCACGCCGATGGGGCCGTACCGTTCGGCGATCACGGACAACACCGCCGGGTGGTCGGCGACCCGGTCGGCCTCGAACTCGATGCAGTGCACCTCGGCTGCGCCCGCGTCCAACACGACCTGCCGCTCCCGTTCGAGGTCATCACTGCGCCGAGCGGCGAGTACCACTACCCGGCCGGACGCCAACCGCTGCGCTACTTCCAGCCCGATCTCGCTGCGGCCGCCCAGCAGCACCAGCGATCCGGGCGCGGCGTCCGTCCCTCTGTCCGTGCCACTCGAGCCTCTCGGTGTCGTGCCTTTCGGTGTCATGCCTTCAGTGTCACGGATTCGCGCCGCTCGAGTACCGTCGGGGCATGGCTCCAACCCCGTCCGATCCCTCCCACCTGACCGCCGAAGCCGCGACGTTCCTCACCGAGCGACATCTGGCGACCCTGACGACCTTGCGCAAGGACGGCACGCCGCACGTCGTGGCCGTTGGCTTCACATGGGATCCTGAAGCCCGACTCGTCCGGATCATCACGAACGACGCGTCCCAGAAGGCCCGCAACGCCGACCGCGGCGGCTACGGCGCGGTCAGCCAGGTCGACGGTGGTCGTTGGCTCACACTCGAGGGGTCCGCCCGTGTCCTTTCGGATCGGGAGTCCGTCGTGGACGCCGAGGAGCGTTACGCGGCCCGGTACCGCACGCCCCGCGAGAACCCGACCAGGGTCGTCGTCGAGATCTCCGTCGAGCGCGTCATGGGGTCCGCAATCCTCATCGCACGGTGAACTACCGCACCGTGGAATCGTCTGTTTGGACCGGCTATTCGACGACGAAATCAGCCGGGCAGGACCGTCAGCCCGCGCGGGCGTCGGTTCATCGGCTCGCACCCGTCCTCGGTGACGACGACGATGTCCTCGATCCGTGCGCCCCACTGTCCGCGAAAGTAGATGCCCGGTTCGATGCTGAAGGCCATTCCCGGTTCGAGTGTGATCGTGTTCCCGGCAACGATGTACGGCTCCTCGTGAACCGACAGGCCGATACCGTGGCCGGTGCGGTGCACGAACACATCCGCGAGTCCGGCCTCGGCGAGGAGGTCGCGAGCCGCGGCGTCGACGGATTCGGCCGTGGCGCCGGGGCGCACTGCCTCGACCGCGGCGCGTTGGGCCGCCGCGAGTGTGTCGATCCTGTCCGCCACCCCCGAATCCGGCTCGCCGACGCTGTACGTGCGGGTGGAGTCGGAGTTGTAGCCGGGTTCGACCGGCCCGCCGATGTCGATCACCACGATGTCGCCGGACTCGATAACCCGATCGGACACCTCATGATGCGGATCGGCCCCGTGCGGACCAGAGCCGACAATCACGAACGCCGCCTCGGTGTGCCCCTCCGCGAGGATCGCGGCGCTGATGTCCGAGGCGATCTCGGCCTCGGTCCGTCCCGGCCGCAACCATTCGTCCATCCGCGCGTGCACGCGGTCGATCGCAGCGCCGGCGCGGCGCAATGCCTCGATCTCGGCCTCGTCCTTGATCATCCGTAGCTCACGCAGCACGCCGGTGGCCAGCACGGGTACCGCGCCGAAACGCCTGATCAGCGGAACCAGATGCAGAGCCGGCATTGCGTCGGCAACCGCGGTACGCGGGCCCTCCGGCAAGAGCGATGCCACCAGCTCGTACGGGTCGACGCCGTCCACCCAATCGTGTACGGGAAGGTCGAGCTCGGAAACGGCCGAGTCCCCCAGTGATGCAAGCTCGAGACGCGGCAGCACCACCGAGGGCGGGCTTCCGTCCGACGGCACGACCAGGCAGGTCAGCCGTTCGAACGAGTCCGCACGCGACCCGATCAGATACCGCAGATCGGGTCCGGGGGTGATGAGGAGACCGTCGATCCCGGACCGCTCGGCGACCTGCGCCGCTCGGGCCAGTCGGTCCGCATACACGGCGGTTGGGAACCGGGATGCGTCGGCGCGGTCGAACGCGGCGCTGTGCGAACTCTCGGAACTCATGGGGATCAGGCTAGTGCCGTTTGGCAGGATGGGGCGCATGACTGGGCCATTGCTGCTGTTGGACGGTGCAAGTCTGTGGTTCCGGGCCTTCTACGCATTGCCCGAATCGATGACCTCCCCGGACGGCCGTCCTGTCAACGCTGTGCGCGGATTCACCGACATGGTGGCCGCGCTGATCACCCGGACGCAGCCGTCCCGGCTCGCGGTGTGCCTCGATCTGGACTGGCGCCCCCGATTCCGGGTGGATGCCGTGCCCTCGTACAAGGCGCATCGTGTGGCGGAACAGTCGGACGGCACCGTCGAGGACGTCCCGCAAACCCTCACTCCACAGGTCGACATGATCATGGACGTTCTGGACGCGATGGGCATTGCGACCGCCGGCGCCGACGGGCTCGAGGCTGACGACGTACTGGGAACCCTTGCCGCGCAGGAGAAGAAGGACGACGTCGTGGTGGTCAGCGGCGATCGGGACCTGCTTCAGGTCGTCTCCGACGATCCGGTTCCTGTCCGGGTGCTGTATGTGGGCCGCGGGTTGGCCAAGGCCGAGTTGTTCGGGCCCGCCGAGGTCTCCACGAGATACGGGATACCCACGCACCGTGCGGGTGACGCCTACGCCGAACTTGCTCTGCTGCGAGGCGATTCGTCCGACGGCCTGCCCGGGGTCAAGGGGGTCGGAGAAAAGACCGCATCGACACTGCTGTTACGGCATGGTTCCCTCGGGCAACTCCGGGCGGCCGCGCTGGACCCGACCACCGATATCGCGAAGGGGGTCCGCGCCAAACTGTCGGGCGCCGCCGACTACATCGACGCGGCCCTGCCCGTGGTGAGGGTCGTCACCGATGCCGATGTCCAGCTTTCGCGACCCGACAGGCTGCCGGCGAGCCCGGTCCATGCCGATCGGCTCGCCCGCATCGCCGCCGGTCTCGCCATCGAACGTTCCGTTGCCCGGCTGGTGGCCGCCTGCGCAGCCACCAGCCAGACCGCCGAACTCCCGTAGCCACTCGGCGGCAACCTACTTGGGCCGAGCGACCTCGTACGTACCGTCGGTGTCCGTGAACGTCACCCTCACCGTTCTGGGCCTGCCGTCCACCGTCAAGTCGCATTCGAACCACGCCCCCGGTATCACTTTCTGCTCGGGCGGGCAGCTCACGCCGGTGACGGTACGGGCACCGTACGACTCGATGACGATCTCCTCGACACCCTTTTGCACGGCCGCCTGGTCGAGAGTCTTCTCACCGAAGACTCCAGCGACGAGCAGTACCAGGACTGCGATCACAAAACCCGCGACCAGACCGACTCCGACCCACATCCAGGGCTTCATCCTGTCGGCGGACGATGGTCCCGAGGGCGGAACCCACTGATTCGGTGGCCCTCCGATGAACTGGCCCTGTGGGTACCCGGGCTGACCGCCCCACGGCTGCGTGGCATACTGATTCGTAACGGGCGCACCGGGATTCGGCTGAGCCCAGGCAGAGGCCTGTCCGTGCGGAAGCGGGTGTCCTGGTGCCGGGGCGTACGCGCCGCCAGGGTGAAGGTCAGCTGCATGGGCAGTCGGCAGCGGCTGCTGGAACTGCCCGGTCGCGGTCGGCGGCGGCCCCGGAGGCGCCTGCCACTGATCGTTCGATTCGTTCGGTTCCTGGGTTCCGCTCACATCGAATCTCCCTCGTCTTCAGTACTGCACTGTCTCCGGTACTGCACTATCTCCGGTACGGCGCTGCCTCCGGTACCGCCGGCCTACGACGCAACAAAGTGCGCGAGCAGAGCCTGAACCTGGTAGATATCGACGGCCTTCGAGAACTGCTTCTGAATCGGGGTCGCCGAGCCCGAGATCCAGATCTTCAACTCGGCGTCGAGGTCGAACGATCCCGCCGTCTCGACCGAGAAGTGGGTGATCGACTTGTAGAAGAAGCTGTGGTATTCGACCTTGCGGCCGGTGATGCCCTGCTTGTCAACGAGAATCAAACGGCGATCGGTGAACACGAACGAATCGCGGACCAGCCTGTATGCCCCGTGGATCTGCTCACCGTGCCCCAGCAACTTGCCGAACTCTTCGTTGGCCGTACCCGGGTCGATGACCCCCGCATTGCCCATCAACCCATCCATCAAACCCATTGCGGCGGGTCTCCTCCCTGCGTAGATTCATCGACACTCTACGCAGGATCCAGGCCGATGCGGCCCGTCGGCCCCCGCGCACGGGAACATCCGCGCACCGCCGTCCGATCACCGTGACGTACGAGAGCGGTGCGAGCCCCGTTACCCGCTGCTACTCGGTGAGATGCACCGGGGCATTCGTGATCCCCTCGATGTCGCTGACTGTGGCGTCGATCAACTGGTGCGAAAGGTCCGCGAGGGCACGGGCCGTCGCTAGTTCGTCGCCGATCTCCGGGACGTTCCGGTCACTCGGGTTTCTACGCGCCAACCCCACACCGACGAAGGTGGTGTCCCCGGCATGCAGTCGCGCAGTCGACCGAGTCTGCCGCTCATCCTCATCAATGGAGATATCCACGGTCCACTGCTTCGCGTCCATGTCCAAACTCCTCTCGTGTAGCGCCACGACGAAATGCGGAGGAAAGGCCTACACAAGGCCAGTCAACATCCTTGCGACGAGATCCGGTAGGGCCCTCGGTACCTCTCAACTCCCGAAAGCTGGCTCATGTGGCGGCTACCGCCACGACACCGCGGCGGATCGACCCGACGGCCTGCGCCGCCGCCTTGGCGACGGAAGGCTCGGATGCGGTGGATTGAACCTGATCGAGAAGGTCGATCACCTGGCGACACCATCGGACGAAGTCGCCCGCCGACAACTCCTTCCCCCCGGAACCTGCCGATACCAGCGCGTCCATGAGTGACGATTCGTTCGCCCACGCATAGACGGCGGAGACGAACCCCGCGTCGGGTTCGCGGGTCGGTGCAAGCTTGTGCCGGATCTCTTCTGCACTGATCTCTCCCCACACGCGGACCGTCTCCGCCAGTGCCCGACGGATCGCTGCGGTGGGTCCGCTGTCGGTGGTGTCGGCGTCCTGGCGGGATTCGTAGACGACGCACGAGACGACTGCTGCGAGCTCGGCCGGTGTCAGTCCGTTCCAGACACCGCGTCGCAGACACTCCGCTACGAGAAGGTCACTCTCGCAGTAGATCCGGCCGAGTCGTCGCCCTTCCTCAGATGCCTCGGGATGCTCACCGGCCGCAATGTATCCCCACTCCGTGAGCAAAGTGACGATCCGGTCGAAGTTGCGCGCCAGTGAGTTGGTCGTTGCAGCGGCCTTCTGGCGCATCGATTCGGTCTCGCGATCGAGGCGGTTGTACCGCTCGCCGACCCGGCACAGCTGCTCGCGATCCGATCTGGAATGACAAGGGTGCGCGCGCAGTGCCTTCCGCAACTCGGCGACCTCGGCATCCTCACGTCCGCCCTTGGCTCGCTTGGGCTTCCGCGGAGCGGTGATGCCAGTACTGCGCAGCGCCGAGACGAGGTCGCGGCGTGCCCGCGCCGTACGGTGGTCCACGCGGCGCGGCAGCCTCATCCGGCCCAGCGGACGGGCGGGCACCGGGAAGTCCGCGGCACTTATCCGTCCCGCCCACTTGTCCTCGGTGAGCACGAGAGGTCGCGGATCGGCGCGATCCTGATCGGTCTCGAGTACCACCGCGAGCCCGGACCGCTTGCCCACCGGAATTCCGATGACGTCGCCCCGCCGAAGCGCGGCCAACGACCGTACCGCCAGCCCGCGCCGGTCGGCCCGCTTCTGCCGCTCGAGCATGCGTTCGCGGCTCCGCAACCGCTCCCGCAGTTGGATGTACTCGAACATCTCTCCATCCGCACCGCCCAGACGCTCCCGCAACTCGCCCAACGCCCGCTCATTGCGCTCGATCCCGCCCGTCCAGCCGACCACCGAGCGGTCCGCTTGGAACTGTGCGAACGACCGCTCCAGCAACGCCCGCGATTGTGCGGCACCCATCCGGTCGATCAGATTGATCGACATGTTGTAGCCGGGTCGGAACGAACTGCGTAGCGGGAAAGTCCGCGTCGAGGCGAGACCAGCGACGTCGGTCGGTTCGACGCCGGGCCGCCACAGCACCACGGCGTGTCCCTCGACATCGATACCGCGTCGGCCGGCTCGACCGGTCAGCTGCGTGTACTCGCCCGGTGTGAGTTCGGCATGCGTATCGCCGTTGTACTTGACGAGCCGTTCCAGCACGACCGAGCGGGCGGGCATGTTGATGCCCAGAGCGAGGGTTTCGGTGGCGAACACCGCTCGGACGAGCCCACCGACGAACAACTCCTCCACGGCCTCACGGAACGCCGGCAGCATGCCGGCATGGTGCGCGGCGAATCCCCGTTCCAGCGCCTCCCGCCAACTCCAGTAGCCGAGCACCTCGAGGTCGGCTCGCGGTATGTCCCGCGTGTGTTTCTCGGCGATTTCACGAATGCGTGCGGTCTGCTCCGGCGTCGTCAACCGCAGGCGGGAACGGACGCATTGGGTGAGAGCGGCCTCGCAACCGGCACGGCTGAAGATGAAGGTGATCGCCGGAAGCAGACCCTCCTCGTCGAGACGCGCGACCACTTCCGGCCGCGTCAGTGGGCGGAAGTCGCTCGAACGCCCCCTGTCCCTCGGCTGCCACGAGTCCACCCGGTCGAGTGCGACGCGCCGCTTGACATGGCGCACCAGATCGGGGTCGATGACGAGTTCACGGCCACCGGTCGAAGTCACCTTGGCGTCGAACAGGTCGAACAGCCGACGACCGACCAGGACGTGCTGCCACAGAGGAATCGGACGAGTCTCGTCCACGACGATCGTGGTGTCACCACGGACCGCCTCCATCCACGCACCGAACTCCTCGGCGTTGCTGACCGTCGCCGACAGGCTGACCAGACGGACGTCCTCGGGCAGGTTCAGGATCACCTCTTCCCACACCGCCCCGCGGAACCGGTCGGCGAGGAAGTGCACCTCATCCATCACGACGTGCGAGAGCCCCTGCAGCGTCGGCGACTCTGCATACAGCATGTTCCGCAGCACCTCGGTCGTCATGACGACGACAGGCGCATCCGAATTGATGCTCGTGTCGCCGGTCAGGAGTCCCACCGCGTCCTTGCCGTACCGGTCGGTCAGGTCTGCGTACTTCTGATTGCTGAGGGCCTTGATGGGTGTCGTGTAGAAGCACTTGCGTCCGGACTCGAGGGCAAGGTGGACCGCGAACTCACCGACGACCGTCTTACCCGCACCGGTGGGTGCGCACACCAGCACTCCATGCCCGGCTTCGAGGGCAGCACATGCCTCGATCTGAAACGGGTCGAGTGGAAAGCTCAGCTGCCGCGTGAACGCATCGAGTTGAGTCCTGGACCTCACAGTGTGTCCGAGTAGTCCCGCGGAGTGTTGTGGTCCTGCGAAGAGCTGGCACCAGGCGCCGCCGACGGCTGAACGGGTGTGACATCACCGATCGGGCTGGGCGCCGAGATCGAGGACGCCTCCTCGTCCGAAAGGCCGGCCAGATCCTGGGCCTCCTTCCGGGCCTTCCGCATGTCGTTCAGACGCGCTATCTGAATCGCGAACTCCAGCAGCACCGTCAACGCGCCGGCGAGGGCAATCATCGTGAATGGATCCTGACCCGGAGTTGCGATCGCCGCGAAGAGGAACAGCGAGAAGATCAAACCACGTCGCCATGCCTTCAACTTCGCGTACGGAAGTACGCCGACGACGTTGAGCGCGACGATCAGCAGCGGAATCTCGAAGCTGACGCCGAAGATGATCAGAACGTTGATCACGAAGCCGAAGTACTGCGCACCGCTGAGTGCGGTGACCTGGACGCTGTCGCCGATGGTCAGGAGGAAGTGCAACGCCTGGGCGACGACGAGGTAGGCGAGGACGGTACCCGAGACGAACAACGCCGATGCCGCGACCACGAAACTGGTCGCATATTTGCGTTCCTTCGCGTGCAGACCCGGGGTGATGAAACGCCACAACTGATAAAGCCAGATCGGGCACGCCAGAACGATCCCGGCGGTCAATGCCACCTTGAGACGGAGCATGAACTGCTCGAAAGGTCCCGTTGCGAGCAGTCGACATGCTCCGTCCGGGCTGAGGTCCGCTCGACTCTCCGCCGGCAGAGAACAGTACGGTCCCCGCAGCAGCTCGCCGAGGCTCTCGATCCCGAGGATCCGGGTCGAATACCAGACGAAGCCGATGATCGTCGTCACGACGATCGCCGCGACAGCAATAAGAAGACGCGTACGCAGCTCGTACAGATGCTCGACGAGCGGCATGGTGCCGTCTGGGTTTGTCTTGCGCCTGCTCCGACGCGGGTCGAACGGAATTCGCACTATTTGCCCTGGCCTTGGTCAGCAGTGATCCGGGATGAACTGGTCACCCCGGATGCTCGTGATACGTGGACTAGGCCGACTTCGGCTCCGAGCGGGGCTCCTGCTGGGGGGGCTCGACGACGGTGGCATCGACGGGCGCGGAAGGCAACTGCGCGGACGGAGCCGGGTCGGCAGCAGGGGCCGCCGAGGTGTTGCCGTCGTTCTGCATCTCCTTGACTTCGCTCTTGAAGATGCGCAGCGACCTACCGAGCCCACGGGCCGCGTCGGGCAGCTTCTTGGAACCGAACAGGATGACGACCACTATGGCGAGGACCGCCCAGTGCCAGGGGCTGAAGCCTCCGGTCATTATTACCTCCAAATGTCAGACCAGGACGATGCTACCGGACATGAGCGAGTCCGTCTCGGAGCAAATGTCCTGTTCACCCTGACGTCACTGCCAGCAGGAGCAGGGTGTGCACCTGCCTGCGAACCGGTTCACACGTCCGCTACCCAAAATTACTCTCCCCGACGTCTCTGCGGGTCGGGAATCACACCTCCAGGGCATCGTATGCGGCGAGTGCGGCACGGGCGCGATCACGAACCGTCTCGACCAAGTCGGTCGGTCCGATGACTGTCGCTGCCGACCCGAAACCCAACACCAGGCGCGCCATCCATTCCAGGGAGCCGTATCGCATCGTCACCTCGACCGACCCGTCCGGCAACGTCTGCACCGGGACCATCGGATAGTTGTCGAGTATCCAACCGTGTGCCGCCGAGATCCGCAGGTGGGCCTGCGGCAGGGCGGCGTCGTCGCTGAACAGCTCGAGGTGGGTGTCGGTTCCGAGTGCCTGCGCGGGTGGCACGGATGCCTCGTCCAACTCGACGGCTCCGTCGATTCGGTCGAAACGAAACAGCCGGACGCCCTCGGCCTGACGGCACCAAGCCTGCAGATACGACTGATCGTCGACGAGCAATGAACGGATGGGATCGACGACACGCTCCGAAACGGTGTCGCGGGACGCCGAGTAGTACGTCAGGCGCAACGCGTGATCGCGCTGCAGGGCCGATCGAACAGTCGTCACGACCATAGACTCCGGCGCAGGCGCCGATGCACCGTCGGCATCTCCTCTGTCACCGCTCGCCACCCGCGCAGCGTTGCCGGCAGCCGCCTCGATCTTGGCTATCGCGCCGTGGGCGGCGGTCGGGTCCACCATCCCAGGCATCTCGGCGAGCGATCGCAGCGCCACCAACAGGACTGTCGCTTCCGTCGACGTGAGGCGCAGTGGGCGGTCCATTCCCGCCGAGAACACCACCGTGACGGTGTCCTCGTCGA
This sequence comes from Rhodococcus xishaensis, assembly GCF_004011825.1. GTDB lineage: Bacteria > Actinomycetota > Actinomycetes > Mycobacteriales > Mycobacteriaceae > Prescottella > Prescottella xishaensis. The sequence goes on along the minus strand of NZ_RKLO01000002.1, from coordinate 519,543 downwards.
AGGAGAGATCGATGAGATCGCCCGGGCTGTACCCAGGGAGTCCGCAGACCCACAACTGATCCAGGTCCTTCATGAGGTTGGGCACGGTCACACCGAGTTCCTGTGCCGCCTCCTCCTTGCTGATACCTGGGTTTGCCATGAAGTACGGCACCATGTTCAACAGCCGCGTCAGGCGTGACACGCGAACACTCACCGGACCACCTCCCCGCCATCGACGTCTACACCTGCCGCGAACCGCAGTTTGTCCTGCACGCTCGAGCGGAGCGACTCTGGTTCCAACACGACAGCGTCGTCACCGTGTCCGGCAATGAGCCGGGCGATCCATTCCCAGGACCGAACCGGAATCTCGAGGGTCTCGCCCGGTCGACCCCCGAACTCCCGCGATTCACGCATCGTCCCGAGACGTCGCAATTCCAACGCACGCCCCGCGGTCACCCACACGACGGCTCTACCGGTCACCGATCCGGCCCCGGTGACCTTGTCGACGATCGCTCGCAGATCGATGCCCGGAGGCTTGCGCACCGCATTCTCCGGTCCGATCGCCTGGACCGGATCTGCTATGCGCGACAGCCGGAACGTGCGTGTCGCGTCGCGGTCGACGTCGTGTCCCACGAGGTACCAGCGTCCGCGGAGCGTCACCACACCCCATGGCTGCACGGTTCGAGTCGCGAACTCCTCAGTCGGCGCACTACGGTGCCGGAAGGTTACGGCACGACCCGCGTCGATCGCCTCGAGGAGCTTTCGCATCGAGTCCTCGGAGCCTCGTGTGCGGGCCGGGACGGTCGAGACCGGGACTGCCTCGAAGTCGGAGTCGACCTGAACCCCAGCCGCGCGCAGCTTCAACAATGCAGTCTGGGACGCCGACACCATCTCCGGCGAACCCCACAAACGGGCCGCGACCGCGACGGCGGCAGCCTCAGTGGCATCCAGGTCGACTTCGGGTAGTTCGTAGGCGGTTCGGTTGATGCGGTATCCCTCGGCCGAGGACCCCTTCGCCTGCCCTGTTTCCAGCGGAATTCCCAGGTCACGAAGCTCGTTCTTGTCCCGCTCGAACATCCGACTGAACGCTTCGTGACTTGCCGAGTCGCTGTACCCGGCCACGCTCTCCCGGATCTTCTCCGCGGTAAGGAACTGCCGTGTGGAGAGCAGGCAGATCACGAGGTTCATCAACCGCTCGACTTTGGATATCGCCACGTCGCCGAGCCTAATGCCACCGGACATACCGGTAGCACGAAGGGCAACTCGAGGGCGCGTCCGGCGGCGACGCTCACATGGAGGCGATCAGGCGGTCCACCCGCTCGTCCACCGACCGGAACGGATCCTTGCAGAGCACGGTGCGCTGCGCTTGGTCGTTCAGCTTGAGGTGCACCCAGTCCACGGTGAAGTCCCGTCCGGCATCTTGCGCCGCAGCAATGAAATCGCCCCGCAGCTTCGCGCGCGTCGTCTGCGGGGGCGTCGAGACCGCCGCTTCGATCGTCTCGTCTTCGGTGACCCTCTTCGCCAGTCCCTTGCGCTGGAGAAGATCGAAGACGCCGCGCCCCCGCTTGATGTCGTGGTACGCCAGATCAAGTTGCGCGATCTTGGGATCGGACAACTCCATTCCGTACTTGTCCTGGTAGCGCTGGAACAGTTTGCGCTTGATCACCCAGTCGATCTCGGTGTCGACCTTCGCGAAGTCCTGGTTCTCCACCGCATCGAGGGCACGGCCCCATAGGTCGACCACCTGATCGACCTGCGGATCACGATCGCGGGTACGCAGATGGTCGACGGCCCGCGAGTAGTACTCGCGCTGGATATCGAGCGCACTGGCCTGCCTTCCACCGGCCAGGCGCACCGGTCGGCGCCCCGTGAGGTCGTGACTCACCTCGCGGATCGCGCGGATCGGGTTGTCGAGCGCGAAGTCACGGAACGGAACACCGGCTTCGATCATCTCGAGCACGAGCGCGGCCGTTCCGGCCTTGAGCATCGTGGTGGTTTCCGACATGTTCGAGTCACCGACGATGACATGCAGACGGCGGTACTTCTCGGCGTCGGCGTGCGGCTCGTCGCGGGTATTGATGATCGGCCGAGACCGCGTGGTCGCCGACGAGACCCCCTCCCAGATGTGTTCGGCACGCTGCGACAGGCAGAAGGTGGCTGCTTTCGGCGTCTGCAGAATCTTCCCGGCACCGCAGATCAACTGCCGTGTCACCAGGAACGGGAGTAGCACGTCGGAGATTCGGGAGAACTCCCCCGCCCGCACCACGAGAAAGTTCTCGTGGCAGCCGTACGAATTGCCGGCCGAGTCGGTGTTGTTCTTGAACAGATAGATGTCGCCGCCGATACCCTCCTCAGCGAGCCGCTGCTCGGCATCGACGAGAAGATCCTCGAGCACCCGCTCGCCCGCGCGGTCGTGGTTCACGAGCTGCAACAGGCTGTCGCACTCGGCGGTCGCGTACTCGGGATGCGATCCGACGTCCAGGTACAGCCGCGCGCCGTTGCGCAGGAACACGTTGGAACTACGGCCCCACGAAACCACCCGCCGGAAGAGGTAGCGGGCTACTTCGTCCGGACTGAGCCGCCGATGACCGTGAAAGGTGCAGGTGACACCGAACTCGGTCTCGATTCCCATGATTCGTCGCTGCACACTTCGACATTACAGCGCCGAACGCGGTTGCCTTGCCGTTCAGGATCAGTCGCGTCGCCACAGGGTGGAACGTGGCCGAAGTGAGATGTTCGCCGAACCGTAGCGGGCGATCCTGCCCCTGACAGTGACCGCCAAGACTGTCGCCTAGGCGCTGTCCCCGGATCCGGAAGCGTCTCCCGTATCGGCTTTCTTGTCGTCGGCTGGGCTCGCCTTCTTGCCCTTCTTGCTCGCACCGGGCGCCGAGGCCGGCAGCATGGTCTCCAACGCCGCACCCGTGATGCGTCGAAACGCCCGCCTGGGTCGAGACTGGTCGAGTACTGCAACCTCGAGCCCTGACACTCCCAGTGTGCGTCGATCCGACTCCCCATTGCTGGTCGCGGTGCCGTCCTGCAGCGCCTTGACCGCCACCGCCACCGCCTCGCCCAGCTCCATGCCGGCGCGGTACGACTCGCTCAGGGCCGTCGTGATGGGCTCCGTGGAACCCCCCATGACGACGAAGTGCTTCTCGTCGACGATCGACCCGTCGTAGGTAATGCGGTACAGCTGTGCGAGCGGCGCCGCCCCGTGCGGCCCGACCTCGGCGACGCAGATCTCTACCTCGTAGGGTTTGGGCTGCTCTGTGAAGATCGTCCCGAGTGTCTGCGCGTAGCCGTTTGCCAAGGATCGGCCGGTGACATCACGTCGGTCGTACGAGTACCCGCGAATATCGGCCTGCACGATGCCTGCACGCCGCAGATTCTCGAACTCGTTGTATTTGCCGACGGCCGCGAAACCCAGGCGGTCGTACAGTTCGCTGACCTTGTGCAACGCGGTGGACGGGTTCTCCGCGACGAAAAGCACACCGTCGGCGAAGGTGAGCACGATGACGCTACGGCCGCGCGCGATTCCCTTGCGCGCCAGCTCCGAGCGATCCCGCATGATCTGCTCGGCGGAGGCATAGTACGGCAGCGTCATCGTGGAGTGCGTCCTTCCTCGGTGCGGTCGACCACGACGGCGTGAGCGAGTTCCGCCGTACGCTCCGCCGGCACATACGCCGCGCCCGCGGAAGAGATGGTCACCGCCGTTGGGTAAATCGAGCGAACGATGTCCGGCCCGCCTGTGGCTGTGTCGTCATCCGCCGCGTCGTACAGCGCCTCGACCGCCATCCGCAGCGCCGAATCCTCGTCGCTGTCTTCCCGGTAGAGCTTCTTGAGCGACGCCTTGGCGAACAGCGACCCGGACCCGACCGCGTGGTATCCGGCACGTTCCTCGTACCGCCCGCCCACGACGTCGTAGGAGACGATGCGCCCGGCCCGTTCGGGATCCGCCGCGTCGAGGTCGAAACCGACAAGCAGAGGCACGACCGCGAGTCCCTGCATCGCAGCACCGAGATTGCCACGAACCATCGAGGACAGTCGGTTGGCCTTGCCGTCGAACGTCAGCTGGACGCCTTCGATCTTCTCGTAGTGTTCGAGCTCCACTGCGAACAGGCGAACGAGTTCGATCGCCACGCCGGCGGTACCGGCGATCCCGGCAGCTGAGTAGTCGTCCGTGACGAACACCTTCTCGACGTCACGGCTGGCGATGAGATTCCCCATGGTGGCGCGACGGTCACCGGCGATCACGACGCCACCGGCGAACGTGAGCGCCACGATCGTCGTCCCGTGCGGCGCGATATCGGCTGTGTCGCCGTCGGAGCCGGTGCGGCCCATCTCGATTCGATTCCCAGGCAGCAAGTCAGGTGCGTGGATGCGCAGGTGTTCTGTGAACGAGGAGAGGTTCGACCCGTATGTGAACCTGGTGTTCCCTCCGTGTCCGTCGAACGCTGACGGAAGCCCTGCACGATCCGCTGTCACTGGCCGCCCTTCTGAACGTAAGCACGCACAAAGTCCTCGGCGTTCTCCTCGAGCACGTCGTCGATCTCGTCCAGAAGATCGTCGGTGTCCTCGGCCAACTTCTCGCGACGCTCCTGCCCTGCCGCACCGTCCCCGATCTGGGCATCGTCGTCGTCGCCACCACCGGCACGCTTGGTCTGCTCTTGAGCCATGGCTACCGACCTCCTCTCACCGCGGACCCATCGAAGCGTCTTCAACAAGTCCTGCTCGGATTCCAACCCTACCGATCGACGGCGCCAACGTGACGATAAGCTCCCGGCGCGCCTCGCTGACGTGATCAGTTCGTAAGCTGATCCACCAGCTCAGCGGCCGAATCGACGGAGTCCAGAAGTTCGCCGACATGGGCACGGCTGCCACGCAGCGGTTCGAGGGTCGGAATCCGCACCAACGACTCACCCCCGAGGTCGAAGATCACCGAGTCCCAGCTGGCAGCCGCGATATCGGCGCCGAACCGGCGCAGGCACTCACCTCGAAAGAACGCCCGGGTGTCCGCCGGCGGATTGTGTACGGCATCGAGCACCTGCTGTTCACTGACCAGGCGCTCCATCGAGCCACGCGCCACGAGACGGTTGAAAAGGCCCTTGTCGAGACGCACGTCCGAATACTGAAGATCGATCATGTGCAGTCGCGGCGCCGACCACGACAGACCTTCGCGATTCCGGAAGCCCTCGAGGAGACGCAGTTTCGCCGGCCAATCGAGCAGGTGGGCGCACTCCGCAGGATCCCGTTCGAGCAAATCGAGCACCATCGCCCACTTGTCGATGATGTCTGCAGTGCGGGGATCTTTGATCCCCTCATGGTCGACGAACTTGGCCACGCGGTCGAGATAGATGCGCTGCAGCGCAAGGCCGGTGACCTCGCGCCCATCGGCCAGCGCCACCGTTGCGCGCAGCGTCGGATCGTGGCTGATGTGGTGAACCGCAGTCACCGGTCGCGCGAGCTGCAGGTCCGACAGATCGACACCGGCCTCGATGAGGTCGAGCACCAGCGCAGTCGTGCCGACCTTCAGATACGTCGACATCTCAGCGAGGTTCGCGTCGCCGATGATGACGTGCAGGCGCCGGTATTTGTCGGCGTCCGCGTGCGGCTCGTCTCGGGTATTGATGATCCCGCGCTTGAGGGTCGTCTCGAGTCCGACCTCGACCTCGATGTAGTCGGCCCGCTGGGACAATTGGAACCCGGCCTCGTCACCCGATTGCCCGATGCCGACCCGGCCCGAGCCGCAGATGACCTGCCGCGAGGCGAAGAACGGGGACAACCCGGTGATCACGGCCGAGAACGGCGTGTCACGGGACATCAGGTAGTTCTCGTGGGTGCCGTACGACGCGCCCTTCCCGTCTACGTTGTTCTTGTACAGCTGCAGTCGTGGGGCGCCCGGGACGCTGGACGCGTGCCTGGCGGCCGCCTCCATGACCCGTTCGCCGGCTTTGTCCCAGATCACTGCGTCGATCGGGTCCGTCACTTCCGGAGCCGAGTACTCGGGGTGCGCGTGATCGACGTACAGGCGAGCCCCATTGGTCAGGATCATGTTCGCCGCACCGACCTCGTCGGCGTCGATCACCGGCGCCGGCCCCCCCAGCCGACCCAGATCGAATCCGCGCGCGTCTCGCAGCGGCGACTCCACCTCGTAGTCCCACCGCGTCCGTTTGGCTCGGGGCACGCCCGCCGCCGCTGCGTAGGCCAGCACGGCCTGCGTCGAGGTCAGAATCGGGTTCGCCGAAGGATCGCTGGGCGATGAGATTCCGTACTCGACCTCGATACCGATGATCCGCTGCATGGCACGAGCCTAGATCGTTCCGAGGGCCTTCATCCCTCCGCCTGCTCTCTGCCGGGCATCGAGCCTGTCTCCAGTCGGCACTGCAGGTAGGTGTCTGCACCGATTCTGCGGAGCGCCACGGACACCGGTCCCGGCGCCCATCGCGCGGAGGGGTCGGTCTCGAGTTTGGCATCCAGCAGATGCAGCGTGCGGCCGCGAACGGTGACGTCACACTCCCCCGCGGCGAGGACGTTGCGGACCCAGTCACTATCGGCGCCATAGGTCAGGGGGACGCGGTAGCCGTTTCCGATCCGAAAGGCATTGACCGGCGTCTTGTAGGCCCGGCCGGAGCGGCGGCCCCGATGGTGAACAAGCGCGAATCCCGGTAGGTAACCGGCGACGAGCACCGCAGCTCGATTGAGACCGACCCGGTTCATCCGGGCGAGTCGGCGCGGAAGAACCACAACGCCACCCCCTCTCGTCCGGCCGATCGTATCCCCGCGACCTGCTGCGGCACGCTGCTTCCGCTGCGGTGACACGATGGTGCAATGGATGAACTCGTCGCCGTGTACGACGTACACGGCAATCCGGTCGGTGAAGCACCCCGAACGCGGGTCTATGCAGAGGGACTCTGGCACGCCAGCTCTGGCGTGCTGCTCCGCTCACTCGACGGCACCCGCATCTATGTTCACCGGCGCGCACCCGACAAGGCCATTTTCGGGGGCATGCACGACTGCCTGGCGGGCGGTGTGGTCGATCCCGGCGAGACTCCGGAGATGACTGCACGACGCGAACTACGGGAAGAACTGGGAGTCACCGACGTCGAGCTGACACCCCTCGCTCAGGTCTCCTGGGACGGAACGTGGAACGGGGCTCCGCTGCGGTGCCACCTGCACGCGTTCGAGGCACGCTATGACGGGCCGATCCACCACCAGCCCAGTGAAATCACCGACGGGTGGTGGTGGACCGAGCAGGAGCTGCGTAGGCACCTGCAGGACCCGGGATGGCCGTTCGTACCGGACACCCGGGCCCTGCTGACGGACGACCTGGGCGGCTGACCGGCATCGCTACAGGTACTGCCCCGTATTGGACTCGGTGTCGATCGCGCGGCTCGCGCTCGCGTTCTTACCGGTGACCAGTGTGCGAATGTAGACGATCCGCTCACCCTTCTTGCCGGAGATGCGAGCCCAGTCGTCGGGGTTCGTCGTGTTCGGCAGATCCTCGTTCTCCGAGAACTCGTCGACGATCGAATCGAACACGTGCTGCACCCGCAGACCGGGCGATCCGGTCTCGAGGACGGCCTTGATGGCGTACTTCTTGGACCGGTCCACGATGTTCTGGATCATCGCGCCCGAGTTGAAGTCCTTGAAGTACAAGACCTCCTTGTCGCCGTTCGCATACGTGACCTCGAGGAAGCGGTTGTCGTCGCTCTCCGCATACATCCGATCGACGACGCGCTCGATCATCGTCTTCACGCACCCGGTGCGATCGCCGTTGAACTCGGCGAGATCCTCTGCGTGCAACGGCAACTCCTCGGTGAGGTACTTCGAGAAGATGTCCTGCGCCGATTCGGCGTCCGGGCGCTCGATCTTGATCTTGACGTCGAGACGGCCCGGACGCAGGATCGCCGGGTCGATCATGTCCTCGCGGTTCGACGCACCGATCACGATCACGTTCTCGAGTCCCTCCACACCGTCGATCTCGCTGAGCAACTGCGGAACGACGGTGGTCTCGACGTCCGACGAGACACCAGACCCACGGGTGCGGAAGATCGAGTCCATCTCGTCGAAGAACACGATCACTGGAGTGCCCTCGGACGCCTTCTCCCGGGCCCGCTGGAAGATCATCCGGATGTGCCGCTCGGTCTCGCCGACGAACTTGTTCAGCAACTCCGGACCCTTGATGTTGAGGAAGTAGGACTTGGCTTCCTTGCTGTCCTCTCCGCGGGCTTCCGCGATCTTCTTGGCGAGGGAGTTCGCGACCGCCTTCGCGATGAGCGTCTTGCCGCAGCCCGGGGGGCCGTACAGCAGCACGCCCTTGGGCGGGCGCAGAGCGTACTCGTGGAACAGGTCCTTGTGCAGAAACGGCAATTCGACCGCATCGCGGATCTGCTCGATCTGCCGGCCGAGTCCGCCGATGTCGTTGTAGCCGACGTCTGGGACCTCCTCGAGGACGAGATCCTCGACCTCCGCTTTGGGGATGCGCTCGAAGGCGTAGCCGGCCTTGGTGTCGACCAGCAGTGAGTCACCGGGGCGCAACCGACGCGTCGGGGAATCCGGGTCCTTGACGACGTCGTTGATCGCGATCTCCGCGAGCGGTGCCGCGAGCCAAACGACGCGCTCCTCGTCGGCGTGCCCGACCACAAGAGCGCGCGCCCCGTCGTCGAGAACCTCACGCAGAGAACAGATCTCACCGACACGTTCGAAGTCGGTCGCCTCGACGATCGTGAGCGCCTCGTTGAGGCGGACCGTCTGACCCGTGAACAGAGTCCCGGCCTCGACATTCGGCGAGCACGTCAAGCGCATCTTGCGGCCGGAGGTGAACACGTCGACGGTCTGGTCGTCGTGTACGGCCAGGAGCACTCCATATCCGCTCGGGGGCTGCCCGAGCCGATCAACCTCCTCACGCAGGGCAATGAGCTGCTGCCGGGCCTCCTTCAGGGTGTCCAGCAACTTGCCGTTGCGGATGGTGAGCGAATCCACCCGTGACTCGAGCTCGCGTAGCTGTTCGGGCGATTCCGCGAGTTGTCTGCGGAGAGCCGCCGCCTCTACCCTCAGCGCCTCGAGTTCACGCGCCGCCGCAACCGGGTCCGGATTCTCTGTCGGGTTCATGTGCAGCTCCTCCCAGTCCGATCATTCAACGCTACCGGCACCGAACGCAAAGCGGGGTGCGACACGTGTCTGATCCGCGGCAGGGTGTCACTCTTCTGTCTCGAAACCCACACTACCGACCATGTTAGCCTTCCCTTACTTAGTTGTCCGATCGTGCCCGATCGACCGAAGGAAAGGCCACTACGTGATCATCCGCAAACCGCTCGTCGCCACCGGCGCCATGGTCGCCGTTCTCGGATTGAGCGCCTGCGGCTCCGACGAAACGTCGGACGAAGCCGCGACCACGACCGCCGCCGCTGCGCCGTCCGCCGAGGTGCTGCAAGCGCAACTGGCGACGTTCTTCGATCCCGATGTCGACGTGGCCGAGAGGGCCGCCGTCGCCGAGGAGGGCGACCAGCGGACCGAGGTTCTCGAGCAGTTGGGTGGGGTACTCACCGGCTACCCGCTGACCGCGGAGGTCGGCGAGGTTACCGTCGACGGCGACACCGCCACGGCGGTCACAGACATCACCGGCCCACATGGCGGCGCGCCGATCCCGGTCGAGTTCGCGAGAGTGAACGGCGAATGGCTGATCTCGGATGACAGCACCTGCGAATTCCTCGGCATGGCACGCCTGAGCTGTTCCTGACGGGGCCTCACCCCGTGGTCAGCCCTTGCTGGGCCGACGCTGCGGCTTGGGGGTCACCGTGCCCTCGGCCAGCCGTCGGGCCGTGACCAGGAATGCGGTGTGCCCCTGCATCCGATGCTCGGGGCGCACCGCCAGGCCCACCACGTGCCAGCCTCGCACCATCGATTCCCAGGACCGGGGCTCGGTCCAGCACTCTTGCTCACGCATCGCCTCGATGACCCTTGACAGCTGCGTCGTCGTGGCGACGTAGACGACGAGTACGCCACCAGGCACGAGTGCCTTCGCCACGGCCGGCAACACGTCCCAGGGGGCGAGCATGTCCAGCACGACGCGGTCGACCTTGCCGTCGGTGTCGGCGTCGTAATCGGCCAGATCGCCGATCGTCAGATCCCAGTTGTCGGGGCGCTGCCCAAAGAAGGTCTCGACGTTGCGCACGGCATGGTCGGCATGGTCCTCGCGCACCTCGTAGGAGGAGACCCGTCCGGTAGGGCCGACCGCCCGTAGCAGCGAACATGTCAGCGCACCGGAGCCGGCGCCGGCCTCGAGCACCCTCGCACCGGGGAACATGTCACCCTCGTGGACGATCTGCGCGGCGTCCTTGGGGTAGATGACCTGCGCCCCCCGCGGCATGGACAGGACGTAGTCGGTGAGCAGGGGGCGCAACGCCAGGTACGGGGTGCCGTTGGTCGACGTGACGACGCTTCCTTCGTCGGTGCCGATCAGCACGTCGTGCAGGATGCCACCGCGGTGGGTATGGAACTCCTTGCCGGGCTCGAGGACGACGGTGTACTTGCGTCCTTTGGCATCGGTGAGTTGGACGCGGTCACCGACCTGAAACGGTCCGCTACGTCCCAGTCCGCCTGAGGCCATCTCGAGTCCACTCCGTTCGTTCGAGCGCCCGACGCCTTGTCGGACCCAGCGCATAGTCTGGCACGCACCCCGAGCAGCCGACGACATGGTCGAAACCTGCCGACCCCGCCAAGACCTGCCGAGATCTGCCGAGTTCCGCCCCGGTTCGAGTCGCCTGAGCGGCTGGTGCGACCATGTGATCCGTTGCCCGGCCTTCGGAGGAACACCGCCCCGTGCCCGGGTCGACCCGACGTATCTCCCTAGGCAAGTTCGGATTTGCAAGTTCGGGTTCAGAGGAGATGGTCGAGTGAGCGATCTGGCGTACTACATTCCGCTCGGGGGCGGACAGGACGGCGTCGAGCGGTTCGAGTCGACGTCGCTAACGGTCAGCACGTGGGCGGAGACGATGCAGCACGGCAGTCCCCCGTCGGCGCTACTGGTACGTGCGCTAGAGCGCTGCGGGCACCGCCCGAACACCCGCCTGACCCGCGTCGTCATCGAGATCCTGGGCCCCATTCCGATCAGCGACATCGAAGTGCGCTCGTGGATCGACCGTCCCGGCAAGCGCGTCGAACTCGTGGTGGCCGAGCTCTGGACCAAAGGCCCCGACGGAGTCTCCCGCGCTGTTGCCCGCGGTACGGGCTGGCGGATGCAGACGGTCGACACGACAGCCGTCGTGCACACCGCGGACAGCCCTCTCGCCCCGTTGTCCGAGACCCACGAGATCGACATGAGTGGACCCTTCTTGGGCTCGGGATTCGTGAGCAGCCTCGACTGGCGGTGGCTCGCCGAGATCGGCGGTCCGGGCCCCGGTCAGGTATGGCTACGCCCCAATGCCGTTCTGGTCGAGGGGGAATCACTGACGCCGATCGAGCGGCTGTTCGCAGTCGTCGACGTCTCGAACGGCGTCGGCGCGAAGATTCACCCGAACGAGTGGACGTACCTCAACACCGATCTCACGGTCCACCTGTTCCGTGTCCCGAGCGGCGAGTGGATCGGACTGTCGTCGGAAACCTCGTACGGTCCCGACGGCGTCGGAATGTGCTCGGGCGTCATCTACGACGAGATCGGCGCTGTCGGTCGGATCAACCAGACCGTTCAGGTGCGCGCCCGCTAGTTTCCGCGAACGCCGCGAGGGCGGGGGTTCCCGAGTTTCGGGCGCGACCGCCCTCACAGCCAGATGGACAACCGGTCAGAACCGGCACGAGCGGATGTCCGACGCCAGGATCGCCCTGGCACCGAGATCCGCGAGTTGATCCATCACCCCGTTGTGCCCCTTACGTGGCACCATCGCCCGCACCGCGACCCAATCTTCGTCTGCGAGCGGCGACAGGGTCGGCGACTCGAGGCCGGGCGTCACCTCGAGCGCGTCATCCAGGATGCTCTTGGGGCAGTCGTAGTCGATCATCAGGTACTGCTGCGCGAACACGACGCCCTGGATTCGCTTGATCAACTGGTTCCTGACGCGGTCCTCCGGGTCGGAATCGAGGCGCTCGATCAGCACACCCTCCGAGTCACACAGCGCGTCACCGAACGCGACGAGATTGTGCTGGCGCAGCGTGCGACCGGATCCGACGACGTCCGCGATCGCGTCGGCGACACCGAGTTGGATGGAGATCTCGACGGCGCCATCGAGGCGGATGACGGTGGCCTCGAGGCCCCGAGACGCGAGGTCTGCGCGCACGAGGTTCGGGTACGACGTGGCGATCCGCAGACCGGCCAGGTCCTCGACCCTCCACTCCTTACCGGCCGGACCGGCGTAGCGGAATGTCGATCGGCCGAAACCGAGGGCGAGTCGCTCGGCGACAGGCGCATCCGAATCGAGGGCGAGGTCACGGCCGGTGATACCCAGATCCAAGTCACCGGAGCCGACGTAGATGGCGATGTCCTTGGGGCGCAGGAAGAAGAACTCGACGGAATTGGTGGGGTCGAGGACGGTCAGGTCCCGCGAATCGGTGCGACGACGGTAGCCGGCCTCGCCGAGGATCTGGCTCGCCGATTCCGACAGCGATCCCTTGTTAGGTACTGCGACACGCAGCATGTGCGGTGGTCCTTTCAGGACGGGTGGCTGAGGTTGTTCGACAGGCATGCCCGGGCGGTGTTCGATACCGGGCACCTTCCGGGTGCGGCGGCGGATGCCGTCACAGATGTCGATAGACGTCCTCGAGCTTCAGCCCCCTGCCTACCATCAGGACCTGGATCCAGTAGAGCAGCTGAGAGATTTCCTCGGCGAGGGCTTCGTCGCTCTCGTGTTCGGCGGCGATCCAGACCTCGCCGGCCTCCTCGAGCACCTTCTTGCCCTGCGTGTGGACACCTGCGTCCAGCGCGGCAACGGTGCCGGATCCCTCAGGGCGGGAGGCGGCGCGCTCGGTCAGCTCGGTGAACAGGGAGTCGAAGGTTTTCACGGGGACTCATTCTCGCACGTGACCGGACGCGATCCGAACTTGGACCGCGCTCACCACCCCAGAACCCGCCGGCTCTCGAATCGCCTGGTCTTGCCGGAGATCGGATCGTCGAACTCGAGGCTGCGCGCGAGCAACCGCAGCGGGTTCGCGAAGTCGTCCGGGTCGCGCCGTCGCAGATGCGGATAGAAGTTGTCGCCGACGATCGGCGCCCCGATCGAGTTCAGGTGCAGCCTCAGCTGATGGGTGCGGCCGGTCCTCGGGTGAAGGCGATACCGCGCGAGGTTGCCGCGGCGCTCGATCATCTCGATCCGCGTCTCCGAGTTGGGTTCACCAGGTTCCTCGTACGCCGTCAGTTCGCCGTGGACCTTTCTGATCCGGCTCCGGACGACCGACGGGAAGTCGATGTCGCCGCGACGAGGCGCGACAGCCTCGTACACCTTGCGCACCCGCTGTCGCTCGAACATCTCTTGGTAGGGACGGCGCAGCGCCGGCTCGGCCGTACACAACAGCACCCCGGCCGTCATCCGGTCCAGGCGGTGTACCGGGACGAGATCCGGTAGGTCGAGATCACGGCGCAACCGGACGACGACGGTCTCGCGGATGTGTGCGCCACGCGGGATCGTCGACAGAAAGTGCGGCTTGTCGACCACGACGAGCCCGTCTTCATGGTGTAGTACGTCGACCTGGAACGGCACCGGTACCTCCGGGGCGGGATCACGGTAGAAGTACACGAAGCGCGTCGGCTGGTATCGCGTGGTCTCGTCGACGATGCGCCCGTGCTCGTCGACCACTTCCCGCGCCGCGATCCGGCCGGCCCAATCCTCATCCGGGTGACGCTGCGACAGGAATTCGACGATCGTCGACGCCACGACCCCGGCCGGCATGCGGATCCGGTCGGGCCCGAGTCCTTCCCGCACCGGCAACGGCGCACGCGCCATGTCAGATCCCCAGACGAGTCACGCGTCGGGCACGCACGACTCACACACGAGCGTCAGCTCGCGCCCGTTGACGTCCGGGTGGTTCCGGAACCGCGACGTCGGCACGTCACAGAGGGAGCACCTCCCGATCGTGACCGCGTTGGCCGTGAAGTCGATGTTCATCCGGTTGTCGAACACGTACAACGATCCGTCCCACAGACCCTCGTCACCGAATGTCTCTCCGTAGCGCACGATTCCGCCGTCGAGCTGGTACACCTCTTCGAACCCGCGATTGCGCATCAGCGCGGACAGCACCTCGCAGCGCACGCCACCCGTGCAGTAGGTGACGACCGGCTTGGACTTGAGATGGTCGTAGCGTCCGCTGTCGAGTTCGTCCACGAAGTCGCGGGTGGTCGCGACTTCGGGGACCACCGCGTTCCGGAACCGACCAATGGCCGCCTCGTATGCGTTCCGGCCGTCGAAGAACACGACGTCGTCGCCGCGTTGTTCCACGAGTTCGTGAAGTTTGTTCGGGGACAGATGAACTCCCCCGCCGACGACGCCGTCTGCGTCGACCTTCAGCTCCTGCGGGGCACCGAACGTGACGATCTCGGGTCTCACCTTCACCGACAGGCGAGGAAAGGCCGCGGCGCCGGTGCCGTCGGACCACTTGATGTCAGCGTCCTTGAATGCGGTGTAGGCCCGGGTACCACGCACGTACCGCTTGACGTCGGCGATATCGCCGCCGACCGTCGCGTTGATGCCGTGCTCGGAGAGAAGGATCCGGCCAGTCAGGTTGTTCGACGCGGCCAGGGTGTGTTGCCAGAGCCGGATGGCCTCGGGGTCGGCGAGCGGAGTGAACCGGTAGAACAGAACGATCTTCGGAATGGCCACCGCTATGTCGCCTTCCGCCCATGCAGATCGTGCAGATCCGTCGAGGTCAGCCCCTCGAGTGTGGAGCGAAAGATCCGGCGCGGCGACTCGGGCACTGCCGCGACGGACGGGATCACCAGCACCGTGCAACCGGCGGCGTCGGCAGCGGCGGCACCCGTCGGCGAGTCCTCCACCGCCAGGCAGTCCGCCGGGTCCACCCCCAGCAGTTCCGCTGCACGAAGGTAGGCCGCCGGATCGGGCTTGCCCGAAGGAACTTCGTCACCGCACACCGAATGGTCGAAGTGCTCGCGACCGAGGGTGTCGAGCGCGAACTCGCACAGCTCGCGCTCGGTGTTCGTCACCAACGCGGTCCCGAGCCCGGTCGACCGCACCATTCGGAGTGCCTGCGGTGCACCGGGTCGCCATGGCAGCCCGGCCTCGAACAGTTCCCCCATCCGGCCGTACAGCCAACGCTTGGCGTCGGCGAGGGCCTGCGGCCGTGCATCGAGGTCGAGGGACGCGAACAGGGTCGCGATCGCGTCCGGACTCGCCGCGCCGAGCGTCGCGAGACGGGTCTGTTCCGACATCGGGCCGCCGAGGCGCAACGACAGCTCGGCCATGCCCACGTCCCACAGCTTCTCGGACTCGAGCAGCGTGCCGTCCATGTCCCAAAGGACCGCACGCAGTGAACGGGTCGAGACGGTGTTCGGCGTACAGGCGGGATTAGACATTGAAGTACTTTGCCTCCGGGTGGTGCAGGACGAACGCGTCAGTGGACTGCTCGGGATGTAACTGCACTTCCTCGGACAGCTCGACGCCGATCCGCCCGGGTTCGAGGAGCGCGACGAGCTTGCGCCGGTCATCGAGATTGGGGCAGGCACCGTAGCCGAACGAGTAACGCGCGCCGCGGTATCCGAGTTTGAAGAAGTCCTCGACGTTCGACGGGTCCTCCTCGGCGACCTTGTGACCGCCCGGCATGATCAGTTCCTCACGAACCCGTCGATGCCAGTATTCGGCCAATGCCTCGGTGAGCTGGACACCGATGCCATGGACCTCGAGGTAGTCCCGGTAGCGGTTCTCCGCGAACAACTCGTTCGCGAAGTCGGCGATCGGCTGCCCCATCGTCACCAGGTTCATCGGCAGCACGTCCACATCACCTCGTGCCCGAGCGTCCCGGCGGGACCGCACGAAGTCCGCGATACACAGGAAACGGCCACGCTGCTGGCGCGGGAAGGTGAACCGGAAGCGTTCCGGCGCATCCCGATCGGCCTCGGTGAGCACGATCACATCGTCGCCCTCCGAGACGGCCGGGAAGTACCCGTACACCACGGCTGCGTGGTGTAGAACACCCTCGGTGCTCAGGCGGTCCAGCCAGTAGCGCAGCCGTGGACGCCCCTCGGTCTCGACCAGTTCCTCGTACGTCGGCCCGTCCCCGGCACGCTGGCCACGCAGTCCCCACTGGCCGAGGAACAGGGCCCGCTCGTCGAGCAGTCCCGAGT
This sequence comes from Rhodococcus xishaensis, assembly GCF_004011825.1. GTDB lineage: Bacteria > Actinomycetota > Actinomycetes > Mycobacteriales > Mycobacteriaceae > Prescottella > Prescottella xishaensis. Next base: position 503,285 of record NZ_RKLO01000002.1, on the reverse strand, counting down.
ACTCGGCGAGGGCCACACCCTTGACGATGCGGGTACCCCAGAAGGGCGGCGTCGGAACATCGATGTCGGTCGCCACGTCGGAGCGCTCCGGAATCTCCACGGGCGTCTCGGCGGCCTTACGCTTCTCTGCGATGCGCCTGGACTTCTCGTGGCGCGCCTTGCGTTCGGCCGCTTTCTTCTCGGCCGCCAACGCTTCGGGGCTGTCCGGGTCAGGTCCCTCGCCTCGCTTGGTCGCCATGATGTTGTCCATCAGGTGCAGGCCCTCGAATGCGTCCCGCGCATACGACACCTGCCCCTGATAGATCTCGGACAGGTCGTTCTCCACGTACGACCGGGTCAGCGCCGCGCCGCCGAGGAGGACCGGGAACTGCTCTGCGACGCCCTTGGCGTTGAGTTCCTCGAGGTTTTCCTTCATCACCACGGTCGACTTCACGAGCAGACCGGACATGCCGATGACATCCGCCTTCTTGTCGACTGCGGTGTCCAGGATCGTTGCGATCGGCTGCTTGATTCCGATATTGACGACCTCGTACCCGTTGTTGGACAGGATGATGTCGACGAGGTTCTTGCCGATGTCGTGCACGTCGCCCTTGACTGTGGCGAGCACGATCCGGCCCTTGCCTTCGTCGCCGGTGGACTCCATGTGCGGCTCGAGGTAGGCCACCGCGGCCTTCATCACCTCGGCGGACTGCAGCACGAACGGCAGCTGCATCTGCCCCGAGCCGAACAGCTCGCCGACGGTCTTCATGCCCGACAGCAGCGTCTCGTTGATGATCTCGAGTGGCGGACGCTCGAGCATCGCGGCGTCGAGGTCGGCTTCGAGGCCGTTGCGTTCGCCGTCGACGATGCGGCGTTCCAGCCGCTCGAACAGCGGTAGCGCCGCCAACTCCTCGGCCCGCGACTCGCGCGCCGATGCCGCCGAGACGCCCTCGAACAGTTCCATCAGCTTCTGCAGCGGGTCGTAGTCCTCACGGCGGCGGTCGTAGACCAGGTCGAGCGCCGTCTCGCGCTGTTCCTCCGGGATCCGCGCCATCGGCAGGATCTTCGACGCGTGCACGATCGCCGTGTCGAGGCCCACCGCAGTGCACTCGTGCAGGAACACCGAGTTGAGCACCTGGCGCGCAGCAGGATTCAAGCCGAAGGAGATGTTCGAGATTCCGAGCGTGAAATGGACGTCGGGGAAGCGTCGCTTGATCTCGCGAATCGCCTCGATGGTCTCGATGCCGTCGCGCCGCACCTCCTCCTGCCCAGTGGAGATCGGGAACGTCAACGCGTCGATGATGATGTCCGACTGAGCGAGCCCCCAGTTGGTGGTGATGTCGTTGATCAACCGTTCGGCGATGCGCACCTTGTGCTCGGCGGTGCGAGCCTGTCCCTCCTCATCGATCGTGAGCCCGACGACCGCAGCACCGTGCCGCTTGACCAGCGTCATGATGCGCTGGAAGCGCGAGTCCGGTCCGTCGCCGTCCTCGTAGTTCACCGAGTTGACCGCGCACCGGCCGCCCAGGTGTTCGAGGCCGGCGCTCAACACGTCGGGCTCGGTGGAGTCGAGCATGATCGGGAGTGTCGAAGCGGTCGCGAAACGGCTTGCGAGTGCAGCCATGTCGGCGGCACCGTCGCGACCGACATAGTCGACGTTGAGGTCGAGCATGTGCGCGCCGTCACGGGTCTGTTCCTTCGCGATATCGAGGCACTTCTGGTAGTCCTCGCTGATCATCGCCTCGCGGAACGCCTTGGAGCCGTTGCTGTTCGTGCGCTCGCCGATCATCAGAATGCTCGCGTCCTGCCGGAACGGCACGGACTGGTACAGCGACGACGTGCCGTCCTCCGGCTGCGGGTTGCGCTGTGCCTGCTCGACCTGACGGACGGCGTCGGCAACCTGGCGAATGTGCTCGGGTGTCGTACCGCAGCAGCCGCCGACGAGTGAAAGTCCGAACTCGCCGACGAAGCCGGCCAGGGCGACCGCGAGTTCCTCAGCCGTCAGCGGGTACTCGGCCCCGTTCGGACCGAGTTGCGGCAAACCGGCGTTCGGCATGACCGACACCGGAAGCTTCGAGTGCCGCGACAGGTGCCGCAGGTGCTCGCTCATCTCGTCGGGACCAGTGGCGCAGTTCAGACCGATCATGTCGACCCCGAGCGGTTCCAGCGCGGTCAGCGCCGCACCGATCTCGCTGCCGAGGAGCATGGTTCCGGTCGTCTCCACGGTGACGTGAGTGATGATCGGAAGTCTACGGCCGAGCCTCTCCATAGCATTCTGGCTGCCGATGATCGCGGCTTTCACCTGGAGCAGGTCCTGGCAGGTCTCGATCAGGATTGCGTCGGCACCACCCTCGATCATTCCGAGGGCCGACTCGGTGTACGCGTCGCGCAGCACCCCGAACGGCGCGTGCCCGAGAGTGGGCAGCTTGGTACCCGGACCCATCGAGCCCAGCACGAACCGTGGCATGCCGTCACGGCCCGGTCCCATATCGTCGGCGACCTCACGTGCGAGACGGGTGCCGCGCTCGGACAGATCCCGGATGCGATGAGCGATGTCGTAGTCGGCGAGGTTCGGGAGGTTGCAGCCGAAGGTGTTGGTTTCGACCGCGTCCGCGCCGGCCTCGAAGTATGCGCGATGGATGTCGCGGAGGACGTCCGGGCGAGTCTCGTTCAGAATCTCGTTGCAGCCCTCGAGTCCGCGGAAATCGTCAAGAGTCAGATCCGCGGCCTGCAGCATCGTGCCCATGGCGCCGTCGCCGATCACAACACGCTGGGTCAGCGCATCGAGCAGGGCAGAGTGGAATGGTGCAGACATGCCGCCCAGAGTAGTGGGCGGCTCGACGGTAGCTGGTCGTAGGCTGGGTACGTGAGTTCCCCCGAGTCCCGCGACACCGCCGCATCGGACAGTACAGATGTGGAAGTGCCTACCTTGCGCGATCCCATCCTGATCGCAGCCTTCGAAGGCTGGAACGACGCGGGCGACGCCGCGAGCGGTGCTGTCGAGCACCTAGAGCTCATGTGGGACGCCAAGCCGCTGGCCGAACTCGACACCGAGGACTACTACGACTACCAGGTCAATCGCCCTGTGGTCCGGCAGATAGACGGCGTGACCCGGGAGATCGTGTGGCCCACCACACAATTGTCGTTGTGCACTCCACCCGGTAGCGATCGCGACGTACTCCTGCTCCGCGGCATCGAGCCGAACATGCGCTGGCGCAGCTACTGCGCCGAGTTGCTCGAGTTCGTCGAGGAACTCGGCGTCCACACCGTAGTCATCCTCGGTGCCCTTCTCGCCGACACCCCCCACAGTCGACCGGTTCCGGTCACCGGCACCGCCTACAGCGCCGAGGCAGCCGAGCGCTTCAATCTGGAGCACTCCCGTTACGAGGGACCGACGGGAATCGCCGGGGTCCTGCAGGATGCGTGTGTGAAGGCCGGGGTGCCGGCGGTCTCGTTCTGGGCGGCGGTCCCCCACTACGTGTCCCAGCCACCGAACCCGAAGGCCACCGTGGCGCTGCTGCAACGAGTCGAGGACGTCCTGGACGTCGAGGTGCCTCTCGGGGACCTGCCGACCCAGGCCGAGGACTGGGAAGAATCCGTGTCCGAAATGACCCGGGACGACGAGGAGATCGCCGAGTACGTTCGCACCCTCGAGGAACGCGGCGACGCCGAGACCAGCATCTCGGAGGCGATCGCGAAGATCGACGGTGACGCGCTGGCGGCCGAATTCGAGCGCTACCTGCGTCGCCGCGGGCCCGGTCGCTTTGGAGCATGACCGAGGGCATCACGCCAGGTCTTCGTACCCGACTTCAGCTCTTCGCGCTCTACGCGGGCGGTTTCCTGGGGCCGTTCGGCGCCGGTGTAGTCACGTCGATGTTGCCGGAGATCGGCGACGGGCTCGGGGTTGACGCAGCAGCCGCCGCAACGTCCCTGACGGCCTACCTGCTGCCCTTCGCGCTCGTCATGCTCGTGTCCGGGACTCTCGGGGCTCGATGGGGGCGGATGCGGACAGTGCGCGTCGCTTACGGGGTGTATCTCGCCGCCTCGTTGGCGTGCTTCATGGCACCGACCCTCGAGATGTTCCTCGCGGCTCGGATCCTTCAAGGCTGCGCGAATGCCTTCACCACTCCCCTCCTGATCGCCACGCTCGCCGCGATGACCTCGCAGCAGAAGCTCGGACGTGCACTGGGCACTTTCGGAGCTCTACAGGCGGGCGGCCAGTCGATCGCACCGCTGATCGGTGGACTCGCGGCCGAGGTCAACTGGCGGCTGGCGTTCCTCGCGATTGCCCTTGTGGCAGGGCTACTCGGGGCGATCGGCCTGCCTGACGCGGCGCGCAAGATCCCGGCGGACACTGGCGCCAGGCTCCGCGACGCGCTACGGCTGTCCGTGCTCCGCGTCGGGATCGTCGCCTTGCTCGGTTGGGGCGCGCTCGGCGGGCTCGGCTTCCTCGTGGCCTTCCGTGCCGAGGACGCCTTCGCGTTCAGTCCGGCCGCGCGCGGCCTGCTGATTACCGGTTTCGGCGTCGCCGGCATCCTCGCCGCGCGCCCGGTCGGCATGCTGATCGACCGGGTCGGTGCCACGCGTGCGGTCATGATCGGCGCCCCCGCCGGTGCAGCGCTCGTAGCGATCGCCGGCACCGTCGGTTACGCCGCTGTTGCGGCCATCGCGTGGTTCCTCGCGGGCGTCGCGGCCCAGTTCCTCCTCGTCGGCGTCAATGCCGCGGTCCTCACCACCGACGGCGTGAACCGCGGTGGTGCCGTGTCGGTCGTGCAGGCCCTCCGGTTTGCCGGAGCGGCACTCGCACCGATCGCGCTGACTCCCCTGTACGCGGTCCACCCGGACTTAAGCTTCCTGCTGCCGGCTCTGCTGCTGGCGGTTCTGCCGCCACTGTTGATGCCACGCCCCCGGCCGTCCGACACGGCCGATTCCTCCAAACAACCGGCTGGCAGCCCGTAGTGGCTGGTCGGTCTTCGTTGGCGTGCGAGTTCTGGTATTCCTATGTTTCCGTCCGCTACCGATTTCTACTCGGTAGTCTGGCGCGGGCCGGGCCGAAAGCCAATCGATCGTCCGCACCAGGCAATTTCCGAAGTCCGCAGCGATTCGGCTTATCTTATGGTTCCGTTAGATGCAGAGAGTCTATTGTGGCGAATGTGACCATGGCAGACGTTGCACCGAATCCGCGTCCCGAGCGCAGCATCGACATCTATCGCCGGTCCGCGGCGTGGCTCGAGGAGAACCTACCTCCCGGGTGGTCGATGTCCTCGGATCGCCCCCGCTCCCCCGCCGCTCCGAACCGCCTGCTGATCACCGCGCCGGACGGCGAATCGGTCTCCTACGCGATCATCGCCCGCAAGGGCGTGCTCAGCGGGGACGTCGCACGCATCGCCTCCGAATTGTCCGACAGCGACCGCGGATTCGTCTGTGCTCACTACCTCTCGGATCCGGTACGACGACAACTGGACGGCCACGGCATCTCGTATGGGGATGCCACCGGCAACGTGAGTCTTCTCGCGACGCGGCCCACGATCTGGGTGCGCAACCGCGGCGCCGACGCGGACCCCTGGCGAGGCCCCGGGCGACCGTCGGGGGTGCTCACCGGTGAGCCGTCCGAACGTGTCGTGCGCGCGCTCGCGGACTATGTCGGCGAGATGTCGGTCCCAGAACTCATCAAGCTCTCGGGAACGTCGACCGGTGCCGCGTACCGAGTGGTCGAGGTGCTCTACGAACGCGAATTGCTGACGCGGCTGCCGCGCGGCCCTATCACCGATGTGCGGTGGCCCCATATGCTGCGCGCTTGGGCCGCAGATCGAAAACCGTGCCCGACCAGAGGCTTCGCCGCACCTGGCGGCCTCGACGACCTGCTGGCTCGACTCGCAGCGACCGACGGCGATCCGGGATATGCAGTCACCGGAATCGGCGCAACGGACTACGCCACGCCCGCGGTGCTCGAGGTGTACGCCGACGACGTCGACGCATTCGCGGCCGCGATGGACCTTCGGCCGATCGACGGCGGAGCCGACGTGATGGTTGCAACCCCGTGGTCAGCGGTGGTTTTCGAGCGAATGCAGTATCGCAACGGGTTGCGCTGCGTCGCGCCGGCACATGCGTACGCAGATCTCGCCGCAGGGCCGTTTCGGCACCCGGACGCTGCCGAGTACCTACTCACGACGTTGACCACAGACGAGCCGGCGTGGCGCCGTCCCGTCCGGCGTACGCGGTGACCACTCCACGTGTTGGCTCGTCCGCCCACTGACGTCCTACGCTGGCACGGTGAGCGATTCAGGTGACACGCGGCTGTCAGCGGACGCCGATCTCGCCATGCACGAGGACCGGTTGCGGCTGTTCTCCTTCACAACCGCGGAGAAGCGTGCCGAGTACCTGTGGGTGCTGAGGGCGTTCGACAACGCCCGAGCGAACTACGTCGTGCTCCTGCACGCGGGCGATGCGGCGGATATCCTCACCAGGATCGCGGGCGACAATCCCGCCGCAGCCATGACGTCGGCCGAGATCACCCCCCTCCTCGAACAACTGCATTCATGGGGCCTTCTCGAGCGCAGCTACGACGGCAGCCGTGTCGCAACGCTTGCCGAGTACCGGAACCGTCACTTCGTATACCAGTTCAGTCAGGCCGGCTACCTGGCGTTCCGAGCGGTCGAGGACCTTCTGGGCGCCCGCCTCGAAGACGCGACCTTGTCCCGGCTCGCGTTGCCGGACTTGCTCGCAGACCTCGAGGAACTCGCTGAGGCGAACCGGCGGGCGGACGGCGATCTCATCTACCGCAAGCTCGCACGACTCGATTCCACGCTCACCGATATGGCCGCACGCGCTGCGCAGTTCTACCTGATGCTCGGCGATTTGGTCCGCACCACGGAGATCACGCCTGAGGGGTTCCTCACCCACAAGGACGCGTTGCTCAGCCACATGCGGGAGTTCAGTTCCGATCTCGCGCGGTACGCCCCGAGACTTGCGACCGCGATCGAGGTCGTGGAGGCAACCGGAGTCGACTCGCTGATCGCTCGTGCCGCTGCAAGTGACGAACGCGTCTTCCTCCCTCGCGAGCATCGCGAGTCCGACTGGCGCACACGCTGGTCGGGACTGACACAGTGGTTCGTCGCTGCGTCCGCTCCGAGCGAGTCTGATCGACTGCGGGAGGGCACGATGAGCGCCGTCGCGGCCGTACTCTCTCTCCTACGCCGGGTAACCGAGGCCCGGCGGGGCGGCGTGAGCCGCGAGAGTCAGCTGCGGCACCTCGCAGGCTGGTTCGCCGCGGCCCCCACGGAAGACTCGGCGCACGCGCTGTACCAACTCGTCTTCGACCTCGGCCGCCCACGGCACCTGTCGATGGTCCACCCGGACAACGACATCATCCCCGATTCGCGGTCGTGGTGGGTGGCGGCACCTGTCGAGGTCTCCCGAACTCTCGCGGAGACCGGACGGCCGGCGTTGCCAGGCATCCCCGCCCGTGTCCAGCGCGACGAGGCCGGCGTCCGGCGGCTTCGCCAGGAACAGCTCGCAGCGCAGCAGGCGCGGGCCACGGCCGCGGCCTCGCTCGCTGCCGGGGGCGCTTACGACCGGGTGCTCGACACTCGAGAGACCGACGTGCTACTCAGCCTGCTCAGCGCCGCACTCACCGCACGGGTGCCGGTCAGCGGAACCGTCCCGAGTTCGACGGGCTCGGAGAACGGTGTCCGGCTGACGCTGCGTCCGCATGCGGAATCAACGGTCGTCCAGACCACCCGTGGCCGGCTTCATCTCGACGGACTGCAGGTGACGGTGCAATGAGGGCCCGCACCATCTCACCGCTCGAGATCGACATGTACCAGCGGGCTGCCCGCATGATCTTGTCGAATCATCTTGTGACGCAGACTTATCCAGACCGCCTCGCGCTTCCGCTCCTGCGCAGATGGGCCACCGAACTGCGTGAGGACCTACTCGAGCTGTTCGGGTACCGATTCGAGGTCACCGAGACGACAGCGCGTTTGTTCACGGTGCCCGACCGGCTCGTCCCAGACACCCCCGCACGAACTCCGAGTGACCGGGTTTTCGACCGGCACCGCTACGCCTACCTCGCGTTGGCGCTCGCAGCGCTCGGGCGGTCCGGGAACCAGATCACGTTGTCCGAGTTGGCTGACCACGTCGCCACAGAAGCCGCGCAGGTCCCCGGAGTGACGCTATCCACCGAGCGGGCGGCGGACCGAGACGCGTTCGTCGACGCGGTCGCCTGGCTTGCCGCCCGTGGTGCAATCGTGCTCGCCGACGGCGACGCCGGCGGGTGGGCGTCGAATCCCGATACGGGCGAGGCACTCTACGACATCGACCGCTCGGTGGTGATCGCACTGTTCCGCCCGCCGCGCGTCCTGCAGCACGTGACCTCGGTGCGGTCCCTACTCGAGGGCGAGAAGGATCGGCTCCAGGAGGCAGCGGTCGGGCCTCGCCCGGCCGACCCGCGAGAGACCGCGCGTCGCATCCGGCGCGCACTCGTCGAACGTCCCGTCGTGTACGCGGACGAACTGGCCGACGACGAACGGCTCCAGCTCGCGTTGCCCCGCACGGCGGCCGCCGTGGAGGATCTAACCGGTCTGGTGGCCGAGCGGCGAGCCGAGGGCATCGCAATGATCGACCCTTCCGGCCGGATGTCCGACGTACGGTTCCCCAGCACTGGGACGGTCTCACAGGTCGCACTGCTCCTGGCCGGCGAAATGGCCGACCGAGTCCTCGACCTGGATGCACCGCAGTTGCAGCACCGACCACTCCCCGACCGCAGCCGGTTCGAACTCACCACGCAACTCGATGCCGCGATCCCCCGCGCTGGGATATTCGAGCAACTAGCTGAGGATCCGGCGGCCGCACCCTCTGAGCCAACGACCCCCGTCGAGAACGCTTCCGAGCCCGCCCGCTACCCGCAGCTCGGTGACGCCTGGCTGGCCGAGGCGGTGGGCAAGCTCGTCCGGCAGTTCGGACGGACGTTCGCCGCACAGTGGCAGGCCGACCACGCCGGGTTGCGACGAAACGCCATCGCACTGCTCGATCGACTCGACCTGGTCAGGAAAGTCGACGACGGTGTCCTGGTGCTGCCGGCCATCGCCCGATTCCGCGGCGTCGTGGTCAACATCCGGCACCGCAGCGCACAGTCCGATCTGTTCCACGAACCGGTTACCGGCCGAACCGACGACACTCGACCGGTCTAGAAGTAGGGACTCCGTTCTCATGCCACACGCGCGTTTCAAACCGACCCGCGCCGGGATCATCAACCTCTGGGACTACCGAGACCAGGAGTTCTCGTTCGCAGACGGTCGTCTCGTACTGCGCGGCCCCAACGGCTCAGGGAAAACCAAAGCCCTCGAGGTGCTGTTCCCGTTCGTTCTCGACGGTCGAATCGAGCCTCGCCGCCTCAACCCGTTCGCGGGCGAGGAACGGACGATGAAGTCGAATCTGCTCTACCGCGGCCAGGATTCGGCGCATTCGTACGTGTGGATGGAGTTCAGTCGCGGACCGGCGAACGACCCCGAAGCCGTCACTGTCGGTATAGGGATGCGCGCCACCCGCCACAACGACAAGGTCACCCGCTGGTACTTCGTCGCCGACGGTCGCGTGGGTATCGACTTCTCGCTCCTCGGCAATGACGACCGACCGCTCACCAAAAAGCAGCTCGCAGAGCAAATCGGCAGCGACACCATCACCGACCGCCCGGTCGACTACCGCGGAGCGATCGACGCCCGCCTGTTCGGGCTCGGATCGCAGCGCTACGACCAGTTGATCAACTTGATCCTGACCCTGCGACGCCCACAGCTGGCCAAGAATCTGGACCCGAAAGGCCTGTCACAGGCGCTCACCGATGGCCTGCGGCCGCTCGACGACCAGCTCGTCCTCGAGGCGGCCCGCTCCTTCAGCGACCTCGAGGAGGTGGGCCGGGCGCTCGAGGGACTGACGGCCGCCGACCATGCGGCACAGAGTTTCGTGACGGTGTACTCGAGGTACTTGGCTCAGCAGGCGCGCACAGATATCGAGCAGGTCGCTCGTCGGCTCGACTCAGTCGGCCGTGCGACGGCGACCCTGGATGAGGCGCGGTCGCTGCAGACGTCACGGCAGGAGGAGCGCGTCCTCGCCGAAGAGCGGTTCACCGAGGCCGAGCGCGCTCTCGAGCAAGCCCGTGTCGACCTCGACACCCTCCAGCGATCGGGCGCCTACGAGGGCAAGCAACAACTCGACGATCTCGCGGCCGCCGTCGAGCAGCTGAAACTCTCGACCACACAGCAGGCCGACAAGGCACGCAAGGCCCAGTCGACGCTGGGGCAGCGAATGGACGAGGCTTCCCGCGCGGCGGACTCGGTCGGCCGTGCGCATGCGGCGCTGGTGCGAGCCGAGGAGGAACTGGCCGAAGCAGCCGAGCAGGCGGGAATCGTGTGGACGCCGCTGCACGAGACCGCACGATCGGATCAGATCACGACTGCCGTCCGGGGTCACGCCGAGGAACGTGATGGCGACGTGCGGGCCGTGCGCGCCGCACTCGCAGCGGTCGAGAAGGCCGCTACGGAGCGTGATCGCGCCGGGCGCGCCGCCGACAGGGGCCGCGATCTGCTCGACGCGGGCCAAGCCATCGTCGCGGAGGCCGAGGCGTCCGTCGAGCTGGCCCGTGCGGACTGCGCGGCCGACCTACGGAGTTGGTGGAGCGAGCATTCCGCCGAATACCGATCGGCCGGGGTGACCGCGGCCCTGTTCACCGCGCTCGACGCGGCCCTCGCACAGGTCGGCGAGGCCGACTCGCCCAGCTTGACGACCGTGCTGCACGAGCACACGCAGTCGGCGCTCGACGAGCAACGGGCCCTTCGCCGCAGCGCGCAGGCCGACCAGTCCTCGAGCATGGAACAGATCGCCGCGCTGCAGTCCAACCGAAAGCGGGTCTCGGACCAACACGACGATGCTCCGGCAGGTTTCGCATTCCGTTCGAGCGACCGCAGTGGTCTTCCCGGGGCCCCGCTGTGGCGACTGGTGCGGTTCGCCGACGGCGTGGAGCCCTCCGTCGCCGCCGGCATCGAATCGGCTCTGGCAGCTGCAAACCTTCTCGACGCCTGGGTCTTCGGTGGCGACGGGCCGGCGCCGCGCATGACCTCAGAGCAGTTCCTCGTGCCCTTGCCCGAGGACCGGCGGCCGCAGGGACCGACGTTGGCGGACGTCCTCGAGGTCGAACCAGATACTGACGTCCCGGATTCCGTGGTCTCGGCGATTCTCGCGTCGGTGGCGCTCGTTCGCGACGGCGCCGGCAGCCCCGACGTCCCCGACACCGTCGGCGTAGGTGTGGACGGCCGGTTCTGGCAGGGCATCCAGCACGGCCGCCACGTCAAGGCGGACGCCGAATACATCGGCTCGACTGCCCGCGAACGTCGTCGTGCCCAACGCTTGGAGGAACTCGACCGGGAGATCGCCGCTGTCGAGCATGCTCTCGCCGCAGCCCGTGACTCCGAGGCCCAGGCCGCTCGAGTCGTCGACCGGTTGGCGAACGCCTCCAGGGCATTACCGCGCACGTCGGGCGTACTCGCCGCGATCAAGCGGCTCTCCGAGGCGGCGGGCGCCCTTCGCACCCGATCGGAGTCGTCCAGGAGTGCCGGCGAGGAGCTCGATCAGGCGATTGCGGACCACACGGCAAAGGAAAAGCAGCTTCGCGTCGTGGCTGCCGAACATCGCACATCCCGCCGGTCCCGTGAGATCGACACGCTTGCCGCCGCGATCCGGCACTTCGAGAGCCTGGGAGAGCAGCTGCTGCGATGCCGGCGTGAGCACGACAAGGAACTCGAATACCACCGCGAGGCGGAAAGCCGACTCGACGAAGCCCGTGGCAACACTGAGGAGTTCGTCGAGGAAGCTGCTATCGCGGAGGAGAACTACGGGCAGCAGCTCTGCCGCCTCGAGACCCTCCGGGAAGCGCTGGGAGCGAGCGCCGAGCAGATCGACGCGGATCTCGAGCGGGCCCGGACCCGGATCGAGACGTGCAAGGCCGAACAGCGCGCGGCACGCAAGACCTACGATGCTGCCGTCGAACTGATCGGCAAGGCGGAGGGAGCGTATACGGGGGCCGTCGAGGCGCTCCTCACCGCGCTGACCGAGACACGGACGGACGCAGACCGACTCGCACCGTATGCACAGCGTGATCTGCTACACCTACTCGGCGTCGCGACCGAGCATTCGTGGCCGCAGAGCGCCGCGGCCTGGATGAGTCCCGAGCAACTCGTGTACCGCATCACGACCGAGGGAGATCGTCACTCCCCGATCCTGCCACCCGAAGTGGACACACTCTACGGTGCAATCAACGCCGCCACGGCATCGGTGAAAACAAGTGAGAGCGCCCGGAAGTCGACACGGTCGGCACTCACGGCTGCGTTGCAGGACTTCGACGCCGAGCTGGCTGCGTCCGGCCAGGGCTACCGACTGCAGTGGGACGCACCGGACGGGCTCACCGTCGTGTCGGTCCAGGACGATCACGGTTACTCGTCGATCGGTGAGTTCGCCTCACGGATCCGGACTGCACGTCTGGATCAGGAAGTGTTGCTGACGGATTCGGAACGACGAATCCTCGAGGACGCGCTCCTGACCGGTCTCGCCCAGCAGATCCACGAGCGCACCGCCGACGCGCGAGAGTTGATCGGACAGATGGGCGCCGAGATGCGCGAGCGGCGCATGTCATCGGGCAGCACGATCGGCGTCCACTGGGTCCTCGCCGACAACCTCGACGACAGTTCTCGCGTAGTCTCGAAGCTGCTGGAGCGGGTGCCGTCGGCGCTGAGTGCCGACGAATTGACCACTATCCGAGCACATTTCGCGTCCCAGGTGCGTCTGGCCCGTGCGGCCCATCCCGAACGATCCTACCCGGAGATCCTCGCGGCCGCGCTCGACTACCGGCGCTGGCGGGTGTTCTCGTTCACTCTGGTCGGCGGCGACGGCAGCGAGGACCGACTGACCGTGGCTCGGCACAGCGCCCTCTCGGGCGGCGAGCAGTCGGTGTCTCTGCACCTGCCGCTCTTCGCGGCCGCACACGTGATGCTCTCGTCGGCGGATCCGCACTCACCGCGACTGCTCGGGCTTGACGAGGCATTCGCCGGCGTCGACGACAACGGACGCAGTGAACTCCTGGGGCTGAGCGTCCAGTTCGACTTGGACCTGTTCATGACCGGGTACGACCTGTGGATCACGTACGCCGGTGTGCCGGGATGCGCGCACTACGACCTCGCGCACTCGACGGCGGAACACACTGTCAGCGCGGCACTGCTCGTGTGGTCCGGCGGAGAACTTCTCGCAGAACACAACGGGGGCAACCTGTCCCGAGCCCTCGGCTCACCGATGCGACGGCGGGTGCCCGCACAGTCCGAGGGTGAGTTCGAATTCGCCGAGGTTCATGCGACCGGCGGCGGGAACTACTGACCGGTTCGGATAGCTCGGCTTCGCTCGCCGCTCGAGTCAGGTGCTCGATTCAGCTGGTCGATTCACAGTCTGCCGTGGGTACCGCGCCACGCCATCACCCCGAATGGTGACACGGACCACGATGTGGGTCGAATGTGATCCTCGTCGGTTTTCCTTGAATCTTCCAACGATCACCCTGTTATCTGGTTGTGACCTTGCCGTGACCACCGGGTGATGCAACGGTCCGGAACAACGTCGTCTCCCGACTCTACCGGTGCTCACGTTCGGAGGCTGCCGCGTCTGCAGCCGAATAGCTGGAGCACGAACCATGCACGAGTCGCGTACAACCTCGTTCCATAACCAAACGTCGACCTCACGATCTCGGTTCAATTCACGAGCTCGCTTCACAGGCGTCGCGTCCATCGCCGCCGCCGGACTCTGGATGGGGAACGTCGTGCTCGGGCCATTCGCGTCCAGCCACGCCGAGTCCCTGCCCGCCGCGCAGGCGGCACCCGTCCAGTTCCTCGACGGGAAGAGCCTGGCGAAGGCCCTCGACATGGCCGACTCCACGCCCGGAGCGACTCCCGCCACGCAGGTCCCTGTCGCGCCGCCGCCCCCGCCACCGCCACCGCCGCCACCCCCGCCGAATCCGGCGTCGGTGACGCTGGACGAACTCGTCCGCATCATCCCGCACGTAGCGTCCACGAAACTGGAGCAGTACGTCGAGCCGCTCAACGAAGCGCTCGCGATGGCGACAATCGACACTCCCGTCCGCAAGGCTGCCTTCATCGCACAGCTCGTAGTCGAGTCGGACTCATTCCGCACATTCGAGGAGTACGCATCCGGTCGTGCGTACGAGGGACGTGCCGATCTGGGCAACGTCTCCCCAGGCGACGGAGTTCGATACAAGGGACGCGGAGCGATTCAGGTCACCGGCCGACACAACTATCAGAACGTCAGCAAGCACCTCGGGATCGACTTCGTCGCCAATCCCGAACTGATGTCCAAGCCGGAGAACGCGTTCGACACCGCGGCCTGGTACTGGCAGTCCCGCAACCTCAACGCCGTCTCGGACACCGGAAGCATCGAGAAGGTGTCGCGGATCGTCAACGGTGGCACACACGGGATGTCGAAACGAGTCGCCAGCTTCAAGCGGGCTCTCTCCGTTCTTGGCTGACGGTTCGCCTCCACAGCGTTCGAGCACGTGGCCTGGCGGTCGCACGGACTGACAGCACGGTGATCGCGGTGTCTACTGGAAGGGTCCGACGATCGGATCGAGGTGGGCAGATGCCGGTGTGGCGATTGCGCGACTTCCAGAACGACGATCTGGACCAAGCGATCGAGATCTGGGATCAGAGCCGACCACCAGGCTCCCCCGAACCCGTGTTCACTCTTGCCGAGGTGGTCGCGGCCGCCCGGTCGGGCGCACCCTCTGTCGTCGCGGTCGCGGGCGACGAACTCGTGGGCATGGCGGTGGCCCAGGTTCATGGTGAACGGGCATGGATCCTGCTGGTGGCGCTGGGGGGCCGGTGGCGCAACCGGGGCATCGGCAGCGACCTGCTCGCCCATCTGCAGCGCCGGCTGAGCGCATCCGGTGTCCGTCGGATCTCAGCTGTTCTCCCCGACGGCGCCACCGGATCGGCCGCGTTCGAGCACTCCGGATATGTGCGCCGCGACGGACTGGTCTACTACGAACTGCTCGAACCGCCCGGCCCCGACCAGACACTGCTCAGCGAACTCGGCGGACGCCTTATGCCGATCGGACTCTGGAACAAGATGGCCGGGATGGAATCGGTGAAGGACGTCATCGAGCGCCGCATCGTGTTGCCGCTCGAGCACCCGAACGTCGCCGACCGGTACGGGGTCAAACCACCGAAAGCCGTGATCTTGTTCGGGCCACCGGGAACGGGCAAGACCAGCTTCGCGAAGGCCATCGCATCCCGACTCGAATGGCCGTTCGTGGAACTGTTCCCGTCTCGCCTCGCGGCATCGGAACCCGGTGGCCTTGCCGCGGCCCTTCGCGGGGTGTTCGCGGACCTCGCCGAGCTCGAAGAGGTCGTGCTGTTCATCGACGAGGTCGAAGAGATCGCAAGCACCCGAACCGGACTCGCGACGAATCCGGCGCACGGCGTCACCAATGAACTGCTCAAACTGATACCGACGTTCCGTGAGAGCGAGCACCGCCTTCTGGTGTGCGCGACGAACTCGGTGCACTCGTTGGACTCGGCGTTCCTGCGCCCGGGTCGGTTCGACTACACCATCCCGGTGGGGCCACCTGACGCGCCCGCCCGGCGCGCGGTGTGGAAGCGGTACCTCGGCAATGCGGCGGAAGACGTCGATCTCGACCGCCTGGTCGACGCCAGTGAGCTCTTCACTCCCGCCGACATCGAGTTCGCTGCTCGCAAGGGATCGCAGGCCGCCTTCGAACGGGAGGTCCCAGACCGTTCGGGCCGGCCGGCAGCCACAGACGACTATCTCGCCGCGATCGGCGACACCCGGCCGACACTGACGTCGGAGATCCTCAGCGAGTTCGAGGAGGACCGAAACCTGTTCACACGGTTGTGAACACCGCCATCGGCGTAGCTCGCGATCAGCGCAGGTCGATGCCCAGTAGTGCGTCAACCGCGGTAGCGAGGGCGCTCGGCGCGGAGGCGTCCGGCCCGCCGTGGTCCAGAGCCCGGCGCACCCAGCCGTCGACCGCATCGAGCGCCTTGGGCGTGTCCAGGTCGTCGGCGAGATGCTGACGGAGCCGAGCGATCGTGTCGTCCGCGGACGGCCCCGATCCGAGACCGGCAGCCTTGCGCCACAGGCTCAGTCGTTCCTGCGCGGTGGCCAGCAGCTCGTCGGTCCACGGGCGGTCAGTCCGGTAGTGCCCGGCGAGGAGCCCGAGCCGGATCGCGGCCGGGTCCACCCCCTCGCCACGTAGCTTGGAGACGAACACGAGGTTGCCGCGACTCTTGGACATCTTCTCACCGTCCAGGCCGATCATCCCGGCGTGAACGTAATGACGTGCGAAACGTCGTGTGCCGGTGGCCGATTCAGCATGCGCAGCCGAGTACTCGTGGTGCGGGAAGATCAGGTCACTACCGCCACCCTGGATATCGAAACCCGAACCGATGCGGTTGAGCGCAATGGCGGCGCACTCGACATGCCAGCCGGGCCGGCCCGGCCCGAACGGCGACGGCCACGACGGTTCTCCCGCCCGCTCCGCGCGCCACACCAGGGCGTCGAGCGGATCCTTCTTGCCCGGACGGTCCGGATCACCACCGCGGAGGGCGAACAAGTGGTCCATCGTCGCGCGGTCGTAACCGGATTCGTACCCGAACTGGGTGGTCGCGTCGGCGCGGAAGTACACATCCGGGTACTCCGGGTCATCGACGATGTAGGCAGCGCCGGACGCGACGAACTTTTCGACCAGTTCGACAACCTCTTTGACCGATTCGACGGCACCGATGTAGTCCCGAGGCGGCAGGACCCGCAGCGCCTCCATGTCCTCACGGAACAGCGCCGTCTCGCGCATCCCCAGGACGACCCAGTCCTCACCGTCTCGCTCGGCGCGCTCGAACAGCGGATCGTCGATGTCTGTGACGTTCTGCACGTAGTGGACGTCGTGCCCGGCATCCAGCCAGATGCGGTTCACCAGGTCGAACGTCAGATACGTTGCGGCATGCCCGAGGTGCGTCGCGTCGTACGGCGTGATGCCGCACACGTACATCCTCGCGGTCTGGCCAGGAGTGACTGGCCGGACCTGTCGGTCCGCTGTGTCGTAGAGCCGGAGGGCGGGGCCCTGACCGGGCACGGACGGGACAGCTATTTCGGACCAAGACTGCATGACCATGAGCCTAGTGGAGAGTCCGAACCGCTCTCGCGGTCGGACGAGGTGTGGGATGGGGACCGGGTTCCGGTGCCTGACACGTGCCGGGCTAGAACGCCGGCCAGGGAATCGGGCGTGACCCGGAAGGATGCGGCATCACCGGTGCGTGGAGAAGCGCGGTCGCACGACCTCGCAGAGCGTCGACCTCACGCACGGTGATGTATTCGGCAAGTACCGGAGCAATCTCGTCTCCGAGTCGCTTGACGAACGACTCGATGTCCACCATCAAGTCGTCGCCGATCGGCTGCCCGGACCATCCCCACAGAACGGTGCGAAGCTTGTATTCCTCGTGCAGGCAAATACCGTGGTCGACCCCGTACACGGACCCGTCGATTCCTTCGAGCGCATGACCGCCCTTTCGGTCGGCGTTGTTGAGCAGCACGTCGAGCACGGCCAGCCGCTGCAGCCGCGGGTCGTCGGCGTGGATCAACGCGACTTCGGCGCCGTGAACGTCCAGGGCACGCAGTACCTCGAGCCATCCGGGAGGCACCTCGTCGGGCGGGCAGATGTCGACCAGATCCAGTTGTCCATCCGATTCCGGGTGCCGATCCGGTGTGTCGATCCACTGCTGGACCATGCCAGGACCGAGAGGGCCATCCCGAAGGATGGTGCGGGGAATCACCCCCCAGCCGAGTTCCTCCGAGATCAGGTACGAGGCGACCTCACGTCCGGCGAGGGTTCCGTGAGGAAAGTCCCACAGCGGGCGTTCCCCCCTCACTGGCTTGTACACGCATCGAACCGACCGTCCATCGGACGACGCCTCGGCTACCAGCGTTGCGTTGCTGGCGTGAACGATTCGGCCGACCAGCGTCAACTCTCCCTCGGAGAGCAACTCGCGAGCCGTCGGGTCCAGCGGGTCGAAAGGCACCAACTTCAAAGCTCTTCCCCGAACTCGACCGACGAATCGAACCCTGCGGTACGCCGATAGCCGTTGGTGCGGATGCAGACATGCCCGTCGGCCGCGAGCGGTTCCCCGCACAGCGGACATGGAGCCCGTCCGGCAGCTACCACGCGTTCGGAGCGCAACGCGAACTCACGGGCCTGCACCGGCGTCAGGAACACTCGCACCGCATCCGGGCCCTCCTCGGCATCGTCGAGCACCACCGACTCGTCGAATTCCGTCTCGCTCACCGCGAGCAACTCGACCACGACCGCCTCGGCCTCCGCATCCCATCCCAGGCCCATCGTTCCGACCCTGAACTCGACATCCAGCGGCGTGACGAGGGGGCTGAGGTCGCCGAGTTCGCCGCCCTCCGGCGGCACGGCGGTACCGAACCGACGATGAACCTCGTCGAGCAACAGCCCCATCCGGTCGGCGAGCACCTGCACCTGCTGCTTTTCGAGCAGCACGCTCACCACCCGGGCATCGTGCACAGCCTGGAGATAGAACGACCGGTCGCCGGGCTCGCCGACCGTCCCCGCAACGAATCGATCAGGGGTGCGAAAAACGTGTATTGCGCGTGGCATTGCACCTCCTCGTTCTATCCATTCCGCTTCATTATCCGCCTACCGAACAGGACCGACCTCACCCCCGGGAACCGATTGCCCACTGCCCGCTTCCCGCCCGCCACTGTCGAGGCCGCTGAGGTCGCTCCCGGTGTCGTTCATCCGTAGGACGAACGGCCGCAAGTCGGTATACCGGACCACGCTGATCGACGCCGGTTCGGCCACGATGCGCTGGAACCCGTCGAGGTGGCAGCCCACCGCATCGGCAAGCACGGACTTGATGACGTCACCGTGACTGCAGGCGACCCACACGACGTCCCGCCCATGCGCGTCGGCGAGCCGCCGGTCGTGTTCGCGGACGGCGGCCAC
The DNA here is from genome assembly GCF_004011825.1 of Rhodococcus xishaensis. GTDB lineage: Bacteria > Actinomycetota > Actinomycetes > Mycobacteriales > Mycobacteriaceae > Prescottella > Prescottella xishaensis. The sequence continues at coordinate 484,222 of NZ_RKLO01000002.1, read as the reverse complement.
CGCCCGGGCCTGCACCTCCGCCAGGCCTTCTCCATCCGGGAAAACTGCTGCAGATGCTTGGTGCTGGACGATCTTCCACAGCGGCTCGGTGAGCAATTCCTTCAGCGAACGCCCGGTCCACTGCCCGTAGTCGACCTCGACCAACCGCTCCTCGACGCGTGGCGTCAGACCACGGTCGACGGCGAGCGGCGCGACAGTCTGTTCGCAGCGCAGCAGGGGCGACTGCACGATCTCCTCGATCGCGACCCCGGCCAGACGGTCGATCAGGCTCTTCGCCTGCTCGATGCCGACTTCGTCGAGCGCGACACCGGGCAAACGGCCGGCGAGGATCCCCGACGTGTTCGCCGTCGACCGGCCGTGGCGCAACAGGATGACTGTCATGCGCCCCAGCCTAGTTGCGGAGCGCGCCCGTTACCGGTCACGTCGCCGAGACCGTTCCCGTTGCGAGGAGCACGAGAACGACGGTTCCGAGGATGATCCGGTAGCCGACGAACCAGTACATCGAGTGGTTCACGACGAACCTGAGCAACCAGGCGATCGACGCGTATCCGATCACGAAAGCGATGAGTGTTGCCAGGAACAGCTGCGGTCCAGACGCATTGAGGCCCTCGCCGACGGGTTCGAACGCGTCCGGGAGACTGAACAGACCCGACGCGACCACCGCGGGGATGGCAAGCAGGAACGAGTAACGCGCGGCCGCCTCACGGGTGAGCCCGAGGAACAGGCCCGCGCTGATGGTGGCTCCGGAGCGCGAGACTCCCGGGATCAGCGCAAGCGCCTGTGCCGAACCCATGACGATGCCGTCCCGCAACCGCAGATCCTCGATGGGACGCCTCTTGCGGCCGTAGTGTTCCGCGGCCGCGATCACCAACGCGAAGATGATGAGCACCGACGCGATCAGCCACAGATTCCTCGCGCTGGTGCGGACTTGGTCTTTGAAGAAGAACCCGAGCACACCTATCGGAATGGTGCCGAGAATGACGTACCAGCCCATGCGGTAGTCGAGACCCCCGCGGTGCTCGGCGTGGACCAGACCGCGGAACCATGCCGTCGCGATGCGGCCGATGTCGCGAGCGAAATAGACCAGAACCGCCGCCTCGGTGCCGAGCTGGGTCACGGCGGTGAACGACGCACCGGCGTCCGTACCGAAGAAAATCTCCGAAACGATCCTCAAGTGGCCAGAGGACGAGATGGGAAGGAACTCCGTCAGACCCTGCACCGCACCCAGGACGATTGCCTGGAGCCAGGTCATGGACTCCCCGATCACGAACGCAACCTCGAGTCACTCGGTGCAGGAGCAAGCCGACGGGCGAGATGCGGAGCATTCGGATTACACACGTGCGGTCCAAGTTTCACCGGGGAGACGGTACTCGGCGTGGCTGTACCAGGCGCACCGTGGGCAGCACTAGTGTTCTCGATCGGTGGACGTGTTCCGCCGACCAGAATTCTCAGTGTCGAGACGTGGGCGGTTATGGAAAACAGAGCGGTGGGGACAAGCGGATTGCGGGTGTCGAGACTCGGTCTGGGCACGCTGTACTGGGGAAGGGACACCGATGGCGACGAGGCCGCGGCACAATTGTCGGCGTTCGTCGATGCGGGCGGCACGCTCGTCGACACCTCGCCCGCCTACGGCGACGGTAAGGCGCAGCGAATTCTCGCGGAGTTGCTCGATGACGTCGTGCCGCGCGAGCACCTCATCCTGGGCGGCAGCGCCGGGATCAATCCCTTCGCTTCGGGCGCGCAACGGGTGGACTGCTCCCGTCGCGGTCTGTTGACACAGCTCGACGCGACACTGCGTGAGCTCGGCACCGATCACCTCGACCTGTGGCAGGTCGCGACGTGGGACACGCTGACTCCTGTGGACGAAATTGCGTCGACTCTCGACTACGCCGTGAGCAGCGGCCGCGTCCGCTACACCGGAGTTCGCGGATACCTAGGTTGGCAACTCGCAACGGCAGCGGACAGGCAGGGTCCCGGTCGGCTCGTCGCAACGCAGGCCGAGTACTCCCTGCTGGCCCGCGGTGTCGAAGAGGAATTACTCCCCGCGGCCGCACACCACGGGATCGGCGTGTTCGCCGCCGTCCCTCTCGCGGGCGGCATCCTGACCGGCAAGTACCGGGACGGGATCCCGGCCGACTCGCGTGGGGCGGACGACGACCGTGCGACGGAGGTCAGGAGCTACCTCACCGAGACGTCGGTGCGGGTCGTCGACGCGGTCCTCACCGCGGCTGACGGACTGGGCACGTCACCGTTGGCGGTCGCCCTCGCGTGGGCCCGGGATCGGCCCGGAGTCTCGAGTGCAGTGGTGGGTGCACGAGACATCGCACAGCTCACAGGCGTGCTGGCGGCCGAGGAACTCGAACTGCCAACGGCGATCGCAGCCGCGCTGGACGACGTGAGTGCCTGACCGCCGAACGGGGCGCTTGCTGGACGAACCTTCCGGTTCCGAGGGCCCCGCACGGCAACAACGAAAGGGTAGGCTAACCTTCTACCGCTGTGTCGCCCGTTACCTCTGTTGAAGGAGACCACATGGACATGCTCGATCGGCAGGCCTCGGTCGACGACTCCGCAGGCTTCGCCGCGCGGATCAAGACCGAGACCGATGCGGCACACCGCGCGACCGAGCAGTCCCGGTTCGTGGGCGATCTCTTGGCCGGCAAACTCCTCGAGGAAGGCTATACCGCGCTCCTAGCGCAGACGTACCTCGTGTACGAGGCGCTCGAACGCGCCGGTGAGAGCCATGCGGACGACGCCCTCGCGGCGCCGTTCATCGCACCCGAACTCATCCGCCTGCCGTCCCTGGCCGCCGACCTCGAGTTTCTGCTCGGATCCCGATGGCGGGAGCAGGTCGTGGCCAAACCCGCGACCGAGCGCTACATCAGGCGCCTCGAGGAGGTCGCGTTCACGTCCCCGGCCGACTTCGTCGCTCACCACTACCTACGCTACTTGGGCGATCTTTCGGGCGGCCAGATCATCCGTCGAATGCTCGAGCGTGCCTACGGCTACGAGGTCGACGGCGTACGCTTCTACATCTTCGACCAGATCACCAAGCCGAAGGTGTTCAAGGATGAGTACCGCGCCAAGCTCGACAGGGCGCCCCTGACAGCCGAGGCGCAGACTCGGTTCATCGCCGAGGTCAACCTGGCCTACGGACTCAACGGTGCGCTGTTCGCAGACCTCGAAGCCGACATCGATCGCTACCTCGTGAAATGAGATACTTCCCCCGACTTCTCGCCGCATCGGCCGCGATCGCGTCGGTCATCACCCTGGCCGCCTGCACGTCCGTCACGACCGGCGACACCGACCAGCACGGCCGCACCACCGCGGTTGTGGCGAACACCGATCCCCGCCCGATCGCGGACAATCCGACGCCGCAACTGCCCGCGACAGTGCGAGGCTTCGACGGCGTCGAGGTGACCGTCACCGACGCCAGCCGGATCGTGACCGCCGACCGCTACGGAACCCTGACACAGACAGTGTTCGCCCTCGGCCTCGGCGACAACGTCGTCGGCCGGGACACCGCGTCGGCGTTCCCTTCCGCCCTGGACATCCCCGACATCACACCCGGCGGACAATCGCTCAGCGCCGAGGCGATCTTGAACCTCGCCCCGACCGTCGTTCTCACCGACACCAGCATCGGCCCGAAGGCCGTCCAGGACCAACTCCGCACCGCAGGCATCCCTGTCGTGTTCTTCGATCCCGCTCGTACGCTCGAAGGCGTGCCCGGGCAGATCACCGCCGTCGCACAGGCCCTCGGGGTACCGGCGCAGGGGGCGGAGCTGGTAGAGCGCACCGAGAAGGAGATCGCCGACGCCAAGGCATCGGTCCCGCAGGATCGCGACAAGCTCGAGATCGCATTCCTCTACCTTCGCGGCTCCGCCATCATGATCCTCGGCGGCCCCGGATCGGGCGCGGACGCGCTCATCGAGGCCCTCGGTGCGACGGACGCGGGCACCGCCTCCGGTCTGACCCAGCAATTCCAGCCGGTTACCAGCGAAGCCATGATCGCCGCAGCACCCGACGTCCTGTTGATGATGACTGGCGGACTCGAATCCATCGGCGGACTCGACGGGCTCGAGAACATCCCGGGCATCGCGCAGACCCCGGCGGGGCAGAACAAGCGGGTCGTCGACATGTCCGACAGCGTGTTGCTCAGCTTCGGACCCAACACCGGCCAGATCCTCGCGGCCCTGTCCGATGCGATCTACCGTCCCGCCGCGGGATGAGCATCAACGAGCGGCAACCGAGCCCAGAAGTTGCATCTCGTCCCCGGGTGCGCGCGGGAACTGTCATCGCGGGCTTGGTGATCCTGCTGGCGCTCCTCGCGCTCGCCTCCGCCACCATCGGCCAGGTCCCGACCAGCCCGGCCGAGGTGCTCGGCAGCCTGACACACCGCATCGGTCTGGACATCGGTCCGATGCCGTCACACCCGAGCGGTGAAGTGACCCTGTGGCAGGTGCGGTTCCCCCGAGTAATTCTTGCCATGCTGGTAGGCGCCGCTCTCGGCTGCGCCGGCGCGCTCCTGCAAGGGGTATTCTCCAACCCGCTCGCCGAACCGGGCGTCATCGGCGTCTCCGCCGGCGCCGCCGTCGGCGCCAGCGCGGTCATCGTCCTCGGTGGCGCCTTCACCGCCGGTCCGGCGGTCGCCACGTCGGCGTTCATCGCCGGGTTGATCACGACAACCCTCGTCTACCTGCTGGCGCGCGCAGAGGGGCGCACCGAGGTTGTCACCTTGGTGCTGACCGGCGTCGCGGTCAACGCGTTCGCGGGCGGCCTCATTGCCTTCTTCACCTTCGTCGCGAGCCCTGCTGCCCGCGACCAGATCGTGTTCTGGCAGTTGGGCAGCCTCAACGGCGCGACCTGGAACGCGGTCGCGATCGTCGCTCCGATGGCGATCGCGGGTATCGCGGCGTCGATGCTCATCGCGGCCAGGCTGGACCTGCTGGCGCTCGGCGAAAGCGCAGCCCGGCATCTGGGTGTGGACGTCGAACGGTTGCGGCTGATCGCGATCGTGATCGTGGCTGTGCTGGTGTCGTCGAGCGTGGCGTTCACCGGCATCATCCTGTTCGTCGGCCTCGTGGTTCCGCACGTCATGCGGATGCTGGTCGGTCCCGGGCACCGACTGCTGCTGCCTGCCAGCGTGCTCGGCGGCGCTGTGGTCTTGCTCGCGGCCGACCTCGGTGCCCGCACACTGGTGCCCAACGCCGATCTACCGCTCGGCATGCTCACCTCGCTCGTCGGCGGACCGTTCTTCTTCTGGCTGCTGCGCCGTACCCGCTCGAGCCAAGGCGGATGGGCGTGATGACCTTTTTGCTCGACCGCTCCCGCCGCCTGTTCAGACGACGGTCCGACCTTCCCACCCCGAACGAGCGCGGCACCGTCACCATGCGCGCCGCGGACATCAGGGTCGAGCGTGGCGGCCGCGCCGTCCTCGACGGGGTGAGCCTCACAGTCCACGCCGGCGAGGTCCTCGCGCTGGTCGGCCCCAACGGCGCCGGCAAGTCGACTCTGCTGGCCGCCCTGTCCGGTGATCAGCCGGTGGCATCGGGTGCGGTCGAACTCGACGGCAGGCCGCTCGCGCACTGGTCGCCTGGTGAGATGGCCCGGCGACGGGCGGTGCTGCCGCAACAGCACACCGTCGGCTTCTCGTTCACCGCCCGACAGGTCGTCCGAATGGGGCGATCCCCGTGGCACCGAACCATCCGAGCGACCGACGACGAACGGCGGATCGACGAATGCCTGAACATGTGCGATGTCCGGCACCTTGCCGATCGCCCGTTCAGCGTCCTCTCGGGCGGCGAACGCGCCAGGGTCGCCCTCGCTCGAGTGCTCGCCCAGTCCACCGAGACGGTGTTGCTCGACGAGCCGACCGCGGCGCTCGACCTCGGCCATCAGGAGGCCGTCATGCAAATCGTTCGTGAGCGCGCGGGCGAGGGTGCTGCTGTGGTGGTGGTGGTGCACGACCTCGGTCTCGCGGCCGCGTACGCCGACCGCATTTGTGTGCTCGATGACGGTAGGTCGGCGGCCGACGGGCCACCAGCCGACGTCCTCACCGAGGGCTTGCTGAGCGACGTGTACGGGCATCCGATCGAGGTATTCACGCACCCCCGGTCGGGCGCGATGCTGGTGTTGCCGCGCCGCGACGATCCGCCCGGTACCTCTCCCTGAGTTGTCGCGTGTCGCGCGAAGAGGTGAGTCGAATTCCGGCCGGTCCGGTCGATCATGGATGCTAGAGGGCGAGCGAACACGCACCACCCCGCACCAGCTTCCAGGAGCACACCCATGCGAATACCCGCACCGCGCATCATCGCCACCGCTATCGGCACCGCGTTGCTGCTGGGCGGGTGCGCGTCCGTGACGGGCGGTGACAATCTCGCCACGATCGAACCCGCGACCCCGGCCGTGTCCCCGGCCGGCGCGATGCCGGACGGGACGGTGGACAACCTCGGTCAGACGATCGACGCACTCACGTTCGACCTCACCTCGAGCACCACCGCGATCCTCACCGACGACGGAACGCGCCTGCTGCTGCTTTCCGAGGGTTCGGCGCAACCGCGGGAGGTCGTCCTCGACGGGGCTGCGGCAGAGATCACCTCGGCGCCGGACGGGCGGGTGCTGCTCCCGATGAATGATCGTGTGCAGATCGTCGACACGGCATCCGGCGAGAAGACCTCGATCGCGGTCGACGGTGACGCTCGCTCTGCGGTCTTCCTCCCAGACGGCTCGCTGGCGGTCGGGTTGGCCAACGGGGAGATTCAGGTGCTCGATCCCTCCGGCGGCGTCACACAGACGGTCTCCGGTCTCGCCTCGGTGGATGCGCTGGCGGTGACCGACGGCGACCTGAGCGCTCTGGACCGACGGCAGACATCGGTGACCGAAATCGATCTCGAAGACTCCTCGCTCGGCATGGCGCTACGGGCCGGTGAGGGCGCTACCCAACTCGCGACCGACCCGTTCGGTCGGATACTCGTCACGGACACCACCGGCGACGAGCTACTGGTCTTCACCACCGACCCCTTGATCATGCGACAGCGCTACCCGGTCTCGGGTGCCCCTTACGGAATCGCGTACGACGTGCGGACCGATCTCGTGTGGGTCACGCTGACCGAGGTAAACATGGTCCTCGGCTTCGACATCTCGACCGGTATTCCCGTCGAGGAGGCGCGGTTCAATACCGTCCGCCAACCCAACTCCGTGGCGGTCGACACCGTCGGCGGTACGCTGCTCGTCGGTTCCGCGACCGGAGATGGTCTGCAGCGGATCCCGCTGCCGGCCCGGTGATCCGCTGTGTCGCGTCGCTTCCGTGGAATCCCGCTCGAGTGGGAGACGGACTCGGACGAGTTCGAGTACCTGCCGCTGCGACTACCACGTGAGGTGACCCGTGTCAGCGCCTCTTTGCGTTTGGCGCTGCAGGCCGAGTTCGGTGGCTGGGAGCTGTCCCGTGTGCGGCTCTACACCGACGGCAGCCGCCGGATCCTGCTCCGTCGGCGCAAGACCGCCCACCACATTCCGGCACCTGGAATCTAGGGAGACTCGTGTACTACCTGCTGCTGCGTCTGATGTTCCGGGTGCCACCGGAACGCATCCACCACTTGGCGTTTGCCGCGATGCGCCTTGTCACACGCTTCGCACCGATCCGCGCGCTGGTCGCCAAGGTGCTCGTGATCGACGATCCTGTGCTGCGCGTGCGGGCGTTCGATGTGGACTTCCCCGCGCCGGTCGGACTGGCCGCCGGATTCGACAAGGACGCCACTGGCGTCGACACGTGGGGGCCCATGGGGTTCGGATTCGCCGAGGTGGGTACCGTCACCGCGCAGCCGCAACCGGGCAATCCGGTGCCGCGTCTGTTCCGGCTCCCCCACGATCGGGCGCTGATCAACCGAATGGGCTTCAACAACCACGGCGCCGGGAACGCGGCCAACTACTTGCGGCACCGGCGCGCGGACGTGCCGATCGGCGCCAACATCGGCAAGACCAAGATCGTCCCTGCCGAGGCTGCCGCCGCGGACTACACCGAGAGCGCGCGCCTGCTCGGGCCGCTCGCCGACTTCCTCGTCGTCAACGTGAGTTCCCCGAACACACCGGGATTGCGTGACCTACAGGCGGTCGAGTCGTTGCGGCCGCTGCTGCAGGCCGTTCTCGACACCGTCCGTGTTCCGGTGCTCGTGAAGATCGCCCCCGACCTGTCGGACGAGGACGTCGACGCCGTCGCCGATCTCGCGGTCGAACTCGGGCTTGCCGGAATCGTGGCGACCAACACCACGATCGGACGTTCCGGTCTGCGCACCCCGCAATCCCGCATCGACGAGATCGGCGCGGGCGGGCTCTCGGGCGCGCCGGTCGCCGCGCGCTCGCTCGAGGTGTTACGGCGTCTGCACGCTCGCGTCGGCGACAAGCTGGTGCTGATCTCAGTCGGCGGCATCGAGACCGCCGACCAGGCGTGGGAACGAATCCTCGCGGGCGCGTCGCTGGTTCAGGGCTACACCGGATTCATCTATGGCGGCCCGTTCTACGCCCGCAGGCTCCACAAGGGGCTGGCCCGCAAGGTTCGTGAGGGCGGCTTCCGCTCGATCAGCGACGCAGTGGGTGCGGGCGCACACACCTGACCCACCGGCCCTGAACTCCACCGGCCTGAGCTATCGCCCCCCTGAGGTATCGACACCGACTTCCCGTCCACCCGGGCTGCTGCTGGGCCTAACGCTGCTCGTAGGTTCCGGTGATCACGGCGCGGGCGATCGCGTGGGAGTACAGATTGAATCCGAGGAACGCCGGCTTCGACTCAGGCGTGACGTCGATCCTCTCGACGTCGACCGCGTGGACCGCGATCATGTAGCGGTGCGGACCGTGGCCCTTCGGGGGCGCGGCGCCGAGAAAGCGTGCGAGACCGCCGTCGTTCTTCAGTGTCACCGCGCCCGCGGGCAGCCCCGAACCGGTGTCGTCGCCGGCACCTGCGGGGAGTGATGTCGTGGTGACCGGGATGTTGGCGACCGCCCAGTGCCAGAAACCGGACGCGGTCGGTGCGTCCGGATCGAACACGGTCACGGCGAAGCTCTTCGTCTCGGCTGGAAAGCCGGACCACGACAGTTGTGGTGAGATGTCGTGACCGCCGGCACCGAAGATCCCACTGACCTGATCGTTGTTCAGTGGTGCACCGTCGGTGACGTCGTCGGACGTCAGCGTGAAGGACGGCAGGGCGGGCAGTCCGTCGTACGGGTCGTGAGCCATGAGATTCCTTCCTCGCGATCAGCTGTGCAGCAAGAAGTGTTCCATCACACGGGTTCCGAAGTGCAATGAGTCCACCGGCACCCGTTCGTCGACGCCGTGGAACAGTGCGGCGAAGTCCAGCTCTGGGGGCAACTGCAGCGGGGCGAACCCGAAGCAGCGAATCCCCAACCGTGCGAAAGCTTTTGCATCCGTTCCCCCGGAGAGCATGTATGGCGCTGTGCGCCCGTTCGGATCGTGCGCGAGAACGGCCGCGTTCATCGCGTCCACCAGAGCACCGTCGAACGTCGTCTCGTAGGAGTCGAGCTTGGTGATCCATTCACGGGTCACGTGCGGGCCGATCAACTCGTCCACTTCGCGTTCGAAGGCTGCCTGACGGCCCGGCAGCACCCGGCAGTCGACGACCGCCTCGGCGCTCTGCGGGACGACGTTCGCCTTGTAGCCGGCGCGCAACATCGTCGGATTCGCGGTGTCCCGGAGGGTCGCACCGACGATTCGTGCAATCGAGCCCAGCTTGGCGAGCGCGCCGTCGATGTCCGGAGAGTCCGGATCGAACTCGACCCCGGCCTCCTGTGCAAGCACCGTCAGGAACTCGGCCACGGAGTCCGATAACACCAGCGGGAACGTGTGGTTTCCGAGGCGCGAGACCGCGTCGGCGAGCATGGTAACGGCGTTCTCGTCGTGCAGGAACGAGCCGTGGCCCGCGGCGGCCTTCGCGGTCAGCCGCATCCAGCCGAGACTCTTCTCCGCCGTCTCGACGAGGTAGAGACGTTTTTCGGTGCCATCCGCTCGCGAGATGGTCAGGGAGAACCCACCGACTTCCCCGACGGCGTCGGTGACGCCGTCGAACAGGTCCGGACGGTGGTCGACCAGCCACTGACAGCCGTACTTGCCCCCGGCCTCCTCGTCCGCGACGAAGGCGAACAAGATGTCACGTGGCGGTACTGTGCCCTCGATCTTGAACTGGCGCGCGAGCGCCAGCATCATCCCGCACATGTCCTTCATGTCCACGGCGCCACGTCCCCACACGTAGCCTTCCTCGACCGCACCGGAGAAGGGATGCACGCTCCAGTCGGAGGGTTCGGCCGGAACGACGTCGAGATGTCCGTGCACCATCAGCGTCCCGCGTGCCGGGTCCGCACCTCGAAGCCGCGCAAAGACGTTGCCCCGGCCGGGCGCCCCGGACTCTACGTACTCGGTCTCGTACCCGACCTCGTCGAGCTTGTCCTTCACCCAGAGGGCGCACTCCCGCTCCCCCTTTGTGGTCTCGAGTTCACCGGTGTTCGAGGTGTCGAACCGGATGAGTGCGCTGACGAGGTCGACGACCTCGGATTCGGCGCGACCAACTGCCACAGAATCTTCGATTGGTGCCACATCACTTTCCTACCACCGTCACGCGCTGCGCTTGTGATGCGACATTCCCATATACATCCGCATACACATCGCACAGAAATATCATCTGACCAGGCGATTAGGGACACGGGTCAATATCGGATAATCTTTCCTGGCACCGCGGAGAGCGGGCGAAACTACAGACAACCGAATATCTCGCGAAGACGCGAGCAACGAACGAGTCCGAGTGGCGGAATGGCAGACGCGCTAGCTTGAGGTGCTAGTGTCCTATTAACGGACGTGGGGGTTCAAGTCCCCCCTCGGACACTCTGAGTTGAGACAGACGACAGATCCCCCGGCTCCACGAGCCGGGGGATCTGTCGTCTTGCATTTCGGGCCGCGCGTTCAGTCCTGCATCGCCTCCGTCCCCAGCCCGGCGCGGTCCGCCTTCGAAAGTTCCCGCACCGCAAGATCCTTCGCACATGCGAGCAGTGATCCGATGGCGCTCACCCGGGGAAAGGTGAGTTCGGTGTGGTTGACGTTGTCGTGGTCGTCGGCGCCGTCGAAGACAACGGTCGAACCGCGCTGTAGCCAACGCTTCACATCGGTGACCGTCGGCAACTGGCCCTTCGTCCGCAGGTAGAACGACTGCAGCAACGCGACGACTCCGAGCACCACCGGCGTCGCCTGGCTGGCGCCGTACTGGATCGACTCCGCGGTGTCGTTGAGGATTCCGGACGACGTGATCGGGGCGCCGGGGGCGAACGTGTCGGTTGCGCTCGGACCACCCACGGTCCGGTGCAACCGTTGCGTGAACGGCGTCAGCCGATCCGAGTTCGATTCGAATGCCTTCGCGCCGTAGCGATACCGGAAACTGCCCTCGTCTGCGTCGTACACGGCACCGACACTGACCGTCTGCCGGAAGACCGCCGGATAGCACATGCCCTGCATGCCCCCGTGCGCGTAGTAATCGTTGCCCGCGGCGACACAACAGCACACGCCCTCGTCGGTGAGTTCTTGCAGCAGCGCTCCGATCATGTCGCCGGGCATGTCGGTATCCGTCGTGCGGTTGTCGGCAGCGCCCGTCGCCAGGCACAGAGCCGAGATCCCCAGCGTTGCCCGCCGATCGAGCACCCAATCCAGCGCATCGCGGATGTCGGCGAAGCGACCGGTGCCGTCGTTGGCGAGCACCTTCACCGGGACGATCCTCGCACTGGGGGCGACGCCGGTGTGGATCCTTCCCGCGACGGCGATCCCCGCCACGCTGGTCCCGTGTCCATGACCGTCGGCGACCTCCTCGGGATCGCCGCCGTAGTCGGCGGTGAAGTTGCGGCCCGGCATTATCCGGCCCGCGAAGTCGACGTGGGTGGTCCGCAGTCCGGTGTCGAGCACCGCCACCGTCACCCCTGATCCCGAGACGTTGAAGTCACGCCGTGCCTCCGGCGCCCGCACGAGCAGATCGACCTCGGTCAGTTCGGGAAGGAAGGGTCCCTCCTTCTGCAAGGGAGGTTCGACCGGCACCACCGTTTCCGCATGCAACATTTCGAAAGTTCCGACGGCACTCCCTGTTGGGCCTCCGCCTGCATCGTCCACCCCGGATTGGCCGGACGACCCCTTCGACTCGTTCATTGTCATCACCCTCCTCGAGGGTTGTCGCTCGAGCGGGGGACTGCCCTCGGGGGGCAATCCCCCTGATACTTCAAATGGTCCTCCCGCGTCGGCGCCGTGTCACCCGTGCAGCGCCCCGAAGTCCCGGTTCACTCAGTCGGTAGACTCAGGCGTCGGCCCGCTCCGGGTCAGGTACCCGCACGAGATCAGGACTGAGTTACCCACCGATGGCACAACCGATGACGGGTATCGACCCCACCGACCTGGAGACCTGCCTACGGGTGCTGGCGGAGGCATCCCGACTTGACGCCGATCACCCGGATTCCGTTGTCGTGCAACGCGCGGTCGGCAACATGTTCAAGAAACTCAAGCAGCTGCGGCGCAAGGAGGCCCGCGACGCGATCTCTGTGGCAGACCGCGCCGTCGTCGCCGCCACCGCGACCGGCTCGCCCGACCGGATCGACGACGAGACCGCCGGAATCCCGCTGAAGTCCACCGCCGCCGGCGCGACCGCGGGCACCCTCATCCGTCCACGCCCGTGCTACATCTGCAAACAGCGCTACACCCAGGTCGACGCGTTCTACCACCAGCTGTGCCCGGATTGCGCCGCGCGCAGCCACGCCAAACGGGATCAACGCACGGATCTGACCGGGCGTCGGGCGTTGCTGACGGGCGGGCGCGCCAAGATCGGCATGTACATCGCGTTGCGCCTGCTGCGCGACGGCACGCACCTGACGATCACCACGCGCTTCCCCAACGATGCCGTCAGACGGTTCAAGGCCATGGAGGACAGCGCCGACTGGATCGACCGGCTCCGTGTCGTCGGCATCGACCTCCGTGATCCCGCGCAAGTGGTGGCTCTGGCCGATTCCGTTGCCGCGCAGGGACCGCTCGACATTCTGATCAACAACGCAGCGCAGACCGTCCGCCGCTCAGCCGGGGCATACAGCGCCCTGGTCGACGCCGAGTCCGGCCCCCTGCCCGCCGGTGCGCTGCCCGAGGTCGTGACGTTCGGCAAGACCAGCGAGGCACATCCGGCGGCCCTGGCCGGCTCGCTCTCGACCGCTTCACTGGCGGCATCGGCGAGCCTGTCGGCCGACGAGGTCAGCTCGCTCGCGCTCGTGGCGGGGTCGGCGACGCCGGCACGCATCGAGCGGGGTGTCGCGATCGACGCGGGCGGTCTGCTGCCCGATCTCGAGCACACCAACAGCTGGGTGCAGACCGTCGAAGAGGTCGATCCGATCGAGTTGCTCGAGGTGCAGCTCTGCAACTCGGTGGCCCCGTTCATCCTCGTCTCCCGCCTGCGGGCGTCCATGGCTGCAGCCGCGGCCCGGCGGAAGTATGTGGTCAACGTCTCGGCGATGGAGGGCCAGTTCGGCCGCGCCTACAAGGGCCCCGGCCATCCGCACACCAACATGGCGAAGGCCGCGCTGAACATGCTCACTCGCACCAGCGCCAAGGACATGCTGGCCGACCGGATCCTCATGACCGCAGTGGACACGGGCTGGATCACCGACGAGCGCCCGCACTACACAAAGCTGCGACTGGCTGAGGAGGGCTTCCACGCCCCACTCGACCTCGTCGACGGCGCCGCTCGCGTGTACGACCCGATCGTGCAGGGCGAGCGGGGCGTCGACCTGTACGGATGCTTCCTGAAGGACTACGAGCCCTCTCCCTGGTGACGATCTGCCCCCTGGTGACGATCTACGCAGCGAAGAGAGACGCGTGGCACACCCGGATTCAGCTCCGGACCGGGAATACTGGACGCACCCACCCGACACCAATTTCTCCCGGGAGGTTCCATGGCCATCGCCGTTGCGTTCAGCGACACGCCCGAGGGCCGTTGGGCGGTGGTGCACGCCGCCCGGGAGGCGATGCGTCGGCGCGAGCAACTCCTCGTGCTGCACATCGTCGACGACGCATCAACGCCCTCGCAGGTCGACGCGGCGCGAACCACTGTGCAGTGCGTACTCAACGAGGGCGGGGTGGGCGAATCCCCGTGGGAACTGCGGACCTCCGAGCACAGTGGTGACCCGGTCGGGGCACTCGTCGATCTGATTGCCGACAGCGGCGCCGGCTTGTTCGTCGCGGGCGGCCGTCGGATGACGCCGATCGGCAAGTTCCTCCTCGAGCGGTCTCTCCAACGTCTGCTGCTCGAGGTCGACGTGCCGGTACTGGTGGTCAAACAACCGCAGTAACCTGGTATTGGATGAGGTCACATCCCCGCGGTGGGAGGTGTCGGGGTGCTGTATCGGATGTTGGCGGACGCAACAGTGATCGTCCACTTGGCCTTCCTCGGCTATGTCGTGGTGGGAGGGTTCCTCGCGTGGCGCTGGAGGCGCACCATCTGGCTGCACGTCATCGCCGTCACCTGGGGCTTCAGTACCGTCCTGTTCGGCTTCGACTGCCCCCTTACCCACCTCGAGAACTGGGCCCGGGATCGGGGCGGAGAGGCGCTGCTGCCGTCGAGCGGTTTCATCGACCACTACCTGACCGGCGTGGTGTATCCCGAGAATGCGGTCGATCTCGTGCGCACGCTCGTGGCGGTGGCCGTGCTCGTGTCGTGGGCCGGGTTTGTCCGTCCGTGGCTTCGCCGTCGGCGCCACGCCGCGGTTTGACCTCCCTTCCCGATGTCGCCGTTCCCCCATGTCGCTCGGGGGCCTACTCTCGAGTAACGTTGAGCCATGAACTCACGCTCACGCGATCTTGACGTTGTCGTCTACGGAGCCACTGGTTTCGTCGGCCGCCTCACAGCCGAGTACCTTGCGCAGCACGCGCCGGAGGGTACTCGTATCGGTCTCGCCGGACGATCCGTCGAGCGCCTCGAACAGGTCCGCGCCGAACTCGGGCCGGAAGCTGCGGACTGGCCGCTGCTGCGCGCCGATGCGACGGACGAGTCCTCGCTTCGGGACCTCGCGGCCGCCGCTCATGTCATCGCGACCACCGTCGGGCCGTATGCGAAGTACGGACTCCCCCTCGTGCGCGCATGCGCCGAAGCCGGAACCGACTACGTCGATCTCACCGGCGAGGTGCTCTTCGCCAGGGAGAGCATCGACCGCTTCCACGACACTGCCCGGTCCACCGGCGCGCGCATCGTGCATTCGTGCGGGTTCGATTCCATTCCGTCCGATCTCGGTGTCCACGTGCTGAATCGGCAGGTCCAGGCCGACGGAGAGGGCAGTCTGACCGACACGACGCTGGTCGTCAAGATGCGTGGCGGAGTCAGCGGAGGCACGATCGACTCGATGCGCACGCAACTGGACGTGGTCAAGCACGACGCGAAGTTGCGGCGCCTAGCGGCATCGCCGTACTCGCTGAGCCCCGATCGTTCAGCCGAGCCCGACCTCGGCAGGCAGCCCGACGTGTCGATGATGGTCCGCGGCTCGGACATCGCGCCGGAACTGCGCGGGTGGAAGGCCCCGTTCGTGATGGCTCCGTTCAACACCCGTGTCGTCCGCCGCAGCAACGCGCTCAGCGGGTGGGGGTACGGGCGCGAGTTCCGGTATCGGGAGGTGATGAGCGTCGGATCATCGTTCGCGTCTCCCGCGATCTCCGTCGGGGTCGGGGCCGTCCTCGGGGGTCTCATGGCTGGGTTGTCGTTCCCGCCCACACGGTGGCTGCTCGACCGTGTGCTGCCCAAGCCGGGCGAGGGGCCGAGCGAGAAGAGCCGCCAGCAGGGGTACTTCACCACCGATGCGTACACCCGCACGACGTCCGGGGCGCGCTACATGTCCCGGGTCTCCGCCCAGGGCGATCCCGGCTATGCCGCGACCGCGGTGATGCTCGGCGAGTCCGCACTTTCGCTGGCGTTGCAGCACGACGATCTTCCGGAGTCGCCCGGTGGCGTCTTGACCCCGGCGACCGCGCTGGGTGACGTGCTCGTCGACCGCCTCCGGGCCGCTGGATTCACCATCGAGGTGCGACGTATGTGAGCCGGGCCGGCTCGGCTCCTGACACGCGAACTGCCTCGCTGTCGCTGTGATCGACTTCGAGGGCTACCTGTCGTCGTGTCTGCCGACCGACGAGCTGGCGTGGACCGCGGTGAGAACGTTCCGGGCAGCGGTGGACCGATTGCGCCGTGCCGCCGGGCTCCCATCCGCCGGCCGGCCGATCCGGCCGGAGCGGATCGCGGCCGCGTTCAGCGGCGAGAGGATGTTCCGCTGGAACGGCGCCCAGGTCGACGCGTTTGCCGAGTTGTCCGGGTTTTTCTCGACTGCTGATGGCTGGGTGCGCATCCACGCCAACTACCAGCATCACCGACGTCGGATCCTGGGCGCTGTCGGGCTGCCCCAGGACACCGATCGCGAACGGTTCGCCGCGCAACTCGCGCGGATGTCGGCCTCGGACGTCGAGGACCGTGCGGTAAGTGTGGGCGCGATCGCGACCCGCGTCCGCACCGAGAGTGACTGGGCCGCCTCGGTGCCCGGCGTTGCCGCCGCATCCGGCGACCTTGTCAGCGTGCAGGTCCGGTCCGATCACGGACGGCTGCGGATGCCCACCGGCGACGCCCTGCTCGCGGGTGTGCGGGTGCTGGACCTGACCCGGGTCGTGGCCGGTCCGGTCGCGTCGCGTTCGCTGGCCCTGTTGGGCGCCGACGTCCTGCGAATCGATCCGCCGCAGATGCCGGAGATCGAATGGCAGCACCGCGAAAGCGGGCAGGGTAAGAGGTCCGCTCGGATCGATCTGCGGGCCGCCGTGGGGCTCACGCAGTTCCGGACCCTGCTCGGCGATGCCGACATCCTTGTGACGGGGTACCGGCCTGGCGCGCTCGAATCCCTGGTCGGGGCACCCGGATCGGTCAAACCTGGCCTGATCCACGGGCGGGTCAGCGCGTGGGGCGAGTCGGGGCCCTGGGCCGGCCGGCGTGGGTTCGACAGCATCGTCCAGGCCGCGTCAGGCATCGCGATGATCGAGGGCGCTGACGGGAAGCCGGGCGCGCTGCCGGCTCAGGCGCTCGACCATGCCTCGGGTTACCTACTGGCGTCCGGTGTGATCGATGCTCTCATCGATGCCCGTGGTGACGGGGCGGGCCGCGACGTCAGTGTCTCCCTGGCACGGACCGCGGCGTGGCTACTCGGGCGCCCGAACCGCCGGAGGTCCGCTCGGCCGGCGCGCCTCCCGGGGGCGGATACCGCTGTCACCCACGGCGGGATCACCACGGCCCGACCAGCCCTCGCGGAGTTCGACGACTATCCGTTCCCCGCCCGCGCCTGGGGTTCCGACCCGCCGCGGTGGTGATCGCACGATCGCGCCGCATCCTCCATCATGGAATCGTGTCCGAACACCCCACCGCCCATGACAAGTGCCAGATCGCACGCTCGGGAAATCACCCTGAACCCCACCGCACACACGCCTGGATGGGCCGCGGTCCCCGGTGAGCGCGCGGACATCGCTGATCGTCGACGTCGACACCGGCATCGACGATTCGCTCGCCCTGCTCTACCTCCTCGCCCGAGACGACGCCGAGATCGTGGCGGTCCTGTCGACGGCCGGCAACGTCCCGACCTCCCAGGTCGCGCAGAACAACCTGGCATGGCTCGAACTGTGCGGTCGAACCGACATCGAGGTGGCGGTGGGCGCCGCCGGGCCGCTGTCCACGCCACTGCGCACCACCGAGGACACGCACGGACCGCAGGGCATCGGGTACGCGATCCTCCCGGCGCCGACGCATCGCCCGTCCGACCGGACCGCGACACAGGCATGGATCGACCTCACCAGGGAACGTCCCGGGGAGTTGGTGGGGCTGGTCACCGGCCCCCTCACCAACCTCGCGCTTGCAGTCCGCGCCGACCCCGCCCTCCCCGCACGACTCCGGCGCCTTGTCATCATGGGTGGCGCCTTTCATCATCCCGGCAACACGACTCCCGTTGCGGAATGGAACATCTCGGTCGATCCCGAGGCGGCCGCCGAGGTTTTCGCGGCGTTCTCCGAGGTTCCCGCGGACCGCACCCCAATCGTGTGCGGACTCGACGTGACCGAGCGGATCGTCTTGCGCCCCGAACACCTACGACGGATTGCCGAACTCTCCGGCAGCACACCCGTTGAGACCATCCGCACCGAAGACGCCCCGTCGACGCGATCCGCGACGTCGAATCCCGTTGTGCGCCATCTGTCCGACGCTGTGCGCTTCTACTTCGAGTTCCACCGCGACCACGGGCAGGGGTTCATCGCCCACATGCACGACCCGTTCGTGGCCGCGGTCGCGCTCGATCCCGACGTCGCCCAGTACCGCAGCGCCACTGTTGACGTCGAAACGGAAGGGCGGATCACGCGCGGCCAAACCGTCGCGGACTGGTTCGGGCTGTGGGGCAGACCGCCGAACGCGCGGGTGGCGTTGGACACCGATCCCGATGCGTTTCTCGACGACCTCGTCGACCGGGTGGCGACCTTCGCGCGGACCGTGGACCGAGCGGTGAAGGGATCCGGCCCCGAGGCGTAGACGATCCCCTTCCTCGAGCCTCCTTGCGGCAAACTGCTATTCGGTCCTGTCGAACGCGTCGAGGATACGATGCGCTGCGAGCGCAGCGGTGAGCGAGCCCTCGCGCACCTGGGCCTCGATCTCGCCCCGGATCCTTCTGACCCGTTCGTTCGATTCGAGTCGTCGCAGCAGCTGGTCGCGCACCATCGTCCACGTCCAGTCGACCTGCTGGCGCCGCCGGTTCTCCTCGAACTGCCCTGCCTCGGTGAGGGTGTCGCGATGCCTCAGGACGGTGCGCCAGAACTCGTCGAGCCCGGTGCCCTCGAGACCGCTCATGGTGATCACCGGCGGCTTCCAGATCGCATCGTGTGGATGGATCAGCCGCATCGCACCCGCGAGCTCGCGGGCCGCGGCCTTCGCCTCCACCTGATGCTTTCCGTCGGCCTTGTTGACCGCAACCACGTCGGCGAGCTCGAGCACGCCCTTCTTGATGCCCTGCAACTGATCACCGGTGCGGGCGATCGTCAAGAAGCAGAAGCAGTCGACCATGTTCGCGACGGTCACCTCGGACTGCCCCACGCCGACCGTCTCGACCAGGATCACGTCGAACCCGGCGGCCTCCAGCAGCACGATCGTCTCTCGCGTCGCCTTCGCGACGCCCCCGAGAGTGCCCGCCGTCGGGGACGGCCGGATGTAGGCGCTCTTCTCGACCGCAAGCCTCGCCATGCGCGTCTTGTCGCCGAGGATCGACCCGCCGGTGCGGGTGGACGACGGGTCGACCGCGAGGACCGCGACGCGGTGTCCCTTCCCGATCAGATACATGCCGAGCGCGTCGATGAAGGTCGACTTTCCGACGCCCGGGACCCCGGTGATCCCGACCCGGAGCGCTCCCCCGGCGTCCGGGAGCAGGTTCAGCAGCAGCTGCTGGGCCTGCTCTCGGTGATCGGCACGGGTCGACTCGACCAGGGTGATCGCCCTCGCCAACCCGGCGCGCTCGTTGTTGCGCACCGCCGCAGCCAGAGTCTTGACGTCGACAGGTGGCCTCCCCATGCCGTTAGAGGTCGTGACCCAGTTGGCCGGCCAGCTTCTCGAGCAGCCCTGCGGCTGCGTCCGCGATGACCGTGCCTGGCGGGAAGATCGCCGCTGCGCCGGCCTCGTACAGCTCGTCGAAGTCCCCCGGTGGGATGACGCCGCCGACGACGATCATGATGTCCGGGCGACCGACCGCGGCCAGTGCCTCCCGCAGCGCGGGCACCAGGGTGAGGTGACCCGCCGCCAACGACGACACGCCCACGACGTGGACATCGTTGTCTGCCGCCTGCGCGGCGACCTCTTCGGGGGTCTGGAACAGCGGTCCCACGTCGACGTCGAAGCCGAGGTCGGCGAAGGCCGTGGAGATCACCTTCTGTCCTCGGTCGTGACCGTCCTGGCCCATCTTCGCGACGAGGATACGAGGACGGCGGCCCTCCAGTTCGGCGAACCTCTCGACGAGTTCGGTTGCTCTGGAAATGTTGCTCACCTTTCCGGCCTCGTCCCGGTACACACCGCTGATGGTCCGGATCTCGGCCTGGTGGCGCCCGTAGACCTTTTCGAGCGCATCGGAGATCTCACCGACGGTCGCCTTGGCGCGGGCGGCGTCGATCGCGAGGGCCAACAGGTTGTTCTCCATGCCGCCTTCGTTCGACGCGGCTGCCCGGGTGAGCTCGGCGAGCGCGGCCTGCGTGGCGGACTCGTCGCGCTCGGCGCGCAACTGCTCGAGCTTGGCGATCTGCTCGGCGCGCACCTTCGAGTTCTCGACCTTGAGGACCTCGATCTCGTGGTCCTCGTCGATCTGATACTTGTTGACGCCGATGACAGGCTGACGACCCGAGTCGATACGTGCCTGCGTGCGGGCCGCGGCCTCCTCGATGCGGAGTTTCGGGATCCCTTCGCCGATCGCCTGCGCCATGCCGCCGGCCTCCTCAACCTCGGCGATGTGCTTGCGGGCCCGATTCGCGAGCTCGTGGGTGAGCCACTCGACGTAGTACGACCCGCCCCACGGGTCGATCGGCCGGACCGTGTTCGACTCCTGCTGGATCAGCAGCTGCGTGTTGCGGGCGATGCGGGCGGAGAAGTCGGTCGGCAGCGCCAGCGCCTCGTCGAGCGCGTTGGTGTGCAGCGACTGGGTGTGGCCCTGCGTCGCGGCCATAGCCTCGATACAGGTCCGCGCCACGTTGTTGAACACGTCCTGGGCGGTCAACGACCAACCCGACGTCTGTGAGTGGGTGCGCAGCGACTTGGACTTGGCCAACTTCGGGGAGAACTTGTCGACGAGTTCGGCCCACAGCAGCCGGCCGGCCCGCAGCTTGGCCACCTCCATGTAGAAGTTCATGCCGATCGCCCAGAAGAACGACAGCCGTGGCGCGAACTTGTCGATGTCCATGCCCGCGTCGAGACCCGCACGGATGTACTCGATGCCGTCGGCGAGGGTGTACGCCAGCTCCAGATCGGCTGTCGCGCCGGCTTCCTGGATGTGGTAGCCGGAGATCGAGATCGAGTTGAACCGCGGCATCTTCGCGCTCGTGTAGCCGAAGATGTCGGAGATGATCCGCATCGACGGCTTCGGCGGGTAGATGTACGTGTTGCGGACCATGAACTCTTTCAGAATGTCGTTCTGAATGGTTCCGGCCAGCTGCTCGGGGGCCACACCCTGTTCCTCGGCCGCCACGACGTACAGCGCGAGGATCGGAAGCACAGCGCCATTCATCGTCATCGACACCGACACCTGCGACAGGTCGATCCCGTCGAACAGCTGTCGCATGTCCAGGATCGAGTCGATCGCGACACCGGCCATGCCGACGTCACCCTGCACCCGGGGATGGTCGGAGTCGTAGCCTCGGTGCGTCGCGAGGTCGAACGCGACCGACAGACCCTTCTGACCAGCTGCGAGGTTGCGGCGGTAGAAAGCGTTCGACTCCGCGGCGGTCGAGAAGCCCGCGTACTGACGGATGGTCCACGGCTGGTTGACGTACATCGTCGGGTACGGGCCGCGCAGGAACGGCTCGATCCCAGGGAAGCTGCCGAGCGGGTACCCATCAGCCTCGACCGCATCCCGGTTGGCCTTGGTGTACACCGGGCGCACGTCGATGCCCTCGGGCGTCGACCACACCACCTGATCGGTGGTGTAGTTGTTCGCCGTGGCGACGTTCTCGACGAGCGCATCGGTCTGCTCCGCGGTGGGGGCAGCCGGCTGAGGGAACTCCGGGTCCGTCAACGCGACGTCGGCAAAGCTGCCGATGAGGTGCTCGACCTCGTTCGTTGTCACTTGATGCTCCCAGCTTCGATTGCATCGAACAGTTCGGTCAGCGCTGCGACTGCATCGATGCGGGCGGTCAGGAATGCGTCGGGACGCCCGTCGGCGGGGCCGCCCTCGATATCTTTGAAGGTCTTCTCGGGGCCGGCCAGCAGCACCCGATCGATACCGGCGTCACGGAGCGCGGCGACGGCCACGGCACCCTGCTCGCCGTAGCGCTTGTCGGTGCCGCACAGCACCGCGATCCTCGCGTCCGACTCCTCGACGGCCTTGGCGATGCTGCCTGCGGTCGGATCGAGCGGACCCGGGTTGACCGCTTCGATGCCGCCGGAGGCGAGCAGGTTGGCCGCAAAGGTCGACCGCACGTTGTGCTCGGCGACCGGCCCGAGCGGCGCCAGGAGTACCTGCGGCCGAGCGCCGTTCGCGGCGAGGAAGGCATCCGAGCGATCGCGCAGTGCCTCGAACGCGGCGGCGTAGCGGGCGACGGTGGCACCGGTCTCCGCGGCGTCGGCGGGCAGTGGGTCCTCACCGAGGTTCGGGAACTCGTTGACACCTGTGACAGCCGTTCGGCGGTGCGCGATGTCAGAGTCGCGGGTGGCCTTCGTCGCGGCGATCCGGTCGGCGACGACGCCGGCCGCGAGCGCGGCACGATAGCCGCCGACAGCCTCGATCTGCTGGAAGAACTCCCACGCCTTCTCGGCGACCTGCGCTGTCAACTGCTCGACGTACCACGAACCAGCACCCGGATCGAGGACGCGACCGAGGTGCGCCTCCTCGAGCAGCAGCAGCTGGGTGTTGCGGGCGATCCTCTCGGAGAACGACTTCGAGACGCCGGCAGCACCCGCGGGCAGCGCGACATCGAACGGCAGGACTGTCACCGAGTCGGCGCCGCCGACGCCGGCACCGAATGCGGCGAGGGTCGTGCGGAGCATGTTCACCCACGGATCACGCTGCGACATCATCGCGGCCGAGGTGACTGCGTGCTGGACGCCACCGCCGAACTCGGCGGCGCCGCACACTTGCGCCACACGCGCCCAGACCTGGCGTCCGGCACGGAACTTCGCGATGGTCTGGAACTGGTCGTCGGTAGCGGCGAACCGGAACTCGATCTGGCCCAGCGCTGCCGAAATCGCCAAGCCCTGCCCGGTGAGCGCCCGGAGGTAGTCGACACCGGCCGCGATCGACGCGCCGAGTTCCTCGGCGTCGCTGGCACCGGCATTGTGGAATGTGGTGCCGTCCACCGTGATCGCACGCACGGCTTCCGCGCGGGATGCGGCGGTGTCCGCGAGAGCGGGGGCCTCGTCGAACTCGACACCGGCCGCACCTGAGAACGCATCGGTGAGCGGGGACGCTCCGAGCCCGACCCGGATCCGGGTCCGGTCGGTGCCCCCGCCGCTCGCGGCACGCTTGTCGAGGAGTGCGTAGAGTTGCTGGGTCGCGGCGACGGTCTCCGCACCGGCCTCGAGGGTCAGCGGCGCCAGATCCAGCAACACGCCGTCGAGCAGGGCATCGAGTGAGGCGACGGGTAGGTGCTTGCCGCCGATCGACAGCGACACGGCGCTCACGCCGTTCTCGAGTCCGTCGAGGATCGCGCGATTGACTTCGTTGGCGTCCTGTCCCTCCTGGCCGAAACGCGCGCTGACGAGCCAACCGGAGTTGACGTCACGGGCGCCGTCTGCCCCACGGACGAAGGGGAACTGGCCCGGCAGTGGGGCCTCGGGAAGCTCGTCCCGCCTGGTGTACAGCGGCGAGACGGTGACGCGGTCGTACGTGGTCGTCTCGAGAAGCTTCTGCGGTTCCGGGCCCAGCTCGGCAGCGTCCACGCGGCGGGACTTGGCGAGCACGCCGGCCACAGCCTGCTGCCATTCCGTGTAGGCGCGCGCGGCGTCCTCGGCCTCTGAAGCTGGTGACACTGGGCGGCTCCCTCTCACTCTCCTGGCGTTCACCATCGCGAACGGACTTCCAATCGGGTAAACAAATGGGACGATTGCGATCCTATGATCTGTGATGCTAACCGCATCCCCCGCAACGCGGGCGTCAGGCCACCCCCCGGTTCGCTAGCCTCCATTCATGAGCATTGCGAACGTGCTGGAAGAAGGTGAGCCGATCACCCCTCAACGGCTGTTCCGAATGCGCCCACCTGAGCGACTCGACGGCTTCAACCGCCTCACCATGGATATCGACGGACTCGATCCGCACGCCTCAGCTCAGTCCGCCTCGTTGGGCGTCCTCGCCGACGACATCCTCGGTTTCACACTGTGGGACCGCCGTGGCGAACGAGCCGGCCTGGTCACGACCGACCTGTCGCTCGACTTCGTCACGTCAGCCGGGTGGATCGGCCCGGAGTTGCACGCCGAGGGTCGCGTCGTCTCCGTCGCGCGGGACGGCGGCGTCAGCAGCACTGCAATTCACGACAGCACCGGCAATCTCATCGCCACCGGAACCGCGTGGGGCAACTTCGTCGACACCGGTCCCGACCGGGGCGCCGGCGCCGTGCGCCCGATTGCGCCCGCTGGTTCGATCCCCCAGGCGTCGGTCTCGCCGCTCGCGCGGATCGGCGGACTGTTCACGGAGGGGGACGGCACTCGGCTCGTCGTGCCTCGGAATCCTGCGCTGGCGAACAAGCTAGGGGTGATGCACGGCGGTATCCAGGCGTGCGCTATCGACCTGGCCGGCAACGCTGCCGTCAGCTCACCGGATGCTCCGATGCGTACCGCCTCGATGCGCATCAACTATTTCCGGCCCACACCCATCGACGGGGACGTCGAGTTCACCGCCGAGATCGTTCATTCGGGCCGGTCCATGGCGGTCGCGCGCGTCACGAGCACCGGGGCGGACGGCCGGGTCTGCGCATACGCCACGGTGACGTGCCGACGGCCGAGCTTGCCGGTCGAAACGCCCGACTGAGACTGACCCGTCTCGGCTGGCCGCGCCATTCGCTTCCGGCGTATCGTGATCGCTTGTGATTGCGCGACTGAGGGATCCCCGAGTTCTCGGAGCTCTCATCGGGCTGGGCGCGTTGTTCGTGGCGGCGGCGATGGTGCCGCGTCCGTCGATCGAAGAGATTCGAACGTGGGCCGACGCGGTGGGCCCGGCCTTCCCTCTCGTGTTCCTCGTCGTGCACGTGGTGCTGACGGTGGCGCCGATCCCCCGCACGATCTTCACCGTCAGCGCGGGCGTGCTGTTCGGTGCCGCCACCGGTATCACCGTCTCCGTCGCCGCGACGACGATCAGCGCGGTGCTCGCCCTGTTACTGGTTCGTGCGATCGGACGTGATGCGTTCGCTGCCCGCCTGACCCACCCCACCGCCCGGGCGGTGGACGATCGACTCGCGCGCCGCGGCTGGCTCGCGGTCGGATCCCTCAGGCTGATCGCCCCGATCCCGTTCGCGGTCGTCAACTACTGCTCTGGTGTGTCGTCTGTCCGCACACTGCCCTACACGCTGGCCACGGTCGTCGGCATCCTTCCCGGCACGATCGGTGTCGTCCTCCTCGCAGATGCACTGACCGGTCAGACCGATCCAGCACTCCTCGTCATCTCGGCAATTTGCATCTCGATCGGTCTCCTGGGCCTCGTCTTCGACGCCCGTACACCGGTCAAGGGCTGAAACCGAACCCGACGTAGTAAAGCTCTAAGGCTTGATATTTACAAGTCAAGGCCTTAGCCTTTCTCCATGTTCGTCCTGACTGTGGACCAGCGCGACAGCCGAAACGACGTCGACCGAGTTGCACCCCTCCTTGCCGACCTCGCGGACCGAGCACTTCTACGTCCGTTCGAACGAACCGCGGGAGACGAGGTACAAGCCGTCGCCGATGATCCGGCGGCCGTCGTCGACGTCGCTCTCGACCTGGTCCGTCGCGGCCACTGGAGCATCGGCATCGGCATCGGGGAGGTCGAGCAGCCACTGCCCGATCAGACGCGCGCCGGCCGAGGTCCCGCGTTCGAAGCCGCGCGAGCAGCCGTGGACCGCGCGAAGAAGGCGCCCGGCGCGGTGGCCGTCGAGGCGCCGAACGCGGACACGGCACTGGACGCCGATACCGCCCTGACGCTCATCGCGCTCGTGATCGCCCGACGGTCCCCGCAGGGACAGGCTGCGGTGGATCTGATGGAGCGCGGACTCACCCAGTCCGAGGCAGCCACCGAACTCGGCATAAGCAAGCAGGCAGTCTCGCAACGCCTCGCGGCCGCGGGGTGGCACGCCGACGGCCCAGGCAGGCGCCTGGCCACACGACTACTCGAAAGGGCCGATCGATGACCGCGCTCAGTCTGATACTCGTCGCGATCGCCGCGCTGGTCGGGACAGCCGCCGGGCGGCTGGGGATCGGCCCCGGCAGGCGTGGGATCATCGTCCGGACCGCCCCGATCGTCGCCGCGGTAGGGCTCGCCGGATCGGCGATCGCGGCGAGTTCGGCGCCACCCGTGGAGGGATTCGCCCTCGCCGCGGTCTACGTGTTGACGGTGGCCGCTGCAGCCACCGGAGGAGCCCCAATGGTGCTGGCGGCCTTCCGGTTCGCGCGCCGGCAACCCGACGCCGGACAGGAACCGGATGACGGCCCGCTCAGGGGCGGCCGGGTGATCGGCCTCCTGGAGCGGACCGCCGTGGCAGTCGCGGTCCTCGCCGGATGGCCGGAAGGCATCGCCGTCGTACTCGCCGTCAAGGGTCTCGCCCGCTACCCCGAACTCCGCGAACCCCACGCGTCCGAGCAATTCATCATCGGCACCTTCACGAGTGTGCTGTGGGCGATCGCTGTGGCCGGCGTCGGTCAGGCGCTGGTCACGTAAGCGGACCCGTACGCCCGGTTCGTCCCTCGGCCCGGGACGGCACCGGCCGTCCCCGGCGGCGCCCTGGCTAAGCCTGCCCGGGTGGCAACTCCTCGCGTTGGTCACTGGCACCGAGCAGATGCTCCTGGGTCAGCGGGCTCTCGACCGGTTTGCGGGCGACCGCCTCCGCGGCGCGCACGGCCCGCTCGACCTCCGGGTCGGTCTTGGTCTCGAACCAGCTGGCGACCTCTTCGGAGTCGTCCTCAGGTCGCGGGAGGTCCTCGGGCTCAGTGCGGCTCGGCTCGTACCGGAACACACCGTCCTCACTAGGCGCGCCGAGAGTCTTCGCAAACCCCTTGAGCGCGTCACCGAAGTCGCTGGGCACGAGCCACACTTTGTTGGCGTCACCCTGCGCCATCTGCGGAAGCGTCTGAAGATACTGGTACGCAAGCAGTTCCGGGGTGGGCTTGCCCGACTTGATGGCGGCGAACACCTTCTCGATGGCCTTCGCCTGACCTTGTGCCTGCAAGTACTTGGAGGCGCGTTCACCCTGCGCGCGCAGGATCCGGGACTGGCGTTCAGCCTCGGCCGAGAGAATCGCCGCCTGCTTGGCACCCTCGGCTGCGAGGATCTGGCTCTGCTTGTCACCTTCGGCCGTCTTGATCGCCGATTCGCGATGTCCTTCGGCGTTGAGGATCATCGCCCGCTTCTCGCGGTCGGCCTTCATCTGCTTCTCCATCGACTCCTGGATCGACGGCGGCGGGTCGATGCTCTTGAGTTCGACCCGGGCGACGCGCAGACCCCAGCGGCCGGTGGCCTCGTCGAGCACGCCGCGCAGCTGACCGTTGATCGAGTCGCGCGAGGTGAGGGTCTCCTCGAGGGTCATGCCGCCGACGACATTGCGGAGCGTGGTGATGGTGAGCTGTTCGACGGCGGCGATGTAGTTGCTGATCTCGTAGACCGCTGCCTGTGGGTTGGTGACCTGGAAGTACACAACCGTGTCGATCGACAGGGTCAGGTTGTCCTGCGTGATCACCGGTTGAGGCGCGAACGAGACGACCCGCTCCCTCAGGTCCACCTTGGCCCGGATGCGGTCCACGAACGGCACCAGGAACGTCAACTGACCGGACACGGTCTTGATGTAGCGGCCCAGGCGCTCGATGACAGCCGCGTCAGCCTGCGGCACCAACGCCACCGACTTCGCGACCACTATCACGACGAGTACGACCAGTACCGCCAGAACAATGAGTGCTTCCATCTCTTCTACGGTCCCCTCCACACGACGGCAGTGGCGCCGTCTATCTCCATCACCGTGACTGTCGTCCCCGGCGAATACACCTCGGTGACATCGAGCGGACGCGCCGTCCAGATGTCGCCTTCGAGCTTGACCTGACCGCTGTGCTCGGCGACCTCCTCGAGGACCAGGGCCGTCTTACCGGTCAGGGCAGCAACGTTGGTCAGTTCGAGCGGTTGGGTGCCGAAACGCCGCAACAGCACCGGACGTACTCCAAGCACCAGCAACAACGATGCGATACCGAAGACGACCGCGTCGATCCACACGGGGAAGTCGGTCACCGCGCTGAAGCCGGCTGTCGCCAACGCCCCGCCGGCGAGCATCAGCAGGAAGAACTCCCCGACCAATGCCTCGGCAGACGCCAACAACACCCCCGCTATCAGCCAAATCAAAGCCGCCACACAACCATCTAACCAGAAACGCAGCTGGGCGAACTGGCATGCGACCGGGCCCGGAAAGGCGAGGATCCGCAGAAGAGTTCCGGTCAGTCGACCGTCACGAAGTCGACCAGGCGCTCGACCGCACCGATCAACGGCGCCTCGAGGTCACGGAAGCTGCCCACAGCGCCGTAAACGCGGCGCCATCCCTCCTGCGCAGTTCCCCATCCGAGCGCGGCACACACGCCCTCCTTCCAGTCCCGACCACGCGGAACGTCCGGCCACGCCTCGATGCCGACGGCCCTGGGCCGTACCGCCTCCCACACATCGATGTACGGGTGGCCAGTAACCATCACGTGCGGGCCCAGACCCTGCGTCAGCCGCTCCTCCTTGGAACCGGCAACGAGGTGATCGACGAGAACCCCGACCTTTCGGCCTGGGCCGGGCCGGAACTCGGCCAGGCGGTCGGCGAGGTTGTCGAGGCCTTCGAGGTGTTCGACAACGATCCCCTCCACCCGCAGGTCATGGCCCCACACACGCTCGACGAGCGCCGCATCGTGCACGCCCTCGACCCAGATCCGACTGGGCAGGGCGGTGCGGGCACGCAACCCCTCGACGCGTGTCGACCCCGACGCGGTCCGCTGCGGAGCCTTCTGCGCCTGCGGGCTCGGGCGCACCAAGGTGACCGGACGACCGTCGATGAGGAACGCCGCCTCACGCATCGCGAACAACCGGGTGCGGCGAGCGGCGTCCTCGAGGCGTACGAAGTCCCCGTCGTAGGTGCGCTCGATCCCGACCACGGCCCCGCAGAATCCGGTCGCCGCGTCCTCCACCACCAAGTCTCGATCGGCGGCCACCTGCGGCGCCCGGGGCTTCCGGGTCCGCGGGTGACCGGCAAAGATGTCGCCGTACACGTTGCTCGCGTTCACGGCACCTCACGCTAGGCGAGTACGAGGTGAGCGCGGATCCCGCCACGCCGTCCTATGCTCGTTAACCGTGAGTTCCCCCAGCGAGACGCTGACCGTCTGGGCCGGTTCCTGGCTCGCCGGCGACAGCGCACCCGACGACGTGATCGACGCTCTCCACCAGTGGGCGCCCATGCATATTGTCGGGGCGTCCGATGCAGAGACCGCGCTGTCCACCGACCTGGACTGGCCGGGGGTGCAGGACGGAGCGGCGCCCATCCTGCTCCAGCTGGTGCGGCAGGCCACCGAGTCCCCTATGGCCGAGGTGCGGTTGGTATTGCCTGTGCCTGGTGATGTCCGTGGGCTTCCGGTAGGGACCGGTTTCGCCCGATCGGCGCTAGACGTCGGCGAGGGTGTGCTCGTCGGTGAGCCCGGTCGTCCGGGTATCGGAATCGTTCCTACGGTCGAGGGCCCGGATGTGTTGCGGTGGACGGTTCTTCCGGTCGCGACCCTGCCCATGATCACCGAACACAGCGGACTGGGCGAGGCCGAGCGCGCGATGCGCGAGGCAATCCGAGACGCCGCCGACGCCCTTCTGCAGCTGTCGTCGGTACACACCGGGCGGCCGGGCACGGACCCGCATCGCCGGATCTCCAAGGCACTCGAGGACCGCGCCCGCCACCGGTACCCCGATTCCGTGCCGACCCGCGCGCTTCGCATCCTCGACTCCGCTGACCGGGTGGCTGCCATTCTTACTGTTGCCGAACAGGATTCACCTACGGAGGGCACTTCCGCATCGAGCGCCGCAGCCCACGAGCGCCTCCTGCGTCCTCTGTGGACGGCGGTGCGAACCGCCCGTGTTGCGGCCGTTACGGCCTGCGCTCGGTCCGCGCACCGCGCCTGAACCCGTCGGCGTCAGGAACCGCGCGCCGCCGAGTTCACCGATGCGCGGGCCGCAGGTAGCAGAACCACCGCCGCACCGGCCACGCCCGCCACGAAGACACCCACGGCCGTGCCGAAGCCCTGGGCGCCCCACGTGATACCCGTCGTGACGAAGACGATCGGGGCTGCACCGTTCAGGCCGCTCCGCGGGACTGCACGCCAAGTCTCACTGACATAGCGCTTCACCGGGTACCTCCTACATCGCACGTGACCGGACCCCATGAGTTGATCCACAGCAGGTGAGAGTCATTGTTTGGTACTACCAGGCGGCAGCATACCGGGCGGCCTGAATTGGCCACGACGTGCGAACGCTATTTCTTCGGGTCGGCGATCCAGCTCACGTCGTACCGGGGCAGTTCGGGGACGTCGCCAGTGCTGCGCGCATCTTCCGGCAGGACGGCGAAATGGCCCGGGATGGCCAGCGCGTCGCAGCCGGTTTCCCAGTTCGCACACCAGATTCCCACCGCCACAGGCGCATAGAACCGCGATGCGGTGGTGGCATAGAAGTCGAAGCGCACCACCTTCTGTTCGCCCCCTACCAGTTCTGTCACCGCCGCGCATCGGGTGGTCTGCGCGTTGTACGACGACGGCGACCACTGACACACCTCAAAGCAGCGGCCGAACGACGAGAAGGGCGGTTTGTCGACTGCCAGCGGCACCTCACAGTGCGGATCGGAGAAGAACAGCGACTCCAGCGGCAGGCGGCGACGCGAAATCCGCTCCATCGCCCGGACGAACAAGGGCTCGAGGCGTGATCGGTATCCGACCGCGCAGACGCAGACCACGTGATCCTTCTCGGGATCGAAACGGCTACCCAGGTGTTCGACGACGCTGCTCTGGTCGGCACCCGGGCCGATCCAGCAGGTGCTCACTCCCATGCGAGTGGCCTGCAACACCACCTTCTGCAGACTGCGGCCGACATCGACAAGCACCAGGCGGTCGTAGCTGTATGGAGCGATCGCGACGAGGAACTCGTGCGCACCCACTCCCGGCCAGATGGTCAATGGAGCTGCGACGTACTCGAGTCGGATCGGGCCGGTGCCGATCAGGCGGTCCCGTCTGGTGTATTCCTCGACTGCTCGCATCAGCTCGGCTCGGTCGGCCTCGGTGAGATCGCGGCGCTGAAAG
This sequence comes from Rhodococcus xishaensis, assembly GCF_004011825.1. GTDB lineage: Bacteria > Actinomycetota > Actinomycetes > Mycobacteriales > Mycobacteriaceae > Prescottella > Prescottella xishaensis. The sequence goes on along the minus strand of NZ_RKLO01000002.1, from coordinate 452,943 downwards.
GAGTGACAGGAGCGTCTCGAGCGCATCAGGTCGAAGGTGTCGAGGTCATCCTTGCGCTCTGGCATCGACTCGGTCGGGCGCAGGCCCCATTTCAGGGTGATGACATCGAAAATCGCGGCAGCGAGTAACAGCAGGCCGATCGCCAGGGGCAACCAGAACAACAGCGGCTGCCAGATTCCGATCAGCCATCCGACAGCCGAGACGACGAGGAACACGATCGCGACGTTGACGGCGATGAGGTATTGAAGCCAGCCCGTGAACTGCAGCCGTATCTTCAACCGCCACAACCTCGAACGCCGCGATCTCGCGGTCGGGTAACTGTCATGGTCGCGAGGGAGCTGTTCCGGCTTGGTCATCACCGACCTCCTGTCCCGGTACCCACCTAATGCAAGTATATACTTGCATTAGGTGGACGTCTGGTTCGAATCGGAACCGTGTGCGAAGTTCGGAGGCATATGCCCAGGTATATAGACGTTGGTGGGTTATTCGACACCACAGTCGCGGTCTTCGCCGAACGCGGATACCGAGCCACTACAACGCAGGAGATCGCCAGTCGAGCCGGCGTCAACGAGGCGACGCTGTTTCGCCGTTACGGCGACAAGGCCACCCTGATCAGCACGGCTCTGACACAGGTTCTGGCCAAAGCTCCGTTCGCCCACGTGACCACGACCGACGACGTCACCGCAGATCTTGTCGCCCTAGCTACGGCCTTTGCCGAGACCAACCGCATGCACGGCGGCGCTGTCGGGACACTGCTGGTCGAGATGCAACGCCACCCGGAGCTACGCGCCGCGACGGATACGTTCATGCCGAATCTACTCAATGCGGTGCACGTGATCGCAACACACCAAGATCGAGGACAACTCGCACCAGGTGACCCCGTACAGAAGCTTCTGATCCTCCTCGCACCGCTGATGCTGTTCGGCATGTTGGCACGCAGTGGAGCCGAATCGATCGTTGCAGAGTTCGACCCCAACACACTTGTCGCGACTTTCCTCGACGGCCATCGCGCAAGCTGAAGGAAAGACATTCGACACGAACGACCCGCCCTACCGAGGTCGGCCCCGTCGAAAATGGCATCTGCAAGCCACAGCCTCGTCGAAACAAGCACAGGCGCTCGAGGCGCTACTCGGCAACAGGCATCGAAGCGTCGTCCGTGGCGCCCGAACGGGTAAGAGCGATGAACCGGTCAGTTCTGGTCGGGGCGTCGGACCGGGACACAGCAATTGACCGCGCACGGCCTGCCGTCTGCGGTGGCACCGAGCAACGGTTCTCGGCCGAGACGTGCGGGCATCGTGCCGGAGCGACGCTCCTCGACGAGCTCGACCACCAGGCGGGCGAACCGCGGGTCAGTGCCCGGCGTTGCGGCTCGGGCGAACTCGATCCCCAGCTCGGCAGCCTTGTCCCGGGCTTCGGTGTCGAGGTCCCACACCACCTCGAGGTGATCGGAGACGAATCCGACCGGGCACACGATCACTGCCGAGGCACCCGCCGCGGCGACGCTCTCGAGGTGGTCGCAGATGTCGGGGTCGAGCCACGGCACCTGGGGCGGACCGGACCGTGACTGCCACACCAGGTCGAACTCGTCGACGCCGACCGTCTCCGCACATAGCCGTGCGGCGTCGGCGACCTGTCGGCTGTAGAGGTGCCCGCCGTCGCCCGCCGGACCGGCGGCTGCGTCGGCCGCCACCGGCACCGAATGCGCCGTGAACACCAGCCTCGCGCGGTCGCGCACGCTGGGCGAGAGCTGTTCCCGCGCAGTGTGGATCGCATCCGCGAACGCCCCGATCAGCAGCGGGTGGTCGTAGTACTGCCGCAGCTTCGACATGGCCGGAGCCGCATCGACCGCGGCACGGGCCCTGGCGATGTCCTCGTGGTACTGACGGCAGCCCGAGTAGCCACCCCACGCTGACGTCGGGAACACCAGCGCATTGCGGACACCGTCGTCGCGCATGCGAGCGACGGTGTCCTCGACCATGGGGTGCCAGTTCCGGTTACCGAAGTACACAGGTAGATCGGTTCCGGCCGAACGCAATTCGTTCTCGACGCGCGCGATGATGTCCCGGTTGAGCGCATTGATCGGGGACCGACCACCGAAGTGCATGTAGTGCTCCACGACGGCGTCGAGCCGCTCCGGCGGGACGCCACGTCCGCGGGTGACGTTCTCGAGGAACGGCCGCACATCCTCCGGCGTTTCGGGGCCGCCGAAGGACAGCACGAGGAGTGCGTCGAATTCCGTTTCCTGCTGACCGCTCATGCCCTCATTCTGGCCAGTCCCCGGATGGCAACGACAAACGGGTCAGCCGGCCATCGCATGGAAGCCGCCGTCGACATAGACGATCGACGCGGTGGTACCCGGCAGCCAGTCCGACAACAGTGTGCAGACGCTCTTGGCGACGGCCGTCGGGTCGTCGACATCCCACCCGATCGGGGCGACCTCGTCCCACGAGGTGTTCAACTTGTTCAATTCCGCACCCGGACCGGTGGCATCGCCTGCGATCGCCTTCGCGGCGAGAGTCTTGACCGGGCCTGCCGCAACGAGGTTGGAGCGGATGCCGCGCCCGCCGACTTCCTTCGCGACATAGCGGTTGACGGCCTCGAGCGTGGCTTTGGACACACCCATCCAGTTGTAGAACGGCATCGCACGCGAGGGATCGAAGTCCATGCCCACGATCGAACCGTTGTCGTTGAGGACCGGCAGGAGTGCCTTCGCGAGCGACGCGTAGGAGTAAGCCGAGACCTCGAGTGCGGTCGAGATGTCCGCCCACGGCGCGTCCAGGAAGGGGCTACCCAGGCCCGACCTCGGAGAGAAGGCGATCGAGTGCACCACCCCGTCAATGCCGTTGGGGGCCAACTCCCGCACCCGGTCGGCGAGCGTCTCGAGGTGCTCGGGGTTCTGCACATCCAGCTCGATCGCCGGCGGTACCGGCTCCGGAAGACGCTGCGCGATCCGGTCGATCAGACGTAGCCGGTCGAACCCGGTGATGAGCACGGTCGCGCCCTGCTCCTGGGCGACCCTGGCGACGTGAAATGCAATGGATGCATCGGTGATGATGCCGGTGACGAGAATGGTCTTGCCCTCGAGCAATCCGCTCATCGGTTGTGGTCCTCCTGTGAAAATTAGTCTCTGTGTGCTCGGTGGGTGCGTGACGGCTCGAGCCGGGCTAGTGGCCCATACCCATGCCACCGTCCACGGGGATCACGGCACCAGAAACGTACGCCGAGTCGTCGGAAGCGAGGAAGCTGACCACCGCAGCGACGTCGTCGGGCTTGCCCAGGCGCTGCAGCGGAATGAACTTCTTGGCGGTGTCGCGTAGGTCGTCGGACAGATCCGCGGTCATGTCGGTCTCGATGAAGCCCGGTGCCACCACGTTCGCGGTGATCGAACGCGAGCCCAGCTCCCGGGTGATCGACCGGGCCATCCCGATGACGCCGGCCTTGGATGCTGCGTAGTTGATCTGGCCGGCCTGGCCCGCGAGACCGACGACCGAACCCAGGAAGATCATCCGGCCCCAGCGAGCCCTCAGCATGGCCCGATTGGCGCGCTTGGCGCACCTGAACGCGCCGGTCAGATTTGCGTCGAGAACTCGTGAGAACTGCTCCTCACTCATCCGCATGAGCAGCGTGTCGTCGGTGATTCCGGCGTTGGCCACCAGCACCTCCACCGGGCCCTGGTGCTCCTCGACCTCTTTGAACGCACGGTCGAGAGACTCGGAATCGGTCATGTCGCACTTGACCCCGAACAGCCCCTCGGGAACTCCGGATCCGCGGTGTGTGACGGCGACTTTGTGACCATCGTCCGAGAGGCGCCGCGCCACGGCGAGTCCGATGCCGCGGTTGCCTCCGGTCACGAGCACCGAACGGGGCGATTTGCTGATATTCGACATGCGATCAACCTATCTGCTCGACTGTGGATTACGGGCACAGGTGCAAAACTTCGGGACGTTCAGGACCGGCACGTGGGTGTTCACGGGAGGCGTTGCCGCTGCACGAGCGCCGTTCCCAGGCCCGTCGTTGTGAACAGCACGCCGAGGATCAGCCACGGCCGACTCGCGTCGCCCCGCGCATTCTCGAAGCCGATCTGCTCCTCGAGAGTGTCGTAGACGTCGCGCAGCTCCTCGAGGCTGGACGCCCTGAAGAAGTTGCCCCCGGACAGGTTCGCGATCTCGCGCAACGACGGATCGTCGACCGGCACCGGGATCCGGTCGCCCTCGATCTCGACGCTGCCGTAGCTGGTACCGAACGAGATCGTGGAGATCGGGACGCCTTCGTCCTTGGCCTGCCGCGCCGCGGTGAAGGCGCCGCGGGGGTCGTCCGAGTACTCGGGAACGGTCTGCTTGCCGTCCGAGAGCAGCACGATCCGTGCGGGCGGCGCCTGCTCGCCGCCACCGAGCACCGCAGCAAGGGTGTCGATCGACTGGAGCGACGTGAAGATCGCCTCGCCGGTCGCGGTGCGCTCGCTGAGCTGAAGGTTGTCGATCGCAGCTTTCGTTTCGTCGCGGTTCGGCGTCGGCGACACCAGCACCGACGCGGTGCCTGCGAACGCGACGAGGCCGAGATTGATACCCGGGGTCAGGCCCTCGGCGAACGACTTCGCCGCCTCCTGCGCGGCGGCCAGGCGGCTGGGTTCGACGTCGGTCGCTTTCATCGACAGCGAGACGTCGATGGCGAGCACAACGGTCGCCCGGTTGCGCGGAACCCGCTGGTCCGCCGTCGGCCCGGCGAGTGCGACGGTGAGGAACAGCAGGCCCACGAGCAGCAGCGCCGTCGGAATGTGACGGGTGAAGTTCGGGCGGTTCGGCGCAACCTTCTCGAGCAGGTCCAGGTTCGCGAACCGCAGGACATTCTTCTGCCGGCGCCGCTGGATCACTACGTATCCGACCGCCAGCGCAGCGACGACCAGCACGAACAGCAGCCACCACGGGGACGTGAACTGCGACAGGCTCATCCGCGCGCCACCCGACTGCCGGGTGCGCCGAAAGTGTGCCGCCGAGCCGAAACGAACCGCACGACGTCACTGATCCAGTCCCGATCGGTGCGCAGACTCAACCGGGGTGCACCGCACCGGCGCAGTGTGGCGTCGACGTCGGCGCTATGGGCCTGCGCCGCGCGCGCGAAATCGGCACGCAACTTGGGTGTCGTCGAGAACTCCCGCGTGCGTCCGGATTCCGGATCGAACAGAACGACGTCGCCCACGTCGGGCAGTTCCAGGTCGCGTGGGTCGAGGACCTCGACGGCGAGAAGGTCGTGCCGCCCCGACAGCGCCCTGAGGGAATGCTCCCAGTCGATCGGACCGAGGAAGTCGCTGATGACGACGACGAGGCCCCGCCGACGTTGCGGCCTGCGCAGGGATTCGAGCGCGCTGCGAAGGTCGCCGCGGACGCCGTCGGCGGCATGCGGGGTGGACGCGATGCGTCGCAGCATCGCCTGGGCGTGTACCCGACCGGGCCGGGCCGGGATCCGCCTGGTGCGGTCACCGGTGGCGACGACAGCACCGATGCGATTCCCGCTGCTGCCGGCGAGGTATGTCACCGCGGACGCGGCCGCGATTGCGAGGTCACGTTTCTCGCAGCCCACTGTGCCGAAGTCCAGACTGGACGACAGGTCCACCACTAGCCACGTCTCGAGTTCGCGATCGGCGACGGTCTGCCGAACATGTGGGTGCGTCGTGCGCGCGGTCACCGACCAGTCCATCTGCCGGACGTCGTCACCGGGCTGGTACTCGCGAGCGTCGCCGGGCTCGGAGCCTGGGCCTGGGATGAGGCCGAGGTGATCGCCGTGCAGGACGCCGTCGAGGCGACGGCGCACGGTGAGTTCGAGGGTCCGCAAGGCTGCGGCCATCTCCGGGTCGCGCAGCGATCCGGAACGGAACGACGGCACTGCGCCTTTGCGCCGCGTCACTGTTGCGGGGAGCCCGACGTCGCGGCGGGCAAGGGGCCTGGATCGAACGAGGGCGGAATCGGCGCAACAACCGGTTGTGCACCGACCTGCGGCACCGCGACGGTCTGCAGCACCCGGTTGATGACAGCCTCGGGTGACACCTCGTCGGCGAGGGCGTCGTAGGACAGCACGAGGCGGTGCCGCAGGACGTCGGGGATGATTTCGAGCACGTCCTGTGGGACTACGTAGTCGCGGCCCCGGAGCAACGCGAGCGCACGCGCCGCGGAGATGATGCCGAGGGTTGCACGCGGCGACGCACCGTATGCGACCCACCCCGCGACGTCCTCGATGCCGAACTCTCGGGGTGTCCGCGTCGCGGTGATCACCCGCACCACGTAGTCCACGAGCGCATGATGGACGAACACATTGCTCGCAACCGATTGCAACCGGACGAGCTCCTGGGTGTCGAGGATCTGGTTCGGTTCGGGTGCGGCGATTCCCATCCGGTAGACGATCTCGCGCTCCTCCTCCACCGAGGGGTAGTCCACGAGCACCTTGAACAGGAAGCGGTCGCGTTGGGCTTCCGGCAGCGGGTACACGCCCTCGCTCTCGATCGGGTTCTGGGTGGCCATCACGAGGAAGGGTTCGGGCATCGAATACGTCTTGCCGCCGATCGATACGTGCCGCTCGGCCATGACCTCGAGCAGTGCGGACTGGACCTTCGCGGGCGCACGGTTGATCTCGTCGGCGAGCAGGAAGTTCGCCACGACAGGCCCCAGCTCGGTGTCGAACTCCTCACGCCCTTGCCGGTAGATGCGGGTACCGACCAGGTCGGTCGGAACGAGGTCGGGAGTGAACTGCACGCGGGAGAACGAACCGCCGACGACCTTCGCGAACGTCTCGACTGCGAGCGTCTTCGCAACACCCGGAACGCCCTCGAGCAGGACGTGTCCCTTTGAGAGCACCCCGACGAGCATGCGCTCGACCAGACGGTCCTGGCCTACGATCACGCGCTTGACCTCGTAGATCGCCCGCTCGAGGGTGTGCACGTCCTGTGCGAGATCGGCCGCCGATGACCCCGCACTGCCGTGCGCTGCCCCCTCCGAGCCGGATCCAGCTACAGCACCGTCACCTGAGGTCACCTAGAATCCCCGCTTCCACCTAGATCGATCGGATCGATTTACCTGTCCGCCCAACTATCCCAGGAACCTGCACACCCCGGCACGCGGACGACGTGAGCTAGGACACCATACGAACAGCGTAGGGGGTCATCCCGTCCCATCGCACCGCGGAAACCCTGACAACCGTGCCCGACTGGAACGCCTCGAGCATCTGACCGCCGCCCAGGTACAGCGCGACATGCTTGCTCGCGTTGGGTCCGTAGAAGATCATGTCGCCGCGGCGCATCTGCGACGACGGCACCTGGGTACCCGCCGTGTACTGGTAGCCGGAGTAGTGCGGCAACGAAATCCCGATGCCGGCGAAGGCGTAAATCATCAGTCCGGAGCAGTCGAACCCCACCTTGTCGAAATCGCCGAAACTGTCCGCGACGCCGCCGTCTCGGATGCCGAGCGTCGGGCCGATGGCATTGCCGCCGCCCCACGCGTACGGAACGCCGAGCTGCGACATGCCGCGGTCGATCACGATCTCGATCGCCTCGCTCCCCGACACGGAGGGCAACGCGGGACCCGGGGCCGGTTGGGCGGGCGGCGTCCACCCGCCGGAATCGTCGTCGAGTTGGGTGTGTGGTCGCTGACCGTCCGCCAGCTGGGCGGCACGCTCCTGTGCGGCCCCGTCCTCCGCCGCCCGGCGCGCTGATTCGGCGGCCGCCGCGGCAGCAGCGGCGTCGGCTGCTTCCTCCACCCTGCGCTGGTTGTCCCACGCTATGTAGGCATCGCGCTGCCCCTGCAGCCCCGCGACGCGGTTGCGCGCCGCCTCGAGCTGCACCAGTGCGGCGTCCCGAGCGGCCTCCACCTGCGCCTTTCGCGACCCCTGTTCCTCCAGAGCGGCGTGAACACTGGCAATCGCCCGCTCGGCTTCGACCTTCTTCGCATTCGCCGCGTCCGCGGCGGCGTCGGCACGCCGCTTGGCCTCGCGCGCAGCCGACTCCCGGTTGGCCTGCTCGGTTCGCGCCCGCTGCAGGTTGTCCAGGACGGCCTTCTGGCCGGCAGCCAGGCGGCGCATGATCAGTGCCCGCTCGAGGATGTCCTCGGGGCCCTTGGCACCGAGGTACGAGTTCAGCGAGGCGACGTTGCGGCCCTTCGTGTAGCTCTCGACGGCGTAGTCGGTGAGGCGGTCTCGAGCCTGCTCGATCCGCGCGCCCGCGTCCTGCAGCGCTTGCCGGCTCTGGTTCACGAGCGCTCCGGCGGCGTCGGCCTCGTCGCGCGCGGTTTGAAGGTCGACCAGTGCCCGGTTGACGTCCTCGCGCTTGATCGCGACCTCGTCGTCAAGTCGAGCGAGTTCCTGGTTCGCACTCGCCACCTGGTTGATCAGATCACTGACCTGCGCAACGCCGGTCGACACCCGGGCGTATCCACTGTCGAGCTCGGCATCGGACGGGTTGGGAGGCGGTGGCGGAACCGCGGGGGCGGCGCCGGGCATGCCCGCCACCAACGTGCAGGCGAGGCCGGCACCGACAAAGGCCCGTGTCAGGCTCTGGCGCACGCGGGGGAAACCCGGGCGTCGCGCGCCTGCGCGTGAACTCCTTCGCCCCACAGCACCCCTCCCTACGGCTGCGACCGACGTCGAACGTCGGACCGATCCGCGAGGGGAGCCACGTCACCGGCGATGCCACCACCGATGGCGTGCAGGTTCACATCACAGCGCAGCCGTCACATCAGTTTCATAGCAACTCCTGTGACACTTCTTCCCCAGAAGTGTCATGAGGAACGTTACGACACTTTGTTCCCTCTGTTGGACTCTTGCCACAAAGACCGAGGTGATTCGACCGGGCGCAACCCGGAACGGTTCGTGCCCGTCAGGGCCTCGAGAGATGTGTGGTGCGCTCAGTCGACGGAAGCGCGTTCGTCGCTGGACCCGGCGCCCGGGTCGCCGTCCCCGGAGTCGACGCTGGGGGTGGACGGCCCCCGACGGACCTTGGCCACGTACGACACCCCGCCGACGAGTACGACAACGAGCACCAACAGAGCGGTGATCAGCCCCCACGAAAGGTGCGGCTCGGTGATGTCGTCGAGGAAGTTGTTCGCCGACTGCACGGGATTGCCCGTGTAGGTGTGGTCCTGTGCGCCCTCGAGCACGACCCTGCTGATGGAGTCGCTGTAGGTGCCCGGCGCCGACGGACTGAGAACGAGGACCGTGCCGCCCTCGACCATGCCGACTTCCGTCGCCAGGTCGCGCAACTGTTCGGGGCGGGCCGGGTCCCGGTCGAGCACGACGACACTCAGATCGATTCCGTGCTCCTGTGCACGGACGACCACGTCACGCAGGCCGGCGATGTCGGCGGCAGGTGCCGAGACACGGTCGGCAGCGAGATCCGCGAGCACCGCATCGACGGACACGTCGTCGGGGATCGTGGCAGCGAGCGGCAGGCGGGCGGGCGCGATGTGAGCAAGCATCTCTTATCCGGTGTCGGGGTCGCGTGTCGGGGTGTCAGTGCATGTGGGTGTCGGAAAGGCGCGGGTGCAGCCTGAATAACACTACGTGACGACTTGTCACCGCAGCGCCGCCCTCCGTTGCGCGCGTGCACCGACTGCGTGAGGATTGGGGACGGCGCGAGCCGACCCGACAGTCGGCGACTCCGATGGCCAGACCCCGCAGTCTCACAGGACAAGCGTACCGTTAGACTCGCCATCGAGAAGCCCGCGCAGCCGTCGGGTTCGGTCCGCCGACTGAACCGGGCACTGTTTCGCGTGCCTCGCTTCAGCCGTCGTCACAGCCCCGTCGACGGCGAACCTCAAAGACGAGTGGAGCTGACGTGACCACCAGTATTGATTCGTTCGGCGCCAAGGGAACGCTAGAGGTCGGAGACAACTCGTACGAGATCTTCCGCCTCTCGGCCGTGCCCGGCACCGAGAAGCTGCCGTACGCGCTCAAGGTTCTCGCCGAGAACCTGCTGCGCACCGAGGACGGCGCCAACATCACCGCCGATCACATCCGGGCCATCGCGAACTGGGATCCTTCTGCCGACCCGAGTGTCGAGATCCAGTTCACGCCCGCACGCGTGATCATGCAGGACTTCACCGGCGTTCCCTGCGTCGTCGACCTCGCCACCATGCGTGAAGCCGTCACCACGCTCGGCGGCGATCCGAACAAGGTCAACCCCCTCTCCCCCGCCGACATGGTCATCGACCACTCGGTCATCCTCGACGTCTTCGGTCGCGCCGACGCACTCGAGCGCAACGTCGACCTCGAGTACCAGCGCAACGGCGAGCGCTACCAGTTCCTTCGTTGGGGCCAGGGCGCGTTCGACGACTTCAAGGTCGTCCCCCCGGGCATGGGCATCGTCCACCAGGTCAACATCGAGTACCTGGCACCGACCGTCATGACCCGCAACGGCCAGGCGTACCCCGACACCTGCGTCGGCACCGACTCGCACACCACGATGGTCAACGGCCTGGGTGTACTGGGCTGGGGCGTCGGCGGCATCGAGGCTGAGGCCGCGATGCTCGGCCAGCCGGTCTCCATGCTCATCCCTCGCGTCGTCGGCTTCAAGCTGACCGGCGAGATCAAGCCGGGCGTGACCGCCACCGACGTCGTGCTCACCGTCACCGACATGCTGCGCAAGCACGGCGTGGTCGGCAAGTTCGTCGAGTTCTACGGCAAGGGTGTCGCCGAGGTGCCGCTCGCCAACCGCGCCACGCTGGGCAACATGAGCCCCGAGTTCGGCTCGACCGCCGCGATCTTCCCGATCGACGGCGAGACGATCAACTACCTGCGTCTGACCGGCCGTAGCGACGAGCAGCTCGCGCTCGTCGAGGCATACGCCAAAGAGCAGGGCATGTGGCACGACGCGGACCGTGAGCCCGCGTACTCCGAGTACCTCGAGCTGGATCTGGGCACCGTCGTGCCGTCGATCGCCGGCCCGAAGCGTCCCCAAGACCGCATCCTGCTCTCGGACTCGAAGGACGCCTTCCGTCGCGACATCATCACCTACGTCACCAACGGTGCCGAGGCTGCGCACTCCGCGCTCGACGAGGCTGTCGAGGAGTCGTTCCCGGCGTCCGATCCGGTCGAGCACTCGACCGCGCACGACGACGCTGACATCCCGTCCGCCGCGAACGGAACGGATGGCCGTCCGTCCAACCCGGTCCAGGTCCGTTCGGAGGAGCGCGGTGACTTCGTGCTCGACCACGGCGCGGTCGTCGTCGCGGGAATCACGTCCTGCACCAACACCTCGAACCCGTCAGTGATGCTCGGTGCCGCGCTGCTGGCCCGCAACGCGGTCGAGAAGGGCCTCGCGACCAAGCCGTGGGTCAAGACCAACATGGCCCCGGGTTCGCAGGTCGTCTCCGACTACTACGAGAAGGCCGGCCTGTGGCCGTACCTCGAGAAGCTCGGTTTCTACCTGGGCGGTTACGGTTGCACCACCTGCATCGGCAACACCGGCCCGCTGCCTGAAGAGATCTCCAAGGCCGTGAACGACAACGATCTGTCGGTCACTGCGGTCCTCTCGGGCAACCGCAACTTCGAGGGTCGTATCTCCCCCGACGTCAAGATGAACTACCTGGCGTCCCCGCCGCTCGTCATCGCCTACGCGCTGGCCGGCACGATGGACTTCGACTTCGAGAACGACGCCCTGGGCCAGGACAACGACGGCAACGACGTCTTCCTGAAGGACATCTGGCCTTCGGCCCAGGAGATCGACGACACCATCAAGTCGGCGATCAGCGAGGACATGTTCCGCAGGTCCTACGCGGACGTCTTCAAGGGCGACCACCGCTGGCAGAACCTGGACACCCCGGAGGGCGACACCTTCGCGTGGGACGAGAACTCGACCTACGTCCGCAAGGCGCCGTACTTCGATGGCATGACCATGGACCCCGCTCCGGTCACCGACGTCAAGGGCGCGCGTGTGCTGGCGCTGCTCGGTGACTCGGTCACCACCGACCACATCAGCCCGGCCGGCCCGATCAAGCCCGGTACCCCGGCCGCGCAGTACCTCGACTCTCACGGCGTCGAGCGCAAGGACTACAACTCCCTGGGCTCGCGGCGCGGCAACCACGAGGTGATGATCCGCGGCACGTTCGCGAACATCCGCCTGCAGAACCAGCTGCTGGACGGTGTCTCGGGTGGCTACACCCGCGACTTCACCCAGGAGGGTGCGCCTCAGGCGTTCATCTACGATGCGTCGCAGAACTACCAGAAGGCCGGCGTCCCGCTGGTCGTCCTGGGCGGCAAGGAATACGGCTCCGGCTCGTCCCGTGACTGGGCCGCCAAGGGAACCCGACTCCTCGGCGTCAAGGCCGTCATCACCGAGTCGTTCGAGCGCATCCACCGCTCGAACCTGATCGGCATGGGCGTCATCCCGCTGCAGTTCCCGGCCGGCGAGTCTGCTGCGTCGCTGGGACTGGACGGCACCGAGGTCTTCGACATCGAGGGCATCGAGAAGCTGAACGAGGGCACCACACCGAGCACGGTGCGCGTCACCGCGACCAAGGCCGACGGCAGTAAGGTCGAGTTCGACGCGGTCGTCCGCATCGACACCCCCGGTGAGGCGGACTACTACCGCAACGGCGGCATCCTGCAGTACGTGCTGCGCAACATGATCCGGGGCTAGTCACCTGATCGTGTGATCAGCGATCACCCACTGCGCTGACGGCGGGCTCGGGACGTCGGTCTCGAGCCCGCCGTTGCGGTATCGGACGAAAGCGGTATCGGACGAAAGGATGTCGGCTGTGCCGAAGGTCAGTGAGGACCATCTCGCGGCGCGACGGAGCCAGATTCTCGACGGGGCCCGCCAGTGCTTCGCGCAGTACGGCTACGACGGCGCCACCGTGCGGCGACTCGAAGAGACCACCGGGCTGTCGCGTGGCGCGATCTTCCACCACTTCAAGGACAAGGACGGACTGTTCCTTGCACTGGCCAACGAGGACGCGAAGCGGATGGCCGACGTCGTCGCCGAGGGCGGTCTGGTGCAGGTGATGCGCGACATGCTGGCCTCGCCCGAGCAGTTCGATTGGCTCGGCACCCGCCTCGAGATCGCCCGGCGCCTGCGCACCGACCCCGAGTTCGCACGGGACTGGACCCAGCGCAGCGTCGAACTCACCGAGGCCACGGTTCGGCGGCTCGAGCACCAGAAGTCAGCCGGACGGCTACGCGAGGATCTGCCCACCGACGTCCTGGTGGACTACCTCGACCTGGTCCTCGATGGGCTCATCGCCCGCATCGCATCCGGACACGGCGCCGAGAATCTAGCGGCCGTCCTCGATCTCGTCGAGGAATCGGTGCGCCGGAACGACTGAAGTCGGGCCGGTGCTCCGGCCTCACTCGGTTCGCTTGTGCCTGTTCGGCCCACCCCGTCGCCGCAGGGTGACGTCGGCTTCGACAAGGACATTGTGGATGAATCCGTACGAGCGGCCAGTTTGCTCGGCGAGCGTTCTGATACTTGCGCCCGCTTCGTATTGTTCCTTCAAGTCTTCGCGGAGCTTGTCACGCGATTCCCCGGTGATTCGGGCCCCCCTCGAGATCCCCGTGGTCTCCGCCATGGCGTCCTCCGGTCGGCTGAACGAGTCCCGCCCTCCAGGCTAGATCACTCACGGACGGGTCATCAACACCACGGAAATCTTCCCTGCCAGGGGATTTGGACGATTCACGCGAGCTGGATGAGTTCCAGGTACTCCTGCGACCAATGGTCCTCTGTGCCGTCGGGCAGCATAATCACGCGCTCCGGGTTCAGGGCCTCCGCGGCGCCCGGATCGTGCGTGACGAGAACGACCGCACCAGTGTAACTGCGCAGCGCGTCGAGCACCTGTTCACGTGAGACGGGGTCGAGGTTGTTGGTCGGCTCGTCGAGGAGAAGCACGTTCGCCGCCGACGACACCAGCCCGGCCAGTGCCAGACGGGTCTTCTCACCACCGGACAGCGTCCCTGCGGGTTGCTCGAGCTGCGGTCCGGTGAACATGAAGGCACCCAGGAGTCCTCGCAGGTCCTGCTCCCCCGCATCGGGCGCAGCGTGCCGGATGTTCTCCCACACCGTCGCCTCGTCGTCGAGGGTGTCGTGCTCCTGCGCGAAGTAGCCGACCTTCAGGCCGTGGCCCGGCACCAACTCGCCGAGGTCGGGGGTCTCGACGCCCGCGAGCAGGCGCAGCAGCGTCGTCTTGCCCGCTCCGTTGAGCCCGAGGATCACCACACGCGAGCCACGATCGATCGCGAGGTCGACACCGGTGAAGATCTCGAGCGACCCGTAGACCTTGGTGAGTTCCTCGGCCATCAGCGGGGTCTTGCCGCACGGGGCGGGCTCGGGGAACCGAATGTGCGCGACCTTGTCGGCGACACGAACGTCGTCGAGTTCCGCCATCAGCTTGTCAGCGCGCTTGGCCATGTTCTGCGCCGCGGTCGCCTTGGTGGCCTTGGCGCCGAGCTTCGCGGCCTGGGCACGCAACGCGCCGGCCTTCTTCTCGGCATTGGCTCGCTCACGTCGACGGCGCGCCTCATCTGTGGCACGAGCATCGAGGTACTTCTTCCAGCCCATGTTGTACACGTCCGCTTCCCCGCGAACCGCATCGAGGAACCACACCTTGTTGACGACGTCCGCGAGAAGGTCGACGTCGTGGCTGATCACGATCAGGCCGCCGTCGTGGTTCTGCAGAAAGCCCCGCAGCCATGTGATGGAGTCGGCGTCGAGGTGGTTGGTGGGCTCGTCGAGCAGCAGTGTCGTGTTCGACTTGCCGCCCGATCCGTCTGACGCGGCGAAGAGGATGCGCGCGAGTTCGACGCGCCGACGCTGCCCGCCCGAGAGTGTCCTGAGCTGCTGGTTCAGAATCCGGTCCGGTAGGCCCAGGCTGTTGCAGATGCGAGCGGCCTCGGACTCGGCAACGTATCCGCCGAGCGCGGAGAAACGCTCCTCGAGGTTGCCGAACTTTCGGACGGCCCGGTCACGCTGTGCCTCGTCCACAGCTTCGGCCATGATGGCCTGCTGCTTTTCCATCTTCCGGAGGATCTCGTCGAGCCCACGCGCCGAGAGCACCCGGTCCTTCGCGAGCACCTCGAGGTCACCCTCCTTGGGGTCCTGCGGCAGGTAACCGAGGTCGCCGCTACCTACGACGGCACCGGCGTAGGGCTCCGCCTCGCCCGCGAGGATCCGCAGGGTGGTGGTCTTGCCGGCGCCGTTGCGCCCGACCAGGCCGATCCGATCGCCCGCCTGCACTCGCAGCGCCGATCCAGGAGCAGAAAGCAGCGTCCGGACACCGGCGCGAACTTCCAGGTCGGTGGCGGTAATCAAGAAGGACTCCTCGAACGAACAAGCAGTTGAAAGGCTCGGGCGCGTGGGGCGCGACCCACGGGCACCGCTGTGCCGGTGGCGAGCACACGAAGACCCGAGTCTAGCCTGGTCCCGACCCGCAGCCGAGCACCTGCGGAGTGACTCCGCTAACGTTCGATGGCATGACTCGTGAGAAGGACCTGCAGGGACGCAACGCTCTCGTCACCGGCGCCAGCCGTGGCATCGGCAAGGGCATTGCAGCCGAACTCCTCGCCCGCGGAGCGAACGTCGTCGTCACCGCCCGCAAGCCCGATCCGCTCGACGAGGCCGCGAAGGAACTGCGTGCCCTCGGGCACGGCGGCCAGGTGATTGCTATGGCCGGCAACTCGGGTGACGCCGACGCCCGGCAAGACGCGGTCGCACGGACGGTTTCCGAGCTCGGCTCCCTCGACATCCTGATCAACAACACCGGCATCAACCCGGTCTACGGCACGCTGATGGAGGCCGACCTCGACGCTGTCCGCAAGATCTTCGACGTCAACGTGGTCGCAGCACTCGGATACGTGCAGGAGGCGTACCGGGCGTGGATGGGTGAACACGGCGGCTCGATCGTGAACCTGGCTAGTGTCGCGGGCATCCGGTCGACCGGCGTCATCGCCGCTTACGGCGCATCGAAGGCCGCTCTCATCCGGCTCACCGAGGAGCTCGCGTGGCAGCTGGGCCCGAAGATCCGCGTCAATGCGGTTGCTCCGGGGGTGGTGAAGACCAAGTTCGCCGCGGCGCTGGTCGCGGCCGGAGAGGATCAGGCGTCGTCGATCTACCCGATGAAGCGACTGGGCACACCCGAGGACGTCGCGGGCTTGGTTGGGTTCCTCGTCTCCGACGCCGCCGAGTGGATCACCGGCGAGACGGTCCGGGTGGACGGAGGGCTGCTCGCGACGGGCTCGTTCTGAGCGCAAGGGCGGATGTCGCTGTCGTCGGGCTCGGTCCCGCCGGCCGCGCTCTTGCGCATCGCTCCGCCCGCGCTGGACTGAAGGTCGTCGGTGTCGATCCGAACCCCGACCGGCCGTGGGCGTCGACCTACGCGGCATGGGTGGACGAACTGCCCGGGTGGCTCGGCTCCGGTGCGCTTCGGGTGACGACGCCCGATCCCCACGTCTGGGCCGGCCGCACAAGGGTTCTCGACCGCGCCTACTGCGTGCTCGACAACTCCGCGCTGCTACGCCGGCTCGACCTCGACGACGTCCGTGTCGTCCCCGGGGTCGCCGCCGCGATCAGTGCGGACACGGTCGAGTTGCGCGACGGCACCGAGATCCGTGCGGCCCGGGTGGTCGACGCCCGCGGAATGCGCCCGGACCCGGCGCTGGCCGAGCAGACCGCCTTCGGACTCGTGTTGCCCGACGCGGTGGCGGACCCGGCCCTGGGCGGCGCCTCCTGCTGGTTCATGGACTGGCGCCGCGACAACGGCACCGCGCCTGGTGATCCGCCGTCGTTCCTGTATGCGGTGCCGCTGGGCAACGGTACGGTCCTGGTCGAGGAAACCTGCCTCGTCGGCCGTCCCGGTCTGCCCGTCGACGAACTCCGTCGCAGGCTCGAGGCCCGCCTGGCCAACCGTGGGGTCGACCTCTCCCCGAACCTCAGTGAGGAGCGGGTCCGCTTCCCGGTACAAGCCCCACGTTCCCGCTCCGACGGGTTCACGTTCGGGGCCCGGGCGGGCCTGATCCACCCGGCCACCGGGTACAGCGTCGCGGCCTCCCTGGGAGCGGCCGACGACGTCGTCCGTGCCCTCACCTCCGGCCAGGATCCCGCAAAGGCGTTGTGGCCGCGGAAAGCTCGCCTCGTCCAGTCGTTGCGAGAGGTCGGGCTGTCCGCACTTCTCCATCTCGATCCCCCCCACACCGCCGAGTTCTTCGACGCCTTCTTCTCCTTGCCCGTGGAACGCCAGCGCGCGTATCTGTCGCGTCGCGCCGACGCGGCCGGGACGATGCGCACGATGTGGGAGTTGTTCCGTACCGCGGACCCGCCCATCCGCCGAACGTTGGTACGCGTCGGTGTCCGACGGGTATCGCCCGGTCGAGACCCAGGATCAGCTGGATAGGGATGCTCAGCACCTTCCATCTCGCGAGATCGCCTGCTACACAGTCGTTGAGCATCCGGAGGGCATGGGGGTAACGCCAACGGTCAGCGCGGTTGAGGAATAGGACGCGTTCGGGCTAGGGCAAACTCAGCCCGCAGCTCAGGCGGATGCAAGGCCCACGTATTATTCCCGTGGGCGGCCGAGGGAGCCACGCTCATGACGGGGGGATTGATGGGGCTGCACCTCGAACCGGAAGCAATCGAGCAGTGCGTGCGCATCTGCGACCAGGTGCTCGACTCGCTCGACGACGCAATCAACGAAGCGAGGGGCCTTCACCACGTCGGCGGTTTCGGCGAGTTCCAGATCGGGCACCAACTCGCCGCCGGGTACTCCGGCAAGGCGGTGACCGTCGATCAGCGGCTCCAGGACTACCGAGCCGTCATATTGGCCATGCGGGAGGCGTTCGCGGCCGGTGGTGAGGCGTTCGCCGACACCGATGGTCAGGTCGCCCAAGCACTCGGCAGTCTCGTTTCGGGGGCGGATCAGTGAAGCTGCATCGCGCGTCGGTCGGCACTCTCCTGGTGCTCGCATCGATCCTTACCGCCTGCGGGTCTCCCGTCGCCGCACCTGAGGCGGCGCCGGCATCGGACACAGTGTCACCGTCCCCGACCACCCGGGTGCCGCGCCATGTGGATCAGTCGGATCGGCCGCTGGTGGTGTTCGATCCCTGTCTCGACATCCCCGATGAGGCACTCGTGGAGGCCGGCTACGACCCGCAGTCCAAGGACGAGGATCTGGTCGCCGCCGACTACCACACATTCCTGATGTGCGATTTCGACACCCCGCAACGCCAGTACGGGCTGGGTGTGTACTCCTCGAACATCACCTTCGCCGAAGAACAGGAGAAGGCGAAGGACTACTCCACGCCGATCGAGTTCGACGGGCGCCGCGCACTGCTCGAGATACCAACCGAGGGTCATTGCGCGGTGAGCATGGAAACGGGCTACGGCATCCTGATCGTCTCGCGGAGCTTCTTCCCCTCTCGGTCGGACCAGAACGTGGAAGAAGAGCAGTGCGTCGGGATCGAGGACACCGCTCGCATCATCGCCCGCTACCTGCCCGAGGGCCAGTAGACATGGAAGCTGGCCAGTGATGCTGCACCGCACAGCCGTTGCAGCACTGCTTGTGACGACCTCGATCCTGGCGGCCTGCGGCGCGGGCACGGAGACTCCGGAGGCGGTGGCGATATCGGATGCGGCAGAGTCGGACACAGTGTCGCCGACCCCGACCGTCCGGGTGCCGCGTCATGTTGATCAGTCGGATCGACCGCTGGTGACGTTCGATCCGTGCCTCGACATCCCCGATGACGCGCTCGTGGAGGCGGGCTACGACCCGAAGTCCAAGGACGAAGACGTCGTCGCCGCCGACTATCACACCTTCCTGATCTGCGGGTTCAGAACTCCACAAAGGCAGTACGCGCTGAGTCTGCTCTCGGGAAACATCACCTTCGCCGAACAGCAGGAAAAGTCAAAGGACTACGCAACGCCGATCATGCTCGACGGGCGCCGGGCCCTGCTCGAGGTACCAAACTCGCTCAGCTGCGCGGTGAGTATCGAGACCAGCTACGGCATCCTGGGTGTTTCCCGCGTCTTCTTCCGCACGCGATCGGACCAGAACACCGAGGAAGAGCGGTGCATCGGGATCGAGGAGACCGCAAGCATCATCGCCCGCTATCTACCTGAGGGGGCGTAGGGAGCAAGAGCGGCGCGCCGGGATCCGGGCGCCCCGAGATCGTTGCACGCCATCTACCTGGGGGACTGAGCATGACCAACAAGGATCTAGCCGACCTCGTAGCGGCGCCGCTCGGCGGCGCCGGGGCGATCGAGCGCGACCGTCTCGACACCAGCATCGAGCAAATCGGTGACACCGTCGATCTGGAAGTCGATGCCCCCTACGTAACGGACCCGGATGTATTCGTGGGGCTCAGTCGTGAGGAGATGGCGGCCAAGGTCTCCGCCCTCGACGCCGGCATGATCATGGACCTTGCACACAGGTACCTCTCCGTGGCAAGCGCATTCAACATCGTCTGGGGTTTGACGAACCTCGAGCGCATCACCGGTAGCACCCAGTGGGAGGGTGCCGCGGCGGACGCCGCGAACGCTGCGATCGAACGGATGATGGACCCGGTCAACAACACTCATGCGTCACTCCGAACGATCAGCCTCAAGCTCCAGCAGGCGAGCAGCGCCGCGAGCGATGTGAAACCACGGGTGCAAAGTCTCCTTGCCGACATGCAGCCCCTGCTACTCCTGACCAGCGCCAGGAGTGCTGTCGAGGCCAAAGCACAGCAGGAAGAGCAGCGGCGCGAGGCGGCCGATATCCTCGAGCGCATCTACAAGCCCAGCTTCATCGACGCCGGCACGAATGTCCCGGCGATCCTGCCCCCGCCCACGATCCCCGGAGCTCAGGGGTTCGAAACCGGCGGCTGGACCGGGACCGCTGCCCCACCCCAAGGTGACGCTGCGAATTCGGGTACGGGCTCCGCCGACTCGAACGAGTCGACCGACCCCGGAGTGGGCGACGCCGAATCCACACAGGCGGCCACCACGGAGGACGCTGCAACCGGTGCGGGGGCGGGCATTCCACCCGACACGCAGGGCAGGGCCAATTCACTGTTGTCAACCTTCGCCGCGAACGCCACTGGGCCACAAAGCGGCACGCCCGGAACCGGTGGTTCGAGCGGCGGCGCAAGTGGGTTCGGTGGTGGTGTCACGGCCGGAAGTGCAGGCACGGGCAGGTACGACAGCCCCAGCGCCGCAATCGGTTCCAGCGCACTCGCGCCCGGTGTTGCCGCCGGAGGAGCCACAGGAGCCGGGGCAGGTGCCGCTCCGGGCGGGGCAGCCGCCAAACCGGGCACGACCCGTCCCGGCTCTGGAATGGGCATGGGAGTCCCCATGGGTGGACGCGGCGCCAGGCCAGATGACGACACGGAGCACAAGACACCCGACTACCTCATCAACATGGACAACGGCAACGAGTTGATCGGTGACCTCCACCCGGTGGCTCCCCCGGTGCTCGGAGCATGAACTGGCAGCTGTCCTCCGCGCAATTCATGCACCTGTGGGAGGCAACGGATCTCGACAGAATGCCGCACCCGTTCGAGCACCGTACCGCGGCGCGACTCGAAAGCGAACTGCACGTCGAACAGCAACGGTTGGAACGGTGGCGTGCCGAACAACCCGACCACCAGCTCCGGGACGCGATCGCGATCCTTCGCCATCCCGCGGTATCCGTCAGCGTCTACTCCCCGGACACCAATCCCGTGCTACGCCGCGGAGCCGTCCGCGGTGGAGTCAGCGTAGTCGCCGATCAGCTGCCCTCCACCACCGGAACCGGCGACCTGCGCATTCGGGTCCGGCCCGGATCACGTGCACCCGACCTCCGGCAGTTCGCTCGCGATATCCTCCACGAACTTCCGGAGGTGCCTGCGGGACGTACCGCCGCGGTCGACGCCCACCCCGACGACCTGCGCGCCAACGATCCGCACGCCGAGTCTCTCGGCAACGGCGTTCTGCACAACGCGACCATCGCCGGTGCACCCCTGTTGAAACGGATCCTGGCTCGCCGGACCGCCGCCGGCTACGTCTGCCTCCACCGACCGTGGCAAGGCGCCTACGATCCCATCGTCGACTCCCTGACCTGGTTCGACGTCGCGGGCGATGGACGCTACCTCTACTACACAGACCAACTCGTGCGGCTCCGTTCGGCCACCACTGCGGTCCTGGCGGACATGCTGGAAGAACGCGTCCGGAAGGCACTCGCCGACAATGGGGCGGTTGACCGCCGACCCTCTGAAACCGGGCACAACTGGTCTCTCAGGTAGCTGACCTGCGGCAGCCCAATGTATCGAGATGGTGATGATCTTCGGACCTCGGTCACACGCGGCATCGATCTGCGTGATAGTGGGGCATGCGATCGATCTGGAAGGGTTCCATCGCGTTCGGGCTGGTCAACGTACCGGTCAAGGTGTATTCCGCGACCGAGGACCACGACATCCGTTTCCACCAGGTCCACGCCAAGGATGGCGGACGGATCAGGTACAACCGCGTGTGCAGCGAGTGCGGGCAGACGGTGCAGTTCGCCGACATCGACAAGGCCTACGACTCCGAGGAGGGTGACCGCGTCATCCTGACCGACGAGGACTTCGACAAGTTGCCGGCGGCCGAGAAGCACGAGATCCCGGTGCTGCAGTTCGTCCCCACTGAGCAGATCGACCCGATCCTCTTCGAGAAGAGCTACTACCTCGAGCCGGACTCGTCGTCACCGAAGGCGTACGTGCTGCTGGCGAAGACACTTGCCCAGACGGAACGCACCGCACTCGTGCACTTCACGCTCCGGCAAAAGACTCGTCTCGCCGCGCTGCGCGAGCGTGATGGTGTGCTGGTGATCCAGACCCTGCTATGGCCTGACGAGGTCCGTGCGGCCGAGTTCCCATCACTGGGCGACGCCCAGGATCCGCAGCCGAAGGAGCTGAAGATGGCGGGCACGCTCGTCGAGAGCATGGCCGACGACTTCGATCCGACGGAATACACCGACGACTACCAGACCCAGCTGCGGCAACTGATCGACGAGGCGATCCGGAGCGGCGAGAAGGTCATCCCGGCGGCCGAACAGACCGAGGCGGGGGCGGACGCCGAGGTTGTCGATCTTGTCGCGGCCCTGCAACGCAGCCTCGATGCGGCCGGGGAGGAAGCCAAACCCGCAACCGCGAAGAAGACCCGCCGCAAGCGCGCCTGAACCGTCAGCCGGAGAAGGCCCGGAGATAGCGCCTGGTCATGTGCCGCTGGACGGCGCGGGCAATCGGATCTCCGAGCCGGGTGAACCACCGTCCGGGACGCGAAAACGCCGTGATGGTCGCCTGCACGGTCCCGTCGGCATCGCGCTCGACGCAGAATCGCTCCTCCCCGGATTCCGGATGCCCGGACAGGGTTCCGTACGCGAATCCGCGGCGGTTGGGTTGGTCGACCACGTAGACGACACGGCACGGGATAGTGAATCCGAACCAACGCAGAACCACGTCGGTTCCGGGCTCGACGGTCGGGGTGTCCGCGTGGACGCGCAGCCCGGCCCGGCGATGCATGTTCCAGCCCAGTAACGCCTCGGACGCGGCGAGGAACGTGTCCTCACCGCGTCCGAGATGGATCGATCTCCGAACGTGTCGGTACCCGGACGGTAGCTCACCAGCGGTGGCACCGACCTCCGGGTAAGTCAGCTCCCGGTCGACCCGGGGGGACATTCAGACCGTGAACCCGAGGGCACGTAGCTGCTCGCGGCCGTCCTCGGTGATCTTGTCCGGACCCCAAGGCGGCATCCAAACCCAGTTGATCTTCAGCTCGTCACACAGGCCGGAGTTGACCAGTGCGCGACGTGACTGCTCCTCGATAACGTCGGTCAGCGGGCACGCGGCCGATGTCAAGGTCATGTCGAGCGTGACGGTGTCGACGCCGTCTGCGTCTTCGACCTTGAAGTCGTACACCAGACCGAGATCGACGACGTTGATGCCGAGTTCGGGGTCGACGACGTCGCGCATCGCCTCCTCGAGCTCGTCGAGGCGCTCCGGCGTCACGGTCGCGCCGTACTCCGCGGCCGGCGTCTCGGAGGTCGGAGCCTCGTTCTCGGGTTGGGCCTGCTCGGCCTGGGTGTCGGTCATGATGCTTGTCCTCCGGTTCGAGCAACGTCGTCTTCAGTAGGGCCGTCACGATCGGGGTCCTCGACGATACGAACAACCGCGTCCTTGAAGGCCATCCATCCCAGCAGAGCGCATTTGACGCGGGCCGGGTACTTCGACACCCCGCTGAACGCGATGCCGTCTCCCAGCACATCCTCGTCGCCTTCGACGGTACCGCGGCTGCTGACCATCAGGTTGAACTCTTCGACGGTGCGCAGCGCCTCTTCGAGCGGCATCCCCACGATCTGGTCGTAGAGCACCGAGGTCGACGCCTGGCTGATCGAGCAGCCCTGGCTGTCGTACGAGACGTCGTCGACGACGAATCGGCCGTCCTCGCCGACGGAGAGATGGGCACGCAGCGTGATCTCGTCACCACACGTTGGGTTGACGTGATGGACCTCGGCGCCGAACGGCGCCCGCAGTCCCCGACCGTGCGGGTGCTTGTAGTGGTCCAGGATCACTTCCTGGTACATCTGTTCGAGGCGCACCGTCAGGCACCTCCTCCCACGCCGAAGAAGTTCTGCGCACGCCGGACGCCGGCGACGAGCGCCTCGACCTCGTCGAGGGTGTTGTACAGCGCGAACGATGCACGCGCCGTCGCGGCTATGCCGAACCGCTGGTGCATCGGCCACGCGCAGTGGTGGCCGACGCGCACTGCCACGCCGTCGTCATCGAGGACCTGCCCGAGGTCGTGCGCGTGGATGCCGTCCACGACGAAAGACACAGCCCCACCGCGATTCACGGTGTCGGCGGGCCCGATGATCCGCACACCGCCGATGTCGGCCAGACCCTCGAGGGCAGCCGACACGAGCAGGTGCTCGTGCCGTGCGATCGCATCCATGCCTATGTCGCTCAGGTACTTGACGGCCGCACCGAGACCGACGGCCTGCGAGGTCATCGGCACACCGGCCTCGAACCGTTGGGGCGGTGCCGCGTAGGTGCTGCCCGCCATCGTGACCTTCTCGATCATCGAGCCGCCCGTGATGAACGGCGGCATCGACGTCAGCAGCTCGCGGCGTCCGTACAGGACACCGACGCCGGACGGACCAAGCATCTTGTGTCCGGAAAATGCTGCAAAATCCACACCGAGGGAGCGGAAGTCGACGGCGATGTGCGGAACCGACTGGCACGCGTCGAGTACCGTGACCGCACCCACGGCTCGCGCCCGTCGCACCAACTCGGTGACCGGGGAGATCGCGCCGGTCACGTTCGACTGGTGCGTGAACGCGACAACCTTGACCTTGTCGCTCAGTTCGAGCGAGTCCAGATCGATGCGGCCGTCGTCGGTGATCCCGTACCAGCGCAGCGTCGCACCGGTGCGGCGCGCAAGCTCCTGCCACGGAACAAGATTCGCGTGGTGTTCGAGTTCGGTGACGACGATCTCGTCGCCCGGTCCGACGACCCTGTCGAACCGGTCGTCGCCGAAGACGTACGCGACCAGGTTGAGCGCCTCGGTTGCATTCTTGGTGAAGACCAGCTCGTCCGGATCGGCCTCGACGAACGAGGCGATCGCCGCACGCGCGCCCTCGTACGCGTCGGTGGCTTCTTCGGCCAGCTGATGAGCACCGCGGTGCACCGCTGCGTTGCACGTGGTCAGGAACTCACGCTCGGCGTCGAGCACCTGTACCGGGCGCTGCGAAGTCGCGCCGGAATCCAAGTACACCAAGCGCTTTCCGTCGCGCACGGTCCGCCCCAGGATCGGGAAGTCCTCCCGGATCCTGGTGACGTCCAGCTCGGCCGCCGTGGTGGTCATCCGGTCACGCCCCTGCCCCGGACGCCGCCGCCTGCGTGAACCGCACGTAGCCGTTGGCCTCGAGCTCGTCGGCGAGCTCCGGGCCGCCGGACTCGACGATCCGCCCGTCGACGAACACGTGCACGTAGTCGGGCTTGATGTAGCGCAGGATTCGGGTGTAGTGCGTGATCAGCAGGATCCCGCCGTCATGGTGCTCCTTGTAGCGGTTGACGCCCTCGGACACCACCCGCAGCGCGTCGACGTCGAGACCGGAGTCGGTCTCGTCGAGGATCGCGATCTTCGGGTCGAGCAGTCCCAGCTGCAGGATCTCGTGGCGCTTCTTCTCACCACCGGAGAAGCCCTCGTTGACGCTGCGGTCACCGAACGTCGGATCGATCTCGAGCACCGACATCGCCTCCTTGACTTCCTTGACCCAGTGGCGCAGCTTCGGGGCCTCGCCACGGACCGCGGTCGCGGCGGTGCGCAGGAAGTTCGACATCGACACGCCGGGCACCTCGACCGGGTACTGCATCGCCAGGAACAGGCCTGCGCGGGCGCGCTCGTCGACGCTCATCTCGAGAACGTTCTCGCCGTCGAGCGTGATGGAACCAGCAGTCACCTCGTACTTGGGGTGCCCGGCGATCGCGTACGACAGCGTGGACTTGCCCGAGCCGTTGGGGCCCATGATGGCGTGGGTCTCACCCGAGCTGACAGTCAGGTTGACGCCCTTGAGGATGCTGATCGGTTCGGCACTGGCGTCCGAGTTGGCGACGTTGACGTGCAGGTCGCGAATTTCAAGCGTAGACATTCGATTTCCTAATGCGGGTATCTGGGAGTTCTTGGTGGACGGGCGGCCGGCCGGATCACACGCCGACTGCGGCCAGTTCGGCTTCGACGGCGGCCTCGAGACGCTCGCGCACCTCGGGGACGGCAATGCGGTTGATGATCTCGTAGAAGAAGCCACGCACGACCAGCCGTCGGGCTTGGTCCTCGGGAATGCCCCGGGCCCGTAGGTAGAACAGCTGCTCGTCGTCGAAACGTCCCGTGGCGCTGGCGTGCCCGGCTCCGACGATTTCGCCCGTCTCAATCTCGAGATTCGGTACCGAGTCGGCGCGAGCCCCGTCGGTGAGCACGAGGTTGCGGTTGAGCTCGAAGGTGTCGGTGCCCTCGGCCTCGGCCCGAATCAACACGTCGCCGACCCACACTGTGTGCGCGTCCGACTTGCCGGAGTGAGTATCCGAGGCCGGATCACCCTGCAACGCACCCTTGTACACGACGTTGGACTTGCAGTGCGGCTGCGAGTGATCCACGAGCAGACGATGCTCGAAGTGCTGGCCGGCGTCGGCGAAGTACAGGCCGAGCATCTCGGCGTCACCACCCGGGCCGGAGTACTTCACGGTCGGGGTGACGCGGACCAGGTCCCCGCCGAGGCTCACCGAGGTGTGTCGCAGCACCGCGTCACGGCCGAGCATCGCATGGTGCGCCGCGGTGTGAACCGCGTCGTCGTTCCAGTCCTGTAGGACGACGACGGTCAGCGACGCGCTGTCGCCAAGCACGAATTCGATGTTCTCCGCATAGGTTCCGCTGCCCTTCTGGTCCAGGATGACGGTCGCCTTCGCGAACTCCTCGAGGCGGATCTGCAGGTGCCCGAACGCCACCTTGCCCTCACCCGGGCCCGTCACCGTGATGTGCACCGGGGCGGCCACCTCCGTCTCCCGACCGACGGACACGACGGTCGCCGACTCGAAAGATGAGTACGCTTGCGCAGCAACGCGATCGAACGGGACACCGCCCTGCCCGAGCCGCGTGTCATCGCGACCGACCGTCTCGACGGTGACGTCGCCCTCGACCTCCACGATCGCCGGTTCCACCACCCCGTTCGCCGCGGCGGTGCCGTCGTGCAGGCCGCGCAGACGACGGAGGGGGGTGAACCGCCACGCCTCGTCACGGCCACGAGGCACCTCGAACGCGTTCACGTCGAACGAGGTGAAGACCTCACCCTTGTTTGTAGCGGGAACGGCGTTCTCGCCGGCCGCTGCGCCCTGCACCCCGGTCACGGGTTTGCTCGATGCCATCTCTGCGGTCGCTTCGCTCGCCACTAACCCACGGCCCCTTCCATCTGCAGTTCGATCAGGCGGTTGAGCTCGAGGGCGTACTCCATCGGCAGCTCCTTGGCGATGGGTTCGACGAACCCTCGCACCACCATCGCCATGGCCTCGTCCTCCGTCAGACCCCGACTCATCAGGTAGAACAACTGGTCGTCGCTGACCTTCGACACCGTCGCCTCGTGGCCCATCGTCACGTCGTCCTCGCGGACATCCACGTAGGGGTAGGTGTCGGATCGGCTGATCTGGTCGACCAGCAGGGCGTCACACTTGACGGTCGCCTTCGACCCGTGGGCACCCTTGTTGACCTGGACCAGGCCGCGGTACGACGCGCGACCGCCGCCGCGGGCGACGGACTTGCTCACGATTGTCGACGATGTGTGCGGTGCCAGGTGCAGCATCTTCGCGCCGGTGTCCTGGTGCTGCCCCTCGCCTGCGAAGGCAACCGAGAGCACCTCACCGCGGGCGTGCTCGCCCATCATCCACACCGCCGGGTACTTCATCGTCACCTTCGAACCGATGTTGCCGTCGATCCATTCCATCGAGCCGCCCGCCTCGACCTTGGTGCGCTTGGTCACCAGGTTGTAGACGTTGTTCGACCAGTTCTGGATCGTCGTGTAGCGGCAGTGGCCACCCTTCTTGACGATGATCTCGACCACCGCGGAATGCAGCGAGTCGGACTTGTAGATCGGTGCCGTGCAACCCTCGACGTAGTGCACCGAAGCGCCCTCGTCGACGATGATCAGCGTCCGTTCGAACTGGCCCATGTTCTCGGTGTTGATCCGGAAGTAGGCCTGCAGCGGGATGTCGACGTGCACGCCCGGCGGCACGTAGATGAACGATCCACCGGACCAGACGGCGGTGTTCAGCGCGGAGAACTTGTTGTCGCCGGCCGGGATGACCGTGCCGAAGTACTCGCGGAAGATCTCCGGGTGCTCACGCAGACCGGAGTCGGTGTCGAGGAAGATCACACCCTCGGACTCGAGGTCCTCGCGGATCTGGTGGTACACGACCTCCGACTCGTACTGTGCCGCCACACCAGCGATCAGACGCTGCTTCTCCGCCTCGGGGATACCCAGCTTGTCGTAGGTGTTCTTGATGTCCTCGGGCAGGTCTTCCCAGCTCTCGGCCTGCTTCTCCGTGGACCGCACGAAGTACTTGATGTTGTCGAAGTCGATCCCCTCGAGGTTCGAACCCCACTGCGGGATGGGCTTCTTCTCGAAGGTGCGCAACGCCCTGAGGCGGATGTCGAGCATCCACTCAGGTTCGTTCTTCTTCGCGGAGATATCCCGCACGACGTCCTCAGACAGTCCTCGCTGGGCACTCGCACCGGCAAGGTCGGAATCCGACCAGCCGTACTCATAGTTGCCCAGCGAGGCGATCGTCTCCTCTTGCGAGAGTGGCGCCTCGGGTGTCACCTGGTCTGATGTGACGGTCATGCGGGCTCCTTCCGGAGTCTTGTTACGTACCGGTGTGGGCTGTCCACCGGGGAGAACATCTATTGGGTCTTGGGGGGTAGGGCGAGCGGGACGTGGGTCGTGCAGGCGCAGTCTCCGTTCGCGATCGTCGCCAGACGTTGGACGTGCCGGCCGAGCAGTTCGGAGAACGCTTCCCTTTCCGCCTCACACAGCTCCGGGAACTCCTCCGCCACGTGCGAGACCGGGCAGTGGTGCTGGCAGATCTGCACGCCGTTGCCGACCGGACGGGTCGACGCCGCAAACCCCGCCGATGTGAACGCCTCCGCGATCGACTCGGCGGTCGACTCGACCGCTTCCGGCTCGTCTGCCGCCACAGGCGTGACGTCAGCGACGATGGACTGCACTCGACGCCGGGCGAAGTCCTCGATGGCCGCCTCGCCACCGATCTCCCGCAGCTGCCGCATCGCGGCGCTGGCCAGGTCGTCGTAGGTGTGACCGAGCTTGCCTCGACCTGCCGCGGTGATCTGGAACAGCTTCGCCGGTCGCCCCCGCCCTCGCTGCCGCCACCCGGCCGAGCTGGCCTCCTGCGCCTCGCCTGCCTCGATGAGCGCGTCGAGATGCCGTCGGGCACCGGCAGCGCTGAGACCGAGTCGCGCACCGATGTCGGTAGCTGAGATGGGGCCCTCCTCGACGAGCAACTGCACCACAGCGGCCCTCGTGTGCCCCTCGTGTCCACCGGCAACGGGCAGCGACGATCCGCCGGAGGGGTGCACAGGTTCGTGACCTGCGTGTTCTCCGTTCGAAGGTCGTGCCGCTTCCAATTTCACAACACTAGTGTGACGGAATTCGGGGCATCGGTCCACGAAGGGTGCCCTGTGTAATCGGCGCCACACCCCTCAGGAGGGCTGGGTCGGGGTGGGCCTGAGCACCCCGTTCGCAGCGCTACGCTGCACCGTGTGCCGCAGACCGAGACAGAACACGAGTCGGATGCTCCGGCCCGGTCTCGGGTCGAGCATGCCGGCGCCTTCGTCAAACGCGTGCTCGGCATCGATGGGCGTTCCCCTCGGCACTCGGTAGCCGACGCACTGCACGGCGACGAGACCGAAGCCCCGGGCCTCAATGCCCACGAGACCCGCCAACTGCATTGGATCCGACTGTTCGGCGCGACCGGCGCCGTGCTCATGGCGGTCGGCGCGCTGGGCGCCGGCGCCCAGCCTGTCCTGCAGAACCCGGTCCAGGGGCTGCGGCTGCTGGGCCTGCCGGCCCGCATGACGAGCGCCACCTTGAGCATGACGTTGACCGGCACCGTCATGGTCGTGCTGGCGTGGCTCCTGCTCGGGCGGTTCGCGATCGGAAACATGCGTGGTGGGCACGCACCCCGACAGTTGAGCCGCTCCCAACTCGACCGGACCCTGCTGTTGTGGGTGATTCCCCTCACGGTCGCGCCGCCGATGTTCAGTCGCGACGTCTATTCGTACCTGGCGCAGAGCGAGATCACCGCCCGCGGCCTCGACCCGTACGCGATCGGTCCGGCCGGAGCGCTCGGCGTCGACAACGTCCTCACCCGGACCGTCCCGAACATCTGGCGGGACACCCCCGCGCCGTACGGTCCGCTCTTCCTGTGGATGGGCAAGGGAATCACGTGGCTGACCGGGGAGAACATCGTCGCCGGCATCTTCTTGCACCGCCTGCTCGCGCTCGCCGGCGTCGGAATGATCGTTTGGGCGCTTCCCCGTCTGGCGCGCCGGTGCGGTGTGTCCGGTGTCAGCGCGCTCTGGCTCGGCGCCGCGAATCCCCTCGTGCTGTTCCACCTGGTTGCCGGCATTCACAACGAGGCCCTGATGATCGGCCTCATGCTGGCGGGCGTGGAGATCGCGTTGCGAGCCGTCGAGGGCACCGAGCCGATACGCGGCCGCGTCCTCCTGCTCCTGCTCGCAGGTGCGACACTCATCGCGTTGTCGTCGACGATCAAGATCCCCTCGCTGCTGGCGCTCGGCTTCGTGGGAATGGCGCTTGCCCGCAGATGGGGCGCCAACTTCAAGGCACTCCTGTCAGCAGCGGTTCTGTTCGGCGCCGTGACCGTCGCGGTCACCGTCTTCGTCAGCACCGCGAGCGGCCTCGGCATGGGCTGGACGCAGACTCTCGGCACCGCCACCGAGGTCCGGAGTTGGATGTCGATCCCCACCCTGCTCGGTCTGGGTACCGGCCTGGTCGGCGTGCTGCTCGGACTCGGCGACCACACCACCGCGGTGCTCAGCCTTACTCGCCCGATCGCGTCGGTGATCGCCGGCTTCATCACACTGCGCATGCTGATCGCCGTACTGGTGGGTCGAATCCACCCGGTGGGGGCACTAGGCGTCTCGCTCGGTGCCATCGTGCTGCTCTTCCCGGTCGTGCAGCCCTGGTATCTGCTGTGGGCAGTGATTCCGCTCGCGGCGTGGGCCACCCGCCCGGTCTTCCGCATACCGACCATCGCCTTCTCGTCGTTCGTGAGCGTGATCCTCATGCCGAACGGTGCCGAGTACGAGCCGTTCATGATCGTCCAGGCCGCGATCGCAACGGCCATAGTCAGCATCGTGCTCATCTTCGTCACCCGCAATCGCCTGCCCTGGCGCCCGCAACCCGGTACCACCGAACAAACCAATCCGGCCGGGGCCTAGGCTGGAGCTTCGTGATTGTCAGCGCGTCGGAAGCGACGCCCCGCAAGAGCGAGTCCGCGGTGCACCTCCAAGGCGTCGTGAAGGCGTTCGGCGACGTCCGTGCCGTCGACGGACTCGATCTGACCCTCGAACAGGCGCAGGTGTTGGCCCTGCTCGGCCCGAACGGTGCAGGTAAGACCACGACCGTCGAGATGTGCGAGGGCTTCGCCTCCCCCGATGCCGGATCGGTCCGGGTCCTCGGGCTGGATCCGGTCGCGGACTCGGCCGCGCTACGTCCCCGGATCGGCGTCATGCTCCAGGGCGGCGGCGCCTACCCCGGTTCGCGGACGGGCGAGATGCTCGACCTCGTCGCGTCGTACTCGGAGGATCCGCACGATCCGGAGTGGCTGCTGCGCAGCCTCGGCCTGCAGGACGCCCGCCGCACCCCCTACCGTCGCCTGTCGGGCGGACAGCAGCAGCGACTGTCGCTCGCTTGTGCGCTCGTGGGGCGCCCTGAACTCGTGTTCCTCGACGAACCGACCGCGGGTCTCGACGCGCAGGCCCGACTGCTCGTCTGGGAGCTGATCGACGCCCTGCGCCGCGACGGTGTCAGCGTGCTGTTGACCACACACCTTATGGACGAGGCCGAGGAACTGGCCGACGAACTCGTGATCATCGACCACGGCCGGATCGTCGCGTCCGGCACGCCGTCGGAGGTCACTCGCACGGGCGCGGACGGCCGAATGAGCCTGGTCGCCCCGCCCGGGCTTGATCTCGCACCGCTGCGCGCGGCACTGCCCGCCGAGTTTCAGGTGCAGGAAGTGTCGCCCGGTGACTACGTCGTGCGCGGCACGATCGATCCACACGTGGTCGCGGCGGCGGCGTCGTGGTGCGCCGGGCAGGGCGCGCTGGCCACGGAGATCAGGGTCGATCAGCGTCGCCTCGAGGACGTCTTCCTCGAACTCACCGGACGGGATCTGAGGGGATGAGCGTGACGCACCACGACCGCCTGGCCGACAACCGATTCGCCGACGGCACGTTCACCCCACGCCCGCGCCCCGCGTCGCCCCGGCGGATGCTCTCCGCGCAGACCAGGCTCGAACTCACGCTTCTGCTACGCAACGGCGAGCAGTTGCTTATCACCATGTTCATCCCGATCACCCTGTTGATCGGCCTCACGATGCTCCCGATCGGCGACTTCGGCAGCGACCGTGTCGACACGATCGTCCCGGCTGTGATGATGGTGGCCGTCATGTCCACCGCGTTCACCGGACAGGCGATCGCAGTCGGATTCGACCGCCGCTACGGCGCCCTCAAACGCCTCGGGGCCACACCACTTCCTCGTTGGGGCATCATCGCCGGCAAGAGCGCCGCGGTCGTCATCGTCGTCGCCTTACAGACAGTGCTGCTCGGCGCGATCGGCTTCGCGCTCGGTTGGCGCCCGAGTGCACTCGGTCTCGTACTCGGTGCCGTCGTCATCGCGCTCGGCACTGTCACGTTCGCGGCGATGGGCCTACTGCTCGGGGGGACATTGCGCGCCGAGATCGTCCTCGCGCTCGCGAACATCCTCTGGTTCGCGATGGCTGGTATCGGCAGCGTCATCTTCGCCGACGAATTGCACAGCAGTGTCCGGATCGGGGCGCAATTGATCCCCTCCGGGGCTCTCGCGCAGGCGCTCGAGGACGCCACCGGAGGCAGCGTCAACGTCATGTGCGTGGCGGTCTTGGCGGGGTGGGCATTGGTATCCGGATTCGTCGCGACCAGGACTTTCAAGTTCACCTGAAACGAGTATTCGTTCATCGCTCAGTGCGTCAGGGAAAACCCTCCGCGACTGACCGTTTTGCACCACAATCGCCGCCGTGTCTACTTCCGCCATCACCACACTCCGACGGACCTCCATCGCCGCGTGCGGCGCACTCGCTCTTGCACTGGCCCCGGCGACGGTCGGCGCGGTCCCCGCGTGGGGTCCGCTGGCGCCGCCGAACCCGTACCTTGGACCTCCGGGAACCTCGACCATGCACGGCGACGCGGAGTCGTCCGACGCCACGCCGCTCGCCGGCCCGGGTACGGGCGATGTCTCGACTGTGACGTACAACCTCTCGTCAGCGTGTCCGACCCTGCTGCAGGGTTCGGACGGTCTTGTCGTGTCGCTGTGTACGACGATGATCGGGCAGAACCCGACGGTGTACCTGCTCGATCCGACGACTTCGGGGACGCTGGACAAACTCGAGCTCACCAAGGGCAGCCTGCTGGGCGGGGTGTATGCATACCTCGATTCCGAGGACCGGCTCGTCGTGGTGGACGGCACCCGGCACCTGCTGCGGATCGGGCACACTCAGGCCCAGAACGGCGAGTGGACGTTGAGTGTGGACGAGAGCACCGACCTGACCTCGGCGATCCCGGACGACGACAACGTCACGGGCCTGGCGCCCGACCTGGACGGCGTCGTGTGGTTCGCGACCGGCGGCGGCATCGTAGGCACGGTCGACGCCGGCGGGACCGCACGGACCCTCGCCCTTCCAGAAGGTGAACAGGTGCAGAACAGCATCTCGACATCCGCCGAGGGAACCGCGGTCGCATCTACCCACGCGACATACCAGCTGAGCGCGGGACCCAACTCCGAGCCACAGATCGACTGGCGGCAGCCCTACGACCGCGGCTCCGCCCGCAAGCCGGGACAGCTCAGCTGGGGCACCGGTTCGACACCCACCTACTTCGGCCCCACTGCTGGTTCGGAGTACCTGACGATAATCGACAATGCCGACGGCCAGGTGAATCTGCTGGTGTACCGCTCCGCGACCGGCGAGGAGGTCTGCAAGGAACCGGTCCTGCCGCCCAGTGGCGGCGGAGGCAGCCTGGCGGGCAGCTCCGGCAGCCTTTCGGGCAGCTTCTCGGGCAGCCTCGAACCCGGCGGCAGCGGCAGTGAGAACTCCCCGATCGGAGTCGGACGGTCGGTGTTCGTCGCGAGCACCTACGGGTACCCGTATCCGACGGTTCCGGCTGGGGCCGGCGAGGCCGTGCCTGCCTCCGCACCCTTCCACGGCGGCATGACACGCGTCGATGTCGACGCCGACGGCCAGGGCTGCGCGACGGTGTGGCAGAACCAGGTCCGCAGTTCGGCCGTGCCGCAACTGTCGATCGCGGACGGGAACATCTACACGGCGGTCCGGGAGGGACTGGACGTGACCACGCCGCTGGACGGGTTCGCGTACGCGGTCATCGACCCCGAGACCGGGGACTTGCGAAAGACCCACTCGATCTCGAGCTCGCTCCTGGGCGACACACTGCAGATGGCGGCACTGATCACGGACGACGGCCGGTACATGCAGGGCACGATCTCGGGCATCGTTTCCGTCAATCCGGGCAATGCCGGCAGCGGTGGCTCGGATGAGTCATCGGAGACGTCGACCGACTCCTAGCCGGGCCAACGACAGAGAGTAGTGGACGGCCATCTAACATCGGGGCGTGCTGTATCGCGGGTTCCTGAGCCTTGTCGACCGTCTTCCCCTCCCATCCCCTGCCGCGCAGCGGGTAATCGCGTTCATCGTGATCCTCACGCAGGGTGGCATCGCGGTGACCGGATCGGTCGTGCGGGTGACGGCGTCCGGTCTCGGTTGCCCGACATGGCCACAGTGCTTTCCCGGATCGTTCGTGCCGGTGGGCATGTCCAGCGGCGTGCAGACGCTCCACCAGGTGGTCGAGTTCGGTAACCGTCTGCTGACGTTCGTCGTCGTGCTCGCGGCCGCCGCGATCGTGCTGGCGGTGACCCGGGCACGGCGCCGCCCGGAGGTCATCGCCTACGCGTGGCTCATGCCGGCCGGCACCGTCCTGCAGGCCGTGATCGGTGGCATCACGGTGCTCACCGGTCTCGCGTGGTGGACGGTCGCAATCCACCTGCTTGTGTCGATGCTCATGGTGTGGCTCGCGGTGCTGCTCTTCGTCAAGGTCGGCGAGCCCGACGATGGTGTCGAGACGCAGACCGTGCCCCAGCCGTTGCGTTGGCTGACGGCGCTGTCGGGCGTCGCCCTTGCCGGCGTCCTCGTCGCAGGAACGATGGTCACCGGCGCCGGCCCGCACGCCGGCGACAAGAGCGCCGAGGACCCGGTCCCTCGCCTGGAAATGGACATCACCACGCTGGTCCACCTGCACTCCGAGATGCTCGTGGGCTACCTCGCCCTGCTGATCGGCCTGGCGTTCGGCCTGTACGCGGTCGCCGCACCGGCGGCGGTCAAGAAGCGCCTGCTAGTGCTGATCGGATTGGTCGTGGCGCAGGCCCTGGTGGGTGTCGTGCAGTACTTCACCGACGTCCCCGCGGCCTTGGTGGCCATCCACGTGGCGGGAGCGGGAGCGTGCACCGCGGCTACAGCGGCGGTGTGGGCTGCTGGCCGGGTTCGGGAAACCGTCCGCCAACCGGTCAAAGTCCCGGTCTGACCGACCGCGACGTCACCCCGGCGCCGCGACCCCCTGGGTCTATGCGCCTCAGCGCTCGTTGCGCGCCTTGGGGAAGCGCGTCTGGCGGGCGACCCAGCCGGCCATCTGCGCGAAGTGGCCCTGGCGCGGGGTCACCACGCTGGTGAGCTCGCGATCCCACCCCGAGACCGTGATCTCGTCGAACGAGGCGACGACCGCATTCGCCACCGCGACACTGTCGACCACCTGGTCGCCGAGGACACCGTCGGCGCCGACGAGCGTGATCCGAACGCCCGCGCGCCCCACCGGCTGGATGACCGCGCTAGCGGATCCGCCGTGCTCGGAGAGGAACTTCCGGATCGCGGCGACCGTGCGCGAAGGCAGGGCCGAGTCCGTAGCGGTGCTCTGGGTATCGGTGCTCATGGGCTCAGACTACTGGGTGGTAGCCCGGCGTTCGGCAGGGCCGTAGTGCTACCGCTGCGCCACGCGGGGTGGGACCGCGGTGTAGAACAGGGGCATGCGTGCAATCGTGGTGTCCGAGAACGGTGGTCCGGAGGTTCTCGCTCCCGCGGAGGTAGCCGATCCGCTACCCGGGCCCGATGACCTGCTGGTCGCAACCGAGGCGATCGGGGTCAACTTCATCGACACCTACTTCCGGACCGGGATCTACGCTCGCGACCTTCCGTACGTCCCGGGTGAAGAGGGGACGGGCGTGGTCGTCGAGGTCGGATCCGCGGTCACCGAGTTCGGGGTGGGCGACCGGGTGGCGTGGGCGGCGGCGCCCGGTAGCTACGCGGAGAAGGTCGTGGTGCCGTCAGCCGTGGCTGTGGATGCCCCCGCCGGCGTCGCTCCCGAACAGGCCGCCTCCGCGCTGTTGCAGGGCATGACCGCGCACTACCTGATCGAGTCCGCGTACCCGGCTCGGCCGGGTGAGACGGTCCTCGTCCATGCCGGCGCCGGTGGTGTCGGGCTGCTCCTGACGCAGATGGCGGCCGCGAAGGGCGTCAAGGTGATAACGACTGTCTCGACCGACGAGAAGGAGGCACTCTCCCGCGAGGCCGGCGCCTGGCGGGTTCTGCGTTACGGTGCCGAGCTGTCGCGCAAGGTGCGTGAACTCACCGGCGGCGAAGGCGTCGCCGCGGTGTACGACGGTGTCGGCAAGGACACTTTCGACGCGAGCCTCGAGTCGCTGCGGATCCGAGGCACCCTGGTCTTGTTCGGCGCCGCCAGCGGTCCGGTTCCGCCGTTCGACCTCCAACGGCTCAACGCCGCCGGCTCACTGTTCGTCACCCGACCGACGCTCGCCCACTACGTGCGAGACCGTGAAGAGTTGACGTGGCGCGCCCGCGCGGTGTTCGACGCGATCGCTGTGGGAACCCTCAAAATGCGAGTCGGTGCGAGCTACCCGTTGGACGCGGCCGAACAGGCACATCGTGACCTGGAAGGCCGGAAAACCACAGGCTCGATCGTGCTGGTGCCCTAGCTCGGTCAGAAGTAGCTCGAGATGGTGGCCCAGCCCAGGATCGAGTCGACGGCCAGGCCGCAGCACACGATGGCGAGATAGTTGTTGGACTGCAGGAACAGCTTCAGCGGCTTGACGGACGCGCCACGGCGAACACCGTTGTGGAGCTGGTGGGCAACGAAGAGGAACCACGCGCCGGCCAGGAGCGTGACGACCGCGTAGATCCATCCGGCTGCGGGCACGAGCGCGAGCGTTGCCAGGACAGTGGCCCACGTGTAGAGCACGATCTGCTTGGTCACGTGCTGTTCAGACGCGATGACCGGGAGCATCGGCACGCCGGCAGCCTTGTAGTCCTCCTTGTAGCGCATCGCCAGCGCCCAGGTGTGCGGCGGGGTCCAGAAGAAGATCACCAGGAACAGCACCAGCGGCTCCCAGCTGAGCGATCCGGTGACCGCGGCCCAGCCGACCATCACGGGCATGCAGCCCGCGGCGCCACCCCAGATCACGTTCTGCCACGTCCGGCGCTTGAGCACCATTGTGTAGAACAGCACGTAGAACGCGATCGTGAGCACCACGAGGAGGCCGGCGAGCAGGTTCGCGCGCCACCACAACCACAGGAACGACGCGACACCGAGCGTGATGCCGAAGACGAACGCGTTTCTGGTCGGCACGGCCTGGCGCGCCAGCGGGCGCAGCGCCGTGCGCTTCATCACTTTGTCGATGTCCGCGTCGGCGACGCAGTTGAGGGCGTTGGCGCTCGCGGCACCCATCCATCCGCCGAAGAGCGTGCTGAGGATGAGAACCAGGTCGATGTGGCCGCGGTCGGCGAGAAGCATCGCCGGAATCGTTGCGACCAGCAGCAGTTCGATCACCCGCGGCTTCGTCAGCGCGACGTAAGCCAGGATCGTCGATGCCACACGTCCGCGCAGGGTAGACGTGTCCCGCGCTGTGTTCGATTCGGAAGCTGATGCGCCGCCGGGGCTGCCGAAGCCGTGTCCGCTCGGCCTATGCCCTGTACGCACGCTGTCTCCTTGCCCCACGCGACTACATCCTCGCCTACGCCTGCACTACTACGACCGATGGTAGACGTCCCTTATCCGCCAACCGAATCGACCCGATCTAGGCGGCACACTAGGCTGGAAGCGCACGAGAGGCGCGCAACACCTACAGCACCCTCCGGCTCCACGTCAACCATGTCAGGAGACATCTGCCCGTGTCGATCACAGACGAGATCCGCGACCTCACGCAACCGGTCCACCCCGACGACTGGACCGACCTGGACACCAAGGCCGTCGACACCGCCCGAGTTCTCGCCGCGGACGCCGTCCAGAAGGTGGGCAACGGCCACCCGGGCACCGCGATGAGTCTGGCTCCGCTCGCCTACACGCTCTTCCAGCGGGTACTGCGTCACGACCCGAAGAACCCGGACTGGGTCGGACGCGACCGCTTCGTCCTCTCGTGCGGACACAGCAGCCTGACCCTGTACCTGCAGCTGTACCTGTCGGGCTACGGCCTCGAACTGTCAGACATCGAGGCCCTGCGCACATGGGGATCCCTGACACCTGGCCACCCGGAGTACGGCCACACCGTCGGCGTCGAAATGACGACCGGTCCGCTCGGACAGGGTCTGGCCTCAGCGGTCGGCATGGCGATGGCGTCGCGCCGCGAGCGTGGCCTGTTCGACCCGGACGCCCCCGCCGGTACCAGCCCGTTCGACCACCACATCTACGTCATCGCGTCCGACGGTGACATCGAAGAGGGCGTCACCTCCGAAGCGTCGTCGATCGCCGGCGTCCAGCAGCTCGGCAACCTCATCGTCTTCTACGACGACAACAAGATCTCGATCGAGCACGACACCGCGATCGCGCTCGACGAGGACGTCGCCCAGCGCTACGAGGCGTACGGCTGGCACGTGCAGACCGTGGAGGGTGGCGAGAACGTCTCCGGGATCCTCGACGCCGTCGCAGCCGCGAAGGCCGTTACTGACAGGCCGTCGATCATTCTGCTGCGCACCATCATCGGATACCCGGCTCCGACGAAGATGAACACCGGCGACGTGCACGGCGCTGCGCTCGGTGCCGACGAGGTGGCCGCCGTCAAGCGCGCACTGGACTTCGATCCCGACAAGAGCTTCGACGTCGACCCCGCCGCCCTCGCACACGCCCGCAAGGTGACCGAACGCGGACAGCGCGCGCACCTGCAGTGGCAGGCCGACTTCGACACCTGGGCCGCACGTGAGCACGAACGCAAGGCGCTGTTCGATCGGCTGCACGCCGGTGAGTTCCCGCAGGGGTGGGCGGACAATCTGCCGTCATGGGACGCGGACGCGAAGGGCGTCGCGACCCGCAAGGCGTCGGGCAAGGTCCTGGGCGCGCTCGGCCCGATCCTGCCGGAGCTGTGGGGCGGTTCGGCCGACCTCGCCGGCAGCAACAACACCACGATCGACGGATCCGACTCGTTCGGGCCCACGTCGATCTCGACGAAGGACTGGAAAGCTCAGCCGTACGGGCGCACCCTGCACTTCGGCGTCCGCGAGCACGCGATGGGTTCGATCCTCAACGGCATCGTGCTGCACGGCCCGACCCGCGCCTACGGTGGCACGTTCCTGGTCTTCAGCGACTACATGCGTCCGGCGGTCCGTCTGGCCGCACTCATGCAGACTCCCGCGCTGTACGTGTGGACGCACGACTCGATCGGCCTCGGCGAGGACGGCCCGACCCACCAGCCGATCGAGCACCTCGCTGCGCTGCGCGCCATTCCGAACATGTCCGTCATCCGTCCGGGCGACGCCAACGAGACCGCCCAGGCGTGGAAGGCCGCGCTCGAACACAAGACTGGCCCCACTGCGCTGGCGCTCACCCGTCAGGACATCCCGGTCCTCGAAGGCACCCGGACCAAGGCCGCCGAGGGCGTGGCCCGCGGTGGATACATCCTGGCCGAGGCGTCAACCGGCAGCCCCGAGGTGATTCTCCTCGCAACCGGCTCGGAACTTCAGTTGGCAGTTGCGGCCCGCGACGAGCTCGAGGCGGACGGCATCGCGACGCGCGTCGTGTCGGTTCCCTGCTTCGACTGGTTCGAGCAGCAGGACCAGGCATACCGCGACGAAGTCCTCCCGCCGTCGGTGCGCGCCCGCGTTTCGGTCGAGGCAGGTATCGCGATGCCGTGGTACAAGATCATCGGGAGTGACGGGGAAGCAGTATCGATCGAGCACTTCGGCGCTTCCGCCGACTACAAGACGTTGTTCCGTGAGTTCGGTTTCACCGCCGATGCGGTCACCGCGGCTGCCCGCCGCACTCTTGCCCGCACCAGAGACATCGCGGTGAGCCGCGCCAACAATGCTGCAAAGGGATGAATCACGATGACTGACACAGCAACCCAGAACACGAACCTTGCGGCTCTGTCCGCGGCGGGCGTGTCCGTGTGGCTCGACGACCTGTCCCGGACACGGCTCGAGACCGGAAACCTCGCGGAACTGATCGCCACCCGCAGTGTCGTCGGCGTCACCACGAACCCGACGATCTTCCAGGGAGCCATCACCAAGGGCGAGGCGTACGACCGGCAACTGCACGAACTCGCCGCACAGGGAGCTGGCGTCGACGAGGTCGTGCGCGCGCTCACCACGGACGACGTCCGCAATGCGTGTGACGTGCTTGCGCCGGTGTCAGCCGCGATGGGCGGTGTGGACGGCCGGGTCTCGATCGAGGTCGATCCGCGTCTGGCCCACGAGACCGACGCCACCGTCGCGCAGGCGATCGAGTTGTGGAAGCTCGTCGACCGCGAGAACCTGCTGATAAAGATTCCGGCGACGAAGGCGGGGCTGCCCGCGATCACCGCGGCGATCGCCGAGGGCATCAGCGTCAACGTCACGCTGATCTTCTCGGTCGAGCGCTACGAGGCGGTGATCGACGCCTACCTCGCCGGGCTCGAGGCTGCAAAGGCCGCCGGACACGACCTGTCGAAGATTCACTCGGTGGCGTCGTTCTTCGTCTCCCGCGTGGATACCGAGATCGACTCGCAGCTCGAGTCGATCGGTACGGATGCCGCGCTCGCGCTGCGCGGTAAGGCCGGTGTAGCGAACGCCCGCCTGGCGTACGCGTCCTACCAGAAGGTCTTCGAAGGCGGCGACCGGTGGGCGGCGCTCGCGGCGGCGGGTGCTCGCGTACAGCGTCCGCTGTGGGCGTCGACGGGCGTGAAGAACCCCGCCTACCCCGACACGCTCTACGTGACGAATCTCGTTGCCCCGAACACCGTCAACACGATGCCGGAGAAGACCCTGGAGGCGGTCGCCGACCACGGCACCGTCGCCGGCGACACCGTCACCGGTGGAGCCGCGGCTGCGCAGGCCGTTTTCGACGAACTCGCAGCCGTCGGTATCGACATCCCGGCTGTGTTCGACAAGCTCGAGTCCGAAGGCGTGAAGAAGTTCGAGGTGTCGTGGAACGAACTTCTCGACGCGATCACGGTGCAACTCGCCGCAGCTCGAGAGGGCTGATCCGTGAGCGGGCCCACGGCGGACGCTTGGATCAACCCGCTCCGGGACAGCAGGGACCGGCGACTGCCACACATCGCCGGCCCCTGCGGCTTGGTGATTTTCGGTGTCACCGGCGACTTGGCGCGCAAGAAGCTGATGCCGGCGGTGTACGACCTCGCCAACAGGGGGCTGTTGCCGCCCGGCTTCGCTCTCGTGGGGTTCGCCCGGCGTGACTGGGCGGACGAGGACTTCGGGAAGATCGTCCACGACGCGGTCCGTGAGCATGCGCGCACCCCGTTCAGGGAACACGTGTGGGAGCAGCTGGCGACGGGCATCCGCTTCGTGCAGGGCAGCTTCGACGACGAGTCCGCGTTCACCGAACTCAAAGAGACCCTCGCCACGCTCGACCGCGAACGCGGCACCCGCGGCAATCATGCTTTCTACCTGTCGATTCCCCCGGCTCAATTCCCGACGGTGTGCCAGCAGCTGTCGCGGTCGGGGCTGGCGAAGTCGGTGGACGGCCAGTGGCGTCGAGTGGTCATCGAGAAGCCGTTCGGCCACGATCTCGACAGCGCCCGCGAGCTCAACGCGGTGGTGAACAAGGTGTTCCCCGAGGACACGGTGTTCCGCATCGACCACTACCTCGGCAAGGAGACCGTCCAGAACATCCTGGCTCTGCGCTTCGCGAACCAGTTGTTCGACCCGATCTGGAACTCGCACTACGTCGATCACGTGCAGATCACGATGGCCGAGGACATCGGACTGGGCGGCCGCGCCGGCTACTACGACGGCATCGGCGCCGCCCGCGACGTGATCCAGAACCATCTGCTGCAGTTGCTCGCCTTCACCGCGATGGAGGAACCGGTCAGCTTCGAACCGTCGGAACTGCAAGCCGAGAAGATCAAGGTCCTGTCGGCCACGCGACTGGCCGAGCCGCTCGACGAGACCACCGCCCGCGGACAGTATGCGGGCGGTTGGCAGGGCGGCCTCGAGGTCGTGGGCCTCCACGAGGAGGAAGGGTTCGCCCAGGACTCCACCACGGAGACCTACGCGGCGATCACCCTCGAAGTCGACACCCGACGTTGGGCCGGTGTGCCCTTCTATCTGCGGACCGGAAAGAGATTGGGCCGCAGGGTCACCGAGATCGCGGTTGTCTTCAAGCGCGCACCGCACCTCCCGTTCGACGCGACGATGACCGAAGAGCTCGGCCAGAACGCGCTGGTGATCCGCGTCCAGCCTGACGAGGGCGTGACCATGCGGTTCGGTTCCAAGGTGCCGGGCTCGAGCATGGAGGTCCGTGACGTGAACATGGACTTCAGCTACGGACAGGCGTTCACGGTCTCGTCGCCGGAGGCGTACGAGCGGCTGATCCTCGACGTGCTTCTCGGCGAGCCGTCACTGTTCCCGGTCAACGCCGAGGTCGAGTTGTCGTGGAAGATCCTCGATCCGGTTCTCGAGCACTGGGCAAGCCAGGGGAAGCCCGAACCGTACGAGGCTGGAACGTGGGGTCCACCGTCGGCGCAGGAGATGATGCGCCGCACCGGTCGTGAATGGAGGAGACCGTGATCATCGAGTTGCCCTCGACCACGACCGGCACCGTCAACAAGAAGCTCGTGGAACTGCGCGAGATGGGTGGTGCAGTAACCCTCGGCCGGGTGTTGACGCTCGTGGTGTGCACCCGCGAGAGCAACAACGGTGAGGACGTCATCGACGCCGCCAACGAGGCCAGCCGTGAACATCCGTGTCGTGTGATTGTCGTTGCACGCGGATCTCGTTCGGAAGAAACACATCTCGATGCCGAAATCCGTGTGGGCGGCGACGCCGGTGCCTCCGAGGTCGTGGTCTTGCGACTGTACGGCGAACTCGCCGATCACGAGGCCAGCGTCGTCGTGCCGTTCCTGCTGCCCGACACGCCGGTGGTGGCGTGGTGGCCCGAGAACGCGCCCGCGGTACCCGCACTGGATCCAGTGGGAAGGTTGGCGATTCGGCGGATCACCGATGCGACCGGTGCCGAAGACCCCACAGGGACGATAAAGAGCCGACTCGGCTCGTATACGGCGGGCGATACCGACCTTGCGTGGAGCCGCATCACCTACTGGCGTGCGTTGCTGACGTCGGCGCTGGACCAACCGCCCTACGCACAAATCGTCTCGGCGACGGTGTCCGGTCTGGCGTGCGAACCCGCTCTCGACGTTCTGGCGGGGTGGCTCGCCGACCGCATCGAGGGCACCGTCCGACGACAGACGGGAGAACTGTTCGTCGAACTGCAGTTGGCGAACAACGACCGCATCGCAATCAGCCGGCCGCAGGCCGAGACGACAGCGACGCTCAGCCGGACAGGTCAACCGGACGCCCTTGTGCCCCTAGCCCGCCGTGAGACGCGC
This sequence comes from Rhodococcus xishaensis, assembly GCF_004011825.1. Lineage (GTDB taxonomy): Bacteria > Actinomycetota > Actinomycetes > Mycobacteriales > Mycobacteriaceae > Prescottella > Prescottella xishaensis. The sequence continues at coordinate 409,258 of NZ_RKLO01000002.1, read as the reverse complement.
GACTGTCTCGCCGAGGAACTACGGCGGCTCGATCCCGACCAGATCTACGAGGCTGCCCTGACCGGCCTGTCGAAGGTGGAATATGTCTGAAACATCAAGCCGGAACGAGATTCACCGCTTCACCGACACGGCAACACTCGTACGTGCGACGGCCGAGCGCTTCGTCGACGCCGTCGTCGCGTCGCAGAAGGCACGCGGTTCGGCAGCGGTCGTCCTCACCGGCGGCGGCACGGGCATCGCCCTGCTGGAGCACGTGCGTGACAACCCGGGCACGATCAACTGGGCTGCTCTCGATGTGTTCTTCGGTGACGAGCGATTCCTTCCCGCAGGCGATCCCGAGCGCAACGAGGTGCAGGCACATCAGGCGTTGCTCGACCACGTTCCGGTCGACCCGGCCCGCGTTCACGTCATGGCTGCCTCGGATGGCGCGTACGGTAGTGATCCGGTGACCGCGGCCGCCGCGTACGCGGAGGTAATCGACGTGTTCGCCGCCGAGCGAACCGGCCCGCTGTTCGACGTCCACCTCCTAGGTATGGGCGGAGAGGGACACGTGAATTCCCTCTTCCCCCAGACCGATGCGGTGCGGGAAGAACACCAGTACGTCGTCGCGGTTACCGATTCACCAAAGCCGCCCCCGGTTCGGATCACACTGACGTTGCCCGCGATCCGGAGCGCGAACGAAGTGTGGCTCGTGGTGTCCGGGGAAGCGAAGGCCGAGGCGGTGGCGGCCGCGGTCGGCGGCGCTCCCCCGGTCGAGATCCCCGCCGCCGGAGCCCGTGGCCATACGACGACGCGGTGGCTGCTCGACCAGGCAGCCGCCTCACAGCTGCCGACCTGACGCACCCTCCGCCAAAGGAGTTCGCGCAACGCGTGGATGTCAGCTGCCGGCGCTCCCCGTCGAACGAGCACCCGCAAGAGAACCACCGCCCACCAGCGAACCGCTGTCTCCACTACCAGTCGAACCACCGCGCGCCAACGATCCGGTTGCGATACACAACGATCCGGAGCACTTCCTGGCGGCGATCACCGACACGGCATCATCGTAAAAGTTGGCGACGTAGACGCGGAACCCGAACGGGCCCACCGCCACCCCGGCTGGGCCGGTCCCGACCGTAACGGTCTCGACTACCGTGTTCCCGGCGGTCTCGATCACCGACACCGTCCCCTCGCCGGTGTTGGTGATGTAGACGCCGGACCCGTTCGGGGTCACCGCCACCCCGAACGGGCTGTCGCCAACCGCAACGGTGTCGACCACGGTGTTTCCGGCGGTCCCGATCACCGACACCGAGCCGTCCAGGGTGTTGGTGACGTAGACGCGGGATCCGTCCGGGGTCACCTCCGCCTCTGACGGATCGTCGCCGACCGTAACGGTGTCGACCACGGTGTTTCCGGCGGTCTCGATTACCGACACTGTGTCCTCGAAGGCGTTGACGACGTACACGTGGGACCCGTCCGGAGTTACTGCCACCCCGGACGCGCCGTTCCCGACCGGAACGATGTCGACCACGCTATTGGTGTTGGTGTCGATCACCGACATCGTGAAGTTGAATAAGTGGGAGACGTAAGCACGGGACCCGTTCGGGGACACCGCCACCCCTTGAGGTACGTCCCCGACCACAACAGTGTCGACCACCGTGTTTGTGCCGGTGTCGATCACCGACACCGTGTCGTCAAATCTGTTGGTGACGTAGACGTGTGATCGGTTCGGGGTGACCGCCACCCCGAAGGGGCCGTCCCCGACGCCGACTGTATCGATCACCGTGTTGCCGACGGTCTCGATCACCGACACCGAGTCGTCAGCGGTGTTGGCGACGTAGACGCGCGACCCGAACGGGGACGCCGCCACCCCGACAGGTCCGCTTCCTACCGGAATGGTGTCGATCACGGTATCCGCTGCCGCCGCCCCCGCACCAATCCCGGCCATACCCAGCAGCATTGTGCAAGCCGATGCCATCCCGAACATCACACGTACGACGCGCCCCTCAGCCACTCGGCGACCTCGAAGCCTATTGATTCGGTCCACATTTCCCTCCTGCACCAGAGGAATTGAATAGACAGGCCATGCGGTGAGACGAACGGGCGAGGCTCGGCGTCGCCATGGACACGCGCTCGTCGGTGGCAGCGCCGCATCTCACCGCAGGTGCGGGTGTCAGCTGCCGGTGCTTCCCGCAGAACCAGCACCCGCCAGCGAACCACCGCCGGCCAAGGAACCGGTGCCTCCGCTGCCCGTCGAACCACCGCCCACCAGCGATCCGGTGGCGAGGCACAACGATCCGGAGCACCGCTCAACGGCGATCACCGACACCGTGTCGTCCGCACTGTTGGTGACGTAGACGCGGGACCCGAGTGGGGTGAGCGCCACAAAGGACGGGGCGCCCCCGACAGGGATGGTCTCGATGACGGTGTTCCCGGCAGTCTCGATCACCGACACCGCGTCGTCGCCGACGTCGGCGACGTAGACGCGGGACCCGTCCGGGGTCACCGCCACCCCGGCGGCACCGACTCCGACCCCGACGACGGTATCGACCACGGTGTTCCCGGCAGTCTCGATCACCGACACCGTACCGTCATCGTTGTTGCCGACGTAGACCCGCGATCCGTCTCGGGTGACCGCCACCCCGAGCGGGCCGTTCCCGACCCCGACTGTGGTGACTACGGTGTTGTCGACGGTCTGGATCACCGACACAGTATCGCCACCGGTATTGGTGACGTAGACGTGAGACCCGTCCGGGGTGACCGCCACCCCGATCGGGAAGGTCCCGACGCCGACTGTGGTGACCACGGTGTTGTCGACCGTCTGGATCACCGATACCGAAGGCGCACCGGTGGTGTTGGTCACGTAGACGTGGGACCCGTCCGGGGTCACCGCCACCCCGAAGGGGTCGTCCCCGACCGTCACGGTGTCGACCACCGTGTTGGTGAAGGTGTTGATCACCGACACCGAATCGTCGTCACGATTCGTGACGTAGGCGCGCGACCCGTCCGGGGACACCGCCACCCCCAGCGGGAAGTCCCCGACTGTCACGGTGTCGACCACAGTATTCGTGACGGTGTCGATCACCGACACCGAATCGTCGACGGCGTTGGCGACGTAGGCGCGGAACCCAAATGGGCTGACCGCCACCCCGTTCGGAAACTCCCCGACCGGAATGGTGTCGATGACGGTGTCCGCTGCCGCGGCCCCCGCGCCGATCCCGGCCATACCCAACACCATGACGCAAGCAGATGCCACCCCGAGGACCGCACGCCCCGCGCGTCCCCTGATCGTGCAACGACCTCGAAAACCACTGAGCCGATTCATATTTCTCTCCCACGCAAGAGGAATAAAACGGACAGGCGATTCAGCGAGACAACCAGCGCCCGGAGACGGCCACCAGCCGAAAGGAGGCTAACAACCGCAATCCACATCAGGCCCACGAATCGCCGAAGAGGCCACACAACGTCCAAGAAACGCAACGCCGCCACCGACACGAACCACCGGTGGCGGCGCCCCTAACTCACCACAGCTCGGGTATCAGCTGCCGGTGCTGCCAGCCGACCCCAGACCCGCCAACGAACCACCGCCCACCAGCGAACCGGCACCTCCACTGCCCGTCGAGCCACCGCCTACCAGCGAACCCGTGGCGATGCACAACGACCCGAGGCACCTGTCGACGCCGATCACCGACACCGTGTCGTCAAGAATGTTGGTGACGTAGGCGCGGGACCCGTCCGGGGTGACCGCCACCCCGAAGGGGAAGTCCCCGACGGGGACGGTCTCGACCTCCGTGGTGGTGATGGTGTCGATCACCGACACCGAATCACCGTCGGTATTGGTGACGTAGGCGCGGAACCCATCCGGGGTGACCGCCACCTCACGCGGACCGTCCCCGACCGCCACCGTGTCGACCACCGTGGTGGTGGCGGTGTCGATCACCGACACCGAATCATCGCCTCTGTTGGTGACGTAGGCGCGGGACCCATCCGGGGTCACCGCCACCCCACGCGGACTGCTCCCGACTGCCACTGTGTCGACGACCGTGGTGGTGGCGGTGTCGATCACCGACACCGAATCATCTTCTCTGTTGGTGACGTAGGCGCGGGACCCATCCGGGGTAATCGCCACCCCACGGGGACTGTTCCCGACCGTCACGCTCTCGACGACCGTGGTGGTGGCGGTGTCGATCACCGACACCGCATTACCGCCTCTGTTGGTGACGTAGGCGCGGGACCCATCCGGGGTGATCGCCACCCCTACCGGACTGTTCCCGACCTCCACTGTGTCAATGACGGTGTTCCCGGCGGTCCCGATCACCGACACGGAATTGTCGTCACGGTTGGTGACGTAGACGCGGGACCCGTCCGGGGTGACCGCCACCCCCGTCGGGAAGTCCTCGACCGCGACGGTATCGACCACGGTGTTCGTGCCGGTGCCGATCACCGACACCGAATTTTCCGATTGGTTGGTGACGTAGGCGCGCGACCCATCCGGGGTGATCGTCACCCCGACCGGGTTCTCCACCGGAATCGTGTCGATGACGGTATTCGCTGCCGCGGCCCCCGCGCCGATCCCGGCCATACCCCACACCATCGCAGAAGCAGCTGTCACCCCGAACATCAGACGTGAGACGCGCCTTCCGACCGTGCGGTGACCTCGAAAACCACTGAGCCGATTCACATTTTTCTCCTACATAAGAGGAATAAAACGGACAGGCCATGCAGTGAGACAACCAGCGGCCGGAGAGACCACCAGCCGACAGGGAGGCTAGCAACCACAATCCTCATCAGGCCCCCGACGCACCGAAGAGCCCCAGATCCACCAGAACGCACCACGCCGCCACCGACACGATCGCCGGTGGCGGCGCCCTCAACTCACCGCAGCGCGGGTGTCAGCTGCCGGCGCTGCCCGCCGAACCAGCACCCCCAAGTGAACCGCCGCCCACCAACGACCCGGTGCCTCCGCTACCCGTCGAACCACCACCCACCAGCGAACCGAACCCGAAGCACAGCGAGCCGAGGCACTCGTCGACGGCGATCACCGACACCGTGTCGTCGTCACTGTTTGCGACATAGGCGCGGAGTCCGAGCGGGGTGAATGCCACCCCGAGTGGGAAATCGCCCACCGCGACGGTGTCGACCACGGTGTTACCGACAGTCGCGATCACCGATACCGTATCGCCCGAGCTGTTGGTGACATAGACGCGGGACCCGTCCGGGGATACCGCCACCCCGCGGGGGTTGACCCCGACCGTCACGGTGTCGATCTCCGTGTTTGTGCCGGTGTCGATCACCGACACAGAATCGTCGATTCTGTTGGCGACGTAGACGCGGGACCCGTCCGGGGATACCGCCACCCCGCGGGGGCTGGCCCCGACCGTCACAGTGTCGATCTCCGTGTTTGTGCCGGTGTCGATCACCGACACCGAACCGTCGACGCTGTTCGCGACGTAGACGCGGGACCCGTCCGGGGATACCGCCACCCCACGGGGGCCGTCCCCGACCGTCACGGTGTCGATCTCCGTGTTTGTGCCGGTGTCGATCACCGACACCGAACCATCGATTCTGTTGGCGACGTAGACGCGGGACCCGTCCGGAGACACCGCCACCCCGAACGGGCCGTCCCCGACCGTCACGGTGGCGACCACCGTGTTCGTGACGGTGTTCAGCACCGACACCGAATCGTCGTCGTTGTTGGCGACGTAGACGCGGGACCCGTCCGGGGTGACCGCCAACATGTTCGGGGCACCCCCGACCGTGACGGTGTCGACCACCGTGTTCGTGACAGTGTCGATCACCGACACCGAGTCGTCATCATCGTTGGCGACGTAGGCGCGGAACCCAAAGGGGTTGACCGCCACCCCGATCGGAGAGCCTCCCACCGGAATGGTGTCGATGACGGTATCCGCCGCCGCGGTCCCCGCACCGATCCCGGCCATCCCCAGCACCATTGCGCAAGCAGATGTCACCCCGAACATCAGACGGGCGGTACGCCTCCCGACCACCGTGCGATGACCTCGAAAACCACTGAGCCGATTCACATTTTTCTCCCACACAAGAGGAACAAAACGGACAGGCCATGCAGTGAGACAACCAGCGACCGGAAACGACCACCAGCCGACAGGAGGCTAACAACCACAATCCGCATCAGGCCCCCGACGCACCGAAGAGCCCCACATCCACCAGAACGTGCGACGCCGCCACCGACACGATCACCGGTGGCGGCACCCTCAACTCACCGCAGCACGGGTGTCAGCTGCCGGCACTGCCCGCCGAACCAGCACCCCCCAGGGAACCCCCGCCCACCAGCGAACCGGTGCCACCGCTGCCCGTTGAACCGCCGCCCGCCAGCGATGCGGTGGCGATGCACAACGAACCTGAGCACCGCTCGACAGCGATCACCGACACCGTGTCGCCGTCGCTGTTGGTGACATAGGCTCGGGACCCGAACGGGGCTATCGCCACCCCGATCGGGGAGTCCCCGACGGGGACGATCTCGCCCACCGTGTTCCCAGCGGTCTCGATCACCGACACGGAATCGTCCAAGAGGTTGGTGACGTAGACGCGGGACCCGAACGGGGACACCGCCACCCTAACCGGGCGATCCCCGACCGTCACGGTGTCGACCACCGTGTTCGTGTCGGTGTCGATCACCGACACCGTGTCGTCAAGTCTGTTGGTGACATAAACGCGAGACCCGTCCGGGGTGACCGCCACCCCGCGCGGGCTGTTCCCCACCGCGATGGTAGTGAGCTCCGTGCTTGTCCCGGCGTCGATCACCGAAACTGTGTCGCCCACATTATTGGCGACATAGACGCGGGACCCGTCCGGGGACACCGCCACCCCTGTAGGGGCGGCGCCGAGTGGGATCGTATCGACCACGGTGTTACCGACTGTCTCGATCACCGATACCGAATCGTCGAAGAGTTCGGCGACGTAGACGCGGGACCCGTCCGGGGACACCGCCACCCCAGTAGGGAAGTCGCCGACTGGGATGGTCACGCTCACGGTGTTACCGACGGTCTCGATCACCGACACCGTGTCGGCGTCGGCCTCGGAGACGTACGCGCGGGACCCGTCCGGGCTCACCGCCACCGCGCGCGGGGAGTCCCCGACCGTCACGGTGTCGACCACCGTGTTCGTAACGGTGTCGATCACCGACACCGAGTCGTCGTCGCTGTTGGCTACATAGGCACGGAATCCAAATGGGTTGACCGCCACACCGCTCGGAAAATCCCCCACCGGAATGGTGTCGATGACGGTATCCGCTACCGCGGTCCCCGCACCGATCCCGGCCATACCCAGCACCATGATGCAAGCGGATGTCATTCCGACCATCAGACGTCGGACGCACCTCCCGATCGTGCGGTGACCTCGAAAACCACTGAGCCGATTCACATTTCCCTCCTACACAAGAGGAACAAAACGGACAGGCCATGCAGTGAGACAACCAGCGACCGGAGAGACCACCAGCCGACAGGAGGCTAACAACCACAATCCGCATCAGGCCCCCGACGCACCGAAGAGCCCCACATCCACCAGAACGTGCGACGCCGCCACCGACACGATCACCGGTGGCGGCGCCCCCAACTCACCGCGCAGATGTCAGCTTCCGGCGCTGCCCGTCGAACCGGCACCCGCCAACGAACCTCCGCCGGCCAAGGAACCTGTACCCCCACTACCCGTCGAACCACCGCCCACCAGCGATCCAGCGCCAATGCACAGCGATCCGGAGCACCTGTTGACGGCGATCACCGACACCGTGTCGTCGTCAGGGTTGGCGACATAGGCGCGGAATCCGAACGGGGTGAACGCCACCCCGGCCGGGGAGCCTCCGACAGGGATGGTCTCGACCACGGTGTTACCGAGTGTCGCGATCACAGACACCGAATCGCCACCAACGTTGGTGACGTAGACGCGGGACCCGTCCGGGGACACCGCCACCCCGTTCGGGTTGTCCCCGACCGTTACTGTGTCGACCACGCTATTAGTGAAGGTGGAGATCACCGACACCGAATCGTCGATTCCGTTGGCGACGTAGACGCGGGACCCGCCCGGGCTCACCGCCACAAACTGCGGGGAGACGCCGACCGAAACGGTGTCGACGACAGTGTTGCCGGCGGTCTCGACCACCGACACCGAAGCACTACCAGCGTTGGAGACGTAAACGCGAGACCCGTCCGGGGATACCGCAACCCCGTTCGGGCCGTCCTGGGTCACAAAGGTATCGTCCACCGTATTACCGGCAGTTTCGATAACCATTACATTATCGCTGCTGACATTGGTGACGTAGACATGAGATCCGTCAGGGGTGACCGCCACCCCGATCGGGAAGACTCCCACCACGACGGTGTCAATCACAGCGTTCGTACCGGTGTCGATCACCGACACCGAATTGCCTTGACTGTTGGCGGTGTAAACGCGGGACCCGTCCGGGGACACCGCGACTCCGAACGGACCGTCCCCGACCGCAACGGTGTCGACCACGCTATTCGTGAGGGTGTCGATCACCGACACCGAATCGCCGATGACGTTGGACACGTAGACGCGGGACCCGTCCGGGCTGACCGCCACCCCGAGCGGGACATCCCCCACCGGGATGGTGTCGATCACGGTCCCGGCCGCCGCGGCCCCCGCACCGATTCCGACCATTCCCAGCACCATCGCAGAGGCAGCCGTCACCCCGAGTATCAGTCGGGTGGCGCGCCCCCCGACTGTGCCGCGACCTCGAAAACCACTCAGCCGATTCACATTTCTCTCCTACTCGAGAGGAACAAAACGGACAGGCCATGCAGTGAGACAACCGGCGGGCCGGAGGCGACGGCCAGCCGACAGGAGGCTAACAGCCAGGAACCGTATCAAGCCCACGACGCACCGAGAGGCCTTACACACCGAAGGCGCGAGGCGCTGCCACCGACACGATCACCGGTGGCGGCACCCGCAACTCGTCGCACCACGGCTATCAGCTGCCGGCGCTGCCTGCCGAGCCGGCACCCGCCAGGGAACCCCCGCCCACCAACGAAGCGGTGCCTCCGCTACCTGTCGAACCACCGCCCACCAGCGAACCCCCGCCGACCAGCGAGCCGAAGTCGAAGCATAGTGACCCGAAGCACCTCTCGATGGCGATCACCGTCACTGTGTCGTCGCCACCGTTGGTGACATAGACGCGGGACCCGAGCAGGTTGACCGTCACCCCTGTAGGGGCAGCGCCGACTGGGATGGTCTCGACCACGGTGTTACCACGGGTCTCGATCACCGACAGGGTGTCGTCGTCGCCATTGGTGACGTAGACGCGAGACCCGAACGGGTTCATCGCCACCCCCACCGGGCTGTACCCGACATTGACGGTGTCAACCACCGTGTTCGTGGAGGTGTCGATCACCGACACCGTACTCTCGGCGTTGTTGGTGACGTAGACCCCGGATCCGTCCGGGGTGACAGCTACCCCGATCGGGCGATCTCCAACGGGGACAGTGGCGTCTACCAAGTTGGTGCCGGTGTCGATCACCGACACCGAATCGTCAATCCTGTTCGCGACATAGACGCGGGACCCGTCCGGGGACACCACCACCCCCCGGGGGCCGTTCCCGACATCGACGGTGGCGACCACCGTGTTCGTGGAGGTGTCGATCACCGACACCGTGTCGTCGTCGTGGTTGGTGACATAGACGCGAGCCCCGTCCGGAGACACCGCCACCCCGCGGGGCTCGTTCTCGACCGTGACGGTGGCGACCACCGCGTTCGTGGAGGTGTCTATCACCGACACCGTGTCGTCGTCGCGGTTGGTGACATAGACGCGAGCCCCGTCCGAAGACACCGCCACCCCGCGGGGCTCGTTCCCGACCGTGACCGTGGCGACCACCGCGTTCGTGGAGGTGTCTATCACCGACACGGTGTCGTCGTCAGTGTTGGCGACGTAGGCACGGAACCCAAATGGGTTGACCGCCACCTCGTTCGGGAAGTCCCCTACTGGAATGGTGTCGATGACGCTGTCCGCTGCCGCGGGCCCCGCACCGATCCCGGCCATTCCCAGCACCATTGCGCAAGCAGATGTCACCCCGAACATCAGACGCACGGAGCGGCCCCCGGCCGCGCGAAGACCTCGAAAACCACTGAGCCGATTCACATTTCTCTCCTACACAAGAGGAACAAAACGGACAGGCCATGTAGTGAGACAACCGGCGACCGGAGACGACCACCCGTCAACAGGAGGCTAACAACCACAATCCGCATCAGGCCCCCGAAGCACCGAAGAGGCCACACACCCACCAGAACGCAGCGCGCTGCCACCAACTCGATCGTCGGTGGCGGCGCCCCAAACTCACCGTAGCGGGGTGTCAGCTGCCAGCGCTGCCCGCCGAACCGGCACCCGCAAACGAACCCCCGACCACCAACGAACCGGCGCCTCCGCTACCCGTCGAGCCACCGCCCACCAGCAATCCAGAGTCGATGCAGAGCGAGCCGAAGCACTTCTCGACGGCGATCACCGACACCGAGTCGTCGGCAAGGTTGGCGACGTAGACGCGGGACCCGTCCGGGGACACTGCTACTCCGAACGGGTTATCCTCCGTCGGAACGGTTTCGACCACCGTGTTGTCGGCGGTCTCAATCACCGACACCGAGTCCCCACTGCTGTTGGTGGCGTAGACGTGGGACCCGAGCGGGTTCACCCCCACTCCCACCGGGCCGTCCCCGACCGCGACGGTTTCGACCACCGTGTTGCCGGCGGTCTCGATCACCGACACCGAATCGGCGCTGAAGTTGGCTACATAGAGGCTGGCCCCGTCCGGGCTCACAGCCACCCCGTAAGGGCCGTTTCCCGTCGAAACGGTGTCGACCACGGTGTTGCCGGCGGTCTCGATCACCGACACCGAAGCGTCGAAGTGGTTGGCTACATAGACGCTGGCCCCGTTCGGGCTCACCGCCACTCCGAACGGGCTGTCCCCGACGTCGACGGTGTCGACCACCGTGTTGCCGGCGGTCTCGATCACCGACACCGAATCGTCGAGGTGGTTGGCGACATACACGTGGGACCCACCCGGGGACACCACCACCCCCGCAGGGCCGTTCCCGATATCGACGGTTTCGACCATCGTGTTGCCCGCGGTCTCGATCACCGACACCGTGTCATCACCGTAGTTGGCGACGTACACGTGGGAACCGCCCGGCGTCACCGCCACCCCGCGCGGGAAGTCCCCGACCGGCACGGTGTCGACCACCGTGTTCGTGACCGTGTTGATCACCGACACCGAATCGGCAGCGGCGTTGGTGACGTAGGCGCGGGACCCGTCCGGGGTGAGCGCCACCCCGAGCGGGCCATCCCCCACCGGAATGGTGTCGATGACGGTGTCCGCGGCCGCGGCCCCCGCCCCCGTCCCCGCCGTCCCCAGCACTAGCGCGGAGGCAGTTGCCACGCCGAACATCAGACGGGCAGCGCGCTTCCCGACCGTGCGATGACCTCGAAAACCACTGAGCCGATTCACATTTTTCTCCTACATCAGAGGAACAAAACGGACAGGCCATGCGGTGAGACAACCGGAGGCCGGAGACGGCCACCAGTCGAAAGGAGGCTAACAACCACAAACCGGATCAGGCCCGCGAATCACCGAACAGGTCCCACACCCACCAGGCCGCACGAAGACGCCGCCACCGACACTGGCGTCGGCGGCGGCGTCCTTCTTCCTTCGATTTGGTTGTCGGCTTCGGGCGCTGCCCGTCGGCCAGCCTCAGGCCAGCGGACTACTGCCAGTCAGCGATCAGGAGGTGCAGAACGATCCGAAGCAGGTCCCGTCGGCGATCACCGACACCGTCGAGGCCTCATGGTTGACGACGTAGACCGGGGATCCGTCAGGGCTCACCGCCACTCCGTACGGGTAGTTCCCAACTCGAATCCTCTCGACCACTGAGTTCGTGGCGGTGTCGATCACCGACACCGAAGCGTCGTAGAGGTTGGTGACGTAGGCGCGGGAGCCGTCCGGGGTCAGCGCCAACCCCCACGGGAAATCTTCGGCCGGAATCGTCTGGGCCACGGTGTCCGTGGCGGTATCGATCACCGACACCGTGTCGCTACCACCGTTGGCGACGTAGACGCGGAGCCCGTCCGGAGTCACCGCCAACCCTCGCGGGTAGTCGCCGACCCTGATGGTGTTCATCAGAGTGTTCTCACTAGTTTCGATCACCGACACCGAGTCTTCGAGAGCGTTCGTGACGAACGCGCGAGACCCGTTTGGGGTGAACGCCACATACTGCGGGCCATTCCCCACCCCAATGGTTTCGACCACCGTGCGATCGGCGGTCTCGATCACCGACACCGTGTCATCGCCGTTGTTGGTGACGTAGACGCCAAGTCCGTCCGGAGTCGTCGCCACGCCAACCGGGGTGTCCCCGACCTCGATGGTGTCGATCACGGTGTTGCCGGCGGTCTCGATCACCGACACCGTGTCCTCCAACTGGTTCGTGACGTAGACGTGGGAACCGTTCGGGCTAACCGCCACTCCAGCCGGGGCGTCCCCGACTCCGATGCTGTCGATCACCGTGTTGCCGGCGGTGTCGATCACCGACACAGAATCGCTGACAACGTTGGTGACGTAGGCGCGAGACCCGTCCGGGCTAACCGCCACCCCGAACGGGGCTGTCCCCACGCGGACAGTGTCGACGACGGTGTCCGCCGTCGCGGCACCCGCCCCCATTCCCGCCACACCCAGCGCCATCGCAGAAACAGATACCACCCCGAACATCGCACGTGCGGCGCGCCTCCCAGCCGTTCGGCGACCTCGAAAACCACTGAGCCGATTCACATTTCTCTCCTACATCAGAGGAACACAACGGACAGGCCATACAGCGAGACAACCAGCGGCCAGACCCGACCACCAGCCCAAAGGAGGCTAACAACCCAAAACCGGCTCCGACGCCCGAATCACCGAAACAGACACACGGCTCGCAGGCCGAACGACGCCGCCGCCGACACGATCGTCGGTGGCGGCGCCCTAACTCACCGCGATGTGGGTGTCAGCTGCCGATGCTGCCCGTCGAACCGAAGCTGACTGGGGAACTACCGCCCGCCAGCGATCCGAGCGATCCGGTGCCGATGCAGAACGATCCGGAGCATGTGTCGACGGCGATCACCGATACCGTGTCGTCCACATTGTTGGCCACGTAGACCCGGGAGTCGCCCGGGGTCACCACCACCCCCCGTGGGCCGTCCCCTACTTCGATGGTGTCGTCCAATGTGTTCCTGTAGGTTTCGATCACCGATACCGAGTCGCCCACCTCGTTTGTCACGTAGACGCTCGACCCGTCGGAGGCTACCGCCACCCCGACCGGCGCGTCCCCGACCGCAATGTCGTCGACCACGGTGTTCCTGAACATTTCGATCACCGATAGCGTGCCGTCGGCGCTGTTGCTCACATACACGTAGGTCCCGTCCGGGTGCACCGCCACCCCGGTCGGCGCGTCTCCGACGTTCACGGTGTCAACTAGGGTGTTGCTACCGGTGCGGATCACCGACACCGTGTCGTCCAGGGTGTTGGTGACGTAGACGCGAGAACCCTGCGGGCTTGCCGCCACGAACTGCGGTCCGTCCCCAACCGGGATGGTCTTGACTACCTCGTTCGTGCGGGTGTCGATCACCGACACCGAATCGTCGGAGAAGTTGGCGACGTAGACGCGGGAACCGAACGGGCTCACCGCCACCCCACGCGGGTTGTCCCCGACATCGACGGTGTCAACCAGAGCGTTGGTGCCTGTTCGGATCACTGAGACGGTGTCGTCCAGGGAATTGGTGACGTAGACGCGGGAACCGTGCGCGCTCGCCGCCACCCCTTGCGGGCCGTCCCCGACGTCGATGGCGTCGACCACGGTGTTGCCGGCAGTCTCGACCACCGACACCGAGTCGTCGTCGAAGTTGGCTACATAGACACGTGCCCCGGACGGGGCCACCGCCACCCCATCCGGGCCGTTCCCGACCGGAATCGCTTCGGTGACGGTACCCGCTGCCGCGGCCCCCGCACCGATCCCGGCCATGCCCAGCACCATCGCAGAAGTAGCCGTCACCCCGAACACCAGACGCACGGCGCGCCCCGCGGCCGTGCGGTGACCTCGAAAACCACTGAGCCGATTCACATTTCTCTCCTACATCTGAGGAACAAAACGGACAGGCCATGCAGCAAGCCAACCGGCGGCCGGACCCGACCACCTGCCGAAACGAGGCTAACAACCACAATCCGGATCAGACCGGGGAATCACCGAAAGCCCACACAACCACCAAGGAGCGCGATGCGTGGTGTGTTGCATCCCCCGCTTCTCCGGCGTCATTCGTGGTCGCCGACGTCGGGGGCCGATTCATCAGGTCGTCGTGGCTGCGGCGGCTCATCGGTGTCGGCCACGATCTGCCGTCGCCAGCACCCAGCTGACAGCCGACTGCTGCTACGGAGCCTCCCCGATCGGCAAGAAGTCGGCAGTCGAAACGTCGCAGCTCTCGCGCACCGATCCATTCGCCCTCTCCCCCGCGTCCACCACTGATATCAGTTCCGTTCGCTCAGTTGGACGTCCTCAACCGCGGATCGGTTCCGTGGTCGTGCGAGGAATTGGGCGGTTCTATTCGATCTACAGCGCGCCGAGACCGAAGTGCCAAACGTAATCGGTTGTCCAGCAATATTTCTACGAGTTCTCGGTACCGGACCCGACCCCAGAAGCCGGGGCCTGTCTCAAGATCGTGTCCTCACGGCACGGTCCGGAGGTTCTCCCTCGAGCTCGGCCATGCGCGCTGCATCCTCGATAGTGTCCGCTGATCGGTCAGCCGACATCGGCCTGCCATCGGTGGCCCGCTTCCGGAGGAACGCGGGACCCCACCAGTTGACATCGCCCATGAGCTTCACCAAAGCAGGTACGAGCAACATCCGAACCAAGGTCGCATCGAGTGCGAGAGCGATGATCATCCCCATTCCGATGAACCGCATGGGCGTCAGTTCCGAGAGCGTGAACGCGCCTGTCACGAGAATCAGCAGCGTTGCTGCGGCAGTCACGACGCGGCCCGTACGGGTAGCGCCAACGAGGATCGCTTGTTCTGTGGTGGCGCCGGCCTGCCTGGCCTCAACCATCCTCGAGATGAGGAACACCTCGTAGTCGGTGGACAACCCGAACACGACGGCGATTACCAGCACCACCATCCCCGCTGGCAGCGGTCCCTGGCTGACGCCCAGGACACCGGCAAAATGACCGTCGTAGAAAACCAGAGTGAGGATCCCGAATGTCGCGGCCAGACTCAGAAACGCCACCGCGACCGCTTTGATCGGCAGGACGATCGAACCGAACGCCAACAGCATCAGCAGTAGCGTCGCGGCCGCCATGACAGCGAGCATCACCGGCAGCCACTTGATGATGGCGTCGACACCGTCGACGGTGATCGCCGTCAGCCCCCCGATCTGAACATTCATTCCTTCCGGTGTGTCCAGCCCACGTACCTGTTCGACAACCGCCACCGCGCCCTGCGAGCGATCCGGAACAGACAAGCGCGCCTGCATGATGACGACGCCGTCCTTGCTACCGACGACGGCAACGGTCGTGACGCCGTCGATACCCGACACGGCATGGCGGAACTTCGCGAGCGCGCTGGGGGTGGGCGCGGCGCCATCGACACCGGTACCGAGGATGAGGACTCCGCTATTGGCGGCAGGCAGTTCCGTGGCGATCGTTTCGGCTCCGAGCCTGGCGGAACTGTCCGGGGCGAACGCAGTGTGGTCGACGTCGCCGAACTTGACACCGAACACCGGCGTCGCGACCAGTACGAATACCGACACGATTCCGAAGGCAACCGCGCCCGGACGGCGAAGGACCGCGCCGGTGACCCGTCCCCAGAACCGTTGCGCACGAGCCTCGCCCCGCTCGAAGGTGTCCTTTCGCCAACTCCACTTGCCGATACGGTGACCAACCAGGGCGAGCGCTGCAGGCAGTGCTGTCAGCGACATCGTTGCGGCCACCGCAACGGCCGACATGGCCCCGAACCCGAGGGATTTGAGCACGGGCTGCGGAAACACCAACGTTCCAGCGAACGCACACATCAGCAGCAACGCAGAGAACGCGACGGTACGTCCGGCCGTGCCCAAAGTGCGGGTGAGTGCCGACTCGACGGCGGCGCCGTCACGGGCGAGTTCCTCGCGGAACCGGCTGACGATGAACAGTCCGTAGTCGATGGCCAGCCCCAGGCCGAGCAGCGAGGCGATGTTGACGGCGAAGACGTTGACGTCGGTAAATTCGGAGATCAGCCGCAACGATGCCAGTGCGCCGAGAATGGAGAGCAGGCCCACTGCCACCGGTAAGGACGCGGCCACGAGGCCGCCGAAGACCATGACCAAGACCACCAAGGTGACCGGCAGCGACAGTAGCTCCGCGACTACCAGATCGCGCTGGGACTGCTCGTTGATTTCCGCAGCGAGAGCGGCGAATCCGGTGATCTCGGTGTCGACACCGGGCACGGTGAGGTGCGGGGCGATGTCTCCGAACGCGGCGAGGCGTGCGTCCTCATCTCCAGCGGCGAACACCAGCGCGAGTACCTTGGTGCCGTCCTCGGAACGCAGAAACCCTGCACCAACCGGGGTATTCCAATAGGTGACCACCGGGCGGTCCAGCAGCACCGGATCGATTGCTTCGAGGCTCCGATGAACTTCGTCGCCGACCTCGTCGATGGTTCGGTCGTCCGGAATTGTGTACACGGCAACCACATCCGGTGACTGCCGACCGAAGTGCTGCTCTACGAGTCGATCGACCTCAACGGACTCACTACCAGGGTCGGAGTAGCCACCGGCGCCCAGCTTGTCCATCACGGACGATCCCCATGCTCCGGCGATCAGGATCAGCGCGATGGTGCTCAGCAGCACCGTCCACCGGTGCCGGAAGATCGTCGAGGCCCACCGATTCACGAATGTGCGCTTTCGGCCGTGGCCGGATCCGCGAGCGCGGCAGCCAGGTCGGGGTACACAGGTGTGAACACGCCGAGGTGGCCCGCCCGGTCGTAGCGGGAGCTACCGCGGTAGCCGGCCAACTCTTCGAGGCGTTCGCGTCCGTAGTAGCCGCCACCGACGGTGGACGGCTTGGCCGGAGTGAGAAGCCCGTTCACTGCGGCATCGAGATTGCGTTCGAACAGGGTGTGGCAGGCACGCAGTCCGGTCATCATCACCTCCTGAAACCGGTCCTCTGGCCGGATCGGGAACTCTTCGACGTCGAGGACGGCACCGGTGTCGACGCCATGGTCAACCTCGTGGAGGGTTGCCCCGTAGCGGGTCTCACCGTTGAGGAGCGCATACGTGATCGCAATCTCGGGGCGCCCGCGATAGGCCGGTAGCGGCCCGTTGTGGATGTTGTAGATCCGCAGTCCGAAGTCGAGGAGAGGGGCCCTGAGGATCGTTGGGTTGTTGATCGACCAGACGAGCCCGTCACTGCACGCGGACTTGATCCGAATGGCGTCGGTGTTGACGTCGCGGGTCTTCAGCACCGGGACTTGGTCGGGTGCGGTCTGGTCGGAGCGGGTGCAGACGAGGTCGACGCGGTATCCGCCCGCGGTGGCAGCCCGGACCGCACGCCAGAGCAAGGCTCCTTCGCCGATGAAGATCACGCCGCCGCTCCTCGCGCGGCGACTGCGGCGGCGTGGACCTGAGTGAGAGTCATGTTGTTGACCAGGCCCTCGAGCTGTTCGACGAACCGCGCCTCGCCGTCCGGTCCGACGATGGTGGCCGAAACCTGGGAGAGCATCTCCAGGGAGGCGAGCGAATCTCCACCGAGCGCGAAGAAGTCGGCGTCCGGTGTCACCTCGCCGGGGGCGATCTGGAGAATCGACGCCCAGATAGTGGCGATCCGGTCAACCTCGGCTCCCTCGACGTCCGCTCTCTGCGTTGTCCCATTCACTGCGGGCGCGTCCAGACCTGCGTCAGGGATGCCGGGTAGGCGGGCAAGGTCGATCTTGCCGTTGGCCGTGAGGGGGATATCGTCGACTGGGTGGATCACAGCGGGGATCATGTAGGAAGGCACGTGCTCTCCCAGATACTCACGTACGGCAGCGATATCGACGTCGGCATCGGCGACCAGGTAGGCAACCAGGGCGTTGCCGCCGGCCGCCGTCGGGCGGGCGGCGACTGCGACTTGGCCGGTTCCAGGCATCTGCTCGAGCACTGCCTGAACCTCTCCTGGCTCGACACGATTGCCGCGAATCTTGACCTGATCATCCACTCGGCCGACAAAGTCGAGGCTCTGGTTAGGCAACACCCGCCCGAGGTCTCCGGTGCGGTAGACACGTTCGCCGCCGGGCAGGGTGATGAACCGTTGTGCGGTCAACTCGGGGCGACCAAGGTACCCACGGGCCACCTGAGGGCCACCGAAGCACAATTCACCGATCTCACCCGCAGCGACCGGCCGCTGCAGCTCGTCCAGCAGGAAGACCGGGGTGTTGACGGCGGGGCGACCGATAGGGACCGATAGCGCATCCGGGTCGGGTGCTGGGCCGACAATGTGTGTAGTGCAGGCGACGGCCAGTTCCGCCGGCCCGTAGCTGTTGAGCAAGCGGGTTCCGGCACCGAAGAAGCCGCGTGCTCGCGTGGCGAGTCCGGGCAGGACACGTTCACCGCCGATGATGACCGTCCGCGCCTCGGGCCGGGTGATGTCCAGGCGCAGGACGACCTCGAGCAGGCTCGGGGTGAGCAGGAAGGTGTTGGCACCGGAATCGACCAGCATCGCGCGCAACGACAGGTGCGAGATATCTTCGGGCACAAGAGTTATCGAACCGCCGGTCAGCAGAGAGCTGAAGAACGCGGCGCAGGCCATGTCGGCGGACGGGGTGTGGTGGTGCGCGAACCGGGTGTCGGGCCCCAGACACCACCATTCGGTGGCGGCATCGACGAAGTTGACGATGCCGCGGTGCGGGACGAGGACACCCTTTGGCCTGCCGGTCGACCCGGAAGTGTAGGTGACGTATGCGATGTCTTCACCGCTGATCGGCACTGTCACCGGAGAATTCGCTTGTCTCGGGAGGTCTTCGAGGACCATCGCCGGGGTGTCGGTGGGGATGAGCTGTGCATGCTCATCGGCGGTCAGCAGTATCCGGGCCTTCGAGTCTTCGAGGATCGCGGTGAGCCGGTCGGTCGGGTGCTTCGGGTCCAGGGACAGGAACGCTGCACCGGTTCGCATGATGCCGAGTTGGCTCGCCATCGCGGCAGGAATGCGTCCGGCCAGGATCGCGACTATCGAACCGGGACCGACGTCGTGGCTGATCAGAACGGCCGCGATCGCATCGGCCCAGTCGTCGAGCTGGCGGTAGGTGTACTCGCCGTCGGGGCCGCTGACCGCCACCGCGGCCGGGGTGCTCTCGGCGTGGTAGCGAAACCGGCTGTCCGTGGTGTCCCCCATGGACACGATGTCCGCCCCGGGCACGGGGCCGAGTGTTGGCAGAGCCGGTTCGACGGCGTCGAGCGGCGCGGCGGCGGGCGCGGCAAGCTCACCGATGAGCCGGTCGAGGAGCGTGTCCAGTTGCTCGTTGACGCCATCACCCGCACGGCAGGACACTGTGATCTCGGTGCCGGCACCGGTTTCGACGATCACGAACGACATCGGGACGAGCCCGGTGTGTACGGGTAGGGCGCGTGCGGTCGCAGCGGTGAAGCCGGACGCCGCGAAGTCGTCGAGGTCAATCAGACCGGCGTGGGAAACGATAGCCGACACCAGGTTTCGATCCATGCGGGCGCCAAGTCGGTGTGCGCCCGTCACTATGGCGCGGGCGACCGGGCCGGGGAGACGTGCGAGGCCGCCGTTGTCCATCTCGGCGAGTTCGCGGCGGTCGGCGAGGCGGGTGAGGATCTGGGCGTGGACTTGCTGCCACGTAGCACCAGGGTCGACGTCGACGAACAGCGGCAGGGCGAGGTTTGCAGTCGAACGAGTAGCAGGATCATGTCGACGAAGATCGACCGGGACCATGAACCGGGCCGCGGAACCGACCGCGTTGGCGAGATGCGCACAGATCCGGGCAACCACGGCCGGCGTCGTGCTGGGAATTGTGCGGTGCCGCCATACAAACTTGCCCGAGCGGGGCGCCCGGCCGGGAGCGCCGAGCGGTGCCCGTCGGGTCGGCAGCAGCGTCGTGGGTTTATTCGTGGCCCCGACGCGGTCGACGAGGTCGTGGTCGGCAGTCGGATCCGGGGCACCGATGGGTTCCTGTCCCCGTAGAACCCGGAAGACGTCCGAAGCCCACATTTGCACGCCCTTCGCATCCATCACGCCGTGGAACGCGCGGAAAACGACGCTCGTCTCCGACGCCCCGCGAGCGAGGACGACCTCGGTGGTGGCGAGATCGTCGCTACCGAGGCTGCTCTGCAAGATGGGGTCGTCGTCGAGGTCAGTGAAGTCGATGGGACGGTCGACGATCTTCACCTGTGGCGCACGCCCGGTATCGACCCAGTTCCGGCCCTCACGGATCAGCCTCGCGCCAGGGCACGCCGCGGACGCCTGGTCGACGGCGACCTCGAGAGCGGCGGGATCGATCTCGCCGCTGCCGGTGACGACTAGCTGGATCGCGAACGGCGGGGCGAGCGGCTGCGTCGTGATGTAGAGCCGCTCGGTTGCGGAGATCGGGCGCTGGAATGTGGCGTCGGTGGTCACGGGATCCTCTTCGCGGAAGGGTGGAACAGGGTTCGCGGAAGGCCTGAACCAGGCTGGATCTGATCAGGCCAGGTCGCGGGTCAGCTCCGCGAGGCCGCCTTGCGAATCGACCCACTCCCGAAACTGGCGCATTCCGGTCGCGCGGTCGACGACGGGTGTGTAGCCGAAGTCGCGTTCGGCTGCACTGGTGTCGAATGTCGCCGAGCGCGTCATCAGTGCGAGCACGTACATCGACAACGGCGGCGAGTAGCGAGCCGCAAGGTACGGGAGCGTCCACACACGGTCGAGGACCTTCACGATCGCCGACACCACACGCGGGTTCACGCTCTTGTCGGGCAGGGTGAACCCGAACTCTTTCGCGACCTCAGCCATGTACGGCCAGATGTTGGTGATCTCGGCGTCGGCGATGAAATACGCCTTGCCCCCGATGGCCTCGCCAGCGGCACTGTCGGATCTGGCGGCCTTGATAGTCGCGTCGACGATGTTGTCGATATGGCACAGCGAGGCGTACACATCGCGGCCGCCGGATAGATTCGGTAGCTTTCCAGCCCGCGCGCGGCCGAGGAGCCGGACGATCGGGCCCGATCGGTCGCCGGGACCCCAAATTGCTCGCGGACGCAGCGCGCAGGTAGTGAATCCGTCACCGTTCGCGGCCAGCACGAGCTGCTCGGCCGCGGCCTTCGTCTCCGAGTACAGGTTGAGAAACCTGGTGGGATAGGGAGCACTCTCGTCAAGGTTGATTTGGTCGCCGCCGTCGTAACTCATCAGCGCACTTGGGCTCGAGATGAACACGAAGCGGCTGGCTCCGTTGGCCTTCGCCGCGTCGAGCAACACCCGGGTTGCGTCGACGTTCTCCCGCTCGAATTGGGCGCGGGTTCCGCGCTCGTCGACGCGAGCAGCACTGTGGACGACGACGTCGACGCCGAGGGTGGCGGCTTCGAGGGACGCAGAATCGGTGAGGTCTCCGTACAGGATCCGCATCCCTGATAGGTCACCGAGGTCGACGAGGCGGCTGGTCGGCCGCACGAGGATGGACACGTCCCAGTCGCCGTCGTCGGCGAGGCGCCGGGCGAGCCGGCCGCCGAGGAACCCGGATGCTCCGGTGACGAGGATCTTCACGCGGAGTTCTCCTTCGTGGGTGCCTGGGTGGTCCGCCAGGTCATGCCGAACACCATCGTCAGGGCGGCGGTGGCGACCGGAGACCGGTGCGGTCCGGCGGCACGGACCGCGGCTGGTACCTGGACGGCATGCCCGACGGTGCTGAGGAACGCATCTATCCACCACGCCGCCCGAGCCACGGGATGCTCGAGGGGCCGGCCCCGGGCGGAACGGATCGCGCCGTAGGCGAGGTACACCCAGCCGGCAATCGGAACCGCTCTCAGCAGTACAGGTTTCATCGGGTGACCTCCTGGTGCCGGTCGAGTTCGGTGGTGGCCCAGACGGCGAGCTGTTCGCGGCCGATCTTGGCGTTGTGGCGGATGTCGACGGGGAAGCGTGGATGGATAAGAACAGCGTCGATACCGGCAGTGAGCGGGTTCTCGGTGGCGCGTGCCCGTACAGCCTCGATCGTCGCATCGCGATCTGCGCCGGAGACGAGTTCGACGCAGAGCACGGGCCGCTGATGGGGACGCGCACCGACCCCGACGAGCGCGGTGCGCGCGACGCCTTCGACAGCGCTGAAGATCTGCTCGACTTGCACCGGGTACAAGACACCAGACTCGGTATGGACACGCTGCGATTTGCGCCCACAGAACCAGATTCGGCCATCGGGGTCGATCCATCCGAGGTCACCCGTGCGATGCCAGACCTGGTCTCCGTCGCTGATCTTTCCGGTCAAGTTCGCCACGGCGGGCCAGAAGTAGCGGGTGCTGACATTCGGGCCGTGGACCACGACCTCCCCCACCCCGCCGTCCAGCGGTTGTACCTGGCTCCACCTTGGCAACGGGTCATCAACCGCGGCGATGACGCGCACCTCGACACCGTCGACCGGGCGGCCTATGCAGGTCCCGTCGCCGACGCGGGCCCGCTCGTTCAATCCCGTGAGCAGCTCCCGGGACTCGATCGACGATATCGGAATAGCCTCGGTCGCCCCGTAGCCGGCGTGGACCTGGGACTCGTCTGGCAGCACGTCGCGCAGCCCGGTGATGACGCTGTCAGGGACCGGAGCGCCACCGGAGAACACCGCTCGGACCGAGGGCATCGTCCATTTGTGTGTGCGGGCATGCTCGAGTAGCGGTCCGAGCACGGCGGGGGAGGCGAACAGTGTGGCCACATCGAACCGGTTGATCGCGTTGACCACGTGCAGCGGGTCGGTATCACCAACCTGGCTGGGAATCAACGGTGGCAGAACAATTCGCGCGCCGAGCAGTAGGTAGAGCATGCCGAACATCGGGAGGGTCACCAATGCGGTCTCGTCCTCGGTGGCCTCGGTCATCGACTGCGTTTGCGCGAGCATCGCCTCGAGGTTCCCGTGCGTGAGTTCGACCGCCTTCGCCGGTCCGGTCGAGCCGGTGGTGAACGCGATCATCAGCAGGTCATCGGCGGCGGGCACCGGCTTCCGTGGCTGCGCGGGGCGGTTTGGGGTGCGACCCGTGGCGGAGAGGGTGCGGCCACCCCACGCCCAGCGCCGCCCGACCGTGACCGTGGCTCGCACGTTTCGGAACACACGCCGGAACAGCACCCGTACGGCGTGAGCCTGAGGGATCCCGATGAACGCCTGAGGGTCGACGGCGGCCAGACACCGCAACATCGGCCGTAGGCCCATCCCCGGGTCGATGACCACGGGAACTGCACCAGCCTTGAACAGTCCGAACAGGATTGCGTACAGCTCAGGGCCCGGGTTGACGAGCACGATCGTGCGTGTGCCGTCGGAGATGCCGTCAGCGGCGAACTGCTCAGCCAAGGCATCGGACCAGGAGTCCAGTTCGGCGAAGGTCAGGTCCTTGTAGTCGGGCAGGGCAGTGTTCGAACCGTCGGCGAAAGTCACCGCGGCCGCATCGGGTCGGCGGCGAGCGGTATCTGGCAGTCGGTCGTGCCAGGAGGTGAGACCGGGGGCGGTCATTACGCCGCCCGGCCCGGGATCTGGTACACCACCGCCGCTGCACTGGGACCGGAGCCGGCCGCAACGAATAGCACGCTGGTCGCGTCCCCGATCCGGCCCGCCGCCGCGGCGTGGTGGTACGCCAGTGTCAATGCGGCGGTATGCAGGTCGCCGCTGAGCGGCCCCTCGGGAGCGTCATCGAGAGCGCGGATGCCGAGCTTGGATGCCAACGCAGCCTGGAAGTCCGGGGTCGGCCGCGAGGAGATCAGAATTGTGTTTGCCGGGTCGACCTCCGCTCCGCCGAGTGCCGCGGAGGCGGCCGAGACCGCCGCGTCGAGGACACGCACCTCGAAGCCATCGTCGCGGGCCACGGTCATCGCCGAACGCCCAGTGATTCCCATCGTGCTGCTGTCGACGAATCCCTCGACCGCGGAGGCGCCGTCCAGGAGATCGACGTGCACCGGCCCGAATCCCTCCGGTCCGTCTACGTGTTCGAGGAGCATCGCCGCACCCGCGGACGTGTAGGGGAAGTCCTGCGGAGCGCCCGAGCCCGTCATCGACGGATGCGTATCCCCCGACACGATGAGAACACGCGCGGTCGTACCGGTCTCGAGGAGCCCGGACGCAACCTGCACAGCGTTGAGAACACCGCACGCACCGTTCATCAGGTCGAAGGAGAACGACCGCGGATCGGTCTCGCCATAGTCGAGGCCGATCCCTGCCGCCTTCTGGATCAGTGCAGCGATCGCCGGTTCGACCGTGTTCGAGTCCCGATAGGTCCCGGTATTGATCAGCACTCCGACCTCTTCGGGCCCGACCTTCGCGGTCGTGAGGGCAGCCCGGGCCGCCCTCGAGGAGTGTTCGACGATGCTCGCCGTGTCCGTGTTGTGGCTGGCACCGGTAGCGGTGATGACGACACCCATATCAGGCCTCCAAGCTCGAGATCGTGGCCGACAGATACCCGGTGACCACGCCGGACGCGGCGGGCACCATCAGCACCTTCGAACCGGGTGGGATGTTGCGCTGCCGTAGATGGTCCCGAAGGACGACGAAATGCGAGGTCGAGGACGTGTTTCCGTACTTCTCGATGACGTTGAGCGGCGGCGGCATCGGCTGAGCGAATTCACGTTCGCCCAGCCCGTTGAGGAACGCCACCGCGGAAGCGCCGAACTGGTGGTGGATGACGTAGTCGAAATCTTCGTCGGCAAAGGTGCGGCCACGTTCCGCCAGGAAGGAGCGCTGGCTGTCGGTCCACAACTTGAACCGGTCCTCGTTGTGCATCCGCCGGTTGTCGGTATAGAGGGCGATGCCCTGGGAGCGGTCGCTCGGCTTCCCGATACACGCGTCCGAGTACTCCGACGCGGTCATCATTTCGACGTAGTGGATCCGGTCGCGCTCGTCCTCTGATACATCGATGATCACCGCACTGCCGGAATCCCCGACCGACAACGACGCGAACTGCGGATCGTAGCCACCGGTCAACTCCTTGACCGCAGTCTCGGCGATCGGGGTGATCGCTTCCCCACTGACTACCATGCCGTTTCGGATGATCCCGGAACGGATCATCCTGTCCAGCAGGAATGTCCCCGTGAGCATGCCGGCGCAGGCATTCGAGACGTCGAAGTGAATCACCTGCCGTGCGCCGAGTTCCTTCGCGATCATCGACGCGAAGGACGGCTCGAAGTAGAACTTCTCCCCGTCCTTGCTCCTGGTGATCGACACCGAGACGATCGCATCCAGGTCCTCGGCGCGGTAGCGGGACCGGGACAGGCAGTCGCGAGCCGCATTCATCGCGAGCGTGAACGAGTCCTCGTAGTTGTCCGGCGACGTGGCTCGCACACGGCGCTCACGAACACCGGTCACTGCTGCGAAGTCGAAGCTCGGCTTCTCAGCCAGACGTTCGATCAACTCGTCGGTGGTCACCGCCCGCTCTGGTAGATACCCGCCGATCGCTTCGAACCGGGAATGCGTCAATACTCACCCCTCAATTGAGGCCGATCACAACCGCTTCTAGCCGTGTCGGCGCAATGTGTGAAGTCCCCCACGGAATCTCGTCATCCGCGTGTGGGCAGAAGATCGCGTGACCGGAACCTTACGTGGGTATCCGCTTCTGTGCTCACTCCCGCGACGAGGAATCTACAGGCTTGATCACGTAAGCGACAATGCCGTCAATCCAGGCTGCACCCGGACAGTGGCACCCCGTTGAGTCGATCGAGCAGGTAACTGATCGCGCTGTCGGGACCGTAACCGTCGATGTACGCCGGAGCCAGATGATTCGGAAGGGCAGCTCCGGAAAGTATCGGGGGCAGAGCGTTGGTACGGAAGGTGACGGTCGCACCCTGGGCGCACCAGTCCTCGGCGAGCTGCCGCGCCTGGCCGTAGGGCACGGTGTCGTCATTGAGCGCGCTGGTGATCAGGACCGGACTCGACGGGGCCACGGTGCCGATGCGCTGTTGTCGGAGCAGTTCGACGGCGTCGGGGATCTCGTCCAGGTGCTCGAGCAACGGGCGGCCGTCGATGGTCAGGTCACCCGACTGCATGAAAGGGTGCTTGACCATCACGTCGGCGATGCACGAGTCGCTTAGGGTCTCGAGAAGTTCCTTGCCCGCAGGCGTGACCAGTTCGTCTACATACTGGCGCATCTCCGGGTTACGTTCCGCGAATCCGTTCACCGCGTATCCGACAGCACCTCCGATGAGATTACCGTCGTCGATCACGGGGAGAACCGACATGAGATCCGCAGTCGGAGCCCCGGCCCATGTGCCGTAGAGCTCGAGTTCCGGCGCATAGGCCGGCTGCATCTCCGCCGCCGCCGCGACGGCACCGCCACCCTGTGAGAACCCCCAGAACACCACCGGCGCCGACGGGCCCGAGTCGGCTAGCGCGTTCGCAGCCCGGGCAGCGTCGAGCACTGCGTGCGCCTGCTCGACCCGATTCGCGTACGTGTGTATCCCGGGCGTGCCCAGCCCTATGTAGTCGGTCACGAAGACGCGAGCGCCGAGAGCACTCCACGTCGTCGCCGACACCAACTCCTGGTTCGCGGACAACGACAACTGCGCCGGATCGGCATACAAGCCGGTGGAGAACGCCACGGACATCGCGCACTGGTCCCCTTGCCCGGCGGTGCCGGGAGCAATCACGACAGTCGGCCGGTCCCCGTCGCCTTGCCAGGGATGGACGGAGTCGATGAAGGTGCCGGTGACTGCGACGGGGTCGCCGTTCTGCGTCAGTGAGGTGTACATGACCTTCTCGGCGGCGACGGGCCATGCCCCGTCCGAAGCGGGAACGGTCGCGAGGATCGCCATGGGTTCGGTTCGAACCACCGCTCCCGGCGTCGCATCAAATTGCGATGGAGGAATGTAGAAATCGTCAACCGATGTCGCGCCGGCCGACGAGACGAACACCGAAGTCCCCACTGTCACGGCCGCGCAAGCCATCATGACCATGGCCCCCAGACGTTTCTTCCGGCTGATTCCTAACTGTCGCCGCATTCTCGAGACCCTCCCTGGATACACACCTCTGGCTCGCGTTCCGCCGACCGGAGCGCAGCCCGAACCCCCGCCGAACGAGTTACCGGACCGTAGCAGAAGGGCAGTGACGGTCATCACACGGAGCCCAGAAGTAGGTTTACCCAGGCGAGAAGGAGCCGGTCGATTGCCGTCGGCTCCGGATTCCAGGGGCCCGCGGGCCCGCCGACTGCGGGGATCCCTAGCCGCTGTTCCGCAACGCGGTGGCCAGTCCGTTCATCGTCAATTGGATTCCCCGACGAACACCGACGGAATCCTCGCCGCTGCGGTAGCGGCGCAGCAGCTCGACCTGCAGGTGGTTGAGCGGCTCGAGGTATGGGAAGCGATTGTGCACGGACCGATCGAGCGCTGGGTTGTCCCAGAGCAGGTTGTCGTGACCGGTGACTGCACGGTACATCGCGATGGTGCGCGCGTGTTCCGAGGCGATCTTGCCGAACACTTCCTCACGCAACGCTACGTCGGTTACGAGCTCGGAATACCTTGCGGCCAAACCCATGTCGGACTTCGACAGCACCTGCGCCATATTGGACAGCACCGTCCGGAAGAACGGCCACCGCTCGTACAGATCAGTCAATGTCGCGAGACGATCCGCGTCGCCGCCGACCCACACCTCGAACGCGGTGCCGGTGCCGTACCAGCCGGGCAACATCACTCGTGCCTGGCTCCACGACAGCACCCACGGAATCGCGCGCAAATCCGAGATGGACTCGGTCGGTTTGCGTGAAGCCGGGCGGCTGCCGATATTCAGGGCACCTATCTCCGCGACCGGAGTGGACGCCTTGAAGTAGTCGACGAACCCTGGCGTGTCGTGCACGAGGTCGGCGTAGGCAACGCGGGCGATTTCAGCGAGCTCGTCGAGAATCGCGTAGGCAGGCGCGGCGCCGTCGCCGAGGCCCTCGACGTCGAGGAGGGTCGACTCCAGGGTCGCGGAGACCAGGGCCTCGAGGTTCCGGCGCGCAGGGCGTGGCTCGGCGTACTTGGCTGCGATGATCTCGCCCTGCTCGGTGATCCGCAGCGACCCTTCCACCGCACCCGGCGGCTGCGCGAGAATCGCGTCGTAGCTCGGGCCACCACCGCGTCCAACCGTGCCGCCGCGACCGTGGAAGAGCCGCAACCTGATTCCTGTCTTGCGTGCCGCTCTGACCAGATCCAGTTCCGCTCGGTACAGCGCCCAGTTGGCGGCGAGGTAGCCACCGTCCTTGTTGGAGTCGGAGTACCCGAGCATCACCTCTTGGCATTCGCCCCGGTTTGCGACCAACGCTCGGTAGATCGGCACTTCCAACGTGGCGGTAAGAGTTTCTGCCCCGTGTCTCAGGTCGTCGATGGTCTCGAACAGGGGGACGATGCCCACAGCGCAGGTGGGGCCTTCTCCGCCGTCCGGGTCGAACAAGCCCACCTCGGCGAGCAGGATCGCGACCTCGAGCATGTCGCTGACGGAGTCGCACATACTGATGATGTAGTTCGGGACGGCCTCGGGCCCGATCCGCTCCACGGCATCCGCCGCCGCTCGCAGAATACCCAGTTCCTTCGTCGTCAACTCGCTGAACTCGGCGTGCGGGCCCGCGAGCGGACGACGGGTGGCGAGCTCGTCGGCGAGCAATCGCACCCGCTCGTCCTCCGTCAACGAGTGGTAGTCCGGGTGTACTCCAGCCCATGCGAGCAATTCCGCGACCACCGTCTCGTGGACCTCGGAGTTCTGCCGCATGTCCAATCCGCACAAATGGAATCCGAAGACCTCCACCGAGTTTCGTAGCCGGGCCAGCCGATCATCTGCGACGGTAGCGTCGCCGTGGGAACGCAGCGATGCGTCGATGATCTCGAGATCCCGCAACAACTCTGCCGGCAGGGCGTACCCCGGAAGGTCACCGTCGACAGCGTGGGTCGGCCGATGTCCGAGGATCCGGGCGGCCGACGCGGTCAGTCGGAGCCGCAATCCGCGAACCGCGCGACGGTAGGGTTCGTCCGCTCGGAACGCCGAATGGTCCCCGGACGCGTCGGCGAGCCGGTTGAGATCGTCTGTAACCGACACCACTCGCGCCGACATCGGCAGTTCCC
Organism: Rhodococcus xishaensis; assembly: GCF_004011825.1. GTDB lineage: Bacteria > Actinomycetota > Actinomycetes > Mycobacteriales > Mycobacteriaceae > Prescottella > Prescottella xishaensis. The sequence goes on along the minus strand of NZ_RKLO01000002.1, from coordinate 380,023 downwards.
GCTCGAGCGTCTCGAGTTCGCCGAGGTGGTGTTCGAGTACGGTCTCCGCGGCACGGTGGGCCGCCCGCCTGACCACGTCGGGAGTGACGAACGGGTTCCCGTCCCGGTCGCCGCCGATCCACGATCCCGGCTGCAGCATCGGTGCCGACAGCACGTCGGTGTCCGGCCAGCGCGACCGCAGCGCATCGCGCAATTCGGCGTTGATCTGGGGCACAACGTCGAACAGCGAGGCGTCGTAGTACCGCAGCCCCACTTCGATCTCGTCCTGGATCCGCAAGCGGTGCAGGCGAATCAGTGCGGTCTGCCACAGCGTGAGGATCTGGCGGCGCAGTTGGAGGTCCACAGCCCCCGTCTCGACCGGGTCCCCCGACACCCACTCGCGCTGTCGCATCAGCTCCGTGATCCGGTGCTGCGTCTCGAACACGGTCCGCCGCCGGGTCTCGGTCGGGTGTGCGGTGATGACCGGCGCCACGAGCGCACCCGCGAGCGCCCGAGTGGCCGCAATAGGGTCCAGGCTCGCCGCGTCGAGCTTCGCGTACGTGGCAGCCAGGCTGCTGTCCTGCGGCGGTTCCCCCGCCCGCACGTGGATCGCCCGACGACGCTCACGGTGAATGTCCTCGGCGACGTTGGCGAGCAGCGCGAAGTGGCTGAACGCGCGAATCACCGGGATCGCATCCACGGTGTCGACCTGCGCGAACATCTCCGCCAACTGTGCCCGGTCGATCTCGGACCTGCGGACCCGGAACGACTCGACCCGCGCTCGCTCCACCAGCGCGAAGATGTCGTCACCTGACTGTTCGCGGACGATCTCGCCGAGGATTCCACCGAGCAGACGGATGTCCTCCCGGAGAGGTTCGGCAGCGGCCCGCATCTCAGCAGACGACAGGGCGCCAGGCGACGACGACACAGGGATCCCGGTCATCACCCAATTATCGAACGACGCGCGGTCGGACGCACGTCACGGACGTGCGCCGGGTGCTCTGGAGGCTGCCGGACCAGCAGCGTTAATCGCCTACGCCGTGGCCCGCCCTCGTCAGCCGAACTTGATCTCGAGCCCGATGCCGAGGATGGCGATCACCCAGATCGCAGCCGTGAAGATCGTGACCCGGTCCAGATTCTTCTCGACGACGCTGGACCCCGCCAGACTGGACTGGACGCCGCCACCGAAGAGGCTGGACAGACCGCCTCCCTTGCCGCGGTGCAGCAGGATCAGCAGAATCAGCAGCAGACTGGTGATCACCAGCAGGATGTCCAGGAACAGTGCCATTTCGGTATTCGCTGCCCTTCACGCACGACGGATTCGGCCACTAGCCCGACCAGCTTACCTGTTGACACCGAGAAACCTGCATCAGCCGGGCTGTTCCGGCAAATCGTCCCGTGGTCAGCGCCGGCCTCGACGGTACAGAAAGCGGAACGCGGGGCACCCGGCCCTTCTCGGTCACGGTGCCCCGCGTTCGTTCACTCGACGTTGCCTTCCGTCGCGGTAGCAACATCGGCCGTTCTTGCGGCAGCAACATTCGCCGTTGTCACGGCAGCAACATTGGCCGTTGTCACGGCAGCAACATTGGCCGTTGTCACGGCAGCGGCCCGCCGGCAGCGATCGCCGACAGGGTCGCGAACTCGTCCGCCTTGAGCGATGCGCCGCCCACAAGGGCACCGTCCACGTCGCCCTGACCGACGATCTCCCCGACGTTCTTGGCGTTCACCGAACCGCCGTACAGCACCCGGACAGTGGCAGCAATCTCCGGAGAAGCGAGCCGAGCCAACTCCTCGCGCACCGCCTTGCATACCTCCTGCGCGTCGGCTGCAGAGGCCACCTTGCCGGTGCCGATGGCCCACACGGGCTCGTAGGCGACGACAATGTTGGAGATGTCGTCGGCCGACAGCCCCGCAAGGGAGCCACGGAGCTGCGCGATGTTGTACGCGACGTGCTCACCCGCCTCGCGGATGCCCAGACCTTCACCGATGCACACTATCGGTGTGAGCCCGTTCTTCAGCGCCGCCTTCGTCTTGGCGAGCACCGTCTCGTCGGTCTCGCTGTGCAACGTGCGCCGCTCGGAGTGGCCGACCACCACGAACGTACAGCCCAGCTTGGCCAACATCGAACCGCTGACCTCACCGGTGTAGGCGCCGGAGTCGTGGGGCGAGACGTCCTGCGCACCATAGGTGAGGAGCAGTTTGTCGCCCTCGACCAGGGTCTGCACACTGCGCAGGTCTGTGAACGGCGGAATCACCGTCACATCGACCTGCCCGAAGTACTTCGCGGGCAGCGAGAACGCGATCTTCTGCACCAGAGCGATGGCCTCGAGGTGGTTGAGGTTCATCTTCCAGTTGCCGGCGATCAATGGCTTCCGTGCCATGCCTCAGTCCTCCTGCGCGGGATCTTCGAGTGCCGCCCGAGTCTCGAGAGCACTGATGCCGGGCAGGGTCTTGCCCTCGAGGTACTCGAGGGACGCGCCTCCACCGGTCGAGATGTGCGAGAAGCCGTCCTCGGGCAAGCCCAGCAGACGGACCGCCGCCGCCGAGTCGCCACCACCGACGACGCTGAACGCGCCCTTGCCGGTGGCCTCGATGATCGCTTCGGCGACACCCTTGGTTCCCGCCGAGAACTTCTCGAACTCGAACACGCCCATAGGGCCGTTCCAGAACACGGTCTTGGCACTGGACAGGATCGCGGCAAAGCGCTTCACCGATCGCGGACCGATGTCCAGGCCCATCCAGCCGTCAGGAATGTCGAGCACTGAAACCGTTTTCGACTCGGCCTCGGCCGAGAACGAGTCGGCGACCACCACGTCCCGCGGGATGTGAATGACGTCCGCGTACCGCTCGAGCAGGCCCTTGCAGGTGTCGATCATCTCTTCCTGCAGGAGCGAGGAGCCGACCGACACCCCCTGCGCTGCAAGGAAGGTGAAGCACATGCCGCCACCGATGACCAGGGTGTCGACCTTGGGGGCCAACGCCTCGATCACGGCAAGCTTGTCGGACACTTTCGAACCACCCAACACCACCGCGTAGGGGCGCCCAGAGTTGTCCGTCAGCCTCGCCAGCACGTCGACCTCGGCCGCGACCAGCGTGCCGGCGTAGCACGGGAGCAGCTTCGCGACGTCGTAGACCGACGCCTGCTTGCGGTGTACAACTCCGAAGCCGTCCGAGACGAACGCCCCGTCGCCGTCCACGAGGTCGACGAGTGCTCTCGCGAGAGCTTCCCGCTCGGCATCGTCCTTGCTGGTCTCACGCGGATCGAAACGGATGTTCTCCAGCAGGAGCACATCACCGTCCGTCAGGCCCTCGGATCGCGCCAGCGCATCCTGCCCGACGACGTCGCCGGCAAGTTGAACGTTGCGGCCGAGCACCTCGCCGAGCTTCACCGCGACCGGGGCCAGCGACAGCGCCGGATCGGGCTCGCCTTTGGGGCGGCCGAGGTGTGCCATGACGATGACCTTGGCGCCGGCCTCGGCGAGCGCCGAGATGGTCGGTGCCGAGGCGACGATGCGACCGGGGTCGGTGATCTCGCCGCCATCCAGCGGGACATTGAGGTCCGAGCGCACCAGCACGGTGCGGCCCTCGACGCCCTCGTCCAGTAGGTCCTTCAACGTCCGGACAGGAGGGGAGCCTGCGGGCGCAGTCACGGGTTCCACTCCCCTCAGAGGGACTTGGCGACGAGGCCGATGAGGTCGACGAGACGGTTGGAGTAGCCCCACTCGTTGTCGTACCAGGACACGATCTTGGCCTGGTCCTCGATGACCTTGGTCAGCCCGGCGTCGAAGATCGACGAGTGCGGGTCGGTCACAATGTCCGCCGACACGATGGGCGCCTCGGTGTACTTGAGGATGCCCTTGAGCGGGCCCTCTGCGGCAGCCTTCATCGCGGCGTTGATGTCGGCCACGGAAGCGGACTTGCGCAGGTCTGCGGTCAGGTCGGTGACCGAGCCGGTGGGGATCGGAACTCGCAGCGCATAGCCGTCCAGCTTGCCCAGCAGCTGCGGGAGGACCAGGCCGATGGCCTTGGCGGCGCCGGTGCCGGTGGGGACCACGTTCAGGGCGGCGGCGCGAGCCCGACGGAGGTCCTTGTGCGGACCATCCTGCAGGTTCTGATCCTGCGTGTATGCGTGAACCGTGGTCATCAGGCCCTTCTCGATGCCGAACTCGTCATCGAGAACCTTGGCGATGGGGCCAAGGCAGTTGGTGGTGCACGACGCGTTGGAGATGATGTTCTGGCTGCCGTCGTACTTGTCGTCGTTGACGCCCATCACGATCGTGATGTCCTCGTCGGTGGCCGGCGCCGAGATGATGACCTTCTTGGCACCCGCGTCGAGGTGGCCTTTGGCCTTCGCCGCGTTAGTGAAGATTCCCGTGGACTCGACGACAACGTCGACACCCAGGTCTCCCCACGGCAGCGCCGCCGGGCCTTCCTTGACCTCCAGGGACTTGATCCTGGTCTCGCCGACAACGATGGTGTCGTCGCCGTCGAGCGAGACGTCGTGCGGCAGACGACCCAGGATCGAGTCGTACTTGAGCAGGTGAGCCAGACTCGCGTTGTCCGTGAGATCGTTGACTGCCACGATCTCGATGTCGGTGGTGCCGAGCGCCTTCTGCGCATCAACCGCCCTGAAGAAGTTTCGTCCAATACGACCGAAGCCGTTGACGCCTACCCGGACCGTCACAATTAACTCCTTTGCCCATCTATTTCTGGTGTGCCAGTTTTCGCCCGCGCTGAATCCCGCGAGCACGTTGATGCCCACGGCGATCGAACCGAAACGCGGGACTCCTCGGTCGATGTGGCTCCCACCCTAGTGCTCCTGCCCTAACCCCTGCGCAGCTGACCCGGCCACCGAGTCCGGGAGTGGTTTCCGACAGCTCCAGCGATACCGTTTCGCGATGTGGGTGTACTGCCCACGGACGTTGATCAAGCGATTGACGGGACCGTTCCCGCCGATGGCGGAGTGTTGTCGGCGGGGTGTGCGTATGCAGCCGTCCCGGCAATACTGCCCGGCGGGCGTGTTGTGACCACAGACGCGCTGCTGCCCCGGCCCGAGTGGGACCGGGGCAGCAGCTCGCTCTCGCTCAGGGTGTGGCGAAGAACTCCTCAACTGCCGGCCGGGCATTGGGATTTCCCTCATCGATACCGATGACAACACCCGCAATTGTGCCGATGGCGGTGCCGAGTATGCAGCCCGCGAAGATGTTCGGGAAGATCGACAGGCACCCGACAATCATGCCGACGTTTGAACCGATCAGTACGGCGGGCAAGCCCCCGTTGTTCCAGCCGATGTTGATCTCGGTGGTCATGTTGTCGAAGGCGTCCTGTTTGGCGTCGTTACCCGGGAAGAGCTGCTCGGCCGCCTGGCTGTTGCCGTCGGGGGTCGGGGTCAGCAAAGGCTGAGACCAGTCGATTCCCTGGGGCGCGGGATCGGCTCCCTGGGGTGTGGGCTCGGCGTGCGCCGTTGCAGCACCGACGACCACCGCACAGGCGACCAATACGGACAACGTCAAACTTCTGAAGAGTTTCATCGAATTCCCACCATGTCGTAGTGCGAACACGGACCTCACCTGAGCCCACCGAACATCTTGTGCGTGGACCATATTCGCTGGAAACCGAACGGCTACATGAATATGTGGGTGCGCAGTGATGCCCCCGTGTCGCAGCTAAGTCATAGGCCTCCCGGAATCGCGTCCCGCAGTGAGATGGAACCGTCGGGGGCCCGCCGCAGTTACTCGACCGCTAGAGCGCCCGTAACCCGCCTTCTCTTGCCATCTTCCCTCGCGGGTACCCCAGTTTTCGGCATTTCTGCAAAACGCTTGTGAAATGGGGTCCATCACGATCAAGGCGGTAGCGGCGTCACGTCCTGTTGTCCGGGTAGCGGGTCGAGAGCTTGCGCCAGAACATCACTCGGCGACAGGCTTCGACCCCTCACGCGTCGACTCCGGTCGAACCGCCCGATACCGGACGCGAGGGTGCGCGTACGTTGTTCTGAGCCGCCCCGTCGTCGAAAGAGGCGAGGCGCAGTAAATGTCGAAGGAGAAGCGGTGTCCGAAGATCTACACGTGCAGGAGTTCTGGCGCCGTCTCGGGCTGCCCGGAATCATTGACGTGCACACCCATTTCATGCCCGCGAACGTGATGGAGAAGGTGTGGCGCTACTTCGACTCGGCCGGGCCGCTGACCGGCCGTCATTGGCCGATTCACTACCGGCACGATGAGGATGTCCGCGTCGAGCAGCTCCGGAGGTTCGGTGTTCGACGTTTCACTTCGATGATTTATCCACACAAGCCGGACATGGCTGCGTGGCTGAACCAATGGTCGGCTGAGTTCGCGGCACACACACCCGACTGCCTGCGGACATCGACGTTCTACCCGGAGGAGTCCGCGGCGACGTATGTAGCGGACGCGATCGAGTCGGGTACTCGGGTCTTCAAGTCGCATATCCAAGTGGGCGACTATTCGCCCAACGACCCGCTCCTCGACCCGGTATGGGGACTGCTGGAGGAGTCCGGCGTCCCCGTCGTCATCCACTGCGGCTCCGGTCCTGCGCCCGGCAACTACACCGGCCCTGAGCCGATCTCAGAGTTGCTGGGGAGATATCCCGGATTGCCTCTCATCATCGCCCACATGGGCCTCCCGGAGTATCGAGACTTTCTGGAGCTGGCTGCAAAGTATCCCAACGTCTACCTCGATACGACCATGGTGTTCACCGATTACTCCGAAGAGCTATCGCCCTTTCCACGTGATCAGGTGCAACGACTCGAAGACCTGCAGGATCGCATCATGTTCGGCAGCGATTTCCCCAACATTCCGTATCCGTATCTGGAAGCGCTGAACGGGCTTACCCGATTCGACCTCGGCGAGGCGTGGTTGCGGGCGGTGTGCCACGACAACGCGGCGCGGCTGTTCTCGATCGAGTGAGGGTCCCGTTCGGAGCGCTCACGCCTCGTCGAGCAACTCCGGGGTGACCGCCGATTCGGTGTCGGGGATTCCGAGCTCTTTGGCTTTGCGATCGGCCGTCGACAGCAGTCGGCGGATCCGTCCCGCGACCGCGTCCTTGGTCATCGGAGGGTCGGCAAGCTGACCCAGTTCCTCGAGCGACGCCTGCCGATGCTTGACACGCAGCGTGCCTGCCGCCGCGAGGTGGTCCGGGACGTCTTCGCCGAGGATCTCGAGAGCACGCTCCACCCGTGCCGCGGCCGCGACAGCTGCGCGTGCCGAACGCCGCAGGTTGGCATCGTCGAAGTTCGCGAGCCGGTTCGCCGTCGCCCGCACTTCGCGCCGCATCCGGCGCTCCTCCCACGTCAGACGGGTGTCCTGCGCGCCCATCCGGGTGAGCAGGGCACCGATCGCTTCACCGTCGCGCACGACCACGCGGTCGGTGCCGCGGACCTCGCGGGCCTTGGCGGTGATACCGAGCCGCCGCGCCGCTCCCACGAGCGCGAGTGCCGCCTCGGTGCCGGGGCAGCTGATCTCGAGCGCCGAGGAACGACCGGGTTCGGTCAGGGATCCATGAGCTAGGAACGCGCCCCTCCAGGCCGCCTCGGCGTCGCCGACACTGCCGCCGACGACATGCGCGGGGAGACCGCGGACGGGTCGCCCGCGCATGTCCAGCAGCCCGGTCCGGCGGGCCAGCGCCTCACCGTCCTTCGCGACCCGCACGACGTAGCGCGAGCCCCTTCGCAGACCGCTGGCACTGAGGACGTGCACGTCGGAGTGATAGCCGTAGAGGTCGAGGATCTCGGCGCGCAACCGGCGCGCGATCGATCCCAGATCCACTTCGGCCTCGACGACCACACGACCGCCCACGATGTGCAGGCCGCCCGCGAACCGGAGCAGCGAGGACACCTCCGCCCTCCGGCAGCTGACCTGCGTCACCGCGATTCTGCTCAGCTCGTCCTTGACCTCGGCTGTCATTGCCACGAGGCGCTCTCCCTTCCCCCGACCGTCCGTTCCGCAGTGTTGTCATTCCCGCCGTTGTCAATCCCGCCGTCGTCAATCCCACCGTGTGCCTCGACCAGCCTGGCTTCGACCCGCTCCCGCACGGCGAGACGCTCGAGGACGGCAGCGAGTTTTCCCGCGTGATGCTTGTGACTGCCGTCCTCGGCGACGTCCGCATAGACGACCTGCGCGCCGAGTTGTTTCGCTGCGCGGCAGACGTGGTCGCGTTCAGGGCCCACCGGCACCGATGCCGAATCGACCACTATGTGATCCACCCGGAAATCCGGCGCGTGCTGGCACAGCACGTGCAGATGGCGCTCGGCGGAGAACCCGGCGGTCTCCCCCGTCTCCGGCGCAAGGTTGAGAATCAGCACCTTCCGTGCCGGCGAGCGCATCATCGCATCGAGCAGCTCAGGGACCAGGACGTGTGGAATCACGCTCGTGAACCAAGACCCGGGCCCGAGCACGACGACGTCGGCCGTCTCGACCGCGTCGACCGCGTCGGGGCAGGCCGGTGGGTTGGCTGGGAGCAGTCGCACCCGCCGAACCTTGCCGGGCGTCGTGGCGACCGCGACCTGGCCGCGGATGCAACGACTGACCCGGGGATCGGACTCGAGCCCGACGACGTCAGCCTCGATTTGGAGCGCGACCGGCGACATGGGCAGGACCCGGCCCTCGATCTCGAGCAGCCGCGCGACCGTGTCGAGGGCAGCGACGGGGTCACCGAGCACCTCGGTGAGGCCGGCGAGGATCAGGTTGCCGACGGAGTGGCCGGCGAGCGCGCCGGTACCGCCGAAGCGATGCTGGACAGCGTCGGTCCACGACTGGACATGCGGTTCACGCCCAGCCAGTGCGGCCAGCGCCATCCGCAGGTCACCGGGTGGGATGACCCCGAGTTCGTTGCGCAGTCGACCCGAGGAGCCACCGTCGTCCGCGACGGTCACCACGGCGGTGACGTCCGAACTCAGGCGCCGCACCGCGCTGAGCGTCGCGTACAGGCCGTGGCCACCACCGAACGCGACGATTCTCGGCACACAACCGTCACCGCTGCGTCGCTCGTCGCTCATTCGCGCCCCACATCGCGGTGGACGACACGGACGGCGAGGCCATCTTGCATCCGCAGTCGTGCCGCGAGCTCCTCCGACATGGCGACGCTCCGATGCTTGCCGCCGGTACACCCGACCGCGATCGTCATATAGCGCTTTCCCTCCCGGCGGTATCCCGCCGTCGTCAACTCCAGCAGGCGCAGGTAAGTGCCGAGGTACTCCTCGGCCCCGTCCCGTGACAGCACGTAGTCCCGTACCGTCTCCTCGAGGCCGGTGTGCACGCGCAATTCCGGGACCCAGTACGGATTCGGCAGGAACCGGACGTCGCACACCACGTCGGCGTCCATCGGAAGCCCGTGCTTGAACCCGAAAGACTGCACCGTGACTTGGATCTCGCCGCTGGCCTCGCCGCCGAACGCGGTCTCGATCTTCTCACGCAACTCGCGAACCGCGAGGGACGATGTGTCGACAACGAGGTCGGCGGCAGCTCGCACTTGGGCCAGCTTCACGCGCTCGGCGGCGATCCCGTCGGACAAGGTGCCTTCTTTGGTGTCACTCTGCAGCGGGTGGCTACGCCGTACGTGCTCGAACCGACGGATCAGAACCGAATCGTTCGCCTCGAGAAACAGCACCCGCATCTGAACGGGCATCTCCTCGAGCTCAGCGACGACTCGACCGAGATCGCCCGAGAACGGGCGGCTGCGGACGTCGAGCACGACGGCGAGCCGACGGATCGGTGGATCGGATTCGACGCCGAGGTCGACCATGCGCGTGATCAGTTCGGGTGGCAGATTGTCGACGACGTACCAGCCGAGATCCTCGAGGACCTTCGCGGCCGTACTGCGCCCGGCTCCCGACAACCCCGTGACGAGCGCGACCTCCATGCCGCCCTCGTCCCGCTTCAGTTGGTCGTTCACTCGCGACTCTGTCCTGTTCGTTCTGTTGCGACGGTGCCCGTCACATCATCCCCTACTGTCGGCTCTCGCGCAGCGACATCCGACCCAGCGTTATCTTCCACGCCTGCGGCGCCGAGGGCACTCAGCACTGCGCGGGCGGTCGCGACACCGACACCGGGCACCGCGGTGATCTCCTCGACGGTCGCATTGCGCAACCGGGCTACCGACCCGAAGTGCTTGACCAGCGCCGTACGCCGCGCCTCCCCGAGACCACGCACCGAATCCAACGCGGACGCCGTCATACGGCGCGACCGCTTGCTGCGGTGGAACGTGATCGCGAACCGGTGTGCCTCGTCGCGGACTCGTTGCAGCAGGTACAGCGACTCGCTTGTCCGAGGCAGGATCACCGGGTTCTCCTCGCCCGGCACCCACACCTCCTCGAGGCGCTTGGCCAGGCCGATGACCGCGACATCGGTGATGCCGAGTTGATCGAGCACTTCAGAAGCTGCCGCGACCTGCGGGGCGCCGCCGTCCACGACGAAGAGGTTCGGCGGGTAGGCGAATCTGCGCGGCCGACCGGTCTGCGGGTCGAGCGCCGACTCGGGCGACAGATCGCCGCCGTCGCCCTCCAGGGCGCCCCCGGCCGCAGCATCACGGTTGTGCCGCAGGAACCGGCGGCGGGTCACCTCGGCGATGCTTGCGACGTCGTCACTGTGCCCGTCGCCGGCCGCCTCCTTGATCGCGTAGTGCCTGTAGTCGGACTTGCGCGGAAGTCCGTCCTCGAACACGACGAGCGAGGCCACGACGTCGGTGCCCTGCACGTGACTGATGTCGACGCATTCGATTCGCAGCGGCGCAGAGTCGAGGTCGAGCGCTTCCTGGATGCCCTGCAGCGCTGCCGATCGTGACGTGAAGTCGCCGGCTCGCTTGAGTTTGTGTTGCGCCAGTGCTTCTTTCGCGTTCCGCTCGACCGTCTCGGCGAGCGCCTTCTTGTCGCCGCGCTGTGGCACCCGCAGCTTCACCGCGGATCCGCGCAGCGTCGAGAGCCAGTTCTGGATCTCGACCGTGTTGCGAGGCAACACAGGCACCAGGACCTCGCGGGGGACGGTGTTGGCCGGTTCGGACTGGCCTGCCACGGCATCGAGGGCAGCCTGTTCACCGTAGAACTGGGTGAGGAACTGTTCGACCAGGATCGCCAGTTCGGTGTCCGGTCCGGTGTCGCTGGAGTCGGCGCCGTCCTCGAGTACGGCATCGCGTTCGATGACGTCGCCGGCCTTCTCGACGACCCAGCCGCGCTGACCGCGCACACGGCCGCCGCGGACGTGGAAGACCTGCACGGCGACCTCGAGCTCGTCGGACGCGAACGCGACCAGGTCGGCGTCGGTGCCGTCACCGAGGACGACGGCCTGCTTCTCGAGCGCCTTCTTCAGCGCGCCGACATCATCGCGCAGGCGCGCTGCGGTCTCGAAGTCGAGTTCCTCGGCCGCCTCCTGCATCCGCGCCTCGAGTTGGCGTACGAATCGGTCGGTCCGCCCGGCGAGGAAGTCACAGAAGTCGGCGACGATCTGCCGGTGTTCGTCTGCCGTCACCCGACCCACGCACGGGGCCGAGCACTTGTCGATGTATCCGAGCAGGCACGGCCGCCCGATCTGATTGTGTCGCTTGAATACTCCTGCAGCGCAAGTGCGGGCCGGAAAGACCCGCAGCAGCAGGTCGAGCGTCTCCCGGATGGCCCACGCATGCGAGTAGGGGCCGAAGTACCGAACACCCTTGCGGCGAGGCCCGCGATAGACGAACAGTCGGGGGAACTCCTCGTTCAACGTCACCGCGAGCACCGGGTACGTCTTGTCGTCCCGATAGCGGACGTTGAACCGCGGATCGAACTCCTTGATCCAGTTGTACTCGAGTTGGAGCGCCTCGACTTCGGTGCTGACGACGGTCCACTCGACACTGCCGGCAGTGGTGACCATCTGTCGGGTCCGTGGATGCAGCGAGGAGACGTCGGCGAAGTACGAACCGAGCCGCGACCGAAGGCTCTTCGCCTTGCCGACGTAGATGACCCGCCCGTGTGGATCGCGGAACTTGTAGACCCCCGGTTCCACCGGGATGGTTCCGGGCGCGGGACGATACGTCGAAGGATCAGGCACGATTCAAGGCTAGTCGGCGATGCCGACGGTACTCATTCGGCGCGCGAGACTCATTCGGTTCGGGAGCCGGTGTACTTCGCCTCGAGTTCACGGAACCTACGGACCGCATGGACGGCGTGGTCGCCGTCATTGAGTTGGATCGCCATCACCGGCACGTACTCGTCGTCCGGCAACTCGATGCGCGCCCACGGGGCACCCTCGGGGAAGGACAGACCACGGTCCAGATCCCAGTCCACAACACGCTCACCGAGGACATTGCGCACGCCGATGCCCCGCGGGCCCACTCGCAGCCGCGGACGGGTCAACATCAGGACCCCGCCCGCCAGCAGGAGCCCGATCGCGGCCATCGCGAACTGGTCGATAACGCGGAAGTAGACGCCCGTGGCGGACGTCCGCAGCAGCACCGCAAGGGCGATGTGCACAACCACCAGGACACCGGCGGCGGCCATCGCGTATCGCGCCGACTTCCTCGATCGGACCTCGAAGTCCCACTCGTCGCGGTGATCGCTCATCGAGACGCCGACCCCGCCCTCTTGCGTCGAAGCTCGGCCAGCGTGACGGCGGCATCGATCGCCGCGGCACACGCCTCACCGCCCTTGTCCTCGACCGAGTCGGGCAACCCCGCCCGGTCGAGTGCCTGCTGCTCGTTGTCGGTGGTGAGCACTCCGTTGCCGACGGGCGTCGACTCGTCGAGAGAGACCCGGGTCAAGCCCGCGGTCACCGCGTCGCACACATACTCGAAGTGCGGCGTGCCGCCGCGGACCACAACACCGAGCGCGACGACCGCGTCGTGCGACTTCGCGAGTTCCTGTGCGACAACGGGCAGTTCGATCGCGCCGGCAACCCGGACGAGGGTCGGCTCGTCGATCTGTGCCTGCTTGGCGACACGCTTGGCGCCGGCGATCAGCGCCTCGCTGATCTGGGTGTGCCACTGGCCGGCCACGATGGCCAGCGTGAGGTCCTTCGCCATTCCGAGCTGCAGGTCGGGGCGTCCGACCCCGCTCACAATGCGTCCCCGCGCTCGAACTCGTCGAGACCGATCAGGTCGTGGCCCATGCGGTCGCGTTTGGTGCGCAGATAGGTGAGGTTCTCGGCATTGGCGCGCAGCGGCATCGCAACCCGCTCGGTGATCTGCAGCCCGTAGCCGTCCAGGCCGACCCGCTTGGCGGGGTTGTTGGTCAGCAGGCGCATGGACCTGATGCCGAGATCGACGAGGATCTGCGCGCCGATGCCGTAGTCCCGCGCATCGGCGGGCAGGCCCAGCTGCAGGTTGGCGTCGACCGTGTCGGAGCCCGCGTCCTGGAGCTGGTAGGCCTGCAGTTTGTGCATCAGACCGATGCCCCGGCCCTCGTGGCCGCGCATGTAGAGGACCACACCGCGGCCCTCCTGCGCGACCATGTCGAGCGCAGCATCGAGCTGTGGGCCGCAGTCACAGCGAAGCGAGCCGAAGACGTCTCCGGTGAGGCACTCGGAGTGCACGCGTACGAGCACCTCACGGCCGTCGTCCGAGGCGATGTTGCCACGGACGAGGGCGACGTGCTCGACGTCGTCGTAGATGCTGCGGTATCCCACGGCGGTGAACTCGCCGTGTCGCGTCGGGATCCGGGCCTCGGCGACTCGCACGACATGCTTCTCGTGCTTGCGACGCCACGCGATCAGGTCGGCGATCGAGATCATGGCAAGGCCGTGGTCGTCGGCGAACACACGCAGCTCATCAGTCTTGGCCATATGGCCCTCGTCCTTCTGGCTGACGATTTCGCAGATCACACCGGCCGGCCGCAGATCCGCCATGCGGGCCAGGTCGACGGCGGCCTCGGTGTGGCCCGGGCGACGCAGGACGCCGCCCTCCTTCGCCCGCAACGGCACGACGTGGCCGGGACGGGTGAAGTCTTGGGCACCGGTGGTCGGGTCGGCCAGCAGACGCATCGTCGCGGCCCGATCCGACGCCGAGATTCCGGTACCGATGCCGTCACGAGCATCGACCGTGACCGTGTACGCCGTTCCGTGTTTGTCCTGGTTGGTCGCGTACATCGGCGGGAGACCGAGCCGGTCACAATCCTCGCCGTCGAGCGGGACGCACAGGTAGCCCGAGGTGTAGCGCACCATGAACGCCACGAGTTCGGGGGTGGCCTTTTCCGCTGCGAAGATGAGGTCGCCCTCATTCTCTCGGTCCTCGTCGTCGACGACCACGACCGCTTTACCTGCGGCGATGTCGGCGACTGCGCGCTCGATACTGTCGAACCTGGTCACGTGCTTGGGCTCCAAAGTGTTGAACGGGTCTGCTCGAGTATGCCCCGGTGCATCTGCTCGGATGCAACTCAACAGTACGACCCATCGATTCCCGATCGTTATTCCGGCTGTCGACCGGACGCGGAGTGCAGGCGTTCGACGTACTTCGCGATGACGTCGACCTCGAGATTGACCGGGGTCCCCGGTTCGGCCGTACCGAGCGTGGTGAGCGCGAGTGTCGTCGGGATCAGGGAGATTTCGAAGTACTCGTCGCCGGGCTCGCCGCCGAGCGCGGACACCGTCAGCGAGACGCCGTCCACCGTGATCGAGCCCTTTTCCACTACGTATCGCGAGACACTGGACGGAAGCGAGATCCTCACCACAGTCCAGTTCTCCGACGGATTGCGGGTCAGGACGGTGCCGACGGTGTCGACATGCCCCTGGACGATGTGCCCGCCCAACCGGCTGTCGACCGCCGCCGCACGTTCGAGGTTGACGCGGCTGCCGACCTGGAGGGCTCCGAGACTCGATCGCTGGAGGGTCTCGCGCATTACGTCCGCGGTGAACACCCCACCGTCGAGTACCTCGACAACCGTCAGGCACACGCCGTTGACCGCGATCGAGTCGCCGTGGCCGGCATCAGAGGTGACGATCGGACCGCGCACGCTGAAGCGAGCCGCGTCCGCCAGGTTCTCCTCGGCGACGATCTCGCCGAGTTCCTCGACGATTCCGGTGAACATGTCTTCGTCTCACTCCTTCAGATCCCGGAGGGATCAGTTCAACACGATCCCGACCGGGATCGGGGTCACTGACGTTCCGACGCCGCTGCGCGGCCTTGTTCCGGGATCACTGCTCCGGGATCAGGTTCAACAACAGGTCGTCGCCGATCGTCTCGACGCTCTCTCGCCGAAACCGTAGCGCCTCGGAGATGGTGCGCACTCCCGCGCCTTCCACCGCGTTGGGTCCGTCACCCAGCAGGGCCGGCGCCAGGTACGCCTGGATCCGGTCGACCCGGCCGGCGGCGAGGAACGCGCCCGCCAGGCGCGGTCCACCCTCGACCAGGACATCGTCCTGATCTGCCAGCTCGGCAAGTACCTCGTCGACATTGTGTGTACGCAGCACCAGAGTCGGCGCCGCGTCGTCGAGGATCTTCGCGGTCGATGGGATCCCTCGAGTGCCCACGACGACTCGCACCGGCTGATGCGGCGCGAGCGACCCGTCGGGCAGTCGGGCTGTCAGCCACGGGTCATCCGCGATGACGGTCCCGGTACCCACGACGATCGCGTCGAGGCGCGCACGGTCGGCGTGCACCCGTGCCCGCGCCGCGGGTCCGGTGATCCACTGGCTCGTACCGTCCGCGGCCGCGCTGCGGCCGTCGATCGTGGCGGCGAACTTCCAGGTCACGTGAGGGCGACCGTGTCGCTGCCTGTGCAGCCAGGCGCGCAGCGGACCGCGTTCGACATCGGCGGTGAGCGGGCCCACGGCCACCGCGACACCGGCCGCCCGCAACGTGTCGGCGCCACCTGCGGCGATCGGGTGGGGGTCGGGGACGGCATAGTGCACAGCCGCGATTCCGGCATCGACGAGCGCCTGCGAGCAGGGACCGGTCCGGCCATGGTGGTTGCACGGTTCGAGGGTCACGACCGCGGTACCGCCCCGGGCTCTCCCACCGGCCTCGGCGAGAGCCACGACCTCGGCGTGCGGACCTCCCACCGGGTTGGTGGCACCGATCCCGACGACCTCACCAAAGGAGTCGAGGATCACAGCCCCCACGGGAGGGTTGGGACTGGTGGTCCCTCGCACGCCTTGGGAGGCGTCGATCGCGAGCCTCATCGCGGCCTCGTAACCGCGCGCAGACGAAGTCACGATTGGCTCGTCAGAACGTCAGTGTCAGGTGCGGAGACGCCTTCGCAGCCTGTCGGCGCAGTCCTGCAACGGCGGCGGCAGGGTCCGTCGCCCCGTAGACCGCCGACCCGGCGACGAAGCAGTCGACACCCGCCTCGGCTGCCTGCTCGATCGTGTCGACGTTGATACCGCCGTCGATCTCCACGATGAGGCTCAGCTCACCCGAATCCACCAGCTTGCGGGCCGCGCGGACCTTGTCCAGCACGCTCGGGATGAACGACTGACCGCCGAAGCCGGGTTCAACGCTCATCACGAGCAGTGTGTCGACGCTCCGGAGAATCTCGAGGTACGGCTCGAGCGGGGTGTTCGGCTTGACGCTCAGGCCCGCCTTCGCGCCGGCGGCGCGGATGTCGCGGGCCACGGCGACCGGATCATCAGTGGCCTCGGCATGGAAGGTGACATTGTGGGCTCCGGCCTCGGCATACGGCGGCGCCCACCGACCCGGGTCCTCGATCATCAGGTGGCAATCCAGCGGGATGTCGGTGGCCTGCAGCAGGCTCTCGACGACGGGCAGACCGAGCGTCAGGTTCGGTACGAAGTGGGCGTCCATGACGTCCACGTGCAGCCAGTCGGCACCGGCGACGGCGTCGGCCTCGTCGGCGAGACGGGCGAAGTCGGCGGACAGAATGGACGGAGCGATCATCGGGGTTGCCACAGAGGCGAGTTTAGTCGGCGGGCGCCGATTTCCCGGCACCACCGGGGTAGCGCCGGGCCGGTTCCCGGCCGGCAGGTTGTGTCACGATCGGCCCCGCCGGCGGGCGCACGGTCGGCATCACGCGAACCTCGTTGCTGCGCAGCGTCACCTCGGTGTCGTCGTGGTACAGGGTCAGCTCGTCGCCTGCGACGAGCCGGTAGCGGGTCTCGTCCCGTCCGATCTCGACCCGCAACCGAGTCCCGGCCGCCGTGACGCCGAACGCGAGCTTGTCGATGCCGCGTGGGAGCGTCGGCCGGAATGTCAGCCCCGCCCGCCGCCGTCGCGCGCCGCCGAATCCTTGGACCAGCGCGATCCAGATGCCGGCGAGCGACGCGAGGTGAAGTCCGTCACTCGTGTTGTGTTCGAGATCGCGCAGGTCGATCAGCGCAGTCTCACCCAGGTAGTCGTAAGCGAGGTCGAGTGCGCCGACATCGGCGGCGACCACCGCCTGGCTGGACGCGGACAGGGACGAGTCGCGGACGGTCAGCCGCTCGTAGTACGAGAAGTTTCGGATCTTCTGCTCCGCAGTGAACGCGTCCGGTACCCATTGCATCGCCAGCACGACGTCGGCCTGCTTCACGACCTGCTTTCGATACAAGTCGAAGTACGGGTAGTGCAGCAGCAACGGGTAGTGCTCCGGAGGTGTCGCGGCGAAGTCCCACACCTGCCGATCGGTGAACCCGGACGACTGCGGATGGACGCCGCGGCGCTCGTCGTACGGCACGTACATGCGGTCGGCAGCGGTTCGCCAGCCACCAACCTCCTCGTCGGTGACGCCGAGGTCGGGCATTCGGTCGGGGTGCCGTTCGACGATCGCTACCGCAGCGATGAAGTTCTCCCGGGCCATGAGGTTGGTGTACAGGTTGTTCCGGACGAGAGCGCTGTACTCGTCGGGTCCGGTGACACCGTCGATGCGGAACCTGGCGTCCTCGTCGAAGTAACCGAGTGATCGCCACAGGCGCGCGGTCTCGACGAGGAGATCCAGCCCGATCGTTCGCTCGAATTCGGCGTCCCCATCCGTCCGCACGTACCCGATCACAGCCCGGGCGATCGCGGCGTTGACGTGGAACGCGGCCGCACCGGCCGGCCAGTACCCGCTGCACTCCCTGCCGGTGATGGTCCGCCACGGGAACGCCGCACCGGTCAGGCCCAGCTGGCGTGCGCGTTCGCGTGCCCTGTCCAGGGTCGAGTGCCGCCACCGCAACGCGTCGGCGACCGCGTGCGGAAGCACGAACGCCAGGACCGGCAGGACGAACATCTCAGAGTCCCAGAATGCGTGGCCGTCGTAGCCGCGCCCCGTGAGTCCCTTGGACGCGATCGCGACGCCCTCCGCGCGGGCTGACGCCTGCAGGATGTGGAACAGCGCGAACCGGACCGCCTGCTGCACCTCGGGATCGCCGTCGACGATGACGTCGGCGCGTTCCCAGAATGTGTCCAGGTATTCCCGCTGCTCGGAAACCAGTCCGTCCCAACCACTCTCGTGCGCAAGGGTCAGCTCGCCGGCCACCTGGTCGCGCATCGCCGGAGCCGTCCTCCGCGCGGACCACGCGTGGCTGACGTACTTGACCAAATGCAGGCACTCACCGGGTCCGAGCCGAGACGAGACGGTCACGCGACCCAGGTCCGGGTAGCTGTCGGCTTCGACGTGTACGTGCGGGCCGAACACCTCATGGTCCATCGCGACTGCAATCCGCAGATCGCTCTCCCCGGTCGTGTGGATCAACTGCACCCCGGTGCCGTGGACGAAGTTCTCCTCGGAGCACAGGGGCTCCGACAGCACCGCCGCCGCGCGCGGATCCGCTTCCGGCTTGGGCATCGGCTCGTTGGCGACAAGTTCGGACTGCAGCACCACCCTCGCGGGTCCGTCGAGCGGTGTCACCTCGTAGCGGATGGCTCCGATCGCCCGCTGTGTGAACGAGACCAACCTGGTCGTGACCACGCGCACGGTCCTACCGGCCGGCGAGCGCCACTCCACGGTCCGTCGCAGCACCCCGGCGCGCAGGTCCAGTTCCTGCTCGTGTCTCAGGATGTCTCCACGACGGACGTCGAACGGTTCGTCGTCGACGAGCAGACGTACGACTTTGCCGTCGGTGATGTTGATGATCGTCTCGCCCGAGTCCGGATAGCCGTACGCCGGTTCGGCATACGGCATCGGCCGGACCTCGTAGACGCCCGCCAGGTAGCTGCCCGGCAACCCGTGTGGATCGCCCTCATCGAGGTTTCCCCGCCAGCCGAGGTGCCCGTTCGAGAGGGTGAACAGCGATTCCGTTTGGGCCAACACCTCGAAGTCCAGGCTGGTGGCGCGCAGACTCCAGGGTTCGACGGTGAAGGCGGGATGAGTGATCACGGCCTCGGTACCTCCCAGTCGCGTGCGAGCCCAGTCACCTCCAGTGCTCAATCACCGGGAGGGCTGACGGATCCCGCAGTTCACGCTAGGACACCGGAGCTGTCACGGCACGAGAACGGCCGCACCACTGAACACTCCACCGGCCAGGTCTACGAGCGCCCTGTCCGCGGAGTCGAGTGGATACCGGTGGGCGCTGACCCGCAACCGATGCTGCTGCGCTATGCCGAGGAACTCTTTCGCATCCTGCCGGGTGTTCGCGGTGACGCTACGAATCTGGCGTTCACGGAACAGGTGCCGCTCGTAGTTGAGCGACGGGATGTCGCTGAGGTGGATCCCGGCGAGCGCAAGTGTGCCACCGGCGTCGAGCGCCTCGAGGGCAGGCAGCACGAGATCACCGGCCGGGGCGAACAAGATCGCCGAATCCAGCGGCTCCGGCGGCGGATCAGAGGCTCCCTGCACCGAGGCCGCACCGAGGCTGAACGCCAGCTCACGGGCTTCCGCACCACGGGTCATCACGTGGACTCGGGCTCCTCTGGCGAGCGCGACCTGCGCGGTCAGATGCGCGCTGCCACCGAATCCATAGATGCCTAGTCGACCGCCGTCGGGCAGGTCCGCTCGCACCAGAGAGCGATATCCGATGATGCCCGCACACAACAATGGCGCCAGTTCCACGACCGGGTAGCCGCTCGGCAGTTCGAGCGCGTAGTCGGCGGGCACCGTCGTGTACTCGGCGTAGCCGCCGTCGGCGTCCCACCCGGTGTATGTGGAGTACGGGCACAGGTTCTCATCGCCGCGGACGCAGTACCGGCAGTGCCCGCACGTGCCGCGGAGCCATGCGATGCCGACGCGCTGACCCACCTCGAACCGTCCGCCCGCGTCCTCCCCCACGCTCACGACTTCACCGACGATCTCGTGTCCGGGGATCACATTGAGGCGATGCGGCGGCAGGTCGCCCTCGACGACGTGCAGATCGGTCCGGCACACGCCGCACGCCAGCACCCGGACCAACAGATCCTTGCTGGTGGGCCTGGGCAACAATTCGCGTCTCATCTGCAACGGCCGGTCCGCCAGCGGCCCGGGCCTCGTCGTCCGCCACGCCCGCATCGTCGTGGTGGGCGTCATGGTTCGCGAGGTCCGCGAGTTTTCCGTCCGCATACCTGATCCGCACTTCGTGGTGGGGCGACTGGGCGCCTCGCGCTCGGCACCGGGGGCGGTACCACTGTCGCTCTCTCCAGGATGCCTGGTTCGACGCACTCGCAACAAGTGGGAACCGGAGTAACCGGTCACGGCTCGTAAAAAGCCTGGCGGCTGACGCCCGGCCCCGCGAGGATGGAAGCACCTTCGCCCGAACGGAGGAGCCAACCAATTGACTATTAGACAGGACGCCCCGAGCGACGATCTCGACCTTCTCCACCGGTATTGGATGGCGGCCAACTACCTGACGGTCGCTCAGATCTATCTCCGCGACAACGTGCTGTTGCGCAGACCGCTGACGGAACCCGATATCAAGCCCCGACTCCTCGGGCACTGGGGTACGAGCCCCGGCCTCTCCCTCGTGTACGTGCACCTGAACAGGCTCATCCGCCGCACGGGCGCAAGCATCGTGTTCATCGCCGGGCCCGGGCACGGCGGACCGGCCGTCGTCGCGAATACCTATCTCGAGGGCACGTACTCGCAGCTGTACCCCGACGTCACGCGGGACGAAGCAGGTCTGCGACGACTGGCCCGGCAGTTCTCCACACCGGGAGGAATTCCGAGCCACTCCGGTGTCGAGACTCCTGGGTCGATCAACGAAGGCGGCGAACTCGGCTACTCGCTCGCCCACGCGACCGGCGCGGCGATGGACAACCCCGATCTGATCGTCGCGTGCGTCGTCGGTGACGGCGAGGCGGAGACCGGACCGCTGTCGGGGTCGTGGGACGCGCCCTCCTTTCTGGACCCGACACGGGACGGCGCGGTGCTGCCGATCCTGCACCTCAACGGATACAAGATCTCGGGCCCGACCGTGCTGGGCCGGCGCTCCGACGACGAGGTGCTGGCGCTGTTGCACACGCACGGCTGGGATCCCGAAGTGGTCGCAGGGGACGATCCCATGCAGGTCCACCAGGACCTCGCAGATACACTCGGCCGCGTCCACACCGCGATCACCCGGATTCGGCGCGACGCCCGCGAGTCGGGGGCCACGGACCGGCCACGGTGGCCGGCGATCGTCCTCCGCACACCCAAGGGCTGGACCGGGCCGGACATCGTCGACGGTCTCGAGGTCGAGGGAACGTTCCGTGCCCACCAGGTCCCGATCGCCGACGTGCCGGACAACCGCGAGCACCTCCGCATGCTCGAACATTGGATGCAGTCCTACCGGCCGGAGGAGCAGTTCGATCAGCAGGGCCGACTGCAACCCGAGCTGGCCGCGCTGGCACCGAGCGGTGACGCTCGGATGGGCGCGAGCCCGCACGCGAACGGCGGACGCGTGCTGCACCCCCTGGCCCTGCCCACACCCGAGGTGTACGCGGTCCACGTCCCCGCGCCCGGAGCGGTTCATCACGAAACCACCCGGCCACTCGGAGAATTCCTCCGCGACGTCTACACGGCGAACCCCGACAACTTCCGGCTGTTCTGTCCCGACGAGACCAACAGCAACCGCCTGGGCGCCGTCTTCGAGGTCACGGAGCGCTGTTTCGTCGGCTCTCTCATACCTGGCGACGACCACGTCGGGCACCACGGACGGGTGATGGAGGTACTGTCCGAGCATCTGTGCCAGGGCTGGCTCGAGGGCTACCTGCTCACCGGCCGGCACGGCCTCTTCGCCACATACGAAGCGTTCGCCATGGTGAGCGCGTCGATGACGATCCAGCACACCAAGTGGCTCGAACGAGCCCGGTCACTGAGCTGGCGAGACCCCGTCGCAAGCCTGAACATCCTGTTGACGTCGACCTGCTGGCGCAACGACCACAACGGGTTCTCTCACCAGGGACCAGGCCTGATCGACACGGTGCTGTCCCTGTCGGGGGATGTCACGCGGGTTTACCTACCACCGGACGCGAACTCGCTGCTCATCGTCGCCGAGGAAGCACTCGCCTCCCGCGACCGGGTCAACCTGCTCGTCGTCGACAAGCAGTCGCACCCGCAGTACCTCACGCTCGAGCAGGCGCGGGACCATTTCGCGGCGGGCGCGTCGGTGTGGGAATGGGCCGGCAGCGAGAGCAGCGACGCTTCCGGGGTACGGGAACCGGACATCGTCCTCGCGTGCGTCGGCGACGTCCCGACCGAGGAGACGCTCGCTGCGGCGGCACTGTTGCGTGGCCACGTCCCGGATCTGCGGGTACGCGTGGTCAACGTGGTCGACCTGATGTCGATGGCCCCACCCGGCGCCCACCCACACGGGCGCCCCCACGAAGACTTCACCGGGCTGTTCACCGACGACGTCGACGTCGTCGTCGCCTGGCACGGGTACGCCCGCGCCTTCCACCAACTACTGCACGGGCGACCCGCCCCGGACCGCTTCCACGTCCGCGGATACACCGAGCAGGGTTCGACGACGACTCCGTTCGACATGGTGGTGCTCAACCACATGAGCCGCTACCACCTGGCGATCGAGGCGTTGCGGCGCTGTCGTCGAGCACCCGATGGTGCCGCCGACCTTGTCGGCTACTGCGAGCGGATGCTCCAACGTCACCACAACTATGTGCGCGAGCACCTCGAGGACATGCCCGAGGTCCGCAACTGGATCTGGCCCGAACCTGTGTGAGACCGGACCCAGGGTGTTCAGCTCGCCAAAGGTCGCTTCAGCGCCGCCATGAACATCGCGTCGGTGCCGTTGCGGTGTGGCCACAACTGGACGCTCGGACCGTCCCCCAGTCCCGGCACGCCCGGCACCATCTCGCGGGTGTCGAGCAGGATTGCGCCGTGCCGCCGCGCTGCGTCGGTGACGATGCCGACGGTCTCGGCGACATGCGGCGAACACGTCGAGTAGAGCACCACGCCACCGGGCCGGACGAGCTTCAACGCTGACTCGAGCAACTCGCGCTGCAACTTCACCAATCCGGCCACATCCGACGGCTGCCGGCGCCAGCGTGCCTCCGGACGCCGACGCAGCGCGCCGAGACCGGTGCAAGGAGCGTCGACCAGGACACGGTCGAAGCCACCCTCCAGGCCTGGGTCGCGACCGTCCACGACGTGGACGTCGACCGGCAACTCTCGGGTCGTCTTGCGGATCAGGTCGGCCCGGTGCTCGGATGGCTCCACCGCGTCGACACGCCCGCCCTCGATGTCCGCGAGCGCACCGAGGAGGGCGGCCTTGCCGCCGGGGCCCGCACACAGATCGAGCCAGCGACCGCCGTCCGGCCCGTCGAGCGGTGCGAGCGTCAATGCCCGCGCCACCAACTGGCTGCCCTCGTCCTGGACACCCGCCAGTCCCTCGCGGACGACGTCGAGCAGACCTGGGTCGCCGCCGTCGAGATGAACCGCATACGGGGAATACGGGCCGACCTCGCCACCGGTGATGAGCGCAAGTTCCTCCGCGGAGATCTCTCCGGGCCGCGCCACCAGGTGCACCGCCGGTCGCGCGTCGTCGGCGATCAGGGCCTCTTCGAGCTCACCTGCGTCGGCGCCGAGAGCGTCCGCGAAGGCCTGCGCGATCCATCGCGGGTGGGCGTATCGGAACGCCAGGTGCCCGACTGGGTCGCTGGACGCGTCGGGCGCGAGCTCAGCCACCCATTCGTCCTCAGTCTTCTCCGACACCCGGCGCAGTACGGCGTTGACGAACCCGGCTTGACCCGGTCCCGCCTCGGCCCGCACCAGATCCACCGAGGTCGCGACGGCCGCGTGAGGTGCGATCCGAGTGCGCATCAGCTGATAGGCGCCGAGTTCGAGGACGTCGAGCAGCGGACCGTCGATCTCGTCGATCGACCGGCCCGCACACCGTTCGAGGACGGCATCGAGTAGGCCCCGAGCGCGCGCTGCGCCGTAAGCCAGTTCGGTGGCCAGGGCAGCGTCGCGACCGTCGATCCCACGCTCCCGAAGAAGTTTCGGCAGAACCAGATTCGCGTACGCGTCACGTTCACGAACCGCCCGCAGCACGTCTCGGGCCGCACGCCTCGGTTGGTCGATCGACGCCTGTGCGGAACCAGGGCGCCCCGCCTGGCGGGGGCGCCTGCTGCGATCGCCCCTGCCGCCCTGACCGTCGGGGCGTCCGCTTCGGCGACCTGCTCCTCCGGACCGCCGTCCCGGTCGCTTCGCCTCGCTCAATGTGCTCGAACCTCTCCGTTGAGACGAGCCCCACGCGCCCAGTCGAGCGCCGCCATCTGCTTCTTGCCTTGCGGCTGAACCTGTCCGAGCCGGACCGCGGTCGTGGACGTTCCGACCAAGAAACCGTCCCTACGGATTTCGATCCGCCCCGGCGGGAGCAGTGTTTCCTCCATGAGCGTCACTGGACCGATCTTGACCCGCAGGTCGCCGATCATGGTCCACGCGCCTGGCGCCGGCGTCACCGACCGGATGTGGCGGTGTACCGCGAGAGCGGGCTGGTCCCAACGGATTCGGGCCGACTCGACTGTCATCTTGGGCGCGTGGGAGATGCCGTCACGCGGCTGCGGGACAGCGTGCAACGCACCGTCCTCGACGCCGTTGAGCACGTTCTCGAGCAGCACGGCCCCACTTTCGGCAAGCCGAGCGAGCAGCTCACCGGCGGTGTCCGTCGTCCGAATCGACTCGGTCACCACCCCGTAGACGGGGCCGGTGTCCATGCCTTCGTCGAGCGCAAACACGGTCGCGCCAGTCATCTCGTCGCCGGCGTTGATCGCGGCCTGAACGGGAGCCGCACCGCGCCAGGCTGGAAGCAGCGAGAAATGGAGGTTCATCCATCCGTGGAGCGGGACGTCGAGGACGGGACGCGGCAGCAGGTTCCCGTACGCGACGACGGGGCAGGCGTCCGGCGCGAGCTCTCGCAACCGAGTCAGGAACTCCGGATCGATCGCAGACTTCGGCGTGAGCACCTCGAGGCCGTGTTCGTCCGCGAGCTGCCCGATCGGCGAACGCACCACCTTGCGGCCCCGCCCGGCGACCGCGTCAGGCCTGGTGACAACCGCGAGGACCTCATGGCGTTCGGAAGCGATGAGCCGCCGCAGCGACGGCACGGCCGGTTCGGGCGTCCCCGCGAAGACGATCCGCATCAGCGACGGACCTCCACACGAGCGGAACAGGCGGTCGAAGAGTTCACGAGACGGCTCCCGGTGCGTCGAATCCCGGCGGCGCCGGAAGGGGGTTCATCCCGGAGATTCTACGGAGAGCACCTCGTCCCGGTCAGCGCCACCTGCGCCGGTGAGGTGTAGGCATCGGACTATGCATCCGACCTCAGGATCCGCACCCCGCGCGGGTGGAACGGGTTCGGGTTGACGGACAAGACGGGCGTTGATAGACACACCCGGCGTTTGTCACGAATTGCTCGCGATCATCATGTCGAGGATTCCGTAGCCCAGCGGGACCGGTACGCACGCTGGTGAGGGCGCGGACGGATCGAGCACCTGCACCACGAGTCCGAGCACGAACGGGTCGTACACCATGCTGAAGTGCCCGCCCTGGTCCTCCGCACACAAATCCTGGACCACCAGATTCACTGCGCCAGGGCCCCGCAGTGCGATGTTGGTATACGGCTGGATCATCTCGTCGTAGCGGGACGCGATCGTCGTGTACCGCACCCCGGGCACCGTGTCGCCGCCCGCGTTCAGCGCAGTCAGGAAAGGCGAACCCCGCATGTGCTGGCTGACCGCTTTGGACGTGAGCAACTCGGCAATCCGGTCGGAGTGCGGCAACAACCGCAAAAGCGGCACTATCCCGAACATCGTTCCGCCGTAGGTCGGCGACGCGATTCCGACCCACCGATTCACCACATCAGCGCCGCCGAGTCGATTGACGAAGTACCGGGTTACGGTCGCGCCCTGCGAATACCCGACCAGGTCGACCTGATCCGCGCCGGTCGATGCCCGGACTCGTTCAACGAAATCCGCGACTTCGCCAGCGCTGCGGGTCATGTCGCTTCGCCCGTACTTGCCGGGCTTGCCGTCTGACCCGTAGTTGAGCACGAACACGCAGAATCCTTGGGCCGCAAGCATCGGCGAGAGTGCCGCCCAGTCGGTGTACGCGTCGGAATCGCTACCATGCACGAGGACAACAGGATTCGGGTGTCTTGGTCCCGGCTGGCAGTCGAAGTCGTTCGCGCCCAAGGGAGCCGAATCCGGGTTCTGCTCGGCGTATCGCAGGGCGGCGCCGTGCCGGGTCTGGACAGGTCCAGGCGAATTCGGAACGACGTACGTCAGTAGTTCGGAGTCTGGTCCACGCCCGGCGTCGGCCGGGGTTGCAGTCGCCGCGTGTCCGGACGAACCGAGAACGGTCGTGACAGCAGCCACCGCACCGACGGCGGCCGTTCGCATCGATCGCCGCATACGCACCTCCCGTTTCCAAGGGAATCTCGAGGCACATCAATCTCAATTGCAACATCATTCACACGCTGCTGGCTGGCAGACTGGATAACAATCCAGTACACCCACACGATCTTTTCGCGAACTAACCGATCCGCAGCGGATCCACCTGCACGCGTACCGGGCCTGTGGAGCGGCGGGCGCTGCGGATCGCCTGCGCCTCAGCCAACCCTTTCGCCAGCGTGAGCCCGGCGGTTCGCGGCACGCGAATGAGCATGCGCTCCACGTCCTCCGGCTCCGGCTCGTCATCCGAGAACGGCAACCGTTCCCCCGGCGGGAGCGGCACCGGACCCAGGATCTCGGCCGAATCGGGCACCTCCGCCAATTCGAGCAATTCGGCAATCGCCGTCCCCGCGCCGTCGATGGCGGCCATGTGCACCGCCGGGGGAAACCCGACCTCGGCCCGCTCTGCGAGCTGAGCTCGGGAGTGCCACACCGGATCCCAACGCACCAGCGCCTGGACTGTCGGAAGTCCCGACTCGGCAACGACCACGACCTGTCCCCCGTCGGCGTGTGAACGAACGAGTGCCGATGCCGTCATCCACCGTCGGAGCGTCTCCTCCGCCGCACGCAGATCCGCACGCCCCAGCAAAGCCCACCCGTCCAGCAGCAGGGCCGCCCCGTACCCACCGGGCATCACCGGCTCCGCACCCACCGTCGACACGACGAGCTTGGGACCGGGTGCGATCTCGCCCTTCACGTCGGATCCGCCCGAAGTGTGTACCTCGAAACCCGCAAAGGCGCGGCCCAACTCCTCGGCAGTGCGACCAGCACCGACGACGACTGCGCGTAGTGCCCGCGCACCGCACGCATGGCACCGGTGACTGGTGTCGGCGACACCACACCACTTGCACGTCGGAGAACCGGCACCGTCGGACTCAGCAGCTGCCGGCAAGGACAGCGGCCCATTGCATCGGCGGCACCGAGCCGGCGCTCGGCACTTGGCACATGCGAGCGACGGGATGTAGCCACGACGCGGAACTTGAACCAGCACACCGGCTCCCGCTGCCAACGCTTGGCGGGCCGCACCGAATGCGATCGCAGGCAGGCGCGCGGCTCGGGCGCCCGGGTCGCGTGCCAGCGCCTGATCGCTGTCCGCGAGCGCAGTGATCATCGGGGCGCGGGCCCGCACGACGTCGCGTGCGGCGACAAGATCATGCGCCCACCCGGAATCGACGAGCGCCTGCGCCTCCGCTGTCCGCGCGTGGCCCGCAAGGACCACAGCGCAGCCCGTCGCATGAGCACGCAGCAGCGCGACCTCGCGCGCGTGCGGGTACGGTGCACGCGGGTCGGACAGGCTGCTGTCGCCGTCGTCCCATACGACCACCAAGCCGAGATCCGGCGTTGGAGCGAACACCGACGCGCGGGTGCCGACGACCACCCGCGCGGTCCCCCGAAGCGATGCCAACCACCGCCGGTACCGTGCAGACGGCCCGAGACCTGCGGCGAGCCCGACCACGTGTTCGGCGCCGACCAGGCTTTCACAGGACCGAACCAGCCGATCGAGGTCGCGTTGGTCCGGTACGACAAGTACGACCCCACGCCCGGACGCCGCCACGACACCAGCCAACTCGGCAAGCCGGGCGCACCAGTCCTCGCCCGGCAAGGCCTGCCACACCGCCCGCGGTCCGCGTCCGCCCTTCAATGCCTCGAGGAAGTTGACACCATGCAGATACGCAGACCACGCGCCCTGATCGACCTCCGGCGATCCGGGCGACGGTGCCGGTTCGGACTTCTCGGATTCGACCTTCGCATGCCGGGGCGGGACCGCCAGACGCAGAACATCAGCCCGCGTCCCGGCGTACCGCTGCGCAACCGCGTCGACCAGCCTGCGGACCTCGGCCGTGAGGACCTGCTCGGCGGAGACGACCCGATCGAGCCACGCGAGTTTCCCGCCATGCTCGCTCGCGTCGATCCGTTCGAGTAGGTACCCGTCCACGAGTCTCCCGGAGAACCGGACCCGGACACGAACGCCCGGACGGGCCTGCTCGTCGAGCTCGGACGGCACCAGGTAGTCGAACTCCCGATCCAGATGGGCGACCGGAAGCAGCGGCAGCACTCGCGCTACGGGAGCGTGTGCTGCCGCTGTCTTGTCGGTGCCGGTCAGAGAGCCGCTCTCTCGGTCGGTCAGAGACCGGCCGCTGCGCGCAGCTTCTCGACCCGATCGGTGCGCTCCCAGGGCAAGTCGACGTCGGTGCGACCGAAGTGGCCGTACGCGGCGGTCTGCGCGTAGATCGGGCGAAGCAGGTCCAGGTCGCGGATGATTGCGCCCGGACGCAGGTCGAAGACCTCGTTGATCGCGTTCTGGATCCTCGTCGGATCCGTCTTCTCGGTGCCGAAGGTCTCGACGAAGAGCCCGACGGGTGCGGCTTTTCCGATTGCGTAGGCGACCTGGACCTCGATGCGGTCTGCGAGGCCTGCCGCGACGGCGTTCTTGGCAACCCAGCGCATTGCGTACGCTGCGGAACGGTCCACCTTCGACGGATCCTTACCGGAGAACGCGCCGCCGCCGTGTCGGGCCATGCCGCCGTAAGTGTCGACGATGATCTTGCGGCCGGTCAGGCCGGCGTCGCCCATCGGACCACCCAGGACGAACTTGCCGGTCGGGTTGACCAGCAGGCGGACGTCGGACGTGTTCAGATCGAGGCCGAGTTCGTCGAGAACGTGGCCCACGACGGTCTCACGCAGATCCGGCGTCAGAAGATTGTCGAGGTCGATGTCGGCTGCGTGCTGCGTCGAAATCACGACCGTGTCGAGTCGGACCGGACGGTCGGCGTCGTATTCGATCGTCACCTGGGTCTTGCCGTCCGGTCGCAGATACGGCAGCACGCCGGTCTTGCGAACCTTGGCCAGGCGCCGGGAGAGACGGTGCGCCAGCGCGATCGGCAGTGGCATCAATTCCGGAGTCTCGGTGCAGGCGAACCCGAACATCAGACCCTGGTCGCCCGCCCCCTGGCGGTCGATCTCGTCATCGCTCATGCCGTCGACCCGCGCCTCGTGCGAGTGATCGACGCCCTGCGCAATCTCGGGCGACTGCGCTCCGATAGCGATGTTGACGCCGCACGAATTGCCGTCGAAGCCTTTCGCGGACGAGTCGTACCCGATCTCGAGAACCTTGTCGCGCACGATCTTGGGGATATCGACGTACGCGGACGTGGTCACCTCACCCGCGACGTGGACCTGTCCAGTCGTCACGAGGGTCTCGACCGCGACCCGGCTTCGCGGGTCCGCCGCGAGCATCGCATCGAGAATGGAATCGCTGATGGCATCGCAGATCTTGTCCGGGTGACCCTCGGTCACGGACTCACTGGTAAATAGCCGCTTGCCGGACGTGCTCACAGATCTCCCTCTCGACGTTCTGCTCGGGCCGACTCCGTTCGAATTCGCATTCTCGAAAGTACGGTCCCGATACGACACCTGCGCTGATGCTCAGCTTCTACTTCAGTTCAGTGCTTCTATTCAATACCGCAGTTGGGGCCGGTGCCAGGAGGTCGCCCCCGACACGGCATCCCAATTTCGGTGTACCTACCTCTTGGAGAGCAGACTCGCGACCTCGTCGAGAACGCGGCTGGCCATCAGCGCCTTCGAGCCCGGCTCGATCGCCGATTCGGAGCCATCTGCACCGAGCAACCAGCCGTCATTGTGGTCCACCTCGAATGCCTTGCCTTCCCCGACGGCGTTCACGACGAGAAGATCACAACCCTTGCGTGCCAACTTCGTTCGCGCATGTTCGAGGACGCTGCCCGACGCGTCCCCCGTCTCGGCCGCGAACCCTACGATCGCAGTACCGGGAGCGAGGATGCCCTCTCGTCGAGCCTGCACGAGGCCGACGAGAATGTCCTCGTTCTTGACCAGCGGAATCGACTCCGGTTCGTCGGCACCCTTCTTGATCTTGCTGTCCGCGACCGTGGCAGGACGAAAGTCCGCCACGGCGGCCGCCATGATCACCGCGTCGGCATCGGCAGCCTGCTTCATGACCGCCTCGCGCATCTGCTCGGCGGTACGCACGTTCACGACGTCGACCGCGGCCGGGTCGGCCAGGTCGGCCGTCGCACCAGCCACCAGCGTCACCTCTGCACCACGCTGGGCCGCGAGACGAGCGATCGCGAAACCCTGCTTGCCCGAGCTCCGATTGCCCAGATAGCGGACCGGGTCGATGGGCTCGCGGGTCCCACCGGCCGAGACCACCAGACGCCGGCCCTCGAGATCACGCGGCAACGCGGAACCCCGTTCCAGCAGGAGCAACGCATGCGCGAAGATCTCCTCCGGCTCCGGCATACGGCCCGCACCGGTGTCCTTGCCGGTGAGTCGACCCGACGCCGGCTCGATCACCACGTTGCCGCGCTCACGGAGCGTCGCAACGTTCGCGACGGTGGCCGGGTGCTCCCACATCTCGGTGTGCATCGCGGGCGCGAACATCACCGGGCAACGGGCCGTCAGCAACGTCGCGGTCAACAGGTCGTCCGCCCGCCCGACCACAGCACGAGCCATCAGGTCCGCAGTGGCGGGAGCGATGACAACCAGGTCGGCGTCCTGCCCCAGGCGTACGTGCGCCACCTCCGGTACATCGGCGAACACGCCGGTCTGGACCGGATTACCCGACAGAGCCTCGAAGGTGGCCCGACCGACGAACTGCAGTGCCGACTTGGTGGGGATCACCCGGACACTGTGACCGCTCTCAGTGAAGCTGCGTATCAGCGCGCAACTCTTGTACGCGGCGATGCCGCCGCCGACGCCGACGACGATCCGCACGGTACCCCTCCGCTCACTCGCCTTCAGTGTGTTCGAGCAGGTCGGCGTGGATCTCGCGCAGTGCGATGGACAGCGGCTTCTCCTGCAGACCCGGCTCGACAAGCGGGCCGACGTACTCGAGGATGCCCTCACCGAGCTGGTTGTAGTAGTCGTTGATCTGACGTGCACGCTTGGCCGAGTAGATGACCAGCGCGTACTTAGACGACGTACGCTCGAGCAGCTCGTCGATCGGCGGGTTGGTGAGGCCGAGCGGGGTGTCATAGGCGTGCAGGGCGCCACGACCGGCGGTGTCGGACACTGCTGCTTCGATGCTGCTCACTCGGTTTCTCCTGAACTGGAATGGAAACTGCAAATGGGATGTCGGAACTAGGAACGGCAACTACGGTTTGCGTTCAGCCAACAAGGATACCAACTCCTCGCAGGCACGTCCGACGTCCTCGTTGACGATGACGCTGTCGAACTCGTCCTGCGCGGCCAATTCGACCTTCGCGGTCTGCAACCGGCGCTCGACGACGTCGGCCGGTTCGGTTCCGCGCCCGGTCAGACGTGATACCAGCACCTCCCAACTCGGTGGCGCCATGAATGCCAGGAGCGCCTCGGGCATCGCCGACCGCACCAGGCGAGCTCCCGCCAGATCGACCTCGACCAAGACCGGCTTGCCCTCCGCGAGGGCCTTGCGCACCGGTCCTGCCGGAGTGCCCGACCGCTGCAGCCCACCATGGATCTCCGCCCATTCGAGCAGCTCACCGGCCGTGATCATGCGGTCGAACTCGTCCCGCGAGATGAAGTGGTAGTCCTGTCCGTCCACTTCGCCGGGTCGCGGGTCCCGGGTTGTCACCGAGACGCTGAAGACGACCTCGGGCATGCGTTCACGCAGCAGGCGGACGACGCTGGACTTGCCGACAGCAGAGGGGCCGGCTAGAACCACCAGCCGGCCCCTCCGCGCAGCGTCGCCACTCTCGGCCAACGCCGGAGCGGTTTCACCACCTGACACCTGTTGTGGGTCAGCAATCACCTTTTCGCGCTCAGGCCTCGAAATCGAACCGAGCCAGCAGAGCCTTGCGCTGCCGATCGCCGAGGCCACGCAGGCGACGGGTCGGAGCGATCTCCAACTCGGTCATGATCTCCTGCGCCTTGACCTTGCCAACCTTCGGCAGGGCCTCGAGCAAAGCCGACACCTTCATCTTGCCGAGGATCTCGTCCTCCTCGGCATCCTTCAGAACCTGCTTGAGGTCGGTGCCGCCGCGCTTGAGGCGCTCCTTGAGCTCAGCCCGGGCCTTGCGGGCGGCAGCCGCCTTCTCCAATGCAGCGGCCCGCTGCTCGTCGGTCAACTGGGGAAGGGCCACGGTTCCTCCGTCTCGTCGTGTGCTCAATGGTCTACATCCCCCGGATAACCAGGGGCGATAGCGACCGTACTCACGCCTGGCGCCGATTGCGAACCCACCCCCGGACGTCGCCGCCCGATTCGGGTGGGTTATGTACTTGTTCGATGGTGCGTTCGAAGACCAATCGGCCCACCCCTGGCCCCATCCGCGCCGTCCCGGTGACACCCCGAGGTGATCGGCATATCCCCAGCTAGAGGCCACTTTTTAGTCGCGGCGACGTCGATCTGCGGGATCATTCGACGTGGCGTCACACACAATTCGTCGAATCACGCACGTCGGAGCAAAAAATTCGTGAAAACTTCCGTGTGTCAGTGCGTGTCGCGCGCCAACCGTGCCCTGTTCGAGGGCCTCACGCCACTAGCTCCGCAGGAAGGCAAACTCCTCCACAGACCGGGATACCGCCTCCCGAAGGGCCGTAACCGACGGCCCGGCCCTCAGCACCTCGCGCGAGACACTGGGCACGACCGAGCGCAGGCAGTCCCCCGCCAGCCGGCGGACGTCGTCGGCGGTGCCGCCCTGGTGGCCAACTCCCGGCATCAAGATGGGCCCGTGCAGACCCCCTAGGGCCGGCGCATCCGTGAGGGTCGCGCCGACCACGACACCGACCGATCCGAGGGTGGTGGCGCCGGCGTTACGGGCCGCCGCCTCGTCGACCATCACCTGACTGACATGCCGGCCGTCGGCAGCGGTCGACAGCTGCACCTGACCACCCTCGGGGTTCGAGGTGGCCGCGAGAACGAACACGCCACCGTGGTTGCGTTCGGCAAGCTCGAGGATGGGATCGGCCGACCCGAACCCGAGATACGGCGACACCGTCACCGCATCCGATTCGAGCGGTGAGCCCCTCCCCAGCCATGCCTGGGCATATGCACTCATGGTCGATCCGATGTCGCCGCGCTTGGCGTCCGCCACGACGAGTGTGCCGGCCTCGCGAAGCACCTCGATGGTGCGCTCGAGGACCGCGAAGCCGCCCGAGCCGTGTGCCTCGAAGAACGCGACCTGTGGCTTGACCAGGGCGACCCGGCCGACGAACGCCTCGACGCAGATCTCGGAGAACTCCTCCAGGCCGTCCACCGTCTCAGGGAGTCCCCATGCCTGGAGAAGCTCCGGATGGGGGTCCACCCCGACGCAGAGCGGGCCGAACCGGTCCAGCGCCGCATAGAGCCGGGAACCGAACGGCTCGTGCGGCCCGGTCCCCGGCGGCGAACCGGTCCCCGGCGTCACTGCTGCGAATCCCGCAGCCGCGCGTGCAACTCCTGCAGCGACTGGACGCCGATGTCTCCGCGGATGGCGGCCTCTATGCCCTGAACGGCCGCAGAGGCACCCTGCACCGTGGTGATGCACGGGATGCTGGCCGACACGGCCGCAGCGCGGATCTCGTAGCCGTCGACACGCGGACCGGAGTTGCCGTACGGGGTGTTGATGATCATGTCGACCTCCCCCTCCCTGATCTGGTCGACGATCGTGCGGGCACCCTCGGGCAGGTGCTCGCCGGACTGCTTGTGAACCTTTTCGCACGTGATGCCGTTCCGGCGCAGAACCTCGGCGGTGCCTTCGGTGGCGAGGATCCGGAATCCGAGGTCCGCGAGCCGCTTCACGGGGAAGATCAGCGAGCGCTTGTCCTTGTTCGCGACCGAGACGAAAACCGAGCCGTTCGCCGGCAGCGAGCCGTACGCCGCGGTCTGGCTTTTCCCGAACGCAGTGCCGAAGTCGGCGTCGATGCCCATGACCTCGCCCGTGGACTTCATTTCGGGGCTCAGCAGCGTGTCGATACCGGTACCGTCTGCGCGGCGGAACCGGTTGAACGGTAGCACCGCCTCCTTGACCGCGATCGGCGCATCGAGCGGCGCGCTGCCGCCATCGCCGTGAGGCGGCAGAATGCCCTTGCCCCGCAGCTCGGCGATCGACTCGCCCATCATCACCCGCGCGCACGCCTTCGCCAGCTGCACCGCGGTGGCCTTCGACACGAACGGTACGGTCCGCGACGCACGCGGGTTGGCCTCGAGAACGTAGAGGATGTCGTCCTTGAGCGCGTACTGGACGTTGAGCAGACCCTTGACGCCGATGCCGCGCGCCAGCGCCTCCGTCGATCGGCGAACGTTCTCGAGGTCGGCGCGCCCCAGGGTGATCGGGGGCAACGCACACGCCGAGTCACCGGAGTGGATACCGGCCTCCTCGATGTGCTCCATCACGCCACCGAGGTACACCTCGTTGCCGTCGCACAGCGCGTCCACGTCGATCTCGACCGCATCATCGAGGAAGCGGTCGACCAGCACCGGCCTGTCCTCGGAAATCTCGGTAGCTCGGGAAATGTAGTCCGCGAGCGACTTCTCGTCGTAGACGATCTCCATGCCGCGCCCGCCCAGGACGTACGACGGGCGCACCAAGACCGGGTATCCGATGCTCCCCGCGATGTCACGGGCGCCGTCGAAGGTGGTGGCGGTGCCGAATCTCGGAGCCGGCAGATCGGCCTCGGTGAGCACGCGACCGAATTCGCCGCGGTCCTCGGCGAGGTCGATGGCTGCCGGGCTGGTACCCACGATCGGGACGCCGGCCTCCTCGAGGCGCTTGGCCAGACCCAGCGGCGTCTGACCGCCAAGTTGGACGATGACGCCGGCGACGGTGCCGGAGGCACACTCGGCGCGATAGACCTCGAGCACGTCCTCGAAGGTCAGTGGCTCGAAGTACAGGCGATCGGCGGTGTCGTAGTCGGTCGACACGGTCTCCGGGTTGCAGTTGACCATGACGGTCTCGTACCCGGCCTCGGACAGGGTCTGCGCGGCATGCACGCACGAATAGTCGAACTCGATGCCTTGGCCGATGCGGTTAGGGCCGGAGCCCAGGATGAGCACCTTGGGGCGATCGGTCTGGGGCGCGACCTCGGTCTCGGCGTTGGGATCGAGCTCGTACGTCGAGTAGTGGTACGGGGTCTTCGCCTCGAACTCGGCCGCACACGTGTCGACCGTCTTGTAGACCGGGTGCACGTTCAGCTCGTCTCGCAGCCCGCGCACCGCGTCCTCAGCCGCCTGACCCTGGCCGAACTCGGGGCGAAGCGCCGCGATCTGTCGGTCCGACAAGCCGTGGTACTTCGCGTGACGCAGCAGCTGTTCGTCGATCTTGTCCGCGCCGCGGATCTGTTCGCCAAGCTCGTGGATCTGTTGCATCTGGTCGAGGAACCACGGATCGATGCCGGTCGCGGCGTACAGCTGCTCGACGGTGGCGCCCAACACGAACGCCTTCTCGATGCCGTAGATGCGGCCGTCGTGCGGAACCTTCAGCTCTTCGAGCACCACGCTGAGGTCGGTGGTCGCGCCGGCGATCTCCCCGGCCACACCTCCCGACCACTCCGGGCCAGTCCAGTAGCCGGCCCGCTTGGTCTCCAGCGAGCGCATGACCTTGCCGAACGCCTCGGTGAAGTTGCGGCCGATCGACATGGCCTCGCCGACGGACTTCATCGTGGTGGTCAGCGTGCCGTCGGCGCCCGGGAACTTCTCGAACGCGAAACGCGGCGCCTTGACGACGACGTAGTCGAGCGTCGGCTCGAAGCAGGCCGGCGTTTCCTTCGTGATGTCGTTGACGATCTCGTCGAGCGTGTAGCCGATGGCGAGCTTGGCGGCCATCTTGGCGATCGGGTAGCCGGTGGCCTTCGACGCGAGCGCCGACGACCGCGACACGCGCGGATTCATCTCGATAACGACCAGGCGACCGTCACGCGGGTCCATCGCGAACTGGATGTTGCATCCGCCGGTGTCGACGCCGACCTCGCGCAAGATCGCGATCGAGAGGTCTCGCATCTTCTGGTACTCACGGTCGGTCAGCGTCATTGCCGGGGCAACGGTCACCGAGTCACCGGTATGCACGCCGACCGGATCGACGTTCTCGATCGAGCAGACGATCACGACGTTGTCGCGGCCATCGCGCATCAGCTCGAGCTCGTACTCCTTCCAACCGAGGATCGACTCCTCGATCAGCACGTTCGCGGTCGGCGACGCGGCCAGACCGCCACCGGCGATCCGCTCGAGGTCCACTTCGTCGTACGCGAGGCCGGAACCCAGGCCGCCCATCGTGAAGGACGGGCGCACCACGACCGGGTAGCCGAGTTCGGCTACGGTCTCGTGAACCTCCTCCATCGTGTAGCAGACCCGCGAGCGGGCGGACTCGCCGCCACACTTGTCGACGATGTCCTTGAACTTCTGCCGGTCCTCACCGCGCTGGATCGCGTCGAAGTCGGCGCCGATCAGCTCGACGTCGTACTTCGCGAGGATGCCGCGCTCGTGCAGGGCGACCGCGGTGTTCAGGGCCGTCTGGCCGCCCAGTGTCGCCAGGACGGCGTCGATCTTGTTGCCCTTCGCCGCCTCCCCCGCAATGACCTTCTCGACGAACTCTGGAGTGATCGGCTCGACGTAGGTGGAGTCGGCGAACTCGGGGTCGGTCATGATGGTGGCCGGGTTCGAGTTGACCAGACTCACCCGCAGCCCGTCCTCGCGCAGAACCCGGCAAGCCTGTGTGCCCGAGTAGTCGAACTCGCAGGCCTGTCCGATGACGATCGGCCCGGAGCCGATGACCAGTATGTGCTCGAGATCTGTACGACGTGGCATTACTTCTTGACTCCCTCGAGCATGGCGGCGAAACGGTCGAACAAGTAGGCGGCGTCGTGCGGGCCGGCGGCGGCCTCGGGGTGATACTGCACCGAGAAGGCCGACCCGTCGAGCAGACGCACCCCCTCGACGGCGCCGTCGTTGGCGCAGGTATGACTGATGACTGCGCGACCGAACGGGGTGTCGAACTCCTGGCCTGCCTCGCCCTCGAGCGCGAAGCCGTGGTTCTGTGCAGTTATCGCGATGCGGCCGGTCTCGTGCTCGACGACCGGGATGTTGATGCCGCGGTGTCCGAACTTCATCTTGTAGGTTTTCAGGCCCAGTGCCCGGCCCAGGATCTGGTTGCCGAAGCAGATGCCGAACAGCGGCAGTCCCTGCCCGAGCACCTCCTTGGTGAGGTGAACGGCGCCGTCGGCGGTGGCCGGGTCGCCCGGACCGTTGGACAGGAAGACACCGTCGGCCCCGAGGTCGAGGATGTCGTGCAATGTCGCGGTCGACGGCAGCACGTGCACCCGCATGCCACGCTCGGCGAACATCCGCGGCGTGTTGGTCTTGATGCCGAGGTCGATGGCCGCGACGGTGAAGCGGGCGTCGTCGCCGTTCGGTTCGACGATGTAGCCGTTCGGGGTGCTCACCTGACCGGCCAGGTCGGCACCGAGCATCGTCGGCTGGCTCCTGACCCGTTCGAGCAGGATGTCGACGTCGATCGCCTCCCCTCCGCTCGCCCAGGCGAGCGCCTCACCGGAGAAGACCCCCGCACGCATCGATCCGCGGGTACGCAGGTGTCGCACCAGCGCACGGGTGTCGATGCCGGCGACGCCGACGATGCCCTGACGCACCAATTCATCCTGCAGCGAGCCGGTCGCGCGCCAGTTGGACGTGCGCCGTGAGGGATCGCGCACGACGTAGCCGGCGACCCAGATCCTCGACTCGGAAGACTTGCCGGTGGGGCCGACGGACTCGTTGTCCTCGTCGTTCCAGCCGGTGTTGCCGATCTGCGGAGCCGTCGAGACCACGATCTGACGGTGGTAGCTCGGGTCGGTCAGGGTCTCCTGGTACCCGGTCATGCCGGTACTGAAGACCGCTTCTCCGAGCGTCTGTCCCACGGCCCCGAAGGTGGTTCCACGGAAGACCCGGCCGTCCTCGAGAACCAGGACCGCCGTGTTGGTGTCAAAGCCGCTCATGCGTCTTCTCCGTTCTGCTCGACCTCACCAGAGTCCGACGCATTCGCTGTGTGATAGCTGTCTGAATCGCGTACCCACTCCGGGTACACGGTCTTGTCGTCTCCACGAAATCCCGTATCGATCTCGGTGCCTGTGGGCAACTCCCACCGGATGACAAGGAGCCCGTCCTTCGTCATCACCTTTCCGGCCAGACCGCGTTCGGTTCGGATCGCGCGAATCGACTCGTCCGGGATCCAGATCGCGGACGCGCCGTCACGCTCGAGGAGGACGCCCCGCGACCAGCGGCTGATCCGTCCGGTCGCCCGGTGCCCGATATCGCCCACCGCGACGCGGTCCTGCCAGCTGGGAGCCAGCGTGCTGCCGACGTACAGCCCAGTCGTCTGCGCAATCCACGGGTCACCGAGATCGGCTGGAACCGTGGGTAATTCACCGACTCGCGCAGCCTGGCGCGCTGCCCGCGCCTTCCACCCGCGATACATGAGGAACACCAGGAGCGCCCAAATCACGACGCATCCGACGATCCACAGAAGTCGCTCCATCGTCAGCGCTCCCCTCCCAGAGGCCGGACCTTGCCGTCGCGGGCGGTGATCCGCCCGCGCAGCACGGTGGCCGTCACCTTCGCGGGCAGGGTCATCGCCTCGTACGGGGTGTTGTCCGCGACGCTGGCCAGGTCCGGTCCGTGCACCGTCCACTCGACCTCAGGGTCGACGAGCACCAGGTTCGCCGCCTCTCCCACCTCGATGGGCCGGCCCTGATCGTCGAGTCCGACGATCTCGGCAGGACGCTCACTCATGACGCGGGCTACACCACGCCAGTCGAGCAGCCCGGGCCGAACCATGGTCTCCACCACGATCGACAGGGCCGTCTCGAGGCCGAGCATGCCGGGGCGAGCCTGCGAGAACTCGCAGCACTTGTCCTGCTCGGCATGCGGCGCGTGGTCGGTGGCCACGCAGTCGATGATCCCTTCGGCGAGCCCCGTGCGCAGCGCTGCGACGTCCGACGCCTCACGCAGCGGCGGGTTGACCTTGTTGACCGCGTCGTACGTCTCGAGCCGCGAGTCGTCGAGCAGTAGGTGGTGTGGGGTGACCTCCGCGGTGATGGCGATGCCCTGGCCTCGGGCCCACTTCACCAGGTCGACCGAGCCT
The DNA here is from genome assembly GCF_004011825.1 of Rhodococcus xishaensis. Taxonomy (GTDB): domain Bacteria; phylum Actinomycetota; class Actinomycetes; order Mycobacteriales; family Mycobacteriaceae; genus Prescottella; species Prescottella xishaensis. The sequence continues at coordinate 340,298 of NZ_RKLO01000002.1, read as the reverse complement.
GCGGTCGAGGTATGGCAAATGTGCACGCGGGCACCGGCGTCGCGCGCGAGCAGTGCGTCGCGGGCCACGATCGACTCCTCGGCAGCGCGCGGCCAGCCGGTCAGACCCAACCTGGCCGCGGTGGGGCCCTCGTGGGCGACCGATCCGACGGTCAGGCGCGGCTCCTCGGCATGCTGTGCGATCAGGACGCCGAGCGAGCTCGAGTATTCGAGCGCGCGGCGCATTACGAGCGGGTCCGCGACGCAGTGGCCGTCGTCGGAGAACATCCTCACCCGACCGGCACCGGCGGCCATCGTCGCCATCTCTGCGAGCTGCTTGCCCTCGAGCCCGACGGTGACGGCGCCGACGGGATGCACGTCGACCAGGCCGACATCCTGGCCGCGGCGCCACACGTGATCGGTGATGACCGCGGTGTCGGCTACCGGGTCGGTGTTGGCCATCGCGAACACCGCGGTGTAGCCGCCGAGCGCGGCGGCGGCAGAGCCGGTGTCGACGGTCTCGGTGTCCTCCCTGCCGGGCTCACGCAGGTGCGTGTGTAGATCGACGAAGCCGGGAAGCAGGATCTGGCCAGAGCCGTCGATCACCTCGGTGTCCGCGCTGGCCGTGAGATCGGCGCCGATCTCGAGGATCTGGTTGTCGCCGAGCAGGAGGTCTGTAGGCTCGCCCTCGCCGTACACCAGAACGTTCTTGATCAACACGTTCCCGCTCGCGGACATCTGCGGCGCCACCTCTTCGCTTCTCGTATCGTGCCGGCCGCTCACGCGACCTCTTCCGTACCCACCAGCAGGCGGAACAGGACCGCCATTCGTACGTGAACGCCGTTCGTGACCTGCTGCAGCACAGCAGCTTTCGGCGAATCCGCGACCGACGACGCGATCTCCATGCCGCGCAGCATCGGTCCGGGGTGCAGAACCACCGCGTGGTCTGCCAGCAACCCGAGTCGTTTCTCGGACAGGCCGTAGGTGATCGCGTACTCGCGCGGTGACGGGAAGAACCCGCCGTTCATCCGCTCGGCCTGCACCCGCAGCATCAGCACCGCATCCGCACCGGGCAGTTCGGCGTCGAGCGAATGCGACACCCTGACGGGCCATGTCCCGACCCCGGCCGGCAGCAGCGTGCGCGGAGCGACCAGCACCACCTCGGCGCCGAGCATCGCGAGCAGCAGCGCGTTCGAGCGCGCCACCCGGCTGTGCAGGATGTCGCCGACGATCACGATGCGGCGACCCTCGATGCCACCGAGTCGCTGGCGCAGCGTCAGCGCATCGAGCAGAGCCTGGGTCGGATGCTCATGGGTGCCGTCACCAGCGTTGACGACCGCGGGCCCACTGTCCTCGCCTGCGCCGGTCCACGCAGCGATCTGGTTTGCAGCACCGGATGCGGGATGCCGGACGATCAGCGCGTCGGCACCCGCCGCACGCAACGTCAGGGCCGTGTCCCGCAGCGACTCGCCCTTCGACACCGACGAACTGGACGCGCTGACGTTGATGACGTCCGCGCTCATCCACTTGCCGGCCACCTCGAACGACACCCTGGTGCGGGTCGAGTTCTCGAAGAAGACCGTCATGACGGTCCGCCCACGAAGCGTCGGTAGTTTTTTGACCTCGCGCCCTAGCAGCGCCTGCTCGAGCCGTTCGGCATCGTCGAGCAACGCGGTCGCCGAGTCCCGGGTCAGATCCGCGACGGAGAGCAGGTGCTTCACTTGTCGTTCTCCTCTGTGTGCCCGGTCTCCTCTGTGTCAACACGGGCCTCGGGGACCTGCTCGGAAATCGGCCCACTCGACAGCACGACACCGTCGCGTCCGTCGTGCTCGGCGAGTAGCACGGCGACGTCCTCCGTGCGTGCAGTGGGCACGTTCTTGCCCACGTAGTCCGCCCGCAGTGGCAGCTCACGATGTCCGCGGTCGACGAGCACTGCCAGCTGAACCGCACGTGGACGGCCGAGGTCGCGCAGCGCGTCGAGTGCGGAGCGGACCGTCCGGCCCGAGAACAGGACATCGTCGACGAGGACGACGAGCGCGTTGTCGACGCCGCCCTCGGGGACGGACGTCCGCTCGAGTGGCCGGTGCGGTTTGGTCCGCAGGTCGTCGCGGTAGAGCGTGATGTCGAGGGAACCAACCGGCGGCCGCACGCCCGTGAATTCGGCGATCTTGTCAGCGAGGCGAGCAGCGAGAGTGGTGCCGCGAGTCGGGATGCCGATCAGAACGACGCGCGGTGCGGATTCTTCGGCGGCGTCGAGCGCGGTCTTCTCGATGATCTGGTGGGCGATGCGGGCGATGGTCCTACCGACGTCGGCCGGGGACAGCAGTTCGCGAGCGTTTGCAGGAAGACCGGATGAAGATTCTTCGGGCATACGCATTCAGCGACCTCCTTCTCCGCCTCTCTGGACGGATCTTTAAAGGATGTCTGACGCGGCCGAGCCTATCAGCAGCCAGTTCCGCGTCAGATCAGGGGTGACATCCGATCAAGGGTAGGTAGAGCCGCGAGGCACCCTGAACACGCTGCCGCCCACCCCGATTCGGGGTGGGCGGCAGTGTGCACTTCAGGACTCGGAATCTTCGCTGCCCGCAGCGTCGGCGGCGGTTGCAGCGGCGGTGTCCGACCGCGAGCGCTGCGAGGTCGCGGCTGCGGCGGCCCGCACCTGCGGGGCGACCAGGACGACTTGGCCGAGTACGCCGTTCACGAAGCCCGGCGAGTCGTCGGTGGACAGTTCCTTCGCGAGCTCGACGGCCTCGTCGACAGCGACCACCGGTGGAACGTCGGTCGCGTGGAACAGCTCCCACACCGCGATTCGCAGGATGGCCCGGTCGACGGCGGGTAGCCGCTCGAGCGTCCAATCCTCGAGGTGAGACGCAATCACCTCGTCCAGCCGGTCCAGGTTCTCGGCCACTCCCCCGACGATCGTCATGGTGTAGTGCGCCACCGGCGCCACCGTTTCGTCGCGCCCGGCCAACTCGGCTCGCTCCTCGGCGAGTTCGACCGGGTCGACGTCGCGCGCCTCGGCCTCGAACAGGAAGTCGACGGCCCGCTTGCGGGCCTTGTGCCGTGCTCCGAGCTTCTTACGCGTACCCGACACTCAGGAATTCACGCGCCCGAGGTAGTTGCCGTCACGCGAGTCGACCTTGAGCTTGTCGCCGATATTGATGAAGAGCGGAACCTGGATCTCGGCGCCGGTCTCGAGTGTTGCCGGCTTGGTCCCGCCTGTGGAGCGGTCGCCCTGCAGACCCGGATCGGTGTGCTTGACCTCGAGTTCGACCGTGACCGGAAGCTCGACGAACAGCGGCTCGCCCTCATGCGTGGCCACCTGGACCTGCATGCTCTCGAGCATGAATCGGGCACCGTCGCCGACGGTGGCTTCGCCGATCGAGATCTGGTCGTAGGTCTCGCCGTCCATGAAGATGTAGTCGGTGCCGTCGTGGTACAGGTAGGTCATGTCGCGACGGTCGACCGTGGCAGTCTCGACCTTGACGCCCGCGTTCCAGGTTTTGTCGACAGTCTTGCCAGAGAGCACGTTCTTGATCTTCGTACGGACGAAGGCCGGCCCCTTACCCGGCTTGACGTGCTGGAACTCGAGGATCTGCCAAAGCTGACCGTCGATCTTCAGCACGAGTCCGTTCTTGAAATCGCTGGTATCTGCCACTTGGTTTCGCGTCTCCTTCAGACGATTGCGAGGTCCTTGCTGGTGAGAGTGAGGAGTTCGGGCTCCTGCTCACGAACGACGAGCGTGTCCTCGATCCTGACGCCACCGCGTCCGGAGAGATACACACCCGGTTCGACGGTCACCACCGCACCGCGTAGCAGTGTACCGGTGCCCAGCTTGCCGATCCCCGGCGCTTCGTGGATCTCCAGACCGACCCCATGGCCAAGTCCGTGCAGGAACAGGTCGCCGTAGCCGGCGTCGTCGATGACCGATCGCGCCGACGCATCCACGGATCCGACGTCGACGCCCGGCGCCAAGGCTGCACAGCCGGCTGCCTGTGCCCGAGCGACCAGTTCGTAGAGGTCTCGCTGCCACGACGACGCCCGCTCCAGGACGTATGTGCGCGTCATGTCGGAGTGGTAGCCCCCTACCTGGGCACCGAAGTCCAGCTTGACGAAGTCGCCGGACTGCAGGACCGCTCCGGTCGGTCGGTGGTGCGGAATCGCGGAGTTCGGCCCGGCGGCAACGATCGTCTCGAAAGAAATACCGTCCGCACCGTGATCGAGCATCAACGATTCGAGTTCCCGGCCGACCTCGCGCTCGGTGCGCCCGGGTCGTAGCCCGCCGCGCTGGACAAGGTCCGCGAGAGCGCGATCAGCGACGGCGCACGCACGCCGCAGCAGCTTGATCTCGCTCTCGTCCTTGACCTCGCGCAACTCCTCGACGATGTGGGGCGCCCTCTCGAACACAATTCCGTCCGTGGCGTCGGACCACGCGGTGTGCTGGTCGACAGTCACGACATGGCTCTCGAACCCGAGCTTGCCGAGACTCCAATCGAGCGCGAGTTCCAACAGCTTCGGCCCAGTGGCCCGCGCGATCTCGGCACGTAGGTCCGGCACCTGTTCTGCCACCTGGACCAGATATCGCCCGTCGGTGCAGATGACGGTGTGGTCCTCGGCGTCGGCCCGGTCAGCGGCGGAGACCAGTAGCGCCGCGTTCGATCCGGTGAATCCGGTGAGATAGCGGATGTTGAGCAGGTCGGTGACCAGCAGGGCATCGAGTTCGCGGTCGCGCAACACCTCGCGCAACCTCGAGCGGCGTGCGGAGGTCGGAGCGGTCACCGGGTCGATCGACATGCCTCGAAACTACCGTTGACCTCCCGCGACGGCACGCCGAGGGCACCGTGTCGAATGCACGCACCAATAGGTGTCGTAGACCGCTCGGGCTGGTTCGTGTGGGTTAGGACACAGACTCCAAATCCAGCTGGCTACGCTGTGCCACATGAATGGGTGGGTCGTACGGGGTCTCGGTCTCGCATTGGTACACGTGGTGGTGCGCACCTTTCTCGGTGCCGCGGTGACACAGTGGCCGCAACAGGGCAGCATCATGCGGTGGTTCGCGCTGATCCTCGTGATCCTCGCAGCGATTGCCTGGGCAGGGCTCGACGGCATCCGCGACCGTCGCGCCTACCCCGACCCGGACGACGGCGCAGACCTGACGATGATGTGGCTCAAGGCCGCGTTCGTCACCGGCGTCGTCGCGGGCGCCCTGTCCTGGTTCGTCGAGCTCGTGCTCGACATCCCGGTAACCAACGGCGGACTGTTCTTCGAGTTGACCTCGGCAGCGGCGTTCACTGTTCTCGTGGTCTTCGTCCCGGCGACGATTGCGATCACTCTGGGTCGGCTCTTCGTCGCGCGCGAGACAAGCAAGTCCGGCGTGCCCGGCGAGGACTTCGAAGACGCCGCCGCCGAGTCCTACGCCGGCAGCGAGTGGTCGTACGAGCACGGCTCCCAGAGCGGATACGACTCGGACACCGGCGCCCAGGAGGCCAGCGACGCCGACAACACCGACACCGAGGTGTTCCCGGCGGTCGACAAGGACCGCCGGCCCGACGGAGCAGATCGCGCCGAACAGTAGGAGCGAGGCGGCTTCGTCAACCTCGCTCCGCGAGGTCGGCCGTCAGCCTCGCTCCGCGAGGAAGCGCAACGCCAGGCCGTAACCCGCGACGCCGAGCCCGACGATCGACCCCGTCGCCACCGCGCCCAGATACGAGTGGTGGCGGAAGTCCTCCCGCGCATGGACGTTCGAGATGTGCAACTCCACGAGACCGGCCGTCAGCTCCGCGCACGCGTCACGCAGGACCACCGACGTGTGGGTCAGGCCACCGGCGTTGAGAATCACCGGCTCGCGGGCATCCGCGGCCTCGTGGATCCATCGGACCAGCTCGCCCTCGCTGTCACTTTGACGGACGACCACCTCGATCCCTAGCTCGGCCGCCGCGCGCTTGCACGATGCGACGAGATCGTCGTGGGTGGTGGAACCGTAGACCTCGGGCTGGCGCTTGCCGAGCCGACCCAAGTTGGGTCCGTTGATGACCTGAACCCTCACAGCAGCACCGTCCCTCCGCTAGGGCTCTCGTCCCGCGCGACGGCCGAGTACGCGGCGGCGAGCAACGTGGGATCGGGCCCCTCGAGGCGGCCCGGCTTGGCGAGACCATCGAGCACGACGAAACGGAGCATGCCGGCGCGGTTCTTCTTGTCGGTCTGCATGCCCTCGAGCAATTGCGCGAACGCGTCACCGTCGTACGTGGTGGGCAGGCCGACGAGCTCGAGGATCGAGCGGTGCCGGTCGGCGGTCGCATCGTCGAGGCGACCTGCGAGACGGCCGAGTTCGGCGGCGAAGACCAACCCCACCGACACCGCGGCACCATGACGCCAGCGGTAGCGCTCACGCCGTTCGATAGCGTGACCGAGCGTGTGCCCGTAGTTGAGGATCTCCCGAAGACTCGACTCGCGTAGATCCGCGGCGACCACCTTGGCCTTGACCTCGACCGAGCGACGAATCAACTCGGGCAGGACCGTCCCGGTCGGATCCATTGCGGCCTCGGGATCGGCCTCGATGAGGTCCAGGATGACGGGATCGGCGATGAAACCGGTCTTGATGACCTCCGCCATGCCCGCGACGATCTCGTTGCGCGGCACCGTCTCGAGCGTCGCCAGGTCGACCAGGACCGCGGACGGCTCATGAAAGGCACCGACCAGGTTCTTCCCGGCTTCGGTGTTGATACCGGTCTTGCCGCCCACTGCGGCGTCGACCATCGCCAGGAGCGTCGTGGGGACGTGCACTATCCGCACCCCGCGCATCCACGTCGCGGCGACGAACCCCGCGAGGTCGGTTGCGGCACCGCCACCGAGACTGACGACCGCGTCTTTGCGCGTCAGGCCGATGCGGCCGAGCACCTCCCAGCAAAAGCCCGCCACCGCGAGTTCCTTGCCTTCCTCGGCATCCGGGATCTCGATGCGGTGGGCGTCGATCCCCGTCTCCGCAAGAGCCGTTCGCACCGCCTCCGCAGTCTCGGCGAGCGGGGGTTGGTGGAAGATCGCCACCGTGCGGGTGCCCGCAAGTTCCTCGACGAGTTCGCCGAGCAGGCCCCGTCCGATGATCACCGGATAGGGATCGGCCGTTGCGACTTCGACGCGTACCGGTTCCGTCACTGCTCTACTACTCCGCTTCTGTGTCGTCTCGTGTCAGGTCGTCTCGTGTCAGGTCGTCTACTGTCTGCTCGCCTCGTGTCGAACTGCCCGATCCGGATCCATCGGCCAACTTCTTCACCAACTGCTGAACCACGCGGCTAGGGCTCCGAGCATCGGTGCGCACCTTGATGCTCGCCACCTGCCGGTACAGCGGCTTGCGACGGCGCATCAGGGCGTAGTACTGCGCCTTCGGGTCACTACCGGCCAGCAGTGGCCGACCCGAATTCGCGCCGGTCCGCTTCAGCCCTTCCGCAACACTGATCTCCAGATACACCACGGTATGCCCGGCCAGCCGGGAACGGGTGCGATCGGACAGGATCGCGCCGCCGCCGAGGGACAGGACCCCGTCATGCGACTCGAGCGCCTCCTCCACGACCTGCTCCTCGAGCTCCCGGAAGTAACCTTCCCCCTCGGTCGCGAAGATCTCTGGGATAGTACGTCCGGTCCGACGCTCGATCTCGACGTCGGTATCGAGTAGCTCGAGTTCGAGCGCATTCGCGAGCCGCCGACCGATGGTCGACTTGCCCGCGCCGGGCGGCCCGATCAGCACGGCGCGTGGTGTCATCCGATCACCGCGGCGGACGAGCGGCTATGCCGTCGACATAGCGCTGGAAGTTCGAGCGGGTCTCGGCGATCGAGTCGCCGCCGAACTTGTCGAGCGCGGCCTGTGCGACCACGAGCGCGACCATCGCCTCGGCGACAACCCCTGCGGCCGGGACCGCGCACACATCGGAGCGCTGATGGATCGCGACAGCTTCCTCGCCGGTCGCCATGTCGACGGTCGACAGGGCGCGCGGGACTGTCGAGATCGGCTTCATTGCCGCTCGAACACGCAGCGCCTCACCGTTGGTCATGCCGCCCTCGAGGCCGCCGGCGCGGTTGGTCGACCGCAGGACCCCATCAGGGCCGGGACGCATCTCGTCGTGGGCAGCGCTGCCGCGGCGCCGCGCAGTCTCGAAGCCGTCGCCGACCTCGACGCCCTTGATCGCCTGGATACCCATGAGGGCCGCCGCCAGACGGGAATCGAGACGGTCGGGGCCGCTGACGAACGAACCGAGGCCCACCGGCAGTCCGTGTACGACCACCTCGACGACACCACCGAGCGTGTCGCCGTCCTTCTTGGCTGCCTCGATCTCGGCGATCATCGAGGATTCGGCCGCTTCGTCGAACGCTCGCACCGGGCTGGCGTCGATCGCCTCGAGATCACCGGCGAGCGGGCCAGGACCGACGTACGGATCGGAGGCTCCGATGGAGATGACGTGTGAGAGGACCTCGACGCCGAAGAGCTGGCGCAGGAACTGGCGGGCCACCGTGCCGGCCGCCACGCGGGCCGCCGTCTCGCGAGCGCTCGCACGCTCGAGGACCGGGCGGGCGTCGTCGAAGCCGTATTTGAGCATGCCCGAGTAGTCCGCGTGGCCGGGACGGGGCCGGGTGAGCGGCGCGTTGCGTGCCTGGCCGGCCAATTCGTCTTCGTCCACCGGGTCGGCGGACATGATGGTCTCCCACTTGGGCCATTCGGTGTTGCCGACCTCGATCGCGACCGGACCACCCAAGGTGCGGCCGTGCCGGACGCCACCGATGATCGTGACCTTGTCGGCCTCGAACTTCATGCGGGCACCGCGACCGTAGCCGAGGCGTCGGCGCGCAAGTTGCGTCGAGATATCGTCCGACGTCACCTCGACGCCGGCGACCATCCCCTCGAGCATGGAAACGAGGGCGGGACCATGGGACTCTCCAGCAGTTATCCAGCGCAACACATGCAGCATCTTTCCACGTCGGTGGCCTCCGCCTCGACAGCGGGCCACCCCCCGGCCGTCGCGTCGGCCGTCGTCTCAGGCGCCACGGGGCCACCACCGTCGTCGCCCCGATCCAGTCGCCCCGCTCTAGCCGAGGGCCGCCGCCATCGCCTTTCGCGGCGCGGGCATCCCTGTGAACTGCTCCACCTGCCCGTACGCCTGATTGAGCAGCATCGCCAGTCCCCCCACGACCGTGCCGCCTGAGCGCTCGACCGATTCGGCAAGAGGCGTCGGCCACGGGTCGTAGATGGCGTCGAGAACGAACGGGGCGCCGCCGAGCGCCTCGGCGTAGGGCGCGGCACCCGCTGCCGGAATGGTGCTGACCAGCACCGCGGACCCCACACAGAGCGCACCGAGCCGATCGTTGTCGAACGTCACGTGTCGCACGGCCAGCCCCACCGCTTCCGCACAGTCGAGCGTGGCGCGGGCACGATCGGCGTCGCGCGCCACCACGGTCACCGACGAAACACCCAGGTCGGCAAGGGCTACCAGCGCGGGTCGTGCGGTCCCACCGGCCCCGACCACCACCGCCGACCTCCCGGACAGGTCGCCGACGCCACCATCGACGAGGGAGCCACGGACACCGTCGACGTCGGTGCAGTCGGCCCGCCATCCGCCGTCGATGCGTACGAGGGTGTTGGCCGACCCGACCGCAACGGCGCGTTCGGTGCGCTCGGTGGCGAAGTCGAGCGCCGCGACCTTGCCGGGCATCGTCACCGACAGGCCGACCCAGTCGGGTCCGAGACCCGCGACCAGGCCGGGCAACTGCTCGCCGGTGCACTCGATGCGCTCGTACGTCCACTCGGTCAGCCCCAACGCCCGGTAAGCCGCGAGGTGGAGTTGCGGGGACTTGGAGTGCGTGATCGGACTGCCGAGAACTGCGGCTTTACGCGCGGACACGTCGGTCACCTTCCACTGTCGAGAATCCCACTGCGGTGCGCCAGCTCGATGTTCGCGAGGTGCTCTTCGTAGCTGCGCGTGAAGAGCGTCGTGCCGTTCTTGTCGATGGTCACGAAATACAGGTAGTCCCCGGGAGCCGGGTTCTCCGCCGCCCGAAGGGCATTGATGCTCGGCGCGGAGATCGGCGATGCGGGCAGACCCGGCATGGCGTACGTGTTCCACGGCGTGACCCGAGCGCGGTCGGCGTCCGTGGTGGCGACCTCGACCTCGTCGAGGGAGTAGTTCACGGTGGAGTCGAACTGCAGGGGCTGGTTCACGGCGAGGCGGTTCAGCACAACCCGTGCGACCTTGTCGAAGTCTGCGGGCAATGCCTCACGTTCGACGAGCGAGGCGACGATGAGTATCTGATAGGGGTTCAGACCCACACTCGCACCGGCGGTCTCGATGCCGGTGGTCGCGTAGCTCTCGGCACTCGCACTCACGAGCTGGCGCAGGATCTCGGTGGGCGGCTGCGTCGGATCGAAGTTCCAGCTACCGGCCGCGATCAACCCCTCGAGTTGGCGGTCCCGGTCCGGGACGCTCGCGACCTGAGGGCGGGCCCAGACCGGAACACCGAGCGCCACCAGGTCGGTTCCCGCTCCGGCCTGGTTGAGCTGGTCATAGGTGACGCACTTCTTTTCGTCGGCGGGTCCCACACAGCTGGCCTCGGCGATCAGGCTGTAGATGCCCTTCTTGACCGCACCGGTCGTTACGTCGCGTGTGTCGTGCAGCTGGCGTCCCTCCGCGATCACTACCGCCCCCACTCGTGTCTCCGGTGACACAAGTGCCGACACCGCATCCGCACCAGAGATCTTGGTCTCGATCGCATAGAAGCCGGGCCGTACCGAACTCATCTCGTCGTTGCGCAGCGCAGCGCGATAGAACGCGGCCTCACTCTTGACGACGTCCTTGATCACCATCTCGCCCGCGATGTCGTCAGCGGTATCACCCGGGTGTACCTGGACGACAACCTCGGGACCGCCGGGCCCGGAGTAGTCGGGTACCTCGGTCATCCAGTCGTACACAGCAGCGCCGATGCCTCCGAGGAGGACCGCACCGGCAAGAACCCCGATGATCCGGCCCCGGCGCTTGGGCTTGCGACGCCTGGCGACGGGCGGTTGCGGGGCCTCCCGGTGGCTGGTCGGGTGCGCGCCGACTGGAGGCGGCGCGTGTCGCCGTGGGTCCTCGTACGGGTACCGGTCGTAGTCCGGTTGCCAGCCCCGGCCCTGGTCGGTATAGCCCTGGTCGGTTTGGCCGTGGTCGGTTTGACCGTGGTCTCGTCGTCCCCGACCCCGGGCATGCTCTGGCGAATTCCGTTGGTGGCCGTGGCTATTCCGGTGGCCGTGGCTATTCCGGTGGCCGTGGTTCGGCGCGGCGCCGTAGCCGGTTGGGTCGTAGAAGCGGTGATCACCCGCGCGGCCGGCGGTCGACTCGTCGTGGCGGCGCCCCGTCGGCTTCCGATGATCACTCACAGGCCGTCCTCCGTGGGTCGTCGCCTGCCTTCCAAGTCCGTCACGCTCACCGCTCTGCTCCGCTCGTCCAACCAGCCCTGCAAGATCGCCACCGCCGCGGCTTGATCGATCATCGGCCGTTGTCCCTTGGCTCGGATCCCGCTCTCGCGCAGTGCACGCGATGCGGTGACCGTCGTCAGTCGCTCGTCCGCCATTCGCACCGGAATCGGGTCGATGCTGCGCTGCAGTCGCCGTGCGAAGGCGGATGCGAGATCGGCAGCCTTCCCACGTTCGCCGCGCAGGGTCTGCGGCAAGCCGACGATCACCTCGACGGCCTCGTACTCCTCGACCAGCGCGACAATGCGTCGGATGTCCGGCGCATCGGGCCCCCTTTCCTTGGAGCGGGGAACCGTCTCCACCGGCGTCGCGAGGATGCAGTTGGGATCCGACGACGCCACCCCGATCCGCACACTGCCGACATCGATGCCGATCCGACGTCCCGGACCGGGATCCTCGACCCCAGGCCGATCCGGCCCGGACGGATCGGGACTGGTTGGACCCGACACAGCCGACGGCACCGCTAGGAGTTCCCGGTCAACTCGGCGACCCGGCCGCGCACGCCGTTGAGGGCCGCGGGGATACCCGATACATCGGAGCCGGAACCCTGCGCCATGTCCGCCTTGCCGCCGCCACGACCGCCGATCAGCGGGCCGAAGCTCGAGACCAGGTCACCGGCCTTGATACCGAGATCCTGGGCGGCCTTCGTCGTCGCTACGACGAACGGCACCTTTCCGTCGGCGTTTCCGAGCAGCACCACCACGGCAGGCTGGGTGCCGAAGCGGCCGCGGACGTCACTGACCAGGCCGCGCAGATCGTTTCCGGCAACGCCGTCAGGAGCCTGCTCGGCGACGAGCAGCACGTCACCGATTCGATGGGCCTTGTCGACGTACGTTCCGGCAGACGCGAGAACGGCCGCCGCCTTGGTGGCTTCGAGTTCCTTCTCAGCCGCACGCAGTCGCTCAACCAGTGCCTCGACGCGGGCGGGGACCTCGTCCGAAGGCACCTTGAGCGACGACGCGAGACCGGCGAGCAGCGCACGCTCCTTTGCCAGATAGCGGTACGAGTCGAGACCGACGAACGCCTCGACGCGACGCACACCTGAGCCGACCGACGACTCGCCGAGCAAGGTGACCGGCCCGATCTGCGCCGACGCCTGCACGTGGGTTCCGCCACACAGTTCCATCGAGAACGGTCCGCCGATCTCGACGACCCGGACCTCGTCGCCGTAGTTCTCACCGAACAGCGCTATCGCGCCCATCTGCTTCGCCTTGGTGAGATCGGTGACGAAGGTGTTGACGTGATGATTCGCGGCGACGGCCTCGTTGGTGACAGCCTCGATCTCCTGCTTCTGGGACTCCGAGAGCTGGCCCTGCCAGTTGAAGTCGAACCGCAGATAACCCGGCTTGTTCAGCGAGCCGGCCTGAACGGCGTTGGGGCCGAGCACCTGCCGAAGCGCGGCATGCACCATGTGGGTGCCCGAGTGGCCCTGGGTCGCGCCCCTGCGCCACCCGGGATCAACCTGAGCGAGGACGATGTCGCCCTCGGTGATCTGGCCTTCGTTGACCGTGACCCTGTGCACCCACACCTTCTTGGCGATCTTCTGCACGTCGTTGACCTGCACCCGCAGGCCGGACGCGGTGATCGTGCCGCGGTCGGCGATCTGGCCGCCGGCCTCCGCGTACAGCGGGCTGCGGTCGAGGATCACCTCCACGTCCTCGCCGGCCTTTGCGGTGGGCACCCGGACACCGTTGGAGATGAGCGCCAGCACGTGTGCCTCGGAGACGAGTTCGTTGAAACCGGTGAACTCGGTGGGACCGCGGTCGACGAACTCCTTGTAGACCTTCAGGTCGGCGTGCGCGTGCTTGCGGGCCTGCGCGTCCTCCTTGGCGCGCTTGCGCTGCTCCGCCATGAGGGAGCGGAAGCCGTCCTCGTCTACGTCGAGTCCGGCTTCGGCCGCCATCTCGAGCGTCAGGTCGATCGGGAAGCCGTAGGTGTCGTGCAATACGAATGCCTCGTTGCCGCCGAACACCTTCTTGCCGGCCGCCTTGACCTGCTCTGCCTCGGCCTCGAACATCTTCGATCCGGCCGCGATGGTCCGCAGGAACGCGGTCTCCTCACCTACGGCGACAGCCAGGATGCGCTCGAAGTCGGTCGCCAGCTCGGGATACGAGGGCGACATGGTGTCACTGACGACGGTGACGAACTCACCCATGCTCGGCTTCTCGGCGCCGAGCAGTTTCGCGGACCGGATGATCCGACGCAGCAGTCGGCGCAGCACGTAGCCGCGACCCTCGTTGCCGGGATTGACGCCGTCGGCGATGAGCATCACGGCGGTGCGGGCGTGGTCTGCGATGACACGGAAGCGGACGTCGGCCTCGTGGTCGGTGCCGTAGGTACGGCCGGACAGCTCCTCCGCCCTGGTGATGACGGGGCGAACCAGGTCGGTCTCATACACGTTGTCGACGCCCTGCAGCAGGAACGCGACACGTTCGACGCCCATCCCGGTGTCGATGTTCTTCTTCGGCAGCGGGCCGAGGATCTCGAAGCTGTCCTTGCCGGACCCCAGGCCGCGCTCGTTCTGCATGAACACGAGGTTCCAGATCTCGAGGTAGCGGTCCTCATCGGCCTCGGGTCCGCCTGCCCTGCCGTACTCGGGGCCACGGTCGTAGTAGATCTCCGAGCACGGACCACACGGACCGGGGACGCCCATGGACCAGTAGTTGTCGGCCATGCCCCGGCTCTGGATGCGCTCGTCGGGGATGCCGGCCTCTTCCTTCCAGAGTTCTCGCGCCTCGTCGTCGTCGAGGTAGACGGTGACCCACAACCGCTCGGGGTCGAAGCCGTAGCCGCCGTCGTCGACGCTGCTGGTCAGCAGCGACCACGCGTGCCTGATGGCCTCGCGCTTGAAATAGGCACCGAACGAGAAATTACCAGCCATCTGAAAGAACGTGTTGTGGCGCGTCGTGATGCCGACGTTCTCGATGTCGAGGGTGCGCACGCACTTCTGGACGCTGGTAGCCGCGTCGTAGGGGGGCGTTTCCTGGCCGAGGAAGAACGGAACGAACTGGACCATGCCGGCGTTGACGAACAGCAGGTTCGGGTCGTCGAGAATCAGCGAGGCGCTAGGCACCTCGGTGTGGCCCGCCTTGACGAAGTGGTCGAGGAAGCGCCTACGGATCTCGTGGGTCTGCACCTGTGTCTGTCCTTCGCATGTCGCAGTTTTCAGCCGCCAATGTCGCCTCCGAGATGCGAATCAGCCATTGGCAAGCTTAACGCCCTCTTATGCACCGATTATTCGCCGCATGTGACGCCCGAGGCGAGGCGGTCCGACCGAAGCCTGTGATCACCCGCCGATATCGGTCATCAATCCGCGGGCATATCGGGCGGGCGGGACACCGATCGCCGCCCTGAAATCGCGGGTGAGGTGTGCCTGGTCGTACCCGCCGAGCACGACGGCCAATTCTGAAACGTCGCAGTATCCGCTGCAGTGTGCGGTCGGTCAGGCCATGGCGGCGGGAGGCTCCGCAGCGCGGACGACCGTGCGGTCCGAAGCAACGTCCTCCACGACGGCTCAGAGCCTCCGGTACTCCGGGTCCGGGGCGGGACGCAGACGTGTCGCGACGCTATGTCTCCCTCCTCCACCGACACGTGCCGGCCGGGTGGGTGACCCGCCCGGCAACCACTCCCGGGAGGCGCAGCGCCGCGTCGAGCAGTGGCTCGCAACACAGCCCACGTAGTGAAGCAGGCCACCATCCGGCTTGGGGGAACGTCCGCGACGCTCAACCGCCGCGGACGATCCGGCGCAGCTTCGGTACCCGGCCGGCCAGCTCCCGCTCCGAGCCGTGAGTGGTCGGCTGGTAGTAGTCGACTCCGACGAGTTCGTCCGGCGGATACTGTTGCGGCAGTATGCCATCCGGATGGTCGTGGGGATACTGGTAGCCGACCGCATTGCCGAGTTGCGCGGCGCCCGCGTAGTGGCCATCCCGCAGATGCGCCGGCACCAGCCCGGAGTTGCCGGCCGCGACATCGGCCATCGCGGCGCCCAACGCAGCGATGACGGCGCCCGACTTGGGCGCGGTCGCGAGGTGGATCGTGGCCTGCGCTAAGGCGAGTCGCGCCTCGGGCATACCGATTAGCTGGACCGCCTGCGCGGCAGCGGTCGCGGTCTGCAGCGCCGTCGGGTCGGCCATGCCGATGTCCTCGCTGGCGTGCACGACGAGACGACGGGCTATGAAGCGGGGATCCTCTCCCGCAGTGATCATCCGCGCGAGGTAGTGCAGTGCAGCGTCGACGTCCGAACCGCGGATCGACTTGATGAACGCACTGATCACGTCGTAGTGCTGGTCGCCGTCCCGGTCGTAGCGCACGGCCGCCTTGTCGACGCTGGACTCGACGGTCTCGAGGTCGAGGATCGCGGGACGCTCGTCGGTCCGGTCGAGGGCGGTCCCGGCCGCTGCCTCGAGCGCCGTCAACGCTCGACGCGCGTCACCGGCGGCGAGCCGGACGAGATGCTCGAACGCGTCGTCAGCTATCTCGATGGACCCACCGAGGCCACGCTCGTCAAGGCGGGCGCGCTCGATGAGCAGTCGTATGTCGTCGCCCGTGAGCGACTGCAGCTGCAACACCAGAGACCGCGACAGCAGCGGTGAGACCACCGAGAATGACGGGTTCTCGGTGGTCGCCGCGACGAGCAGCACTATGCGATTCTCGACTGCGGCGAGCAACGCGTCCTGCTGGGTCTTGGAGAATCGGTGGACCTCGTCGATGAACAGCACGGTCTGTTCGCCCTGAAGCAGCCGCCGCCGAGCTAACTCGATAACGCCGCGCACTTCCTTGACACCGGCCGACAGCGCGGACAGCGCCTCGAACTTGCGGCCGGTGGCGCCGGAGATCAGCGACGCCAGGGTCGTCTTGCCTGTCCCGGGCGGCCCGTAGAGCAGCACCGAAGACGCTCCCGAGCCCTCGACAAGACGCCGAAGCGGAGTGCCCGGCCCCAGCAGGTGCTGCTGGCCGACCACTTCCGAGAGCGTCGTCGGCCGCATACGGACCGCGAGAGGTGCGCCGGCGTTCGTTGTCGGTGCGTGACGCGTCACCGACGTGAGCGGCTCGGGCTCGGATTCGGCGGCCGGTGCCTCGAACAGGCCCGCCGACTCGTCCGCGGTGTCCGTGTCGCCGAAGAAATCAGTCACGCCTCGACGCTACTAGCCGCCACCGACTGGTTCGACGGAACGAGCTGCGCTCACCGCGAGCTCAGCGCGCCGGTTGCTCGCACTTGCACCGGTCCGCGGTTCGCACCGCCCGCATGACGTCGTCGATGTGCTGCCCGCAGCCTTCCCAGGTGGTTTTGGAACAGACTCGGCAGGTGACGGGGTAGCACACGGGATGTCTCCTCGGGGATGGCTTGCAGGATGCTCGATCATACCCACCTGGGTATATCTTCAAGATCAACTCGCCCTGTCGCCGGGGTCGATTCATAGCAGGGTGCACCGTCTTTCAGACCGCTCACGCGCGGCGAATTCTGATGCGGTCTACCGATCCGGAGAGTTCGAGCCGCCGCAGCAGTACGGGATTGTCCGTGGCCTGACTTTCGTGACACGCGATGGCCTCGGATTGCACCTTCCGGTCCACGTCGACGTCAACGGCACCCTCGCCATCGAGCCCGGCGAACTCGGTGCCCAACTCGGCATTCAGTGAATCCGCGACCGTGGGGGCGACACCCCACTCGACCACGTTCAGACCCTGATCCGCCGCAACGCGGAACGCGGCCGCTGTAGCGGCACGATGATCCGGATGCCCGGTGACCCCATTGACCTCGAATACCACCAGAGTCGCCGCTGCACCGAGCACATCGAGCACCGCCGCGTCCAGGATCGCCGGATCGACCTCGTTCAGACCACCGTCGGGATGGTCGAGGAGAACGACATCGCGGACGCCCAACAGGTCGGCTGCCGCGACCAGTTCGCCACGCCGCACCTGGGCGAGGTCTACCGCCGCGCCGAGCGTGCTGGCCTCACCGCGGGTCAGGCACAGCACGCGCACCTCAGCGCCCTCGGACGCGAGCGACGCAAGAATCGCCCCGAGGCCGAAGCTCTCATCATCGGGATGCGCTACGACCGCGAGAACCGGCCCCCTGGAGGCCACCTCCCGCAGCCTCAGGTTGCCGGTCGTGCCATCCACCCCGAACTCCCTTCACTCGCCACAATCCCAGTGTCGCGCACCCGGCCTCACGGCACGACGAACTACCGGATTGTCGACAACCGAGTTGCCGCCATCGGCAGGGATCCGCATCGGCAGACCCGCATCGGCAGGGTGCGACTAGACCCGTTCGCGCAGCCGCGCTACGACCCGAGACGCGTGCTCGGCGATGACGTCGTGGCCGGACTTCTCCGCGAATGTCGACAGGCCCTCCCAGCGCGCGAGGAGGGCGTCGGCGCGCGGCGCGGACAGTTGGTGCTCGCGGACGGCGGCGATCCGCGTGTAGTCCTCGGGCAGGAACAGGGCCGTGCTCAGCCACACCCAGGCCAGTTGGGCGTCGAGTACCCGTTCGGTGAGGAAATCGTCGTCCGCGAGCGTCGGCCACATGCCCACGACCTCTGCGCGCCACGCCTCCGTCATCGCGCGGGCACGCTCGTATGACAGGTCGATGCTGCACAGGCAGGCCGGAAACGAGACCAGTGCGAACGCGAGATCCAGTGTCGCGTCTCGGAAGCCGCCCCACTCGTAGTCCAGGAACCGGACACCCTCGTCGTTGACGATGATGTTGTCAGGGCACAGGTCCGATGGGCTGAAGGCCCGGAATCGGCCGCCGCCGAAGAGCTTCGAGGCACGGGCCGCGATATCGAGTACGTCCGTCGGCACCTCGACCCCGAGGTGCTCGGCGAGCAGCGTGGGAACCGCCTCGAGCGATACCACCGCCTGCTCGACGAGCATGTCGCCGTGGTGCGCGACCTCCGCCCGACGCAACAGGGCCGTGAAGTCCTCCTCCCGGCCGACAGTCGCGGCGTGCATCCGGCCCAGGGCCTGTGCCATCGCCATCAGCGAGTTCGTCACGGTATCGGGATCTGCGTTCTTGAGTAGCGACGCGAACGGCGTGGAGTCGCCGAGATCCCCGAGCACGAGGAGTCGAGCTTCCAAGTCGTGGGCCAGCAACGCCGCTCCGGGGCGAGTCTCGGTCGCCAGCGCGGTCGCGAACTGGTACGAGACGGCCTCCCGGAGAAAGGCGACTTCGCCGGCCGAGTGCTCCGGGAACTCCATCTCGATACGCCGGGAGGGCCCGACCTGGTGCGGTGTCTCCAACAACTGCTTGATCACGAGCGTCCGCGGAAGCGAGAACGGGTTCTCGGCCACGCGGACACGAAGGACGACAGTCCGGCCGCTACCACCAAGGTCAACTGGGTCGACAAGTCGTACCGGTGCGCCGGTACGACGGGTGAGCAACTTCTCTGCTGCGGCAACAACCTCGGAGAGGGGTTCCGCCAATATCGCGGTCATCGGACACCAACCTACCTGGCCCAGACGCCCGAAGTCGGGCATTCAAGACTGTCGATGCGGCACCGGACGTCCTCAACTGGGAAAACCAAAGGTTGCAGCTCGGTCACGGCCGGTGCCCGAGTATTACAACAGTAAAACTACACACACACTCGCGCACAAGCGACCGCGAAAGGCCCGTCGGCGTCCTACTCGGCGTTCACCACTCGCGGCTCCGGTTTGACGTCGATGCCGGACTCCTTGCGCTGCAATTCGGTGATGGGCGCGGGAGCATCCGTCAGCGGGTCCATGCCGCCGCCGGACTTCGGGAACGCGATGACCTCACGGATCGAGTCGAGGCCCGCCAGCAGCGCCGCGATGCGGTCCCAGCCGAACGCGATACCTCCGTGCGGGGGCGCCCCGAACGCGAAGGCGTCGAGCAGGAACCCGAACTTCTCCTCGGCCTCGTCGTGCGAGATACCCATCACCTTGAAGACGCGTTCCTGGACGTCCTTGCGGTGAATACGGATGCTGCCGCCGCCGATCTCGTTGCCGTTGCAGACGATGTCGTAGGCGTAGGCGAGCGCGGAGCCGGGATCGGTGTCGAACGTGTCCATCGACTCCGGCTTGGGTGAGGTGAAGGCGTGGTGGACCGCAGTCCACGCGCTGTAGCCGAGGGCGACATCGCCTGCGGCGGTTGCCTCATCGGTGGGCTCGAACAGCGGTGCGTCGACGACCCACACGAACGCCCAGGCATCGGGGTCGATGAGGTTCTGCTTGCGGGCGATCTCACCGCGCGCGGCACCGAGCAGCGCCCGGGACGTCTTGGCGGCTCCGGCGGCGAAGAAGATGCAGTCGCCGGGGTTCGCGCCGACATGCGCAGCCAGGCCTTCGCGTTCGGCGTCGGTAAGGTTCTTCGCGACCGGCCCCCCCAGGGTGCCGTCCTCGTTCACCAACACGTACGCGAGCCCCTTCGAGCCGCGTTGCTTGGCCCACTCCTGCCACGCGTCGAGTTGCTTGCGCGGCTGGCTCGCGCCCCCGGGCATGACGACGGCCCCGACGTACGGCGCCTGGAAGACGCGGAAGGTGGTGTCCTTGAAGTATTCGGTGCACTCGACGAGCTCGACACCGAACCGCAGGTCCGGCTTGTCCGTGCCGAAGCGTCGCATGGCCTCGGCGTACGTCATGCGCGGGATCGGGGTGGTGATCTCGTGGCCGACGAGCCTCCACACTGCGTGCAGGATCTCTTCGGCCAGCAGGATGACGTCCTCCTGCGTCACGAAGCTCATCTCGATGTCGAGCTGAGTGAACTCGGGTTGGCGGTCCGCACGGAAGTCCTCGTCTCGATAGCACCGTGCGATCTGGTAGTAGCGTTCGATGCCACCGACCATGAGCAACTGCTTGAACAGCTGCGGGCTCTGCGGCAGCGCGTAGAAGCTGCCGGGCTGCAGACGAGAAGGAACCAGGAAGTCGCGTGCACCCTCGGGAGTGGAGCGGGTCAGTGTGGGTGTCTCGACCTCGATGAACTCATGGTGCGCGAGCACCGCGCGGGCCGCTGCGTTGATCTTGGAGCGCAGGCGGATCGCGTGACCCGGACCCTCACGGCGCAGATCCAGGTAGCGGTACTTGAGACGAGCTTCCTCGCCGACCTGGTCGTCGAGTTGGAACGGCAACGGGTCGCTCTCGTTGATCACCTCGAGTTCGACCGCGTTGACCTCGACCGCACCGGTCGGGATCTCGAAGTTCTGGTTGCCCTCGGGGCGAACCTCGACGACGCCGGTCACCTTGACGCAGTACTCGGCGCGAAGACGGTGCGCCTGCTCGAGCACGTCACCTGCACGGAAGACCGCCTGCGACACACCCGACGCATCGCGGAGATCGATGAAGATCACCCCGCCGTGGTCACGCCGCCGGGCCACCCAACCGGTGAGGGTGACGGTCTGCTCAGCATGCTCGGGTCGTAGCGAACCGGCCAGATGAGTGCGCAGCACGGGATTCCTTTCACAAGCTTCCGGCACAAGTTTCTGTCGGGTGCGATCCTACGGAGGCACCTCGCTTGATCGGAAACCTGTGCCCGGATTGCAGGAATTCAGTAACGCCCAGCCTGGACGGTTTCGGGTGGCTGCTACCGCCCTCCCCTGCACTGAGCCGGGCCGCGACGCTTAGCCTGTTCAGGTTCCGGTTCCGACGACAGGGCTGTCAACACCCAAGGGAGGCCACCTGTGGCGACCGTCCACCGCGACCGCGCCCTCGAAGCACCCAACGAGGTGGCCCTGCGGGACAGCAGCGTCGAGATGTCGTGGACCGACGTCGACAGCATCGTGAATCGGGTTGCGAATGCGCTGCGGGAATTGGACCTCGGCCCCCACCGACGGGTCGCGGTGTTCGCACGCAACTCGGCGGAGACGATCCTCGCGCACGTGGGAATCATCTTCGCCGGCTGCTCCCCGGTGCCGGCAAGCTTTCATCTGACGGCACCTGAGCTCGCGTACATCCTCGAGAACTCGGGCGCCGCGGCCCTGTTCGTCGGTCCGGAGAACGCCGCCGTCGGCGCGCAGGCGGCGCAACTGGCCGGGGTGCCGCTCGTGGTCGGCTGGCGCGGCGAGGCCGACGGGGTCATCGCGTGGGACGAGTGGCTCGACGCCGCCTCCGCGGACGACCCGCCGTCCGACGCCCCTGCTCTGCCGTTCCTGTGCTACACGTCCGGCACAACAGGAACCCCCAAGGGCGTCAACGCACTTGCGGGCAGCCCCTCTCCCGGTTCGACGGTGGACGAGTACGTGCGCTCGATGCGTGCACTACCCCTCGCGCAGTGGCCGGGGCATCTCGTGGTCGGCCCGCTCCACCACACCGGCCCTCTCGCCGGTGTGCGCCTCCTCGCGTGCGCGATGCCAGTCACCGTGCTCGAGAGATTCGACGCCGAGACGGTGCTCGCGACGATCGATCGGTACCGCATCACGACGTCGCTGATGGTGCCGACACACTTCCGCCGCCTGCTGTCGCTGCCCGACGACGCGCGCGCCCGCTACGACGTCGGGTCACTGCAGCTGGTCACACACACCGGCGCGGCGTGCCCACATAACGTCAAACGAGCGATGATCGACTGGTTCGGACCGGTGCTGTTCGATTCGTACGGGGGCAGCGAAACCGGCCCACTGTGCGGGATCTCGACCGCCGAGTGGCTGCGGCGACCCGGCAGCGTCGGGAGGGTACGGGCGCCGTTCGTACGCGCGGTCGCCGTGGACGCCGACGGGAACGAACTACCGACAGGTGCCGAGGGGAGGCTGGCGTTCGAGGAACGAGACGGCCGATCGGTCACCTACCTGGGCGCCGCACAGAAAACCTCCGAGGCGCTGATACGCCCAGGGATGTTCACACTCGGAGACATCGGATACGTCGACGACGACGGTTTCGTGTTCATCACCGACCGTGAGACCGACATGATCATCTCGGGCGGTGTGAACATCTATCCCGCCGAGATCGAGAAGGTCCTCGTCACCCACCCCGACGTTGCCGACGTCGCGGTGATCGGTGTGCCCGATGAGGACATGGGCGAGTCGGTTGTGGCGCTGGTGGTGCCGCACCGACAGATCCCGACAGTGGCCGACCTGGTCGGGCATTGCCGCACCGCATTGGCTGGTTACAAGGTGCCACGAACGATCGAGTTCCGGGACGATCTGGGACGCAACGCCATGGGCAAGCTCGTCAAGAGGAGCCTGCGGGCAACGTACCGGCAGCCACGGGTTCGAGGGTGACACCGCCGGTTGAGATCCCGGAGGCGCACGGTCAGTCGTCCGGATCGGGCTCCGGCTGCGGATCCGCCTGCCGCTCCTGAACGAGTTCGTAACGGCGACCGTACGTCTCGACGAGCGACTGGATCACCGCGACCACCGGTACCGACACCAGCGCACCGATCGCCCCGAACAGCGACGCGCCGACGATCACCGACCCGAACGCGACCGCGGGGTGGATAGACACTGTGCGGGACGTGATGCGCGGATGCAGGACATAGTTCTCGATCTGCTGGTAGGCCGTTCCGAACAGCACCACCCACACACCTTCGATCGGGTCCGCCGCCGCGGCGATGAGAGCAGGTAACGCGATGGCGAGGTAGGTCCCGAGGGTGGGAACGAACTGGGAGACGACACCTGTCCAGATCGCGAGGGGTAGCCAGTAAGGGACCCCGATCACCATGAGGAACAGCCCCGTCGCAATGGCGCTGACCGCGGCGAGGATGAGCCGGGACACCACGTATCCACCGGCCTTCTCTACGGAAATCTCCCAGACGGTCGCAATGATCCGCTGTTGCCGTGCAGGGAACCAGCTCGAAATCGTGCGTCGGAGCTGCGGCCCTTGGGCGGACATGTAAAAGACGAACAACACCAACGCCAGCGCCTGGAACACGACCCCGACCACGGAAGACACCACACCCAGGACGCTGGGCGCGTACCTGTCCGCGAGCTCGCGGATGTTCTCGGGTGTCAGCGTGATGAGGTCCTCGGTACTGAAGTCGGTGCCGAAGGTGCGGTTGGCCCATTCGGTTGCGCGGGTGAGCGCGTCCGGCAGTGTGCCGAGCAACTGCGCGAGCTGCTCGGCGAGCAAGGTGCCGAAGAGCGCGACGAACCCGATCCCGAACGCGAAGAACCCGAACAGAACCAGGCCGGTACCCGCGCCCCGCCGCAACCCCGCACGTTCGAGCCGGTCCACCACCGGCTCGATGGTCACACTGGCGAGCCACGCAAGAAACAATGTGCCGAGAAACCCGCGGATGTTGACGAACAGCCAGCCTGCCATCTGGTAGGCGGCGACCGCGAGGAGAACGTAAACGATTGCCACTCGAAGCCAACGCAGATTCGTGCTTCGGGTCTCGGCGTCGATCGACGTGGGCGCACCCGAGTCGGCCGTAGAGTCCTCCCCAGCCATCGCATCCTCCGCCCGCGATCGTTCGAGTTCTACCGCGGAACCTACCGCGCGAACGCCGTTCGGTGCGTCAGTGCGGCGACAGTCAGAAAAGTGTCGGCACCGGTTCATTCTCGACGGGGCGCCGTTCGGCCCGCTCCGCCGAGTCCTCAGGCTCGGATCGTCCCCCCAGCCGGTAGTTCTCGACCATCGGTTGCACGCGCGCCCGCAACCAGGCCTTGTACTCAGGTGTGACGTAGGCGCCTCGCCCATACAGCCGGCGATATCGGCGAACCAGTGCCGGGTGCTCCGATTCGAGCCAGCTGAGGAACCAGCCGCGGGTACTGCCGCGCAGGTGTAGTGGGAAGATCGCTACTCCGGTCGCTCCGGCCTCAGAGATCGCGGACAGGAGTCCATCGAGGTGCTCCGTCGAGTCGGTCAGGTACGGGAGCACCGGCGCAACCATGACGTTGCATGGCAGCCCCGCATCAGTGATCGCGCGGATCAGTTCCAGACGCGCCCGGGGAGACGGGGTACCTGGCTCGATCGCCATCTGCAGGTCGTGGTCGTGGATTGCCAGCGACACGCCTATGCCCACGCGGACCTGCTCCGACACCTGCTTCAACAGCGGCAAATCTCGTTGCAGCAAAGTCCCTTTCGTCAGGATCGAGAATGGGGTGCGTGATTCCGCGAGCGCCCCGATGATCGCCGGCATCAACCGGTAGCGGCCCTCGGCCCGCTGGTACGGATCGGTGTTGGTGCCGAGCGCGACGTGCTCACGCTTCCACGATCGTCGGGCCAGTTCCTTCCGCAGGACCGCCGCGACATTCATCTTCACCACGATCTGGGTGTCGAAGTCCCGTCCGGAGTCCAGGTCCAGGTACTCGTGGGTCGGCCTCGCGAAACAGTACCGACACGCGTGTGTGCAACCGCGAAAGGTGTTGATGGTGTACCGAAACGGCAGCGCCGAACCCTCCGGCACCTTGTTGAGTGCACTCTTGCACAGGACCTCGTGGAACGTGATGCCGTCGAACTCCGGAGTCCGGACACTGCGCATCAACCCAGCCCGCTCCAGCCCCGGGAGCGCGTCGTCGTTTGCGCCGAGCGTCTGCCCCTGCCACCTCATGATCCAAGTCGAACACACGTTCGACTTTCGTGTCAACCGAGGTCACGAGTCGCCTCCGCTGTCATGAGTTCGGCCGGATCGGAAGATCGAGCTACCAGCGAACCGAGTTCTGTGCCGATTGCCGATTGTCGTCAGTCGACTGAGGTGCCGTCCGGCATGGTGGCGTTGGTGAGATCGGCCCCGTCTAGGACAGCCTTGACGATGTTCGCCCCGGTCAAATTGGCTTTCCCCAGGTAGGCGCTGATCAGGATGGCGCCGGTCAGGTCGGCGTCTCCGAGATATGCGCCGGTCATGTACGCGCCGGAGAGGTCCGCTCCAGCGAGGTCCGCGTACCCGAGGAATGTTGACGTCAGATACGCCAAAGTCAGGTCAGCATCCCGCAGACAGGCCCGCGTGAGGTACGCGCCGGTCAGGTTGGCATCGTGAGCGATCACGCCGGAGAGGTCGGCTCTTGCCAGGTCGGCGCCGACGAGCTCCACCGAGGTCAGGTTGGCGCCTTCGAGGCTGGCATCCGTGAGATCGGCTCCCGACAGGTCAGCGCCAGTGAGGTCCGCGCCCGCCAGGTTCGCCCCCGCCAGGTTCGCTCCAGCCAAGTCGGCGTCGACGAGATTGGTACTCCCCGAGTCATTTGGCGTCCGAAGGGAATTCCAGGCGGCAACGTCAGAGAAGATCAGGTCGAGAGAATCCGTGCGTGCTGTCGATGCCATCGAACCCCCCGGGTAGGACGAACACTGCCGGCTGTTCACTACCTGCCAAAGCAGTTGCCGCGATGAACGCCAAGTTGACGCCGTCAACCTAGCAGCAGCTTGTTGACGGCGTCAACCTCCCCCTATTCTGCTGAGATGAACGAACAGACCGGGGACACACGCCGTGCTCTGATCTCAGCAGCGAGCGATCTCCTGGCACAGGGCGGACCGGCTCACGTCACACTGCGAGCAGTCGGCGCAGCCGCCAGCGTGTCTCGAACCGCGCCGTACCGCCACTTCCGAGACAAGGCCGATCTCCTCAGTACGGTGGCCGCTGAGAACCTGGTCTTTCTGAGGGCTGAGATGCAGCGTGCAGCAGCGAACCCCGCGACAGCCACCACAGCCACCACCCCGCTGTTCCGCGCCTGCCTTGCCTACGTGCGCGTCGCGTGGGGGTACCCGAACCACTATCGACTCGAGTTCGGAGGCGACTTCGCGTTCAAGCCGAGTCGGGTGTTGGAAGCGGCCGCAAGCGACTTCAACAGGTACTTCCATGAACTCGTCGTCGAGGCGCAACAGAGCAACACCCTCGTCGCCGACGATGCCCGAGACGTCGGTCCACTGCTCTGGGTCTTGCTCCACGGACTAGCGATGTCCAACCATCTGGTCGCAGACCGCGCGTGTGATTCCGGCACGGGCTATGCGGCCGAAGATTTGCCGCGTGTTCTTGCTCTGGCCCTGCGAAACCTTTGCCCACGCTGAGTCTCGACCTGCCGGCATCGACAGCAGTCCGGCTCAGCCACTACCGGAATGTCTGCTACCGGTGTGTCACGACAGCGCGAAATGCACTGTAGTGCAGCACTACTGACCAATCGCCCGTTCGAGACAAAAAGGATTCACGACGCTGTCCGGTTCGGCGAGCACCGAACGGGGATCCGGTCCGCTACGGCCAGAACAACTCCCACACCGAGACGGCGGGCGGCGATCTCGGTGCACGACTGCTCGGTGTGGGACTGCTCGGTGTGGACCGTACGTGCGATTCAGAACATGAACACTCCGCGCGTGGCCAGCCACAGAATGGGGTTGACCTTCATGCCGCCGGGAAGATCGACCTCGAAGTGCAGGTGCGGCCCCGTCGAGTTGCCACGGCTGCCGACGTTGGCGATGCGCTGGCCGGCGAAAACCCGCTGCCCGACAGAGACGAGGTTGGCGTCCTGGTGGCCGTAGGTAGTGATGGTGCCGTCGTCGTGCCGGATGCGGATCCACAGACCGAAGCCCGAGGCCGGACCGGAATCGATGACGGTGCCGTTGGCGGCGGCGAGGATCGGTGCACCCATCGGTGCCGCGATATCGATCCCCCTGTGCGCGCCACCGAAGTGCTGGGAGATCGGGCCGGAAGCCGGACGTGCCACGCCACCGAGACTGCCCAGACTGCCCAGACTGCCCAGACTGCTCAGTCCCGCATCCGAACCGGACCTGAGGCTCTGCAGTGCTCCCGCAACGTTATCCAAGGCCGCCGCTGCGGTGTCCAGGTATTGCGCAATTTCTCCCAACCCGATCGGCAAGGCAGGTTGCGCCGACGCCGTCGGGCCCGAGACGACTGCGAGCCCCGCCGTCAACCCAGCCGCCGCAAGGACTCCCGCGATCGACCGCTGACACCGTGATCGCTGTTTCGTACTACCCATCCCCACATCCCCTCTCGAACCTCGGATCAAAATCCGTTCCCGATCGGTGGCAGCACAGGACGACGAGCTGTATCCGAAGAAGACCTGGCGCAATCTGTTATCGCCGCAAGAGAACCGCCTCCCCGGCTGGTATCTGCACCCGCCGGGCGGACCGGATGGGTGTCGAACGCATCGCGCGGGTCAAACTCTCGGTAGACGGTGCCCCCGCGCACCAGTCCTGGCTGTGTCCGTGCGAACGGTAACACCGTCCAAGGCCCTCAGCGACCGGTTGGTACTGAATATGGGCACATCGGTACCATTCGCCCGGTTATCGGATCCTCGGCGGCGTAGTTGCCACCTGATACGCCGACACCCGGGAACCCACACGACCAGATTCCGCCCGCGCCACACGCCGTGGCGCTCCTGTGCCGTCAAACATTCCTGCAAGGATGGGGACATGACGGTGACGGGTGTTGGCCGACCGCGACTGTCGACGCGCAGACGGCCTGGAGCGACCGCGCGCGAAGAAATCCTGGACGCCGCGGCCGAACTGTTCACAACGCGGGGGTTTACCGGCACCTCCACCCGGATGATCGCCGACGCCGTCGGTATCCGGCAGGCATCGATGTACCACCACTTCGCCACCAAGGACGACATCCTCGCAACGCTTCTGCTCGGCACCGTGGCGGGACCCGTCGAGCGCGCCGAGCAGATCCGGCTCAACTGCGAGGACCCGATTGTCCGCATGTACGCCCTCGCGCTGTTCGACACCAGCCAACTCGCGGCGGCGCGCTGGAACCTCGGTGCCCTGTATCTGCTGCCGGAGGTTTCCACCGAACGCTTCGCAGACTTCCGAAGGCTGCGCAACGAACTCATGGTTCGTTATTCCTCGTTCGCCCTCGACGCGCTGCGAGCGAACGGGGGGAGCGACTGTGGGCCAGGTACTCCCGAGTTGCCGTTCCGACTGGTCGAGGCAATGATCGGCGCGCGCTCGGACGCGAACAGTCGCGCCCGCACGTTCGTGCTCACACCGCACACAATCGCCGCAGCGTCCTTGCGTACCCTCGGATGGTCCGGCCCGACCGAGTCGATCGCCCACAGCGCGGTCGCTCTGCTCGATCGGCTGGCCGAGAGTCATCCACAGCCCTCCCCGTGAGGTGCGAGCGCCCACCAGGTATTGGTTAGAGTGTGCTCAGATTCGGTCACCCGAATTCAACTACCTGGGGGGTCATCTTGAACGGATTCTCGGCCGCGCCCGATGAGATTCGCGCGTACGGCAGCATCGCGGCGGGAGCCGCCGCTCACATCGCAGCGACGGAAGGGTTGGAAGTCGCCGCCAACGTCGCGGCACTGACGCCGGTGTTCGGGGTGATCGGCGCCGACTTCCTCGCCACGTACGCCACGACACAGGCGACCCATGCGGGATCGGTTGCCGCACTCGCGCACTCGTATGCCGGGACCGGATCGGTCGCGCACGCGATCGCCGCCGCGTACGACGCTGCGGACCAGAACACCAGCACCGTGCTCGGCGCCGCACAAACTGCTCTGGGAGAGAACGCATGACCGTGCCGGACGCTCATTCGCCGGAGGGCGACCAGCCGACGGTGCTGGACTTGCTGCAGGGTTCGCCGGTCGGGCCGATCCTCGACATGCCGGTCCCAAGCACCCCGATGGAGGCGCTCGAGGCGTCCCCGCTCGGGCCAGTGCTGGATACGCCGTTCACCGACATCGCGGCCAACGCCTTGCCACCGCTTCCGACGCTGCCGCCACTTCCGACGCTGCCACCGCTGCCACCGCTGCCCGGAATCGATCAGCTGCTCGAGCCGATCTCCAACCTCGCGGGTGCGTTCGGCACCGGCGCGATCGGAAGTCTCGATCCGACGGCTCTGCTGAACCAGTCGTCCTCGATCATCGACACCGCCCTGTCGATGGGCATCTCCGGGTTGCGCGCCCTCGACAGCGCCTGGGACGGCCCGGCCGCCGCCGCCGCGCAGTCGCAGGGGCAGCAGGTCCAGGCTGCCGGCGAGGAACTGAGTCGACGCGGCAACGAGATCGCCGCGGTCACCCGAGAAGCGGTGAGCACCGTGTCCCGTGGCAACGCCGAACTTGTCGCCGTCGTCGAGTCGTTCATCGCGACGGTCGCCGCCGCCGGACCGGTGGTCCTGACACCTCCCGGTCAGACGATGATCATCGCGGCCGCGGCCGATCACTTGCAGCGCGCCCTGTCCGTGGTGGCAAAGACCAGGGGCGAACTCGCCCAGCATCAGACCGCAATGGCAACGCTGGGTACGCCGATACCGGTGCCCGCCCCACCGACGCCGGCGCCAGGATTGACGAGCGGCGCGGGCCCTTCACCGATCGCGATTGCAAACTCCCTACTCGAGGCTGCCCGCACGCCGGTCGATTCGACCCCGGCCGGCCTGCCCGCACAGACCGTTGCGGCCGGTGTCACGACAGCTGCCGGTGCAGATCTGTCGCCGTCCATGTCCGCGAACGCCGGTGGCTCCGTCGAGCGTGGCGCCTCGGCAGCCCAGCTGTCGGCGGGAGGGCCCGCAGCGGGGACGCCAGGCCGGCCAGCCACGCCCGCAGCAGGACTCGGAACACCGAGCACGGTCTCGGGCGCTCCGACCAGCTCCGGGATGATGCCACCGGCCGCTCGACCCGGCTACGACGACACCGTCGATCGCAGCGCCGCGAAGGTCCTACTGGACGGCGCACCGAACCACGCCGTCGTCGGCGACCTGCCGCTCGTGACTCCCGCTGTCATCGGTGGGATCGACCCGGACGACGTGGACTTCGACGACCTGCGCTGAGAGCGTCTCGGAGTCCCGATACCCATTGCGGGTGGTACGTCACACCTGAACGAGTTTCGCGAGTTCGCTTCGGTGGCTGAGCGAGAGCTTCTCGCACGCGCGGTATATGTGTCCCTCGACCGTTCGCACCGACAGAACCAGCCGGCGGGCAATGTCCTTGTTCGACAGTCCCCGACCCACCAGCACAGCGATCTCGCGTTCACGATCGGTCAGCGGAAGCGGGCGGGCGGCCTTCGCGAGAGCCGGAGTGGTGGCACCATCGCAGCGGGAAGCGAGCCAGTGCGCCCTCGCTGCCGCAGTCAGTTCGCCCCGGCGATCGTTCGACCGGGAGTACGCGGTCGCGGCCTGGGCATAGGTGTCCGCGGCCGCGATGAGCGCTCCAACCCGCTCGAACTCGGCCGCCAGTGCGTCGAGGACCGGGCCGTCGGCCTTCATCAGCGCCCGCGCCCGCGCACTCGCAACTCTCGCGAACGGCCCGTCGACGAGTTCCGCGAGGTCGGCGAGCCGGTCGGTGGTCGAGTAGTCACCGAACGTGGTCGCGACGTCGAGCGCGATGGCCTCGACCGCGAACTGACCGGACGCTGCGGCCAGGTCGGCACCTCGACGGGCCGCATGTGCCGCCGCGGACACCTCTCCCGAGGCCCCCGCCACCCACGCACGAGCGATATCGACAAGTGGATCGAAGAATGCCAGTTCCGGTCCTGAATGCCGTTCCGCGATCGCCAGAGCCGTAGCGGCGTCGTCGGGCCGGCCCTGCGCCGCACGGACCTGACACAGACTGACCGCCCCGAGCAACACCCACTCCGACCGCGTCTCGCGGTCCAGGACGGCCAACGCCTCCGTCAAGTGGGCGGCGGCGTCGTCGAGGCGGCCAGACATCAACTCCACGATCCCGGACGCCACGTCGGCCAGCGCCGCGCTGTTGGGTTGCCCTGCGGCGAGGTCGCGGTAGCGGGCCGCGGTGTCCTGTGCCGCGGCGAGCCGTCCCACGAGCGTGAGGGCCTGCACTTCGAAGTATCCGATGTGGAAGCGCAGCAGGCCGTCGCCGTGCGAGATCGCCTCCCAAGCTGAGGCGGCGAGCGCGCCTACCTCGAAGCCTCGTCCGGACACGGTGAGCGCGGCGACACCAGCGAATACGGCACTCGACCGGGCCCACGGGTGCGCCTCGGGCGCGGCCCCGACCTCCCGCGCGAGAGCGATGGCCCCGTCGAGGCGGCGGTCATACAGGTGCAGGACGGCGTCGAGAGCGACTACCGACACCCGCAGCACCGGATCAGTGATCCGTCCACGTTGACGTTCGAACAACGCGACGGCGTCACGGGGGCGCCCCGCCTCCAGATAGAGGTTGGCCACTCGAGTCAGTAACCACCGTGCGACGTCGTACTCGCTCAGGTCGTCCGGGTCGACCGCGGCGAACACCGTCTCGGCCTCGACACCCATCCCCTGCCACATCAGGGCCCGCCCCAGTGCGAACGAGGCATCGAACCCCGCACCGAGCCGGACCGCGGCAGCGGCCAAGCGGGCACCCTGCTCGAGGCTGCACATCGCGATGGCGTCCTCGGCGCCCCGGACCAACAGTTCGCAATCGGGTTCGACATCCGATTCCATCGCCAACTCGGCGATCCGCATCGACGTCACGACACCGGGGTCGGGCGACACCCGCAGCACCTCGACGAGACGTCGCTTGATGCGCTGGGAGGCGAGCACCCCGGTACGGTCACGGATCACCTCGCCGAACAGCGGGTGCGCGAGCCGCACGACGTGGGAGTGACCCACGTCGCGCACCCGCACGAGGTCCATCCGCTCGGCCTCCTCGATGGACCGGCGACTGACCAGTTCGCTGAGTACCTCGAGCTCGAGCGGCTCACAGAACGCGAGATAGTCGACGACGTCGAGTGCATCCTGCGGTGTGCGCGCGAAACGGGACTCGAGCAACGACGCGAGCGCGGGCGAGATGCCGGGTCTACCCCGCAGCTGCCACACTCCACCGGACTTGCGAAGCGTTCCACCGTCGAGGGCGCTCTCGACGAGATGGCGCAGGAAGAGAGGATTTCCCTCCGACTCCTCCCAGATCGCGTCGGCGCTGAACCTTTCGACCGGTGCCCCGAGCACCGAGGCCAGCTCCTCGTCCATCTCCTCTCGCGTGAACGGCTGCACCACGAACGGAGCGAGCAGGCCGTCTTTCCAGAGCGCCTCGATGGCCCCCGGCACTGCCGCTCCGCTGCGGACCGTCACGACCAGCCGCGCATCGCGGCCGACTGCCAACTGGTGGACCAGGCCCGCGGAGAACTCATCGAGCAGGTGGGCATCGTCGACCCCGACGATGCCGACACCGCCGTCGGGAGCGAGACCGTCCTCGGCGAGGACATCACGGACCGCGCGCAGTGCGACGACCGGGTCACGAGACGTCGTGCGTGCGAGGTGCGGCGCAAAGGCACCGAGGGGAATGTTCTGCGTCGATTCGGTCCCGACTATCCAGCGTGCGTCACCGGTCAGCGAGCCGACCAGTTCGCGAGCCATGGTCGTCTTCCCGACTCCTGCGGAACCAACCAACACCACCCCGCAGGACGTACCGTCGCGGAGCAGTTCCTCTGCGTCCCGAAAAGCGGCTCTGCGATCCAGGACGGGCCAGAGACCGACCATGCTTCGAAGATAATCCTCTGCGGCGACAGTGCGAAGTGATCGACCGAACACGCAACCAGGGAGTTACCGCGCGGTCAGTCTGTGTCAGTCGGCGAGCGAGGCCACTTCTTGATCGGTGAGCGTGGTCTGCGGGGTACGTCCCGCATCGCGGATCAGCGCAACCGCCCGGTACAGCGGCCGTTCCTCGAGGGCCGCCCCCCTGGCCTCGGCTCGCAACTGCTCGATCAGCACCGAAGCAGCCGCCGCCGCCGGCACAAGATCACTGGCCGAGAGAGCGTCGGCGAGCTTGCGTAACCCCAGCACGTCGAGCTCACGTCCCCCACCGGCGGCGTACAGCGCCAGCGGCACGGTCTGAGTGGCCCGGCCGTCGCCCATGCGGATCGCTACCTGGCTGACTCGCGCCGATCGAACAACGAACTCGACGGACACCACCCGCGCCACGTGCACGCGACGGTGACGCACTCCGTTGGAGGCATGGAGTACGGTTCCGTCCAGCCAGATCCGACGGCGTGTCGCCAGCAATGCCGACACCGACGTGGGCAGAGCAATCACCAGGCCGACCGCGAGAGCAACCGGTGCGGAAGCGAAGGCCGCGACGGCTCCGCCCACCACCACACCGATCAGGATCGCGACCAGCGCGACCCGCCGCATGCGCGGCGCGATCATCGACGCCGGGATGAGGTCGAGGGAGTACTCCTCCCGGCCTCCGGCATTAGACCCCGGCAAGTCAGGCCCCGGCAAGGAGTCGGCCCGTCTGCTCGACGACGTCCTCCATCGGCACCGAGACCTGCTCGCCGGTTGCGAGGTTCTTCAGGCCGATGGTGCCGGCCTCGAGATCCTGGTCGCCGAGCACGAGCGCGAAGCGTGCACCCGACCGATCGGCGGCCTTCATCGAGCCCTTGATGCCCCGAACGCCGTAGACCATGTCGACCCGGATCCCGGCTGTCCGCAACTCTTGCGCGATCGTCACCATCCGTGCCTTGGCGGCGTCGCCGAGCGGCACGCCGAACACCTCGCAACGCGCGGGAGTTCCCGCGGACTTGCCTTCGGCCGCGAGCGCCAGGACCGTACGGTCCACCCCGAGGCCGAAACCGATACCCGACAGTGGCTGACCCCCTAGTTGGGCCATCAGGCCGTCGTACCGTCCGCCTCCCCCGATACCGGACTGGGCGCCCAGTCCGTCGTGCACGAACTCGAACGTGGTCTTGGTGTAGTAATCCAGACCCCGGACCATGCGCGGGTTGATCGCATAGGGGACCCCGAGCGCATCGAGGTGCGCGAGCACCTGGTCGAAGTGTGCCTTCGCGCTCTCGGACAAGTGGTCCAGCATCAGAGGCGCGTCCGCCGTCATCTCCCGGATGTCCTTGCGCTTGTCGTCGAGCACACGCAACGGATTGATCTCGGCGCGACGACGAGTTGCCTCGTCGAGATCAAGCCGCAACAAGAATTCCTGCAGCCGCTCCCGGTACTGCGGGCGGCACGTGTCGTCCCCGAGTGAGGTGATCTCGAGACGGAACCCCTCGAGCCCGAGCCCGCGGAAACCGGCATCGGCGATCGCTATCACCTCGGCGTCGAGCGCCGGGTCGTCAACACCGATTGCCTCCACACCCACCTGCTGCAGCTGGCGGTATCGGCCCGCCTGGGGGCGCTCGTAGCGGAAGAAAGGTCCGGCGTAGCTCAACTTCACCGGCAGCTGGCCGCGGTCGAGTCCGTGCTCGATCACGGCCCGCATCACGCCAGCGGTGCCCTCGGGACGGAGCGTCACTGAGCGGTCGCCGCGGTCGGCGAACGTGTACATCTCCTTCGAGACGACGTCGGTCGACTCACCGACACCGCGGGCGAACAGGCCCGTGTCCTCGAAGATCGGTAGCTCGATGTGTCCGTAGCCGGCCAGTCCGGCAGCGCGGATGAGCCCGTCGCGAACCGCGACGAACTCTGCAGACTGCGGTGGGACGTAGTCCGGAACGCCTTTCGGGGCCGAGAAGGTGCTGGCGCCTGGCTTACTCACTGGCTCAGTTTTCCTTACTGGGAGGTGGTCAGTCCAACGAGGAACGGATTGGCGGCACGCTCCTGGCCGATCGAACTCGCGCCGCCGTGTCCGGGCAGGATCGCGGTCGCGTCGTCGAGCACGAGCAGCTTCCGTGCGATAGACCGCAGCAGTTGCTCGTGGTTGCCACCGGGCAGGTCGCTACGGCCGATCGACCCCTGAAACAGCGTGTCGCCGGTGAGCGCGATCTGCAGCGGACCGTCCTCGGTGGTGATCTCGGTTCGAAACACCACGGAACCCTGCGTGTGGCCTGGCGTGTGGTCGAGGACGAAATCGATACCGGCCGTGGAGAACTCGTCACCGTCGGCCAGGTCGATCACCTCGGCCGGCTCACGAAACTCGATTCCGGCGATGAACTGGCCCATCGTCGGACCGATGCCACGACCCGGGTCGGTGAGCATGTAGCGGTCCTCAGGATGGATGTAGGCCGGGATCCCGTAGCGCTCACACACCGGTGCCACCGACCAGGTGTGGTCGAGGTGACCGTGCGTGAGCAGAACTGCCTTGGGTTCGAGCTCCGACTGGGACAGGAACTGCGCCAGCGGCTCGACAGCGTCCTGCCCGGGATCGACGACGACACACTCCTTTGCGTCGTCATGCGCAAGGATGTAGCAGTTGGTCTGGAACATCCCGGCCGGGAATCCGGTGACGAGCACTGTGTCAACTCCTAGGGTACGGGTCGATCTCGGGACCGAAAACGAATCGAATACAGACTAGGCGTTTGCCCCTCCAGCATCCTCTCAGGTTGGAGTGGCAGACTTTGTCCGGCTCATGGACAGTGGTGGACGCCACGCGTCCGGCCGCGCGACATCACGGAAACAGACCGAACCAGACGTACGGGAGGACGACTGTAGTGCCGAGCAATCAGCAGCGCCGAGAGGCGGCGAAACGGAAGCTGGAACGCCAACTCGAACGGCGCGCCGCACACGCACGCAAGCGCAAGCAGTTGGCGATCGTCGGGTCCATCGTCGGCGTCATCGTCGTCGTCGCGGCCGGGGCGGTCGCCGTGCTGCTCTCGGAGCAGGACAAGGGTGACGCGAACACCACCGCCGGCGAGGCGCAGACTGCTCCCGGGCTTCCGACTGCGCGTGCCGAGGCACTGCCGGACCTCGTCAACTGCACATACACGCCGACCGGTGACGCCGCCAAACCGAACACGCCACCGCGCAGCGAAGGCATCGACACCACCGTCAGCACCGTCAGCGCGAGTATGGAGACCTCGCAGGGCAACATCGGACTGACCCTCGACAACGCCGAATCGCCTTGCACCGTCAACAGCTTCGTGAGCCTGGCGCAGCAGGGGTACTTCGACGACACCGAGTGCCATCGACTCACCACCAGCGATTCCCTGAAGGTTCTCCAGTGCGGCGACCCCACTGGATCCGGCATGGGCGGACCGGGCTACCAGTTCGCCAACGAGTTCCCCACCGACCAGTACGCCGTCGACGACGCCAACGCACAGATGCCCGCGACGTACCCGCGGGGCACGGTCGCGATGGCCAACGCGGGCCCCGGCACCAACGGCAGTCAGTTCTTCCTCGTCTACGGCGATTCGATGCTGCCGCCGCAGTACACGGTGTTCGGCACCGTCGACGACACCGGACTCGCCACGCTCGACAAGATCGCGGCCGCCGGGGACGACGCATCGAATTCGGCCGGCGACGGCAAGCCCAACTTGCCCGTCGAGATCACGAGCGTGAGGCTGGACTGATGAAGCGCACAGCACTCGTAGCGGCCGGACTCGGCGTCGCCCTCGCGCTGACCGCCTGCTCGAACAACAATTCCGACTCGTCCGAGGCCGAGAGTTCGCCGACCACGTCGAGCATGTGGACGACCCCCGCGGCACCGTCTGTCGACATGTCGCGGTTCGGATCACTGCCCGCCATACCGACGCCCACCGCCCCGTCGGTGGATTGCAGTTACGACACTGCAGGCCCGGCCGCGAAGCCGGTGGAGCCGCCGAACACCAGCGGGGTCTCCGACGAGGGCACCGTCTCCGTCGCGTTTACCACGAACGAGGGCCCGATCGGGCTTACGCTCAACCGCGCGGCCGCGCCCTGCACCGTCAACAGTTTCGTCAGCCTCACCGAGCAGGGATACTTCGACGACACGCCCTGCCACCGTCTGTCCGCCGAACCTCCACTGCAGATCCTCCAGTGCGGGGACCCGTCCGGCACGGGTACCGGCGGACCCGGATATGCCTACGCCAACGAGTATCCGACCAACCTCTACTCGCCGACGGACCCGGCTGCCCAGCAACCGCTGGTGTACCCACGCGGAACCATCGCGATGGCCAACGCCGGCCCGAACACCAACGGTAGCCAGTTCTTCCTCGTCTACGCCGATTCCGTGCTGCAGCCCCAGTACACGGTGTTCGGCACGATCTCGGAAGAGGGCCTCGCCACGATCGAGAAGATCGCCGAAGCCGGCGACGACGGCTCCATGGGCGCCAACGGCGGCGCGCCCAATACACCGGTGACCATCGAGACCGCGTCCGTCGGCTGACCCAGGGTCCCTCTGAAGGGGTCGTCCCTCGTACGCTCTCCGCGTTCGAGGGACCCCTTCAGCCGTGCCAGGGACGCCGAGGGCTGAGCCGTGCTGGCCCGATTGCTTGGCTCTACGGTGGTAGTGACCGTATCCCGCTGGCGCTAGGCGGCGGACGTGACGCGGTAGACGTCGTAGACGCCTTCGACGTTGCGCACCACGTTGAGCACGTGACCGAGATGCTTCGGATCGCCCATCTCGAACGTGAACTTGCTGATTGCGACACGGTCGCCGGACGTGGTCACCGAGGCCGACAGGATGTTCACCCTCTCGTCCGCGAGCGCCTTCGTCACGTCCGACAGCAGGCGGTGCCGGTCGAGGGCCTCGATCTGGATCGCCACGAGGAACAGCGACGACGGGGACGGCGCCCACTCGACGTCGATGATCCGCTCCGATTGCTGCCGTAGCGAGGTCGCGTTGGTGCAGTCCGTGCGGTGCACGCTCACCGCACCACCACGCGTCACGAAGCCCATGATCTCGTCGCCGGGTACCGGCGTACAACACTTCGCCAGCTTGGCGACCGTCCCGGGCGCGCCGGGCACCAGAACGCCCACATCGCCCGTTCCGGGCCGGCTGGTCGGAATGGTCGACGGAGTGGCCCGCTCGGCCAGTTCCTCCTCGACAGCACCCACACCCCCGAGGTGCGCAACCAGACGCTGCACCACGTGCTGGGCCGACACGTTGTGCTCGCCCACCGCCGTGTACAGCGCCGACACGTCCGCGTACCGCAGCTCGTGCGCGATCGCCGACATCGACTCGGCATTCATCAACCGCTGCAACGGAAGTCCGCCGCGACGGACCTCCTTTCCGATCGCGTCCTTGCCGGCCTCGAGGGCCTCTTCGCGACGTTCCTTCGCGAACCACTGGCGGATTTTGGTCTTGGCCCGCGGCGACACCACGAACGTCTGCCAGTCCCGGCTCGGTCCGGCGTTGGGGGCCTTGGATGTGAAGACCTCGACGACCTCACCGTTCTCGAGGGTTCGCTCGAGTGCGACGAGACGGCCGTTGACGCGCGCACCGATGCAGCGATGCCCCACCTCGGTGTGGACTGCGTATGCGAAGTCGACCGGCGTCGATCCAGACGGCAGCGTGATCACGTCGCCCTTCGGGGTGAAGACGAAGATCTCCTTGACCGCGAGGTCGTATCGCAGCGACTCGAGGAACTCTCCGGGGTCGGCGGCCTCGCGCTGCCAGTCGAGCAACTGGCGCATCCACGCCATGTCGTCGACCTCGGCGGCGTCCCCCGAGTGCTTTCCCTTGGTCTCCTTGTAACGCCAGTGCGCGGCAATACCGAACTCGGCAGTGCGGTGCATGTCCCGCGTTCGAATCTGCACCTCGAGGGGCTTACCCTCTGGTCCGATCACGGTGGTGTGCAGCGATTGGTACACACCGAACCGCGGTTGCGCGATGTAGTCCTTGAACCGGCCTGCCATCGGCTGCCACAGCGAGTGGACGGCACCGACCGCCGCGTAGCAGTCACGGATCTCTTCGCACAGGATCCGCACACCGACCAAGTCGTGGATGTCGTCGAAATCGCGGCCCTTGACGATCATCTTCTGGTAGATCGACCAATAGTGCTTGGGCCGGCCCTCGACCGTGGCGTTGATCCGCGACGCCGACAACATCGCGTTGATTTCCGCCCGCACCTTCGCCAAGTAGGTATCGCGTGAAGGCGCCCGGTCCGCAACCAACCGCACGATCTCCTCGTACTTCTTGGGATGCAGGATCGCGAACGAGAGGTCTTCGAGTTCCCACTTGACGGTCGCCATGCCGAGCCGATGAGCCAGCGGGGCGATCACTTCCAGCGTCTCGCGGGCCTTACGAGCCTGCTTCTCGGGCGGTAGGAACCGCATGGTCCGCATGTTGTGTAAACGATCCGCGACCTTGATCACCAGTACGCGCGGATCGCGAGCCATGGCGATGATCATCTTGCGGATCGTCTCGCCCTCGGCGGCGGAACCGAGCACCACCTTGTCGAGCTTGGTGACACCATCGACGAGGTGCGCGACCTCCTCGCCGAACTCCGCCGTCAGCTCCTCGAGCGAATAGCCGGTGTCCTCGACGGTGTCGTGCAGGAGCGCGGCCACCAAAGTGGTCGTATCCATGCCCAGCTCCGCCAGGATGTTCGCGACCGCCAATGGGTGGGTGATGTAGGGGTCACCCGACTTCCGGAACTGCATCTCGTGCCGCTGCTCGGCGACATCGTAGGCACGCTGCAGCACCGACAAGTCTGCCTTGGGGTACAGCTCCCGGTGTACCGCGACCAACGGCTCGAGCACCGGCCTGATCGGAGGGTTCCGCTGGCCGGTGATCCGGCGGGCGAGGCGGGCCCGGACACGGCGTGAAGTAGACACCGACGCCGGCTTCTCGGCGGGAGGCATCGAACCGGTATTCACCGCACTCGCGTTCTGGGACCCGTCAAGATCGTTCTGGGACCCGTCAAGATGCTGAGTCATGCCTCTCACCTCCTGCCCCAATGCTGCGGACGGTTCCGTGGGACCCTATAACGCTGGTACACCACCAGGCACAACTGTAGTCCTCAGACGCGCATAAGCGACGTCACCGGGTACTGATCGAGGCGCGCCCGGCCACCGAGTTCCTCGATTTCGAGAACGACGGCGACACCCACGACCTCCGCACCCGCGCGGGTGAGCAGCTCAGCGGCCGCGAGCAGCGTGCCACCGGTCGCGAGCACGTCGTCGATCACGAAGGCGCGGCGCCCGCGCAGATCGGGCGCATCGCTGGGGATCTCGAGCGTCCCCGCGCCGTACTCGAGTGAATAGCTCTGCGAGTGCACCGGAGGGGGCAGCTTGCCGGCCTTGCGGACGGCGAGCACGCCGCATCCGAGTTCCATCGCGACGCCGCCACCGAGGAGGAAGCCTCGCGCGTCGACGCCGGCCACGATCTCGGCACCGGCTCCCACCGCCGCCAGCCCCTCGATCACTGCACGGAAACCGGGGCCATCCGCGAAGACGGGAGTGAGATCGGCGAAGCGGACACCCGGCGTCGGAAAGTCGTCGCACCACCGGGTGAGCCCGGACACCGCCGCTTCGGCACGCTCGAATGCGTCTGCGCGGGTGGGGATCGCGTCTTCGGGGACATCCATCGGAGAGATCACCTGAGAAGTATCCACTTGTCCATGTTCCAGCCCGCACCGGACCTCGTCGGGTTCGGCACCACCGCGTGGATCCCCTTCGAGGACGCGACGGTCCGTGGCTGGTCGAACAGCGGTATCGTCGGCATCTCGTTCCACAGGATCGCCTCGGCCTCACCCAACAGCGACATCCGGGCCGCGAGCGACCCGTCGACCGCGAGCTGGTCAACGATCTGGTCGAACCGCTGGTTCGAGAAACCACCGAAATTGTCGCCGTTGCCGGACCGCAACGCGAACGATGCATCGGTCGGCACGCTCGAGCCACCCGCACCCGAAGCGGAGGCCGTGCCGGCAAGCGCAGCATCGGCCTGCCCGGCTCCGAGCGCACTCGGCCGGAACTCCGGCGAGCCGACGTCGACGACGGTGATACCCGCACCCTCACACGATGCCGCGATCTCGCGGACCGTCCGAGCGCGCCGCTCGTCAGGACCGAGATAGCCGATACGCACCGTCAGGTTCGGCTGGTCGATGGACTCCCGGGCCGCTTCTGCCCCGGGAACATCCGGGTCGGTGTAGAGGCCTCCCTCGGCCGCGACCGCAGACTGGTAGAACATCGTGTCGGGCGCGGTGATCCGGGAGTCGACGACACCCGAGCCCAGACCCTGCGACCGGTCGAAGCCGGGATGCCCGAGCTCGTCGTAGAGCAGCTGTCGGGGCACGCACAACGCCAACGCGCGACGCGCCTCGACGGCACCGAGCGTCCCATGGTTCGCGAGCACGAGTTGCTCGACGTTGCGCGATGGCTCGTCGACGACATCAAACCCGTTGCCCAGGTTCAGGCCATCGATCGAACCTGCGCCGATGTCGATGACTTCGATCTCGCCGTCGTCGATGTGCGCCTGCACATCCGAGCCCTTGGGCCAAATCACGATCCGGGACGTCGCCGGCCTGTTCCCCCACCACCGCTCGTTCTCGACGAGGACCAGCCCGCCGTCCTCGGTGTACGAACCGATCCGGTACGGACCGGACGACGGCAGCCTCGTCAGGTCCAGCTCGCCCGGGACGAGCCGCCACCCGGTGTTCCAGAAGTCCGCGATTCGCCCTACCGCGTCGATGTCACCCGAAGCGATCGCGCTGACCACGTTCGGCACGCCCGCCGCCTGTGCGGCTACGTGCGCAGGCATCAGTTCGGTCGCACCGAACAATGAGCGCCAATCGAGGAAGGACCGGCCCGGTTTGAACACCACCGTCGCATCCTTGGCACCCGGTTCGCAGTCGACACGGTCGATGTCCGCGTAGCCGGCTCGGGTCGCGGCGTCGAACATCGGCACAGGGCCGTTCTCCGTCGGCCGCGTGAATTGCCCGCTGCCGGCCGCCCAGGCAAGGACCAGATCGTCGCACGCGACAGGAACGCCGTCCGAGTACACCGATGCCGGGTTCAGCCGGTACTCGATGGTGAGTGTGTCGCCCGGGACGACGCTCCCGCTACCGAAATCGGTGTCCGCCAACGGAGTCCCGGACGGGCCGATGTAGTTCATCCCCGTCAGGACCCGACCGAACGCCGCAGCCGTGCCGGTCGCTGCCCCCTCCCGGGTGTTGGCGTTGTAGGTCGTCACGACGTTGTCGATCGCGAACCCCAGGGACGGCACCTGATCGGCGGATTGGGCGCAAGCCCCCACGGTAGCCGCGACGGTCAGAGCACCGATCGTCCTGGCCACGCGGCGACTCGATCGGCGTGGGGTGGTCATTTGTTCAGTGCCTCTTCTTGCTGCGCTTCCCCATCGGCTGAGCCCCCGGACGCGGCGCCGACCCGGCCACCGCACGCACGCGCGGCTGCGTTTGCCCGGCCGCGGCCGGCTGGGTTCGGCCCGCAGCCTCCGCACGCTTGGCGAGGACCTTCTTGGTGTGTGCCGCCACCGGCCCCCACCGCTCCTTGATCGAGACCAGCAGCGGCGTCGCGAAGAAGATCGACGAGTAGGCACCGACGACGATGCCGACGAACAGGACCAGCGCAAGATCCTTGAGGGTGCCGACACCGAGCAGCCACACCGCGACCACCATCAGGCCCAGGACCGGCAGGACCGAGATGACGGTGGTATTGATCGAACGCATCAACGTCTGGTTCACGGCGAGGTTGGCCTGCTCGGCGAAGGTCCGCCGGTTCAGATGCAGGATTCCACGCGTATTCTCCTCGACCTTGTCGAACACGACGACCGTGTCGTACAGCGAGAAACCGAGGATTGTGAGCAGGCCGATCACCGTTGCCGGGGTGACCTCGAATCCGATCAGCGAGTAGACACCGGCCGTCACGAGGATGTCGAAGAACAGCGCGCAGATCGCCGCTATCGCCATGTCACGCTCGAATCTGATCGCGATATAGATGCTCACGATCACCAGGAACACGACGAGTGCGATGAGTGCCTTCTCGGTGATCTGACCACCCCACGTCTCGCTGACATCGGCGACGCTGATGGCGTTCCTGGACACGTTGCCGTCGCTGTCCTGCGGCTGGAATGCGTCGAACAGGGCGTTCTGCAGTGCGGCGACCTGTCCTGCATCGAGTGCCTCGGAACGGATCTCGACGGACGAACTCGATCCGGAGCCGACTGTCTGCACCGATACGGGGCCCTGGCCGAGGGTGTCGGAGTACACGCTCTCGACCTGCTCGGTGCTCACGCCCGCTGGAGTCGGGAACTGGACCCGGGTACCGCCCTCGAACTCGATGCCGAGCGTGAAACCCCGCACGAGGATGCTCAGCAACGACAACGCGACGATCGAACCGGTCAGCAAGTAGTAGAACCTGCGCCGGCCGACGACCTCGAAGCCGCCGGTTCCGGTGTACAGGCGCTGCAGCCAACTGTGGTGCGGCAGCGCCGATCGGTCGACGCCGGCGTCGGTGCCGGCCGAAGCGTCGGTCACAGCCGAGGTTTTCGACTCACTCATGCTCATGCCTCCTCGGAGACCGCCGCGGCGGCCATCTTGCGTTCGCGGGCGACCTCCTGGACCGCGCCGAGTCCGTTGACGCTCGGCTTGGCCCAGAACCGGGATTTCGATGCCATGTACACCAGCGGCCAGGTCACCAGGAACACGACGACCACGTCGAGAATCGTCGTCAGGCCCAACGTGAACGCGAAGCCTCGGACCTGCCCGATCGCCAGCGTGTACAGCACGGCGGCCGCGATGAAGCTGACGGCGTTGCCGGACAGGATCGTGCGACGGGCGCGGGCCCAGCCGCGCGGTATGGCCGAGCGGAAGCTGCGGCCCTCACGCATCTCGTCCTTGATCCGTTCGAAGAACACCACGAACGAGTCCGCGGTCATGCCGATACCGATGATCAGACCGGCGATGCCGGCGAGATCGAGGGTGAAGCCGATGTAGCGCCCGAGCAGTACCAGAATCGCGTAGACGACCAGGCCCGAACTCACCAGCGACAGGGCAGTGAGAAGACCCAGCATGCGGTAGTAGATGAGGCAGTAGACGAGAACCAGAACGAGACCGACGGCGCCCGCGATCAGACCGGCCTCGAGGGACGCCAGGCCGAGAGTTGCCGAGACGGTTTCGGCCTCCGACGCCTGGAACGACAACGGCAGCGAACCGTACTTGAGGGTGTTCGCGAGTTCCTGCGCCTGGCTCTGCGAGAACTGACCGGTAATGGAGGTCGCACTGCCCACGGGAGTCGCGCCCTGCACGACGGGTGCGCTCACGACCTTGGAGTCGAGGGTGAAGGCGGCCTGGTTACCGATGTTCGCCGAGGTGAACTGCGCCCAGGTGGAGCTGCCGTCGGACTTGAAGCTCAGGCTCACCTCGTAGCGGGAC
This sequence comes from Rhodococcus xishaensis, assembly GCF_004011825.1. GTDB lineage: Bacteria > Actinomycetota > Actinomycetes > Mycobacteriales > Mycobacteriaceae > Prescottella > Prescottella xishaensis. The sequence continues at coordinate 296,084 of NZ_RKLO01000002.1, read as the reverse complement.
TGCTGGCTGTTGAAGAAGGAGCTCGCATCCGAGATCTCCTGACCGTCGATGATGCTCGGGCCGAGCAAGTAGACCCCTGTGCCGTCGGTCGAGCACGCCACGAGCGGCAGGTTCGGGTCGTCGTTGCCCTGCAGCGGATCAGGAGCAGAGCAGTCGAGTGTCGCCATCGTCTGCTGCTGGACGGTGGGATCCTCGCTTTGCCTGGTTTCCTTGGCCTTCGCGATCTCGGCGGCCGCGGCCTCCGGAGAACCGGGTACGGGCGCCGCGGGCGCCTCAGGCGTCTGTGCTGCGGGCGCCTCGGATGTCGGTGCGGGAGCCGGTGTCGGAGCCGGCGGGTTCTGCGCCGGGAAGGGTCGCTGCTGCGGTGCGGGAGTCGCTTCGGGCTCACCCGGAACCGGGGCTTGCGTCTCGGGATTCTGCACCGGCGTCTGCTGTGCCCCCGGCGCAGCCGCTGCTTGTGAACCGAGGACGGGCCGGATGTAGAGCCGCGCCGTCTGGCCTAGCGACCGGGCCTGCGAGCTGTCATCACCCGGAACCGTGATGACGAGGTTGTCACCGTCGACGACAACCTCCGAACCGGATACGCCGAGCCCGTTGACCCGGGACTCGATGATCTGCTGGGCCTGACGGAGGCTGTCCTGGCTGGGCGTACTGCCATCCGGTGTCCGCGCCGTGAGGGTGACTCGGGTCCCACCCTGCAGATCGATCCCCAGTTCCGGGGTCGGGGACTTGTCGCCGGTGAAGAAGACCAGCGCATACAGTGCCGCGACGATCACCGCGTAAACGGTGAGCGCGCGCACTGGGTGCACCGATCCTGTCGAAGGTGCCACGGTTTGTCTGTCTCCTCGATACGTGCGGTTCGGATGGTGACGCAGAAGGGTACGCCGACGAAGGGTGACGTCGTTCGGGCGAGCCAGGCGTGAAGGCGCCCTCGCCGAGACAGGTTCGGCGACCTGTCGACGAGGGCGGCTACCGCACTACTCTCCGTTCAGACGACGCTGCGTTTCGTCCGGCGTCTCGTCGATGTAGTCGTCATCGGCTTCGTCAGTGGCGTCATCGACGAGATGCTCGCGGACGATCATGCGCGTCCACGTGGTGACCACACCAGGCGCGATCTCGAGATCGACGGTGCCGTCGTCGAGACCCACAACGGTGGCATGCAGCCCGGCGGTCGTCATCACACGGTCGCCGACCTGCAGGGAGTCCTGGAGTTCGGCGGTCTTCTGCATCTCCTTTTTCTGGCGGCGGATGCCGAGGAACATCGGCACCAGCAGGGCAAGGATGAGAAGGGGAAAGAGCAATTCCATCTGGAAGTCAGTCCTCGATTTCGTCACATAGGGCGTTACACACGGCTACGCGCACGGGCCAGGGCGGTACCGTGCTCCTCCCAGTGTGCCACCTGGCACCCGCTGGAAAGGAAAATAGTCAACGATCAGATTTCGCTGATATCGAACATTCCTCATATCGAACACCGCGAGAACGCGCCCGTCCAGCGGCAGGGTCTCAGGGCTCGGGCCGCTCCTCTGGGAAGAGATCCAACTGCGGTTCGCGTGCGCGCACTTCGATTCCTCCCATCGCGGCGTCGGGTGGTGCGGTCAGCCCCAACTGGGCCCACGCGGCCGCCGTCGCGACACGGCCACGTGGAGTGCGGGCGATCATTCCGGCCCGCACCAGAAACGGCTCGCACACCTCTTCCACCGTGCTCGACTCTTCCCCGACCGCGACCGCGAGCGTCGACACCCCGACCGGACCACCACCGAAGCTGCGGACCAGGGCGCCCAGAACGGCGCGGTCGAGGCGATCCAGTCCGAGCGGATCGACGTCGTACACCGCGAGAGCGGCCTTCGCGATGTCGCGGGTGACGACGCCGTCGGCGCGAACCTCTGCATAGTCCCGCACGCGACGCAACAGCCGGTTCGCAATGCGGGGCGTGCCGCGCGAGCGACCCGCGATCTCCGCGCCTGCCTCCTCACCGAGATCGACGCCGAGAATGCCCGCCGAGCGCAGCAGAATCCGCTGCAGCTCCTCCGGCTCGTAGAAGTCCATGTGGGCGGTGAACCCGAAACGGTCGCGCAGCGGGCCTGTGAGAGCACCCGACCGAGTCGTCGCCCCGACGAGAGTGAACGGCGCGATGTCGAGCGGAATGGACGTTGCACCCGGCCCCTTGCCGACAACGACATCGACGCGGAAGTCCTCCATCGCGAGGTACAACATCTCCTCGGCCGGCCGAGCTATCCGGTGGATCTCGTCGATGAAAAGCACGTCGCCCTCGACCAGGTTGCTCAGCATCGCGGCCAGGTCGCCGGCCCGTTCCAGGGCGGGACCCGAGGTCAGGCGCAGAGAGGTCCCGAGTTCGGCGGCGATGATCATCGCCATGCTCGTCTTGCCGAGACCGGGCGGGCCGGACAGGAGTATGTGATCCGGTGTGCCGCCACGCATCTTCGCGCCCGCCAGCACCAATTGGAGTTGCTCGAGCACGCGCGGTTGACCTATGAAGTCGTCCAGGTCCTTGGGCCGCAGGCTCGCCTCGATCTCACCGTCCGACGCAACGAAGTCGGCCGTGACGGCGGATTCGTCCCCTGACTCCGCATCGAAGTTCATCGTGTCTTGCCCAGCAGCGCGAGTGCGGATCGCAGCACCGTCGCCGTCGCGGCATCCGGGTCGGCTGCAACGACTGTGTCCGTGGTCTTTTCGGCCTGATCGATCCGGAAGCCCAGCCCCGTCAACGCTTCGACGACCTGACCGCGCACCGCACTCGAGGCACCCGACGCCACACCCGGCATGTCCCCCGTACCCGGCTCCGCGACGACCTTGTCCCTGAGTTCGACGACCATGCGCTCGGCACCGCGCTTGCCGATGCCCGGCACCCGGGTGAGTGCGGTCACGTTGCCCTCGGCAAGCGCATTGCGCAGTGCCTCCGGCTCGAGCACCGCCAGGATCGCCATTGCGAGCCGTGGACCGACACCGGAGACCGTCTGCAGGAGGCCGAACAACTCCCGCGATTCGTTGTCGGCGAAGCCGTACAGCGTCATCGAGTCCTCGCGGACGATCATCGACGTCAGCAGGCGTGACTCCTGCCCTCGGCGAAGTGTCGCCAGCGTGGTTGGAGTGGTGTTGAGCCGGTACCCGACGCCCGCGGCCTCGATCACCGCGTGGTCCAACCCGATCTCGACAACCTCACCTCGTACCGAAGCGATCATCTCCCTGCCTTTCCGGCCGACCTGCCACCGCGCTGCGCCGTGGTGCCCTCGAGCCGCATCTCGTAACGCCGCTTCTGTTCGGCCGCGGCGGCCTCCGCGGCGGCGATCCGATCGAGCATCGGGGCACGCCAACAATGGCAGACCGCAAGCGCGAGTGCGTCGGCCGCGTCGGCGGGCTTGGGCGGCGCGTCGAGTCCCAGGATCCGGGTGATCATCGCGGTGACTTGCTTCTTGTCGGCGCCGCCACTACCTGTTACCGCGGCTTTGACCTGGCTCGGCGTGTGGAAGCACACCCGAATCCCTCGTTTGGCGGCTGCAAGCGCCACGACCCCGCCCGCCTGCGCGGTACCCATCGCTGTCCGGACATTGTGCTGGGAGAAGACCCGCTCGACCGCGACGACGGTCGGCCGGTACCGGTCGAGCCAGTCATCGACCGCATCCGAGATCCGCAGGAGGCGTGAGGCGAGTTCCATGTCCGCCGCGGTACGCACGACGTCGACCGCGACCGGCTTGACGTCGCGCCCCCGGCCAGCGTCCACGACACCGAAACCGCACCGCGTAAGACCGGGATCGACACCCAGAACACGCACGCGCCCACCTCTCGCACTATCTCCGAACAGCTGTTCGATCATAGCGGAGGTGGGCGCATGATCGCCGACCAACACGCAATTGGTGCACCGCCTGCGACTAGGCGTCGAGTTCGGAGAGGACCTCGTCCGAGACGTCGACGTTGGTGTAGACGTTCTGGACGTCGTCGGAGTCCTCGAGCGCGTCCACGAGCTTGAACACCTTACGGGCGCCGTCCACATCCACCGGCACCTCGACCGATGCCCGGAAGTCCGGGTCGGCCGACTCGTACTCGATGCCGGCCTCGACGAGTGCGGTACGAACCGGGATCAGGTCACCGGCCTCGCAGACGATCTCGAAGGACTCGCCAAGATCATTGATCTCTTCGGCGCCGGCCTCGATCACGACTTCCAAGAGGTCGTCCTCGCTGCGACCGTTCTTCTCGAGCACCACCACGCCCTTGCGGGTGAACAGATAGGAGACCGAACCGGGATCGGCCATGTTGCCACCGTTGCGGGTCATCGCGGTCCGAACCTCGCCGGCGGCGCGGTTGCGGTTGTCGGTGAGGCACTCGATGAGGACCGCCACGCCGTTTGGCCCGTAGCCCTCGTACATGATGGTCTGCCAATCGGCGCCGCCGGCTTCCTCACCGCCACCACGCTTTCGGGCCCGCTCGATGTTGTCGTTGGGGACCGAGCTCTTCTTGGCCTTCTGGATGGCGTCGAACAGCGTCGGATTGCCCGCCGGATCGCCGCCCCCCGTGCGAGCCGCCACCTCGATGTTCTTGATCAGCTTTGCGAACATCTTGCCGCGCTTGGCGTCGATCGCGGCCTTCTTGTGCTTGGTGGTGGCCCATTTGGAGTGGCCGCTCATTCGTGGGAGCCCCTTCCTGCAGCATCCCGGGGGCAGATACGACAAACCCACGGCAAACGACTGCACAATTGTCGGAGGCTCGATGCTACCTGCACGCCTTCAGGCGCCGGGTACACCGTATCCTCGGGTAGGTCACGATCTGGTTGAAGTTGCGGTGTTTCGAGGACAGCTGATCCGCCGCAATGCAGCCTTCCAGGAACAGCCCTGGTGTGACTTCGGGTACGGCGGATAGGCGTCTTGCGTGCGGGGGCGCGCAGCAATGCGGACGCGGAGATCGTTCTTGGGGGAAGGCGAGCGAATGCGCATTCAGCGACCGGGATTCACCAGATGTCTGAGGCAGCGATTGATCGCGATCGCGGCGGCGACTCTCTTGCTTCCCGCTCTCGCAGTCGTGAGCGGTACCTCGACCGCCGGTGCCGTTCCCTCCGGCGGCTACGAGGAGGTCTACGTCGACTCGACGATGGGACCGATCAAGGTGCAGATCCAGTGGGCCGCCCGCGGCGGCAACGGTGCCCTGTATCTGCTCGACGGACTGCGTGCCCGCGACGATCGCAACGCGTGGTCGTTCGAGACGAACGCGCTCGAGCAGTTCCGCAAGGACGACATCACACTCGTGATGCCGGTCGGTGGCCAGTCCAGCTTCTATACGGACTGGTACGCACCGAGCAACATCAATGGACAGAAGGTCACCTACAAGTGGGAGACCTTCCTCACCCGGGAACTGCCTGCCTACCTTGCGACCCGGGGCGTCTCCCGGTCCAACAACGCCGTCGTGGGTCTGTCGATGGGCGGCTCAGCTGCACTGACGCTCGCGGCATACCACAAGGATCAGTTCAAGTTCGCGGGCTCCTACTCCGGGTATCTCAACATCTCCGCGCCCGGCATGCGAGAGGCGATTCGTATCGCAATGCTGGACGCCGGCGGATACAACGTCGACGCCATGTGGGGACCGCCGTGGAGCAGTGCGTGGCTTCGCAACGATCCGTTCGTCTTCGCCCCAATGCTTCGCGGGATCTCGCTGTACATCTCGTCCGGCAACGGGCTCATGGGCGAGTTCGACAACCCGGTCGGCTTCGTCGGATCGTTCAACACCTCGACTGCGATGAGCCTCGAGGCACTCGCATTGGCGAACACCAAGGCGTTCCAGGCACGGCTGAACTCGCTGGGCATCCCAGCGACGTACGACTTCACCAACGCTGGAACACACTCCTGGGCCTACTGGTCCGAGGAGCTGTGGAAGTCCCGCCCGCAGATCCTCGACGCATTGAACGCCCGATGGTGACGGGTGCGGGTGGTCAGTTACCCCGCACCATGTCCACGAAGAGGCGGTGAACTCGACGGTCACCGGTGACCTCGGGATGGAACGAGGTCGCGAGAACATCGCCCTGCCGGACGGCCACGATGTGCCCGGCGGCGGGACCTTCCGGCACCCGCGCGAGCACATCGACGCCAGCTCCCGCATGCTCGACCCAGGGCGCGCGGATGAACACCGCACGCACCGGGTCGCCGTCGATGCCGGCGAAGTCGAGGTCCGCCTCGAACGAGTCCACCTGCCGGCCGAACGCATTGCGCCGCACAGTGATGTCCAGACCGTTGAGGTGCTCGGCGTCCGGGCGCGTGTCGAGGATCTCGCTGGCGAGCAGGATCATGCCCGCGCACGACCCGTACGCGGGCATCCCGGCCTTCAACCGGGCACGCAACGGCTCGAGCAGATCGAAAACGGTCAGCAGACGGCTCATCGTCGTCGACTCACCGCCCGGAATCACCAGTCCATCCACGGATTCGAGTTCCGACGCCCTCCGCACGCCGATCCCTCGCGCCCCACAGGATTCCACCGCCGCGAGGTGCTCGCGAGCGTCTCCCTGTAATGCGAGTACGCCGATGGTCGGTTGGTTTGCCACTGATGAAAGTCCTGAACTGCTCGACGCCTTGACACGAAAACGTTATCAGCAAGCACCTCCGGTCCCGGCGCCCACTGTTCGGCGGACAACCTCCAGACGACGAGACCAGCGTGCACCTGGCTGCGCGGTCAGTCCTGCCGCAACAAGCGCGTCAGCCCCTCCTGCACCACCGCCGCAACGAGGTTGCCGCTGCGATCGAAGATCCGCCCCTGCGTCAGCGCGCGCCCGAACCCCGCGGACGGCGAGGTCTGGTCGTAGAGCAGCCAGTCGTCAGCGCGGAACGGACGCATGAACCACAAGGCGTGGTCGAGCGAGGCGCTCTGGATCTCCGTGTCGGGGTGGATGGTGCTGGCCGACCCCAGCAGGGTCATGTCGCTCATGTACGCGAGAGTGCAGACGTGGAAGACCGGATCGTCCGGAAGCGCCTCGCGCGAACGGAACCAGACTTGCTGCTGCACAGGGACACCCGGTTTGCGGGCGATCCGGTCGGCCGGAACGTACCGCAGATCCCAGTCCGCCCACTCGCGATACTCCCAGGAAATCGCCTCCGGGAGCAGCGTCGACGCATCGGGCAGGTCCTCAGGCGCCGGCACGGGCGGCATCACGTCCGCATGCGCGATGCCCTCGTCGAGAACATGGAACGACGCCGACATCGTGAAGATCGCCTGCCCGTCCTGAACGGCGGTCACGCGTCGTGTCGAAAACGAGCGACCATCCCGGATCCGGTCCACCAAGTAGACGATCGGCTTCACGGGGTTGCCCGGCCGAAGGAAGTACCCGTGCAGCGAATGGACGAAGAAGTGCTCCTCGACCGTGCGCACCGCCGATACCAGCGCCTGTCCGGCGACCTGGCCGCCGAAGGTACGCGGCAGCATCGTCTCGATGGCGATCCCCCGGAATATGTCCTTCTCGAGCCGTTCGAGTTCCAGGATCTGCTCTATCTTCGCCATGCCGAGACTCCTTCTTCGTGGGGGCTCGCTCAGGCTAGCAACGGCGCGCAGACGGCCGCGGTGAGGACCGCATCGGGTCCTCACCGCCTGCGCAGGGTTTCGGAATCGACCGGATTCAGGTCACCAGCCGCGTTCGGCGAGCCGGTGCGGAGCGGGGAGATCGTCGACGTTGATGCCGACCATGGCTTCACCGAGGCCGCGGGAGACCTTGGCGAGTACGTCCGGGTCATCGTGGAAGGTGGTGGCCTTCACGATCGCGGAGGCCCGCTCGGCGGGGTTGCCGGACTTGAAGATGCCCGAGCCGACGAACACGCCCTCGGCACCGAGTTGCATCATCATCGCCGCGTCCGCGGGGGTTGCGATACCGCCGGCGGTGAACAGGGTGACCGGGAGCTTGCCGGCCTTGGCGACCTCTACGACCAGGTCGTAGGGCGCCTGAAGTTCCTTCGCCGCGACGTAGAGTTCGTCCTCCGGCAGGGAGGTCAGGCGGCGGATCTCCTGCCGGATCTTGCGCATGTGGGTGGTGGCGTTGGAGACGTCGCCGGTGCCGGCCTCGCCCTTGGAGCGGATCATCGCAGCACCCTCGTTGATGCGGCGCAGGGCCTCACCGAGGTTGGTGGCACCGCACACGAACGGGACGGTGAAGGCGAACTTGTCGATGTGGTTCTCGTAGTCGGCCGGCGTGAGGACCTCGGATTCGTCGATGTAGTCCACGCCGAGGGACTGCAGGATCTGGGCTTCGACGAAGTGGCCGATGCGCGCCTTGGCCATGACCGGGATGGACACGGCACGGATGATGCCGTCGATCATGTCCGGGTCGGACATGCGCGAGACACCACCTTGGGCACGGATATCGGCGGGGACCCGCTCGAGCGCCATGACCGCGACAGCGCCGGCGTCTTCGGCGATCTTCGCCTGCTCGGGGGTGACCACATCCATGATGACGCCGCCCTTGAGCATCTCGGCCATGCCCCGCTTCACGCGTGCAGTGCCGGTAACGGGGGTGGTGTCGGGGGTGCTCACAGCAAACTCCTGGGTTCTCGCCGGCTGATGGTCTGGCGCCTACGGTTCCGCACGGCCCCGCAGTGCATTGGTGATTCGGTGCATTGGCAATTCTAGGACGCGGCGACGGCGGCCCCGATATCCAGTGCCGGGATAGCGGACTGCTGTGGCACGGGTCATATCAGCGGATCGCGTGGACCTCGGGCTCCTCGTGGCGGACGACAGCCAGGTTCGCCTCGTCGAGCAGATCCGGCAGATCCTGTGGGTACACGGGTTCACCCTTCCGCTGTATCTCCCGGATCTCCGGCGCGGTGCACCACCGATGTTCGGTGATCGTGCGCTGCTCGAACTCGGTGAAACCGCCACGCTGCGGTACGAACTCGTCGGTCCGCACCGCGAAGAACAACTCCTCGGACCGGATCAGCTCGCCCGCGAACGGAAAGATTGCCACCCGGCGCCACAACGGGCCCCGCAGCGCCTCGGTAGGCACCGCCCGGCCAGTCTCCTCATGGATCTCGCGCACCGCTGCAGCGCGGAGGGTCTCTCCCGTCTCGACGGCACCACCGACGGTGAACCAGAACGCTGCCTCGGGTGTGTCGGGATCGTGTCCGCGCATCAGGAGTACCCGGCCGTGCTGATCGAGCATCACGACCCGGGCCGACGTCCGAACCTCGTCGAGTTCCAGCCCGGCCGGCTGAGTCCGCTCGGGGATCTCGAAGTAAGTCGGCAGCGGTGCGGTTCCGCCCAGGTGCAGCCACCGGACCGGACGCCGGGTGCGCAGGGCGAGGGTGTCACGCACAGCGTCGTTGTGGAACCGCCGAGCGATCAGCACACGCGCCTCGGCGTCCGCCAGCTCCGCGACCAGCTGCGGCGGGAGACTGGTGTTGTCGAGGGTCGCCAATGCCCCCGACAGCGCATTCTCGGCCGCCTCGCGCTGCGCACGGCCCGCCCGCTCGGCCTGGTCGGCGAGCGCGGTCAGTCGCTTGCTTTCGATCGACGCGTAGGCCACAGCCGAACCGATCGCCCGCACGACGACGGCCCTGCGCGCGAGGGCCGCATCGAGCGCCTGCCACGACAGATCGGAGCGGACGTGCAGCCGGTCGAGTCGGTTCGCGCTCGCGTATGCCCACGCGCCCGCCACGGCGATCGCCGCGGCGATGAATGCGACGATCAGAATCGTCAAGGCGGAGAAGGTCACGCGCCTACCTCTCGCACACCGGCAGACCCGACGGTGACGGTCTCGTACACCCGCAGGATCTGTTCCGCCACGACCGGCCAGTCGTACTCGCCCACCACAACGCCCGCGACATCCGTCAGCGCGCGACGTCTGTCCTCGTCGCCTAGCACCGTGTCGATCGCGGCCGCCAGAGCCGCCGAGTCACCGACTGGCACGAGCAACCCCGCCGTGCCGTCCCGCAGGACGCGCCGGAAGGCGTCCAGTTCGCTGGCGACCACGGGTGCCCCCGCCGCCATCGCCTCGACGAGCACGATTCCGAAGCTCTCGCCACCGAGGTTCGGGGCGCAGTACGCGTCGACGCTGCGCAGCGCCGACGCCTTCTCGGCATCACTCACCTGCCCGAGCAAGCGCAGATGTCTTGCGTACTGCCCCGCTTCCCTCCGCAGCTTGTCCTCGTCGCCGCGGCCAACCACGAGGATCTCGAGATCGGGGTACTTCTCCACGAGCGCAGGCAACGCGCCGAGCAGTACCGCCATCCCCTTGCGGGGCTCGTCGTACCGACCGAGGAACAACACGGTCTTGCCCGGGCGCGGGTAACCGGCGAGCGGCGCTGCGTTCGCGAAAGCAGGGACGTCGACACCGTTCGGGATCTCCACGGCATCCGATCCGAGCGATTCGACCTGCCAGCGTCGCGCCAGTGCCGACACGGCGATGCGCCCGCTGATCTTCTCGAGGTACGGCTGGAGTACACCCTGAAAGGTACTGAGCACCAACGACCTCGTCGTCGACGTGTGGAACGTGGCGACGATCGGGCCTTCCGCGATCTTCATCGCGAGCATCGACAAGCTCGGCGCGTTCGGCTCATGAATGTGCAGGACATCGAAGTCGTTCTCGGCAATCCAGCGTCGGGTACGCGCGTACGCCAACGGGCCGAACGTCAACCGGGCGACGGACCCGTTGTAGGGGATCGCGACGGCACGGCCTGCCGAGACCACGAAATCCGGCAGCACGGTTCCGTCCGACGCCGGCGCGAGGACGCTGACCTTGTGCCCCCGTTCGATGAGGGTCTCGGCAAGCTCGACGACGTGCGCCTGGACGCCGCCAGGCACGTCGAAGGAGTACGGGCACACCATGCCGATCCTCATGGTGACTCCAAACGTGCGCGACGGGCCTCGGACAGATCGCCGAGCCACAGCGGCTGGAGCATGTGCCAGTCCGCGGGATGAGCGGCGATATTCGCGGCGAAACGGTCGGCGAGTGCCTGAGTCGCCGATGCCAGTCCGCCCGAGACGTCGATAGGCGGGTCGATCGAAAAGCCCCAGCCGTCATCGGTGAACCAGCAGTGCACCGGCAGTAGAGGCGCACCGGTGTCGATCGCGAGCTTGGCAGGTCCCGCCGGCATCCGAGTGGGTTCGCCGAAGAACGTCACGGGCACGCCCTTCGCCGCCAGATCCCGCTCGCCGAGCAGGCACACCACCTTGTTCTCCTGCAATCGCGTCGTCAGCGCCTCGAACGGTGGCTGCTCACCACCGCTGAGGGGAAAGATCTCCATGCCGAGGCTCTCGCGGTAGGCGACGAATCTTTGGTAGAGCGACTCCGGCTTCAAGCGTTCCGCGACCGTGGACAGCCCGCCCCACGTCTGCGTGCACCACACCCCGGCCATGTCCCAGTTCCCGCTGTGCGGCAGCGCGAGGATGGCGCCCTTGCCGTCGGCCATTGCCTTGTCGAGGTACTCGGTTCCTGAAACGAAGGGGTCGACCGTCGCCTTGGTCGCCGTCATGTCCATCGACGGCAACCGGAACGCCTCGCGCCAATAGCGGGCGTACGACCGAAGCGAATCACGGATCAGGTCGTCGGGTACCTGTCCCGGCGGGACCCCGAGCACGCGGGCAAGGTTACGGCGCAACTGCTGCGGGCCGCCTCCCCGTCGGGCGGCGAAATCCGCGCCGGCATCGAAGACCGCGACTGCCAGTCTCTCCGGCAGCGCGCGCACGATCCGCCACCCGGCCGCGTAGCCGAGATCGGTGGCCCGCCCGGAGAACGTCACGGGCCCTCCCCTGCGCCATGGTTCTGTTCGGCGCGCGGCGCGGTCGGCAGGAGGTCACGCGCGCCGGCCGAATTGCGGACGGCGAGAACGCGCTGGAACACGGTGATGATGCTCGCCACCGCGAGGATCCACATCGCGACGTACACCGCCCAGTGCAGCCATCCGATGCCGAAATACCCCGCGATACCCGTCAGGCCGGCGCCCACCAGCACGATGACCAGCCGGTCCGGACGCTCGATGAGACCACCATCCGCAGAGAGCCCGCTCGCTTCCGCGCGGGCCTTCGCGTACGAGATCACCTGCGAAGTCACGAGGCAGATCAACGTCGCAACCAGCAGACTCTTGCTGTTCTCGTGGTAGACGGCCCACCACGCGAGACCCGCGAAGATCGCACCGTCGGCGATGCGGTCGCACGTCGCGTCGAGCACGGCGCCATATCGCGTGCCGCCACCACGGGCGCGTGCCATGGCGCCATCGAGCATGTCGAACATCACGAAGAACCAGATCGCCATGGTTCCCCAGAACAGATGCCCAGACGGGAAGAGGGTCAGCGCGGCGACGATACTCGCGACCGTGCCGATCACCGTGACCGCGTCCGGGGTCAGCCCGGTCTTCACCAAGGCGCGGCCCATCGGCGCCGTCACCTTGGAAACCGAGGCACGCCCGAAGAAACTCAGCATTCCACTCCCCCCTCCCTGTTCAAGTCGCGGTGCAGGGTCTTTTCGGACCCAGATTCCAATCCTCCCACGCTGTGAGCCAGCCGACCTTCGTGAATCACTCGTTCCAGGCCCCCGCGAGCAGCGCCCGCGTTTCGCGAAGCAACTGCGGCATCACCTTCGCGCCCCCGAGTACGGTGATGAAGTTCGCGTCACCACGCCAGCGCGGAACGATGTGCTGGTGCAGGTGCTCGGCTAGCGATCCACCGGCAGTCTTGCCGAGGTTGAAACCGACGTTGAAACCGTCCGGGCGCGAGACCCGCTTGATGACGCGGATCGCCTGCTGCGTGAACGCCATCAACTCGGCGCTTTCCTCCGGTGTGAGATCCTCGAGCGCCGAAACCCGGCGATACGGCACGACCATCAAGTGTCCCGGGTTGTACGGGTACAGATTGAGCACCGCATACACGAGCTCGCCCCGAGCGACGATCAACCCCTCCTCGTCGCTCATCTTCGGGATCTCGCTGAACGGCCCCTCACTCGAACTCGAGGTCTTGACGGCCTCCGCGATGTACGACATCCGATGCGGCGACCACAACCGTTGCAGCCGGTCGGGATCGCCCAGGCCTGTGTCGACGAGGGCGCCGTTCTCGATGTTGTCGTTCGACGGATCGGTCACTGAGCACCACCGAGCAATTCAGCTGTGGGCGAGGCGTTTTCACGTCGCGAGATCCACTCGCTGATCATATTGACTGCTTCGGGGACGGCGACGCCGTTGATCTGCGTGCCGTCGCGGAAGCGGAAGCTCACCGCACCGGCTTCGACGTCGCGTTCACCCGCGAGCAGCATGAACGGCACCTTCTGGGTGGTGTGGGTGCGAATCTTCTTCTGCATCCGGTCGTCGCTCACGTCTACCTCGGCACGTACCCCGATCGCTCTGAGTTGCCTCACGACTTCGAAGAGATGGTCTTGGTGCGCCTCGGCGACTGGGATACCCACGACCTGAACGGGCGAGAGCCACGCCGGGAAAGCGCCCGCATAGTGCTCGGTGAGCACGCCGAAGAACCGCTCGATGGAACCGAACAGTGCGCGGTGGATCATCACTGGGCGCTGCTTGGTGCCCTCGGGGCCGGTGTACTCGAGATCGAAACGCTCGGGCAGGTTGAAGTCGAGCTGAATCGTCGACATCTGCCAACTGCGACCGAGCGCGTCCTGCACCTGCACGGAGATCTTCGGGCCGTAGAACGCCGCTCCACCTGGGTCGGGCACCAGATCCAGACCTGACGCCTCCCCGACCTCACGCAGGGTCTCGGTGGCCTCTTCCCACAGCTCGTCATCGCCGACGAACTTGTCCGGGTTCTTGGAGGACAGCTCGAGGTGGAAGTCTTCGAGTCCGTAGTCCGCGAGCAGGCCCAGCACGAACTGCAACGCCGTGGTCAGCTCGTCGCGCAGCTGCTCTCTGGTGCAGTAGATGTGCGCGTCGTCCTGCGTCATGCCGCGGACGCGAGTGAGGCCGTGCACGACGCCGGACTTCTCGTAGCGGTACACCGAACCGAACTCGAACATGCGCAGCGGCAGCTCGCGGTAGGAACGTCCCCGTGACGCGAACACCAGGTTGTGCATCGGGCAGTTCATCGGCTTGAGGTAGTAGTCCTGGCCGGGTTTGCGGACGGTGCCGTCCTCGTTCAATTCCTCGTCGATGTGCATTGCCGGGAACATGCCGTCGCGGTACCAGTCCAGGTGACCGGAAACCTCGTACAGATGACCCTTGGTGATGTGCGGAGAGTAGACGAACTCGTAGCCCTCCTCGACGTGGCGCCGGCGCGAGTAGTCTTCCATCTCCTGCCGGACGATGCCGCCCTTGGGGTGGAATACCGGCAGCCCCGAGCCGAGTTCGTCGGGGAACGAGAACAGGTCCAGCTCGGCACCGAGTTTGCGGTGGTCGCGACGCTCGGCCTCGGCCAGCAGCTCGAGGTGCCTGTCGAGCGCCTCGTTCGACTCCCACGCGGTGCCGTAGATGCGCTGAAGGTCCTCGCGGCTCTGGTCACCGCGCCAATAGGCGGCCGAGCTGCGGGTCAACTTGAACGCCGGGATGTGCTTGGTGGTGGGAATGTGCGGGCCACGGCACAGGTCACCCCACACGCGCTCTCCGGTGCGCGGATCGAGGTTGTCGTAGATCGTCAGCTCTTTGCCACCGACCTCCATCACCTCGGGGTCGTCGGTGAGCGACTCGTCGCTTCTCGACTTGTCACTGATCAGCTCGAGCTTGAACGGCTCATCGGCGAGTTCGGCACGAGCATCGTCGATGTCCTCGACGACGCGACGAGAGAACCGCTGCGCGCCCTTGACGATCTGCTTCATCCGCTTCTCGAGCCTCGTGAGGTCCTCCGGCGTGAAGGGGCGGTCCACACGGAAGTCGTAGTAGAAGCCGTCCTTGATCGGCGGCCCGATGCCAAGCTTGGCCTCGGGGAACTCCTGCTGGACAGCTTGCGCGAGGACGTGTGCGGCCGAGTGCCGGATGACGCTGCGACCGTCCTCGGTGTCGGCGGCAACGGCCTCGATCTCGACGTCGACATCCGGCGCCCACGACAGGTCCCGCAACTGTCCCTCGGCGTCGCGGACTACGACGACCGCCTCGGGCCCTTTGCCGGGAAGTCCGGCCTCGCGCACCGCCGTGCCCGCAGTAGTCCCGGCGGGCACTTTGACGCGTGCGGCTGGGGTGACGGATCCGGCAGTGGTCACGACGGTGCGCTCCTAGATGCGAGGGTGCGCCCTCGGATGAGGGCGATCTCATGTTATCGGCACCGCATCGTCACCAGTGGAGCCATCCCACCGTCGGTGAGGTCGTCCGCTACAGCGGGCTCTCCAGCCAGGGCTGGTCGAGTCCCACCCATGTGCCGATCAATCTGAAGGTCCCGAGCACCCACAGCGTCGCGAGCACGACGATCGTGGTGAACAGCACGCTCAAACCCTTGACGAAGGTGGATTGCTGAGCGAACCACGCCATGAACCTGTCGTATCGCACGCGGACCCAGTGCAGCAGTCGATGTGCCCAGGCGAACTCCGACGCGAGGATGCCCAGACCCGCGAAGACGATCAGCCATCCCGGACCGGGGTATGGAATCGCGACGATCCCCACCGCAAGCACGATCGCACCTGCGACACCCACGCCGAGTCGGTACGCCAGGTTCAGGGACGGGTTCGCCGCGATACGTGCGCGACGCCGCTTCCACCTGTGCTCGACTTCCTCGAGAGCCTCGATCGGGTGAAATCCGTCCTCCGCCGGCTCTACGGCCGCGCGGCCGCCCTCCTGGGAATGTTCATTCACCGGCCGATCCCCCATGGTCCGCACCCTCTAGACGTCCACGCCGACCGACATGCCGGCTCCCTTCAAGCGTACCCAGACGTGAGGGTGCCACGACTGTGCACCCGGCGCCCGTCCGACGCGCGTGCCCTCGATCGCTCCCGACGATTCGGGCGCGTCGCCGCGGGCACTGGTGGATAGTGAGCCAATGTACAGACAACGAATGGGCCGTGTCCTCATGGCTGCCGGCGCCACCGCCGTTTCGATCCTGGTCCTCACGGGCTGCTCGAGGGGTCCGTCGGACCCGGCGGATGGTCAACCAGCTGGAATCAGTTCCCAGGGCACCGGCACGGTAACGGGAACCCCGGACACCCTCACCGTGGTACTGGGCGTCCAAACGCAAGCCTCGACCGCGGAGGCGGCGCTGGATGAGAACTCCGAGAAGGCCACTGACCTCATCGACACGCTGAAGAGCAACGGGGTGGCCGCAGAGGACATCCAGACGAGCAATCTTGCAGTGAATCCGATCTGGGAACAGGGCGGGGCGCAGATCAGCGGCTATCGAGTCACCAATCAGGTGACCGCAACCCTGCACGACATCCCTGCGGCCGGCGAAGTCATCGACGCCGCGGCCAGCGCAGTCGGCGACGCGATACGGATCCAACAGACAACCTTCTCCATCGCCGACGACGGTGAACTGCGCGCCGAGGCGAGGGCACAGGCGGTCCAGCAGGCCCAGGCGCAGGCTCGACAGATCGCCGACGCGGCTGGGGTGACGCTCGGCAGGGTGCGGTCCATCGTGGAGATCCCCGCGGCCGCCCCGGGTGCGCCCATCCCGTACGCGTCGCCTGAAGCCAGGATGGATGTGGTTCCCATCGAGCCGGGTTCACAGGAACTCGACGTGCACGTCGCGGTGACGTACGAGATCCGCTGACGGGCCCGTATCCGAGACTCACCCAGAAGACGCGACTCACCCAGAAGACGCGACTCACCCAGAAGACGCGACTCACGCAGAAGAGGGGAAGAGGTCGAAAGCGGAGGAGGCATAAAAACGGAAGAGGCTCCATCCGATACACCGGACGGAGCCTCTTCCTGCAGTGGTCCCGGCTGGGATCGAACCAGCGACCTCCCCGGTGTGAACGGGACGCTCTTCCACTGAGCCACGGGACCGAGCCACGACAACGACTCGCGGCTGAACGAGACGAAACACTAACACGCACCAGCAGCCGAGTACGAATCCCCTGGTTGTAATTCGCTTCGATCCACCCACCCCCGATCAAGATCGATGCGGCAACGGCGGGAACCTTGGTTCCTGAGGACACGAACCTTGATTCCTGACGACACGAACCTTGATTCCTGAGGACACTGATGAAGGTCGACATCGTTTTCGAGCGGACGCTGCGAACAGATGGACGCGGTGGTCGCCGACGACGAACGGCCGAACGTGACAAGATCTCGAATCGGTCCGTTCGCACACCTGCGCGAACCTCGGCAAGCGCCACCGTTCTACCTCTGACCAGCTGGTTTGTGCCATTCTCGAGTGGTCCGCTAATGTTCTCTCCGCACCGGGGACGCGATGTAGCCCACCGGAGCAAATGCGGATGTAGCGCAGCTGGTAGCGCATCACCTTGCCAAGGTGAGGGTCGCGGGTTCGAATCCCGTCATCCGCTCGAGAGGTTGGACTCGACCTTTTATGGTGGAGTGGCCGAGTGGTGAGGCAACGGCCTGCAAAGCCGTGCACACGGGTTCGATTCCCGTCTCCACCTCGCGCGATTAGCTCAGCGGGAGAGCGCTTCCCTGACACGGAAGAGGTCACTGGTTCAATCCCAGTATCGCGCACCAAGTTTCGAGGCGGTATGCTGCCGAGAAGCTCGAGTGAAGAACATGCGGATGTAGCGCAGCTGGTAGCGCATCACCTTGCCAAGGTGAGGGTCGCGGGTTCGAATCCCGTCATCCGCTCCACGGTCGGCCGTCGAGGCCGACCAGGAAGCCCCAGGATTCCAAGGGCTTTCGCATCTGTAGACCCGCGCGATTAGCTCAGCGGGAGAGCGCTTCCCTGACACGGAAGAGGTCACTGGTTCAATCCCAGTATCGCGCACCACCGAGAAGGGGCACCTCCAAGCGGAGGTGCCCCTTCTCTTGTGTGTGCGTCCTTCGTGAGTCGAATCCACCTTCCGTCGATTCGACTCGAACATGAGGAATTCCTCATGTATTGTCGTTGGTGCCATCCCCCTGATGGTGCGGAGCCCCAGCCAAGACCCCCATCCACGGCTGGGGCCCACGTCTGTTCCAGACCTATTCAGCGCCAAGATCTTGGCGCGCCACCGTGGCGCCAAGTCGAGATCGTCACCCAACTCCGGTACGGCAATTGCTGTTTCGCCCTGATGAACAGGGGGCCAAAGACGCCACGAAACGTGGCTGAATGTTGGACACTCGTCCAGTGAATCGAAACGCGAACACCCTCAGCCGGGCGCGAACTTCCGCAGCGGTCGCCTTCGGTCTCCAAGGGTTCATGCTGGCCGCGCTGCTCACCCAGCTTCCACAGTTCAAGGACGACTTAGGGTTCAGCGACAGTCTCGTCGTGGGCGCGGTGGTCGGCGTGTCCATCGTGGCCGGCGTTGGAAGCGTGGTCGCTGAGCAACTCGCAAAGGCCACGTCCAGCCGCACCACGCTGCGGGTGGGCTTGCTCGTCATCGCCGCCGCCGCGGTCGTCATTGCCTTCGCCTCCTCGACAACGGCGTTCCTCGCGGCGTTCGCGTTCTACGGGATCGGACTGGGCATGGTCGATGCCGCCGCCAACATGCAGGCCGTGTCCATCCAGCACGCCTACGGACGGGTCATCCTGTCGTCGTTCCACGCAGCCTGGAGCGTCGGTGCGATCCTGGGTGCGCTGTTCGTCTCTGCGTGTTCCGGACTTGGACTCTCTGTCGAGGTCTGCGTGGTGACCGCCGCCGTGGTCGTCGCAATCGGATGTTTGGCTATCGGACCGCGGCTCCTGCACACAGGCCATCAGCGAACATCCGACGCCCCGGCCGGGCCCCTATCGGTTCCCCTGTGGCCGTTCCTCGCGCTCGGGGTCGCGATGGTGCTCTTCTATGCGATCGACTTCGGAATCGCCAACTGGTCGGCGCTGTACCTCAAGGAAGTGCTGCTGTCCGACGTGAGCACCGCAGCCCTCGCGATGGCGGCATACCAGATCACCGCACTGATCTCCCGTCTGACGGGCGACTTCTGGGTGCGCCGATTCGGCGAGATCGCCGTGGTCCGCGCCGGCGCAGCGGTCAGCGTGGTCGGCTTGCTCGTAGTCGTGCTTGCACAGGCCCCGGCCGTCGCCATCATCGGGTTCTTCGTGGTGGGCCTCGGCGTCCCCGTCGTCGCTCCCCTGTGTTTCAGCGCGGCAGGACGACTCGCGCCGCCGGACCAGACCGATGCCGTCATCGCGCGGATCAACATGTTCAACTACGCCGGCACCGTGATCGGCGGTGCGGTAATCGGGGGCATGGCGTGGGCCACCGATCTCCGCATCGGCTTCGTTGCTCCGCTGCTTTTCGCGGCTGCGTTGTTCTTGCTCGCGCCCGCCTTCGCGCCGAGGCAGGTCTCTCCTGCTGCACCCGAGGCGGAATCGACGTCCAGCGCGTCCTGATCGGGCGCAGCCGTACAGTGCAGGCGCGTCCACCCGGACGGTGTCGGCGCCGCGCCCACCATCTCAGACGGTGTCAACACGTCCGTCCCGGACAATGGTGTACTAACGGGACGGACGACCATGCACTCGAGGTGAAGTTGTGACGATTTCCGTGGACCGCGCCGGACTCTGGGACGCGGAGGCACTCGCCGATGTCGCTGCGGCGACCTTCCCACTCGCTTGCCCACCGCACGCGACGAACGAGGACATCGCAGCATTCATCGACAACGTTCTCTCGGCGGAAAAGTTCAGCGAGTACCTCACCGACCCGACTCGCACGGTCCTCAAAGCGACCAGCAACGGCGAGATCGTGGGCTATGTGATGCTTGTCGACGGCGCCCCCGAGGACGAGGACGTCCGGTCTGCGGTGTCATTGCAACCGACGACCGAGATCAGCAAGCTGTACGTGCTGCCCGAGAGGCACGGCTCGGGAGTGTCTGCGGCCCTGATGAACGCCGTGGTCGACTACGCTCGCAACGCGAACTGCGCCGGTGTGTGGCTGGGCGTCCACCAGGAGAACGAGCGGGCGCAACGCTTCTACGTCAAGAACGGCTTCAAGAAGGTCGGCACCAGAACATTTCGCGTGGGCGCTCAGACCCTCCACGACTTCGTGATGCAGCGCAGCATCTGACCGCCGCGTCACCCGCCACCGGGCGGCCGCACGTGCCGGGTCGATCAGGCAGCGACCTCGAAACGCGACAGTGCGAGCAGACGCGACGTGGCACGTAGGTACTTCTTGCGGTAACCGCCGGCGAGCATCTCCGGCGTGAAGATCTCGTCGAGCTTCGCACCGGACACCGTGACGGGGATGCCGGCATCGTACAGACGGTCGGCGAGGACGACCAGGCGCAGTGCGACGGACTGGTCCTCCGCCGCGCGCACACCCTTGAGGAACACCGCCGGAATCCCCTCGACGAGCTTGCCGTAGCGGGAGGGGTGCTGCGTGCTCAGGTGCGCGCACAGCTCGTCGAAGTCGTCCAGTGTGGCACCGCCGATCGACTTCACCCGCTCGAGCAAGTCTGCGTCGTCGGTGGGCTCGGGCGCCGGCGGCAGGTCGCGGTGGCGATAGTCGGGTCCGTCGACGCGGATGGTCTCGAAGATCGAGGCCAGCTTCTTGATCTCGCGCAGAAAGTCCTGCGCAGCGAACCGGCCCTCGCCGAGCTGGCCGGGCAGCGTGTTCGACGTCGCGACAATCGAGACCCCACGCGCGGACAACTCGGTCAACAGGCGGGAGATCAGCATCGTGTCACCCGGATCGTCGAGCTCGAACTCGTCGATGCACAGCACGCTGTGCGACGACAACTCCTCGACAGCACGGGTGAAGCCGAGTGCGCCGACCACGTGCGTCAACTCGACGAACGTGCCGAATGCCTTGGGAGACGGCGAGCTGTGGAAGATCGATGCGAGCAGGTGCGTCTTGCCGACACCGAAACCACCGTCGAGGTACAGGCCGGCACCCGTCGTCTGAGCCTTGCGCCCGAACAGGCCGCGTCGGCCACCGCCACGGATCTTGGCGACCTTCCCGGAGAACTCCTCGGCCTTACGAACCGCAGTGGCCTGACTCGGTTCCTTGGGATCGGGAATATAGGACGCGAAACTGACCTCGTCGAACATCGCCGGGGGCACCATTTGAGCTACCAACTGATCGGCCGGCACCACCGGATCGCGATCGACGAGACGCGCATACATGCACTGAGCGTATAGACGTGCTGTGATCGAACACGTGCACCGCCTGGATATTGCGAGCTACCTCACACGGGACGAGGCTGGCAGCAACCGGCCGCCCGAATTGCGCGACGAAGACCTGCGGTCTCTGTACGGCTATCCGACACCGCTCGACAGGCCCTGGGTGCGTGTCAACTTCATCTCCAGCATCGACGGTGCCGTGACCATCGACGGCTCCAGCGCACGGCTCGGCACTCCCGCAGACAAGCGCGTGTACGACGTTCTACGCGAGCTTGCCGACGTGATCGTCGTCGGCGCCGGCACAGTCCGTGCGGAGAACTACGGCGGCGCACGCACCGACGATGCGCTGGCAGCCCGACGACGCGACCACGGGCTCGCCGATGTCCCACCGATCGCGGTTGTCACCGCGAGCGGACGGCTCGATCCGACGTCGAGGCTGTTCACCGAGACCGCCGTGCCGCCGCTGGTGATGACATCGGCCCGCCTCGATGCCGGAGACCTCGCTGGTTTGCGCACCGCGGGCGCCGATGTCGAGGTCGTCTCCGAGGGCGCTATCACCGGTTCCGCGATCGTCGCCGCCCTCAGGCGTCGGAAGCTTCACAGGGTGCTGTGTGAGGGCGGACCGGGGCTGTTCGGCACGCTCATCGCCGACGGTGTCGTCGACGAACTCTGCCTGACGACCTCGCCGCAACTGGTCGCCGGCGGCGCCGGACGGATCGCCGTCTCCGCCAGCGCTTGTCCGACGCCGATGACTTGCGTGCATGTTCTCGGCGACGACGACGGAACCCTGTTCACACGATGGGTGCGGGCCCGCGATGAGTGAGCGACCTGGCAGGCTGTTCGACATGCGCAGAATCGGGGTGGCCGCGATTGTCCTGGCTGTCTGCACGGCGTGTGGCGCCGGGCCCTCCGACCGACCCGAAGTCGCCATCGTCGAACAAGGCGGTGGTTCCGCACCGACGACCGAAACGGCCACCGAGATTCCGCAACTGCAGGCCCCTGTGCGGGATCTCGACTGGTCCGATTGCAAGGACGCCACCCTCGGGTCTCTCGGCCTCGGTGCGGGTCCAGCGGGACTGTCGCTCGAGTGCGCTGGCTTCACCACATCCGTCGACACGTCCAGAGGCATGACACATCTGATCGAGATCGGCGCGATGCGTGCCCGGCTGCCGCAGACCCCAGACGGTGCCGCACCACTCGTTCTCACATCGGGTTCGGATCTGGCGTCGTCGAGCACACTGGCGGCGCTGGCGACCGGCCCGAGTGCAAGCTTGCTCGAACAGCAGCCGATCGTCGCGATCGACCGACGCGGCATCGGCGCCTCGACGCCACTCGACTGCCTCTCGACGGCCGAACGTCGAGCACTCGCCGATCTCGGGCAGTTCACGGCCGGCGACGTATCCAACGTCGACGAGGTGGCCGCGTTGGGCCGGGACGCGACGGTGGAGTGCACCGACGCCCTGCAGCCCTACGAACTCGCCTTCGACACCGCGCACGCCGCGGACGACCTCGAGCAGTTGCGTGAGCTGTGGGAGGTTGACGGCTTGGGTCTGCTCGGCACCGGCAACGGCGCTGCCGTCGCACTCGCCTACGCCGCGAAGTACCCGGCGCATGTGGGGCGGCTGGTGCTCGATGCACCCCCCGCGACCGCCGTTGACGCCGCAACTGCCGCCGAACAGCGAGTCCAGGGGCAGGAAGCGGCGCTCGCCAACTTCAGCCGCCGGTGTGCGGCGTTGAACTGCTCTCTCGGTCCGGACCCGACCGCGACGATCACGGCACTTCGCGACCAAGCGGACGCCGGGAACCTCGGCGCGGTGTCGTCCAGTTCCCTACTCACCGCCGTCTCGGCATTCATCGGGTCGCCTCGGGGTGACCAGGCCACGCGGGTACGTGAGTTGGCGGACGTCCTGGCAGCCGCCGAGCGCGGCGACGTCGCGCCCCTCCAAGATCTGATCGATACCACGGAAACGGCGGTTGGCACCGATGGCCAATTCGTGGCGCGGTGTAGCGACGGCCAGCAGTGGCCCGGTCCGGGACGCGTGGTGGAGCTACAGCAGACATGGGCAGCGAAGTACCCGGTCTTCGGCGCCGACGCCGCCGTGGCTCTGATGCGTTGTGCCGCCTGGCCGACCATGGCGCCACCCCCGCTACCCAGCACCATCCCGGTTCCCGTCCTCGTGTTCAGCGGCGCGGCGGACCCTGTCATCGGCGACGGCGGGTTGGCGACGGTCACCGGCAGCCTGTCCAGTGCGGGTGCCCGATGGTCGAGTGTGACCTGGGAAGGGTACGGGCACCCAGTCGTCACGCACTCTGATTGCGCGCGTCAGGCTCTCGATCGCTACCTGGATTCGGCGACGCTGCCGTCGAACGGAAGCGCGTGTCCGGCCTGAGCTGGGGGTGCCCAGCCCAGTGCGCTCGGCCAACGGTGTAACGTGCCGTCGTGTTCCTTCGACGATTCGAGCCGCGTACCGGCCGCACCACCGCCGAGGTCATCAACTTCGCGCTGTGGCCCATCGCCGTGATGACGGTGATCCATCGAGTGGTCATCAGGGCCGTCAACGGATCCGTCACGGACGACTTTGCGCCCGTCTATCAGGCCGCCCTGGCGTTCCTCAATCGTCGCGAGGTCTACACCGCCAACTTCAACTCGGTGGATCCCCACTATCTCTACCCGCCGAGCGGCACGCTGCTCATGGCACCGATCGCGATCATCGATCCGGAGAAGTCGCGTTGGCTGTTCATCCTGGTCAATGCGATCGCTGTAATCATCGCGTTGTATCTGCTGCTCAAGATGTTCAACCTGGCGCTGAATTCCGTCGCGGCACCCATCACGCTGCTGGCCGCCTTCTCCACCGAGACGGTGACGAACACACTGGTGTTCACGAACATCAACGGTCTGGTTCTGCTCGGAGAGATCGCCTTCCTGTTCCTGATGCTCCGTCGCAAGGACCTGTGGTCTGGCGCGGCAATCGGTCTGACCTTCGCAGTGAAGCCGATTCTGGCGCCGCTGATGTTGTTGCCCCTCGTGCGAGGTCAGTGGAAGGTGTTCGTCACGGCTGTCGGCATCCCGCTGGTGCTGACCGCTATTGCGTGGCCGCTGTCGGTGGACCCGATGGAGTTCGTCCACCACACGGTGCCGTACCTGACGGAGTCGCGCGACTACTTCAACAGTGCGATCGTCGGCAACGGCACGTACTACGGACTGCCCGTCGCGCTGATCTGGGCACTGCGCATCGGGTTCGCCGCCATGGTCGCGGTTTCCCTGTGGCTGCTCTACCGGTACTACCGCAACGACGAACTGTTCTTCGTTGCGACCGCTTCGGGAGTGCTGCTGACCGCATCGTTCCTGCTCGGCTCGCTCGGCCAGCTGTACTACTCGATGCTGCTCTTCCCGCTCGTGATGACCGTGGTGCTCCGCAACTCGGTGATCCGCAACTGGCCTGCGTGGCTCGCACTGTACGGCGTCCTCAGTGCCGACGACTGGATCTCGCATCGGTTCCAGCAAGCCGGTCGGGCAGCGGAATACCTCAAACCCACGCTGGGCTGGAGCCTGCTGCTCATCGTCGTGTTCGCCGTGCTCGTGAACCGGTACCTCTTCGCAAGACGGGAGGGCCGCCTGGATCGCGGCATCGACCCCGATTTCCTCGTCACCGACGGGCCAGAGCCGAGACCCACACCGGCCAAGCTCTGACGCAACCGCTGGCGGCACGTATTAGTTTGGAGCCATGAGTTCGACACAGGATTCCGGTCTCCCCGAGCCGAAGTTCCGTCGCGACGACACCGAGTGGCGGGCGAACCTGACTCCGGAGGAGTATCACGTGCTGCGGCAAGCCGGAACGGAACGACCGCACGTCGGCGAGTACACGAACACCGAGACCGAGGGCGTGTACACGTGTCGCGGGTGCGGCGCCGAGTTGTTCCGGAGCTCCGAGAAGTTCGAGTCACACTGCGGGTGGCCATCGTTCTTCGACCCTGCCGACTCCGATGCCGTTATCCTGCGCCCCGACAACTCGCTGGGGATGCGACGGGTCGAGGTCCTGTGCAGCAACTGCCACAGCCATCTCGGGCACGTCTTCGAGGGTGAGGGCTACCCGACCCCGACCGACAAGCGCTACTGCATCAACAGCATCTCGCTGCGACTGCAGTCCGCGGACGGCTCTTAGAACTCCGCTCCACCGGCAGCCGGTCGACGACCGGGGCACCTTCTCGAAACGAGTAGCTTGCTTACCAAGTTACTGCTACCTTGTTGTACATGAGTCCATCGGTGGAGCGCCGCAGCCTGATCCTGCGAGGAGTGCTCGATCTCTGCCTGCTCGCCGTGCTTCGGGAACGACCCGTCTACGGCTACGAACTCACCGAAAGACTGGCCGAGCAGGACCTGCTGGTAGCGGGAGGCTCGTCCTACCCACTGCTCGCCCGCCTCGAGAAGGCCGGATTGGTCGAATCCGAGAGCCGCCGCTCCGAATCGGGCCCGCCGAGGAAGTACTACTCGTTGTCCGCCGACGGCCGAAAGGCACTCACGGAGGGAACAGCCGAATGGTTCGAGGTGGCCAAGAGTGTCGACGCACTACTGGGTCCGAATTCGGAAACCGTATCAGGGGAGGAACATTCGTGAACGAGGACAACTACGAACCGACCGAACCGTCACAGCCGGAGGCCGATCCGCGGATCCTGCGGCACGCTGCCCGCATCTGGCGCAAGGCGGCGGTGCGGCCCGCGGACCGCCGTGTCCTGCTCGCCGAGTTGTCGGCCGAACTGACCGCCGCCGGCGCGGCTGGCCTGCCTGCCAGCACGGTCATTGGCGAAGACCCCGAGCACACCCTACGGGCATGGGCCGACGAACGCGGGCTGTCCGGACGATCCCTGCGCGTTCTGCTGGTGGTCCCAGCCACCATGGTTGGCATCGCCGTGGGCTTCGCAGTACAGGGTGCGGTCCTCTTCATCGAATTCACGAGGACGACGACCGCCATCTGGGTCATACCCCCCTACGTGATCCTCGGCCTGTACGCAGTGACCGCACTGCTCGCATATCTACTCGCTGTCAACGTCACGTTCATGACGTTGCGCCAAGTGCGCGATCCGCGCTCGGGAAGCACCGCCAAGTGGCTCGCTGCCATCCTGCCGGCCGGCGCGGCGGTGGCGACCGCGGCGGGGGTCGGGGTTGCCCGGGCACTCGGATTCACCACCGAGCCTGGAACCTTCGTCGCAGTGATCACAGTCGTATCCATCGTTCTCGCCGCAACGGCGACGTTCGCCCGCTACTTCGCCACCCGCCCGCGGACTGCGGTTACGGCAGCGAGTTGACCAACTGCTCGACGGACACGCGTGGGCCGGTGAAGAACGGGGTCTCCTCACGCACATGCATCCGGGCCTCGGTGGCGCGCAGATCACGCATCAGGTCGACGATGCGGTCGAGTTCGGGGGCCTCGAACGCAAGGATCCACTCGTAGTCACCGAGCGCGAACGCAGGAACCGTGTTGGCACGCACGTCCGGGTAGCCACGGCCGGCCTTGCCGTGATCGGCGAGCATCTTGCGGCGCTCCGCCTCGGGCAGCAGGTACCACTCGTAGGAGCGCACGAACGGGTACACGCAGAGGTAGTTGCCCGGCTCCTCGCCCGCGATGAACGCCGGAACGTGGCTCTTGTTGAACTCGGCCGGGCGGTGCAGCGCGACGTTGGACCACACCGGGTCGCTCGCCTGCCCCAGGTCGGTAGTGCGACGGAAGTCGGCATACAGCTTCTGCAGGTCCTCGAGCCGCTCCGCGTGGGTCCAGATCATGAAATCCGCGTCGGCCCGGACGCCTGCGACGTCGTAGATGCCGCGCACGACGACGTCACTGTCCTCGAAGGAGTCGAAGAAGTCCTGGGCGTTCTTAACCGCGGCAGCGCGGTCCTCGCCGAGGACGCCGGGCTGAACCTGGAAGACCGAGAACATCGCGTAGCGGAGAGTGGAATTGAGCTTGTCGTAGTCGAGGCGTGCCATGGCCTCATCCTGCCACTCGCGCCGCGAGGCGTGTCGCGGCCGTGGTCGCCGACTCCACGCACGCCGGAACCCCGACCCCGTGCAGGTAGGCGCCGGCGACCTCGAGGCCGTCGATCTCACCGGCCGCGGCTTCGATCGCCGCGACCCGGTCGAGGTGGCCGGGCGCGTATTGCGGCAGTCCGCCGTGCCAACGCTGGACGAACGCATCGACCGGCTCGACCTGGACGCCGGTGACCGTCTCGAGGTCCGCTCGCGCCATCGCGATCAGGTCGGCGTCTGGTGCGTCGACCACGGCCGCGTCGCCGAACCGGCCGTACGAGGCGCGCACCAGCGCGACGTCTCGCGTGGCGAGGTGTGGCCACTTGCGGCTCGACAGCGTGAATGCTTTGGCGCCCAGAGATTCTCCCGTCGCAACGAGGATGCCGGAGTTCTCCGGAATCCCGGTCTCGGTGGCGTTGTCGCGAGGCAGGGCCAGTGCCACGACCGCGGAGGACGCGAGTTCGATGTCCCGGGCAGCCGCGGCCAGTCGCGGAGCCGACTCGGCCACGAGCCGGACCATGTTCGGGGCGGGAACGGTGAGGACGACGCCGTCGACGTGACCGACCGGCTCGAGCCACCAGCCTCCCTCGTCTCGGCGCAGGCCCGTGACGGGCGCATCCATGACCACACGCGGGTCGGCCGCGTCGCGAAGCGCCTCGAGTAGTGTTCCGTAGCCATCGCGCAGGGTTCCGAACACGGGACCAGGAGACGGTGTCGGCAGGGCCGCGCACACCGCGGCGGTGAGGCTGGTCGCACCCGAGTCGAGCGCGGCCGCAAGTGCGGGGAGTGCGGCCCGGACTCCGATCGAGTCGGACAGGCCCGAGTAGACGCCGCCGAGCAGCGGGTCGACGCTGCGGCGCACCACCTGCTCGCCGAAGCGACCGGCGACCAAAGTCGCGACGTCGATGTCCGCGACGTCGTCCCACTCGAACGGCTCGGACGGTTCTGCGGCGATGCGCGCGAGGGTGTCGGCGTCGACGAGGCCCGCAACTGATTGCGCGTCCGCCGGGATGCCCATGAGGGTGCGGGTGGGCAGGGGGTGCAGGTGTCCTCCGGACCAGATGAGCGGCTGGCGTCCGGCGGGATGGACCAACTGTTCCTCGAGGCCGAGTTCGCCGATCAGTTCGGCAACCTCGGGCCTTCGGGCGATGAACGCCTCCGCGCCGACGTCGACTGGTCCGCCACCGAGTGGCACCGTGCGCAGCTTGCCACCGAATCGCGACTCCGCCTCGATGATGGTGATCTCGGCGTCGGCACCCAGCTGCTGACGCAGCCGGTACGCGGCGACCAGCCCGGTGATGCCGCCACCGACGACCGCTACCGAGATCCGTCGACCGGTCACAACGAATGCACCAACTCCACGACGTCGGTCAGGACCGCCGGATCGGTCTCGGGAAGAACCCCGTGTCCGAGGTTGAAGATGTGCCCGGTTGAACCGGCCGCGATCGCGGCATCCGCCTCACGGCAGATCCGCCGGACTTGTTTCTCGACAGCGTCCCAGCCTGCGAACAGCACGGCCGGATCCAGGTTGCCCTGCAGCGCCTTGCCCGGTCCGACGCGGCGGGCCGCCTCGTCGAGCGGGATGCGCCAGTCCACGCCGACGACGTCGGCACCGGCTTCGCCCATCACGCCGAGCAACTCGCCGGTGCCCACACCGAAGTGGATGCGCGGCACACCGGCAGACTCGACCTCGACGAACACCCGCTCGGAGTGCGGCAGCACGAATTCGCGGTACTCGGCCA
The DNA here is from genome assembly GCF_004011825.1 of Rhodococcus xishaensis. GTDB lineage: Bacteria > Actinomycetota > Actinomycetes > Mycobacteriales > Mycobacteriaceae > Prescottella > Prescottella xishaensis. Next base: position 267,275 of record NZ_RKLO01000002.1, on the reverse strand, counting down.
GCGACAGCGCACCGGCCCAGGAGTCGAACAGCTGCATCGCGTCGACTCCGGCGTGCAGCTGCGCCTGCAGGAACGCGATGGTGATGTCGGTGATGCGGCCCAGCAGTGAGTGCCACGTCTTGGGGTCGGCGTGCATGAGCGCCTTGGTCCGCTCGTGGTTGCGGCTCGGGCCGCCCTCGACCAAGTACGACGCGAGTGTGAACGGAGCACCGGCGAAACCGATCAGCGGCGTCGGGCCCAGCTCCGTAGTGAGCAGACGCACCGCCTGTGCGACGGCGCCTACCTCCTCGGGGACCAGCCGTGGCAGCGTCTCGACGTCGGCCCTCGACCGCACCGGATTCGCTACAACCGGTCCGACGCCCGCCACGATATCGAGATCGACGCCAGCCGCCTTGAGCGGAACGACGATGTCGGAGAACAGGATCGCCGCGTCGACCTTGTGCCGCCGCACGGGTTGCATCGTGATCTCGCAGACCAGTTCCGGGTCGAAGCAGGATTCGAGCATCCCTATCCCTGCCCGGATCTTCCGATACTCCGGCAACGAGCGTCCGGCTTGGCGCATGAACCACACGGGTCGATGCTTCACCGGACGGCCGTTGGCCGCAGCCAACAATGGTGCGTCGTCGAGAACCCGTCGAGCGGGGTACTCGGCGCGCCCGGTCATGCCTGCATTCGTATCTTCCAAGCCGCTCATCGCGCTCCATGCTGCCATGGCGCCTCGCGGGCTCAGAATCGGCGCGCCTCCACCGCGCTACCAGGTGCGGCGTCTAACGTCCGCTTGTGTGACACCGCCGGGATTACCCAACGAACCCGCCCCGTTCCGCGCCGCCGTCGACGCCATGAACTCGGCCGTGGTTCACCCGGAGATAGCGGTCGGTCCGATCCGCCCACCGCAGCGGCTCGCGCCGTACAGCTACGCGATCGGCGCCGAGGTGCGCCACCCCGACGCCGGTGCTATCGCCGAGCCCACCGACGGGGAGGCGTTCGGACGTCTGATCCTGTTGTACGACCCCAATGGTGACGAGGCGTGGAACGGCACCATGCGACTGGTCGCGTACATCCAAGCTGACCTCGAGCCCGCGCTCGCCGACGACCCACTACTCCCCGAGGTCGCCTGGAGTTGGCTCGTCGATGCGCTCGAGGTGAAGGCAGACGAGATCGTCGCGCTGGGCGGCACGGTCACGTCGACCAGTTCAGTGCGGTACGGCGACATCGCGGGTCCCCCGCGATCCCACCAACTCGAGTTGCGGGCGTCGTGGACCCCGACTTCGACGGATCTGACCTCGCACGTCGAGGCGTTCTGCGACGTCCTCGCTTTCGCCGCGGGCCTCCCGCCCGCGGGAGTCACCGAGCTCGACAGACGGGGCCGCTAGCCACACTCTTCCCGACGGCACTCGCAGCTGCGCGCCCGCACAGCCCAGCCAATGGACATAGCGCTTGGCGCGCCCGCAGGCACCCCGCATGGACCGCGGTGGCCGTGAGCAACTATGGAGCAACCTCAGCCTGTCAGCCGACGGCACCGAGACGTCGTCTGCGGCGCGGCATGCCGGGTCGAGTGCCTGCGCATTCACCCGTTATGCGCCTGGCAGTAACCAGTCGTTGAAACAAGAACTTGGACTAACTCTTCCATATGTGTTCAACCATGACCTTTGTCACATGGTGAGCGAGTAGTTAGAACCAGTTCTACCGTTAACTGCATGGAGAGACTCAGCGGAATGGATGCCAGCTTCCTTTACCTCGAAACCCCGACCCAGATGCTTCACGTGTGCGGGCTGATCATCCTGGACGGGTCCACGATTCCCGGTGGCTATTCGTTCGCGAAACTGCGCGACGAACTCGCGATTCGCGTGGAGACGATGCCCAGCTTCAAGCGACGCCTCGAGGACTCACGATTCAACCTCGACCATCCGGTTTGGGTCGACGACTCCGATTTCGACATCGAGCGGCACGTCCACCGGATCGCCGTCCCCGCGGGTGGCCGGGAGGAACTGGCCGAGCTGTGCGGATCGATCGCGAGCCAGCCCATGGATCGCACCCGCCCGCTGTGGGAAATGTTCTTCATCGAAGGTCTCGAGGACGGCTCCATCGCGGTGATGTCGAAGATGCACCACGCGAACGTCGACGGTGTCACCGGGGCCAACCTGATGTCTCAACTGTGCAGCCTCGAACCCGACACTCCCCGACCGGAATTCGACCATCGTCCCAAGGGTGCCGGTACCGCCAGCTCGCTCGATATCACCATCGACGGCATGCTGGCATTCGTCTCACGACCGTTGAGGATGGCCAAGATGCTGCCAGGCAGCCTGGCCCTGTTGCCCCGTTGGATCGACAGGGCCCGCAAGGGCGAGGCCATGCCGGCACCGTTCACCGCTCCGCGCACCTCGCTGAACGGTGCGATAACCGGACACCGAAGCATCGCGTACGGAGAATTGAGCCTCGACGACGTCAAGCTCGTCAAGAACACCTTCGGAGTCAAGGTCAACGACGTGGTGTTGACGATGTGCGCGGGCGCGCTGCGCAAGTACCTCGAGAACCGCGACGAACTGCCCGACGAGTCGCTGGTGTCGATCGTCCCGGTCTCCGTACACGACAAGTCGGATCGCCCCGGAACGAACCAGATCTCGGCGATGTTCACCCAACTCGGCACCGACATCGCCGATCCGATCGAGCGGCTCTACATGATCGCGGAACGCAACACGATCAACAAGGACCACAACGAAGCGCTCGGTGCGACGCTCCTACAAGACTGGGCGCAGTTCGCCGCGCCGGCCGTGTTCGGGAGCGCGATGCGGGTGTATGCCTCGTTGAAGCTGGCCGAACGTCATCCCGTGGTGCACAACCTGGTGGTCTCGAACGTGCCCGGTCCCCCGCTGCCGCTGTACTTCATGGGCGCGCGCATCAAGCAGATGTATCCCCTCGGACCGGTCTTTCACGGCGCCGGACTCAACGTGACGGTGATGTCGCTCAACGGTCGCCTCAACGTTGGTCTCGTTGCCTGCAAGGAACTCGCGCCCCACCTGTGGGACCTCGCAGATGCGTTCTCGGAAGCCCTCGCCGAACTCGTCAAGGCCGCACGAACGCACGCCCGGAAGCGGAAGCGGTCCGCAGCCTCTTCGTGACACCCGTCCCTCGTTGATCACGAACGGTTGACCACCCACGGGGGATGAGCCTGTCCTCCGCGCAGACTCGGGCTTGCACCGCCAAAGCCACGTAGAGTTTTTGCCTATGCCAGACACCACCGAGCCCGCCTCCCAACCCGTACCACTGCTGGTTCCGGCCGACGGGGTGCCACCGGTGATAGAGAGCGGCGCCGGCGTCCGTGACGCCGCCGAGCAACTGAAGGCGGGCAGCGGTCCGCTTGCCGTCGACGCCGAGCGGGCATCGGGTTTTCGCTATTCGTCCCGTGCCTACCTCGTGCAGCTGCGACGGGCAGGCGCTGGGACGTTCTTGCTCGACCCGATCCCGACGGCTGCGGATCTGGCGCCACTACGGGAGACGATCAACGACCTCGAGTGGATCCTGCACTCGGCCGATCAGGATCTGCCGTGCCTGGCCGAGCTGGGGCTCGAACCGGCGAAGCTGTTCGACACCGAGTTGGCCGGCAGACTCGCAGGCTTCGAGCGCGTCGGACTGGCGGCAATCGTCGAACGCACCCTCGGGCTGGAACTGCGTAAAGGGCACGGCGCCGCCGATTGGTCTACGCGCCCGCTCCCGGAAGCGTGGCTCAACTATGCCGCGCTCGACGTCGAAGTTCTCCTCGAACTACGCGCCGCCATGGCGAAAGAGCTTGCAGCGCAGGGAAAAATCGAATGGGCAGCGGAGGAGTTCGAGCACGTCCGCCAGACCGGACCCCCGCAGCCCAAACCCGATCGGTGGCGCCGAACTTCACAGATCCACAGCCTCAAGAGCCCCCGCCAGCTTGCCGCAGTCCGTGAAATGTGGACGACTCGCGACGAGATCGCCCGCAAGCGCGACATCTCCCCAAGCCGCATTCTGCCGGACTCGGCGATCGTGGCCGCCGCCAGTGCCGACCCGAACAGCCTAGAAGCGCTCAGGGCACTGCCGGTGTTCGGCGGACCACGTCAGCGCCGAACGTCTCGGCTTTGGCTAGCGGCGCTCGAGCGCGCCCGCGCGCTTCCCGTCGACGGACTTCCACCGGTCAATCAACCGTTCACCGGTCCGCCACCGGCCAGCCGCTGGGCAAAGCGCAACCCCGACGCCGCGGCCCGACTCGGCACGGCCAAGGCCGAAATCGCGAGCCTGAGCGAGCGCGTCCACGTGCCCGTCGAGAATCTCCTCAGCCCGGAACTGGTGCGGCGCGTGTGTTGGGACCCCCCGGCCACCGAGCGAGATACGACCGCAGTCATCGACGAGATCCTCACCGCGGCAGGCGCGCGCCCGTGGCAACGCAAGCTGACCGTGCCGATCCTCGCCGGGGCCGTCCGGACACAACCCTGAACAGCGGAAACCATCCAACTGTCGCGCCATATGTTACTGGTCGGTAGTTAGCGCTAGAGTGGTGCGTGCCGGGTCATCGCACCCGCAGTGACCACATCATTGTCGCCAGGAGGAATCCAGCGTGGCTGCTTCCGCTAGTCAAAGAAACGTCGTCTTCGTCGACGGCATCCGTACGCCGTTCGGCAAGGCCGGACCGAAGGGCATTTATGCCGAGACCCGCGCCGACGACCTGGTCGTCAAGTCCATCCGAGAGCTGCTGCGCCGCAATCCCCAGCTCGATCCCGCGAAGATCGACGAGGTCGCGATCGCTGCCACCACCCAGACCGGAGACCAGGGTCTGACGATCGGCCGCACTTCCGGGATCCTTGCGGGGCTGCCCGAGACGGTGCCCGGTTTCGCGATCGACCGCATGTGTGCCGGCGCCATGACCGCCGTGACGACCACCGCGTCCGGCATCGGCTTCGGTCAGTACGACGTCGCGATCGCCGGCGGCGTCGAGCACATGGGCCGGCACCCCATGGGTCAGGGTGCCGATCCGAACCCGCGCTTCCTTGCCGACCGCCTGGTCGACCAGAGCGCACTCGTGATGGGCAACACCGCCGAGAACCTGCATGACCGGTTCCCGTCGATCACCAAGGAGCGCACCGACGCCTACGCCGTAGCGTCGCAAAACAAGTTCGAGGCCGCCAAGAAGGCTGGGTGGATCGGCGACACCCTGGTACCGGTCGCGACCCGCTCCGAGGCGGGCTGGGGTCTGGCCACCGAAGACGAGCCGCCGCGCCCCGGCACCACGGTCGAGGACCTCGCCAAGCTCAAGACCCCGTTCCGTCCGGCAGGCCGGATCACCGCCGGTAACGCTGCCGGGCTCAACGACGGCGCTACCGCGTGCCTCCTCGCCGGCGAGGACACCGCCACCGAACTGGGCCTGCCGGTCGGCATGCGAATGGTCGGCTTCGCCTTCCAGGGCGTCGACCCCGCCGTCATGGGCATCGGCCCGGTGCCCGCCACTGAGAAGCTGCTGGCCCGCACCGGCCTGAAGATCGAGGACATCGGACTGTTCGAGATCAACGAGGCGTTCGCGGTGCAGGTGCTCGCCTTCCTCGAGCACTTCGGGATCGCCGACGACGACCCACGTGTCAACCAGTGGGGTGGAGCGATCGCCTGCGGCCATCCGCTCGCGTCCTCCGGCGTGCGTTTGATGACGCAACTCTCGCGTCAGTTCGCACAGAACCCCGACGTCCGCTACGGCCTCACCACGATGTGCATCGGCCTCGGTATGGGCGGCACCGTCATCTGGGAGAACCCCAACCACAAGGACTATGCAGCCTATGAAGCGGGAGCCAAGTAAATGACCGACATCGCAAACGCTTTCGCCGACGAGGTCGTCACCAACGCCTACACCAAGCTGGTCTCCGTTCCCGGCATCGACGGCCCGGTCGCACTGATCACCCTCGACAACGGCTTCGATCACACCAAGCCGAGTTCCTTCGGCCCGCGCGGTCTGCTGGCCCTCGACAAGGCGCTCGACGAGGCGTTCGACGCCAAGCCGAGCGCGATCGCCGTCACCGGCAAGCCGTTCATCTTCGCCGCAGGCGCCGACCTCAAGGGCGTTCCGAGTATCACCGCGCGGGAGCAGGGCCTCGAGCTCGGCCGTCTCGGCCACCGCGTGTTCCGCCGCCTGCGCGAGTCCACCGTGCCGACCTTCGCGTTCGTGAATGGTGTGGCACTCGGCGGCGGACTCGAGGTGGGCCTGCACTGCCACTACCGCACCTTCGCGGACAACGTCGGCGCCCTCGGCCTCCCCGAGGCGATGCTCGGCCTGGTGCCCGGCTGGGGCGGAACACAGTTGCTGCCCAACCTGATCGGGCCGTCCAACGCCGTCACGATGGCGGTCGAGAACCCGCTCAACAACGGCAAGGTCATCAACTCGAAGAAGGCACTCGAGTTCGGCATCGCCGATGTCGTGCTCGGCTCGGCAGACTTCATCGAGCAGTCCCTGGCATGGACCGCGAAGGTGCTCGCCGGTGAGGTCACCCCCGCCCGCCCGGAGATCGACCGCGGCCAGGCGTGGGACGATGCCATCGCACGCGCCAAGGCGATCGTCGAGGGCAAGACCAAGAACAACGCACCCGGTGCGGTTCGCACGGTCGAGCTGCTGGAGCTCGCCCGCACCACCGACATCTCCGACGCGAAGTCGCTGGATGCCGGTTTCGCCGCCGAGGACGAGGCGCTCGCCGACCTGCTGATGACCGACGCGCTGCGCGCCGGGCTGTACGCATTCGACCTGGTGAACCGTCGGGCCAAGCGTCCCGCCGGCGCACCGGACAAGTCGCTGGCCCGCAAGATCTCCGGCGTCGGCATCGTCGGCGCGGGCCTGATGGCGAGCCAGCTGGCGATGCTGTTCGTCAAGCAGCTCAAGGTGCCGGTGATCCTCACCGACATCGACCAGGAGCGCATCGACAAGGGTGTCGGCTACGTCCATGACGAGATCGACAAGCTCCTCGCCAAGGGCCGCCTGTCCCCGGACGGCGCGAACCGCCTCAAGGCACTTGTCACCGGCTCGCTCGACAAGGCCGCGTTCGCAAAGACCGACTTCGTGATCGAGGCCGTCTTCGAGAACATGGACGTCAAGAAGAAGGTCTTCGCCGAGCTCGAGGAGCACATCTCTCCCGAGACCGTCCTGGCCACGAACACCTCGTCGCTGTCGATCACCGAGATGGCCGCGGACCTCGAGCACCCCGAACGGGTCGTGGGCTTCCACTTCTTCAACCCCGTCGCGGTGCTCCCGCTACTCGAGGTCATCAAGGGCGAACAGACCGACGACGAAACTCTCGCAACGGCATTCGCCACAGCGAAGGCACTGAAGAAGTCGGCCGTACTGTGCGCCGACCTGCCCGGGTTCGTGTTCAACCGCTTGCTCACTCGCGCACTCGGTGAGGTCATGAACGCCGTCGACGAGGGCACCCCGTTCGACGTCGCCGACAACGCGATCACCGAACTCGGCATGCCGATGACGCCGCTCGCGTTGCTCGCTCTCGTCGGCCCCGCGGTCGCGCTGCACACCGGCGAGACCCTCCACGCCGCCTACCCGGAGCGGTTCAAGCCGTCGCCGGGACTCCAGGCCATCGTCGAGGCCCGGAAGACGGGCGTGTGGACCTGGACCGACCAGGGTCAGGTCATCGACCCCGAGGTCGCGGCGCTGTGGCAGCAGGGCGACAAGCCGTCGACGGCCGAAGAGGTGCTCGAGCGCACCCGGCGCGCATTCGCCGAGGAGATCCGGATCATGCTCGACGAGGGCGTGGTCGCCGCTCCCGAAGACATCGATCTGTGCCTGATCCTGGGTGGCGGCTTCGGCTTCTGGAACGGCGGCATCACGCCGTACCTGGACCGCACCGGTACTTCGGCTGCCGTGAACGGCACCCCGTTCCTGGCCGAGGGCGTCGCGAGCGTCTGACACAACTCAAGAAACGGTCTGACTCGACCCAAGGAAGGGTCAGGCTCGACCCAAAAAAGGGGCGCACTCCCGTTCCGGGAGTGCGCCCCTTTCGGCATCCAAACGGGCGAATCGCAGCTGGTGGGACCCCGGATCGTCGGAGACGTTGCGAACCGCCACACACCCAAAAGTTTTAGGGTACGAACGAACTAATCCGGCGTAGCGTGCAATCTGGACACTTCTCCTGACGGGAGGCACGCAAATGTCTAATCTTGACACTGCCGGCCAGCCCCCGGCCGCTCACGCGGCCGTCGGGCTGGCCGTTCTCTTTTCTTCGGCAGCGGCGCTGGGCGGTTTCCTCTTCGGGTACGACACCGCAGTCATCAACGGCGCCGTAGGCGCGATCCGCGACCGGTACGACATCGGCGCCGCCGCGACCGGATTGACGGTGTCGCTGACGCTGCTCGGTTGCGCAGTCGGCGCATGGATCGCCGGCGGCATCGCCGACCGGCTCGGCCGCATCAGGGTGATGCAGATCGCGGCCGTGCTGTTCACCGTGGGAGCGTTCGGCTCCGCATTTCCCTTCGGAATCATCGACCTGACGCTGTGGCGAATCTTGGGCGGAGTTGCCGTCGGATTCGCCTCGGTGATTGCGCCGGCGTATATCGCGGAGATCGCACCTGCAGCGATACGCGGGCGACTCGGGTCGATGTACCAGCTGGCAATCGTGCTCGGCATCGCGATCTCTCAGCTGACGAACTACGCAGTCTCGGCGACGGTCGGCGGTGCGCGGGGAGAACTGCTCGGCGTCGAGGCCTGGCAGTGGATGCTCGCGATCGAAGCCGTGCCGGCCCTGCTCTATCTCGTCATGACCCTGACCATCCCGGAGTCACCCCGGCACCTCGTGCGGTGCGGGCGCGAGGATGCCGCCCGCCAGATCATCGCGGAGCTCGAGGGAGGCAACGACGAGGTCGTGGCACGCCGAATGGAGGAGATCTACGAATCCTTCGGCGCTGAGCACACCCACATCGGTGAGCGGGAACTGTTCACCAAGTCGTTCGGCGTCACGGCGCTCGTCTGGGTGGGCATCACGCTGGCCGCGCTGCAACAGTTCGTCGGCATCAACGTGATCTTCTATTACTCGAACACGCTGTGGCAGGCGGTCGGGTTCGGTGAGGATCGCTCGCTGCTCATCAGCGTCGTCAGCGCCCTGGTCAACATCCTCGGCACCTTCGTCGCCATCGCGGCAATCGACCGGATCGGACGCAAACCGCTGCTGCTGATCGGCTCGGTCGGCATGGCGGTCTCCCTCGCCACCGCAGCCGTCAGTTTCAGTTCGGCAACCGTCACCACGAACGACATCGGGGAGTCCGTGGCGACCCTGTCCACTGCCAACGGCACCGTCGCACTGATCGCCGCGAACACCTTCGTCTTCTTCTTCGCACTGTCTTGGGGCCCAGTCGTGTGGGTCCTCATCAGCGAGATGTTCCCCAACCGGGCTCGCGCCGCGGCGGTCGGAGTCGCGACCGCGTCGAACTGGATAGCGAATTTCGTTGTGTCGGTATCATTTCCGTCGCTGGCAGACTGGAACCTGTCGATCACCTACGCCGGCTACGCCGCAATGGCACTGCTCTCCATCGTCATCGTCCGAAAATTCGTCACCGAAACGCGAGGTCGCACCCTCGAGCAGGCCGGCTGATCTCGAGCGCCGGGCTCGCATCTGTCCGATTCCAGGATCCGCGCGTTACGGATCCGTTCGTAGCGCGCGAATCGCCTGTTGGGCACCGTAACCCGTCGAGCACCGGGTCTCGCGCGTGCATCAGTTGACGCTTCGGCACTACCCGGCCGACACTGGTGATGGATCCTCGCGACGCTGGACCGTGCGGCACCCGGCGTCGCCGGACGTGTCCGTATCGGTGTGCCGCCCGACGACGGTGCCGCGTCGTCCCCCGGGGCCACTCGAGAATCGGCCCACCGCCGCGGCCGGAGGAATCGATGTGAGTGTCGACCCGAAACAGGCCCGCCTCTGGATCGTCGGTGGCGGCATCGCCGGAATGGCCGCCGCTGCCTTCGCAATCCGGGATGCCGGAGTCCCCGGCGAGAACATACACATCCTGGAGGAACTCGACATCGAAGGCGGCTCGCTCGACGGTACCCGCTCCCCCGCCGTCACCGACGGCTGGGTCAGCCGTGGCGGACGCATCCTCGAGGAAGAGACCTATCAGTGCACCTGGAACCTGTTCGAGTCGATTCCGGCGCTCGAGAACCCCGACATCAGCGTCCGCCAGGAGATTGTCGACTTCAGCACAAAGGTCAAGACGAACGAGAAGGCCCGCCTGATCGACGCGCGGCACAACATCATCGACGCATCGAAGCTCGGCCTGGACAATCGGGACCGGCTCGAGATGGTGCGCCTGCTGAGCGTTCCCGAACGCGCTCTCGGGGCGCGACGGATCGACGAGATGTTCGGTGGCCACTTCTTCACGACAAACTTCTGGCACATGTGGCGCACCACCTTCGCGTTCCAGGAGTGGCACTCGGCCGCCGAACTGCGGCGCTACTTCCTGCGCTTCGTCCAGGAGTTCCCGCGGATCCACACACTCTCCGGGGCCCGCCGGACCGTTTACAACCAGTACGACTCGATGGTCGTCCCGCTGCAACGCTGGATGTGGGCGCGTGGCGTCGACGTTCGTTTCGCGACGCGCGTGCTCGATGTCGATTTCACGCAGACCGGACAGCTGCGCCGAGCGACCAGGCTGCACATCGAGGACGCGAACGGAAGATCCACCATCGAACTCGGCGAGAACGACTTCGCGTTCCTCGGGCTCGGTTCCATCACCTCGGACACCACGTACGGCGGCAACGACGATGTGCCCGCCCTCGTCCGCGACCGGGTCGACCACGGCTGGTCGTTGTGGGAGGAGATCGCAAAGAAGGCAACGGATTTCGGTCGACCCAACACCTTCTACGGCAACATCGACGAGAACAAGTGGGAATCGTTCACACTGACGATGCGTGGCGATGCGCTCCTGCGCCGCATCGCCGAGTACACCGGAAACCAACCGGGCACAGGCGGGTTGACCACGTGGTTCGAATCGGGGTGGACCCTGTCTGCCGTCGTTGCCCACCAACCGCATTTCCCCGAGCAGCCCAAGGGCATCTACACGCTGTGGGGATGCGGCTTCGACATTGACAACGAAGGCGACTACGTGCGGAAGAAGATGTCCGAGGCCACCGGGAAGGAGATCCTCACCGAACTCATCCACCAGTACGGCTTCGAGGACTTGCTCGACGAGGTGCTCGCCACCACCGACGTCACGACTGTGATGATGCCCTACGCGTCGGCGCTGCTGAGCCGACGCGTCCCAGAGGACCGCCCGAAGGTGATCCCGGACGGCGCCGAAAACTTCGCGTTCCTCGGTCAGTTCACCAATCTGCCCGAGGACGTCGCGTTCACCATCGAATACTCGGTGCGCGGAGCGATGCTCGCCGTCTACACCTTGTTCGACGTGACTGCACCTATTCCGCCGATCTACCACGGCTTGCTCGACCCGAAGGTCGGCGTCAAGGCGCTCGAAGCGGCGTTTCGCTAGGGGCGGCTACCCGATGCTCGGGTTGGACCCGTCGACCTTGTCCAAACCGCCACCGGTCTCGACGCGGTCCAGCCCGACCACCCACCCGGTTACCTGCCGGGTGATGTCTTGGGCAGTGAGGCCGAGTTCGCGGTGCACCTCTTGGCGCGTCGCGTGATCGAGGAACTGCTGCGGCACGCCTAGATCCCGACACGGAGTGTCCACACCAGCTGCGCGAAGTGCCGCCGACACCGTCGACCCGATCCCGCCGTGCAGACCGTTGTCCTCGATCGTGACGACCATCCTGAAGTTCTCTGCGAGCTTGACCACCGACTCGGGCACCGGCAGCACCCAGCGCGGATCGATCACCGCGGCCGTGATGCCATGCTGGCTCAACCGCTCTGCCGTCTCGAGCGCGATGCCCGCGAAGGAACCGACCGCGACGAACAGGACATCACCACGGTCACCCTCAGGCATCTGCAACACGTCCACGACGCCGTCGAGGCGCCGAGCCGCCGGGACGTCCTCGCCGATCGCGCCCTTGGGGAACCGGATCACCGTCGGGCCGTCGTCAACCGCGAGGGCCTCCTGCAGCTCTTCGCGCAGCGTCGCGGCATCACGCGGAGCCGCGACCCGGATGCCCGGGATGATGCCCAGGAGCGACAGATCCCACACGCCGTTGTGGCTCGCGCCGTCCTGTCCGGTGACGCCGGATCGGTCCAGCACGATCGTGACGGGCTGCTTCACCAGTGCGACGTCCATGAGCAGCTGATCGAAGGCACGGTTGAGGAACGTCGAGTAGATGGCGACCACCGGATGCATCCCGCCGAGGGCGAGACCCGCGGCCGACGTGACCGCATGCTGCTCGGCGATGCCGACGTCGAACATCCGTTCCGGGAAACGCTCCCTGAAAGCGGCAAGACCGGTGGGGCCGGGCATCGCGGCGGTGATCGCAACGATGTCGTCCCGTTGCTCGGCCTGCTCGATCAGTTCCATGGAGAACACCGAAGTCCAGTCGGGTGCGGACGCACCGCGAGACTTGCCGGTGAGCGGATCCATGACACCAGTCGCGTGCATCTGGTCGGCGACGTGGTTCTCGGCGGGGGCATACCCCATGCCCTTGCGGGTGACGGCATGCACGATCACCGGACCACCGAAGGCCTTCGCACGGCGCAGTGCCGACTCCATGGCGGCCTCGTCGTGCCCGTCGACCGGACCCAGGTACTTGATACCGAGATCGGTGAACATCACCTGGGGGCTGACTGCGTCCTTGAGACCGGCCTTCATCGCGTGCAACAGCTGATAGGCGGCCTGTCCGACCAACGGCGTCTCCTTGACCATGCGCCGGCCACCCTCGAGCATGCGTTCGTAACCGGGTTGCAGGCGCAGCGAGGCCAGATGGTCGGCGAGACCCCCAATCGTCGGCGCATACGAACGGCCGTTGTCGTTGACGACGATGACGACCGACCGACCCTTGCCGGCAGCTATGTTGTTGAGAGCCTCCCAGCACATGCCGCCGGTCAGAGCGCCGTCACCCACGACCGCGACGACGTGACGGTGGCGCTGCTCGGACAACTCGAACGCCTTGGCCATCCCGTCCGCGTACGACAGCGCAGCGGACGCGTGTGACGATTCGACCCAGTCGTGCTCACTCTCGGCGCGCGAAGGGTAACCGGAAAGCCCGCCCTGCTTGCGGAGCGAGTCGAACTCGTCTTTGCGGCCGGTGAGGATCTTGTGAACGTAGGCCTGGTGGCCGGTGTCGAAGATGATCGGGTCGGACGGCGAATCGAACACGCGGTGCAACGCCAGAGTCAACTCGACCACACCGAGGTTGGGGCCGAGGTGGCCACCGGTGGCGGACACCTTGTGGACGAGGAACTCGCGGATCTCCGCAGCGAGCTCCTTCATCTGCGTGGCATCGAGCCGACGCAGGTCGTCAGGCGTCTGGATGCGGTCAAGGACACCCAACGAGATCGCTCCCTCCAGCAGGTTTACGGACTGTCACGCAACAGCCCGGCAAGTCTACGGAGCGACCGGATGCGACGCCCAACGGCATCGCAAGCGAGCGCCCCGAGGCACCCGATCGCACAACCCAGACTGTCGATCATCTTACTGTTGCTCGTGGGCGAGGTGGCCGACGAGTTCGTCACGTCGGTCCGCGGAAGGGGCGATCCTGAGCCGGACGACAGTAGTGTCAGCCGAGGGCGCCGAGGGCGCCTGCTAAAAGCGATTGCGCCGACCCCAACGATCCGACAGTCTGGGACGGCGATCGAGTTGCGACTTCATTCACACCAAATCACGGGGAGCCGATGAAACCTGACACCGCACTAGCGATCGAAACCACTGGACTGATCAAACGGTTCGGCTCGAACACCGCGGTCGCCGGTGTCGACCTCGCGATCCCATCGGGCGGTGTTTACGGCGTGCTGGGACCCAACGGCGCCGGAAAGACGACCACTATCCGGATGCTCGCGACGCTGCTACCGATCGACGGTGGAAGCGCACGCGTGCTCGGTCACGACGTCGCCCGCGAAGCCGAGACCGTGCGCAGCAAAGTGTCGCTCACCGGCCAGTTTGCATCGCTCGACGAAGATCTGACGGGCACCGAGAATCTGGTTCTGCTCGGCAGGCTCTACGGGTACTCACGCGCCGCGGCCCGGTCGCGGGCCGAGCAACTCCTCGACGCATTCGGTCTCGAGGATGCCGGGGTACGGCAGGTCAAGACCTACTCGGGCGGCATGCGGCGGCGCATCGACATCGCTGCGAGCATCATCGTGACCCCCGAGTTGATCTTCCTGGACGAGCCGACCACCGGCCTCGATCCCCGCAGCCGCAACCAGGTCTGGGAGATCGTCCGGGCGCTCGTCGCGGCCGGCACGACCGTGCTGCTCACCACCCAATACCTCGACGAGGCCGATCAGCTGGCGGATCGGATCGCGGTCATCGACCACGGCAAGGTCATAGCCGAGGGCACCACGGGAGAACTCAAGTCCTCCGTGGGCTCCGGCGCGCTTCACGTGCGGATTGCCGAGCCCTCACGCCGCCGCGATGCGGCTGTGGTCCTCGAGCGTGAACTGCGGGTCCCGGTGGTGCTCGAGTCCGACCCGGCGGCTCTGACCGTGCGTATCGACGACCGGCAACGGGTGGCCCGAGCCCTCGCCGCCCTCGACGACGAGAACCTCGCCGTCACGACGTTCGCCCTCGGGCAGCCGAGCCTCGACGAGGTGTTCCTCGCCCTCACCGGGCACGGCGCCGAATCACCCCCGGGCAGCGGACCGGGCACCGACACATTCGAGGAGGCCACATCGTGACCGACACCATCACCACCTCGCCACAGGCGGTGGGAAATGTCCTGCAGACGTCCGGTCCGCGCCCCGCACGCCCGAATGCGCTGTCGACATCGCTGTCGTTCGGTTGGCGGTCCCTGCTCAAGATCAAGCACGTTCCCGAGCAGCTGTTCGATGTCACCGCCTTTCCGATCATGTTCACGCTCATGTTCACGTACCTGTTCGGCGGGGCATTGGCAGGTTCGACCAGCGCCTACGTGCAGTTCCTCATCCCGGGCATCCTCGTACAGACGGTCGTCATGATCACGATGTACACCGGCCTGACGCTGAACAAGGACATCCAGAAGGGCGTGTTCGACCGCTTCCGGTCGCTGCCCATCTGGCGGCCGTCGCCTCTCGTCGGCGCGCTGTTCGGCGATATCGTGCGCTACACGATCGCGTCGGTGATCGTGCTCACCCTCGGCCTGATCATCGGCTTCCGCCCCGCAGGCGGAATCGTCGGGATCGTCGCCTCGGTTGTCCTGCTCCTGGTGTTCGCGTTCAGCCTGTCGTGGGTGTGGACGATGTTCGCGATGCTGATGCGCACCGAGCAGGCTGTCATGGGTGTATCGATGTTCATCCTGTTCCCGCTCACGTTCGCGAGCAACATCTTCGTAGACCCGTCGACCATGCCCGGCTGGTTGCGGGCCTTCGTCGATGCCAACCCGATCAGTCATCTCGTGACGGCACTGCGGGACCTGGCAGAAGGATCGTTCGAGTTCGGTCAGCTGACCGTGGTGCTCGTCTGGTGCGCCGGGTTCATCGTCGTCTTCGGACCCCTCACGATGCGGCTGTACAACCGCAAGACGTAGACCCTTCGGACGAAGAAGTGGCCCATGACCGTTGACCGGTCGTGGGCCACTGTTCGTCCCTGCTCGTGCGGCTAGACCTTGACGGCTTCGGTGACAGCCTCACTCCGCTCACCGACCTCGGCAGGCTTCTGCTCATCGAGCTCGGCAGGCTCCTGGTCACCCACCTCACCAGGCTTCTGGATGTCGATCGTCGTCCGCAGTGGCGCGTTCGGAATCAGGATCACGCAAACGAGCGTGATCACCGCGACCAGGCACGCGACCAGGAACAACCGGCCCGTCGCGTCGCCGTACGCAGTGCGGATGATCGTTGCGATCGGCGCGGGCAATGCGTTCAAGTCGAGATTGCCACCACCCGCCGCACCGGTGTCGATTCCGAGCCCGGCGAAGCCCTCAGCCGACAGCGTCGTGACGCGGGACGCGAGGATCGACCCCAGGACCGACACCCCGATCGCGCCGCCGAACGTCCGGAAGAAGGCGACCGAACTACTCGCCGCACCGATGTTCTTGACACTCACGGTGTTCTGCACGGCGAGCACCAGGTTCTGCATCAAGCAGCCGACTCCGACGCCGACAACTGCGATGTAGACGCCCACCAACTGCAAGCTGGTGGCGTGATCGATCGTGGAGAGCAGACCGAATCCGATCACGAGCAACGCCGCGCCGGCGACGATGAATGGCTTCCACCTTCCGAAGCGCGCGATCAGCCGACCCGAGCCGATCGAGGCGATCAGCATGCCCGCCACCATGGGAATGGTCAGGAACCCGGCGATGGTCGGGCTGTGACCTCGCGCAGTCTGGAAGTACTGGCCCAGGAAAGTCGTCGCACCGAACAAGCCGACACCGACAGCGACCGAGGCGATGATCGCCAGGCCGGTGGTCTTCTCGGTGACGATGTGCAGCGGGATGATCGGCGACTTCACCTTGGTCTCGACGATCACCATTGCGATCAGCAGGGCCACGCCGACCCCGACGTACAGGGCGGACTCCTTGGAGATGAAGTCGTAGTATCCGGGCTTGCCGGCGAACGACACCCAGATCAGCAGGACGCTGACGCCTGCGGCAAGCAACGTTGCGCCCCACCAGTCGATGGAGACGCCGTCCTTGCGTTCGGTCGGGATGCGCAGCGTGCGCTGCAGCAGGATGAGAGCGATCACGGCGAGTGGCAGGCACACGAAGAAGCACCAGCGCCAGCCGAGGGGGCTGTCGACGATCACGCCGCCGAGGAGCGGGCCACCCGACATCGACACCGCCATCGCGGCCCCGGTGTACCCGGCGTAGCGGCCGCGGTCACGTGGCGGGATGATGCTGCCGATGATCGCCACCACCAGCGCGGTCACACCGCCCATGCCGATGCCCTCGACGACGCGGCCCGCCAACAGGACCGGAACGTTGTGGGCGAAACCGGCAATGCCCGTCCCCACGACGAAGAGCACGATGGCGGTTTGGACCAGTACCTTCTTGTTGAACAGATCGGCGAGCTTGCCCCAGATCGGGGTCGACGCCGCGTTCGCGAGCAGCGCCGTGGTGATCACCCACGCATACTGCGTCTGGGTGCCCTTCAGGTCCCCGATGATCGTGGGCAGTGCCGTGGTGACAATCGTCGTGCTGAGCAGAGCGGTGAAGAGCGCCGCGATGAGACCCGCGAGAACCTCGAGGATCTGGCGATGGGTCATCGGCTCGTGGCCGCCGTCCGTCCTACTCCCCCCAACTGATGTCACCCCAACCGAGGCTGTCGCTGGTACTGGTGTCGTCATA
Source organism: Rhodococcus xishaensis (assembly GCF_004011825.1). Lineage (GTDB taxonomy): Bacteria > Actinomycetota > Actinomycetes > Mycobacteriales > Mycobacteriaceae > Prescottella > Prescottella xishaensis. The sequence goes on along the minus strand of NZ_RKLO01000002.1, from coordinate 249,919 downwards.
GAAGTGTTCTCCCACACTGATCGGCTGCTAGTGGTGCGGATGCTGCTAGTGATACGGATTCGGGTCGGACCGTGAGCGAGTCGGTGAGTCGTTCGATGGTCGACAACGCCGCCACCACCTCTTCGTGACTCCATCCGGCGAGCAGTCTGCGCAGTCGCGCGGACCTGCGTTCCCTCGTGGTACGCAGAATCTCGTCCCCCTTCGCCGAGACCTGCACGCGGAACGCCCGCTTGTCGTAAGGGTCCGGGCGTCGCTCCACGAGGCCGGCGTCGACCAGTTCGGTCAACTGTCTGCTGAGTGCCGACTGGCTCACATGCAGAACCGATGCGAGTTCGTTCTGGCGACATGGACCATGTACGGACAACACGAACAGCACCCCGGCCAGCGCAGGGGCGATCAGATCGCCCTCACCACCCTTGATCGCGCATTTCAGTGATCGCCCGAAGAGGAAGATCGCGTCGACCAGTGCTTGAACCGGATCAGCTTGAACCGGATCGGCTTGCACGGGATCAGCCTGGACGCTCATCGGATACCCCGAATCGTCGAATTGATCTACGGGTTACTTGCAGATCGCAACTATATGCTTAGTTGCATACGTTAAGCAATGGCTTTTGGCGAGTGAACGGAACACCGGCGTTCACGACCAGGCGAATTGGGCTGATCCATGGCCTGGATGTGACCAGTACCACCTACAGCGTGCGCGAAACTCAGCGAGTGAGCAGAGCCAGGCTCTCGACGTGGTGGGTGAGTGGGAAGGCGTCGAACGCACGTACCTTTTCCAGCCGGAGGCCGTGCTCTCGGTAGAGGGCGATGTCCCGCGCGAAGGACGCCGGATCGCACCCGATGTGCACGATGCGTTCGGGGCCCGCCGCGGCGACGAGGGCTACGACTTCCTTGCCCGCACCCGAACGCGGCGGATCGAGGACGACCACCTCCGGTGCGGGTAGATCACGCAGCGCCCGCTCCGCGCGAACGGCGTGCAGATGCACCTGCGGTAGATCCGCCATGGCCGCCGATGCATCGGCCACGGCCTGCCGCGAGGACTCCACGGAATCGACCCGCCCCAGCGGGCCCACCTGATCGGCCAGGGCCGCCGCGAAGACCCCGACACCGCCGTACAGATCCCACACCCGGGCGCCGCTCGACGCCTCGGCCCACTCCCCGACCACCGACGAGTACGTCGACGCCGCGCCGCGGTGCGCCTGCCAGAAGCCGGTTGCCGACAACGACCATTCCCGCCCGCCGACGCGTTCGACAGCACGACCGGAACCGATCACCACTCGCTCGGCCCGAACCCCCGCGGACGCGGCCCGCCGGGCCGTAGCTCCGCGCCGGCCCGGGCTGCGGCGACCCGTACGCGACACCTTGGGCGGTGCGATCTCGACGACGTGCCGCTCCCCGAGCGTGTCCAGTACCACCTGCAACTCGGCACCCGGGTGCCACGACCGCTCTGCGAGCCCCGAGTAGGCGACCGGATCGACCTGCGGACACGCCAGACTGGTCTCGATGTCGAGGCTGCGGAAACGGTGGAAGCCGGGCCGCCCGTCGGCGTCGACGGCAAGTCGCACCCGAGTACGCCAACCCGTCCCGTCGGCGGTGCCGGGCAATTCCTCGACTTCGACGCCGACGTCCAACCCCGCTATGCGCCGAAGCTGCTCGGCGACAACGGCAGCCTTCATGCCCCGCTGTGCACCGAGAGTCGCGTGCGAGTAGTCGCAGCAGCCCGCACCGCCGGGACCGGAGATCGGGCACAGTGCCGCGACGCGATCCGGGGACGCCTCGAGGATCTCGACCGCGTCAGCGCGGCAGAACGATCCACCGCGATCCTCCGTGACCTGCGCGACCACAAGCTCGCCCGGCAGTCCGTGCCGCACGAACAGCACCCTGCCCTCATGGCGGGCGACGCAGAACCCGCCATGGCCAGGTTTGCCCAGTTCGACTTCGAGTCGACGTCCGGCCCAGTTCACGCTCACCTGCCGGTCTTGCCTTCCTCATCGAACCCACGTCGAATTGCGCCGGGCGCATGACCGGCTGCCTGGTCGGCGCTCTCGCGTTTGATCCTCTCCGACGAGGTCAGCTGCCAGGGCACACTTGTGACCATCACCCCGGGCTGGAACAACAGCCGGCTCTTCAGGCGCAGCGCGCTCTGGTTGTGCAGCAGCTGCTCCCACCAATGGCCGACAACGTACTCAGGGATGAACACTGTGACGACATCGCGAGGCGAATCGCGCCGCACCCGGCGCACGTAGTCGAGGATCGGTTTGGTGATCTCGCGGTACGGCGACTCGATCACCTTCAGCGGAACCGTGATGTCGGTCTCCTCCCACTGCCGGACCAGGGCACGGGTATCGGACTCGTCGACGTTGACTGTGATCGCCTCGAGAGTGTCCGGGCGCGTGGCCCGCGCGTAAGCAAGTGCCCGCATTGTCGGCGTGTGCAACTTCGAGACCAGCACGATCGAGTGTGTACGGCTCGGCAGAACGCCGTCCCACTCCTGCTCGTCGAGCTCGGCCGAAACCCCGTCGTAGTGACGACGGATCGACTTCATCAGAACGAAGATCGCAGTCATCGCGACGATCGCGATCCACGCCCCCGCCAGGAACTTGGTAAGCAGCACGATCACCAGCACCACGCCGGTCATCGCCAGACCCACCGAGTTGATCACACGCGAGCGCTTCATCCGGGTGCGCTGAGCGGGATCGGTCTCCGTCCTCAGGTGTCGGGTCCAGTGCCGAATCATGCCGGTCTGGCTCAACACGAACGAGACGAACACGCCGACGATGTAGAGCTGGATGAGCCTGGTGACCTCGGCCTCGAAGACGATGACGAACCCGATTGCCGCACCGGAGAGGAACAGGATGCCGTTGCTGAACGCCAGTCGGTCGCCGCGGGTGTGGAGCTGGCGTGGAAGATACCGGTTCTGCGCAAGAACGGATCCGAGCACCGGGAACCCGTTGAAGGCGGTGTTCGCCGCGAGCACCAGGATCAGCGCCGTCGCAGTCGTGATGAAGAAAAACCCGACCGGGAAGCCCGAAAAGACCGTCTCGGCGAGCTGCGCGATCAGTGTCTTCTGCTGGTAGCCCTCGGGTGCGCCGACAAGCTGATCCGCCGGGTCAGCGGCATACACGATGCCGATCTTCTCGGCCAGGATGATGATGCCCATCAGCAGCGTGATGGCAAAGGCGCCGAGCAGCGCCAATGTCGTGGCAGCGTTTCGCGCCTTCGGCTTCCGGAAAGCCGGCACACCGTTGCTGATCGCCTCGACGCCGGTCAGCGCTGCGCATCCGGACGAGAACGCCCGCGCAATGAGGAAGGCGAACGCGATGCCGTACAGGTGCGCATCTTCGGCCTGGAGGTCGAAAGCCGCCGACTCGGCCTGGACATCTTCACCGAAGACGTAGATCCGGACGAAACCCCACGCCAGCATGATCAGCATGCCGAAGATGAACGCGTACGTAGGAATCGCGAACGTCGTCCCCGACTCCCGGACGCCGCGCAGGTTGATCGCCGTCAGCACGGCGATCGCCGCGATCGCGAACAACACCTTGTGCTCGGCGACGAACGGCACCGCCGATCCGATGTTCGACGCCGCCGAGGAGATCGACACAGCGACCGTCAACACGTAGTCGACCATCAACGCGCTACCGACGACCAGACCTGCGTTGGGTCCGAGGTTGACCGTGGCGACCTCGTAGTCGCCGCCCCCAGATGGGTACGCGTGCACGTTCTGTCGATAGCTCGCGACCACAACCGCCATCAGAATCGCGACCGCCAGCCCGATCCACGGCGCGTAGACGTACGCGGTAATGCCCGCGATCGACAGCATCAGGAAGATCTCTTCCGGTGCGTACGCAACCGATGACATCGCGTCCGACGCGAAAACGGGCAGCGCGATCCGCTTGGGCAGGAGGGTGTGCCCGAGCTTGTCGGTCCGGAACGGCCGCCCCAGAATCAGCCGCTTCGTAGCGGTGGAAACCTTCGACACCGCCAAAGCGTATGCCGTCCATGCCCATGCGCGGCGTCAGGGCGGCGAACCGACGTATTTTTGGGTCGTGCTTAATCCTGTCTGCGCGCGCTGTACCGTTCGATTCGATACCGACGGCATTCTGTCGGTCCCCGAAGCGAGAAATGGAGAGGACGGGTGTACGTAGTCGTCATGGGATGCGGCCGGGTCGGCTCTTCCCTAGCTACCGCACTGAGCCGGATCGGCCACGAAGTGGCCGTGATCGACCGAGACCCGAGCGCGTTCCTTCGCCTGGGCCCGGACTTCCCTGGGCACACCGTGGTCGGGATGGGATTCGACCGCGCGGTACTGGTGCGTGCCGGAATCGAACGCGCGCAGGCATTCGCGGCCGTATCGTCGGGTGACAACTCGAACATCATCTCGGCGCGAGTCGCACGGGAGACGTTCGACGTCGAACGGGTGGTCGCCCGCATCTACGACGCCAAGCGCGCCGCCGTCTACGAGCGGCTCGGAATCCCGACAATCGCGACGGTGCCGTGGACCACCGACCGTTTCATGCTCGCCCTCCAACAGGACGACCAGATTTCGAAATGGCGCGATCCCTCGGGCACGGTCGTCGTCACCGAGCTGTCCTTGCACGAAGACTGGGTCGGTCGCCGCATCACCGAACTCGAGTCCGCGACATCGTCGCGTGTCTCGTTCATCATCCGATTCGGGACCGGGATCCTCCCCGACCGCAGGACCGTATTCCAGTCCCAGGACCAGGTGTACATCGCAGCGGTGGCCGGGACCGTCGCCGAGGCAGTCGCCCTCGCCGGAAGTCCTCCGCCGTCCGACGACTGACGTCCCAGAGGTCATGACACCCTTCTCGATCGACTACCCGATTGGATGCCTCCGATGAGAGTGGCCATCGCAGGAGCCGGCGCCGTGGGCCGCTCCATCGCCCGTGAACTCGTCCGCAGCGGTCACCACGTCATGCTGCTCGAACGCAACATCGAACACGTCGAATCCGACTCGATCCCCCAGGCAGAGTGGGTACACGCCGACGCGTGCGAGCTCAGCCTGCTCGAGGCTGCGAACCTCGAGACGTACGACGTCGTGATTGCCGCGACCGGCGACGACAAGGCCAACATCGTGCTGAGCCTGCTCGCGAAGACCGAGTTCGGTGTGGGCAGGGTCGTGGCGCGTGTCAACGATCCACGCAACGAATGGCTGTTCGACGAGTCCTGGGGTGTGGACGTTGCGGTGTCGACGCCGCGAATGCTTGCCTCGCTCGTCGAGGAGGCCGTCTCGGTGGGCGACCTGGTTCGGCTGATGACGTTCCGTCAGGGTCAGGCAAACCTCGTCGAGGTCACCCTGCCCGACGACACCCCTCTGGCCGGCAAGCCGGTTCGCAAACTCCGACTGCCCCGCGACGCGGCACTCGTCACCATCTTGCGTGGTGGACGTGTGATCACCCCGCAACCAGACGATCCGTTGGAGGGCGGTGATGAGTTGCTGTTCGTAGCCGCAGTCGATGTCGAGGACGACCTACGCGCCGCGATCAACATCTGAGTCGGTTCGACGGTCGGGAGCGGTTCCGCCCTCGCCCTGACCGCTCTCGTGGACGACGTCGTTCTCCTTGCCGGCTACTGCCGATCGCGCCGCCTCGAGGTCCTCGGGCTCCGGCGCTGGTTCTACTATCCGGTCCGCGCGTCGGACGGCCCAGATGGTTACAAGCAGAGCCAGACCGGTGAGGGGCCATCCCATGCCGATGCGTGCAACCGCGAGCCAACCGGTCTGGTCGGCCTCGTAGAGTTCGGACTGGACGAAGTAGCGCGCACCGAACACCACGGCCCAGGCGGCGGTCGCGACATCGTACGCACGCACTGCCGACGGGTGGGCGCGCCATGCATTGCCATGGCCGTTCAGGTATCCCCAGACAACACCGACCAGCGGTCGTCTCACGAGGATCGAGAGGACGAAGCCGCCCCCGTACACCAGGCTCGTGTAGATGCCGAACAGGAAGTAGCCCTTCGCATCACCGGTCTGATACGCGATGAATGCGCAGACGCCGACGCCGAGGAATCCGGAGACTGCGGGCTGGACGGGTCCGCGGCGGACGATGCGCCATACGAGGATTGCGGTCGCCACGCCCAGAGCAATCCAGATGGCCGCAACCAGGCCCCAGATGCTGTTCGCCGGAACGAATGCGACGATCGGCAATGTCGAGTAGACCAGCCCGCTCAGTCCTCCGAGCTGGTCCAGAATCGTCTGCTGCTTCGTTTCGGTCACGGGACGAGAGTGCCACATCCGGCGCGAGGGCGTCCCAACCGGGGACTGTGGACCAGTCAGGAATCCCCACGAAGCTCGTAGTAGGGATTGAAGATGACCTTCTGCCCGCCTCGGTCACCGACGCGACCGCGTACCAACAACTTCTTGCCCGGCTCGATCCCCGGGATACGTCGGCGACCGATCCACACCAGCGTCACCGGATCGGTGCCGTCGAAGAACTCGGCCTGCACCGTGGCGTTCGCCGCTTTCGGACAGGCTTCGACACTCCGCAAGCGGCCGAGCATCGTGACCTCTTCACCACGCGAGCAATCGCAGGCGCGTGTCGCGCCTGAGGCCTTCGCGGTTTCCACCATCTCTTCCGCGTCCAACTGCTCGAGATCTTCGGTGAGTCTGCGAGTCAGCCGACGAAAGTAACCTGCCGCGGCGGGTGCCATAGCGAGCTCCTGGACACGTGACGACGCAGGTCTTGCGCCGTACAACAAGGCTTTCGCGGGGCCCACTGGAGGCCCTGCACTGGTTCATCTGAATGTCACTGTAACCCTAAAGTGACCTGACAACCACAGCCTTGCGGAATCGGTCTAAACCGGACAGTGCAAGATCGACGCATGCAGCAACCCACATGGCCCGCGGTGGCCGTCGTCCTACCCGGAACCGGCTCCGATGCCGATTTCGCCGACCGCGCTTTCCGACACGCGTTGGCGGAGGTCGCGGTCGATACGGTAGCGGTCGAGCCGGACCCGCAGCGGGTCGTCGGGAGCTACCGCGCCGCGATGGATCGGGCCACCGAGATCCACGGGCGAATCGTTGTCGGTGGCGTCTCGATCGGTGCCGCCGTCGCGATCGAGTGGGCCGCCGCGAACCCGGACCGCGTCGCGGCGGTCCTAGCGGCCCTGCCCGCGTGGACCGGTTCGCCGGTCGGTGCCCCTGCAGCGGCGAGCGCTACCTTCACCGCCGCACAACTACGAATCCACGGCCTCGACGCCGTAACGGCCGAGATGACCGCCTCGAGTCCGCCGTGGCTGGCCGACGAACTGACTCGCTCATGGCGCGCGCAGTGGCCGTATCTGCCGTCGGCCCTCGAGGAGGCGGCCACATACCACGCTCCGGACGGTGCGGCGCTCGCCCGGGTCCGGGTCCCCGTCGGAATCGCGGCCGCGGTCGACGACGCCGTCCACCCCTTCACTGTGGCGAAGGAGTGGGCGTCCGTACTGCCCCGGGCAGAACTGTCGGAGCTGACGCTCGACGCGGTCGGCACCGATCCAGCCGCCCTCGGCAGGGCGTGCATCGCCGCAATCGAACGGATCGTGTGACGAGCCCCTAAAGTCCGAGCTGCTGCATCGCCGAGCCCGACTCACCGCGACGTGGCGGCTCGGGCCTGCTCTGCGGCTGCTGCGGGTGCTGTGCTTGCTGCGGCTGCTGCCCTTGCTGCGGCTGCTGCGCCTGCTGTGCGGCTTGCTGGGCCGCCGCCTGCTGCTGCGCAGCCACGAGCTGGTCGACGAGCGCCTGCGGCAGAACCACGGGCAACGGGGTCCGCACGGGGTGTGGATCGCTGCCGCGCCTCACCACGGTGTCGGCCAACACGGTCCGGGCGATCTCCACGAGCGGCGAACCGACCGCGACGTTGCCCGACGGGCCGGCGACGACGCACCGGACCATCCAGCGAGGCCCCTCGATGCCGATGAACCGGAGATCCGCGTTCTGCGTGGCACCGACGACCTCACGACCCCATGGCCCGCTCTCGATACCGACCTCGGCGTTGTCACCTCGCAGAGACTCCGCCAGTTCGGACGCCACCTCGCGCCACTGACCCGGGGACTTGGGCGCAGCGTAAGCGGAAACGGTGATACGCCCGAACTGGGTAACCAGGTGAACCGCCTGCGGTGTCCTGTCTGGCGACATCTCGACCTGAAGCTGGGCTCCCTCGGGGATCGGAAACAGCACCGAACCGAGGTCCAACCGGGTCGCCGCCGGCTCCTCCCCCTCTGGGAGATCGCTCACGTCGTAGGGGCCGCCCTCGGCGTCGGCGAAGGGAACATCGAGTCCGGAACCGTCCTGGGCGTCGATTTCCTCGACATGCTCCGACACTCGCCCGGGAGCGGTGTCCTTCTTCTTCCGGCGTCCCAACATTGATCAGGCCCCTTCCCTAGGCAACCGCGTCAATTCGTGCGGGCGCCCTTCCGTACCAACGAAATCCTCTAAATCTTGATCCGGGAAGTCTTGATCCGGATTATGGGCCACGAGGCTCGAATGTCCACCACTGGATCCGTAACCGCCTGCGCCACGCACGGTTTCGTCGAGGAACTCAACCTCCACGAAATCGACGAGCTCGACCTTTTGCACCACCAGTTGCGCAATACGGTCGCCGCGACGCAATTCGATCGGCGTCTCGAGATCGTGGTTGATGAGGCAGACCTTGATCTCACCGCGATACCCGGCGTCGACGGTGCCGGGGGTGTTCACAACGGACAGGCCGGTCTTGGCGGCCAGACCGGATCGGGGATGGATGAGGCCGACAGTGCCGACAGGCAGCGCGACCGCGATGCCCGTGCCGACCAAGGCCCGGCGCCCGGGCTCGATCGTTACGTCGGCCGTGGTGCACAGGTCGACTCCGGCGTCGCCGTCGTGCGCGCGCCGAGGTAGCGGGATACCGGGGTCCAGTCGCTTCAACGCGATGGCAGGGAGATCGCTCACGTGCACCGAGACTACCCTGGCACACGTGCCCTACCCTGGAATACGTGCCCGAATCGTCTCAGCCAGCACCGACCACATCCGATAACGCCCGAGAACCGCTCTACTCCGAGCGCCTATGGGTTCCATGGTGGTGGTGGCCTGCCGGATTGTTCGTAGCCGGTCTGCTGGCCGCTGAGGTCCACATGGGTTCTCCCGGTGTGCGGGCCTGGCTTCCGTACGTCCTCTTGTTCCCGTTCCCGATTTGGTTGCTGCTGTGGGTCTCACGCCAGCGCGTTGAGGTGTACGGCGGGCCGAATCCCGAACTCAGGGTGGGTCGGGCGCACCTGCCACTGTCGGTGGTGTCGCGGACCGCGTCGATTCCGCCGTCGGCGAAGAGCGCCGCGATGGGGCGCCAACTCGATCCAGCGGCCTTCGTCCAAAACAAGTCGTGGGTCAAGGACACGGTCTTGATCGTCCTGGATGACCCCGAGGATCCCACGCCGTACTGGTTGGTCAGCACGAGGCGGCCAGCCGAGCTGCTGGCCGCCATCGGCCGCGGGACCTCCGCAAGCGGCTAGTCCGTCTGCTGCGCAACCGGTGTGTCAGGCGGCACAGTCCACGCAAATCATGACGCCGTTCTCCTCGCTGGCGAGACGGCTGCGGTGGTGAACCAGGAAGCAACTCGAGCAGGTGAATTCATCCGCCTGCTTGGGCACCACCCGCACCGACAGTTCCTCGCCCGACAGATCCGCGCCAGGCAGTTCGAACGACTCCGCGGTGTCGGACTCGTCGACGTCGACCACCGCCGACTGCGCCTCGTTGCGTCGTGCCTTCAGTTCTTCCAGGGAATCTTCGGATACCTCGTCGGAATCCGAGCGCCTGGGTGCGTCGTAGTCGGTTGCCATTTTCTTTTCCCCTCGTCCTCTTGCGTGTATCCCCGGTACCCGGGCCACCGAAACCCCACGGTGACGGCGATCCTCGGAACCCGACAGTGAAGTAGATCTGTTCCTGTGGCTGTAACAACGCATCAGCTCACTCGGAAGTGCCCTCGACGTCTTCCGAAAACATGACCTACACCTCACTTTCGTTTCCTCCGGGCCCTCTCGAAATCGTGTGGTTTCACGATTGGGGCCGCCAGACAATAGCCGACGGCTCGGCGAAAGTGGCAACTGGACCGGACACGGTCGAAAACTGTCCGTCAATCGTCATCAACCACTGAGCGAGTCGAGACATTCCTGGCAGGGTAGGTATCGGAAGGTGACCGAACGGGGATCTACAGTTGGCAGCGGGGCGGCGACGACCGGTGCGATCGTGGCCGGAACCACACCAACTCTTTTGCTGTTTCCCAGCGGACACCACCCGCGCACCTGATGGAGAGGTCACACACCGTGGTTTCACTGATCACCAACGGCAGCTCGACCGACGATCGGGGCCGCCCGTTTCGCCGACGCCGCGCCTTGCCCGTGATCGCGCTGATCTCCGTCCTGGCCCTGCTCGGGGTCACCGTGTGGGTGAAGATCCTCACCGAACCCGAGGTGTACGCGACCACGGTCGATTGCAACCCCCCGACGGTGCCGCAGTTGCCGGACGCCCCCGCCCCACTGCCACTCGGTCAGGTCGTCGATCGGGACACTCTGCTCGACGTCGCCCCCGCCCCACTGTCCGAGACCCGAGTCCGTGTCTACAACGCGAACGGCCAGCGAGGGCAGGCCGCCGATGTCGCCACCCAACTCCGCGACTACGGGTTCGCTAGCGCTCCCGACGTGGAGGTAGGGAACGACCCTGTGTATGTGGATCAGAACCTGCAGTGTCACGGGCAGGTCCGTTTCGGGCCGAACGGACTGGCTGCCGCGAGCGCACTCTGGTTGGTGGCACCGTGCGCCGAGCTCATCGAGGACGGCCGGACCGACGACACCGTCGACCTGGCGCTCGGCACCTACTTCGCGGACAGCATCGCTCCGAACCCGGACGCCCAGGAAGTCCTGAGCACGTTGAGGGATCCGCTTCCCGGAACCGCTCCGGCGCCGCTCGATCCCGGCTTGCTCAGCGCCGCCCGGAACGCTCGCTGCTGACCTCCCACCCGCAGGCTCACGGAATCCGGTCGTACACGCCCGCCGACCGGAACACGGCTTCGAGGTCGTCCGCAATCCCCGGGGCCATCGCGGTCACGACCTCACCCGCCGCACCGCGTGTATCCGGCGCCGGTACGTGCACCCGGGCGCCCGCCTCGCTTGCGATCAACGCGCCCGCCGCCCAGTCCCACGGATTGAGCCCGTGCTCGAAATGCGCGTCGACCAGCCCCGACGCGACCATGCACAGATCCAGCGCGGCCGACCCGACCCTGCGGATGTCGCGGACGTGCGGCAGCACCTTTCCGAGCAATCGGCCCTGAGCGCTGCGGCGCTCTGCGCTGTACGCAAACCCGGTCGCAAGTAGGGCCAAGGATGAGTCGGTCACCGGATTACAAGACAGCACACCGGAGCGACCGTCCGCATCGGTGAATGTCGCGCCCTCCCCCGCCGCCGCGGAGTACGTGATGCCGCCGGGGACGTCCACGACCGCTCCAGCGACCGAGACACCGTCGACCTGAGCAGCCACCGAGACCGAGTAGGCCGGAATGCCGTACAGGAAGTTGACGGTTCCGTCGATCGGGTCGACCACCCAGCGCGTCCCGCCGACGCCCTTCTCGCCGCCACCTTCCTCGCCGAGAATGCGGTCGTGTGGGCGGAGTTCGGCCAGGCGTGTCCGGATGAGCTGCTCGGCCTCGGTGTCGACCACCGTCACGGGGTCCGTGGGTGTGCTCTTGGAGTGCACCGAGTCGTCGGCACCGGCGTGGACCTGCGCACCCATGACTCCGAACACCTCTGGGCGCCGCGCCCGTACCAGTGCTGCGGCGGCTTCCGCAACGGTGACCGCGACCTCACGGAGCGCACCGGGGGTGTTGGACGTGGTGGCCGCGCAGTCGGCGGTGGAGTTGTGGATGGCACCCATGGATGTATCGCACCACATGCGGAGTTCACCCCACCCCCCGAATCGCGAAGCCGAACGGCCGGAAACCAACTACTGTCGGCGCAGACCCCGGCGCGCGGAAGGAGAGAATCGATGAGTGCGCTCGGATTCGGTGTGGACATCGGCGGGAGCGGCATCAAGGGCGGGATCGTCAACCTCGACACCGGCGAACTGATCGAGGAACGAATCAAGATCGAGACACCGCAGCCTTCGGTGCCCGATGCGGTCGCCGCGACGGTAGCCGAGATCGTGTCGCGAGCCGAGTGGGAGGGCCCGGTCGGGGTCACCCTTCCGGCCGTGGTGAAGGCGGGGATCGCACGAACTGCCGCAAACATCGACAAATCGTGGATCGGGACGGACGCGCGGCTGCTGTTCTCGACCGCTCTGGGTGGCCGTGAGGTGGTCGTTCTCAACGACGCCGACGCCGCCGGCCTGGCGGAGGACCGCTACGGGGCCGGCAGGGACGCCGAAGGGATCGTCGTCCTGTTGACGTTCGGGACCGGGATCGGGTCGGCGCTCGTCCACAACGGGGTCCTGTTCCCGAACACCGAGTTCGGGCACATGGAGGTCGATGGGAAGGAGGCCGAGCATCGGGCCGCGGCCTCGGTCAAGGACACGAAGGGCTTGTCGTACAAGGACTGGGCAGCAGAGGTGACTCGCGTCCTCTGCGTATTCGAGGATCTGCTGTGGCCCGACTTGTTCATCGCAGGCGGCGGAATCAGCCGTAAACACGAGAAGTGGATACCCCGACTGGAGAACCGCACACCGGTCGTTCCGGCCGCCCTGCTCAACACGGCCGGCATCGTCGGCGCCGCGCTGACCGCGACGAACCGCCTGCAAAAGGGCATCTCTCCGTAACAATTTCGAAGCTGTCGTTACAATGGGCAGGGCCGGCTGTGAGTCGGCGAGAACCCGACAGACCTCTCCGCCGGAACTCCACTCTGGCGTGACGCCGCACGACACCGTCACGAAAGGGCGTACGTGGCAGCCACCGAAATGCGTCAGACCGCAGATTCCACTCCCGAATCAGCGACCACCGCACCCACTGCCGAGGCGACTGCCAACAGCGCGCCCGCCGCCAAGAAGGCACCGGCGAAGAAGGCCGCCGCCAAGAAGGCACCGGCGAAGAAGGCCGCCGCCAAGAAGGCACCGGCGAAGAAGGCGGCGAAGAAGACCACCGCCAAGAAGACCACCGCCAAGGCCACCACGAAGAAGACCACGACCAAGGCCACCACCAAGGCGGAGAAGGTCGGTGACGACGGCGCCGAGCAGGACGACATCGACATGGCCGAACTCGACGTCGCCGCCGGCGACCTCATCGACGAGGAGGTCGTCGTCGAGGGTGAGGAGGAGACCGCCGAGCCGTCCGAGAAAGACAAGGCTTCCGGCGACTTCGTGTGGGACGAGGAGGAGTCGGAGGCGCTCCGCCAGGCCCGCAAGGACGCCGAGCTCACGGCATCCGCTGACTCGGTCCGCGCCTACCTGAAGCAGATCGGCAAGGTGGCGCTACTCAACGCCGAGGAGGAGGTCGAGCTCGCCAAGCGCATCGAGGCCGGCCTGTTCGCGACCTTCAAGCTGGCGGAGACGGTCGAGAAGGGCGAGAAGCTCTCCACCACGGATCGCCGGAACCTGAACTGGATCACCCGCGACGGCAACCGCGCGAAGAACCACCTCCTCGAGGCGAACCTTCGTCTGGTCGTCTCGCTCGCCAAGCGCTACACCGGCCGCGGCATGGCTTTCCTGGACCTGATCCAGGAAGGCAACCTGGGCCTGATCCGTGCCGTCGAGAAGTTCGACTACACCAAGGGCTACAAGTTCTCGACCTACGCGACGTGGTGGATCCGCCAGGCGATCACACGCGCGATGGCCGACCAGGCCCGCACGATCCGTATCCCCGTCCACATGGTCGAGGTCATCAACAAGCTGGGCCGCATTCAGCGTGAGCTGCTGCAGGATCTGGGCCGTGAGCCCACCCCTGAAGAGCTCGCGAAGGAAATGGATATCACGCCGGAGAAGGTGCTCGAGATCCAGCAGTACGCGCGTGAGCCCATCTCTCTGGACCAGACGATAGGTGACGAGGGCGACAGCCAACTCGGTGACTTCATCGAGGATTCCGAGGCTGTCGTCGCGGTCGACGCTGTCTCGTTCACCCTGTTGCAGGATCAGCTGCAGTCGGTGCTCGAGACGCTGTCCGAACGCGAGGCCGGTGTCGTGCGGCTGCGGTTCGGTCTCACCGATGGGCAGCCGCGCACTCTGGACGAGATCGGCCAGGTCTACGGCGTGACGCGTGAGCGTATCCGCCAGATCGAATCGAAGACGATGTCGAAGCTGCGTCACCCATCGCGTTCGCAGGTGCTGCGCGACTACCTCGACTGACGCGACCACCCGACCGGCAAGGCCGGGCACTGGCCCGCAAGACCAGCCACCGGCGAAGCGCTACAGCCGGTCAGCTCGCGGGGAAGGGGTCGGGGCCTCTTCCTCGCGAGTTCGCCGCTTCTGGAACAGCCTGACGAGGGGTTCTGCCGCGCGTGCCCCGATCGGTCCTAGAACCGCCATCAGCAACACGTAAGCGGTTGCGAGCGCAGCAAGTTCGCCCTCCACAGCTCCCGACGCGACCGCGAGTCCCGCGATGACGATCGAGAACTCGCCTCGCGCGATGAGTGCTGTTCCGGCACGCGCGCGACCCATCAGACCGATGCCCTGCCGCCCTGCAGCCCACCAGCCCGTCAGCACCTTGGTTGCGGTCGTCACGACCGCGAGACCGATTGCGGGCAACAGCACCGGCGGAATCGTCGCGGTGTCGGTGTTGAGGCCGAATACGAGAAAGAACATCGCGGCAAACAGGTCTCGCAGCGGTTCGAGTAGTCGAACCGCGTTGCGCGCGGTGGATCCGGAAATCGCGATACCCAGGAGGAACGCACCGACCGCGGCAGATACCTGCAGTGCCGACGCCAACCCGGCAACCAGCAGCGCGGCTCCGAGCAGTTTGAGCAGGAACACCTCCCGATCCTTGCTGTCGATCAGCGCGGACACGACGTTTCCGTAGCGCAGTGCGACCAACAGTACGACGGAGATGACCGCAAACGAGATCCCGACGGACTGCAACCCGGCCAAGAAGCTCACGCCGGCGAGAACCGCGGTGAGGATCGGTAGGTAGAAGGCCATCGCGAGGTCCTCGAACACGAGGATCGAAAGCACGATTGGGGTTTCACGGTTACCCAGGCGCCCGAGATCACCGAGAACCTTCGCGACGATGCCCGACGACGAGATGTAGGTGACCCCGCCCAGTACAAGCGCGCCGACTGGACCCCACCCGAGCATCAGGGCCAACGCAGCGCCGGGTACCGAGTTGAGCACGAGATCGACCACGCCCGCGAGCCTGGACCTTCTCAGGCCCGTCACGAGTTCTGCGGCCGTGTACTCCAAACCCAGTAGCAACAGCAGCAAGACCACGCCGATCTCGCTTGCAAGATGACTGAACTCATCGATGCCATCCAGATGGATGAAGCCGCCCTGACCGAAGCTCAGGCCTGCGATCAGATAGAGAGGGATCGGCGACATGCCGACTCGGCCGGCCAGTCGACCGAGTACGCCGAGCACGAGGAAGATCGCGCCGAGTTGGACGAGGGCAAGTGCGGTACCTGTCATCTCCACGTAGTCGCTGCGTCGGAATCAGCCGTGCGCAAGGATCTTGGCGGCCTGCTCGAGGCCGTCTTGAGTACCCACCACTACAAGAAGATCACCCTTGGTGAACAGGAACTCCGGCGCCGGCGAAGGCACGACCTGACCGGCCCGCATCACTGCGACGATCGACACTCCGGTGCGGGTACGCATAGCGGTGTCCCCCAGCGTGCGGCCGTCCCATGGGGAGTTCTCCATGATCGGTAGCTGACGTGTGCTGATCCCGGGCAGGTCGCGGTGCTCCTGCTCCAATTGCGCGACGAGTTGAGGGGCGCCCAGGAGGTTCGCGAGCACCGACACCTCCTCCGACTCGAGCGGGATCGACGCCGTGCAGGCATCCGGGTCATCGACCTTGGAGATGATCAGGTCGGTGCGGCCGTCCCGATGAGTGATCACACCGATGCGTCGACCCGTCGCGAGTACGAAGTCCTTTCGAACGCCGATACCTGGCAGAGGCGTCACTTCCACGTTCATGGTTCAACGTTAGCGCCACGCGCGGGCGCAACTACCCATTACCCCCGGAATTCCGCGTGGACTTCGATCCGCCCGCAGCCCGCTCACTCCAGCGGCGCAAACACCCCGGTCGCGTCCGGCTGGTAGTCGGTCACGTCGATGACCGAAGCCGCTGGCAGCGGACCGAACAGGTGCGGGAACCTCATCGACGGGGGGTCCGATGGGGACCCGGCCTCCCAGCGTACGTCGGCATCGAGCAGGCCCGGATCCAGATACAGAAGCACCAAGTCCCGGCGTCCCGCGAAGAGCCGGTTGGCGGGGAGGTGGACCTGCTCGGGCGTGGACAAGTGCACGAAGCCTTCGGTGGCGAATCCGGCCGGGATGCGCTGACCGTCCCGCTGCGCGACCGCCCACTCGTCTTTCGTGCACATGTGGACGAGCCGCTGTCCGTGCTCATTCAACGGCAGGTCATTCACGGGTGGAGGGCGGTTCGCTCGAGGGCGGTTCGTTCAAGGGCCCGGACATGTGCGTTCCCTCCCCTACAACTGTTGAGGCTGTAACTGTTGAAAAGGACACACCGACGATACGGCGGGAACAACCCAATCCAGTCGAGCGTCTGACATTGTGGACCTACCGCGTCATCCCCGACGCGGCGGAAGACCCCAGGTGGTGGGTGCGAACCCACCATCAGTTCGGAGGAGTCATGCCCGGAACACTGACCAGCACCCCATTGACCGCTGCCGACCGGTGCGACCGGTGCAGCGCAGGAGCCCGTGTGCGCGCCGTGCTTGCCAGCGGAGGAGAACTTCTCTTCTGCCAGCACCACGCCAACGAGCACGCCGGCCGTCTCCGTGAGATGAACGCGACGATTGTCAGCGACTCCGAGGCGACCGTCTAGCGAGTCAGCCTTCCGGGCGGACCTCCGTCCGTCCCCTGCACCGAAGCGGGTGACCACCATCTGTGGTCACCCGCTTCGGTGTTTCCGCAGCCAATCCTTCTGCAGCCAGGTGTTTCTGCACGCCGCGACGTAGTGCTGGCCTACCACTGACGCAGCATCGCGATGCGGTCGGTGAGCTGCTCGACGGTCGCGATCGCCGTCGGCGGGCCGCCGCACATCCGGCGCAGTTCGCCGTGGATGACGCCGTGTGGCTTACCGGTCCGGTGATGATGCATCGCGACCAGGGAATTGAGCTCGCGCCGCAGACTCGCGAGCTGCCCGGCGGCCGCTACTCGTTCGGTGACCGTCTGCGCCGCCGGGACGACCACCGGCTCCGACGTTGCAGCAGGCTTGTCCAACTGCTTCTGCTGCCGCTGCCGGAGCAGAGCCCGCATCTGCTCGGCATCGAGTAGTCCGGGCAGGCCGAGGTAGTCGGCCTCTTCGTCGGATCCGGAAAAGGTGGCCGTACCGAAGGACGAGCCGTCGTAGATCACCTGGTCGAGTTCGGCGTCGGCACCGAGCGACGTGAAAGCCTTCTCCTCCTCCCCGGGTTCGTCCTGCTGCTTGTTCGCGTCAGCCAGCAGGTCATCGTCGAAGCCGTCCTTCTCCCGGTGCGGCTTGCCGAGGACGTGGTCGCGCTGGGCCTCGAGCTGGCTGGCAAGGTCGAGCAGGATCGGCACCGACGGCACGAACACGCTCGCCGTCTCCCCCTTGACCCGAGAACGCACGAATCGACCGACGGCCTGCGCGAAGAACAACGGAGTCGACGCGCTCGTGGCGTAGACACCGACGGCGAGTCTGGGCACGTCGACGCCTTCGGACACCATGCGGACCGCGACCATCCATTTCTGGGTGCTCTCGGAGAACTCGGCGATCCGGTTCGACGCGGTCGGGTCATCGGACAGGACGAGGGCCGGCGCCTCACCGGTGATGGCCTCGAGCTTCTTGGCGTAGGCGCGGGCTGCCGCCTGGTCGGTGGCGATCACCAACCCGCCGGCGTCCGGCATGCCACCGGCGCGCAGTTGGTCGAGACGCGTGTTCGCTGCGGTGAGCACCGACGGGATCCAGTCACCGGCCGGGTCGAGTGCTGTGCGCCAGGCTCGGGCAGTCTGCTCCGCGCTGAGCGGCTCTCCGAGGCGGGCGGCGAACTCCTCGCCCGCGCTGTTGCGCCAGCGGGCCTCACCGGAATACGCCAGGAACACGACCGGGCGAACCACACCGTCGGCAAGGGCGTCCGCGTAACCGTACGAATGGTCCGCCTTCGAGCGCATGTGGCCTTCGTTGTCAGGCTCATACGTCACGAAGGGAATCGAGCTGTCGTCGCTTCGGAAAGGTGTTCCGGTCAAGGCGAGTCGGCGCGTGGCGTCACCGTACGCCTCACGAATCGCCTCACCCCAGCTCTTCGCGTCGCCGCCATGGTGGATCTCGTCCAGGATCACCAGGGTGCGGCGCGCCTCCGTGCGGGCACGATGTTTGAACGGGTGCGACGCGACCTGTGCATAGGTCACGACGACGCCGTGGTAATCCGACGACGTCTGACCCGTCGAGTTCGAGAACCGCGAGTCCAGCGCGATGCCGCTGAATGCGGCCGCCTCGGCCCACTGATGCTTGAGGTGCTCGGTCGGGGCGACCACGGTGATCTGGTCTACAGTGCGGTCCCGCAGCAGTTCGGATGCGACCCGAAGGGCGAACGTGGTCTTCCCTGCACCCGGTGTGGCAACAGCGAGGAAGTCCCGCGGCTTGGTTGCCAGATACTTCGTCAGCGCGCGTCGCTGCCATATGCGTAGCGAACTCGTGGGAACAGGTGCTCGATCGACACTTCCGGGTTCAGCGCTCACTTCGCACCTCGCCACTGGATTCGCACGATTGTTCCCACTCCTTGCTTCCCCGCCCCTTGCTTCACTGAAGTCGGCTGTCGACCGCTCGGATCCGACACGATATTCGGCGACGCCCGCGCAGGAGCCTAGCGCCCTGGACCGACCGATTTCGCATCACCCACGCCCGCTTGGGGTGCACTGGACCGACGACACCCTGCGTCACCTCGACCCCAGATCGCGCCTTGGTGGCAGAATCGGTCGGGGCACGTCGGGGGACCACAGCGGGTATTCGATCGCGCCGTCAGGAATCCTGGGATCACGATGAGCGAAACGCCGTCCGCCATGAGGCGCCACCCGCTTCGATTGTGTATGCGGGTCGGCGGCCGCACGGTGTCGAAGGCGTGGTACGACTCGATCTTCGGCAGGTCCGCCACCGCCGCGTTCTGGCAGACCCTGTCGCTGCCGCCGCTCCTGCTGGGATTGCTCGGCAGTCTCGGCTACGTCGGCGGATGGTTCGGCCCCAACACGGTGGAGATCATCCAGTCGAAGATCGTCACGTTCAGCGAGACCGTATTCAGCCAGAACATCGTCGACCAGATTATCGAGCCGACCGTAGCCGACGTTCTCATGCGGGGGCGGCCGGGGATCATCTCTGCCGGCTTCCTGCTGTCGCTTTGGGCTGGGTCGTCGGCGATCTCGACCTTCGTCGACTCGATCGTCGCAGCACACGGACAGCAGGACGCTCGGCACCCTGTCTGGCAGAGGGTGTTCGCCTTGCTGCTCTACGTGGGGTTCCTCGTCCTATCGGTCTTCACGCTCCCCCTCGTTGCGATGGGCCCGACGATGATCGGTCGGGTTCTTCCGGCCTCTTGGCGCACCGTCGGCGCCGAGATGGTCGACGCCTTCTACTACCCGGCGGTCGGCCTGATGCTCATCGTGGGACTGACCACGCTCTACAAGGTGGCACTGCCCAAGTCGCTGCCGTGGCACCGACTGCTCGGCGGAGCGCTGGTCGCCGGCATGTTCTTCCTCACGGCAAGCACGGTCCTTCGGAGCTACCTGACCTGGGTGACCGGCACCGGATACACATACGGGGCGCTCGCGACGCCGATCGCCTTCCTGCTGTTCGCATTCTTCCTCGGGTTCGCGATCGTTCTCGGCGCCGAATTCAACGCCACGATTCAGGAGTTCTGGCCGGCGAGGGCCACCCGAATGCAACAGGCCCGCGATTGGATCGCCGCGCAGGCTGCCGTCGATGAGTCCGAGGACGGCGGCCGGGTCACCAATCTGACCAGGCGGCTGGCCACGGGCCCCATCCGATTCATGTCGGATCGATCAATCCCGGATCCGTCGCAGTCGGATCCGTCACAGTCGAACGACGACACGGCGGCAGGCACGCACCAGATCGACGTGCCTACCACCCCCTCCGAGGACCCCGGGACTCAGTCGCCCTTGCGCAGTCCGTCGTAGACCTTCTTGCACTCCGGGCATACCGGAGAACCGGGCTTCGCGGACCGTGTGACCGGAAAGACCTCGCCGCACAGTGCGACGACGTGGGTGCCCATGACCGCACTCTCGGCGATCTTGTCCTTCTTCACATAGTGGAAGAACTTGGGCGTATCGTCGTCGGTGGTCTCATCGGTGGTGGTATCGGGAAGTTCCTTTGTGGAAGTGCTCACGAAACCATGATGCCGCACATCGGCCCCCCGCTGTCACATGCAGCCCACAGCCATATGCAGCCGCACCGTCATGTGCATTTGACTACCGATAGTGCAACAGTAGAACCATGGCAAGAACTTCGGGGTTCGGCGAGAATGCCGAAAGCGGTACACCTCGCCACCCGGCATTGATCACCGAGGCCGCCCAGTCCATCGAGGATCAACACCGGGCGCGCGTCAGGAAGTACCTGACCATCATGTCCTTCCGGATCCCGGCACTGGTTCTCGCCGCGATCGCGTACGGCGCTTTCGGAAATCCCTGGATCTCGGTGGGCATCATCGCGGTGTCCATTCCCCTGCCCTGGATCGCGGTCCTCATCGCGAACGACCGGCCTCCCCGATCCAAAGACGAGCCCAGCAGGTACGACCACCGCGACGCCGCCCGCGCACTCGAATCCAGGATGCACCGAACCATCGAGGGCTGACCCGTACGCCCGGGCGCGTTCTCGTGGACGGCTGCGACAATGCTCGGGTGAATCGTGACCTCCTGTTGTCTGTCTGCGGTCCGCTACGCGAGGCGCTGACGCGCGCGCAGTACGACATCGACTCGATCGTCGACCTCCTCGGCGTGGAGGCGCATGCGGCACTGGGACGATACGAGCCGGTTCCCGTTCGCCGAGCCTGTGAGAACGGCGGCGAACTCGGACATCTGATCCGGCTGTTCCTTCTCAACGACGACTGTCCGGCGGCCGACGTCGCGACGGCATTGCGCCCGCTCGACCTCGACGCCGCGGTTGCCGCGGGCTTGCTTTCCCGCCACGGTGACATCGTTCGCGCCGAGCTCGATCTGCGACCCCTCGACCTGGGCAGCGGTAACCGGTGGACGTTGGCGGACCTCGACGGCGCAATGCGTCCCCGCGAGAGCGTCGAAGACCATGTCATCGGCGTGGGAGAGGCGTCACTGTCACTGCTGCGAGGCACCCCGACCCGCCCGGTCGGCACCCTTCTCGACGTCGGCACCGGATGCGGAATCCAGGCACTGCGCGCCGCCGACTATGCAGGCAAGGTCACCGTCACCGACATCAACCCACGCGCTCTGGCACTCACCGCGGCTACTGCCGCCCTCAACGGACTCGACTTCGAAATCCTCGAGGGATCGTGGTTCGAACCCGTCAGCGGCCGACTATTCGATCAGGTGGTCGCGAATCCGCCGTTCGTGGTCGGAGAGGCACGCGTCACCCACACCTACCGCGATTCCGGGCTGAACCTCGACGGGGCCAGCGAGTTGATGATCTCGGGTGCCGTCGACTATCTCGAACCCGGTGGCACCGCGGCGCTGCTCGCGTCGTGGCTGCACGTCGACGGTGAGGACTGGCGTCGGCGGGTCGCGTCGTGGCTGCCGGCGCACGGGATCGACGCATGGATCGTCCAGCGGGACGTCGCCGATCCCGCCCTGTACGTCGGGACGTGGCTACGCGACGGCGGGTCGGATCCTCGGGATCCCGCCGTCGAAGCGCGCGCGAACGCGTGGCTCGACCATCTCGAGGACGCCGACGTCGCGGGGGTCGGATTCGGATTCGTGTACCTGAGGCGCACGGACGCGCCGTCGGACATTCTGTGCGAGGACCTCCGTCACGGCTTTGACGATCCGCTCGGTGACGAAGCTCTCGCGTACTTCGATCGGCTCGAGTGGCTCCGCGACAACGACGTCCTCTCGGCGCGGTTCGAGGTCCGGCCCGAGACTGCGCTGGAGCGGGTGTATCTGCCCGACGAAGACGGCTGGCGCCAGGTGGTGGCGCGGGTACACCGCGGCAAGGGGCCCCGGTGGCAGCACGAGATCGATGACCTCGCCGCAGCCCTGCTAGCGGGAATGCGCCCCGACGGATTGCCGTTGGAAGACCTCGTCACGCTTCTCGCGTGCGCGCACGACGAGGATGAAGAAGCGCTCGCGGCCACGGCAGTACCGCTGGTCCACTCCCTGGTGCGACACGGACTCATCGCACCAGCCTGACGCCCGTTCCCGAACCTCGCCTTCTCAGGAACTTCTCAGGGGAACGACGGGAATCCGCAGGTCGCAGACCGTCGAGTCGAACTCCGTCGGGAACTTTCCCGGTCCGCCGGGGCGTTGAGGCATATGAGACACCCTGACGAGGAGGCACGTCATGACAAGCCCCAGCACCACTCGACCCCGCATCGCCGACTCCGACCTGGACGGTCAGAGCCCGGCTGCGGATCTCGTTCGCGTCTATCTGAACGGGATCGGCCGCACCGCTCTGCTGACAGCGGCGGACGAGGTGGATCTGGCGCGGCGGATCGAGGCTGGGCTGTACGCGGCGTACGTCCTCGAGAAGAGAAAGCGACTCTCGGCCGCGAAGAAGCGCGATCTGGCTACGATCGTCCGGGACGGCGAGGCCGCAAGGCGGCACCTGCTCGAGGCGAACCTCCGCCTCGTCGTGTCTCTCGCCAAGCGCTACACCGGACGCGGCATGCCGCTCCTGGACCTGATCCAGGAGGGAAACCTGGGCCTGATCCGCGCCATGGAGAAGTTCGACTACGCGAAGGGCTTCAAGTTCTCGACCTATGCGACGTGGTGGATCCGCCAGGCCATCACCCGCGGCATGGCCGACCAGAGCCGCACCATCCGGCTGCCCGTCCACCTCGTCGAGCAGGTCAACAAGCTCGCCCGGATCAAGCGCGAACTGCATCAGCAGCTCGGCCGCGAAGCGACCGACGAGGAACTCTCGCACGAATCGGGTATCCCCGTGCACAAGATCGCGGACCTGCTCGATCACAGCCGCGACCCGGTGAGCCTGGACATGCCCGTCGGCAACGACGAGGAGGCTCCGCTCGGTGACTTCATCGAGGACTCCGAGGCGACCTCTGCCGAGAACGCGGTCATCGCGGGTCTGCTGCACAGCGACGTCCGTAGCGTCCTCGCCACGCTCGACGAGCGCGAACAGCAGGTGATCCGTCTGCGCTACGGCCTCGACGACGGACAGCCACGCACACTCGACCAGATCGGCAAGCTGTTCGGGCTGTCCCGCGAGCGGGTTCGCCAGATCGAGCGTGAGGTCATGGGCAAGCTCCGGCAGGGCGAGCGCGCCGACCGCCTCCGCGCCTACGCGGGCTGACCCGCCTCGCCCCGGCTTCCCGGCCGGATGCGCATCCTTCCCCCCTCAGGATCCGCGTCCGGCCGGGTTCTCGCGTTCCCGGTGGGGCCCCACCCGGTGAGCTCGATCAGGTCGACCGAGCGAACCCCTCACCACTCGCGTAGTCGTCGCGGACCGCCGTCGGGCACGCTCGGTTCGGGCCCGATCCGCACACAGGCGTCGGTGAGCTGCGCGCCCTCGGCGGATGCCAGAACCGGTTCACAGGAGAGGGCACGGACCTCGGGCAGGTCGTCGGCGAGCGTCGAGACCCGTCGCACCAGGTCGACGAGCGCCTGCTTGTTGACGGGTACTGCATTGCGGTACCCGGACAGCAGCGGGGCCGCCTTCGGTTCGTCGATCAGTTCCACGGCCTCGTCCTCGGTGAGCGGAAGAACCCGGTAGGCGCGGTCACCGAGCAGATCGGAGATGACACCGGCCAGGCCGAAGGAGATCAGCGAACCGAAAGACGGATCGTCCTGGACCTCCACCACGCAGCCGATTCCCTTGGTCGCCATTTTCTGGACGTGCAGCAGAGGCTCGCCCGACGCCGACGCCAGGTCCCGGTACGCCGTCCGCACCGAATCCGGGCCGACCAGATCGAGCCGGACGCCGCTGAGGTCGGGCCGATGTCGCCACAGCTCACTGGTCGCCTTGACCGCGACCGGATAGCCGAGTTCGTCGGCAGCCAGGACCGCCTCGTCCACGGTGGTGGCCGCTCGGAACTCGACCACGTGGATTCCGTAGCACTCGAGCAGTTGTGCCGCCTCGAAGTCCGAGAGCCAACGCCCGTTCGACGCGCTGACCCAGCCTTCCACGAGCTGCCGGGCCCGGTCCGGGTCGATACCGTTGGGCCGGACCACCTTCGAGACCGGACGTCCACGCCACGCGGCGTACCGCCAAGCCCGGGCGAGTGCCAGCGCCGCCCGTTCCGGTCCTGGAAACGACGGCACCGAACCGCGCGTCGGGTTCCCGTCCGCCCCGCGCACCGCCAGCACGTCCGGGATACCCTCGGTCGCCAGGAAGGTGGTGAGGATCGGCTTGTCGGCCTCGATGACCGCCTCACGCAGAGCCCGCGCGTACGGTTCGACGGCCACAGCGACCGGCGGAGCGAACACCGCGATCACGGCGTCGACGTCGGACGACGCCAGTGCTGTCGAGACCGCTTCGGCGAACACCTCTGGGCTGGCCTGCGCCCCGAGGTCCACGGGCTCCCCCGCCTGCAATCCCTCGCGACGCGCCGCATCGGCGGCCAGTACGCCGAGCGCGCTCGAGTTACCGACCACAGCTACCCGGGGCCCTGCCGGCAGCGGCTGGTACCCGAAGAGCAGCGCGCAGTCGAACAGCTGCGAGATCGAGCCGACCTGCACGACACCGGATTGCTCGAACAGCGCACGCACGATCGAATCGTCCATCGCCACGCCGGTGACGGCGAGCGCCGGTGGCACCGCGTGTCGGCCACTCTTCACGGCGACGATCGGCTTGGTGCGGGCCACCCGTCGAGCGATCCGGGAGAACTTGCGGGGGTTGCCGAAGCTCTCCAGGTAGAGCAGGACCACCTCGGTCTCGGGGTCGGTGTCCCAGTACTGGAGCAGGTCGTTGCCGGAGACATCGGCGCGGTTTCCGGCGGAGACGAACGTCGAAAGCCCCAGTCGCCGCTTGGCGGCCTGATCGAGGATCGCGATACCAAGCGCACCGGACTGGCAGAAGAAGCCCACGTTGCCCCGTTGCGGCAGCACCGGGGCGAGGGTCGCGTTCAAGGACACCGCCACGTCGTTGTTCGCGACGCCGAGTGCGTTGGGGCCGATCAGTCGCATGCCGTGAGCCCGCGCCGCGTGGACCAGTCGGCGCTCCGAGTCACGTCCGGGCGGACCGGACTCACTGAACCCGGCGGAGACGACGACGAGTCCCCTGACACCCTTGGCAAGACAGTCGTCGAGGACCGAGTCGATGGATTCCGCCGGGACGGCGACCACAGCGAGGTCGACGTCGTCGGGGATGTCCCGGACCGTCGGGTAGGCGCGGACTCCGCGCACCGAGCGGTGCTCGGCATTGACCGGGTAGACCGGCCCGGTGAAGTTGCCGCGTAGCAGGTTCACCAGGACCGCGTTGCCGACCTTGGAGCTGTCGGTGGAGGCGCCGATCACCGCGACCGACCGGGGACTCAGGACGTTGCGCACACTTCGTGCCTCCGCCGCCCGCTCACGCGAATTTCGCACGGACAAAAGGGCTTCGGTGGGGTCGATGGCGAACTCGAGTCGCAGCAGACCGTCCTCGAAACTGCGACTGACCTGGTATCCGGCCTCCCGGAACACCGACACCATGTTGCGGTTCTCGGCGAGAACCTCTGCGACGAACATGTTCAAGCCGTTCTCGGCGGCCGCGCCGGCTAGATGCTCGAGCAGAATCGGCCCCAACCCCCGGCCCTGGTGCGCATCCGCGACTACGAAGGCGACCTCGGCCGACCTGCCGTCGCCCACACCGCCGAGCCGTTCGTAGCGGCCGACAGCGATGATCTCGTCGCCGAGGATCGCCACCAACGCCACCCGGTTGTGGTGATCGACGGTGGTGAAGTTGACGATGTCGCGCTTCGACATCGTTGGGTACGGACCGAAGTAGCGCAAATAGCGGGTGCGCTCGGACAGCTTGCCGTGGAAGGCCACGAGCTTGTCGGCGTCCTCGGGAACGATCGGCCGCAGATGCACCGCCCCACCGTCCGCCGCGAGCACGTCGGCCAGCCAGTGAGGAGGAAAGTCGTGGGCACGTTCGAGGTCAGCGCCCGTTGTCGTTCCATCAGTCACGCGGGTCCTCCGGATCGAGTCCGAGCAGCGGGAACGTGGCACGGCGGGTCGCGATGACAGCCGAGTCGATCCGGGTCAGTGCCCGGTCCGTCGACGCAACGCCAGTCT
Source organism: Rhodococcus xishaensis (assembly GCF_004011825.1). Classification (GTDB taxonomy): domain Bacteria; phylum Actinomycetota; class Actinomycetes; order Mycobacteriales; family Mycobacteriaceae; genus Prescottella; species Prescottella xishaensis. The sequence goes on along the minus strand of NZ_RKLO01000002.1, from coordinate 223,401 downwards.
CCGGAGTTCCCCCGGGACCGTCCCACCGCATGAACGACGTGTCGGCGGCCTCACCCATCGTCGTCGGCGGATCAACGCTCGGCACGATCGCGTGAGCCTTCTCGCGCCATGCTTCGGGGGTAGCGGTGCCCAGGTCGATCTCACGGTCGAGTACCGATGCGATCAGATGGGTCCACGATCTCGGCACCACTCGCACGAGTCCGTATCCGCCGCCGCCGACCGCGAGCCATCGCCCCTCCGCGTACCGATCCGCCAGATCCCGCATCGCCAGGTACGCAGCACGCTGGCCGTCGACGGTGAGCGCAAGATCCGCCAACGGGTCTTCACGGTGATTGTCCGCACCGCACTGGCTGATCACGATCTGTGGCCGGAACGCCGCCACTGCGGCGGGCACCACCGCGTGAAATCCTCTCAACCACAGTGAATCCACGGTGCCGGGCAGTACCGGAAGATTGATCGCGGTGCCCTCGGCGGCGCCGGCACCGATCTCGCTCGACCACCCGGTGTTCGGCCACAGTGTCGCCGGATGCTGGTGGATGGAGATCGTCAGCACCCGGGGGTCGCCGAAGAACGCGTGCTGTACACCGTCGCCGTGATGGGCGTCGATGTCGATGTAGGCGATGCGGTCGAATCCGTTGTCCAGCAACCAGGAAATGGCGATCGCGACGTCGTTGTACACACAGAAGCCCGACGCCCAGTCCGCCATCGCGTGGTGCATTCCGCCGCCGATGCTCACCGCGCGTCGAGCGTGCCCCGAAGCGATCTGCTGTGCCGCAGCGAGGGTTCCACCAGCGAGGATCGCGCTGGCCTCGTGCATCCGTGGGAACACCGGATTGTCCTCGGTGCCGAGGCCGTGCCGCGTCGCGACTTCCGGCGGCAGGTCGCCGGCATCCCGGGAGCCTGCGTGCTTGACCGCCTCTACGTACGCCGGTGTGTGGATACGAAGCAGTTCGACATCGGATGCCGCGTCGGGACGGACGACCTCCACTCCCTCCATGAGCCCGAGCCCCTGGGCGAGATCCATGGTCAGCTCGAGTCGGTTCGGGTTCATCGGGTGTTGTGGACTCCACCGGTAGCTGAGATAGTCCGGGCTCCACACCACGACACGTCCGACTCCGGAAGCTGGGGCCTCCTCGACGGGACCAGTCCGTGCACTCATGAACTCAAGTTACTTCCACCGTGTGCCCCGCGCGAGGCCACCGCACAGGTCGTTACCGGGCCCTCGATGGACGGTGGCAACGCGCTGGGCCCGGACGCGGGGCCCGTGGGAAGTCCGCCCGGTAGAATCCTCTTCAGACGAAGGGGTGTGAGAGTGAAAGATCTGGTCGACACCACGGAGATGTACCTCCGGACGATCTACGACTTGGAAGAAGAGGGCGTCGTCCCGCTGCGCGCACGAATCGCTGAGCGGCTCGACCAGAGCGGGCCGACCGTGAGCCAGACCGTTGCCCGCATGGAACGCGACGGACTGCTGCAGGTTGCGGGCGACCGGCACCTGGAGTTGACCGAGAAGGGTCGCAGCCTCGCGGTCGCCGTGATGAGGAAGCATCGGCTCGCGGAGCGCCTGCTCGTCGACGTCATCGGCCTCGACTGGGACCAGGTGCACGCGGAGGCGTGCCGTTGGGAGCACGTCATGAGCGAGGAGGTCGAACGGCGACTCGTCGAGGTGCTCAACAATCCGACGACGTCCCCGTACGGGAACCCGATTCCCGGCCTCGCTGACCTGGGCCTCGAACGTCCGGTAAGCAACTCGGAGTCGCTGATCCGTCTCACCGACATCCCCGTCGGCAAGCCGACGGCCGTCGTCGTCCGCCGTCTGGCCGAGCACGTCCAGTCGGATCCCGAGCTGATCGGTCAACTCCGTGTGGCAGGCGTGGTCCCCGACGCAAGGGTTACAGTCGAGACCAGGCCCGGTTCGGTGACGATCACCGCTTCTGGTCACGACGAATTCGAACTTCCCGAGGATATGGCCCACGCCGTCCAGGTGAAGCAGGTCTGACTCCTCGCTCGCCGGATCCGGCCAGCGAGGAGACAAACGGTGAGACTTCTGGTTACCGGCGGTGCCGGCTACGTGGGCAGCGTGTGCAGCACGGTCCTGCTCGAACGCGGCCACGAGGTCGTTGTCGTCGACAACCTGTCGACCGGCAATGCCGACGCGGTACCCGCGAACGCCGAGTTCATCGAGGGTGATATCGCTGCTGTCGCCCGGTCTGTCCTCGGGTCCGGCGACAGCTCACCGCGTTTCGACGGCGTCCTGCATTTTGCCGCGCAGTCGCTCGTCGGCGAGTCTGTGGAAAAGCCCGAACAGTATTGGGAGGGCAACGTCGTCACGACGCTGGCTCTGCTCGAGGCGATGCGACTGTCCGGCACCCCACGGCTGGTCTTCTCGTCGACGGCGGCGACCTATGGTGAGCCCGAACGGACTCCGATCACCGAGGATGCGCCGACTCGTCCGACCAACCCGTACGGTGCCACCAAACTCGCGATCGATCACGCGATCACCTCGTACACCAAGGCCCACTCACTCGCCGCAACGAGCCTGCGGTACTTCAACGTTGCCGGCGCATACAAGGGTGCCGGCGAGAACCGAATCGTCGAAACGCATCTCATTCCCCTCGTGCTGCAGGTCGCGCTCGGTCAACGTGACAAGATCTCGGTGTTCGGCACCGACTGGCCGACCAAGGACGGCACCGCCGTTCGGGACTACATCCACGTACTCGACCTCGCCGAGGCCCATCTGTTGGCGCTGGAGTCGTCGGAACCGGGCCACCACAGGATCTACAACCTCGGAAGCGGCGCCGGATTCACTGTTCGCGAAGTGATTTCGGCGTGCGAGAAGGTCACAGGCCTGACCATCGCCGCCGAAGACGCGCCCCGCCGAGCCGGCGACCCGGCCGTGCTCATCGCGTCGAGCGAACGCGCGATCGACGAGCTGGGCTGGCGACCACAGCACACCGACCTCGACGAGATCGTCTCCGACGCCTGGACGTACCTGCAGGGGCTCGGCGATCGTTCACACGCCGCGCGGCGGTAGCGGCCCGACCGGCGGCAGCTGCACGCCGAGATCGCGCGCGACCTGGTGACCGACGATCGCGAGGTCGCGGAGAGCGTCCGGCCGGACGCCGGTCTGAAGAGCGTCGTCGAGAAGTTTCGCCAAGCGGTGAGTCGGGTCGGCAGAGAGAGCCGCGCACAGCGCCACGCCGGCCATCGGCCCATCCCCGCGTACGTATGCGCTGTATCCCAGTAGCGCAAGGGGCTCGGCACGTTCCGGTGCGGGCAAGGTTCTGCCCAGGTGAATCCACATCTGTTCGGCGGCCTCGGCCTGCTCGCCCGTCGACAGTGCGAGCAGGGAGTCGCGGACACTGGGGATTTCGAGCATGAGCGCCAGCTCCGCGCACTCCTGCGTGGGCGGCTCGTCACCGGATTCGAGCTGTGCGATCTGCGTGAGTACCCGCTCCAGGCTGTGCCGATGAGCTCCGACACCGTCTGTGGCCGCCCGGGCCAGGGCAGCGTCTCTCGCACGCTCCTCGCGCGCGGCGTCGATCAGGTCGGCGACACGCACCTGTTCGTGCGGGGAAACGGGGTCGAGAATCGCCTCGAGCTCCTCACGAGATCCGCGGATCGGACGCCCTCCCAGGACCTGGGCCACGGCCACCTCGGAGGCGGTCGGGTCGGGAAGCACTCCTCGGCCGGCCCCGAAGAGATCTCGCCAGGGCGTTCCGGAGTGGATTCCCGAGCAGACGTGCACGGCAACGAGTTCGGTTCCTCCGCGGCGCAGTACGTCCCGGAACTTGTCGGCGATACCTGCGTACCGGTCCAGGTCCCCTGCCGTGGGCCGAGGGGGAATCCGGTCGTCGACCATGACGGCCAGCATCCGGTCGGCCCCCTCCCGAGCGGCGACGGCCGCGAACTGGTCGAGGACGGGGTCCATGACCTCGGCGTCCGTCAATAGCAGGTCGTGACGCATCACGGCACCGACGCTCGTCCCGGCAAGGCAGATCGCAACGAGGGAGCGGCGCGGGTGGAATCCGAGCAACGCCGGGACCGCACTGATCAACGTGCCCGGATCTGAGATCCGGACTGTGCAACGAACGTCGAGGTCCGCGCTCGACGGCGAGAGGGTGTCCGAGCCCGGAGGGAGGTGCGAACCGTGTGGGGATGCTGGGGTCGTCATATGCCGACCCTGCCTCGCACGGCGGTCGCCGAATCCGAACCCGCCAGGGGTTTTCGCGGATCTGTGGATCGCGTCTCCTACTGTGTACAACCCGTGAGTCGAGCAGTCCGGACCTCGATCCGGGTCGGACCCGCGTGCTACTTTCCGCACTCAGCCGGCCCGCACCTTCAGAACCGCGGATCTGAAGAGCTCGTCGAGGGTAGCGGTGTCGTGGGTGGCGGCGTCGAGGTTGGCGGTGTCGGCGGCGGCCCCGAACGACATGGACGTCGCCTGCACGCGCACTTCCCCGACCTGGGCAAAGAGGGTCAGCATCGACTGTGTGACCTCCTGTTCGCCCCGCCCCGAGTTGACCGTCCGGTGAAGTGCGAGGGTCTCGTCGGCGTCGATCGGAGGCGCCGGGGTGAGCACGGTCGTCACGGTGGATTCGACCCCGCTGCGGGTGGCGGTCACCTCAGGGCACTCGGCGACCCGAGCGCCGAGGTCGGCGAGGGGCGTCTGGACCCGGACGAGTTCGATCGTGATCGTGGAACGGTTCACGTTGTCGGTGCCTACAACCATCGCCGTGCCATCGGTCCCGTAGTCCTGTGCCGGCGGCTTGCACCCCGCCGGGTCCACTCGCGCACCCGGCGGGATACCCGCCAAATCAGGTGCCGCCTGCGAAACCGCTTGTGGAGGAAGGACGATGGCCGAATACTGTGGCGGAAAGGACGACGGCTCGAGGAGTAGTTCAGCAAGGGCCCGGGAGCTGGAAAGGTCGTCACCGACTGGACGGGCTGCACCGTCCACCTTCGTGGAACACCCGAGGGGGAGCGCACCGGCGCCCAACACGACCGACCCGAGAACGAGTATCGGCGCGAGGCGTGTCCGCGTCGACATTCTCGGCCCCTCCCGCCGTTGGGTCGCTGCGATCCACCGCTCAGGGTGACACACCCGCCGCCGCACCGCTCGCGAACCGGACCGAAGGCCCGCCCCGTCGCCGCGAGCGGCCCTCGGGAATCGACTTCGCCAATCCGGTGTTGGCTTTCTGGGAGCGCCGTGCGATGAACGCGGTCGGCGCCCAGCACCTCGTCCAGTGTCTCCGGTTTCGGTCGCCGGCAGGTGGTGAGGGACACTGGAAACAGACAATCGAAATGAAAGGGAGCCGTCATGGACGAGCAGTCGAAGATGTACGAGCTGGAGTTCCCGGCGCCGCATCTGTCCACCGCCGACGGCCTGGGCCCAGTTCTGGTTCACGGCCTCGAGGGATTCTCCGATGCCGGGCACGCGGTGAAGCTGGCCACCAAGCACCTACGTGAAAGCCTCGAGTCCGAGCTGGTGGCGTCGTTCGCCGTCGACGAGCTGATCGACTACCGGTCTCGACGACCCACGATGACGTTCAAGGCCGACCACTTCTCCGACTACCAGTCACCCGAGCTGAACCTCTACGCCCTGCGTGACACGGCTGGCACACCTTTCCTCCTCCTGGCCGGCATGGAGCCGGATCTACGCTGGGAGCGATTCACCACGGCGGTGAGACTGCTTGCCGAACAGCTGGGAGTTCGCCGCACCATCGGGATCAACGCGATTCCGATGGCGGTTCCGCACACGCGTCCGCTGAGCGTGACCGCGCACTCGACGAACAAGGAGCTGATCAAGGGTCACCACCGCTGGTCGGGCGAACTCCGCGTTCCTGGTAGCGCATCGTCGCTGCTCGAACTGCGAATGAGCCAGCACGGCCACGAGTCGGTGGGCTACTCCGTGCACGTTCCGCACTACCTCGCACAGACCGAGTACCCGGCTGCGGCTGAGACGCTGCTCGAGAACGTCATGGAGATCGGGAACCTCGAACTGCCACTGGTCGCGCTCGGTGAGGCGTCGGCGCGCATTCGCGAGCAGATCGACGAGCACGTCGCCTCGAACGAGGAGGTCCAGGCCGTGGTGCGCGCGCTCGAGAGCCAGTACGACTCCTATGTCGCTGCCCAGGAACAGCAGTCCTCGCTCCTCGCGACCGACGACGATCTCCCGAGCGGTGAGGAACTGGGCGCGGAGTTCGAACGCTTTCTGGCCGAGCAATCGCGGGGCGAGGACGGCTAGACGGCTCCAGGAGGGGTGGCGGGGTCCGAGTTTGCGATTAGCCGGTCGTTTGTTTGTATGTCCATGTATCGTTGTTAACGAAACCTTTCCGTTATCCGAAGTAACCCTCACAGCGAGAGGGCACCCACTGTTTCGGTGCACGGCTCTCTCTCGGTGCACGGATATACTCACGTGATCAACATCTGAGCGGCGCCCGAGCCGGGCGGCGGCTTCAGGAGGCGATATGGACACTCGCACGCGTATGCTCCGCCCGGTACCGGACGCAGAGCCGCGGCTCGTCTTCCGGACCATCCACGGTTACCGCCGAGCGTTCCGCATCGCCGGCGAGGGTCCCGCCCTCCTCCTCATCCACGGGATCGGCGACAATTCGTCGACCTGGAGTGAGATCATCCCGCACCTGGCCCAGCACCACACCGTCATCGCTCCCGATCTGCTGGGCCACGGCCGTTCGGACAAGCCCCGCGCGGACTACTCCGTGGCCGCCTATGCGAACGGCATGCGGGATCTGCTGTCGGTGCTGGGTGTCGACAGGGCCACCGTCGTCGGGCACTCATTGGGTGGCGGCGTCGCGATGCAGTTCGCGTACCAGTTCCCCCAGATGGTCGAACGCCTGGTCCTGGTGTCGGCCGGCGGTGTGACCAAGGATGTGCATCCGTTGCTGCGGCTCATCTCCGTGCCCGTGGTCAACGAGGCCCTCAAGCTGCTGCGCATTCCGGGCGCGATGGCTGCGGTCCGGGCCGCGAGCGAGATCATCGCCAACGTGCATGGCTCGCCGTTGCGGCCGGGCGCGATGCTGCACGACACCCCGGACCTGGTGCGGGTTCTCGGTGACCTGCCCGACCCCACGGCGTACGAGGCATACCTGCGGACGTTGCGGTCCGTCGTCGACTGGCGCGGCCAGGTGGTGACCATCCTCGACCGGTGCTATCTGACCGAGAACCTGCCGGTCCAGATCATCTGGGGCGAGCGCGACTCGGTGATCCCGGTCAGCCATGCCCATCTCGCGCACTCGGCGATGCCGGGTTCGAATCTCGAGATCTTCGAGAACGCAGGGCATTTCCCGTTCCGGGACGATCCGCTCAGGTTCCTGAAAGTCGTCGAGGACTTCCTGCAATCGACGGCGCCGCTCGAGTTCGACCCGGACCGCTGGCGCGAACTCCTTGTACACGGAGTCGGCGAGGGCACGATCACCGGCACGCCGGAAACCCGGATGGCGGTGCTCGACGCGATGGGGTCCGACGAGCGCAGCGCCACCTGAGGACTGCGCCACCTCGGTCCGGAATGCCGGTATGGCCCCGCGAGGCTCTAGCCTGTAACAGTGCTGCTGCCCGATCTGCTCCCCGGAACCGTCCACCCCACCCGTGTCGATGCCGACGCCCTCTTCGACGCGTTCACCTCGTGGACCAGTGACCGCGGCCTGCAGTTGTACCCGGCGCAGGAGGAAGCGCTCATGGAGCTTGTCTCCGGGGCCAACGTCATCCTTGCCACCCCCACGGGCTCGGGTAAGTCGATGGTCGCGCTCGGCGCGCACTTTTTCGCGCTCGCCGAAGGTCGGCGCACGTTCTACACCGCACCGATCAAGGCGCTCGTGAGTGAGAAGTTCTTCGCTCTGTGCGATGTGTTCGGTGCAGACAACGTCGGGATGATGACCGGCGATGCGTCGGTGAATTCATCGGCCCCGATCATCTGCGCCACCGCCGAGATCGTCGCGAACCTCGCGCTACGTGAAGGTCCGGGCTCCGACATCGGACAGGTCGTCATGGACGAGTTCCACTTCTACTCCGAGCCGGACCGCGGCTGGGCATGGCAAGTTCCGCTGATCGAACTGCCGCAGGCCCAGTTCCTATTGATGTCTGCAACTCTCGGCGACGTCACCTACCTGCGCAAAGACCTCACCCAGCGGACTGGTCGGGAGACGGCGGAGGTGTCGGGGTCCGAGCGGCCCGTGCCGCTGCACTTCTCTTACTCGCAGACTCCGATCGGCGAGGAGATCGCGGAACTGGTCACCACCCACCAGGCTCCCGTGTACGTCGTGCACTTCACGCAGGCGGCAGCCCTCGAGCGGGCACAAGCCCTGACGAGCGTGAACCTGTGCAGTCGTTCCGAGAAGGACGCGATCGCGGAGGCCATCGGCAGCTTCCGGTTCACCACCGGGTTCGGGAAGACCCTGTCGCGCTTGGTACGTCACGGTATCGGCGTCCACCACGCAGGCATGCTGCCCAAGTACCGGAGACTCGTCGAGCGGCTGGCACAAGACGGCCTGCTCAAGGTCATCTGCGGCACCGACACTCTCGGTGTCGGCATCAACGTGCCGATCCGGACGGTGCTGCTGACGGGCCTGACGAAGTTCGACGGCACCCGCACCCGCCAGCTGCGGGCGCGCGAGTTCCACCAGATCGCCGGCCGTGCGGGCCGCGCCGGCTACGACACGTTCGGCAATGTCGTGGTTCAGGCACCCGAGCACGAGATCGAGAACGTGCGGGCGCTGGCCAAGGCCGGAGACGACCCCAAGAAACGGCGGAAGGTGCAGCGGAAGAAGCCCCCGGAAGGTTTCGTGTCGTGGGGCGAAGGCACGTTCGACAAGCTGACCGCCGCGTCCCCCGAGCCGCTCGTGTCGCGGTTCTCGGTGAGCAATTCCATGCTGCTCAACGTGATCGCGAGGCCCGGAAACGGTTTCCAAGCGATGCGACATCTGCTCGAGGACAACCACGAGCCGCGGCCGGCGCAGCGCCGCCACATTCTCAAGGCGATCCGTCTGTACCGGGGGCTGCTGCAGGCGGGCATCGTCGAGCAGCTCGACGAGCCTGACGAGCACGGGCGAATGGCGCGCCTCACGGTAGACCTGCAGCGCGACTTCGCACTCAATCAGCCGCTGTCGCCGTTCGCGCTCGCCTCACTCGAACTGCTCGACGTCGAATCCCCCAGCTACGCACTCGACGTCGTGTCGGTGATCGAGTCCACGCTGGACGACCCACGGCAGATCCTCATGGCTCAGCAGCACGCCGCGCGGGGTGAGGCGATCGCCGAGATGAAGGCCGACGGCATCGAGTACGAGGAGCGTATGGAACTCCTCGAGGAGATCACGTGGCCACAGCCATTGGCGGACTTGCTGTTCCCCGCATTCGAGACCTATCGAGCGGGTCATCCGTGGATGAGCGAGTTCACTCTCTCCCCCAAGTCCGTGGTGCGCGACATGGTGGAGCGGTCGATGACGTTCGCCGAATTGATCAGCCACTACGGTCTGGCCCGGTCCGAAGGTCTGGTGCTGCGCTATCTCGCCGACGCGTACCGCGCACTGCGGCAGACAGTTCCGGCGGAGGCCCGTACCGAGGAGCTCGAGGATCTCACGGAGTGGCTGGGTGAGTTGATCCGCCAGGTGGACTCGAGCCTGCTCGACGAGTGGGAGCAGCTGACGAACCCAGGCGCCGAGTCCGACGACCAGCAGGTTGCGTTCGGCGCCGACACGCCGCGGCCGATCACCACGAACACCCGAGCCTTCAAGGTGATGGTCCGCAACGCGATGTTCCGCCGCGTCGAGCTGGCGGCGCGGCAGCGCTGGGAGGAACTGGCAGAGCTCGGAGACGCCCTCGACGCCGACGACTGGGCCGACCTCATGGAGTTGTACTTCGACGAGTACGACGAGATAGGAACCGGCCCCTCGGCTCGTGGACCGCTGCTCTTCCAGGTAACCGTCGAGCCGAAGTTGTGGCGGGTGCGACAGGTCCTCGACGACCCGGAGGGCGACCACGGCTGGGCGCTGCTTGGTGAGGTCAACCTCGCCGAATCCGACGCGGCCGGCGAGGTGGTCTTCGACGAGTTCGAGGTGGCCGAGGGCTAGTTGCGCTCTTGTGTGATGTGTGACACTGCAACACATGAGTATTGAGCGATCGGAAGATCAAGCAGCCTTGACCGCACCCCCGATGAAGTGGGATGCGTGGGGCGCGCCGGAGAAGAGCACGACCCTCTCGGGCGGCATCAAGGGGCTGCTGCAACAGGCCCTCGGCGTCACGACTCGAGAGGCGCCTGAACGCGTGGCGGACGACGTGCCCCTGGCCCCGAGCGCGGTGTCCGAAGGGCAACTCGCCGCGCTCGCCGCGCTCGTCGGCGAACAGTTCTGCAGTACCGCCCACAACGATCGACTGCTGCGGTCCGGCGGTAAGAGCACGATCGACCTGCTGCGGCGCCGCAGCACCAAACAGCAGGACGCACCAGATGTTGTGGTCATCCCTGGCACCGAGGCCGAAATCACCGAGATCCTCAGGTACTGCGCCGACAACTCGATCGCCGTGGTGCCGTTCAGCGGCGGCACCAGCGCCGTCGGCGGACTCGACCCTGTGCGCGACCGATTCGACGCGGTTCTCTCGCTCGACATGCGCCGTTTCGACTCGCTGATCGACCTCGACACCGACTCGGGAATCGCGACCCTGGGAGCGGGTCTGCCCGGTCCCAGGGTCGAGGAACTGCTTGGCGCGCACGGCTTCTCTCTTGGGCACTTCCCGCAGAGCTTCATGTTCTCCACCATCGGCGGCTTCGCGGCGACTCGCTCCTCCGGGCAGGCTTCCGCTGGTTACGGCCGGTTCGAAGACATGGTGCAGGGCCTGCGGGTGGTGACCCCGGCGGGCATCCTCGACACCGGGCGGGCGCCTGCGTCCGCGGCGGGTCCGAATCTCGGCGAGTTGTTCGTCGGCTCGGAGGGGACGCTCGGCGTCATCACCCAGGTCCGTGTGCAGGTGCATCCGCTTCCGGAGTCCGTCGTCCATGAGGGGTGGCGCTTTCCGGATTTCGAGACCGGTGCGGCGGCACTGCGAGCACTGCGGCAACAGGGCGCGGTCCCGACCGTGCTGCGGCTGTCCGACGAGGCTGAAACGGGAGTCAATCTCGCGACCCACGACAAGATCGGCGAGGAGGCCGTAACCGGTGGTTGCCTGGCAATCACCACGTTCGAGGGCACCACCGAACACACCGCACAGCGGGTGGCCGAGGCCCGCGCGGTCCTGCAGTCTCACGGCGCGACATCGCTGGGCGAGGGCCCCGGAAGCAATTGGGAACATGGCCGTTTCGACGCGCCCTACCTGCGCGACGCCCTGCTCGATGCGGGTGCGCTGGTCGAGACCCTCGAGACGGCCACCACCTGGGGCAATCTCGCCACCTTGCGTGCCGCGGTCACGAAGGCGCTTACCGAGTCGTTGTCCGTGCAGGGAACCCCGGCGCTGGTGCTGTGCCACATCTCGCACACCTACGCGACGGGTGCGTCACTGTACTTCACCATCGTGTGCGCGCAGAACGAAGACCCGATCGACCAATGGAGCAGGGCCAAGACCGCCGCTGGTGACGCGATCATGGCCGCCGGAGGGACGATCACGCACCACCACGCCGTCGGCGTCGATCATCGTCCGTGGATGCGGGACGAGATCGGCGACCTGGGTGTCACCGTCCTGCGAGCTGTCAAGAATGCAGTCGATCCCGCGGGAATCCTCAACCCCGGCAAGCTGATTCCGTGAGTACACAGAAGGCGATCGAGAAGGTCGCCGTCCTGATCAACCCGCTTGCCGGGAACGGCAACGGACTGACCGCCGGTCATAAGGCGGTCGCACGCTTGCGTGAGCGGGAAGTTGCCGTCACGGAAATTATCGGGACGGACGCCGATCACGCCCGCAAGTTGGCCCTGCGAGCCATCGAAGGGGGCACCGACGCGCTCGCCGTCGTGGGCGGCGACGGTTCGATCAGCATCGGGTTGCAGGCAGCTGCGCAGTCCGGGGTGCCGATCGGGCTGATACCGGCGGGAACCGGCAACGACCACGCACGTGAGTTCGGAACCCCCGTCGGTGACCCAGTCGCGGCGGCGGATGTGATCGCCGACGGTGAGGTGCAGGAGTCCGACCTGGCTCGGATCACGCTCGGCGACGGTTCGGTCGTTTGGGCCGGCACCATCGTTGCCAGCGGTTTCGATTCGCTGGTCGCGGATCGCGCCAACCGGATGTCATGGCCGAAGGGCCGGATGCGGTACAACCTGGCGATGCTCGTGGAACTCTCGCAGGTCAAGCCCCTGCGCCACCGCATCGAGCTGGACGACGAAACCGTTCAGGTCGACGCTACGCTCGTCGCAGTCGGCAACGGCCGTTCATATGGCGGCGGGATGCAGATCTGCCCGAAGGCGGACCGGACCGACGGTCTGCTCGATGTGACGGTCGTCGAGCACGGTCGTCGATCGAGGCTGGTCCGACTGTTCCCACGGGTCTACAAGGGCACGCACGTGGAGTTACCCGATGTGCAGACCTACCGTTCGCGGACGGTGCGGTTGCAGTGCGAGGGCATCCCAGCCTATGCGGACGGGGACAGAGTCGGGCCTCTCCCGGTGACGATCGAGGCGGTTCCGGCAGCGTTGCACATCCTCAGTCACGCGCCGGCCTGAGTCGCGACAGCGGGGCCACTAGGTCGACGGCTTGAACGGCCCGGCGTTACGCGGCCTGCGGTTCGACTGTTCACGCGTCGTAGCCTGCTGCTCCCGAATCCGCTTCTCCTCCTTGCGGACCTCGACGAGATTGGCCCGCTCGGCGACGAGCCAGTCCGGCTGGTCGGCCAGCAGGTCCTCGATCTGTGCGGTGGTGAGGGCTTCGGCGACACCGCCACGGGCTAGACCGGAGATCGACACACCGAGCTTGGCGGCGACGACGTTCTTCGGGTGCGGACCTTCACGGCGCAGCGTGGCGAGCCACTCCGGTGGGTTGGTCTGCCATTCGTTCAGGTCGTCGCGAGAGACCACTCCGGCTTGGAACTCGGCGGGGGTGGCCTGGAGGTACACACCCAGCTTCTTGGCGGCGGTGGCCGGCTTCATCGTCTGGGAGCTCTTCTGCGACGTCATGCGTCAAGGGTAGCGAGCAGGCAGCACCCGGTGGCACCGGCGACTCCGGGACGTTGGCGGGTAGCCTGACCCGGTGACCGAGTCGACCGAAGCCCGACCGTTCCGGCTCGCGTACGTCCCCGGTGTCACGCCGGCGAAGTGGGTCCGCATATGGGGCGAGCGGATGCCCGAGTCGCCGCTCGAACTGATCGCAGTCGATGCCGCCGACGCCGCCGCAGCACTGCGCGAGGACCGAGCCGACGCTGCCCTGCTGCGCCTCCCGGTCGAACGCGACGGTCTCAGCGTCATCCCGCTGTATGCAGAGGTACCCGTCGTCGTAGTGCCCAAAGACCACGTGTTCACCGCCGCCGAGCAGATCGCGCTCGCCGATCTCGCAGACGAACTCGTCCTCGACCCGCTCGACACTCCACTGGCGTGGCACCAACTCCCGGGGCGCCCCGCACTGGACCGCCCGTCCTCGACAGGCGACGCGATCGCGCTCGTCGCCGCGGGCGTCGGTGTCGTCGTCGTTCCGCAGTCGCTCGCGCGCTTGCACCACCGTAAGGACCTCACGTACCGGCCTGTCGACGGAGCACCGGAGTCCCGCGTTGCGCTGTCGTGGGTGGAGGACCGGACGACTGATCTTGTCGAAGAGTTCATCGGGATCGTCCGCGGCCGCACCGCGAACAGTTCGCGTGGCCGCAACCCGGCCCAGACACCGAAGAGCAAGACAGGAAAGAGCACAGGGCTCGGGCCACGTGAACAGACTCAGGCCAGATCCGGCAAGCCGAGGACACAAGACCGGCGCCGCGCCGCCGGCAAGTCGGGGTCCAAGTCGAGGACAGGCGGGCGCAGACGCCGCTGACGGCGGGCTGTGCTCGTGCGGTCAGCCCTCGACAGCGGCCACACCGGTCGGCGCCGCACTGCGCAGCAACTGCACCAGCTTCCGGTACTCCTCGGCACGCCCGCTCGACGCCCGGAAAACCAGGCCGATCGTCCTGCCAGGGGTCGGGTCGGCGAATCGCGCGGTGGCGAGGTCACCGCGCCGGGTCTCAACAGGAACGGCCGAGTCGGGCACCAGCGTCACGCCCAATCCCCCTGCCACGCACTGCACGACCGTCGCGAGGGAGGTCGCACGCGTGTCCCCGGACGGCGGGTGCGCATCGACCGACCGGCACAGGTCCAACGTTTGATCGCGCAGGCAGTGCCCCTCGTCGAGGAGCAGTAGGGGGAGTTCGTCGAGCACGTCGAGCGATAGGTCGCTGCGGCCCGCGAGCGCGTGCCCCGTCGGCAGGACAAGCACGAACTCCTCTTTGTACAAAGGGATCTCGATCAGACCTGGCGCCTCCGACGGCAACGCCATCGCGGCGACGTCGATCACGCCGGCCCGGAGGGACTCGAGCAGGCGTGCGGTCTGGTCCTCGATGACCTGCGGCACCAGCGCGGGCATCTCCCGCCTGAGCGCGGAGAGCACAGCCGGCAGCACGTAGGGTGCGACCGTCGGAATCAAACCGATGCGCAGGGGACCGACGAGGGAATCGCCTACCCCGGCCGCGGCGGCGACGAAACCGTCCGCAGCATCGAGGATCAACTTGGCTTGGGTGAGCAGCTGCTCGCCCGCGACTGTCACCAACACACGCCGGGTGCTGCGCTCGATCAGCTGCACTCCGAGGCCGTTCTCGAGCGATGCGAGCGCCTGCGACAACGTGGGCTGACTCACATTCAAGCGTGATGCGGCCGTTCCGAAATGGCGATACTCGGCCACCGCGACGAAGGCACGCAGCTGCGACAGTGTCGGTTGATAAGTCCCATCAGCCATACCTATCAGTGTAGTACTACCTATCGATTTTACCTTTTGAAACGTTTCGGGCAGTATTCGTCCATACCGAACGGCGCAGGACGTGAAGCCGCGACAACTCCGGCTTCCCAGACCCGCTCGAGGTAGCGCGCAGCACCGAGTCCACGGTGCGTGCCCGCGCATCCAATGCACGAAATCAAGTAGGAGGACGACCACACATGGCTCTGCTGACCATCGGCGACCAGTTCCCGGCTTACAACCTGACCGCCGTGATCGGTGGCGACCTGTCCAAGGTCGACGCCAAGCAGCCTGATGACTACTTCACCCAGGTCACCAGTGACGACTACGCCGGCAAGTGGCGCGTCATCTTCTTCTGGCCCAAGGACTTCACCTTCGTCTGCCCGACAGAGATCGCCGCGTTCGGCAAGCTGAACGGCGAGTTCGCCGATCGTGACACTCAGGTACTCGGCGCCTCGGTCGACAACGAGTTCGTCCACTTCCAGTGGCGTGCCCAGCACGAGGACCTCAAGACCCTCCCCTTCCCGATGCTCTCGGATCTGGGGCGTGAACTTTCCGAGGCCACCGGCGTCCTGAACGCCGACGGTGTCGCCGACCGCGCCACTTTCATCGTGGACCCGAACAACGAGGTCCAGTTCGTCTCGGTCACCGCCGGATCCGTGGGCCGCAACGTCGACGAGGTGCTGCGTGTCCTCGACGCCCTGCAGTCCGACGAGCTGTGTGCCTGCAACTGGAAGAAGGGCGACCCGACGATCGATGCCGGCGCTCTCATGACCGAGGGCGTCTGATATGTCAGTCGAGAATCTCAAGAACTCGCTTCCCGAGTACGCCAAGGACCTCAAGCTCAACCTCGGTTCGCTCGCGCGCTCGACCGAACTGAACGAGCAGCAGCTGTGGGGCACCTTCCTCGCGTGCGCAGCCGCCACCAGGTCGGCTTCGGTGCTGCGGGAGATCGCCGAAGAGGCCGCCGATGTGCTGTCGGCCGAGGCGTACAACGCGGCCCTCGGTGCCGCATCGATCATGGGCATGAACAACGTCGCCTACCGCGCCAAGGGCTTCCTAGGTGACGAGTTCGCCCAGGTGCGCATGGGTCTTCGTATGAACATCATCGGCAACCCCGGTGTCGAGAAGGCCGATTTCGAGCTGTGGTCGTTGGCCGTGTCCACGATCAACGGCTGCCACGACTGCACCGCCGCGCACGACGCCGTCGTGCGCAAGGAGGGCTTCACCAAGGAGCAGGTCTGGGAGGCCGTGAAGGTCGCGGCCACTCTCCAGGGTGTCGCGCAGGCGCTGGTCGTGAACGACATCCTCGCGAACGCCTGACCGCTGCACACGCATCGAAGTCCCCCGACGTGGTCTCGCCATCTCGGGGGACTTCGGGCGTTTCAGCGATAACCTGGTCCCTATGACCATCGACGTCCATGTCGTTCGTGTGTTCACCGATTCCGATGGGAAACACGGCAATCCGCTCGGCATAATCGACGCGGCCGCCGTCGACGAGTCCGAACGTCAGGCGATCGCCAAGCGCCTCGGATTCAGCGAGACGGTATTCGTCGAAATGCCCGAGCCCGGCGCGCAGACCGTCCGCGCACGCATCTTCACCCCCGTGTCCGAGCTCCCGTTCGCTGGGCACCCCACCGTCGGCCTGACCTGGTGGCTGGATCAAAACGGCTTCGCCATCGAGGCCATCGATGTACCGGCCGGCCGTGTCGAGATCTGCATCCGGCACGGCGTGGCTTGGGTTCGCACCCGACCCGAATGGGCTCCCGAGTTCGCGCTCCACCCGATGCCCCACGTCGACAACGTCAACCACGCGCGAGCGCAGGACTTCACCGACGGACAGCACTACATCTGGGCGTGGGAGGACGAACTCGAGGGACGCATCCGGTCACGAATGTTCGCACCGAAGCTCGGGATCAGCGAGGACGAGGCCACGGGATCGGCGGCAGTGCGGATCACTGCCCACCTGCGGCGGTCGCTGCTCATCAACCAGGGACGAGGCTCTCGAATCCACACGAAGTTCGATGCCGACGGCTGGGTCGAGATCGGCGGACTCGTCCACGCAGAACGCACCGTCACCATCTGATACTCACCACAGGACGGTTCACGGCCCTAGGTCTCTTCAATCACGGTCGGGGAATGTCTCCGGCGGGGCCATCCGGGCCGAGGAGTACAGCGATCTCATCGCCCATCCTCACGCCCGGAGCCAACGGAAGACGGTCACCGCTCCAGAACCGGCCCGGGTCGTACCAGTTGACCTTGCGTTCGGACGTCAGAAGTCCCATCGCCTCGTAGGTCGACGCCACCACCTCAGCACAGTAGATGCTCTCGACACCGGCATCTTGCTGCGCCTCGCCGCGACCGCGACGCCTGCGCCGCTTGGGCAGCCGCCCGCCGACCCACCGCGACGCCAACCGCGCCGTGGAGGGGAAGGGTGTGCCATCGAGTCGGGCAATGGTCCGCATCAACGCGTCCTCCTGCTCACGAGTGACAGGACTCTCGAGTTGCCGCAGCCATGCACGCTGACCGTAACGCGTACCCCACACCTGGACGGCGGCCCGCAGATCATGCAGTTGGACGCCACGCTGGAACCTGCCGGTCCACATGTCCGGGAGCGAATGTCCGAGTTCGGCATGCCACATCAGCGGCGGCAGATCGTCGAGGGCGACGGACATCCCGACGTGGTTCACGGGGCTGTTCGTGAGTGTCTGGATCGCACGATCGGCCCCGGATTGCCCACGGAAGATCCAGATGTCGCCGGTGCGGGTAATGTCCACCGCGTCATCCAGATCGACCTGCGATACGTGCGTCCGCCGAGTCATACCCCTAGCCTAAGGCGATGCGCTTGGACAGCAGACGCGTGTTGAAAGTCCTAGGCCTGGCCGGCGCCGTGGGCGTCGCCGCCGGCGGGGTCCTGGTGGTGCGAGCCGAGCGGCGACGCCGCGCCTACAGTGCCGACGAGGTCCGCGACCGGCTCCACGCCCGCTTCGCGCAGGCATCCGCTGCCGCTGACCGCGCCACCGTCGACCTTGTCGAGGTGAAACCGCCTCTGCTGCAACGCGTGTCGCGCCGACTGCGTCGACGCCGCTGAGCCGGCGCTGGACCGGTGCTCAGCCCAGCGCCTTGGCTACTCCCGCCGCCATCTCGGCGACCTGATCGTCGGTCATGACGAACGACGGCGAGAACTGCATGGCGCCTTGTCCGGCGGCACGACCCGAGATCCCCACCTCCCGCAGGGCCTTCACGAACGGCAGTGCCTCGGCCGGATCGGCCAACTGCACCGCCGCGACCGCGCCGAGTCCACTGCGCACCTCCGCAACCCGCGGGTGCGACGCGAGCGGGAGCAGATGTTCGTGCAACGACGCTTCCAGCCGCTTCGATTCCGCGAGCAGGCCTTCGCGCTCGACGATGTCAAGATTGGCCATAGCCGCGGCCGCCGCCCCCGCGTGGCCCCCGTAGGTGTAGCCGTGCCTCCACCACACTCCGCCACCGAAGAACGGTTCGGCGACGCGCGGCGCGATAAGAACCGCCCCCATCGGGACATATCCCGAGGTGAGCCCCTTCGCGGTGGTCACCATGTCGGGCTGAAGATCAAAGCGTGTGGACGCGAACCACGACCCGCCGATCCGCCCGAACCCGGTTACGACCTCGTCGACGACGAACAGGATGCCGTGCTCGCGGCAGATGTCGCGAACCTCGGTGAGATAGCCCGCGGGAGGAAGATAGACGCCACCGGCCCCGATGATCGGCTCACAGAAGAACGCAGCGATGGTGTCGGCGCCCTCACGCTCGATCAGATCGAGCAGGTCCTTCGCATCGTCCCACTGCACGGTGCGGGTATCCGGCATCAGCTCTCCGTATCCCTCTCGGTTGACCGGGATACCGGCGAGTGCGGTGCCCGCGACGTGCATGCCGTGGTATGCCTTCTGCCTGCCCACGATCAGTTTCTTCGATGGCATCCCAACTTCGATCCAGTACCGACGAGCCAGCTTGGCAGCCGTGTCGACGGAGTCGGAGCCACCCGACGTGAAGAACACCTTCGAACCTGGCACCGGCGCGATCTCGGCCAGCCGCTCGGCTAGCGCGCACGTGACGTCGGAGGTGAAATCGCCGAAGTTCGAAAAGTGAGCCACCTTCGACAACTGCGCCCCGACGGCGTCGGCGATCTCGGTGCGTCCGTGCCCGACGTTGGCGAACCACAGGCCAGCAGTCGCATCGAGATATCGAGCCCCACGGTCGTCCCAGATGTAAGCACCCTCACCCCGGGTCACCACGAACGCGCCGTCGCGCTGCACCGCTCCCATATCCGCGAATCCGTGCCACAGTGCCGAAGTCATCTTCGTCCCTTCTTCAAAAACCACTGCAGGTTCAAAAAACCGCTGCAGGCGACTATGCCACTGGACGAGGAGTCACCGCTTTTCGGACTCCCCGACTTTCCGAACTGCCAGACCGCGGCTACTTGTGGGCGAAGGCGGACGGCTGTGCCTCGGTGTCCACACCTGGAATGCCGCGCCCGCGGATCGACGCTCCCGCCGTCTCGGTAACGAACACCAGCGCTACGAGTCCGACGACACAGGCACTCATCATGTAGAACGCCGGCATCAGAGTGTTTCCCGTCCAGTCGATGAGGAAGTCGTTAGCGGCGGGCGCCGTGCCGCCGAACAGCGATGTCGACACGTTGTACGCGATGGCGAACCCCGCGAACCGGACGTGTGTGGGGAACATCGCAGGGAACGTAGCCGAGATGGTGGACAACTGCAGCAGGTACAAGGTCCCCAGGATCGCGAATGCGACTATCGCCCACCCAAAGCCCTGACGCATCAACAGATACATCGGGACCGCGAACACGAACAGGCCGACCAGCGATGTGAACCACAGTGGTTTGCGCCCCACCCGGTCCGACAACGCCCCCGCGAACGGGATCATGGTCATCATGACGAGCTGACCGACAGTGAACAGCGTCAGGGACTCCGTCGACGTCAGACCGATCTGAGTTTCGAGATATGTCGGCATGTAGCCGAGCAACGTGTAGTTGGTGATGTTGAGTGCGATCACCAGCCCGGTCAGCAGCAGGATCGGCTTCCAGTACCTGGTGACCAGGTCTTTGAACTCGGTGGTTGCCGCGTGCTCCGTGGCACCCTCTGCGTCGAGTTCCCGGAACACCGGCGTGTCCGCGAGCCTGGTCCGCAGGTACAGGCCCACGAGGCCCAGCGGGCCGGCGATCAGGAATGGCAGTCGCCAACCCCACGTCTGCATGAATGCGTCCGTGGACGCCAAGTCCACTCCGAGCACCACGATCGCACCGAGCGCGTACCCGCCGAGGGTGCCGAACTCGAGGAAACTCCCGTAGAAGCCGCGCTTGCGGTCCGGGGAGTACTCCGCCATGAAGGTGGCGGCCCCGCCGTACTCACCGCCGGTCGAGAAACCCTGCACCATGCGTAACAACACCAACAGGAAGGGCGCCCACCACCCGATGGCGTCGTATCCGGGCAACAGGCCGATTCCGAACGTGGCGCCCGCCATCAGGACGATCGTGAGGGCGAGCACTTGACGGCGCCCCAGTCGGTCACCCAGGGGCCCCCACACCAGCCCACCGAGCGGCCGGACCAGGAAGGACACCGCGAACACGAGCAGCGCGTACAGCGTGCCCGAACCGCCCTCCGCGGGGAAGAACGTCACCGAAATGTATGAAACGGTGAATGCGTAAATGCCGTAGTCGAACCATTCGGTGGCGTTGCCCATCGCGGATGCCGCGACCGCCCGACGCAAAACGCCTGGTGGAACCGATTCCCTCGGATCTGGCGGCCACGCGGATGTCATGTTCGGCCTCCTTGGGGTTTCGGCGAGCCCCTTTCCGCCGCGGTCCGGCGCCGTGCGACACCCGTCCGTGACCAGGAATCGATTCAGCCTCCCAACGAACCTAGAGCGCTCCCGTCCGGTGCGCCGACCGAACTTGGCGATCCACCTGGTCACCAGCCGCTCGAGCGCATCTCCTGCGGCCACATCGCAGCGCGCCGAGCGGGTTTGGCTACCCTGTTGCCAGCATGTCCACCACAACTCCGAGCCGCCGGGATCTTGAGAACAGCCTGGGCGAGCTCGCTCTTCGCGACGAACACCGGCTTCGGAAACGACTGGATCGGGCCCGGACCCCGGAGGCGATGGTCGCCCTCGCCGACGCGATCGAATCGGCACGCGCGCGCCTGGCCGCCCGGCGCGACGGTGTCCCGGTCATCAAGTACCCACAGACGCTGCCTGTCAGCGCGCGCCGCGACGACATCGCCGCCGCGATCGAATCTCACCAAGTCGTGGTCGTGGCCGGTGAGACCGGCTCCGGCAAGACGACTCAAATCCCCAAGATCTGCCTCGAACTGGGCCGGGGCATCCGCGGCATGATCGGGCACACGCAGCCCCGCCGACTCGCGGCCCGCACTGTCGCGGAACGGATCGCAGAGGAGGTGGGCCGCGACCTCGGCGACACTGTCGGCTACACCGTCCGCTTCACCGACCAGGTCTCGGACTCCACACTCGTCAAGCTGATGACCGACGGAATCCTGCTCGCGGAAATCCAGCGCGACCGGATGTTGCGCCGCTACGACACCCTCATCATCGACGAGGCCCACGAGCGAAGCCTCAACATCGACTTCATCCTCGGCTACCTCAAGCAGTTGCTACCTCGCCGGCCCGATCTCAAGGTCATCATCACCTCGGCGACCATCGACCCGGAGCGGTTCGCGCAACACTTCGCGGTCGATGGCGTCCCCGCTCCGATCGTGGAGGTGTCGGGGCGTACGTATCCCGTCGAAATGCGTTATCGGCCGCTCACCGCCCAGGTCGGCGACCAGACTTTCGATCGTGATCCCGTCGACGCGGTATGTGAGGCCGTCGAGGAGCTGTGCGGGGAGGGTGACGGGGACATCCTGGTCTTCCTGTCCGGCGAACGCGAGATTCGCGACACCGCCGACGGGTTGCGCGACCGCAAGCTCCGGAACACCGAGATCGTCCCGTTGTATGCGCGGCTGTCGGCCGCCGAACAGCACAAGGTCTTCACCCCGCACACCGGTCGCCGCGTCGTGCTCTCGACGAACGTCGCCGAGACATCGTTGACCGTGCCTGGCATTCGCTATGTCATCGACCCCGGCACTGCACGTATCAGCCGGTACTCGGTACGGACGAAGGTGCAGCGGCTGCCGATCGAACCCATCTCACAGGCCTCGGCCCGCCAGCGTGCCGGCCGGTGCGGCCGCGTCTCGGACGGCATCTGTATTCGCCTGTACTCGGAGGACGACTTCGAGTCGCGGCCGCAGTTCACCGAACCGGAGATCCTGCGCACCAACCTCGCGTCGGTCGTGCTTCAGATGGCGGCGCTCGGTCTCGGCAACATCGAGGCCTTCCCGTTCGTCGAGCCGCCGGACCCGCGCGCGATCCGTGACGGTATCGCGTTACTCGAGGAGCTCGGAGCGATCGCATCAGGCAAGCACGCTGCGAGTGACGGCCAGGCGCCGAGGGGTCCCGAGCTTACGCCGACAGGACGCGAACTCGCGCAACTCCCAGTCGATCCGCGGATGGCCCGCATGCTGGTGGAGGCGCACAGGAACGGCTGCCTGCGCGAGATGCTCGTAATCGTCTCGGCGCTGTCGATCCAGGACGTGCGTGAACGGCCAGCCGATTTCCAGCAGGCCGCCGACGAAAAGCACGCCCGATTCGACGTCGAGAACTCCGACTTCCTCACCTATCTGAGGCTGTGGGACTACCTCCGCGCACAGCGGAAGGATCTGAGCTCCAACCAGTTCCGGAGGATGTGCCGGAACGAGTTCCTGCACTGGCTGCGGATCCGGGAATGGCAGGACCTGCACGGACAACTTCGTGAGATCACCCGTAGGCTCGGTTGGGACACAACGCGATCCGCCGTTGCGGATGCCAAACTGGCCGAGACCGCGATCCACCAGTCCCTGCTGGCGGGCCTGCTATCCCACATCGGCCTCCGTGAAGGTGACCGGCGGGATTTCCTCGGCGCGCGCGGAAGTCGGTTCGCCATATTCCCCGGCTCGGGTCTGTTCAAGAAGCCGCCGCGCTGGGTGATGGCCACGGAGCTGGTCGAGACGTCGCGCTTGTGGGCGCGCATCGCCGGGCGAATCGAGCCCGAGTGGGCCGAGAAGCTCGCCCCGCATCTGGTCAAACGCACGTACTCGGAACCACACTGGTCGACCAAGCGAGCCTGCGCGATGGCCTACGAGCGCGTCACGCTCTACGGCGTCCCGCTGGTCACCGGACGCCCGGTGGCCTACGGCTCGATCGATCCGAATGCGTCGCGTGAGTTGTTCATCCGTCATGCGCTAGTGCAGGGCGAGTGGCGGACACAGCACGATTTCTTCCACGCCAACCGAGCGCTGCTCGACGACGTCGAGGAGCTCGAGCACCGAGCCCGCCGCCGCGACATCCTCGTCGACGACGAGACGCTGTTCGAATTCTATGATGAACGCGTCGGCCCGGAGGTGGTGTCCGCCAAGCACTTCGACACATGGTGGAAGAAGGCACGCCGACAGGACCCGAACCTGCTGACCTTCACGACCGCGACGGTCGTGAACGCAGACTCCGCCGCTGTCCTCGAGGGCGACTATCCCGGGGCGTGGCGTCAGGGAGACCTCCAGTTCCCTCTCACCTATCAGTTCGAGCCGGGCAAGGACGACGACGGTGTGACCGCACGAATCCCGGTCGCCCTGCTGGCCGGGGTTCGCCCGATCGGCTTCGACTGGCTGGTACCGGGCATGCGCAGCGAACTGGTCGCCGCATTGATCAAGACCCTGCCGAAACAGATGCGACGCCAGGTGGTTCCGGCGCCCGACTTCGCTGCCGCTGCACTCGCCGCGGTGAAGCCACGCTCCGAATCGCTCGTCCATGCGATGGCACGGGAACTCTCGCGGCTCGGTTCGTGCCGGATCGAACCGACGGACTTCGACATTGCCTCGCTCCCCGCACATTTGCGGATGACGTTCGCGGCCGTGGACAAGAAGGGCAAGATCCTCGGGAAGGACAAGGATCTCACGGCCTTGCGCCGGACGCTCGCTCCAAGGGTCGAGGTCGAAGTTGCCAAGGCGGCCTCGAACACCGAGCGAAGACCCGCACTCGAATGGACCGTGCAGACCCTGGGAACGCTGCCGGAATCGGTGACACAGACGGTCAGCGGCCAGAAGGTCACCGGGTACCCGGCGCTCGTCGCGGAAGAGTCCGGGGTCGCGGTGCGGGTACTGACCTCACGCGCAGCGCAGCGGGTCGCGATGCGTGATGGCACCCGCCAACTCCTGTTGCGCGCCGTTCCAACCCAAGCCAACTCGGTGACGCGCGGGATGAGCAACGCCGATCGGCTGGCGCTTGGACAGAATCCGGACGGCAGCTTCGACGCCCTCCTCGCGGACTGTCGAGCCTGCGCGGTGGACGAGTTGATCGCGGAGAACGGTGGCCCTGTTCGAGATCCCGTGTCGTTCGAGGCGCTTACGGCCACCGTCCGATCACAGCTCACCACCCGGGTCGCACGGCTGCTGAGACTACTGTTGCCGGCGCTGGCCGAGGCACATCGACTGGCCGTCCTCCTCGAGCAGGCTACGGGCGAGGCCGCCGACGACGTACGGGAACAGCGAGAGTCGTTGCTTTTCCCAGGTTTCGTGACGCAGCTCGGCTCGAGCCGCCTCGGGAACCTGCCCCGCTACCTCGCGGCGGCGTCGATGCGTCTCGAGTCCTTGCCGGCGAGCCGCGAACGCGACCGCACCGGGATGGATTCGCTCGACCGAGTGTATGCGGCATACGACCGCATGATCTCGGCATTGCCGGAGGAACGCCGCAGCGACGCCGACGTGGACGAAATTCTGTGGAAGATCGAGGAACTGCGCGTGAGCCTGTTCGCGCAGACACTGGGCACCGCAATTCCGGTATCCGAGAAGCGGATCCTCAGGGCGATCGACGCGATTCGTCGCTGATCCGCCTCGGCACCACACGGCGAGAGGCCGAGGAACTACTCGGTTGCAGACTCGGCGTCGGCGAGTTCGGCTGCGCGGCTTTCGCGGTGGGTCCGCAGGTCCTTGATCTCGCGCTCGAAGTCCTCGGCCGAGCTGAAGGACCGATATACCGACGCAAAGCGAAGGTAGGCGACCTCGTCGAGATCACGAAGGGGACCGAGGATGGCCAATCCGACCTCGTGACTGGGAATCTCCGGCGACCCGGATGCGCGCACGGTGTCCTCGACCTGCTGAGCGAGCAGATACAGCGCGTCGTTGTCGACCTGCCGCCCCTGACAGGCCCGCTGCACACCGCGGACGACCTTCTCTCGGCTGAACGGCTCTGTGACGCCGCTACGTTTGACGACCGCGAGGACCGCGGTCTCGACAGTCGTGAACCTGCGTCCACACTCGGGGCACGCACGCCGCCGGCGAATCGCGGCGCCCTCGTCAGCTTCACGGGAATCGACCACGCGCGAATCAGGGTGCCGACAGAACGGGCAGTGCATGGTGCGTCCTTCGTAGCCGTTGTGGCCGCTACGTCGCTTCTCGACCGCAGCCGGTTCCAGCGGGACCGGCGCACGCACAGCAGGAACGAACTCGACGCGGCCACTTGATGTGGTGTGACTGACAGGATTCGAGAATACCCGCCTCTCCCAGATTGGCAGCGACTCCCCAGCAACTAGACAAGGGAACATCCAGTCCGACTGCAGCGGCAGCCCCATGATCGAGCGCCTCCTCCGTTCCTAGCCCACGGCCAAGCTCAGCCCGAGAGCGAGACCGGTGCGAGCAGCGTCTGACCGGCCCGGACGCTCACGCCCGGCATGTCGTTCAACTCCATGATGCGGTCGACTACCCGGCCGATCGGCGCGCCCGGGGCGATCCGTGACGCAACAGCGCTCAGGGTCTCACCGTCGCGTACCTGCACTGTGGCAGTCTCCGCCGGGATCCCGTCCGGCTCCGCCGCCAACCTTGCGAGCGCATCCATGCCGACAACGACGCCGATCGTGAGCACAACCGCCGCGACCACACTCGCGAAGCCGGCAGACCGTGCGTCCCGACTGCCCGGGCTACGCGACGGGCACGTAGATTGCGCCGCACCCCTTCGCGGCACCCCGTGCCGCGGGATCACGTCGTAGCGAACCATGCCGGCGGAGGGATGGGTCCTCGCGACGCGGTGCGCCGACCTCCGCCCAGTCCGTGTCGCCATGATCCGCGTCTGGCCGTTCCCCGAGAGTGCCACGTCCATCCGAACCCTCCCACCGAGTCGTTTTCGCTTGTCTGACGCAATTCAAGTCGTCCGAATTCGAACTCTTCGCTCATGCGTTCGATAGAACACACATTCGATTTTTACCACGCGTGTCGGCAAAAGTCAGCAATATTCGACGTGCAAGTCGAACTGATGTTTGAAGTCGAGCGATGATCGGGATACATTTGCTGTGCATACAGGCGGAATGGACGACCGGCACCACAAATCCGGCGCGGAGGCGGCGGGGCCGCAAGGAGGCGAACGGACATGAAGGACGACACCTCGCGTACCGCGGGCAGAACCGGGCACGAGCCGTCCGTCGACGCCGGCACCCTCACCGAACGTCAGCGCAAGGTCCTCGAGGTCATTCGAGCCTCGGTTGCAGAGCGCGGCTACCCTCCGAGCATCCGCGAGATCGGCGACGCGGTGGGGCTGACATCGACGTCGTCGGTCGCGCACCAGCTGCGCACACTCGAGCGAAAGGGGTTCCTCCGCCGCGACCCGAACCGCCCCAGGGCCGTCGACGTACGCGGTCTGGAAGGTCCGGGCACCGACAGGGGCCGGGCGGGGCTCCAGAGTGTCGATGGCGGTACGACGACGATCGCGCCCGCTGACGAACTCCCTGCGCCGACGCTCGTCCCGGTGCTCGGCCGGATCGCTGCCGGTGGTCCCATACTCGCCGAGGAAGCCGTCGAGGACGTCTTCCCCCTGCCTCGCGAACTGGTCGGGCAGGGCTCGCTATTCCTACTGAAGGTCGTCGGCGAGTCCATGATCGACGCCGCGATCTGCGACGGCGACTGGGTGGTCGTGCGCCAGCAGAACGTTGCCGACAACGGCGACATCGTGGTCGCGATGATCGACGGGGAAGCCACGGTGAAGACGTTCAAGCGCACTGGCAAAGATGTATGGCTCATGCCGCACAACCGCTTGTTCGATCCGATCCCCGGCAACGACGCCGCGATCCTGGGCAAGGTCGTCACCGTGATGCGCAAGCTCTGACGACGAGACGGGCGGGCCCACGGTTTCGCCGTGGGCCCGCCCGTCTCGTCGCGACCGATCAGGCCAGGTCGAGACCCCGGCCGATGATCTCCTTCATGATCTCGCTGGTCCCACCGTAGATCGTCTGGACGCGAGAATCCATGTACGCCTTGGCGATCGGGTACTCACGCATATAGCCGTAGCCACCGTGCAACTGAAGGCAGCGGTCAATGAGCTTGACCTGAGCCTCGGTCGTCCACCACTTGGCCATCGCCGCCTCCTGCACCGTGAGCTTGCCGGCGCACAATTGCTCGGCGAAACGGTCGACGAGCACCCGAACAGCCGTCGTCTCGGTGGCCAGCTCCGCGAGCACGAACCGGGTGTTCTGGAAGCTACCGATGGACTTGCCGAACGCCTTGCGGTCACGGCAGTACTGGATCGTCATCTCGAGGGAGGACTCCATG
The DNA here is from genome assembly GCF_004011825.1 of Rhodococcus xishaensis. Lineage (GTDB taxonomy): Bacteria > Actinomycetota > Actinomycetes > Mycobacteriales > Mycobacteriaceae > Prescottella > Prescottella xishaensis. The sequence continues at coordinate 195,817 of NZ_RKLO01000002.1, read as the reverse complement.
GCCGCGGCGGCGACCACAGCGATGGACAAACGTTCCTGCGGCAAGTTCTGCATCAGGTAGATGAAGCCCATCCCCTCCTCGCCCAGCAGGTTCTCGGCGGGCACCCGCACGTCCGTGAAGCTGAGTTCTGCCGTGTCCTGGGCCTTCAGGCCGATCTTGTCGAGGTTTCGCCCGCGCTCGAAGCCTTCCATTCCCCGCTCCACGACGAACAGCGAGAAGCCCTGAGCCCCCTTCTCCGGGTCGGTGCACGCGACGACGATGACGATGTCGGCGTTGACACCGTTGGTGATGAAAGTCTTGGCGCCGTTCAGGATCCAGTGATCGCCGTCCCGGACGGCTCGGGTCTTGATGTTCTGCAGATCGCTGCCGGTGCCGGGTTCGGTCATCGCGATAGCGGTGATGAGCTCACCCGAACAGAACCCAGGGAGCCACCGCCGCTTCTGTTCGTCGTTGGTCAGATTGATCAAGTACGGCGCGACAACGTCGTTGTGCAACATGAAGCCGAGGCCTGAGTAGCCGCCGTGGGTCGTCTCCTCGGTGAGGACCATGTTGTAGCGGAAGTCGTCAACTCCCCCGCCGCCGTACTCCTCGGGCACCGCCATGCCGAGGAAGCCCTGCTTGCCAGCCTCTACCCACACCGAGCGATCGACGATGTTCTGCTCCTCCCACTGATCATGGAAGGGCGCGACGTGCTGGTCGAGAAACTTGCGGTAGGACTCTCGGAATAGTTCGTGCTCCGGTTCGAACAGCGTGCGTTCCACTACTTCTCCTCGTGTCTACGTCCACCGGTGGGTAAGCGGGTGTGCTTCTTCGACACGACCGTAGGGCGCCGGTCAGCGTCGATCCATGACCGAGGCGAGCACGATTCGTGACCGTGTATCGCAGAAACGAACAGTGCTCGGCCGAGGTCAGCGGCGCTGTGCGTAGAGCCGCCGCATCACAGGGTAGGCGATAAGGATGCCGACCGAGCCCCAAGCAATGCCGCCCAGTTCGACGGATCCGATCGACAAGGTAAGGTCGCCGACGCCCGCAACGAGGGCGGTCGCGGCCACGGTCAGGTTGACGGGGTCGGTGAGATCGACCTTCGCGTCCAACCAGATCCGCACGCCGAGAACACCGATCAGGCCGTACAGCACGAGGGTCGCGCCGCCGATGACGCCCTCGGGCACGGTGAACACGAGCGCACCGAACTTGGGCGAGAAGGACAAGATGACCGCTGTGGCCGCGGCGATCCAGTAGGCCGCGGTGGAGTAGACGCGGGTGGCTGCCATGACGCCGATGTTCTCGGCGTAGGTGGTAGTACCCGAACCGCCGCCCACACCGGCAAGGGTGGTGGCAAGCCCGTCTGCGAAAAGCGCGTTGCCGGCCTGGTCGTCGAGTGAACGCCCGGTCATGGCAGCGACGGCCTTGACGTGTCCGACGTTCTCGGCGACAAGCACGATCACGACTGGCAGTGCGAGCAGGACCACCGACAGCTCGAAGGTCGGCCCTTGCAGGTCCGGGACGCCGAACCACGCCGCCTCGTTCAGTGCGTCGACCCGCTCGTCGGCGATACCGCCCGTGACGGCGGCAAACACCCAGCCGACAGCGACACCGATCAGGATGCCGAGTCGGCCGAGGATGCCCGGGCCGACCACCGTCGCGAGCATGATGGCCAATAATGTGACCGTAGCGATCAGCGGCTGCGCCTGGAAGGATCCTGTGGCCACTGGAGCGAGGTTGAGGCCGATCAGCGCGACCACTGCACCCGTCACGACAGGCGGCATGACGGCGTCGATGACACGGGCGCCTACCGCCTTCACGAGGGCGCCGACCAGCATGAGCACCACACCCGCCGCGACGACGCCGCCGAGCTGAGCCGCGGGACCCTCGCCCGCGGACGCGCTCAGCGGCGCAATGAAGGCGAAGGACGAACCGAGGTAGCTGGGTATACGTCCACGGGTGATGACCAGGAAGAGTGCCGTGCCGATCCCGGAGAAGAGCAGCGTCGTGGTCACCGGGAATCCGGTGATCGTCGGCACCAGCAGCGTGGCACCGAACATCGCGATCACGTGCTGCATGCCGATACCGATGGTGCGCGGCCATGACAGCCGCTCGTGCGGTGCCACCACCGCGCCGTCACTGATTCGTCGACCGTCGCCGTGGACAGCCCAGGACCATGCCCGGGCCGTCGCGGTTGTCGTGGATTCCGTTCCCTCCGGCTCACTCACGACACGAGATAGTAGGGGTAGCCGCCATCGGCACCAGAACCGGTGGCACCGACGGCGTCGTGGCTGTGGAACGGCGAAGCGTCCTGACCCTCAGTCAGCTGCGGAATCCGGCTTCCCGCCGTGCCCTGCGGCGCGTGAGCGACGGCGGACGAGCGCGTAGCTCGCGAGTCCTGCGACAACGGCACCGCCGATCAGAACCGAAGTCGGCCCGGCGGCCGACCGGTCTCCACTCGTGGCCTGCTCGGGGGCTCGTTCGTCGGAGCCGGTGACCTCCGTCGACAGCGTGACCGGGTCCCTTGACTGCCCCTCGCCACGCACGAGTTCGGTTGCGTCCCGCAGTATCCGAAGCGGCGGTAGCGGCCCCCCGGCGGCCTCGGAGCCCGCAATCAGGTCGCCGTCCGAGGTGAACGCGATGGCCTCGCCCTGCGGCTGATTCGGTAGCTCCACTCGGACGGGTGTGGTCGCTGTGATCGCGCGGACCAGGTCACCGTCGGGGGCCGAATACAAGTACACGTCGGTGTAGGTGCGCAGCGCGGCGACAGTGCCGTCGGCGCTTACCGCGCCGCCGGTCACCAATGTGGACCCGCCCACCGGCACCGGGCCGCCCGGCGTGGAAGTCGGACCGAGGCGTACCTCGCCGACTCGCTCGAGCGGGGTGGGCCCGGGCACTTCGAGACTGTCGAGTCCGGAACCTCCGACGGGGCGGTAGATCCCGTTGGCGACGAGGATCTCCTTGGTGACGATCAGCGGAACACCGTCGCGCTGGATCAACAACGTCTCAGCGTCGTGTGCACCGTCCGGGTAGGTCAGCCGGTGCAGATTCCCGTCGCCGGACCCGGGGTCAAGGCTGATCAGCGCGACTGTCGAACGAACCCGGTCGTTGTCGCCGATGTCGGAGAGCCACAGGCGACCATCCGGCCCGACACCCATGTCCTCGACGTCGTAGGGATCCACGGGCACCGGGAGCGTACTGATCGCGGAGCAGTCCCCGCCCAGCACCGCGAGCGTGTCGTCGGTGCCGCTGTCACCGATGCCGTACATCCTGCCGTCGGCGACAGCTAGCCCAGATAGTTCACGTAGTGCCGGATCAGCGGGGGTGCACCACTGCTCGAACCGCGCCCCGCTCGTCGGGACCTCTGAGGATCCGGTGCTTTGCGAGGCCGCGGGCGCCGCAACGAGCAGGCCCGACGCGGCCATCACAGCCGCTGCCAGTGAGAATCGCAGGACGTTGCGGGCGCTACGCACGCCCGGCGTAGTCGACGAGGGCGGATGCGAGCGACTCTGGCACCCGCACCCGCATCCGGGTGCCCTGTTCTTCGTGCGTCGAATCAAGGATCTGACCGTCCGAGTGGATCCGGGCGACAAGATCGCCTCGCGAGTAGGGCACAAGGACATTCACCTCGACCTCGGGGCGACGAACGACCTCACCCAAACGTGCTCGGAGCTCATCGACACCTTCCCCGGTTCTGGCGGAAACGAACACGGCGTCGCGCAGGAGACCACGCAACTGCATCAGGACCACCGGGTCCGCCGCGTCGATCTTGTTTACCACGATCAACTCGGTCGGAGCGGGCATGTCGCTCTCGCGGATCACTTCGGTGATCACCTCGCGGACGGCCTTGATCTGGTCGGTTGGGAGCGGATCCGAACCGTCGACGACGTGGAGCAGCAGGTCTGCATCCGACACTTCCTCGAGCGTCGACCGAAACGCCTCGACCAGTTGGGTCGGCAGGTGCCGGACGAACCCGACGGTGTCGGTCAGGACGTATTCGCGGCCATCGACGAACCGGGCCCGACGCGTAGTGGGGTCGAGGGTGGCGAACAGGGCATCCTGCACGAGCACACCCGACCCGGTAAGGGCGTTGAGCAAACTCGACTTGCCGGCATTGGTGTAGCCGACGATCGCGATCGAAGGGATCTCGCTGCGCAGACGGTGACTGCGCTTGGTGTCGCGCGCGGACTTCATCCCCTTGATCTCACGCCGCAGTTTGGCCATCCGCTCCCGGATGCGCCGACGATCCGTCTCGATCTTGGTCTCACCAGGACCGCGCAGACCCACACCGCCGTTGCTGCCGGCACGACCACCGGCCTGCCGGGACATCGACTCGCCCCAACCGCGCAGCCTCGGCAGCATGTATTCCATCTGCGCCAACGCGACCTGAGCCTTGCCCTCCCGGGATGTGGCGTGCTGGGCGAAGATGTCGAGGATCAGCGCGGTCCGGTCGATGACCTTGACCTTCACGACCTTCTCCAGAGCTGTGAGCTGCGCGGGAGTCAACTCGCCGTCGCAGATGACGGTGTCGGCCTCGGTCGCGAGCACGACCTGGCGAAGTTCGTCAGCTTTGCCGGAGCCGATGTAGGTGGCGGAGTCCGGCTTGTCCCGTCGCTGCACCAGGCCCTCGAGAACTTTCGACCCCGCGGTCTCGGCCAGTGCAGCTAGTTCGGCCATGCTCGCGTCCGCCTGCGCGACGGTCCCGTTGGTCCATACGCCGACCAGGACCACGCGTTCGAGCCGTAGCTGTCGGTACTCGACCTCGGTGACGTCGGTGAGTTCGGTGGACAGTCCCGCGACACGCCGTAGCGCGCTGCGCTCGTCGAGCTGCATCTCACCGACAGAGGGAGAAGCGAAGTCTTCCAGATACTCTTCGTGATCGAGCGCTGCCGATCGAGTAGGGAACTCCGGTGTCTCGGGGGACTCCGGCTCGGATGGGAACTGTGTGGGGTGTGGTTTCGTCATACACGTTCATGGTCCCACGAACCGTGACGGGTGCGCACACGGATTTCCCTCGGGACGATCAGACGAACTCGGTCCACCAGCGATCATCGATCCGACCCGTCGCCACCAGTACGGACGGACCCCGCAATGCCGCTCGGTCGCCCTCGACTGTGACCTCGACCCGACCGCCGGGCACCCGCACCTCGACCTTGCCGTCGGTGTCGCCGTTCGCACGCAACGCGGCGACCGCCGCCGCCACCGTTCCGGTACCACACGAGCGGGTCTCCCCCACGCCACGTTCGTGCACGCGCATGTCCACCGATCCGCCGTCGAGCGCGGTGAGGATCTCGATGTTGACGCCCTCGGGAAAGAAGCCTGGGTCGAAGCCCGGCGAGACTGTCAGGTCCAGCGCTGCAAGTGCAGCCAGTGTCATCTCCGGGTCGACGCACGCAAGGTGCGGGTTTCCGACGTCGATACCCATTCCGGCGAGCACACGGCCGCCGACCGTCGCAGTCGACGCGCCGAGATCCCTAACCTGCCCCATGTCGACGGTGACATCGCCATGAACATGGTCGGCGGTATGGACTGTCACCGGACGCGCGCCGGCCCGGCTGCCGACGACGAACTCGTCGTGCAGTTCGAGACCGGTCGCGCACAGGTAGTGGGCGAACACCCGAACACCGTTGCCACACATCTCCGCGACCGATCCGTCGGCGTTGCGATAGTCCATGAACCAGTCGTCGGCGCCGACGCCGGCCGGAAGGTCGCGCAGGACGCCAACCGCGGCCAGCGCTCCGGCTCGCGCTACCCGCAGCACCCCATCGGCACCGAGCCCGCGGCGACGATCACACAGATTCGCGACCCGATGCTCAGGAAGAGCAAGGCCGGCGTCCGGATCCGGGAGGATCACGAAGTCGTTCTCGGTGCCGTGGCCCTTGCTGAACTCCATGGGCCCACTCTAGCGAGGTGATCACGCACTCGAGCGCGTCACTACCCCTCCACCAGGCGCAACGCCGCGTCGAGCAGGTCCGGGTCGGCTCCGTCGACCCAGTGCACGCGCGGGTCACGGCGGAACCAGGACCGCTGCCGACGCACGTACCGCCGAGTGCCGGTAAAGGTGCGCTCCCGCGCCCCCGCTAGATCGTACTCACCGTCGAACATCGCCAGCACCTGCGCGTAGCCGATGGCCCGCTGGGCTGTGACGCCCTTCCGGAGCCCCACGCCGACCAACCCCGCAACCTCGTCGACGAGCCCGTTGTCGAACATCCACTCGGTCCGCACCCGGATCCGGTCGTCGAGCGCCCCGGTCTCCCGATCGACCCCGATGATGACTGTGTCCCAACGCGGTTCGCCGATCTTCGGTGCCGAGGCCGCGAACGGACGCCCGGTGATCTGCACGACCTCGAGCGCGCGGACGATGCGTCGCCCGTCCGTCGACAGAATCGACGCCGCCGCATCCGGATCGACACGCGCGAGTTCGGCGTGTACGGCCGCAACCCCCTGCTCGGCAAGCATGGCCTCCCACTGCGCCCGTACCTGGGGATCGGTCGTAGGAAATGCCCACTCGTCCAGCAGCGCCTGCACGTACATCATCGAACCGCCCACGATGATCGGCACTGCACTTCGCGCACGGATGTCCTCGATGTCGCAGGCCGCCGATTCCTGATAGCGAGCCACGGTCGCGGTCTCGGTCACGTCGAGGACGTCGAGCTGGTGGTGGGGAATGCCCCGGCGTTCCTCCGGAGTGAGCTTGGCGGTGCCGACGTCCATCCCACGGTAGAGCTGCATCGCATCGATGTTGACGATTTCGCCGCCGACTCGCTCGGCGAGATCGAGAGCGAGGCGAGACTTGCCGGTTGCCGTGGGACCGATAACCGCGACGGGCGTCGGAGCGGTCATGGCAACCACATCCCGACGTGGTACCCGACGCCGTACGGTGCACCCACGTAGAGCGACTCGGACTTGCGGGGACCGCCTGCCTCGCCGCCGAACACCGCCGACAGTGTCTGCCAAGCAGCACGCCCGGCGAGTCCGATCGACTGGCACAGCGCGGCGTCGAGGTGGTCGAGCGCGCCGCAGTCACCCTCGGCGAGGGCCGCGTCCAGCGCCGCCTGCACCTGCTCGGATCGAGGGTCGAACGCGCCGGGCGCCTTCTTGGTCAAGGTGTTCGCGCCGTCCGCAACGACAAGCAGTGCCTGCCGCGACCGACGTGCGTCGAGTTCGCGTCGCAGCGCCGCACCCAGCTGGGCGCATTGGTCGGCCGGGGTGTCGGGGGCCAGGACTCGAACCCGGACTTTCGACGCGGGCGCCGCCTGGCCGCGCAACCACGCGGCGATGAGAGCCGCCAGGGGCATTGACGGATCGACGGCGGCTGCGGATGCGTCGGGAGACAAGCACACTCGCACGTCGACGCCGAAGCCCTGAAACGTGCCGCTCGACTCGGGGCCGACCTCGGCGATGAAGGGCAGGCCGGGTTCGGCCACACCGAATGCGGTCCACTCCTCACACGACTCACCCAGTCGGGACGCCACTCCGAGAGCCGCCCGACGCAACCGGTCGGTTTCCTGAGCTGCACCACTCGCCAGCTGCGGCACCAGCAGCGGCGGCGAGGGCACGAAAGCGGCAGCGGTCAACACACTGAGCAACGGTAGTCGACCCGGGGTCACGCCCTATCCGTGTCGTACCTGCTTCAATGGTCTTGAGCAGTCGCTGCAGGCTCCCACCTGCCCTCAACGAACGATTGGGGCGCGAACGGGAGGCGACAGTGTGATGAGGCAGCCGTGACGCGCGGCAGAGACGAGGAGCTATGACCGAGAGCAACGCACCCAAGCCGGGTACCCCGAAGCCGGGTGTCCCCAAGCCCGGCGGCGCTAAGCCGGGTGCCGCAAGATCGAGCTCACCCAAGCCCGGTCCGGCTCCGAGCCACACCAAGCCTGCGGTAGTGGCCAGCGATCCGAGTCTGTTCGGCCGTGTCGACGAGGACGGCACCGTATGGGTGAAGACGGCCGAGGGCGAACGTCAGATCGGTTCCTGGCAGGCGGGGGACGTAGCCGAGGGCCTCGCACACTTCGGCCGACGCTACGACGACCTGGCGACCGAGGTCTCGCTTCTCGAATCCCGGCTCGCGTCCGGAACGGGTGACGCGAAGAAGACGCGATCGGCCGCCGAGGCGCTGGTGGAGTCGCTGCCAACGGCTGCTGTCATCGGCGACATCGATTCGCTGCATGTCCGGCTCACCGCCATCATCGAGGGGTCGGTGCACGCCGAGGAGCGGGCCAAGCAGGACCGTGAGCAGAACCGCCTGGAGCAGACTGCCCGAAAGGAAGCACTGGCCGCCGAGGCGGAGCAGATCGGCGCCGAATCCACGCAGTGGAAAGCCGCGGGCGATCGGCTGCGGGAGATCCTCGACGAGTGGAAGACGATCCGTGGTCTCGACCGGAAGACCGATGACGCCTTGTGGCGGCGGTTCTCGAAGGCACGGGAGTCGTTCAATCGGCGGCGTGGCACCCACTTTGCCGAACTCGATCGCGAGCGCGCGAATGCCAAGACCCGCAAGGAGGAATTGATCGCCCAGGCCGAGGAGTTGTCGACGTCCACAGAATGGGGCCCGACCGCCGCGCGGTTCCGGGACCTACTCGCCGAGTGGAAGACTGCCGGTCGGGCGCCCCGCGAGGCCGACGACGCCCTGTGGCGACGGTTCAAGGAAGCGCAGGACGTCTTCTTCGCCGCTCGAAACTCTGCTGCGTCCGAACGCGACGCCGAGTTCGCCCAGAACGCAGCCGCCAAGGAAGAGCTACTGAAGGGCGCGCAGAACATCGACCCCGAGAAGGACCTCGACGCGGCACGCGCGGCGCTGCGTGATCTGCAAGAGAAGTGGGACGAGATCGGCAAGGTTCCGCGCGAACGTATGCACGACCTCGAAGGCAAGCTGCGTGCGATCGAGAAGCGAGTTCGTGACGCGGCCGACTCCGAGTGGCGCCGAACCGATCCCGAGGCGCTGGCCCGTGCCGCACAGTTCCGTGAGCGCGTTGCCCAGTTCGAGGAGCAGGCGGCGAAGGCGACCGCGGCAGGGCGAACCAAGGACGCCGAGAAGGCCCTCGCCCAGGCCCAACAGTGGCGAGAATGGGCCGAGGCCGCCGAGGGCGCTGTGGGCGAACGTTGAATCGACCGATTGACGAGTGACGGGTGCGACGCCGTTCGGCGTCGCACCCCTCACTCGTCAATGGTGGAGCTTGTCTCCGGAGTTCATACGGTCCAGTCGCCGCGGCCGGATTCGCCCTCGGCGGCTCGGCGCCGATCCTCCTCTGCAGCAAGCTGCATCGCAGTCCGGCTCCACACCACTCTGATCCAGTGGAACGTCAGCACGATGACGGTGATCCAGCCGATAACCAGACCGAGGCCCGGGCCGGCGCCGGGCTCGCCGACCGTGAGGGTCTGCCGTGACCAGATCGCCAGCATCCCGAACACCGCGGACACCGCCGTCCCGGCGAGCGCGATCCAGGCGAGCACCCAGCGCCGCGTGACCAGCGCCAGGATCGAGAAGACACCGCCGAAGACGACCGCGAGCCACACGAAAATCCGCGACGGCAGCTTGATGTACTCGGCGACGGCCGAGTCGGCGTTGACCAGAACCTCCCAACCGTTCGCCGATCCGGCGTGCGGCAGCGTGAACGAGAGCAGCAGCACCAGCACGCACACCGCAACCACGACCGCCCGCATCCCCGGGTCGATCTCTCCGGCGATCTTCTTCTCGGCGGCGTCGAAGTCCTTCTGGTACTCGCGCATCGGATCCTGACTGCCTCCAGCGTCGGCGAAGTCGCCGCTGTTCGTCATGCGTTGCATCCCATCTGTGCGGGCATCGGTGCGGGGACGCCCACCTTGGGCAGTCCCAGTCCGACACCGATCGGCGGCGTCTTGGGGGTGACCCCTCGCTCGAACGAATCTCCGGCGCGAGTGCGTCGATGAGTGAGAATCGGATCGTCGGCGGTGAGGTGGTGCGGGGCCGCGTCGGTGACGACCACGGTGATGACATCACCGGGGCGCAGGTCACCGTCGAGGTTGCCTTCAGGCCGGAAGTGGACCAGGCGTCCGTCGCGAGCCCGGCCGCTCATACGCGCGGTCTCGGCGTCCTTGCGGCCGTCGCCGGTGGTCACCAGCAACTCGACCTCAGTACCGACGAGCTTGCTGTTCTCCTCGAGGGTGATCTCCTCCTGGAGTGCGATGAGACGGTTGTAGCGTTCCTGTACAACAACTTTCGGGATCTGGTCCGCCATCTCCGCGGCGGGCGTCCCGGGGCGCTTGGAGTACTGGAAGGTAAAGGCGCTCGTGAACCGCGCCTGCCGGACCACGTCGAGCGTGGCCTGGAAGTCTTCCTCCGTCTCGCCCGGGAAGCCGACGATGATGTCGGTCGTGATGGCGGCATGCGGCATCGCGGCGCGGACCTTCTCGATGATCCCGAGGAACTTGGCACTGCGGTACGAGCGCCGCATCGCCTTGAGGACGCGATCCGAACCGGATTGCAGCGGCATGTGCAGTTGCGGGCACACGTTCGGAGTTGTCGCCATCGCCTCGATGACATCGTCGGTGAACTCCGCCGGGTGCGGGGAGGTGAATCGCACCCGTTCGAGTCCCTCGATCCCGCCGCACGCGCGGAGGAGTTTGGCGAAGGCGCCGCGGTCACGCGGCTCGTCGGGGTCCGCGAACGAGACGCCGTACGAGTTGACGTTCTGGCCGAGCAGCGTCACCTCCAGAACACCCTCGTTCACGAGAGCCTGAACCTCGGCGAGGATGTCGCCGGGCCGACGGTCGACCTCCTTGCCACGCAGGGAGGGCACGATGCAGAACGTGCAGGTGTTGTTGCAGCCGACGGAGATCGACACCCAACCCGCGTAGGCTGATTCCCGCTTCGCGGGCAGCGTCGACGGGAAGGCCTCGAGCGATTCGAGAATCTCGACCTCGGCCCTCTTGTTGTGCCGGGCGCGTTCGAGCAGCGCGGGGAGCGAACCGAGGTTGTGGGTTCCGAACACGACGTCGACCCACGGCGCCTTCTTGACAACGGTGTCGCGGTCCTTCTGGGCGAGGCAGCCGCCGACCGCGATCTGCATCCCCGGGCGCTGCTCCTTCACCGGAACGAGATGGCTGAGATTGCCGTACAACTTGTTGTCCGCGTTCTCGCGCACCGCGCAGGTGTTGAAGACCACCAGGTCCGCCTGCTCCCCCGGTGCCGCCCTCCGGTAACCGGCATCCTCGAGCAAGCCCGACAACCGCTCGGAGTCGTGCACGTTCATCTGGCAGCCGTACGTGCGGACCTCGTAGCTGCGTCCGGCGCCCTGGTCGTTCATCTCCACGGATCCAAGGGTACGGCCCCGTGCAAAACCGCCAGTCAGAGCCACAATGCTCAGCCCGCTCACCGCCCGCGAACTGGATCGTTCAAGATTATCCTGAGTTGGACCGACCAAGATCCTGTCTAGCACCTATATCGTGCATATATGGTTGTCTCTTATGACGCAGGCTGAGATAACCGGAACAGTCCCCGGGGCCCGGTCGATGATCTCGATGAAGCGGGTCAACAAACACTTCGGCGACTTGCACGTTCTGCGGGACATCGATCTGGAGATCGCCACCGGCCAGGTCGTTGTGATGCTCGGCCCGTCGGGTTCTGGCAAGTCGACGCTCTGCCGGACGATCAACCGCCTCGAGCCCGTCGACGAGGGCACTATTGCGATCGACGGCGTGCCCGTACCAGCAGAGGGGCGCGCGCTCGCGCGGTTGCGCTCGGACGTCGGCATGGTCTTCCAGAGCTTCAATCTCTTCGCTCACAAGACCGTCCTCGACAACGTCATGCTCGCGCCTGTCAAGGTCCGTAGGATTGACAAGACCAAGGCCAAGGAACGCGCACTCGCGCTCCTCGACCGGGTCGGCATTCGGGAGCAGGCCGAAAAGTACCCCGCCCAGCTGTCGGGCGGACAGCAGCAGCGTGTGGCGATCGCGCGGTCCCTTGCGATGGACCCGAAGGTCATGCTGTTCGACGAGCCGACGTCGGCCCTCGACCCCGAAATGGTCAACGAGGTGCTCGACGTCATGGTGAACCTTGCCAAAGAGGGCATGACGATGATCGTCGTCACCCACGAGATGGGATTCGCCCGCAAAGCCGCCGACCGGGTCATCTTCATGGCCGACGGCTCGATCCTCGAGGACACCGACCCGGAGACCTTTTTCACCGCACCGTCGTCCGACCGTGCCAAGGACTTCCTGGCCAAGATCCTCGGCCACTGAACACACGGATGCAAGAAAGAAGGTCATCCGCATGCGAACTCGATTCCCCCGCGTGATGGGAGCCGTCGCCGCGCTGGCGGCCGTCGCGCTCACCGCGGCCGCGTGCGGCAGCAGCGAGCCTCGGGACGTGCTGGCCGACGCCGCAGCAGGTCACCTCACGATCGGCACCAAATACGATCAGCCCGGGCTGGGACTGCGCGAACCGGACAGGACGATGACCGGGTTCGACGTCGCGGTCGCGAAGTACGTCGCGAACTACCTGGGAGTCCCCGAGAGCGGGATCACCTGGCGTGAATCACCGTCGGGGCAGCGAGAAAACCTGATCAGGAACGGCGAGGTCGACTTCATCGCCGGGACGTACTCGATCACCGACAGCCGCAAGAGAGTCGTCGACTTCGCCGGCCCATACTTCATCGCCGGTCAGTCATTGCTCGTCCGCGCCGATGACGACTCGATCACCGGCGCCGAGTCACTCGAGGACGGGAAGAAGCTCTGCTCGGTGTCCGGATCGACGCCGGCACAGGAGATCAAGAGGTCGTATCCAGGCGTACAGCTGCAGGAGTTCGACAGCTACTCGTCGTGCGTGGAAGCGCTGTATCGCGGCAAGGTCGACGCGCTTACCACCGACGACATCATCCTGGCTGGCTATGCGGCCCAGTACCCCGGCGAATTCAAGCTCGTCGGCGAACCCTTCACCACCGAGCTGTATGGCATCGGCCTCCCCAAGGGCGATACAGACGCCAGGATGAAGATCAACGACGCGATCGAGGACATGGTCGCGACAGGAGCATGGCAGCGAGCGCTCGAAGAGTCGATCGGCGGGTCCGGTTACGAGCTACCCCCGTCACCGACCGTCTACCGGTACTGACGGGGAGGAAGGCGACATGGGACTGCTCGACACCTACGGTGACCAGCTCGTCAGCGCCTTCTGGACGACAGTGCAGCTGACCTTCTGGTCCGCGCTCGGCGCGCTGATCTGGGGCACGATCCTAGCGGCCATGCGGGTCTCTCCTGTACCCATCCTGCGAGTCTTCGCGAGCTGGTACGTCGACATCTTTCGGAACACGCCGCTGACGCTCATCGTGGTGTTCTGTTCGATCGGTCTCTACCAGAACCTCGGCGTCCACTTCGCACCCGAAGACTCCCCGACATTCATCGACAACAACAACTTCCGGCTCGCGGTACTCGGATTCATCCTCTACACGTCGGCTTTCGTGTGCGAGTCGCTTCGATCGGGTATCAACACCGTTCCCCTCGGTCAGGCAGAGGCGGCGCGTTCGCTGGGTCTGACCTTCAGCCAGAGCATCCGCCTGATCGTGTTGCCTCAGGCATTCCGCGCGGTCATCGCCCCGCTGGGCAGTGTGCTCATCGCCCTGACGAAGAACACGACGATCGCCTCGGCAATCGGCGTGGCCGAGGCGTCCCTCCTCATGAAGACGATGATCGAGAATGAGGCCGACAGGCTGTTCCTCGTGTTCGGCATCTTCGCCATCGGGTTCATGGTCCTGACCTTGCCGATCGGGTTCCTGTTCGGCTACCTCGGCAAGCGTTTGGCGGTGAAGCGATGACTCAACAGGCCAGCGTTCTCTTCGACACCCCCGGTGCCCGAGCCCGAGTCCGAAACCGACTGATCGCGATCCTCTTCGGCGTCACCCTGGTCGTGATCGCGCTGTACGTGCTCAAAGTGCTGGCCGACAACGGCCAACTCGAAGCGGAGAAGTGGTCGCCGTTCCTGGACCACTTGACCTGGTCGACATACTTGCTGCCCGGCTTGCGGGGGACACTGCTCGCGGCGGCCTTGTCGATTGTGTTCGCGCTCATCCTCGGCGCGATCCTCGGCATCGGACGGCTCTCGGTTCACCGATCAGTACGCTGGGTCAGCGGCTCGTTCGTCGAGTTCTTCCGCGCGATCCCCGTGCTGATCCTGATGATCTTCGCCTACCAGGCGTTCGCACAGTACGGTGTCTTCCCGTCGAGCCAATTGGCTCTGGCCGCGGTAGTGGTGGGTTTGACGCTGTACAACGGTTCGGTGATGGCCGAGATCATCCGGGCCGGAATTCTGTCGTTGCCCAGGGGCCAGACCGAGGCGGCGGTCGCCCTCGGCCTACGCAAGAGTCAGATGATGCGGATAGTCCTGCTGCCGCAGGCGATCACCGCGATGCTGCCGGCCCTGGTCTCACAGATGGTTGTCGCGCTGAAGGACTCGGCACTCGGCTACCAGATCGGATACATAGAGCTGATCCGCAGTGGTCAGCAGGCGGCGTCGTACTACCGCAACTTCTTCGCCGCACTGGTAGTGGTCGGCGTGATCATGATTACCATCAACTTCGCACTTGCATCGTTCGCGACCTGGCTCGAGAAGCGACTGCGTACCGGCACCAAGAGGGGCCGGCGGCCCGAGATGGTCCCGATCGACACCACAGAGCTCGACGGTGCCCCGGGCGTCGACGACTTCAGCGACGTCATGCAGCAGCAACCACCGCCGCGTTGATCGACACGAGCGCCTGAAGGGCTCGCGGAGCACTCGATCCCTGGCGAGCCCTTCGACGTCTGTTCACATGGTCATGCCGATTCGGGTTCGATACTGCAGCCGAGTTCCTCCAATTCGGCCTTCACCACCGCGAACGACATCGCCGACGGATACCCTCGCCGCGCCAGCATGCCGACGAGACGGCGCATCAACCGTTCGCGGTCGTCGCGGTCGGTGAGGTCGCCAGCTGTGGTCCGGGCGAGCTTCTTGCGAACCAGCTCCGCTGCCCGCTCCCGCTCGTCGTCGGCACTGATGTGCGACAACGCCTCGGTGGAAGTCTGCTGGTCGATTCCCCTACGACGCAACTCCGTTGCCAACGCGCGGCGACCGCGTCCTGAGTAGGTGTGCCGCGAGTGCACCCACTGCTCGGCGAACGCGGCGTCGTCGACGAGACCCGCCCCGGTGAGCCGGTCGAGGACTCGGGCGACGATCGCCTCCGGGTAGCCCTTCCGCGCGAGCGACTGTTCGAGTTCGGCGCGGCTGCGGGCACGATCGGTCAACAGCCGCAGGCACACGTCCTTGGCCCTTGCTTCGAGGGTTTCGGGCGCGCCCCGCAGTTCGAACGACTCGCCGTCCGGTCCGTCGCCGTCCGGTCCGACTCTCCGCCCGCGGCTCATGGGCTAGAAGTCGACCGATTCGACGGCCTCGTCGGTCAGTGCCGCACCGATACCGAGCTTCTCCTTGATCTTCTTCTCGATCTCGTCCCGGATGTCGGCGTTCTCGATCAGGAACTTGCGGGCGTTCTCCTTGCCCTGGCCGAGCTGATCACCCTCGTACGTGTACCAGGAACCGGACTTGCGGATGAACCCTTGCTCCACGCCCATGTCGATCAGCGAGCCTTCCTTGCTGATGCCCTGGCCGTAGAGGATGTCGAACTCGGCCTGCTTGAACGGCGGCGACACCTTGTTCTTCACGACCTTGACCCGGGTGCGGTTGCCGACCGCATCGGTACCGTCTTTGAGGGTCTCGATTCGGCGGACGTCGAGACGGACCGAGGAGTAGAACTTCAGCGCCTTGCCACCGGTCGTGGTCTCGGGTGAACCGAACATCACACCGATCTTCTCGCGCAGCTGGTTGATGAAGATCGCGGTGGTGCCCGAGTTGTTGAGCGCACCCGTCATCTTGCGCAGCGCCTGACTCATCAGTCGAGCCTGCAGACCGACGTGGCTGTCACCCATCTCGCCTTCGATCTCGGCGCGGGGCACGAGCGCGGCGACCGAGTCGACCACGATGACGTCGAGTGCGCCGGAACGAATCAGCATGTCGGCGATCTCGAGGGCCTGCTCACCGGTGTCCGGCTGCGCGACCAGCAGCGCGTCGGTGTCGACACCCAGCTTGCGTGCGTACTCCGGATCCAGCGCGTGCTCGGCGTCGATGAAGGCCGCGACACCGCCGGCGGCCTGAGCATTCGCGACCGCGTGGAGGGCGACCGTCGTCTTACCCGAGGACTCCGGACCGTAGATCTCGACGATGCGGCCGCGCGGGAGACCACCGATGCCCAGCGCTACGTCCAGGGAGATGGATCCGGTGGGGATCACGGCAACGGGCTGACGAGCCTCCTCACCGAGGCGCATCACCGACCCCTTGCCGAAGCTCTTGTCGATCTGGGCAAGGGCAAGTTCGAGCGCCTTATCGCGGTCGTACGCCTGTGGTGCCATCGTGGTCCCCCTTTTTGGAAGTCTCATCCAGCAATCTGAGGTTCAGGTTAGAGCCCGGCACCGACAACTTCGTCGACCCGAATGATCCAAACTTGTCTGATCCAAACTTGTCGTGCCCGCCCGGAACACCGGTATGACAACGGGTAGACCCAGTATAGGCGAACACGTGTTCGAGTCAATTAGGGTTCGCCGTGTCAGACCCAGTCGTGTCAGACCCAGCACCGGCGACGGGCCACGAGATGGAGTTCGGGGAAACTGTGGTGGGCGTCGGGACGACTGATCGTCCGCCACACTTCTTCGAAGCCTGCCTCCGAGAGCGCTTCGGCGAGACGGTCGGGGTGCCAGCGCCATGCCGGCGCAACGGCGTGGTCGAACTCGGAGACCTCGCCCACGGAGTCGGTGGTCTGGCCGGCGACCGCCACGAGTGCGCCGGGGGCCATCCTGACGGCCCAACCAGCAAGCACGTTCGGGACATCCGACGGCGGCAGGTGAATCAGACTGCATCTCGCCAAGACCGCCGCAACACTTTGTCCGCCGAGATTCATGGACTCGAGCTGGGCATCGTCCTGGACGAAGCGGAGCTCAGGGTAGTTGCGCCGAGCGATCTCCAGCATTTCCCGACTGGGGTCGACGCCGACGACGTCCAGTCCCCTTCCCGCGAGATCCGCGGTGACATGTCCGAGGCCGCACCCGACATCCAGCACGATGCCCTCGAGCGTGCGCTCTCTTACAAGATCTGCGAACGCAGCAACGACGTGACGCTCGAGTGGGGTCTGGTATGGAGTCGGAAATGCCTCGGAATAGCGTTCTGCGACAGCGTCATACCCGGGTTGAGTCACCCTCGGGATTATCCCTGCGTGCAGCCCGGGACGAGCTGAAGACCCGGATAGTTTCTTGACGGAACCGGATTCTTGGCGCGGTGCAACGCTCAGCGCTGAGGAATGATGCCACGCAGGTAGCTCTCGATGACTCCCCGACTGCTGCCGACCCCCTCACTGCCAACGGCACTGGGCGCTGGGTCGACAACAACCTGCTGAAAGACCATGGCGTCGGCGAGTTTCATCAACTCGATGCCACGACGCCTCGGATCGGCGACCCCAAATCGCTCGAGGACCTCCTGCACCATCGCGAGCCCGCGAGTCTGCACCTCTGAACGCGTCGAAAGCGCGGCGTGAAGTGCCTGTGAGCGGTCGAGTTCGAGGAGGAGCGCATAGCGCGCACGCATGTCCGCCCCTCGTGCAGCGAGGGTATCGATCAGACCCGACACTGCAGCAGCAAGCTGAGTGACGCGGTCCACGGGTGTGGCTGCGGGCGTGAGTAATCCGAGCTGCTCAATGGCCTGACTGGCGTCAGCTGTGGTGCGCTGCGCAAGGCGCTGCACGATCAGGTCCAGCAGCGCACGACGAGTCGGGGCGTAGTAGGAGCTCGAACCCTGAGGGATGCCGGCTTCGCGATCGACGGCACGGTGAGTAAGGGCGCGAAGGCCATCACGGGCGATGACGGCGATGCCACCGTCCGCAATCGCCTCCGCTCTTGTCTGTCTTCCAGTGTTCCCGCTATCCACACGCCAACTCTACAGATGTAGTATCACGCGTTGTCTAGCTCTACAGGTGTAGTAGGAGGTCGTCGTGCGTATCGGTGTCATCGGCTCGGGGATCGGCGGCCTTTGCGCTGCGGTCGGATTGCAGCGTGCAGGCGCGGAGGTGGTCGTCTTCGAACAGGCAACCGACCTCCGCCCCGGCGGATCGGGATTGACCGTGTTCGCCAACGGGATCCGCGCTTTGGATGCCGTCGGCGTCGGCGAGCGGTTTCGTTCGCTTACATCAGCGAAGGCCGGTCAACTGCGAGGCGGCCAGCGTCGACCTGACGGCTCATGGCTCACGACCGTTCCGACGAACGCAGTCTCGGAACTTCGAGTGATCGACCGCGCCGAACTGCATGCGATGTTGGTGTCCTCGCTCACCGCGGGGACGCTGCTCGCGGGGGTGCGAGCAGTCTCGGCGCAACCCGACGGCGTCGTGGTGTTACACGGCTCTGACGGGCTCGAGCGCACCGACCAATTCGATCTCGTCATCGCTGCGGATGGTTTGCGTAGCACCGCGCGACGGACGTGGCCGGGAGACCCCGGCATCAGGTATGCGGGCTACTCGACCTGGCGTGGAATCACCCAAGATCCAGTCGACCTCGGTGGAGAAGCCGGGGAGACATTGGGCGTTGGCTGTCGCTTCGGTATGGCGCCGCTCGCGGACGGCCGGGTCTACTGGTTCGCAGTCGCCACCATGCCGGCGGAACAGGCTTTCGACGACGAAGTGGCCGAGATTCGAAGGCTGTTCGGCGACTGGCACCATCCGATCCCCGAACTGGTGGATGCAACCAGTCCTGTGCACATCCACCGTCTGCCGATAAACGAGATCGCCGGCCGACTCGATTCATTCCACCGAGGTCGGCTCGTGCTCCTGGGAGATGCGGCCCACGGAATGACCCCGAATCTCGGGCAGGGCGGCGGACAGGCGATGGAGGACGCTGCGACCCTGACCGTGCTGCTCGCGCCGCTCGTCCGCTCACCCGCCCCGGATACCGCGCAACTCGAAGCGGCGTTGACTCGCTACGACGCCCTCCGTCGGCCACGCACTCAGCTGATCGCGCAACGCTCTCGCGCGATGGGCCAGCTCGCTCACGTTCGCGGCCGTGCCGCCAGCAGGCTCAGGGACCTCCTACTGCGTTCGACGCCCCAACGTACGTTGCGTCGACACCTGGCCCAGATCCAAACCTGGGAACCGCCGAAGACTCCGGCGATCGGCGCGCGCCCAAAGAGTTAGAACTTGGAGAGCTGGAGGTCCTGCGAGAACGCGTCGGCGAGCTGCGCTACCGCCGCTCCGGCGGCACCTCGAACTCGTCGCACAGCGCGCGCCAGACGATGCGCGGGTCGATACCGTCCTCGATGGCGTCCACCGCGGTCTTGCCGCCCAACGCGAGAATGACGTGGTCGACGAGGAGAGAGTCGCCGCGAACCTGTCCGAACTCTTCTCGGACGAGGTCATGGAATTCGGTCAGTCGCACACCCGTCACGTTAGCGGAGCCGAAGGTTCGACCACCCACCGCACAAGACTCAGGCGAGAACGGCGCGGCAGACCGCGACGGGGTCTTCGACGTCGGCGATCCCGGCCGCGGCGCTACGGGCTGCAGCGCCATACGCTGGGTCGTCGAGCACACCGCGCACCGCGTCCCGGAGGGCCTCGACGCTCAGCGGCCGGATCAGGACCCCACTGCCCTGTCGGGCAATACGATTGGCGACCTCCCACTGGTCACCACCGCCCGGAACCGTCACGAGGGGCACCCCGGCCAGAAGGGCCTTGGCGAGAACGCCGTGCCCGGCGCCGCAGACCAGAGCGGATGCGTGACGCAGCATCTCGTCCTGGCGGCCGTACCCGGCGCGAACCCAGGCGGGCAGGTCGGTCTCGGGGGGCTCGAACAGTGTGACGAGCATCCGCACACCCAGGCCGTCGAGCGCGTGGATCGCAGTGTCGAGCATGCCCCCGGCCCCCGTCGAAGCCGTCGACGGCGCGAGGACGACGAGAGGCCCGTCCCCGGGCGGGGGCTCGAGCACGTTGTCGGACGGCTCCCACACGAGTGGACCGACGAGGTGCGCATTCGACGGCCAGTCCGGACGCGGCACCTCGAGCGCAGGCAACGTCGCGATCATGCGGGCCGCCGGTCCCGGGTCGTCGGCCGGCAGACCGACGCTCAGACGCGCCTCGCCCCGCTGCGCGCGTCCCTTACGGATGTGCGGAGCGGTTGCGGCACGCAGCATCGCGTCACGAATCCGTCCGCGAACCCCGGTGCCGGCCGCAAGCCCGGACCCGATGGGCGGCAACCCTTTTGACGGCAGGTACAGCGGGTGCGGTGACAGTTCCACCCATGGGATGCCCAACCGCTCGGCCGCCATCGCTCCCCCGACGGTGATGACATCGGAGACCACCAAGTCGGGAGAGATGTCGCGCAGGTCGGGCAACAGTGCCGTCGAGACATGCGCAGCCCGGGCGTGGAGCTTTGCTCCGGAATCGGAGTCATCGTCGACTTCGCGGGGTGCGAGGCCACCGAGCTTACGTGCCTCGATCCCGATGTCGCGGGCGACGTCGAGCCACCGGCCATCGGAAACGAATACCGGATCGTCACCGGCGGCAACAAATTTCCGGCACAGCCCAAGGGCTGGCACGGCATGCCCGGCCTCGGGTCCGGCGACGACAGCTACGCGCATCCACTCAGCGTGCCACACCCCCGCGACCCGTCACTTCCGCGCCGCGGGGGCACCGAACGCTCACCCATGCACCAGCGGTCCGAGGGTGCGTCCGGCGAGCTCGACGATTCCGGGCTGATGCCCATTTGCCATGAGGTTGATGATGAGCCCGTCGATTCCGGCGTCGAGGACGCGCGTCTTGACCTGATCGGCGACCTCGTCGGGGCTGCCGACGAAGTGCCGGTCGGTCAGCGCGGTGCGTTCGGTCGCAGACAGCGTCGACAGATCGATGCCTCCCGCCAGCAAGAACTGGCGGTGCAGTTCACGGGCCTTGTCGCCGTCCTCGTCGATGAAGACGAACGACAGGAAGCTCGTCTCGAGCGTCGAGCGGTCGCGTCCAGCTTCCTCACAGCGGAGCGCCAGCGCCTCGAGCTTGCGCGGAAGTTCGGCCGCGTTCGCGATGACGTTGAGGTGGGCGGCGTAGCGGGCCGCCAGCCCGAAGGTCTTCTTCTCGCCGGAACCGCCGAGCAGGATCGGCAGGTCGTCGCGAATCCGTGGTTCGTTGAGCGCATCCTCGACCCGGTACCACTTGCCGTCGAACGTGGGGCGCTCGCCGTGCAGCATCGGAGCGATGATCTGCAGCGCCTCGTCCAAGCGCGCGAAACGGTCTCTGAAGGTACCGAACTCGAAACCGAGTTGTTGATGCTCGAGTTCGAACCACCCGGCGCCGATACCCAAAACGGCGCGGCCGCCGCTGACGACGTCGAGTGTGGACACGGTCTTGGCAAGCATCGCCGGGTTCCGATAGGTATTGCCGGTGACGAGTGCCGACACCTGAATCGACTCGGTCGCCGTCGCGATCGCTGCGAGCGCCGTGTAGGCCTCGAGCATCGGCTCGTCCGGCTTCCCGATCCCTGGCAACTGATAGAAGTGATCCATCACGAAAACCGCGTCGAATCCGGCCGCTTCCGCCTCACGAGCTTGGGCGATGACGGTCGGGAACAGGTCGCGTACGGGCTTCGAGTAGCTGAAGTTCGGGATCTGGTATCCCAGTCGAATACTCACGCGGCCGACGCTACGCCCACAGCGAGATTCCCACACGACGGAACTTGTCCCGTTTCCCACGGCGTTACCCGACGGTGGGCCAATCGTCATGGCCCCGCCGCCGGGATCGCCACAAGCATGTGATCGAACTCATACTCCTTCGAACGCACGCTCAGCGGCCGGCAATGCCCGCTCCCGGTCATCGGGGACCAGTCCGATCCGGGTGCGCCGGTCGAGAATGTCGTCGACGTCGATCGCACCCTCGTGGCTCACCGCGAACGCCAACTCGGCATGGGTGACGTCGATACCGTCCGCAATCGGGGTCAGCTTGCCGGCGGCAGCGACGAGACCGGCCTCGGCGCCGTACCGTGCGACCAATGCCGGCGGCAGTTCTTGCGAAGCGGTCCGAGCCGCTCCGACCGCGGGTAGATCGGTCGTCACGCACGAACGCGCGGGCAGCCCGCCTGCCTTGACGGCGGCGTCGACGGCGTCTTGCGCCATCTTTCGGTAGGTGGTGAGCTTGCCGCCGACCACGCTGATGACACCGTTCGACGAGCGCAGCACGGCGTGGTTGCGGGACAGGTCGGCGGTCTTGCCTCCACCGGTGTCGAGGAGCGGACGAAGGCCGGCGAACGTGCCGAGCACGTCGGAGCGGGTGACCGGCGTCGCGAGCGCGGTATTCACGGTGTCGAGCAAGAAGTCGATCTCATCGTCCGAGGCAACCGGGACATCCGGGATCTCACCATCGACAGCCTCGTCGGTCAGTCCCAGGTAGACCCGTCCGAGCTGGGACGGCAGCATGAACACGAATCGGTTCGTCTCTCCCGGGATCGGCACCGTCAGCGCCGCGGTGGGATTGCCGAGCAACTGCGCCGGGAGCACCAGGTGGGTACCGCGACTCGGCTTGAGGCGGATGTCGGGGTCGACTTGCCCGGCCCACACCCCGCTCGCGTTCACGACCGAGCGGGCGCGAATCGTCATCTCCTCCCCGGTCAGTTCGTCACGGAGCTTGACCGAGTCGCCGGTCACGTCGTATGCGCCGACGCGGGTCAGGACCGTCGCGCCGTGCGCCGCGGCAGTGCGGGCGAGGGTGACGACGAGCCGGGCATCGTCGATGAGCTGTCCGTCGTACGCGAGCAGGCCGCCGCGCAACCCCTCCCGGCGGACCGCGGGCGCGAGTTGTTCCGCCTTGGCGGCGCCGACACGCCGCGACCGCGGCAACACCGACGACGACGTCCCGGCCGTGATCCGCAGCGCGTCGCCCGCCAGGAATCCGATCCGGACCAGTGTCTTCTCGAAGAAGCCGACCGAGGGCAGCAACGGCACCAATTGCGGCAAGGCGCGCACGAGATGCGGGGCGGTGCGGGTCATGAGAATGCCGCGTTCGACGGCACTCTCCCGGGCGATCCCGACGTTGCCAGTCGCCAAGTAGCGCAGACCACCGTGGGCCAGCTTGGAACTCCAGCGACTAGTTCCGAACGCGAGGTCGTGCTTGTCGACCAGGACCGTGCGCAGCCCGCGTGACGCCGCGTCGAGCGCGGTTCCGACGCCGGTGATACCGCCACCGATCACGAGAACGTCTACGGAAGCGTTGTCGCCGAGGTCCGAAAGCTCCCGGCGGCGCCGGTCCGCGTTGAGCGCCGACTGAGAATTGTCGTGCACTGTTCCTCCTGAATGGGGTTGATCGTCAGTGGGTTGATCCGTCACTGCGCCAAGCTCGGCGCGAGGTGGGAAGCGAGGTAGGAGTCGATGGCGATCTGCAGTTCGGCGGTGAGTTCGTCCGCCGGCAGCACCTCTGCCACCATCCCCGCCGATTGGACCGTGGACTGTGCGATCAGCAGCACCATCGCCGCGATATGGTCCGGATCGCCGGCGCGGATCGAGCCATCGGCCTGTCCGGCCTTGACCGCGCGCGACACCCGCTCGACGATCTCGCGCTGGCTCGTCCCGAGCCGCTCGATGACGTAGGTCATTATCAGATCCGGGTCCGATCGCAGAATCTTCATGTACAGCGGATGCTCCCGCATCCCGGTCGCGACCTCGACCACCGCCCGGACCAACTGGACGCGCGCGGGCTCATCACCAGCAATGTCGGGGATCGAGACGTGGATCTCCCGGGTCAACAGGTCGGCGACCACAGCGCGGGTGTCCGGCCAGCGACGGTAGACCGTTGGCCGGCTCACACCGGCGCGACGAGCGACCTCTGCGAGCGTCGTGCGACGGAGGCCGAAGTCCAGCACGCACGAGCGCGCCGCGTCGAGGATAAGGTCATCGACGGTGGACTGATCAGAACCCTCGTTACAACTAGACATCGTATGTAACACTGTAACGTATGTCCGAAGTATTCGTGCCTGAGTTCCCCGCCACCGAGGCACCCACCATGGAGTGGGATGCCTGGGGCGTCGGCGAGTCCCGCCGTGAGCTGTCGCCGCAAATCAAGTCGCTGCTCCAACAAGCCCTGGGTGTGTCGGAAGAGCAGTCTCCGCCGCCCACCGAAGCCAACACGACCCTGCGTGAGAGCACGCTGGGCACCTCTCTCATCGAGTCGCTCGAGGACCTCCTCGGCACCGACAACGTCCGCACCGACGCCGCGACGCGACTGCGTCACGCCGGCGGCAAGAGCACCCCGGACCTACTGCGCCGCAGGTCCACCGGAGAGCAAGATGCACCCGATGCTGTGCTGCTGCCCGGCACACATGACGAGGTGCAGGCGCTGCTGCAACTATGCGCGGCCGAGGGTATCGCCGTGGTGCCCTTCGGCGGCGGCACGAGCGTCGTCGGCGGGGTGGATCCGACGCGGGGCCGATTCGGGTCCGTCGTCGCCATCGACCTGCGCCGTCTCAATGCGCTAGTCAGCCTCGACCCAATGTCGGGTATCGCAACCCTTCAGGCGGGAGCGACAGGCCCGCAGGCCGAGCAACTCCTCGGCGAGCACGGGCTCTCGCTCGGGCACTTCCCGCAGAGCTTCCAGTTCGCGACCATCGGTGGCTTCGCAGCCACCCGGTCGTCGGGGCAGGCCTCGGCAGGCTACGGTCGCTTCGACGACATGGTCGAGTCTCTTCGAGTCGCGACGCCTTCGGGCACAATCGATCTCGGCCGCGGTCCCGCTTCGGCGGCCGGACCGGACCTGCGTGAGTTGTTCGTCGGCTCCGAGGGCACGCTCGGAATCATCACCGAGGTAGGTCTGCGGGTGCACCCGGTCCCGGAACGCACTCTGTACCAGGCGTGGTCCTTCCCCGACTTCGAGACCGGCGCCGCGGCGCTGCGGGCGGCGGCACAGTCCGGTTCGGCGCCTACGGTGATGCGTCTGTCGGACGAGGCCGAGACCGGCCTCAACCTCGCCCTCTCCGGCAACATCGGCGGCGACAGCCCGGCGTCGGGCTGCCTGGCCATCACGACGTTCGAAGGCACCGACGCGCACGCCCAGGCCCGCTATGACGAAACAACCGCACTGCTCGCCGCCGCCGGGGGCAAGGCTCTGGGCGAAGCACCTGCCGAGGCCTGGGAGCACGGCCGCTTCGATGCTCCATACCTTCGGGACGCCCTGCTGAACGCCGGTGCGATCGTCGAGACCCTCGAAACCGCGACGACCTGGTCCAATCTCGCGAACCTCAAGAGCTCCGTCACCACTGCACTGACCGAATCGCTTGCCGCCCAGGGTACTCCGGCGATCGTGATGTGCCACATCTCGCACACCTACCCGACGGGTGCCTCGCTGTACTTCACCGTTGCCTGTGCTCAGGCCGCCGACCCGCTGTCGCAGTGGATGGCTGCCAAGCGCGCCGCGGGAGATGCGATCGTCGCCGCGGGTGGCACTATCACCCATCACCACGCCGTCGGCCGCGACCACCGCCCATGGATGGAAAGTGAGGTGGGTGAACTCGGCGCGCGGGTCTTGCGCGCAGTCAAGGACGCAATCGACCCATCCGGAATCCTCAACCCTGGCAAGCTGATCCCATGACGAAGTCGGTCTCAGTCCTCACCAATCCCACCGCGGGCGGCGGCAGCGCCCCCTCCGCTGCCGCCGCTGCCATCGCTCGCCTGCGGGAGCGCGGCGTCACGGTCACCGAGATCGAGGGCCGCGACGCCGACGAGGCACTGGAGTTGGCCCGCAAGTGCGTCGACGCCGGCACCGACGCGCTTGTCGTCGTCGGCGGCGACGGCATGGTCAGCATCGCGTGGCAGGCGCTGGCAGAGACCGGCACGCCGCTCGGCATCATTCCAGGCGGCACCGGCAATGACCACGCCCGGCTGTTCCACATCCCGGTGGACGACCCAGTCGCGGCCGCCGACATCGTGGTCGACGGCCAGATCGCCACCATCGATCTGGCCCGAGCCGGAGACCGCTGGTTCGGTACCGTCTTGTCGAGCGGGTTCGACGCCCTGGCCACCGACCGCGCCAACCGGATGGGGTGGCCGCAGGGGCCGATGCGCTACTACATCGCGATGTTGGTCGAATTGGCTCAGCTGAAGCCGATCCCGTACCGGATCACCCTCGACGACCGCACGATCGAGCTCGAGGCGACGATGGTGACGGTGGGCAATGGCACCTCGTACGGCGGTGGCATGCTCATCACCCCGAACGCCAAGCTCGACGACGGGCTGCTCGACATCACCGTGGTGGGATCGAGCGGACGGTTCAAGCTCGTGCGCCTGTTCCCCACGGTGTACAAGGGCACGCACGTCGAACTCGATGAGGTGCAGACCTTCCGCACCCGCAAACTTCGACTGGAGGCGTCGATTCCGGGTCGCTCCGTCCACTCCGTGCGCGACGCGCCCGTCACGTCGTACGCCGACGGCGAGTTCGTCGGCCAGCTTCCGATCGAAGTCGAGGCAGTGCCAGGGGCGGGACGGGTCATCGTCAGCGAGCCGCTGCAATAACCGTCAGCCGCCGAAGACGTACAACTCGAAGCCGACGGCTCGCTCAGCGTCGAACCCAGGCCTGGGCCCGGTGGACATCTCGATCTGCCGGGCTGCCTGGTCCAGGACGGGTTCGTCGCTGAGCGCCTCGAGATACGCGCTGTGCTCACACAGGGACTCGACGGCCCGTTCGACCGTTGCGGTGACGTCGACGGCGTGGGTGAGGCCCAACAGCACGTTGACCGCAACCCACCGCACGCCCGTCCAGGGCGGCTCCGTGAGTTCGGCGAAGATCCACTCGTTCGCAGCGTCGGCGACGGCGTCGAGCACTGCGAGCCCGACGGCCCGGTGATCTGCGCTGTTGAGGAAGCCCGGACCCCACGTCTCACGATGGTTCATCGTGACGATCATCTCGGGCCGGTGCAGTCGGATCACGCGCGCCAGATCCCGACGCAGGTCGGGACCGTGTTCGATGCGGCCATCGGGGTAGCCGAGAAACTCGACCTTCGTCACCCCGACGGCGGCGGCCGAGCGACGCTCCTCGGTCTCACGGAGCGGCCCGCAATGCCTGGGGTGCAGGCCCTCGATCCCTGCCTCCCCGCTCGTGACCAGGACGTACCGAATGTCTTTGCCCTGATCGGTCCATCGGGCCACCGCGGCGGCGGCACCGTACTCGATGTCGTCGGGGTGGGCGACGATTACCAACCCTCGTTGCCAGTCCTCGGGAATCGACTCCATGAGGTCAGCATGCCCCTATGACCGCCCTCTCTGGGGCCGAAACTCGTTGATCGGCTGGCCTGCACATCTTGCCGACCTGAGGACAGAAAGGGTGATGGTCGAAGCCAAGGAGGCATTCGACCATCACCCTCGAGTTCCTGCTCCGATGAGCGTCCACCGACGCTCTACAGCATCTGACGCCCAGCAAAATTCCCTGCTAGAACCTGGTCCTGTCTCTGCCGCGCGAACTGTCCGAACTACCCGACATGGCCTTGAACAGCATGTACAGACCGAACACGATCGCGCTCATCGCGAGGATCCAGAACAACCCCTTCACAAGGGCCCCGATCAGCGCGAACGCGATCCAGATCAGCGCCACGATGCCGACAATCTTCCAGAACACGATGTCCTCCTGTTTGGGTCCTCACCGCCGATCTTACCGACCGCGACACCTCGATCGTGGCATGCAACGGACAGCAAATCACCAGCTCATTGCCAAGATCAGGGAAAGATGGGGGTTCACCCTGAGCCCTCACCACGCCACCGACCGACGTGCTCGCTGCAAGGCGGCCGAATGTCACCGGAATCGACGATCGATTTCGTTCACTTCGCCGAGCGCCTGGGCCCAGCCCAGGAGGCGGTCGGATGCCGACAGCAACTCCTCTTGCTGCTGACCGGACAGCGCATTCGACGACTGTGCCGACTCGGTCATCCTGGCCGCCGCGGTGACGAGGCCCTCGTACTGGGCGACGCCGTCGCCCAGCTGGCCGACTGCCGCTTGAATCGATCGTTCGAGATGCGTCGCAGCGGCGGCCGTCCCATGGCCGGCGCTCTCCATCGCCACTACGTCGGCGGCAACCGCACGCAGTGCGACAGACGCCGAGCGGGCTGTCTCGGCCGTGCGATCGAGCTCCGCGGCATCTACATTCGCCGATCGGTTCAGAACCCCAAGCAGCTGGTGGAGGCTGGCCTCGGCGTGCGTAAGACGCTCCATTGGGGCCCGTGACGCCGAACCAGCCGGTGGCATTGGCTGTCGAGACTGTGCCGCGGGCGGCAGCGGGATTGCCGCGAGGCGACGGTAGGCCCCTACCGCGGCCAACGCGGGAATAGCGAACAGAGCTGCGGCACCACCGGTCGCGACCATCGTCCAGTCGGGAGCTGACGCGACCGCGAGTGAGGCGGTTGCGACGACGCTCGCCCCGGACGCGATTCCGAACCTGGCGGCCTGCTTGCGGGCGCGTCGGCGCTTGCGAAGCATGCGTTCGCGGGGGTCGGTCCAGCGGCGCATCGTGTCGGCGACGGTGCCGCCGACGTCACGCAACACCGTCTGTGCGGTGTCCAGCGCTGATGCCGCGCTGGCGGCGAACCCGGTCCCGTCCCCGAAGACGGAGCCGGCCGGCCGGGAATTCTTCCCGGACCGGCCGCCTCTCGTGCCACTCATCGAACCGTCTCCGTGTTCGCCGTACCTTGCCTACTGTGTGTGCCTTACCTACTGCGCGGACGTTTCGCCGTTGGACGACGTCGGCTGCTGCGGAGCTGCAGCAGGCTTGGCGGGGGCGGCTGCGGTGCCCCCGGACGGTAGGGCGTCGCCCTTCATCGAGGCGCGGATCTGTTCGAGGCGGCTGTGACCGGCCATTTGAACGCTCGCTTGCTGGACCTCCATCATGCGGCCCTGCACCGAGTCGCCCGCCAGCTCCGCCGCACCGAGCGCGGTGGCATAGCGCTGTTCGATCTTCTCGCGGACGGCATCGAGGCTGGGCGTGTTGCCCGGGGCGGCAAGCGTGCTGTCCATCGAACGCAGCGAATCGGAGACACGCTCCTGCATCTTCGCCTGTTCGAGCTGGCTCAGCAGCTTCGTGCGCTCCGCAACCTTTGCCTGCAGCGTCATGGCGTTCTGCTCGACGGCCTTCTTGGCCTGTGCGGCAGCCTGCAGCGCCTGATCGTGCAGCACCTTGAGGTCCTCCACGGACTGCTCGGCCGTGACCAGCTGAGCTGCGAACGCCTCAGCAGCATTGGTGTACTGGGTCGCCTTCTCCGTGTCGCCGGCCGTAGCGGCCTGGTCTGCGAGCGTGACCGCCTGGCGGGCGTTTGCGTTGAGCTTCTCGACCTCGTCGAGCTGGCGACTGAGCTTCATCTCGAGCTGACGCTGGTTGCCGATGACCGACGCGGCCTGCTGGGACAGGGCCTGGTGCTGACGCTGGGCTTCCTCGATCGCCTGCTGAATCTGAACCTTGGGGTCGGCCTTCTCATCGATCTTGGAATTGAAGAGCGCCATCAGGTACTTCCATCCCTTGACGAAAGGATTAGCCATTGGTTGATCCTGCCTCCATCTGCTGAGCCGCGCGTTGCGCGACCAGATGCGCGACCGTCGCGCATCGAACTCGGTTCTGTCCCTACTTACTCATCCGGTCACGGCTGCCTCAGCTTGGACACCGCTTCGACGTCCCGTGATCTTCACTTCGAATCTATCTGCTTCTGCGGACCGGCGACACCGGGTGGGGTGTAACACCGACATCGCCTACGCCGCGGCGAGGGCCTGGGCCGAAGGCGCCGGGATGACGACCCTGGTCTCCTGCGCGATGCGCCCACTCACCGCCGCGTCGGTGGTCACGTTCTCCCGCTCCTTGCCGCGCTCGCCGACAGCCGGAGCCGCGCCGACAGCCATCGTCTCGCTCACATCGACGAGCACCTCGGACAGCGGGACGTCGAGCGCCTCGCAGATCGCGGCCAGCAACTCGCTGGAGGCTTCCTTGCGTCCCCGCTCGATTTCGGACAGGTAGCCGAGGCTCACCCGCGCACTGTTCGACACCTCACGCAGGGTTCGGCTCTGCGAAACGCGTGTGCGCCGAAGACTGTCACCGATTGCCTCACGCAATAGCAGCGCCATCTCGCTCCTCCTCTGTCCGATACCCCGCTTGTGTTTCAAACGCATGAGCGCAAGTGATTGGTTCCCAAACTCTATCGCGCCAAACGTTCGAGCAAACCGGACACCGCCGCGTGGACACAAGCGAGTCGCACTTCCCACCGATCTCCCCCCATGTCGAGCTCCGAGACCTCGGTTCCGCCAGGTCCGGCGAGCCCGAGAAAGACGGTGCCAGGCGGGTGCTCGTCCTGCGGATCCGGACCGGCCACGCCGGTGAGGCCGACACCCCAATCCGCTGCACAGCGGTGCGCCGCGCCCTCCGCCAGCTGTGCTGCGGTTCGGGGAGCGACCGGCCCATCCTCCGACAGCACCTCGGCGTCGACACCAGCAAGGGTGCTTTTGAGGTCGGTGGCGTAGACGACCAGCCCACCTCGCAACACATTGCTCGCGCCCGGAACACCTGCCAAAGTCGCGGCGAGCAGGCCCGCCGTCACGGACTCCGCCGTCGCAATCGTCTCGCCGCGACGAATGAGGACCTCGATGAGGTCGCGGGCAGGCACGGTCGCTGTCAGCGGATCGGTCATGAGTCCGTGTTTCCGACGCCCGTGTGTCCGACGCCGGCCCGCAGCCGTATTGCCTGGATCAGGTAGTCGAGCCCGGTCACGACGGTAAGGATGACCGCAAGCCCCATCAGCGTCGCGGTGACCGGCGCGAACCCATCCGGCAGCGGAATCAGGTACAGCCCGATGGCGAGCGTCTGGACCAGGGTCTTGAGCTTGCCTCCACGGCCCGCGGGGATCACACCGTGACGCAGGACCGCGAAGCGCACCAAAGTGATACCGAGTTCGCGCGCCGCTATGACACCGGTCACCCACCAAGACAGGTCCCCGAGAATCGACAGCCCGACCAATGCGGCACCGATGAGGGCCTTGTCTGCGATCGGGTCGGCCATTTTCCCGAAATCGGTAACCAGACCATGTTTCCGGGCCAGCTGACCATCGATGCGATCGGTGATCGCGGCCAGCGCGAAGATCGATGCGGCCGTGATTCGCCAAAAGGTCGAATGACCACCGTCGGCGAACAGCGCAACAAGGAACACCGGCACCAGCACGATGCGCAGGACAGTCAGGACGTTCGCGATGTTGAGCAGGGGAACCGGGGTGTGTGCCGGCACGCCCTCGGCAGGTAGGGCGTCAGCGGCGGCCACGTCGTCGCGCGGTGTGTTCATGACAGGACCGATCCGGCGGTGCGCCCAGGCACGCCAGCGGACGAGAAACGGTCGCGGGCGTCGGATCGGGGCGGCACGCTACTCACAATATCGGTTCCGGCGGTGACTACTGTGCACCACATGACTTCTGGGACTCCGGCAGCTGGAACTGACGAGGCCGAAGGGCTGAAAGTGCGACGTGCGCGCACCTCCGATGTGCCGGAGATCAAAAGGCTCATCGACATCTATGCAGGAAGGATCCTGCTCGAGAAGAACCTCGTAACGCTGTACGAGTCCGTGCAGGAGTTCTGGGTGGTCGAATTGGCGGACACCGTCGTCGGTTGCGGTGCCATGCACGTGCTGTGGTCCGACCTCGGCGAGGTGCGCACCATCGCTGTGGACCCCCGGGTGAAGGGTCGGGGTGTAGGCCACCTCATCGTCGCGAAACTGATCCAGGTGGCTCGCGAACTCGACCTCCAGCGGTTGTTCGTCCTCACCTTCGAAGTGGACTTCTTCGCCAAGCACGGCTTCGCCGAGATCGACGGCACGCCAGTGACCGCGGAGGTGTATGCGGAGATGTGCCGTTCCTACGACACCGGCGTAGCGGAATTCTTGGATCTGAGCTACGTCAAACCCAATACGCTGGGTAATACCCGCATGCTGCTGACGCTCCGCTGACTTCCATGCCGGTGAGCTCCATACCGGGGATCGAGGGATCATGCCGCTGTTCGCCGTCCAGTTCACGTACGCTCCCGACAAGTCCGCGCAGCGCGACGATCACCGGACCGATCACCGGGCGTGGCTCGCTGATCTGGAACGTCGCGGAACCGTGCATTCGTACGGGCCGTTTGCCGACGGCAGCGGCGCACTGATGGTGGCCGAGGCGTCGAACCTCGACGAGGCTCGTTCCTTCTTCGACCAGGATCCGTTCGCGAAGGCCGACTTGCTGGAACAAGTGACCATCCGCGAATGGATCCCGGTCTTCGGAGCCTTCTCCAAGTAGGAAGCGGACAGGTAGGAAGCGGACAGCTGGCTCTGCCCCTCTGACCTACTGCCTGGCTGACCTACTGCCTCACTGACCTACTTGCGCGCCGGCCTACTTCTGGGGCTGCACGTCCTTCTGCGCCTCGAGGTCGGAACCGTCCGGGCCGGCGGTGCCATTCCGCGTCTTGATCAGGCTTGCCACCGCCGTGACCACCAGGACGCCGATGATCACAGTCAACGACAAGGCTGTCGAGATCTCGGGCACCACGACGTGCTGGCCGTCGTTGATGAACGGCAGGGTGTTCTCGTGCAGGGCGTGCAGGACCAGCTTGACGCCGATGAAGGCCAGGATGATCGACAGGCCGTACGAGAGGTACACCAACCGCTCGAGCAGGCCTCCGATCAGGAAGAACAACTGCCGTAGACCCATCAGCGCGAACGCGTTGGCCGTGAACACCAGATACGGTTCCTGTGTCAGGCCGTAGATCGCAGGGATCGAGTCCAGCGCAAACAGCACGTCGGTGAAGCCGATGACGACGAGCGCAAGGAGCAACGGCGTCACCATGCGCTTGCCGTCGACCTTGGTGATCAACTTGTCGCCGTCGTACTCCTCGGATGTCGGCAGGAACCGCTTGACCAGCCGGACGATCTTGTTCTCCCGCTCCTGCTCAGCCTCCGGGCTGTGACCTGCATCTTTGATCAGCATTGCGGCGGTGTAGATCAGGAACACGCCGAACAGGTAGAACACCCAGCTGTAGGCGTTGATCGCCGCGGCGCCGACTGCGATGAACGCACCCCGCATGACGAGCGCCATCACGATGCCGATGAGCAGGACCTTCTGCTGATACTCGCGAGGCACCGCGAACGTCGACATGATGATCACGAAGACGAACAGGTTGTCGACCGACAGCGCCTTTTCCGTCACGTACCCCGCGAAGTACTCGCCGCCGAACGTGGTCCCCCAAACCGCCATCACGAAGATGCCGAAGGCGATGGCCAGGATGATGTACACCGCCGACCAGAACGCCGACTCACGGAACGTCGGGGCGTGCGGGGTGCGCACGTGGGCGAAGAAGTCGAAGACGAACAGTCCAAGAATCACCAGGCACGTGATGATCCAGACAAGCGGGGAGACAGCCATCGATATTTGACCTCCGGTAGGTACGCCTTACCACCGGAGGTCTCTCCCACCTACCCGCTGACCACGAGCGGATCGGTCGACAGAACCGGAGCAGCAACGGTGCCGCTCGTGTTGACGAGCCTGTCGCGGGGACGGGGATACTCCCCTCCAAAGTGCCCCCTATTCAACCACAGAGGCACCTCCTCGGCCGAACGACCGTGACGAACCGCTCAGTCGACACTCTCGGCGGGGTTGGGATCGCCGCCGCGGATAGACCACAGCACGCTGTCGAGCTCGTCGGGCTTGACGAGCACCTCCCGAGCCTTGGAGCCCTCGCTCGGCCCGACGATTTCACGGGTCTCCATCAGGTCCATCAGCCGACCTGCCTTGGCGAAGCCGACGCGCAGCTTGCGCTGCAGCATCGACGTCGATCCGAACTGGCTCGATACGACCAGCTCGACGGCCTGGAGGAACACATCCATGTCGTCGCCTATGTCGGGGTCGACGTTCTTCTTCTCGCCCGCCTTGGCTGAGGTGACGCCCTCTGTGTACTCGGGCTCGGCCTGGTTCTTCGTGAAGTCGACAACCGCGGCGATCTCGTCGTCGGTGATGAACGCGCCCTGCATGCGGATCGGCTTGCCCGCTCCCATCGGCAGGAACAGCCCGTCACCCATGCCGATGAGCTTCTCGGCACCCGGCTGATCGAGGATGACCCGGGAGTCCGTGAGCGACGACGTCGCGAACGCCAGCCGCGACGGCACATTGGTCTTGATCAGACCCGTGACGACGTCGACCGACGGTCTCTGGGTCGCGAGTACGAGATGGATGCCGGCAGCGCGAGCCTTCTGCGTGATCCGGACGATCGCCTCCTCGACGTCCCTGGGCGCCGTCATCATCAGGTCGGCGAGCTCGTCGACGATCGCAAGGATGTATGGGTACGGCCGGTACACGCGCTCGCTGCCCAACGGCGCGGTGATCTCCCCGGACTTCACCCTGGCGTTGAAGTCGTCGATGTGCCGGACTCGGCTGGCCTGCATGTCTTGGTAGCGCTGCTCCATCTCCTCGACGAGCCACGCCAGTGCGGCGGCCGCCTTCTTGGGCTGCGTGATGATCGGGGTGATCAGGTGTGGAATGCCCTCGTAGGGGGTGAGCTCGACCATCTTGGGGTCGATGAGGATCATCCGGACCTCGTCCGGAGTAGCGCGGGTAAGCAACGACACCAGCATGGAGTTCACGAAGCTCGATTTGCCGGATCCGGTAGAGCCCGCGACCAGCAGGTGCGGCATCTTCGCGAGGTTGGCGCTCACGAAATCGCCTTCGAGGTCCTTGCCGAGACCTATCACGAGCGGATGGTGGTCCTTGCGGGTCGAATGCGCGGCGAGCACGTCGGACAGGCGCACCATCTCGCGGTCTGAATTGGGCACCTCGATGCCCACCGCCGACTTGCCCGGGATCGGCGCCAGCAGTCGCACATTGTCGGTGGCGACCGCGTAGGCGATATTGCGCGTGAGTGCGGTGATCTTCTCCACCTTCACGCCGGGACCGAGTTCCACCTCGTACCGGGTGACCGTCGGACCGCGCGTGTACCCGGTCACGGCCGCGTCGATCTTGAATTGCTCGAGGACCTCGCTGATCGCCTCGATCATCGAATCGTTGGCCTTGCTGCCCAGCTTCGGCGGATCGCCCTCGATCAGCAGCGACGTCGGCGGCAGCACGTAGTCGCCCTCGACGATCCGGTCCGGGACGAAGACATCCTCCTCCCGTGTGGGGGCGGTTCCCTGTTCCGGAGTGGGCGGTGGGGTGCTGCGCGCGCGCGATCCGGGCGGAACCGGTGAGGCGGGCGCGGGCCCTCCCGCCTCGGTCTCGGAAGCCGAGTCAGGGTCCTGGGGGATCGGTTCGCCGTCGAGGTCACCCGGATTCCACAATCCGAGCACCTCTGTTGGCGCGCCCTCGTGGACCTCGTCGGTCGGATAGTTCTCCTCCGGGGTGCCACGATGGCGGCGCTGGGTGCGGCGGGACAGCTGTGCCGTCTCGGCACCCTCGACCGGGTAGCCGTCTACGTCGAACAAGCTCGGATCGTCATCGTCGACACCGTAGCCATCGTGGTCGTCCTGGAAGCCGGGATCGGCGGCGTGGCCGTACTCGTCGTAGTCGTCGCCGCGGTAAGAGGCGCCGAACCAGGACCGCAGCCGTTCCGGGACCTCGCGCACCGTGGTCTTGGTGAGCAGTAGTACACCGAAGAACATCGCCATCAGTAGAAGTGGCACCGACAACCATTCGGTGACGCCCCTCGTGAGCGGGCCGGCAACGAGGTAGCCGACGACCCCGGCACCCTCTGGCCAACCGGCCGACGACGTGGGCGAGCCGGACGCAAGATGCCACAGCCCGACGGCCGGCAACCCGACGAGCAGTGAGCCCCAGATCACGCCGACCCGATCCTCGGGCTTCGGCGCGGTCCGCATCAGCACGACTGCGATCGCGACTCCGACGATCGGTAGGACCGCGGCGACAGCGCCGACGACCGCGCGGACGCAGGTTTCGATCCATTGCCCGACCGGGCCGCCGGCGGAGAACCACATTCCACCCGCGACAACGACGCTGACCGCGATGAGCCCCAGCGCAATGCCGTCTCGGCGGTGGCCGTGTGCGACGTCGGTGGCCCTGCCGATCGTCCGGGCGGTAGCGCCCAGTCCCCTGGTGGCCATAGACCAACCGGCGCCGATACGACGTCCCACCGAGGCGAACGCGCCGGTTCCTCGATAGGACTTCCTGCCCGATCTGCGACGGACCGAACCCCCGCGAGAGGCTGCGGTCCTACGTCTGGCCGAACCGCGGGCGTTGGAGGACCTGCGTGAGGCGGAGGTTCGCGCCGCGGACGCGGAACCGCTGCGGCTCGCCGTACGGGATGTGCGAGACGATGCGCCGCGCGCAGCAGAGGCTGAGCGCGCACGAGTCCGCGACGAGGACGCTGCCGAGCTCGATCCGCGGGCGCTTGTCTTCCCTGCCATACAGGTCAGGTTAGACGCTACGACCCCATCCGGACCATCCACAACACACGCCACACCCGTTAACATGCTCTGACGTGGGTGCGCACCTGCACACCGTCACACACTGCGATCGAGCCCGGCGACGGCCGCCACGTCCTCGGGCTTTCCGTCGAACTCCATCCGCGCCTGATCGCGGCCGAACGCATACATCAGCAGTTCGGCGGGCTCCCCTCGCAGAGTGACCGTATTGGCGCCGACCGACCGAACCGTGGCACGTTTCCCGTCGGGTCGCTCGAGGACGACGGTCACCGGGGACCGGCGGTAGCTGCGCCGCCCGATCCCGGTCGCGACGGCCCACAGTTTCTCCTGCAGCGGATCGGGCAACGCGCGTGCCGACCAGTGCTTCTGCGCGCGCCGGACGTCTTCGTGGTGGACGAACATCTCTGCGAGATTGGCCTGCTCGTCGACCCACCGAAGCGGGGACCAGACGGGCGGACCTGACCGGACTTCGTCGAGCAGGGCATTCCAGTCCCTGCTGGCGATGCCACGCTGGACCCGCTCGGCGTATCCGGACAACGCCGGCACCATGATGCCCGGGCTCGCATCGAATCGACGCTCACGCAACACGATGTGGGCAGCGAGTTCGCGCACGGTCCAGTCACCGCAAAGGGTCGGCGCGTCCGGCCCGACGATGCGCATCGTGTCGACCAGGGCATGGCGTTCATCGCGGGCAAAAGGCACACCCAACCGTAGCCGGACCTCGACGCGGACGGGAGACCCTCGCGGGGTCGAGTCGTACCGTGGGAATCAACCGGACTCTCGTGTGAGGAGCCAAAAAATGTCGACGATCACCATGTCCGAGCGCGAACGCGAGCAGTTCCTCGCCGACGTACACGTGGGGGTGATCGCCGCGGAGCAAGATGACCGGGCGCCCCTCGCAGTGCCGATCTGGTACGACTACTCCCCCGGCGGTGACGTGGTCGTGTGGACCAACCGCGGCACCGTCAAGGAGCGACTCATTCGGGCAAACGGCCGGTTCAGTCTCTGCGCACAGCAGGAGGCGCCGCCCTACCGGTACGTCAGCGTGGAGGGTGCCGCCACGTTCCAGGACGTCGTCAACCCCGATGACGTCCTTCCGCTCGTGCGCAGATATCTGCCCGACACCGAGGCGCGGGCGTTCATCGACGAGACTTTCAACGACAAGGCCGTCCTGATCCGGATGCGGCCGGAGCGGTGGTACACCGTCGACTACGGGAAGCTCGAGTCCTGAGCCTCACGGCGTGCCGCGTCGGCGCCGAAAGGGCCACAAGAGGCGACGCCGGCGGTCGAACCGCACTTCCCTCCGACGAATCTCGCGGTAGCCGGCTTCCGCCAGCGCGGCGCGCGCAAGAACCCGACGGGCTCTGCGCTGCGCCTCGTCGATCGCGGCGACCTCCGCGTCTGACGTCGAGGCTCGTTCGGCACGCCACCGCTCGACCACTTCGTCGGCGTCGACCCGCCGGATGGGGACATGCGGGCCGGAGGGGTTCCGCAGCCACGTCACGATTCTGCGGTTGAGGCGAGCAACCTCGTCCCGAACCTCGCGCTCGGTGCGGGCGGCCCGCACCACCGCCGGCAGCCGCTCGATGTCCTTGCGCAGCCGCAGGGGTTCGGGCAGCAGGTCGTCGGCGGAGAGCCCCTCCCGCTGGAGATATCCGCGCACCCACCAGTCGTCGCCACCACCGGAGGGGATCGGTTGACCGGCCCCGTCGAGATTGTCGAACTCGCCGCGCTCGTACGCGCCCCTGATCTGCTTCTCGACCCACGACTCGAACGTGGCACGCAGCGGC
The DNA here is from genome assembly GCF_004011825.1 of Rhodococcus xishaensis. GTDB lineage: Bacteria > Actinomycetota > Actinomycetes > Mycobacteriales > Mycobacteriaceae > Prescottella > Prescottella xishaensis. The sequence goes on along the minus strand of NZ_RKLO01000002.1, from coordinate 157,580 downwards.
TTGCGCTCGACCATGACGGGACAACCTCCTCACCCGTCTTGCCGACAACCTCCGGCTACGGCACCCCGATGACGGTCGGCACGATCATCGGCCGACGCCGGTACTTCTCCGCCACCCATCGTCCCACCACCCGGCGCACCGCCTGTGCGATCCGGTGGGTGTCGTCGATGCCCTCACTCGCCAATCGCACGAGTTCCGACTCGACCAGCTTCGCGGCCTCCTTGAGCGCGGCAGGATCGTCGGAGAAGCCGCGACCGGACACCTCGGGAGTGCTGACGGCGCGGCCTGTGGCCGAATCGACAGCGAGCGAGATCGAAATGAACCCGCCCTCGCCCAGGATCAGACGGTCCGACAGCGTCGAGTCACCGACGTCCCCGACCGAATTGCCGTCGACGTACACGTGCCCGACCGGGACGCGTCCGACGATTTCGGCGAGACCGTCGACCATGTCGACGACTACACCGTCCTCGGCGAGCACGATCCGATCCTCCGGAACGCCCGTAGCCTTGGCCAGCGCGGCGTTGGCCCTCAGGTGTCGCCACTCGCCGTGCACGGGCATGGCGTTGGTCGGCCGCACCGCGTTGTACAGGTACAGCAGCTCACCGGCGGACGCGTGTCCCGAGACGTGAACCTTGGCGTTCTGCTGCGTGACTATGGTGGCGCCGCGCTTGGCGAGGCCGTTGACGACCGCGAACACCGAGTTCTCGTTGCCGGGGATCAGCGACGATGCGAGCACGACGAGGTCGTTCGCACGGATGTTGATCTGGCGGTGTTCCCCACGCGCCATCCGCGACAGCGCCGACAGCGGCTCACCCTGGGATCCGGTGGAAACGAGGACGAGCTTGTCGTCGGGCAGGCTCGCGGCGGTGTCCATATCGACGACCAGGCCGTCCGGCACCGACAGGTAGCCGAGATCCTGCGCGATCTGCATGTTCCGGACCATCGAGCGGCCCACGAATGCGACCCGTCGGTTGTACCGCTGGGCGACGTCGACGACCTGCTGAATGCGGTGCACATGGCTTGCGAACGACGCAACGATCACCCGCTGAGTGGCCTTGCCGATGACGTGGTCGAGCACGTTGCCGATCTCCCGTTCAGGGGTGACGAAGCCCGGCACCTCGGCGTTGGTCGAGTCGACGAGGAACAGGTCGACGCCTTCGTCTCCGAGCCGAGAGAAGCCCGCGAGATCGGTGAGGCGGCCGTCGAGTGGCAGCTGGTCGAGCTTGATGTCGCCCGTGTGTAGTACCAGACCTGCCGGCGTGCGGATGGCGACGGCGAGCGCATCCGGAATCGAGTGGTTGACGGCGAAGTACTCGCACTCGAAGGGCCCGTGGGCGGTCGTGCCGCCCTCGACGACCTCGACGAGGTTGGGGCGAAGACGGTGCTCACGACACTTGGCGGCGACGAGTGCGAGCGTGAACCTGGCGCCGACGACCGGGATGTCGGGTCGCAGTCGCAGCAGGAACGGCACGGCGCCGATGTGATCCTCGTGGCCGTGCGTGAGGATGATCGCCTCGACGTCGTCCATCCGATCTTCGATGTACCGGAAGTCGGGAAGGATCAGGTCGACGCCGGGCTGCTGGTCCTCCGGGAACAGCACGCCGCAGTCGACGATGAGCAGTCGGCCCTGGTGCTCGAAGACGGTCATGTTTCGACCGATCTCACCGATGCCACCGAGCGCCACCACCCGCAGGCCCTTCGCGGGTGCCTTGGGCGGCAGGCCGAGACGATCGGTCGGGTCACCGGCGGCCCGAACGGACGCCGCATTGGCACCGGCGGCCGGAACGGACGGCGCATTGGCACCGCCGGCTCGAGCCGGCCGCGCCTTGGCGCTCCCCGACCGGCGGGACTGCGGCCTCTTGCCGCCTGTCTTCACGGCCGACCCCCGCCGCGTCGCGGGGTTCTCGCTGCGCTCGACCGCGGGGGCAGCCGACTCGGATGGTTGGGCGCGTTCGGCTGCGGTGGTCGGCGGGCCGGCTTGACGGAAAGCGCTACGACGACGGGTCGGACGGGTCATGCGAGCACCCCCGCGGCGTGCAGGTCCGCCGCCAGGATGTCGATCTGCTCTGTGGTGGGGGCAACCTGGGGCAGTCGGGGGTCGCCGACGTCGATGCCCATGAGTCGCAGTCCGGCCTTCGAAGCACTCACGCCGCCGAGTCGGGCCACGGACCGGTTCACCGGTACGAGGCTCAGGTTGATCTCACGCGCCGTCGCGAGGTCGCCCTCCATGAACGCGGTATGCAGCGCACGCAGACGCTGCGGCACCAGATGGCCGATGACGCTGACGAAGCCGACCGCGCCGACGGACAGCCACGGCAGGTTGAGTGGGTCGTCACCCGAGAAGAAGTCGAGGTCGGTGGTGCCGATCAGCTCGGCGCCCGCGTTGAGGTCGCCCTTGGCGTCCTTGACCGCGAGGATGCGTGGGTGGTCAGCGAGAGCGCGGATGGTCTCGGTCTCGATGGGGACCACGGAGCGGGGCGGAATGTCGTAGAGCATCACCGGCAGATCGGTGGCGTCGGCGACCGCAGTGAAGTGCGCGTACAGGCCCGCCTGCGGCGGGCGCGAGTAGTAGGGCGTCACGACGAGTAGCCCGTGGGCGCCGGCCCGCGCGGCATCCCGCGCGAGCTCGATACTGTGTGCTGTGTCGTTGCTGCCGGCTCCTGCGACGATCCGGGCGCGGTCACCGACGGTGTCCACGACCGCACGCAACAACTCGAGCTTCTCGTTCTCGGTCGTGGTGGGCGATTCGCCCGTGGTACCGGCCAACACCAATCCGTCACAGCCGTTGTCGACGAGGTGGGCAGCCAACTCCACGCCGGCGTCCAGATCCAGCTTCCCGTCCTTGGTGAATGGGGTCACCATGGCTGTGAGGACGGTGCCGAACGGACGCTCGACGGAACCAGCTGAATCACCGTAAGTCATGGTCAGAAGGCTACCCGGTCGCCGACGCAGACTTGAACCGACGGCACCCCTCGAGTGTCGCCGCAGTCAGCCGACCCTATCGAACTCGCTCGTGGCGATCTCCGAACCGTCCGGCAGTACCGCGATTTCGAAGTCTCCGAACACATTCGGGGCGCAGCGCTGCAACTGCCGAAGGCATTCGACGGCGACCCGGCGGATCTCGACGTCGGCATGCTCGCTGGCGCGCATTTCGATGAAGTGACGCCAAGCGCGGTAGTTGCCGGTAACTACGACGCGGGTCTCGGTGGCGTTGGGCAGCACCGAGCGAGCGGCCTGGCGGGCCTGCTTGTTCCGGATCGGTCCGTTCGGCACGTCGGCGAGCTTCGCCTCGAGCGCAGCCAGCAACTCCGCGTACGCCTCGCGGCTCGCGTCGGCAGCCTTCTCGAACAGCGCCTCGAGTTGCTCGTCACCGGCGATCGCCGGGGGGATGACGAAGTTGGCATCGGTCTCACGCACGAACCTCTGTGACAACTGCGAGTACGAGAAGTGCCGGTGCCGGATCAGCTCGTGCGTGCAGGAGCGCGAGATTCCGGTGATATAGAAACTGACACTTGCGTGCTCGAGCACCGATAGGTGACCCACTTCCAATAGATGCCGCAGGTATCCGGCATTGGTCGCGGTGCGCGGATTCGGCTTGGACCAACTCTGGTAGCAGGCCCGACCGGAGAACTCGGCGAGTGCTTCGCCACCGTCCGCGTCGGTCTGCCACGGGACGTCAGCCGGCGAGACGAACTCCGTCTTCGCGATAAGTTGAACCTTCAGAGATGCCGCATTTCGCACGGTGATTCCTCCCGATCTCGCCTCGCACCACCGGTGCGCACAATATCGTCGCTGCCTGATCGACGCTCGCTCCCTGCATCCTTGGGGCGACCAAAACTTCGCGAGATCGACAACTACCCACATTTGTGACATCAACACTGACGTCACCACCCCTTGCGGTGACGCCACAATGACGTCACACTGACGTCATGGATCTCACGGAGTACACCACCAGATTGCGCGACGACATCGCGGCCGCAGCAGCCCTCGGTGACCCGGACACCCAGCGCATCGCCGAAGCCCTCGGGGGTGCGGTCGAGCGGTCGGCACAGCTCATGCTGGTGTCGGCGCTGTCCGACCTGGCCCGCGAGGCATCCGAGGAACTGGGCGACCGCACCCTGCACGTGCGGTTCGACGACACCGAGGTCAGCGTCGAGACGACCCGGCGCCCAGCCTCTTCCGACGAGTCTCCGTCGAACTCGCACACCGCGTCGACCTCGAACGACGGCAGAGACCCCTACCGCACGCTCGAAGACGTCACCGGCGACATCAGTCGCGTGACGTTGCGACTGGTCGACCAGATCAAGGCACGCGCCGAGGAGGCCGCCCTGCGCGACGGGATGTCGCTCAACTCGTGGGTCTCGCAGGCGGTTCAGGGCGCCCTGCACGATGAGTTGCGCCGCGACCGTCCCGACCCCGACGACTCCTGATGCCCCTTCCGTTCACCTGCCGGAACCCGCACGCCTGAAGTGTTCTAATTGCATCTTCACCGACGTTCGCCAGGCAGAGGAGTGGAAATGGCAGTTTCCGGGGCAAAGGAGTTCGAGGTAAAGGCCGCGCCGGCCGATGTCATGGCGGCCATCGCCGCCGTGGACCGCCTTCCCGAATGGTCGTCGGCTCACAAGAAAGTCGTCGTCGAGAGCGCCCATCCGGACGGTCGCGCGAATCGCGTCCGGATGAATGTGTCGGTCCTGGGGATCAACGACGAACAGGTCGTCGACTACACGTGGGACGGCGACACCCACATGTCGTGGACGCTGGTCGAGAGCACACAGCAGAACAGCCAGCAAGGCTCGTACACCCTCACCCCCAAGGGCGACGGCACGCTCGTCAAGTTCGAACTGACCATCGACCCGAAGATCCCGCTGCCAGGCTTCATGCTGAAGAAGGCGCGGAACATGGCGCTCGACACCGCCAGCCAGGGGTTGACCAAGTTCGTCGACGGCAAGTAGCCGCTCGATACTTGCCCCTCGTCAGAGGTCGCCGGCGACGGTGACGGCGATCGTGGCTCCGAGCTCGTAGCAGCTCTCTCGGTCCGCCGCATCGATCGGGCCGATGACCTCGACTATCTGCGCCGACTGCGCCAGCTCCAATCCGACCGTGATCTTCTGGACCGACTTCGCCGCGCCCGCGGTGTCGTTGTTGCCGTGCACCCACAATCCGTACGGCCTACCGGCAACGGCATCGAGGCACGGATAGTAGACGGTGTCGAAGAAGTGCTTGAGCGCCCCGGACATGTACCCGAAGTTCGCGGACGTCCCGAAGATGTAGCCGTCAGCGCTCAGCACATCGACCGGCGTCGCGTGCAATGCGGGCACGGAACGCACTACGACGCCAGTGATCTCGGGATCTCGTGCGCCCGCCAGTACCGCTTCGAGCAGTTCGCGGGTCGCCGGAGACGACGTGTGGTGGACCACCAGAAGCGTCTTCTCGGTCTTCTCCGGCGACTCGTCGACCATTCGATCAGCCCTCCCGCTCCAGCTTCTCGAGCGCAACGGCGCGCCGCATCGTCTCGCGGGCCCTGCCGCGGTCACCAGCGTAGTCATAGGCTCTTGCCAGCCGATAGGAATTGCGCCAGTTGTCGGGATCTTCCTCCCACTCCTGCTTGACCTGCGCGAATAGCGCATCGGCAGCATCGCGATCGATACGGCCCGAGGGCCGGCGCGGCAGGTCCGAGACGTCCAGCTCGAGCCCCTCGTAATGGATCCGGCGGGCGAGGTGCTGGTGCGCCAGGCCGGACCTGATGGTCGCCACGACCATCCACACACCGAGCAACGGCAGCACCAGGACCGCGAGGCCGAGCCCGACCGGAACGGCCCGGCCGTCCTGGATCAGCGAGACGCCCCGCTGGCCGAGGAGCACGAAGTAGAACGCGAGAACGGCGACGAGCGCCGCGATCGTGGCGACGACGCGGGTGGACGGGTTCTTCACAGGTCCAGCAAGGGGTCGATCCCGACGGTCAGCCCCGGGCGCTGAGCGATCTCACGCACGCCGAGCAGGACGCCGGGGGCGAACGAGTTCCGGTCGATCGAGTCGTGCCGGATGGTCAGTGTCTCGCCCTGTGTACCCAGGAGCACCTCCTGATGTGCAACGAGGCCGGCCAGTCGCACCGAGTGCACCCGTACCCCGCTCACGTCCGCACCACGCGCGCCCTCGAGTTCGGTGGTCGTCGCGTCGGGACTCGGTCCGCGACCGGCCTTCTCCCGTGCCTCGGCGATGAGCGCCGCGGTCCGGTACGCGGTGCCCGACGGCGCGTCGGCCTTGTTGGGGTGGTGCAACTCGATGACCTCGACCGAATCGAAGAAGCGGGCCGCGGCCGCCGCGAAACGCATGGACAGCACGGCTCCGATCGCGAAGTTCGGCGCGATCAACACGCCGACACCCGGGTTCGCATCCAGCCAGGACTGCACCTGCGCGAGTCGGGCGTCGTCGAACCCGGTGGTCCCCACGACGGCATGGATGCCATGTGAGATCAGGAAGTGGAGGTTGTCCATCACCACGTCGGGGTGAGTGAAGTCGATGACGACCTGTGTCCGCTCGTCGACGAAGTCCTCGATCCGATCGTCTTGGTCGACGCCGACCACCAGTTCGAGGTCGTCAGCCTTCTCGACGGCCTCGCACATCGCGCGACCGACCTTGCCCTTCGCGCCCAGAACACCGACCCTGATGGGTGCTGCTGAAGTCACGTACCTGCTCCGTCCGAAATCCCTGCATCCCTGCCAGTTCTCGACGTAAGCCTACGGTGCGTAACTCGACCGCCCGTATCCGACGGTCGGCGTCACTGGCGGACGGCGGTAATGAACACACTCGACCGCGACGGGTCACCGCTTGGGTTCTGGAGAGTGCGCCCAAATCGCTCGGCCACCTCCCTCGAGTGGGCGATCTCGACGTCCCAGCCGTGGTCCGTCAGCCATTCAGCTGGGTGGAAGTCGTCCTCCTCGGGCCACAGAGCCGCCATGTCGATGCCGAAACGCTCACTCAGCTGCTGGAACTGATCCTCCTGCAACATGGCCTGGACGTCGTCGACATGCTCGATCTCGAGGCGACTGCCCGGTGCAGACAGGTCCGTCACGAACCGGACCAGTCGCTCCTTCGCGGCGTTCGGGAGGAAAGGAAGCAACCCCTCTGCCAGCCACGCGGAAGGCCTCGAACGATCGAAGCCCTTGTTCTGCAGCGGAACCGCCCAGTCCTCGCGAAGGTCCACTGCCAACGCCCGACGATCCGCACGGAGCCCGGCCTTCTCGACGGCCAGCACGTCGTCCTTGAACGCCAAGACCTTAGGTGCGTCGAGTTCGTAGACGGTCGTCCCCGTCGGCCAGTCCAGCCGGTACGCGCGCACGTCGAGACCCGCGGCGAGCAGCACTATCTGGTCGATCCCGGCCCGACTCGCTTCGGCGAAGTAGTCATCGAAGTACCGGGATCTCACACCGATGTAGTCAGCCAGCCAACCCCATGACATCTCGATTTCGTCGACGGCCTCGAGTCGGGTCGGCATCGGCCTCGGCGGTGCCGCGGCCTCCACGAACGCTTCCGCATATGGATCCGAGACCAGTCCGTCATCACGGTCGGTCTCGATCGCCCTGCCTGCGGCCACTGCGAGCGCTGTGATCCCGACCCCGGTCACGATGTCCCATTCCGCCAGTTCGTTCATTTCGCACCTCGTTCGGTTGCGACTGTCCAGGAGATAATGGGTGCCGCTAAACGGTTACCGGCCAACAGTTCTCGACACCGCCTCAGCAGCCTTACCCGGCTCGGGACCTGCCGTTTCACAAGCCCGACCGTACGTTCCAGGCTACTCCTGCACCGATCAAGGCGCGGCTGAGATTCCGCTGCGAAGAACAGCGGCCGGAACGTACCGTCAAGCCAGATGCGCACTCGCTCACGCCGGGCGCGACTGGTACGCACGTCTCGAGGGAGGTCGTCCGCCATGGATGTCCCGATGGGCTCGGAAGGCGAGAGGTACCGCATCGACACCGGGAGGCAGATCCTGCCGATACCACCCGACGTTTATTCCGGCACGATCCTGTACGACGCCAAGGACCCCGACGCGACGTATCCTCCGATCCGTCCGCTGCGTCCGCCCGCAGGCGCCCCCAACATCCTCATCGTCCTGCTCGACGACGTCGGCTTCGGCGCGTCGAGCGCGTTCGGCGGCCCCGTCGAGACACCGGCGGCGGAACGACTGGCCGGCGGTGGCCTGAAGTACACCCGGTTCCACACCACCGCGCTGTGCTCCCCCACCCGGGCGGCGCTGTTGACCGGGCGCAACCATCATCGTGTAGGCATGGGCGGCATCACCGAGCTGGCTACCTCGTCGCCCGGGTACACCTCGGTGCGCCCCGACACGTGCTCGCCGCTGGCCGAGATCCTCACCCTCAACGGCTACGCGACCGCACACGTCGGGAAGTGTCATGAGGTCCCGATCTGGCAGACCAGTCCGGTGGGCCCCTTCGACAACTGGCCCGCGCCCGGCAACGGCTTCGAGTATTTCTACGGCTTCGTCGGCGGAGAGACCGATCAGTGGTATCCGACGCTGCACGAGGGCACCCGTCGCGTCGAACCGTGGGGCACTCCGGAGGAGGGCTATCACCTCACCGAGGACCTGGCCGACAGGGCGATCGCGTGGGTGCGACAGCAGAAGGCACTCACGCCCGACAAGCCGTTCTTCCTGTACTTCGCGCCGGGTGCCACACATGCGCCGCACCACGTACCGAGGGAGTGGGCCGACAGGTACCGGGGTCTCTTCGACGACGGGTGGGACGCCCTGCGGGAGAGGATATTCGAGCGGCAGAAGCAACTCGGAGTGATTCCGGAGGATGCCGAACTCACCCGACGGCACGAGGCCATTCCGGCCTGGGAGGATATGGATGAGGCACTGCTGCCCGTCCTGCGTCGACAAATGGAGAACTACGCGGGGTTCCTCGCGCACACTGACCATCAGGTCGGCAGGGTGGTCGACGCCGTCGCGGAACTCGGAGCATTGGACGACACTCTCGTCTACTACATCATCGGTGACAACGGCGCCTCGGCGGAGGGAACGCTGCAGGGTACGTTCAATGAGTTGATCAATCTCAACGGCATGCCCGAGATCGAGACTCCGGAATTCTTGGCCAGCCAGCTCGACAAGCTCGGCGGACCCGAGTCGTCGCCGCACTACGCGGTCGGGTGGGCGCATGCGATGGACACTCCCTACCAATGGACCAAACAGATTGCGTCCCATTGGGGCGGAACCCGCAACGGGACGATTGTCCACTGGCCGCACGGGTTCACCGCTCGTGGCGAGCTACGGCACCAGTTCCACCACGTCATCGACATCGTTCCCACCGTGCTCATGGCGGCGCACATACCTGCACCGACGACGGTCAAGGGTGTGCGGCAGGACCCGTTCGACGGCGTCGACATGAGCTACACATTCGACGGTGCCGACGCACCCGACCGCCACGTCACCCAGTACTTCGAGATGTTCGGCAACCGCGGGATCTACCACAAGGGGTGGTGCGCGGTTACCAAGCACCGGACACCGTGGCAGACCGTCGGCGCCGCCGGTGTCGCGTTCGACGACGACGTGTGGGAGTTGTACGACTGCACATCCGACTGGACTCAGTCCGACGACCTGTCGAAGGAACACCCCGACCGGCTGCACGAACTCCAGCGGCTGTTCCTGATCGAGGCGGCCCGCAACAACGTCCTCCCGCTCGACGACCGGGTGTTCGAGCGAGTCCTGCCGGGGATCTCCGGCAAGCCCCGCCTGGTTCCCGGCAACCGGCAGGTCCTGCTACCCGGTATGGGCGGGCTGCTCGAGATGCACATCGTGAACTGGCGCAACCGATCCTGGTCACTGACCGCACAGGTCGACATCCCCAGCGATCTGACCGCCGGGGCCAGCGGGGTGATCCTCAGCCTCGGCGGGCACGCCGGGGGCTGGGCCTTCTACCTGAAGGAAGGTCGGGTCACGTTCTGCTACAACCTCTTCGGTATTGACCGCACGCACATTCGCGGCGACCAGCCGGTACCACCCGGAGCCCGGCAGCTGCGGGTCGAGTTCGACTACGACGGTGGCGGCCTGGGCAAGGGCGGTGACGTGACCCTGCTCGTCGACGGCGCGGCGGTGGGCTCGGGCAGGATCGAGCGGACCGAACCGCTCGGGTTCGGCTACGAGTACACCGACGTCGGGCGCGATAGCCAGTCGACCGTCACCCCGGACTATCCGCGCGGCGACAACGCATTCAACGGCCAGATCCACTGGGTACGGATCGATGTCGGCGACGACGACCACGGCCATCTGGTCGATCCCACAGACGTCGTCCGGGTCGCGATGTACCGGCAATGACGTCCCGCGGCAGCGGTCGCTAGGGAACGATCCCCCGAACCGAAGCGGGCAGATCCCGCATACCCCGGTACGGTCCCACCACTGAGGCCCCGAACGGCCGTTGCAGTAGCACCCGGGCGACCTCCCGCACGTCGTCGGTCGTGACCTCGTCGATCCGAGCCAGGGTCTCCGAAACCGATTGGTGATTACCGTAGTTCAGTTCGCTACGGCCGATCCGATTCATCCGCGACCCCGAGTCCTCGAGCCCCAGCACGAGCGACCCGCGCAACGACCCTTTCGCACGGGCGCATTCGGCATCGGTGATCCCGTTGGAAGCGACGCTAGCAAGGACCTCGCGAATCAAAGTCGTGACGTCGCCGAGGTTCTCCGGCTGGCACCCGGCATACACGAAGAACGCACCCGTGTCGGCGAATGTGTCCACACCCGAGTAGACCGAGTACGCCAGCCCGCGTTCCTCCCGGATCTCTTGGAACAGACGGGAACTCAGGCCGCCACCCACCGCGACGTTGAGAACCGACAGCGGCCAGCGGTGCCCCTCGTGGCGACCGAAGGCTCGAACTCCCATTGTCAGGTGGGCCTGCTCGACGTCCCGCTTCGTCAGGCTCAACGTCGGCGCCGTTCGCAATCGGATCGCACCCTCCCGCCGGGGTGCGGACGGCGCATCCCGGTCGAGGTGTCCGGCGAACACCCGTCGCACCAGTTCCACCGTGTGCTCGTGTTCGACGTTGCCGGCGACCGCGACCACCATGCGATCGGGTGTATAGCGCCGCACGTGGAACGAGTGCAGCTGGGTCCGGGTCATCGACTCGATCGAATGGGCGCTGCCGATCACCGGTCGTCCGACCGGATGGTCACCGAAGAGCGCGGTCGAGAACGTGTCGCCGAGCAGGTCCTCCGGGTCGTCGTCGCGCATCGAGATCTCCTCGAGCACCACCTGCCGTTCGACGTCGACGTCGACGGAGCGGCACCGCCCCCGCAGCACCACGTCGCCGATCAGATCCATCGCGAGCGGTAGGTCGTCGTCGAGCACATGCGCGTAGAAGCACGTGTGTTCCTTCGCGGTGAAGGCGTTGAGCTCGCCGCCGACGCCGTCCATCATCTGCGCGATGTCGACGGCCGACCGCGTCGGGGTGGACTTGAACAGCAGGTGCTCGAGGAAGTGCGCGGCACCGGCGACTGTGGGCTGCTCGTCGCGGGAGCCGACCCCCACCCAGATGCCGACCGATGCCGAGCGCACACCGGGCAGGTGTTCGGTCACGACGCGGAGACCACCAGGAAGTGTCGTGCGCTGGACACCGGTGCGCAGGTGGTTATCGAGTGCGGAGCCGCGTTGGGGCTTGTCGCGGAGGGATTGAGCCATGTGGCGGTGCGTGTTTCCTTGCGTCCGGAAGTGTCACGTCCGGAAGTCTCGCGGCCGGAGATGCCCCAGCTTCGTCCCGGATGAACCCTGGAGGAGTGATGAACGTCGAACAACGATACACCGGAGACAGGACTCCGGCCCCACGCGGACGAACCGCGCAGGGCCGGGGTCACATGCCGCTGCGCGGGGCTACTCGGCTGCGGGCCCCGAGCTACCGGAAACGTCCGAAGCCTCGGCCGCGTCCTCCTCCACCGGGATCAGCGAGATCTTGCCGCGGTTGTCGATGTCGGCGATCTCGACGCGGATCTTGGTGCCGACGTTGACGACGTCCTCAACCTTCGCGATGCGCTTGCCGTTGCCCAGCTTGGAGATGTGTACCAGTCCGTCGCGGCCCGGGAGCAGCGAGACGAACGCACCGAAGGCGGTGGTCTTGACGACCGTCCCGAGGAAACGCTCGCCCACCTTGGGCAGCTGCGGGTTGGCGATGGCGTTGATCTTGTCGATCGCGGCCTGCGCGGACGGGCCGTCGGCGGCACCGACGTAGACGGTGCCGTCGTCCTCGATGGAGATGTTGGCGCCCGTCTCCTCGGTGATCGAATTGATCATCTTGCCCTTGGGCCCGATGACCTCGCCGATCTTGTCCACGGGGACCTTGATGGTCGTGATCCGCGGCGCGTACGGGCTCATCTCGTCCGGAGTAGCGATCGCTTCGGCCATGACCTCGAGGATCGTGGTGCGGGCGTCGTGCGCCTGGCTCAGCGCGCCGGCGAGGACCTGCGACGGGATACCGTCGAGCTTGGTGTCGAGCTGCAGGGCCGTGACGAAGTCCTTGGTGCCGGCGACCTTGAAGTCCATGTCGCCGAAGGCGTCCTCGGCGCCGAGGATGTCCGTGAGAGCAACGTAGCGGGTCTCGCCGTCGACCTCGTCGGAGACCAGGCCCATCGCGATTCCGGCGACCGGAGCCTTGAGCGGAACACCGGCGTTCAGCAGCGACAGGGTCGAGGCGCACACCGAACCCATCGAGGTGGAACCGTTGGAACCCAACGCCTCCGAAACCTGGCGGATCGCGTACGGGAACTCCTCCTGGCTCGGGAGAACCGGCACGAGAGCGCGCTCGGCGAGTGCGCCGTGGCCGATCTCACGTCGCTTCGGCGAGCCGACGCGACCGGTCTCTCCGGTCGAGTAAGGCGGGAAGTTGTAGTGGTGCATGTAGCGCTTGCTGGTCTCCGGACCCAGCGAGTCGATCTGCTGCGCCATCTTGACCATGTCCAGGGTGGTGACACCCATGATCTGGGTCTCGCCGCGCTCGAACAGGGCGGATCCGTGCGCACGCGGGATCACGGCGACCTCGGCCGACAGCGACCGGATATCGGTGATGCCACGGCCGTCGATGCGGAACTGGTCCCGCAGGATACGCTGGCGCACAAGCTTTTTCGTCAGTGATCGGAATGCCGCGCCGATCTCCTTCTCGCGGCCCTCGAACTGCGGGCCGACCTGCTCGAGGACGTCGACCTTGACTTCGTCGGTCTTGTCGTCGCGCTCCTGCTTGCCCGCGATGGAGAGGGCCTCGGACAGCGCGGCCGACGCCGCGTTCTCGACGGCTGCGTAGACATCGTCCTGGTAGGCCGGGAACAGCGGGTAGTCAGCGGTCGGCTTGGCGGCCTTCTCGGCCAGCGCCTGCTGTGCCTCGCACAGGCGGGCGATGAACGGCTTGGCAGCCTCGAGGCCCTCGGCCACGATCGCCTCGGTCGGCGCTTGCGCGCCGCCGTCGATCAGGCCGATCACGTTCTCGGTGGCCTCGGCCTCGACCATCATGATCGCGACGTCGGCGCTGTCACCCGAGCCGGAGACGATGCGGCCGGCGACAACCATGTCGAACACGGCGTTCTCGAGCTGCTCGGTAGTGGGAAACGCGACCCACTGACCGCTCGCGTTCTCCTCCGACGTGATCAGCGCGACGCGCACGCCACCGACCGGACCGGAGAATGGCAGGCCCGCGATCTGGGTGGACGCGGACGCAGCGTTGATCGCGACGACGTCGTACAGATCCTTGGGGTCAAGGCTCAGGACGGTCACGACAACCTGAATCTCGTTGCGCAGGCCGTCGACGAACGACGGACGCAGCGGACGGTCGATCAGGCGGCAGGTGAGGATCGCGTCGGTCGAGGGGCGTCCCTCACGGCGGAAGAACGAGCCGGGGATCCGGCCCGCCGCGTACATGCGCTCTTCGACATCAACCGTCAGCGGGAAGAAGTCGAAGTGCTCCTTGGGCTGCTTGCTGGCCGTGGTGGCCGACAGCAGCATGGTCTCTTCATCGAGGTATGCGGCCACGGAGCCGGCGGCCTGCTGCGCGAGACGTCCCGTTTCGAAACGAATGGTGCGCGTGCCGTAGCTTCCGTTGTCGATGACGGCGACGGATTCGAACACGCCTTCTTCGACCTCGATTGCGGAATTGTCTGTCATCTGCTTTTCTTCTCTTCCCTCTCGTCTTTGCCGGTCCGCACGGGCACCGTGACTGTCCTGGTCACGGCTGCGCACGCATCACATCGCGGAGGCGGCCGTCGATCGAAGCCGGCCGGATCGACATCCGGAGGGCCACTACCGAAGACCGACGCCACGGCTGCGAGCGCGGGGCGGCGGTGGTGGTGGTGCAAGTACCGATAGCCAACGAGGCCAGTCTAAGCATCAACACATGCATGCTGGATACAAGCCTCGCTGGCTATGGGTGTGACCGGGTACGGCGAAGTGACGCGCCGTGCCACGGCTTCGACGGGACTGTCGTATGTCGCCCGCCTTATCGACGCAAGCCGAGACGCTGGATCAGCGAGCGGTAGCGGTTGATGTCGACCTTCTGAACGTACTTGAGCAGACGACGACGACGTCCGACCAGCAGCAGTAGGCCGCGGCGGGAGTGATGGTCGTGCTTGTGCGTCTTCAGGTGCTCGGTGAGATCGACGATGCGCTTGGTGAGCAGAGCCACCTGCGCCTCCGGCGAACCGGTGTCGGTCTCGTGCAGTCCGTACTCGCCGAGGATCTGCTTCTTCTGCTCGGTGGTCAATGCCACTTGATGCACTCCTGTTACTGACGTCCGCGCGCGTGGAAATCGGTCACCGGTGACGACCGGACCCGACGGGTGCGGCCGCCGCGAACCGCAGCACGCACCAGCCGACGATGCTACCAGGTGCATCACACCGTTCAGGCCGGCGCTGTCAGTCCGGCGTTGCCTCGGTGTCGTTAGTTCGGCGTTGCGTCGGTGTCGTCAGTTCGGCGTTGCCTCGGTGTCGTCAGTTCGGCGTTGCGTCGGTGTCGTCAGTTCGGCGCTGCCTCGGTGAGGATCTTTCGCGCCTTCTCCGCGTCACGGCCCATTTCCTCGACGAGCGCGTCGACGGAATCGAACTTTTCCATGCCCCGCACCCGCTCGACGAAGTCGACCGCGACATGCTGGCCGTACAGGTCGGCTTCGTGGTCGAGTACGAACGCCTCGACGGTACGAGCGCGGCCGGAGAACGTCGGGTTGGAGCCGACGGACACGGCGGCCTTGTAGCGGCGCCCGGGCTCGACCGTGCCCTCCACCGGGCCGGAGCCCAGCACGGTGAACCACGTCGCGTACACACCGTCCGCGGGAATCGCTGCGTACATCGGCGGCACGATGTTCGCAGTAGGAAAGCCCAACCCCCGGCCCCGGCCGTCACCGTGCACTACGACACCCTCGACGCGATGCGGCCGGCCGAGCGCCTCCGAAGCCGCCGCGACGTCCCCCGCATCCACACACGAGCGGATGTATGTCGACGAAAAAGTCACCGCATGCTCGGCGAGCAGGCTGACGCCGTCGACAGCGAACCCGAACCGGGCACCCATTTCCCGCAAGACGTCGATGTCGCCGGCCGCCTTGCGTCCGAAGGTGAAATTCTCGCCGACTACTACCTCCGCGACGTGGAGGCGCTCAACCAGGATCTCGTGTACGTAACGTTCCGGGGAGAGCTTCATGAACTCGGGCGTGAACGGCATTACGAAGAACACGTCGGCGCCCAGCGCCTCGACCAGCTCGGCACGCCGCGGCAAGGTCGTCAACTGTGCGGGGTGACTGCCGGGACGCACCACCTCCGCCGGGTGCGGATCGAATGTCATCAGGACACTGGACATTCCACGCTCTTCCGCGGCGTCGACCGCCCGTGAAATCAACTGCGCATGTCCTCGGTGCACGCCGTCGAAAACGCCGATCGTAAGGACGCAACGCCCCCAGTCTGCTGGCACATCGTCCAGACCTCGCCATCTCTGCACAGGTGGCAGCCTAGTGGCCACTGCGGAGACCGGTCACGTCCGGGACAGAGGGAGTTGACGTGTATCCCGATGGACTGTTGCCTAAGCTCGTAGGCGTGGCCACTCAGAATCCAGACGCGCACACGCCGAGCGAGGTATCCCACCCGCAGACCCTGTCCTCGGTGGCACAGGACTACCTCAAGGTGATCTGGACGGTCCAGGAGTGGTCGGGTGAACGTGTCTCGACCAAGCTGCTGTCCGAGAAGATCGGGGTGTCGGCATCCACCGTCTCCGAGGCGATCCGCAAGCTGTCCGACCAGGGTCTTGTCGATCACGCTCGCTACGGATCGATCGCGCTCACGGAAACCGGTCGCGCCGCCGCGGTGTCCATGGTCCGTCGGCACCGACTGATCGAGACGTTTCTCGTCAACGAGCTCGGCTACGGCTGGGACGAGGTCCACGATGAGGCCGAGGTGCTCGAGCACGCGGTCTCCGAGCGCATGATCAACCGTATGGACGTCAAGCTGGGCTTCCCCGAGCGTGACCCTCACGGCGATCCGATTCCGGCGGCCGACGGCTCCGTGCCCACCCCACCTGCCCGTCAGCTCAGCGACTTTCAGGACGGCGACTCCGGTCGGGTCGCCCGTATCTCCGACGCCGATCCGGCGATGCTCCGTTACTTCGACTCGGTCGGTATTGCGCTGGACACCGAGATCACCGTCGTCGAGCGGCGCGACTTCGCCGGCACCGTGTCGATCCGGCTCGGTGCCGATCCCGCCTCCGATACCGTCGACCTCGGCAACCCTGCCGCACAAGCTATTTGGCTCGTCTGACCTCGGTGCGCACCGCACTTCTCAGCTCCTCAACGATGACGAGGTACTAGCGCATGCGCACAATCGTTCGACGCTTCGCCGGATTCGCCACAGCAGTCACCGCAGCAGCCGCCTTGTCGATCGCGGGTGCTGGGGTGGCAACGGCGGACGAATGGCCGACGCCACCGCCCTACCCGAGCCCGGTCTCACCGTTCGACTACGACGGCTTCCTCACCCCCACCGATCTGGAGTACTGGAATCCGTTCGTCAACGAAGACCGGCTGACCTCGCCCTTCGGGACGAGTACCCGGATCGTGTGCACCAGCTTCCACGGGGTGCTCCTGGATTGCTGGCAGGCCGACCGCGAGGGCAACCCCCACAAGTTGGTCCAGCTACCGGGCAATTACCCGGGGTCGATAGGGTCCAGCCAACCCGGCGGTGGGCCGAGCCACTTCGTCTACCCTGGCTTCATTCCCGGGATCTAGCCGAGTACCCGGGCACCCCTCACTGCAACGTCGCCGGTCGCACTACCATCACCGAGCCCGCTCGCTTGCCGCTTTCCTCGACGAGCGCGATGGTGTGCCCATTCGGGTCGATCGCCGCATAGACGCCCTTCATGCCGATCGGTTCGAGCCAGCGCCCGTGGCTGAGCGACTCAGCCTCGTCGGCATTGATCTGACGATGTGGGAAGGCGGTCTGCGCGGCTTGATCGATGTCGAGGCTGACACCGGGATCGTGCGAGAGCTGTTCGAGGGTGCGAGCCTGCTCGAGCGTGAAGGGTCCGACCGCGGTGCGCCGCAGTGCGGTCAGGTGACCGCCGACACCGAGGGCCGCGCCGAGGTCGCGTGCGAGGGCGCGAATGTAGGTGCCGGACGAACAGTCGATCTCGACGTCCAGATCCACGAATTTCTCACCGACGCCGTGCACATCGCTTCGCGTGAGGACTTCGAACCGGGAGACGGTGACCGGGCGCGCGGCCAGTTTCACGTCCTCGCCGGCACGAGCCATCGCATACGCCCTCTTGCCGTCGACCTTGATCGCGCTGACCGTCGCCGGGATCTGCTCGATGTCGCCGGTGAGGCGGGCGATCTCGGCAGCGATCTGTGCTCCGGTGATCCCGGACGCGTCTGCCGTCGAGAGGGTCTCGCCCTCGGCGTCGTCTGTCGTCGTGGCCTGCCCGAGCCGGATCGTGGCACTGTACGACTTGGTGGTCAGCGCGAGCAGACCAAGCAGCTTCGTGGCCCGCTCCACGCCGAGGATCAGCACCCCGGTCGCCATCGGGTCGAGGGTTCCCGCATGCCCGACCTTGCGGGTCTTCAGCAGCTTCCGGCACCGGGAGACCACGTCGTGGCTGGTCATCCCGGGATCCTTGTCGACGATCAGCAGACCGGCGCCGACAAGGCCGGAGGACGGATTCTCAGACTTGGGCACGTGGTCCAATTCTGCCAGCCGCCGGTCAGCTCACCGAAATAGCGGTGACGATCAGCCCGTCCGAGACGAGCCAGCGGCCGGCGAAACTCGCGAGGGGCGGGCCACCGTCGGTGGTCTCGCCGGGGACCAGTAGCTTCGACCGGAACGAGCCCGAAGTCCGGTCGGTTCCCTCGGTGCCGCCGGTGAACGTGATGTTCGCGTCCTCGAAGCCGAGCCAGCGGCCCGTCATCGGGAACCATGCCTTGTACGTCGCCTCCTTGGCGCAGAACAGCAGTCGGTCCCAGTGCACCACCGTCGGATCGACACTGCCGAGCCACTCTCGCTCCTCCTGCAGGCTGACTGCATCGAGAACTCCGTCGGGCAACGGTGCGTTCGGCTCGGCATCGATCCCGACCGAACGCACCTGCATCGCATAGCCGACCACCGCCCCGCGGTAGCCGTCGCAATGCGTCAGACTCCCGACGATTCCCTTCGGCCATACGGGAGAACCCTTGTCGCCCCGGAGAATCGGGCCCGGCTCGACCCCGAGGGTGGCCATCGCAACTCGGGCACAGTGACGGGCTCCGATGAACTCCCGGCGGCGCTTGTCCACCGCGCGGGCGATCAGGGACTCCTCCTGCGGGTGTGGCCGCAGCCCCGGAGGGTCGTCGAACAACTCCGACGACGCGACCCCGGCTGGCAGTATCCGCTCGATCAATCCAACTCCCCTGTGTCTCCGGTGCAACGGTCAACGCTCAGCGCGCATGCGCTCGTACTCCGCTTCCTGCTCGGCGGTGATCTTGAAGTGACCACCGAACTTGTTGAGAGTGCCAGGCGCGTACTCGGGTACCGGAAGGATCTGGCGCAAGAGTTTGTCGGGAAGGCCGCGTCGCTGCCACTCCCGTGGGTAGCCGAGCGAGACCTCCTCGAAGCGCACCCCGTCGTAGTAGGTGGTGCGCGGAATGTGCAGGTGGCCGTACACGCAACACAGGGCGTTGTAGCGGGTGTGCCAGTCTGCGGTCTCGACGGTGCCGCACCATAGCGCGAACTCCGGGTAGTAGAGCACCTCGGTGGGCTGGCGCACCAGCGGAAAATGATTGATCAGGACAGTCGGTACCGAAGGATCGAGCGCGTCGAGTCGCTTCCGGGTCTGTTCGAGGCGGGCGCGACACCACGCGTCCCGCGTAGCGTACGGCTCCGACGACAGCAGGAACTCGTCGGTGGCGACGACGTTCCTCTCCCGCGCGATGCGCAGGCCGTCCTCCTTGCCAGTGGCACCGTTCGGCAGGAACGTGTAGTCGTACAGCAGGAACATCGGCACGATCGTGGCCGGGCCGCCCTCGCCCTCCCACACCGGGTACGGGTCTTCCGGGGTCAGCACCCCGATCTCACGGCACATGTCGACGAGGTAGTCGTATCGCGCCCTGCCGTGCATCTGCACGGGATCCTTCGCCGTGGTCCACAGTTCATGGTTGCCAGGGACCCACACGACCTTCGCGAACCGACTCTTCAGCAACGTCAGTGCCCAGCGGATGTCGTCGGTCTTCTCCGAGACGTCGCCCGCGACGATCAACCAGTCCTCGGCCGACTCCGGGAAGATCTCCTCGGTAATCGGTCGGTTTCCCCGATGTCCGACGTGCGTGTCGCTCACCGCGAACAGCTTGCCTGCCACACCCCTACCCTTTCGTCTGTCGCATCTGGAGATCCGTGCCGACGATCATCCGCAAAACCATGAACACGGTAAGCCCCGTCGAGATTCCGGCCGGCCGGAGGATGCGGCGTTGGCTCACATCGGTCGCCTCCGGAACATGATCGCCGGTGGTCGCGGTCAAGTCAGCCGAGTGCCTCACGTAGTGCGGCGATGACGGAATCGTCTGCACCGCTCGCCGTGTAGCCTGCCGCGAAACGATGACCCCCGCCGCCCAACCGCTCTGCAACCGCAGCGACGTCGACCGAGCCCTTCGATCGCAGCGACACGGACCACGAGCCTGGAGCGGACTCCTTCAGTACAGCGGCGACCTCGGCCTCGACGGTGGTGCGCACGATGTCGATGACGCTCTCGACCTCCTCGGATCCAAGGCCCGCCCAGTCGGAGCACCGGATCACGGCGTGCACGAGTCCCCGCCCGCCGACAGCGTCCCGGGCGAGCACCGCGGAACTGAGCACCGAACCCAGCATCGGCAGCCATCCGAATGGGTGGGTGTCGAGCAGACTGCGTGCAATGGCGGCCCCGTCGATGCCGGTGCTGAGCAGACGCTCGGCGAGCGTGTGAGTGCCCTCCTGAGCCCAACGGAACGATCCCGTGTCGGTTACCAGTCCGGCATAGAGACAGTGCGCCAGGTCGGCGTCGATCGGCACACCCCACAAATCGAAGAGTTTGACGAGCACCGCGGTCGTCGACTCCGCACTGTCGTCGATCAGGTTGAGCATGCCGTACCGAGTGTTCGACCGGTGGTGGTCGATCACCAGCGATCGCCGGGCACCGTCGAGACGTGATGCGAGCGAACCGAGACGCCCTGCGCTGCCGCAGTCAACGGTGACGAGCAGGTCCGCCTTCTCGGCGACGGCGGCTGCGGGCACCAGCAGTTCCGTTCCAGGTAGCCCCTCCATCGACACCGGAAGCTTGTCCGGCGACGCGAACGCAACCTGCACCGGAACACCCTTGCGTGCGAACACGATTCCGAGAGCAAGGCCGCTACCGATAGTGTCGGCATCGGGTTGGACGTGGCACAGGATCGTCACCGAGGTAGCGCCGTCCAGCACATCGACCGTCTGCTGCAACTGCACCTCGTGCGGGGCACTCGTGGAGGTCAGGGTGTCCGGGCAGTTAGTCATCGTCGGCCCCGGTCAGTCGTCGGAAGGGGATTCGTCGTCGACCGCAGGTCCCGGTTGCTTGTACGGGTCTGCGTCGCCCGCGGGCTTCGCGTTCTTCCGGACGCGCGCCACCGCGTCATCCGCAGCCCGCGCTCGCTCCAGCAATTCCTCCATGTGTCGCGCCGTGTCGGGCACGGTGTCCGCGACGAACGTGAGGGTCGGTGTGAAGCGGACACCGGTCCCGGCGCCGACCTTCGAGCGGAGCACCCCCTTGGCCTTCTCGAGGCCCGCGGCGGCGCCGGCCAGATCCGGCTCGGAATCGAGGTCCACACCCATGACGGTGTAGTAGACAGTGGCGTCGTGCAGGTCGGCCGTGACCTTCGCGTCGGTGATGGTCACGAGGGCCAGACGCGGGTCCTTGATCTCGTGGTCGATCGCCGTCGCGACGATCGTGCTGATGCGCTTCGCCAGCCTGCGGGCGCGTGCAGGATCCGCCATGGCAATCAGTCTCCTCTCCCGGACGTCAATCCTCCGGACCGAAAATTCTTCGTCGAACCGCAAGTAGCTGCAGTTCCGGTCGCTCCGCGACATGGCGCTCGCAATGATCGAGCACCTCGTTGACATGTCCCACCCCCGAACTTGCTACCGCGACGCCGAGCAGGGTCCTCCGGTAGCGGTCGTGCTCGCCGGTCTCGGCAGCGGACACCCCGTATCTTCGCAACTCGGTCAAGACCGGCCGCACCAGCGACCGCTTCTCCTTCAGAGAGCGCACGTCGCCGAACAGGATGTCCATCTCGAGCGACCCGAGATACACCAGCTCTCCTTCCGGTGAGCAGCGTCCCTCCCCGAGGCTGAACCTGCCAGGGGGAGGGACGCGTGCAGTGCGTGCGACTAGTCGCGCGGCTTCTCGCGAAGCTCGTAGGCCTCGACCACGTCGCCGACCTTGATGTCGGAGTACGTGACGGTCAAACCGCACTCGTAGCCCTCGCGAACCTCGGTGACGTCATCCTTCTCACGACGGAGCGACGAAATCGTCATCGTCTCCGCGATCACCGCGTTGTCGCGAATCAAACGGGCCTTCGCGTTGCGGCGGACGATCCCCGACGTCACGAGGCAACCGGCGATGTTTCCGACCTTCGAGGAACGGAACAGAGCACGAATCTCTGCCTGGCCGAGAGATACCTCCTCGTAGACCGGCTTGAGCATGCCCTTGAGGGCCTTCTCCACCTCGTCGAGCGCCTGGTAAATGACCGAGTAGTAGCGGATGTCGACACCCTCGCGGTTCGCCAGCTCCGTCGCCTTGCCCTCGGCGCGGACGTTGAAGCCGATGATGATCGCGTTGGACGCGGACGCCAGATTCACGTTGGTCTCGGTGATACCGCCGACACCGCGGTCGATCACACGCAACTGCACCTCGTCGTCGATCTCGATGCCCATGAGGGCCTCCTCGAGCGCTTCGACCGTACCGGCGTTGTCGCCCTTGAGGATGAGGTTGAGCTCGTTGTGTTCCTTGAGCGCGGCATCGAGATCTTCGAGGCTGATCCGCTTGCGACTGCGCGCCGCCAACGCGTTGCGCTTGCGCGCGTTGCGCCGGTCGGCGATCTGCCGAGCGATCCGGTCCTCATCCACCACCAGCAGGTTGTCGCCAGCGCCGGGAACCGACGTGAAACCGACGACCTGGACCGGACGTGAAGGCAGCGCCTCCTCGACATCTTCGCCGTGCTCGTCGACCATGCGGCGGACACGTCCGTAAGCATCGCCCGCGACAATCGAGTCACCGACCCGCAAGGTGCCGCGCTGGACGAGCACGGTAGCGACCGGGCCGCGACCACGGTCGAGGTGCGCTTCGATGGCGACACCTTGGGCATCCATGTCCGGGTTGGCCCGCAAGTCCAGCGCCGCGTCCGCCGTCAGCAGGACCGCCTCGAGCAGATGGTCGATGTTGGTGCCCTGCTTGGCAGAGATGTCGACGAACATCGTCTCGCCGCCGTACTCCTCGGCCACGAGACCGTATTCGGTCAGCTGACCGCGGATCTTCGAAGGATCAGCACCTTCCTTGTCGATCTTGTTGACCGCGACCACGATCGGCACCTCCGCCGCCTGGGCGTGATTGATCGCCTCGACCGTCTGCGGCATGACACCGTCGTCGGCCGCGACGACGAGGATCGCGATGTCCGTCGCCTTGGCGCCGCGGGCACGCATGGCGGTGAACGCCTCGTGACCGGGGGTATCGATGAAGGTGACCAGACGCTCGGCACCGTCGAGCTCGGTCAGCACCTGGTAGGCACCGATGTGCTGCGTGATGCCGCCGGCCTCGCCCTCTCGGACGTTGGCCTTGCGGATCGTGTCGAGCAGCCGGGTCTTACCGTGGTCGACGTGACCCATGACGGTCACCACCGGCGGACGCGACTCGAGGTCCTCCTCGTTACCAGCGTCCTCACCGTAGGTCAGGTCGAACGACTCCAGGAGTTCACGGTCCTCGTCCTCCGGGCTGACGACCTGAACGTTGTAGTTCATCTCGCCGCCGAGCAGCTCGAGGGTCTCGTCATTCACCGACTGCGTGGCCGTGACCATCTCACCGAGGTTGAACAGCGCCTGGACCAGTGCCGACGGGTTCGCATCGATCTTCTCCGCGAAGTCGGACAGGGACGCGCCGCGGGCGAGACGGATGGTCTCGCCGTTGCCGCGAGGCAGCCGCACGCCGCCGACGGCGGGCGCCTGCATCGAATCGTATTCCTGGCGCTTCTGTCGCTTCGACTTGCGACCACGACGAGGCGCACCACCGGGACGACCGAACGCACCGGCGGCACCACCACGGCCGCGCCCGCCGCCGCCACCACCGGGACGACCGCGGAATCCACCCGGTGCGCCCGCACCGGGAGCACCCGCGGGAGCACCGCCACCGCCACCGCCACCGCGATAGCCGCCGCCACCACCGGGACGTCCGCCCGGGGCGCCGGGCCGTCCGGGCCGAGCCGAACCCGGCGCCGGGCGAGCCGCACGCTGTGGCATGGCACCCGGGTTCGGGCGCGGGGGCATCGAGCCGGGGCTGGGCCGGGGCCCACCCTGCCCGGGAGCCGGCCGCGGACCGCCGTCGGGTCCTGCTCCCGGGCGCGGAGCACCGGGACGCGGCGCGCCCCCGTGCGGACCGGGACGCGGCGCACCGGGACGCGGCGCTCCCGGCGCCGGACGCGGAGCGGGACGCTCGGGCGGAGCCGACGACGTGTACGGATTGTTACCGACGCGCGGCGGCTTCGGGCCGGGTCGCGGAGCGCCCGGCTTGGGACGCGGGGCCGCTGGCGTGGGAGCGTTCGCAGCGGGCGCCTGCGGTGCAGGCTTGGGACCCGGCGTGGGCCCCGGGCGCGGGGGCTGAGCTGCCGGGGCGCTGGGAGCGGCCGGAGCCGGAGGGGTTGCCGCCGCGGGAGCGGCCGGAGCGGCCGGGCCGGGCTTGGGCCCAGGGCGCGGGGCTCCGGGTTTGGGCGCAGCCGCGCCGGACACTGGCGCACTGGGCTTCGCAGCCGTACGCGGCCCCTTCTCGGCGCTCTCCGAAGCTCCGGAAGCCTCAGACTTGCCTTCGGGCTTTGCTTTCGCGGACGGGAACGACTCCCGTAGACGACGTGCGACGGGCGCCTCGACCGTCGAGGACGCCGACTTCACGAACTCGCCCTGCTCCTTGAGCCTCGCGAGTAGTTCCTTACTTGTGACACCGAGTTCTTTCGCCAACTCGTGTACGCGGGCCTTGCCTGCCACTGCTCTCCTCTACTGAGAGGTCGAGCGAGCGACTACTGCCCGCACGACCTCGGTTATCTCCGATGGACGTTCATCGCTGGTGCTTCACGGTGTGCTCATGAGTGCTTGTGCCTGTTCTCTGAGGTACTGCTCGTCGTTCCCGAGTGTGTGGTGCAACTCGAGAGGTCTCGAGTGGTACTGCGTCACGCGTGATCACTGTCCCGTTCTCACGGGGTTCGGGTGACCGACGTCGAAATCTCGGCTCCGTCGACCCACTGGTCGAGTTCCGAGGAATCCAGACTTCCGGACACCCGCAGTGCTCTGCCGAATGCTCGGCGCCGACCAGCCTCGCTCAGACACCGTGGATCGCGGTGCAACCACGCACCTCGCCCGGGGAGCCTTCGCTTCGGATCGGGCGTGAGGACGAATCCACCGGACTCGCGCTCCCTCGCCACAACCCTGAGCAGGTCGGCAGCCAGCCCTTTCTGCCTGCAACCTATGCAGGTCCGCACCGGCTTGCCGGCGCGGGCACGTGTCGACGCAGACAGTTCACGCTGAACCATCGACCACTCTACCGCTGGATCGCCGCGAACCCCGCATCCCGTTCCTAAGCGCCCGTCGTTTCGCGACCGACCTGTGACTCTGGACCGGGCGCGGCGTCGCTACGGATGTCGATCCGCCACCCCGTCAACCGCGCAGCCAGGCGTGCATTTTGCCCCTCCTTGCCGATCGCCAACGACAGCTGGAAGTCCGGCACCACGACACGCGCCGCGCGAGCTTCCGCGTCCACGACAGTG
The DNA here is from genome assembly GCF_004011825.1 of Rhodococcus xishaensis. Taxonomy (GTDB): domain Bacteria; phylum Actinomycetota; class Actinomycetes; order Mycobacteriales; family Mycobacteriaceae; genus Prescottella; species Prescottella xishaensis. The sequence continues at coordinate 132,068 of NZ_RKLO01000002.1, read as the reverse complement.
ACCGACACCACTTTCGACGGCGACAGCGCATTCCCGACGAACTTCGCCGGATCCTCGTCGTAGTCGATGATGTCGATTTTCTCCCCCGCCAGCTCGCTCATGACATTGCGCACGCGCTGGCCCATCGGTCCGATGCACGCGCCTTTCGCGTTCAAACCGGGAACCTTGGAGTAGACCGCGATTTTCGAGCGATGGCCCGCCTCACGGGCGACCGCAACGATATCGACCGAGCCGTCTTCGATCTCGGGTACTTCGAGAGCAAAAAGCTTGCGCACGAGATTCGGGTGAGTACGCGAGAGAGTGATCTGCGGCCCCCGCACACCGCGGGAGACACCCACGACGTAGCACTTGATCCGGTCGCCGTGCTCGTAGGTCTCGCCCGGCACCTGCTCGGCCGGCGGAATCAGCCCCTCCGCACCGGTGCTCTCGCTGCCGATCCGCACCACCACCATGCCGCGCGCGTTGGCCCGGGTATCACGCTGGATCACACCGCCGACGACCTCACCCTCATGGGTGGAGAACTCGCCGAAGTTGCGCTCGTGTTCGGCATCACGCAGACGCTGGAGGATCACCTGACGCGCGGTCGTGGCCGCGATTCGGCCGAATCCCTCTGGCGTGTCGTCCCACTCCTCACCGACGCGGTTGCCGTCGGCGTCGACCTCGTGCGCCAGGACGCGGACGACACCGGTCTTGGTGTCGACGTCGATCCGCGCATGCGGCTGGTGACCTTCGGTGTGCCGATAGGCCGTCAGCAGGGCCGTCTCGATCGCCGCAATGATCGTCCCCGCGGAGATTCCCTTGTCTGCTTCGATTGCGCGCAGCGCTGCGATGTCGATATTCACTTGTCCGACCCCTCTGCTTCGTTCGACGCGTCCGCGTCTGCAGGTGTGAGACGACCCTCCGGGATTCCACCCGCCAGTTCGAGCTCTCTCGCATCGGGTCGCGAAAACTCCACCTGCACAACAGCTTTCTTGACATCCTTCAGTTCCACTTGCCGCACGGCCAAACCGGATCGGCCGCGGCCGCCGGTCACGACCAGGTCCACCGCACCGTCGGCGAGTCGGCCGATACGGCCCGTCACCGACTCGGTCTCGAGCTCTACCAGCGCCTTGCGTCCCCGCGCGCGACGCCAGTGACGTTCCTCCGTCAAAGGTCGGCCGATCCCCGGCGACGTCACCTCGAGTGTGTACGGGGATTCCCCGAAATCCGATACAGAGTCGAATACGTCGGAGATCATGTGGCTCAGCCGGGCCACCTCGTCAAGTTCGAGGCCGGCGTCGCGATCGACCATGACTCGGACGGAACTGTGCCGACCCGTGAGTGTGATGGTCACGTCCTCGAGGTCGTAGCCCTCACGCTCGATGGGTTCGGCGAGAAGCTCGATCACCCTCTCCCTCGATGGCACCGGCATCTGGGACGCTCCTCGCTTCAGTTGTGGCCATGGCTTACGTGTGGCGACCGAACCTGCTCGGACGAACCAAATCGACGCAAGCCTCGACGTGCCACAGGGTGGACTGTGGAGACTCCAGCGTATCGCGGTTTCAGCGTGGCTGTGACCAGCCGGTCCAATCGGGCCGCCGACGGCGCTCCGACGCGACGTGCTCGGTACCCGGAATCGGGCGAACACCTGGCACCATGATCGCGTGCGAACGCTCTTGCTGACCCATCCGTTCTCGCGCCGCGCGGCGCTGCGAGTCGTCGGCAGCGCCGCGCTCGGCGCGTCCGCGGTGGCGCTGACGACCGGCTGCTCGAACTCCGGACAGTCCGACCTGCTGGCGGAGATCGCCGCACTCGCCTCACAAGCCGAACGTGCACGGCGGGACGCGGCGACCGCGACCGCCGCGATCGCGCGGTTCCCCGACCGTGCCGGCGCGCTCGACGCGGTGGCAGCCGAACGCGCTGCCCACGCCCAAGCGCTCGATACCGAAATCGCCCGGATCGGCACCCCAGGTCCGCCCACCACCTCGACAGACGCCACACCGATGACGTCACCGCCGACGATCGAGCAACTGCGAACCGACCTCGCCGACTCGCAGAAGGAGGCCGCGGGACTCGCGCGGACCCAGTCCGGGTACCGCGCCGGGCTACTCGGCTCGATCAGCGCGGCGTGCGCGGCGCAGCAGGCGGTGCTGCTGTAGTGACCAGTCCGAACCCCGACCCCGAACAGCAGGCCCTGATCGACGCGCTGCGCGCCGAGTACGCCGCGACGTTCGCGTACGGACTGGTGGCAGCCTTCGCGAGCCCGCGCCGGGCAGACCTCGTGGCCGCGAACACCGCGGCTCACCGCGCCCGACGCGACGCGACGATCGACGCGCTCACAGCCGCGGGCGTCGACGTACCACCACCCGAGGCCGGCTACGCAATGCCGTTCCCGGTGACCGACCCGACGTCCGCGGCTCGTCTGGCCGCACAGGTGGAAGCCGACACCGCGGCAGCGTGGCGATCGGTCATCGAGCGCAGCGAGTCTGAACACACCCGCGAGGTCGGCGTCACAGCCCTCACGGAAGCTGCCGTGCGAGAAGCGAACTGGAGGAAGATTCTCGGCTATCAGCCGCCGACCAACGCGTTTCCCGGACAGCCATGACCCCTGCCCGGGACAGGGAACGAGAGGACCGCCTCATGACGGAACGCACGATCGAACAGCGCCTCGCCGACCTCGAGCGGATCGAGGCCATCAAGGCCCTCAAGCACCGATACCTGCGAGCCTGCGACGCGAAGGACGCCGACACTTTCCGCGCGTGCTTCATCTGCACCGGCGCGCAGATCGACTACGGCCCACTCGGCAAGTTCGACGACGCCGACGCGATCGCCGAGGTGTTCCGCAACATCGCGCTGCGGAAGGTCGACGGCAAGAACGTCATCCTCGACATGCACCACGCACTCCATCCCGACATCACACTGCACGGCGACGACCTGGCCTCCGGTAAGTGGACACTCGCCTTTCGCCAGGTCAACCTCATCGAGAACACCGAGACCGTTCGCTCGATCGAGTACGTCGACGAGTACGTCGTCGAGAACGGCGAGTGGAAGATGTCGAAGTGTCAGTCGATTACGCTGTGGTCGATGACCCGACCACTCCCGGAGGGCACTGTCGTCACCGAAGCCTGATCGGCCACACCAGTTCCGATCAGGTCAGGAAACTGCCGGCCCTGTCCGCGAGATCGAGCACCGGTTGAGGCACGACGCCCAAGGCGACAGTCACCACGCCGGCGACGGTGACCGCCGAGACCGTCGGGGCGCTGGTCACCACCACAGCAGGAGCGTCCTCTGGCGGGTCCGCGAAGAACATCAGGACGATGACACGGACGTAGAACAACGCCGCGATCGCGCTGCTGATCACGCCGACGACCACGAGGGGGACCGCTCCCCCGGACGCCGCCGCCTGGAAGACAGCGAACTTGCTCACGAAGCCGCTGGTGAGCGGGATACCGGCGAACGACAGCAGGAACAGGGCGAAAACGATGCCGAGGGGCGCTGATGTGCGGCCGAGGCCGGCCCACCGGGCCAGGTCGGTGACCTCCGCTCCCGACGAATCGCGCACCAGGGTCACGACCGCGAACGCGCCGAGCGTGCTGAAGCCGTAAGCGAGCAGGTAGAAGATGGTCGACGAGATCCCCGCGTCGTTCCCGGCGATCACGCCGGTGAGGATGAAGCCCGCGTGTGCCACCGACGAGTACGCCAGCATGCGTTTGACGTCGGTTTGCGTGATCGCAAGAACCGCGCCGAGGAGCATCGTCAGAATCGCGACCGCCCACAGAACGGGGCGCCAGTCGACGCTTAGCCCCGGCACCGCGACGTAGAACACGCGCAGCGCCGCACCGAAAGCCGCGATCTTGGTCGCCGACGCCATGAACGCTGTGATCGGCGTCGGCGCGCCTTGGTAGACGTCGGGGATCCAGGAGTGGAACGGTACGGCACCGACCTTGAACAACAGACCGACCGCCAGCATCCCCAGGCCGATCTGCGCGAGAATGAGGTCGCCGGAACGCTGTTCGATCGCCTGCCCGATTCCGGGCAGTTGGACCGTGCCCGCAAAGCCATAAAGCAGTGCCACGCCGAAGAGGAAGAACGCGGACGAAAACGCGCCCAGCAGAAAGTACTTCATTGCCGCTTCCTGGGAGAGCAAGCGACGGCGACGTGCGAGCCCACACAGCAAGTACAGCGGCAGCGAGAGGACCTCGAGCGCGACGAACATCGTCAGGAGGTCGTTGGCCGCTGGAAAGAGCAGCATGCCGCCGATGGCGAACAGCACCAGCGGAAAGACCTCGGTTTGCGTCACCCCGGCCCTGATGGCCTCCTTCTCGGCGGCGCTACCCGGTACCGCCGCTGCGCGGGGGGTGAAGGCGTCCACTGGCCCGACTCCGACCCCGGCCCCGAGAGCGGCCGTCTCGGCTCCGGCCACCGCCCGATCCAGTCCACGATCGGCGATGAGCAACACCGCCAGGATCGAGACGAGAAGGATCGTGCCCTGCAGAAACAGGGTCGGTCCGTCGATGGCCACGCTGCCCACGGCCGCTGCGTTGCGGGTACCGGCGAGCGCGACCACCACGACGAACGCGGCGACGAGTCCGCCGAGTGCGAGTCCGAGGTGCGTGGTGTAGCGGACGCGTCGTGGGGCGAAGGCTTCCACGAGCACGCCGACGACCGCGACCGCGAACACGATCAGCATCGGGGCCAGTTGGCTGTACTCGATGCTCGGGGCCTGGAGCACCGCGTCCATGTCAGTGTTCATCGGGCGCCTCCGTCCTGCTCGGCGGCCGTCGGGGCTGGGTCAGGCCGGTCGATCGTGGTGAGCGTGCCCGCGACAGCGGGAGTGATGACGTCAAGCATCGGCTTCGGATAGACACCGAGGACCACCAGCAGGGCGATGAGCGGCGCCACCACCACCATCTCACGGCGTCTGAGGTCGCGAATGTGCTTGCTGCCGTCCGTGACCGGGCCCGTCATCATCCGCTGGTACAGCCACAGCACGTACAGCGCGGCAAGCACCAGCGCGATGGTCGCGAGCACCGCCGCGGCCGGGTAGCGCGTGTACGTGCCGACGAACACCAGGAACTCGCTGACGAACGGTGCGAGGCCCGGGAGCGACAGCGTGGCCAGGCCCGCGATCAGGAAGGTGCCCGCGAGCAGTGGAGCTACCTTCTGGACGCCTCCGTAGTCGGCGATCACGCGCGTTCCGGTCCGCGACACCAGGAATCCGGCCACGAGCATCAGCGCCGCGGTCGAGATCCCGTGGTTGACCATGTACAGCGTCGAACCGCTCTGGCCCTGGCTGGTCATCGCGAACACCCCCAGCACGATGAACCCGAAATGCGAGATCGACGTGTACGCGATCAACCGCATGACATCGGTTTGAGCGACCGCGAGCAACGCCCCGTACACGATGCTGACCACGGAGAGCGTGATCACGAGTGGCGCGAAATACTGTGCGGCGTCCGGGAACAACTGCAGGGAGTAGCGCAGCATCGCGAAGGTGCCGACCTTGTCCACCACAGCCATCATCAGCACCGCGCTCACCGGTGTCGCCTGCACCGCGGCGTCGGGAAGCCAACTGTGCAGTGGCCACAGCGGGGCCTTGACCGCGAACGCGAACATGAAGCCCAGGAACAACGCGTTGGCCACCGGTGCGTTCATCGTCAGGTCGCCGGACGCGACCGCCGCGGCTATGGCCCGCAGATCGAACGTCCCCGACGCGAACGGGCTGTCCGCGCCGGCCGTCACGACGTAGACGCCGATCACGGCTGCCAGCATGATCAGGCCGCCGAAGAGGTTGTACAACAGGAACTTCACCGCAGCCCTCGACCGCCCGGGCCCCGGCTGCCCGAAACCACCGATGAGGAAGTACATCGGGATGAGCATGGCCTCGAAGAACACGTAGAACAGCAGGATGTCGAGCGCAAGGAACGACATCAGGACCATCGACTCGACGACGAGGATCAACGCGACATAGGTGTGTGTGGCGCGCGGACGTCGTTCCTCCAACGCACCGTCCCGCCATCCCGCGACCAGCAGCAGCGGCACGAGTACCACCGTGAGCAGCACCAGGGCCAGCGCGATGCCGTCGAGCCCGAGTTCGTATCGAGTGCCGAACGCCGGTATCCACGAACGTGACTCGACGAACTGGTACTGCGAGCCTGCCGGATCGAACCGGACCGCGACCACCACCGCCACGACCAGGGCTGCGACAGCCGCGACGAGCGCGACCGATCGTGCCAGCCCGCGCCGGTGCGCGGGCGTTGCCATCGTCGCAACCGCGCCGGCGAGCGGCAGCAGCCAAAGCGCCGTCAACCAGGGAAAGCCGTCCACTACACCCTCCCCACCAGTACGGCCGCGACCACGAGGGCCGCGCCGATGAACATGTACAACGCGTACGACCGCACGAACCCGGTCTGCAACCGTCTGAGCACAACCGAGGCGAAGCCGAGCACCGCCGGAACGATCCGCACGACGCCGTCGATCCCTCGGTCCTCGACCACCTTCAGCCCCGCCACCAACCGCCGTCCGGGCCGCATGAAAATCGTCTCGTTGACGTCATCGCCGTACAGATCGCGGCGGGCGGCAACCGTCAGCCCCGACACGTCCACGGGCGCCTCGACGGGGACGGGCCGGGCGCCGTACTGCCGCCACGCGATCCTGACGCCGACCAGGACCACGGCCAGTGTGGTGAGGGTGATCACCCAGACCGGCACGGCCGGCTCGGCATGTTCCGCAGCGGACCCGAATTCGGTCCACACGGGCTCGAGCCAGTGCTCGAGCGCGCTTCCCATCGCCAACAGGCCGCCCGCGGCGACCGATCCCGCCGCAAGCACGATCATCGGGACCGTCATGATGCCCGGCGACTCGTGCGGGTCGGTAACCGTGTCTTCTGGTCGCTCCGCAGGCTCCGCTCCTGCGTTTTCTGGTCGCTCCGCAGGCTCCGCTCCTGCCGCCCACCGCCGCTCGCCGAAGAAGGTCATCAGGGTCACGCGCGTCATGTAGAACGCGGTGATACCGGCCCCGAGCATCGCGACGACGCCAAGTGCGGTCCCACCAGCGCCGCCGGAATCGAACGCGGACTCGATGATCTTGTCCTTGGCGAAGAAGCCAGAGAACGGCGGGATCCCGATGATCGCGAGATAGCCGAGCCCGAACGTCACGAACGTGATCGGCATCAGGGTCCGCAGGCCGCCGTACCGGCGCATGTCGGTCTCGTCGTTCATGCCGTGCATCACCGATCCCGCGCCCAGGAAGAGGCCGGCCTTGAAGAAGCCGTGCGCGAGCAGCAGCATGATCGCGGCCGCGTACCCGGCCGGGCCGAGTCCGGCGGCCATCACCATGTACCCGATCTGGCTCATCGTCGACGCTGCGAGAGCCTTCTTGATGTCGTCCTTCGCGCAACCGATGACCGCACCGAAGAGCAGCGTCACCGCCCCGACGATGAGGACCGCGACCTGGGCCGCCGGGGCCGCCTCGAAGATCGGGCCGGATCGCACGATCAGGTAGACGCCGGCCGTGACCATCGTCGCTGCATGGATGAGGGCGGACACGGGTGTCGGGCCCTCCATCGCGTCGCCGAGCCACGACTGGAGTGGGACCTGCGCCGACTTGCCGCACGCCGCAAGGAGCAGCACCAGGCCCATCGCGGTGAGTGCGCCGTCACTCGCGGACCCGGCGCCGCCGAACACGTCCGTGAACGACACCGATCCGAACGTCGCGAACATGATCATGAGCGCAACGATCAACCCCATGTCACCCACGCGGTTGACGATGAACGCCTTCTTCGCGGCGGTGGCCGCCGTGGGCTTGTACTGCCAGAAGCCGATCAGCAAGTACGACGCGAGACCGACGCCCTCCCAGCCGACGTACAGGCCGAAGTAGTTGTCGGCGAGCACCAGCAGCAGCATCGCCGCGAGAAACAGGTTGAGGTAGGCGAAGAACAGTCGGCGACCGGGTGCGAATCCTGTGGACCGACCCGACGGATCCGGACCGTGGCTCATGTAGCCGACGGAGTAGATGTGGATGAGCGAGCCGACGCCGGTGATGAGGAGCACGAAGCACATCGACAGGGGGTCGAGGCGGAGGCCGAAGTCCACCTGGAGTCCGGCCACAGGCAACCAGCTGAACAGGTTCTGGTGCACGATCCGATCGGCGTCGTCGCGCCCGAGCATGTCGACGAACAAGGCCGCCGCCAGCACGAACGACGCGAGCGCAGTCGCGCAGCCGAGCAAGTGACCCCAGCGGTCGCTGCGCCGACCGGTCAACAGCAGGATCGTCGCACCGACGAGTGGAAGTACCGGTAGAAGCCAGATGAGCGCGTGAATTCCCGTCCCCCAGTCCATGTCAGTACTTCAGCAGGTCGGCGTCGTCGACCGAGGCCGAACGGCGAGTACGGAAGATGGTCATGATGATCGCGAGGCCCACGACGACCTCGGCCGCCGCTACAACCATCGTGAAGAACGCGAACACCTGGCCGTCGAGGCTTCCGTGCATACGCGCGAACGTGACGAACGCAAGGTTGCAAGCGTTGAGCATCAATTCGATACACATGAACACGACGATCGCGTTGCGGCGCAGCAATACTCCGGCCGCGCCGATCGTGAACAGCAGCGCCGCCAGGTATAGGTAGTTCTCGGGATTCATCGCTGCTCCTCACCGTTCGGCGGCGCGCCCGACGGCGGCGCCTCTCGCGGATCGAGGACACGCGAAACAGATTCTCGTGCGACGGATCCGTCCGGCAAACGGGCCGGAATGTCGACGGCGTTGCCGCGCGCGTAGACGCCGGGGCTGGGCAGCGGGGTCACACGTGTCGCGACGGTGGCCTCGGGATCACTCGCACCCCAGTCCCGGAAGCGTTGCTGCGACAATTCCCGTTGGGACAGGCGGCGCTCGAATCGTTCCCGGTGTGCCAGCACCATCGCGCCGATCGTCGCAGTGATCAACAGGGCTCCGGTGAGTTCGAATACCCAGACGTAGCGGAGGAAGACGATCTCGGCGAGGCCCTCGACGTTCGGGACGGGTCGCCCCTCCACTACCTCGCCGGACGGGCCGAATCCGACGAATCCGATCTCACCCGCACGAGACACGCCGATGGCGGCGTTGCCGAGTCCGCCGATCAGCAGCAGGCCGAAGCCGAGGCCCGCCGTCACCACGGCGACGCGTTGTCCGCGAAGCGTTTCCACGAGGGAGTCCGACGAGTCGACGCCGACGAGCATCAACACGAACAGGAACAGCATCATCACCGCGCCGGTGTAGACGACCACCTGCACGACACCGAGGAACAGCGCGCCCTGGGCGACGTAGAGCACCGCGAGCACAATCATGGTCATCGCGAGGAATATCGCCGAGTAGACGGCCTTGGGTGAGGCGACCACACCGAGCGCGCCGAGCACCGCGACCGTGCCGAGTATCCAGAATTGCACACCCTCTCCGGTGGATGTCCGGGTGAGCAGGTCCGCGGCAAAGAACGCAGCCGGGTGGGCGGTCACAACCTCCACTACCTCACCTCCTCGGCTTTCGCCGACTCAGCTTGCGCCGCTTCGGCCGCCGCGCCGGTCACCCTTCCGCGGTAGTAGTCCTCGTCGGTCGTGCCGGGAGCCATGGGGTGCGGTGGAGCCTCCATCCCGGGTTGCAGCGGAGCGAGCAGGCGATCCTTCTCGTAGATCAGGTCGGCGCGGTTGTCGTCGACCATCTCGTAATCGGTCGTCATCGTGAGCGCGCGAGTCGGGCACGCCTCGACGCACAGCCCGCAGCCGATGCATCTCAGATAGTTGATCTGGTAGATGCGGCCGTACCGCTCCCCCGGCGAGTACCGCTCCTCCTCGGTGTTGTCGGCGCCCTCGACATAAATCGCGTCAGCCGGGCACGCCCAGGCACACAGTTCACAGCCGATGCACTTCTCGAGCCCGTCCGGGTGCCTATTGAGCTGGTGCCGACCGTGGTAACGGGGCGCGGTCGGCACCTTCTCCTCGGGGTAGAACTCGGTCACCGGCTTCTTGAACATCGTTGAGAAGGTCACACCGAAACCTGCGACGGAGTCGAGGAACTCAGGCATCGAAATCCTCCTTTCGGGAACCCCGCGACGGCCCGACGCCGGCTGTGGTGCGCGCCGACGGGGTCGGGAGTGGCGGGACGGGGAAGCCGCCGGCCATCGGATCGAATGGTGCGGCGGCGGCAGATTCTTCAGCGGGCGGGGCATGCTCGGTTGCGAAGCGGCGCCCCAACAGCGCCAAGAGCAGGAGTCCGACGAGAGCTCCACCGACGAACAGGATGACCCAGCCCACGTCGTACCCCTCGTTGCGGAACCCCCGCACGGTCGCGACCACCATCACCCACCCGAGGGCGACTGGGATCAGGATCTTCCATCCGAGGTTCATGAACTGGTCGTAGCGCAGCCGTGGCAGGGTCGCGCGCAACCACATGAACACGAACAGGAACAGCCACACCTTCGCGACGAACCACAGCAGCGGCCACCAACCCGCGTTCGCGCCCGACCACATGTTCAGCGGCCAGGGCGCATGCCAGCCGCCCAGGAACATCGTGGCGGCCAGCGCCGAGACCGTCACCATGTTCACGTACTCGGCGAGCATGAACATCGCGAAACGCAGCGACGAGTACTCGGTGTGGAAGCCGCCGACGAGTTCGCCCTCGGCCTCCGGCAGGTCGAACGGCGCGCGGTTGGTCTCGCCGACCATCGATGTCACGTAGATGAGGAAAGACGGCAGCAGGAGGAAGACGTACCACGTGCCGTACTGTGCATCGACGATGCCTGAGGTCGACATCGTCCCGGCGTCGAGGAAGACCGCCGCAAACGTCAGGCCCATCGCCACCTCGTACGAGATCACCTGCGCTGTCGACCGCAGTCCACCGAGAAGCGGATACGTCGATCCGGATGCCCAGCCGGCCAGCACGATTCCGTACACACCGACGGACGTGACGGCGAGGATGTACAACACAGCGACGGGTAGGTCCGTCAACTGCAGCGGTGTCTGCTGTCCGAGGATCGACACCTCAGGGCCGAAGGGAATCACCGCGAACGCCATGAACGCCGGTACGGTCGCGATGACCGGCGCGAGGATGTAGATCGGTCTGTCGACGCCCTTCGGGACGATGCCTTCCTTGAGGGCGAGTTTGATGCCGTCCGCGAGGGTCTGCAGGAGTCCACGCGGGCCGACCCGGTCAGGGCCGACGCGCATCTGCATCCATGCCAGCACCTTGCGTTCGACGTAGATCGCGATCAGCACCGTCAGCACCAGGAAAACGAAGATGGCCAACGCCTTCCCGACCACCAGCCACCACGGATCGCGACCGAACATCGACAGGTCTGCGGCGGCGAGGACGGTCATCGCTGGGCCTCCCCCCGGGTTCCGGACGCCGCGGCAGCACCGTCGTCAGGTTCGGCGCGGCGAATGCCGACGATGTCGCCGGGCCGGACGCCGAGCTGCCGGTAGACCGCCGATCCGGGCGAGTTCAGCGGCAGCCACACCACCCGATACGGCAAATCGGCGACCTCCAACGGCAGGGTGACCGAACCTCGGTCGGTTCCGACGGTCACCGGATCGCCCTCCCGTGCATCGATCTCGGCGGCGCAGTCGGCGGACAGACGCACGACGGGAGGACGAGCCGTCCCTGCGAGATAGGGTTCGCCGTCCTGCATGCGTCCTTGGTCGAGAAGCATTCGCCAGGACGTCAGGATCGCCTCGCCGGGCCCCGGTTCGGGCGCAGAGCGTGGAGCGACATCGGGGGACGGCGGCTGCGCACCACCCCACGTGCCCAGCCGCGCAATCTCGATGCGCGCGGCGGCGACGTCCGGCAACCCGAGCGGGACGTCCATCTCTGTGGCCAGAGCGTCCAGCACTCGCTGGTCGGGTACCGCGCCGGTGTCGCGCAAAGCAGCTTCGAACGGGCGCACCCGCCCCTCCCAGTCGACGAACGCACCCGGTTTCTCCGCCGTGGGCGCCACCGGGAACACCACGTCGGCGCGGTCGGTGACGGTACTGCGTCGAAGCTCGAGGCTCACGACGAATCCGGCGGCATCCAGCGCAGCCGTCGCGACGTCCGGGTCGGGCAGGTCGTCGGGTTCGACGCCGCCGACCAGCAGAGCACCGAGCGCACCCGCGGCGGCATCCGCGAGGATCTTCGACGTGTCCCGGCCCGCACCGCCGGGAAGTTCATCGACTCCCCATGCGGCGGCAACCTCTTGCCGTGCAGCGAGATCGGCGACGGGCCGCCCACCCGGCAGCAGGGTCGGTAGCGCCCCGACCTCGAGGGCACCCCGTTCACCCGCACGCCGCGGAATCCATGCGATCCGGGCACCCGTAGCGTCCGCCAGGCGCCCGACGGCCGACAGCGCTCCCGGAATACCGGCTGCCCGCTCCCCAACCAGGATCACCGCACCGGGCGATCGCAGAAAGTCCGACTCGGCCAGTTCGTCGAGAATCGCCGGTTCGTCGCCCGGTACCGCACGCAGGAGCCTCCCGGGGATCTTCTCGAGCCCGCGGGTGGTGTACGGAGCGATCGACATGACCACGGTCCGCCTCTTGCTTACCGCTTTGCGCAACCGGAGAAAGACGATCGGCGACTCCTCCTCCGGCTCGAACGCGACGAGCAGTACGGAAGATGCGCGCTCGAGATCCTCGTAGGTGACCGCTGCCTGATCAGCGCCGATGACGCGGCCGGCGATCCGGGACTCGAGGAACTCGGTCTCCTCGTCCGAGTGCAGGCGGGACCGGAAGTCGATCGCGTTGCTGCCGAGCACGACACGGGCGAACTTGGCGTAGGCGTACGCATCCTCGACGGTCACGCGGCCGCCGACGAGGACGCCGGTGCCGCCGGATGCCGACGCCAGACCGCGAGCGGCGACTGCGAGAGCTTCGGGCCACGAAGCCTGCCTCAACTCGCCGGACGCGTCGCGAACCAATGGCGTCTCGATCCGATCCGGTTCCGTTGCGTACGCGAACGCCCAGCGTCCCTTGTCGCAGTTCCACTCCTCGTTGACCTGCGGATCGTCGCCCGCGAGGCGGCGCAGGACGGTTCCGCGACGGTGGTCGGTGCGCTGCGCGCACCCGCTCGCGCAGTGCTCGCAGACACTCGGGCTCGACACCAAGTCGAACGGCCGTGCCCGGAACCGGTACGCCGCGCCCGTGAGCGCACCGACCGGACAGATCTGCACAGTATTACCGGAGAAGTAGGAGTCGAACGGCTCCCCGTTTGCGATCCCGACCTGTTGCAGCGCACCGCGCTCGAGAAGTTCGATCATAGGGTCGCCGGCGATCTGCTGGGAGAACCGCGTGCAGCGCGCGCACAGTACGCAGCGTTCGCGGTCGAGCAGTACCTCGGTGGACAGCGGAATCGGTTTGGGGAATGTGCGTTTGATTCCGCCGAAGCGGGACTCCGCGCGACCGCTCGACATCGCCTGATTCTGCAGCGGGCACTCGCCACCCTTGTCGCACACGGGGCAGTCGAGCGGATGGTTGATGAGCAGCAGCTCCATCACGCCCTTCTGCGCCTTGTCCGCGGCCTCGGAGGTGACCTGCGTGTGGACCACCATGCCGTCCGTCGCCACGGTCGTACAAGACGCGAGTGGTTTACGCTGCCCCTCGACCTCTACAAGGCATTGCCGACAGGCACCGACCGGCTCGAGCAGCGGATGGTCGCAGAACCGGGGGATCTGGATCCCGATCCCCTCGGCGGCGCGGATGACGAGAGTCCCCTTGGGTACCGTCACCTCGACGCCGTCGATCGTAAGCGTCACCCGGTCCGACGGTACCGGCTGGCCGGACGCGTCGGCTCCCGCGGTCACGGTCATGTTCTCTCCCCTTCCGGTCGGGCCACGACCCTGGCCACGAGCGCTGAGTCCTCCGGGTCGAAGGGGCAACCGCCGTGTTCGAAGTGCGTGACGAACTCGTCGCGAAAGTACTTCAGTGAGGACATGATCGGGCTGGCCGCGCCGTCGCCGAGCGCGCAGAACGACTTGCCGAGGAGAGTGTCGGAAATGTCGAGCAGCTTGCCGAGATCTTCCTCGGTGCCTTCGCCACGTTCGAGCCGTTCGAGGATCTGCACCAGCCAGTACGTGCCCTCCCGACACGGGGTGCACTTGCCGCACGACTCGTGCGCGTAGAACTCCGTCCACCGCAACACCACTCGAACGACGCACGTGGTCTCATCGAATATCTGCAGCGCCTTGGTGCCGAGCATCGATCCCGCTTCGGCGACGGCCTCGTAGTCGAGCGGCACGTCCAGGTGCTCGTCGGTGAGGATCGGCGTCGACGAGCCGCCCGGCGTCCAGAACTTGAGCCGATGCCCTTTCCGGACGCCGCCTGCGTACTCGAGCAGCTGCCGCAACGTGATTCCCAGCGGCGCCTCGTACTGGCCGGGGCGCCTCACGTGACCGGAGAGCGAGTACAACGTGAATCCGGGGGACGCCTCGCTTCCCATGCTGCGGAACCATTCCGGACCACGCAGGATGATCGGCGGCACGCTGGCAATCGACTCCACGTTGTTGACCACCGTGGGGCACGCGTACAGCCCCTCGACCGCCGGAAAGGGTGGCCGTAGGCGGGGCTGCCCACGTCGGCCCTCGAGCGAGTCGAGGAGCGCAGTCTCCTCCCCGCAGATGTAGGCGCCTGCACCGGCGTGGATCACGACGTCGAGGTCGAAGCCGGAACCGAGGATGTCGTTGCCGAGGTAGCCGGCGTCGTAGGCCTCGGCTACCGCAGCCTGCAACCGGCGCAGGACCGGAACCACCTCGCCACGCAGGTACACGAACGCCCGTGACGCCCGGATCGCATAGGCGGCAATGATCACGCCCTCGATGAGTGCGTGGGGCGTCGCGAGCATCAGCGGAATGTCCTTGCAGGTACCCGGTTCCGACTCGTCGGCGTTTACCACCAAGTAATGCGGCTTGACGGTTCCCGTGACGACGCTGTTGGACGGATCCTGCGGGATGAACGACCACTTCATGCCGGTCGGGAATCCCGCGCCGCCACGGCCGCGCAGCCCGGCCTCCTTGACGGTCTGGATCACCTCGTCCGGGTTCATCCGCAGCGTCTTGCGCAACGCGTCGTAGCCCTCGTGCCGCTGATACGTCTCGAGGGTCCAGGACCGGGCATCGTCCCAGTGGCTACTCAGGACCGGCGTCAGCGAAGGCCCGTCCGGCGCGCCGGCCGTGCCCTCGCGCGACGCCTGCAGCCCGGCTACGGTAGCCGGACCCGCGCCGCCGCCAGCCTCGAGCGCACCGGGCCTAGGGTCCGGGAACCCCGCCAGGATCCGCGTGGTGTCCCGGAAGGAGCACAGTGGTGCACCACGCGTGGGTGTCACGGACTGCCCCGCCTGCAGCGCGTCGACCACCTCGATGGCAGAGGCGGGTGTCTGGTTGTCGAAGAACTCCCAGTTGACCATCATGACCGGCGCGAAGTCGCAGGCCGCGTTGCACTCGACGTGCTCGAGCGTCACGGCACCGTCGGCGGTGGTCTCGCCGTTCCCGATCTCCAGATGCTCACGGAGGGCCGCGTAGATCGCGTCGCCGCCCATCACAGCGCACAGGCTGTTGGTGCACACCCCCACGTGGTACGTGCCCGTGGGATTACGGCGGTACATCGTGTAGAACGTGACCACCGCGGTCACTTCTGCCGCGGTCAGTCCGAGTTGTCTTGCACAAAAGTCGATTCCGGCTGCCGAGACGTAGCCTTCCTCGGCCTGGACGAGATGCAGGAGGGGCATCAGCGCGGAACGCTCGGTACCGGGGGGCTCACCGGAACGGGGTTCGCCGCCGCGGGAGCGGTAGCGGGCGATGATCTCCTCGGCTTCGGCTGCCAGCCGGTCCGCTACGTCCGGTGGGAACTGCTCCCGTTCCTGGGGTCGCGGCGATAGGTCGACGAATACCGGTCCGGGAGAGGCGCGTTGATCGCTCATCGGTCCACTCCCCCCATGACGGGGTCGATACTGGCCACCGCCGCGATCACATCCGCCACCATGCCGCCCTCGCACATCGCCGACACTGCCTGAAGGTTGGTGAACGACGGATCGCGATAGTGTGCCCGATACGGCCGCGTGCCTCCGTCGCTCACCATGTGCACGCCCAACTCGCCGCGCGGGGACTCCACCGCAACGTACACCTGTCCGGGGGGAACCCGGAACCCCTCGGTCACGAGTTTGAAGTGGTGGATCAAACCCTCCATCGATGTGCCCATGATCCGTTGGATGTGCTCTAACGAGTTACCGAGTCCGTCCGGGCCGACCGTCAGGTCGGCGGGCCACGCGATCTTCTTGTCCGCCAACATGACCGGCCCGGGGCTCAACCGGTCCAGACACTGTTCGACGATCTTCAGCGACTCGGCCAGTTCCCGGACGCGGACGAGGTATCGGCCGTAACAGTCCGATCCGGTATCGGTGACGACGTCGAAGTCGTACGTCTCGTAGCCACAGTATGGATCGGTCCGGCGCACATCGAGTGGCAGCCCGGTCGCCCGCAGGATCGGACCGGTGATGCCGAGTGCGATGCACCCCGTGAGATCGAGGTAGCCGATGCCCTGCGTGCGCGCCTTCCAGATCGGGTTCTCGTTGAGGAGGTTCTCCAGGTCGCGTAGCCGGCGCGGCATCAGGTCGAGCAGCTCGCGTACCTTCTCCACGGCACCGTCGGGCAGATCCTGAGAGAGTCCACCCGGGCGGATGTAAGCGTGGTTCATGCGCAGGCCCGTGATCATCTCGAAGATGTCGAGGACCAGTTCACGTTCACGGAACCCGAAGAGCATCGGTGTGATCGCGCCCAATTCCATGCCGCCGGTCGCCAGCGCGACCAGGTGCGAGGAGATCCGGTTGAGTTCCATCAGAAGCACCCGGATTACGGTGGCGCGCTCGGGGATCTGGTCAGTGATGTCGAGCAGCTTCTCCACGCCGAGGCAGTACGCCACCTCGTTGAAGAATGGCGCCAGGTAGTCCATGCGGGTGACGAAAGTGACGCCCTGTGTCCAGTTCCGATACTCGAGATTCTTCTCGATTCCGGTGTGCAGGTACCCGATTCCGCAACGGGCCTCGGTGACGGTTTCGCCCTCGATCTCGAGGATCAACCGCAGCACCCCGTGGGTGGACGGATGTTGCGGCCCCATGTTGACGACGATGCGCTCGGCGCCGGACCTCTGGGCTTCGGTCGCGGCGTCGACGAGCTCGTCCCAGTCCTGCCCCGAGACGGTGAACACCGCACCGTCGCTGTTGTCCTGATCGAGGGTTTCGCGAGGATTGTTCACTGGTAGCCCCTCCGCTCGTCCGGTGGTGGGACCGTCGCCCCCTTGTACTCCACGGGTATGCCACCGAGCGGATAGTCCTTGCGCTGGGGATGTCCCACCCAGTCATCGGGCATCTCGATCCGGGTGAGTGCTGGATGGCCCTCGAAGACGAGCCCGAAGAAGTCGTACGTCTCCCGCTCGTGCCAGTCAGTGGTCGGATAGATCCGGTACAGCGACGGAATGCGCGGATCGGCGTCCGGCACGGCCACCTCGAGGCGCAGCCGGCGACCGTGGGTGATCGACATCAGCGGATACACCGCGTGCAGTTCCCGTCCGGAGTCCTGCGGATAGTGCACACCGCTCACCCCGAGACACAGCTCGAATCGCAGACCCGGGTCGTCCCGCAGCAGCCGTGCGAGCAGCGGCAGGTACTCCCGCCGCACATGCAGCGTCAGTTCGTCACGAAACACCACGACCTTCTCGACGGCGTCGTCGAGCACGGCGCCGGTGTCGTCACCATCGGCCAGCGCGGTCTCGAGCGTGTCGACGACCTCGTCGAACCACCCGCCGTACGGACGGGACGCGCGGCCGGGCAACGTCACCGGACGCAGTAGACGGCCATAGCCGGAGGTGTCGCCGGTGCCGGAGACCCCGAACATCCCCTGGCGAAGGCCGATCATCTCCCCGCCGGCGACGCGTTCGGGAGGAACCGTGCCCTCCGGTCCGGCGGTCGCCTCGGGGTCGGTCCCGTGCGGGTTGCGGTCGCGATCAGACGTCATCGCAGCACTGTCCCGGCGTCGCGACCCGGCATCCCGAGGTCGATCGCGGGCTGCGCCGGTCGTGCAGCTAGTGCGGCCTCCTCCGCGGCCCGGACCGCCTGTTCGCGATTCACACCGAGGGGCATGTGCTGAATCTTCTCGTGTAGCTCCAGGATTGCGTTGAGCAACATCTCGGGTCGGGGCGGGCAGCCAGGTAGGTAAATGTCCACCGGGACGACGTGGTCGACGCCCTGCACGATCGCGTAGTTGTTGAACATCCCGCCCGACGACGCGCAGACTCCCATAGCCAGCACCCACTTGGGTTCGACCATCTGGTCGTACACCTGCCGGAGGACCGGTGCCATCTTCTGGCTCACTCGTCCGGCAACGATCATCAGGTCGGCCTGTCGAGGTGACGCACGGAAAGCCTCCATACCGAAGCGCGCGAGGTCGAAGCGCCCTGACGTGGTCGCCATCATCTCGATCGCGCAGCACGCTAGGCCGAACGTGGCCGGCCACAGCGAACCCTTGCGGGCGTAACCGGCGACGGTTTCGAGCGTGCTGAGCAAGAAACCACTCGGCACCTTCTCCTCGAGACCCATGCCAGACTCACCTCCCTCCTGCGGGGACCGCTCAGTCCCAGCTCAATCCCCCACGCCGCCACTCGTATACGTAGGCCACCGAAACGGTAAAGACGAACAGGGCCATTGCGACCAGACCGAACAATCCGAGGGCATCGAAATGCACCGCCCACGGGTAGAGGAACACAATCTCGATGTCGAAGATGATGAACAGCATCGCCGTCAGGTAGTACTTGACCGGGATCCGTTGCCCGCCCGCCCGCCCGGTGGCAGGCTGCGGAACCGGTTCGATACCGCACTCATACGCTTCGAGCTTCGCCCGGTTGGCCCGCCTGGGGCCGACCACCGTCGCGACGACCACGGAGAACACCGCGAAGGCGACGGCGATGGCCCCGAGCACGAGAATCGGCACGTACGCATTCACTGCGTCTCTGCTCCTCTCGTCGTGAGCCCACAAAGTGAGCACGCACGACGGGTAGCCACGAGAGACGCACAATCACGCAATCAGGAATACCTACCCGCCGAATGTGATCTACGGCTCAGCGTACCGGGATAGTGCTCGCACTTGGGTTCGGTTTTACCCGCGAGTCGCTGGGGTGCCGGCGCGGCGCCGGGGAGGACGCCTCGGAGGACTCAGATACGTTACGCGCGCCGCAGCAGGGGGACGACTGCCTCTGCAAGCCGGAACGGCTCGATCGGGTGCTGCACAACGGCCTCGGCACGCGACCAGTCGGCGAGCCAGCGGTCGTCCACGCGACCGGTGAGCACCACGACAGGCGGGCAGGCGTCGAGCTCGTCCTTGAGTTGCTTGGCGATACCCATACCACCCGCGGGCGCCGCCTCGCCGTCGAGAATCGCGAGGTCGATACCTCCGGCGTCCATCGTGCGGATCACCATCGGCTCGGTCGCGACCTCGGTGTATTCGATCTGGGGCAGGTCGGGGTGTGGGTGCGTACCGAGAGCGCGCATCACCTGCTCACGCGTCGCGGCAGCGCTGCTGTAGACGAGCACGCGCAGCGGGCCAGAACCTTCGGAGCGGACGGTCGGATTCACCACGACAACGATGCTACGGCCGCACGCGCTCGGACACCCGGAAGCGCGACCGAGTGCGGGCCGGATCGGCCACTCAACCCACCACGAGCGCCAGTGCGAACCCGTCCCAACCAGTGGACCCGACGGTCTGCAGCGCGGTGGCGTCCACGCGTGGTTCGGTAGCCAGCATGCCGAGGACCTCCCGGCTGGCTCGAACCGCATCGTCGTCGAGGTCGGGGTTGGAGACCGATCCGCCACGGACCACGTTGTCGACCACGATCACGGTGCCTGGACGCGAAAGTCGCAACGCCCACCGCACGTAGTTGGAGTTGTTCACCTTGTCGGCGTCGACGAATACCAGATCGAACGGCCCCATCCCGTCGGCCTCGACGCCGGGCAGCGTGTCGAGTGCAGCTCCGATCCGGATATCGACACGGCTCCCGACACCGGCACGGTCGAGGTTCGCGCGGGCGACCGCAGCGTACTCGGGGTCGTATTCGAGCGTCACGACCCGCCCGGAGTCGCCGACGGCGCGGGCGAGCCAGATGGTGCTGTAGCCGCCGAGGGTGCCGACTTCGAGCACCCGAGTGGCACCGATCATGCGCGCCAACAGGTTCAGGAACCTACCGTGCGTCGGAGAGACATCGACCGGCGGCAGCTTGGCCGCGCCGTTCGCCTCGAGCGCCGCCGCCAGGTCGTCGTCGGCCCCGATCAGGGTCTCGACGAGATACTTGTCGACCTCGGCCCAGTGCGCGCGTTCGATGTCGTCTCCCATCGCTTCAGCCTAGGAACCCATCTCGTAGGCACCGTCGTAGGCGACGACTTGCTCCCACACTCGTTCGAACCGGTCGGTGTCGACGACGGGCTTGCGGATCACGTCGAGCGCCCACTTTTGCTGCTCCGCGGTGGACGACGTCTTTCCATGCAACGCAACTGCATACCGCGAGAAGTCCCGGATCTGGAAGTCGAAGATCTGCTCGATGAGATCGCGGTCGAGGCCGACGATGTCGGCCTGTTCGAGGATCAGTTGCCCGTACACGACGAGTTCGAATAGGTGACCGACGGTCAGCAGGAAGTCGAGGTCCTCCCGTTGAGCATCGTCCGGTCCCGCGGTCGCGAGCAGTTCCCGCAGAGCGAGCGCCTGCTCGAGGAAGCGGGCGACATTGGGGATGTCGGAGTGCTCGGTGTAGACACGGGTCCAGTCGTGGAACTGCACCTTCGCAGCACCGCGCGTGGGGCCCTGTGCCCAGAAGAACGCGTCGTCGGCGGCGTCCACGCGGGTGTCGATTTCCGGATATTCGACGGGGTTGAACAGGTAGTTCGGCATGAACTTGAGGATCAGCCCCACGTTGACGTGCACCGTGCCCTCGAGCTTGGGCAGCGTACCGATCAGTTCGGCGACCTCTCGGAAGTAGGTGTCCTTCTCGTATCCCTTGGCCGCGATCACGTCGTGCAGGAGCGCAATCACCTCCTCGCCCTCGGAGGTGACCTTCGCCTTGGTCATGGGGTTGAAGAGCAGGTAACGGCGGTCCTCGAGCCCGGCGCTCCGGAAGTAGTCGACGGCCCGGGCACTGAAGAGCTTCATCGCCACCAGTCGGGAGTAGGCGTCGACGAAGTTCGCCCGCACGTGCGGGAAATCGGTCACCCGCTTGCCGTAGAGAATCCTGTTGTGCGCGTGCGTGATCGCCTCGAAGAACGCGTGCTCGCACATCCCGATCGACGCCGTGCACAGGTTGAACTTGCCGACGTTGACGGTGTTCAGCGCCGCCGAGAAGGCGTCGGCCCCGGTGTGCAGGATGTCCTCCTCGCGCACCGGATAGTCGCGGAGCGCAAAGGTGCTGACGTACATCTGGCCGTGCACGACGTTGTCGATCAACCGGTAATGCAAGTTTCGGCTGTCGGCGACGAAGAAGACGTACCCGTCGGTGCCCTCGATGTCGGTGCGGCGACCGAATACCGACACCATGCCCGCCACGTTGCCGTTGCCGATGTAGTACTTGGTGCCGTTCGCCCGGAAAGCCACCGCCCCGTCCTCGGCGGGTGTGAGCAGCATGTCGGTCGAGTACACGTCCGCACCGTGTTCGCGCTCGGACAGGCCGAATGCCATGACACCGCCCGCGTCGAGTTGCTCGGCGGCACGTTCACGCGCCGATCCGTTGGCACTCATCCAGATCGGCCCCAGTCCCAGCACGGTCACCTGCCACGCGTACCAGTACGCCAGGCCGTAGAACCCGAGGATCTCGCTGAGCGCGGCGTTGCGGGCCGCGTCCCACCGCTTGTTGGGATCACCCCCGGCGTTGGCGGCCGGGGTCATGAACGTCGCGAACAGCTTCTCGCTACCGACGAAGTCCAGAAAGTCCCGCGGCCACACCGCGTGCAGATCGTCCTGCAGAAGCCGACGTTTACCTCTGGACTCGAACCAGTCGATAGTGGCACGCAACAATCTGCGCGTGTTCGGGTCGAACCGCGCTGGGTCGTAATCGCGTGGATTCAGTAGCAGTCGTTCCACCGGCCTCACCCTTCGCCAAACGTAAACATCGACCCCGGTCGGGGTCACAGCTTCCACTGTCCTCCGGATCGGTCCGGATCACCCTGCATTTTCCGCGCTTGTCGCGCCCGGGTCACGAGACCGAGCCCTCAAATGCTCGAACCGCGCTGGCAGGGAAGGGTATCAGCCCCGCACGGCGGCGCGGATTTCGGCGAGCGCGACGTCGGTGGGAACCTCGCGCGACTCGCCGGTGAAGCGGTCGCGCACTTCCACCTTGCCATCTGAGTATCCGCGGCCGACGACCACGACGAGCGGGACGCCGATCAGCTCGGAATCCTTGAACTTCACGCCAGGCGAGGCCTTCCGGTCGTCGATAAGGACCTCGATACCTACTTTGTCGAGCTCGACGGCCAGCGTCTCGGCGCCCTCGCGGGCCGCCTCGTCTTTGTTCGCGATCACCAGGTGCACGTCGAACGGAGTGACCTCCGCGGGCCAACGGAGGCCCTTGTCGTCGTGGTGCTGCTCGGCAATGACGGCGACCAGGCGTGAGACCCCGACGCCGTACGAGCCCATGGTCGGACGGACTGGCTTGCCGTTCTCGCCAAGCACGTCGACGGCGAAAGCGTCGGTGTACTTACGGCCGAGTTGGAAAACGTGACCGATTTCGATGCCACGTGCAGAGACAAGCGGGCCGGCACCGTCCGGCGACGGATCCCCGTCGCGCACTTCGGCGGCCTCGATAGTGCCGTCCGGCGTGAAGTCGCGTCCGGCGACGAGGTCGACATAGTGCTTGCCGACGACGTCGGCACCGGTGATCCACGCCGTGCCGTCCACGACGCGGGGGTCCACAAGGTAGCGAACATCGTTGTCCAGCAGCGCCTTCGGGCCGATGTAACCTTTGGCGAGGAACGGATACTTTTCGAAGTCCTCATCCATGAGCATCGCGACCTCTGCGGGCTCGAGTGACGCCTCGAGGCGCTTGTCGTCCACTTCGCGGTCGCCGGGAATGCCGATAGCCAGTAACTCCCACTCGCCGCCCGGCTGCCGGATCTTGACGATAATGTTCTTGAGGGTGTCGGCGCCGGTAATCGTGCGGCCCAGGCCCGCCCGGTTGGCCCACTCGACGAGCGCTTCGATGGTCGGGGTTCCGGGGGTGTCGTGGATCTTGGCCTCCGGCAAGCCGTCGATCGGGGTCGGCTCCGGCGCGAGGGTTTCGACGGCCTCGACGTTCGCGGCGTATCCAGACTCGACACAGCGGACGTAAGTGTCCTCGCCGACCTCGCTCTCGGCGAGAAACTCTTCCGATGCACTGCCGCCCATCGCGCCCGACGTCGCGGAAACGATCACGTACCTGACGCCGAGGCGCTGGAACATGCGCTCGTACGCATCGCGGTGCGCCCGATACGATTCTGCGAGGCCCTCGTCGGTGAGGTCGAAGCTGTAGGAATCCTTCATCACGAACTCGCGACCACGCAGGATGCCGGCGCGGGGACGCTCCTCGTCGCGGTACTTGGTCTGCATCTGGTAAAGGGTGACCGGGAAGTCCTTGTACGAGTTGTACTCACCCTTGACGGTGAGGGCGAACAATTCCTCGTGGGTCGGGCCCAGCAGGTAGTCGCCGCCCTTGCGGTCCTGCAACCGGAACAGTCCGTCGCCGTACTCGGTCCAGCGGTTGGTCGTCTCGTACGGGTCACGGGGCAGTAGCGCCGGCAGCAGGATCTCCTGGCCGCCGATCGCGTCCATCTCCTCGCGGACCACCCGTTCCACCTCTCGCAACACCCGCAGACCGAGCGGCAGCCACGAGTAGACGCCAGGCGCGACGCGACGCACGTAGCCGGCGCGAACCAGCAGCTTGTGGCTGGCGACCTCGGCGTCGGCCGGGTCGTCGCGCAGGGTGCGTAGGAACAGGTGCGACATGCGGGTGATCACGACGCATCAGCCTAGCCTGTCGACCTGCGCATACACGCTCCAGGGGACCGCCGTGCGACACGCTGTGCGGCAAGCCCGGGGGCTCTGTCCTCGATGTTGGCTGCGGCGCTCCGCAAATTCAGATTCGAGGTAGCTTAGGCTCCCCTTCCTTTGCATAGGCTACCCTCATCTCGGTTTTGTTCGCCCTTATGTGCCGCGAGTGCGGCTGCGACCAGGAAGACCAGGAAGAAGGAAGATGCGCACGTTCAGCAGGGCTGCCATCGTGACCACGGCAATCACCTTGGCGTTGACGACGCCAGTGAGCATCGCCGTGGCCGACCCCGACGTCTCCACCGACAGCGCCGTTTCTGAGGACAGCACCGCCTCCGAGCACCGCACCGCCTCCGAAGACCGCACCGCCTCCGAGGACCGCACCGCTGCCCTCGCAGTCGCCGCCAGCACTCCGGCCACCACCGTCAGCAAGACAACAGGTCTGCGGGCCGAGGGCGAAACCGTCACCGTCTCCGGGACCGGGTTCTCGGGCGCCGACCCTGGCATCTACGTCGGTCTCGTCCAAGACGACAAGTTCTCCACCACCAACGCCGACGCCTGGATCTCGGCCGAGTTCGTGCGACCGAGCCTGATCACGGCCGGAACCTGGTCCACCTCAATAGACGTCGAGGCCGTCAGCGGCGACTCGGACTGCACCCAGAACGCCTGCTCGATCTACACCATCGCCGCCCATGGCTCATCCGACCGCACCCAGGACACCAAGACCCCGGTTTCCTTCGCAGTGGCGGCACCCCCGACCACCACCACCACAACACCCCCGCCAACCACCACCACGGAACCCGAGCCAACCACCACGGAACCCGAGCCAACCACCACGGAACCCGAGCCAACCACCACGGAACCCGAGCCAACCACCACGGAACCCGAGCCAACCACCACGGAACCCGAGCCAACCACCACACCGCCCGCTACCGGGAGCGGACCGCAGATCAGCGCGAGCAAGACGAGCGGGCTCGACGCGGGCGGAGAAGATATCACCGTCAACGGCAGTGGTTTTTCGACCACCGGGCCGGGCATCTACATCGGTATCGCCCAGATGGACCGATACTCGTTCACCGACGCGTCGGTCTTCCACGACGCACAGTTCATCAAGTCCGACGACATTCCCGGCGGTTCCTTCTCGACGACACTCAACGCCGTCGGTGCGTTCTCGGGCGGAGACTGCGTCAGCAACGCGTGCGCCATCTACACCCTTGCGGCTCACGGTTCGTCCGACCGAAGTCAGGACACCGTGACCCAAATCAGCTTTGTCGGCACCGCGCCCCCGGTCACGGACGATGGCGACGCAACGTCCGGCGACGACGGGGGGGAAACAGGTGACGGCGCCGCAGATGCCGCACCGGGCGAGACGTTCACCGCGAACAGCGGCCTCTCGGTCTCGCTCTCGAAGTCCCGCGACATCACCCCGTCCGGCGAGACGGTCACGATCTCCGGTTCCGGATTCTCTGGCGCAGAACCGGGCATCTACGTCGGCCTGGTCCAGGACAACGTCTTCTCGTACACGGACGCATCGGCGTGGATGACCTCCGCCTTCATCAAGCCGGAGAACATATCCGGCGGCAACTGGTCCATCTCGATGGAACTGATCGCCGTACAGGGCAGCTTCGACTGCCTCGAGAACGCCTGCTCGATCTACACCGTCATGGCTCACGGCTCTTCGGACCGTAGCCAGGACAGTAAGACGCCGGTGAGCTTCGTCGGCGGCGTCGCACCGGGCACGGTCACCGAGCCGCCGCCGCAGACCGCTGCCAGCGATCCCGACGCGGACAAGACGGTGGCGGTAAGGCTCTCCAAGGCGAAGGGGCTGGAGATCGAGGGGGAGACGATAACCATCTCGGGCACAGGCTTCTCGGGCGCTCCGCCCGGCATCTATGTCGGTCTCATCCAGGAGAACAAGTTCTCGACCACCGACGCCAGCGCCTGGATCACCGCGGCGTACATCACACCGGCGAGGATCGACAACGGTGCGTGGTCGACCACCATGGAGGTCAGAGCCGTCAAGGGTGACTCCGACTGCACCAAGAACGCGTGTTCGATCTACACGATCGCCGCACACGGTTCGAGTGACCGCAGCCAAGACACACAGACGCCGGTCAGCTTCGGCGACGATCCCAACGCACCCAACGCGGACAAGGCGGAAGCCGCAGCTCTGACGGCCTCCGAGGACGGCTCGAACGATGGCGGCTCCTTCTCGAACGCGGAGGAGGCGGTCTCTTCGACGATCCGCAATCTCTCCGATGAGGTCACCCGCACCACCGCCTGGATCGTTCCGTTGCTCATCGGCTGCGTCATCGGAGCCGGCTTCGCGGTAGCGGCCACCCTCGCCCTGCGCCGCCGCGCCTGAGCGCCTCAGATGAGGGATATCCCAGCTGGATATCCCGCGACTCCGACCATTAACTTGACATTGAGCTAAGGCTAGGCTTACCTACCATGTGCCGCGACGCGGTAACCCCAAACCAGAAAGAAGGAACATGCGCACATCCATCAAGTCCGCAGTTGTGACAGTTGCCGCCATCGCCTGCACGCTGCCGCTCAGCGCCGGCGCAGCGCAGGCCAGCCCCTTCGGCTCGCTGGGCAACTTCGGTTCCGGCGCCCCGATCACCGACGACCCCGGCACCGGCGACCCCACGCCCGCCGGGCCGCAGGTCACCCTCTCGAAGTCCACGGACATCGCCGCCGACGGCGAGACGCTCACGGTCTCCGGAACAGGGTTCTCCGGCGAAGGATTCGGCATCTACGTCGGCCTGGTCCCGGACGACAAGTTCTCCCCGACCGACGCGAGTGTCTGGATGGCCAGCGAGTGGCTCCGGTCCGGCGACATCGTCGACGGCAACTGGACCACCACCCTCGACGTCGTCGCGATCCAGGGAGAGTCCAACTGCCTCGAGACCAGCTGCTCGATCTACACCGTCGCCGCGCACGGCTCCCCCGACCGCACCCAGGACACGCAGACGCCGGTCAGCTTCGTGGCGAACTAGGTGCCCGCGACTCCGGCTGCCTAGACCGTCGAGAAAACTCGCGATGACACCGGCTACTTCGCCTCGAACGAACCACGTGTCATCCCACGGCCCGACCTCCGCTCCACAGAGCGGAGGTCGGGCCTGTTTCGGCTCGGGCGAGGAACGGGCGCGAGTCCGCGCCGCGGTACGGTTGGCGATCGTGCTGGTGCTGCTACCCCCTTCCGAGACGAAGTCCCACGGCGGCGACGGTGCGCCGCTCGACCTGGGCGAGCTGTCGATGCCGCAGTTGACCGAGACCCGCGAGATGCTCGTGACGGCGCTCGTCGAACTGTCAGCCGACGCGGAGGCGTCGAACGTCGCGCTGGGACTCGGCCCCAAGCAGGCCGACGAAATCGAACGCAACGCCAAGCTGTGGGTATCCCCCACCCGTCCAGCAATCGAGCGGTACACGGGTGTGCTCTTCGACGCCCTCGACGCGCGGTCGTTCACGAAGACGCAGCGGGAGAAGGCGTTACGTCGGCTCGCGATGGGCTCGGCGCTGTTCGGGGCCGTACGGGCTGGCGACTCGATCCCGGCGTATCGGCTGTCCGGAGGCTCCAAGCTGCCCGGTTTCGGCACGCTGCAGTCGTTGTGGAAGCCGGAACTGACCGACGCACTGCTCAGGGAGGCCGACGGCGGCCTGGTCGTCGACCTACGGTCAGGCGTCTACCGACAACTGGGTACCGTACCGGGCGCGGTATCCGCGACAGTCCTCACCGAGCAGCCCGACGGAACCCGTAAGGTGGTGAGCCACTTCAACAAACACCACAAAGGCCTGCTCGCACGGGCCCTGACAGTCACCCGCGCCGAGCCGGACAGCGTCGAGGGCATCGCCCGTGTCGCGGCCAAGGCGGGGCTGCGGGTGGAGGTCGCATCGAACTCGGAGCTCGTCATACTGACCTGAGCGAGATTTCGAGTTCGCTTGTCTCACAGCGATCTCGAAACCCCTCCGTGTACTCCATGGCTGGCTAGGCGCTCGCTGAATCAACCGTCAGTTGGGTGCGAGTCCGAGGCCTTCCAGGAAGCTGTACTTGTCCCAATTGACCCAGCTCTCGACGAGCTTGCCGTCTTCGTAGCGATCCGTATGCACGCCGGTCCATGAACTCGTATTGCCAGTAGCAGCGATGCCCTGGAAGAGATCGGTCTGCTTGCCTGTCAACCGAAAGAAGGAGCAAACGAAGTCTCCCTCCTGAACCTGGCCCATGACTTCGAGGTCCACGTCCGAGAAGGACTTGTGGAACTCGTCGAGCAGGGCGTGCCACTCAGCCAGCGACTTCGTCGACGTACCGCCCGAAACATCGGGTAACTGATGGTTGACGTAGTTCGCGGCCAGGTAGTCGTCCGGCTTGTGCGGGGTGTTGTCACCCCAGAGTTCGAGCAGGTATTTCGACGTGGATTTGTGATCGGTAGCCATGGCTAACCCCCAAATGTGCCGAGCAGAATCTCCACACTCCCTCTTCAGCCTGCATCAGTTCGCGCCGATCCGCTAGGGGCGACCGGGAGGTTTGGCGATTCAGCCAAGCGCAGTCACACGGCGGGCGTCACCAGGCGACTTGTCCGACTGCATAGCCCTCGCTGCCACCGAGGTGTGCCACTCCGCGGCGCCGACCTGCGGCTCTGCACCCCCGCCGTGTTCGCGGATACAATCAGGTTTCCGCATTTGGCGCGGCTGCTCCCTGGTTGGGGCTGTGTTCGGATTGGAGCTTTCTCATGGCCGATCAGGCGAAGCTCCTAGATTATCTCAAGCGGGTGACCGCAGATCTGTATCAGGCGCGGGAGGAGCTTCGCGAGGCCGAAGGCCTGGGCCACGAACCGATCGCTGTAGTTGGGATGGGCTGCCGGTTCCCTGGCGGTGTCCGATCGCCGCAGGACTTGTGGGCCTTGGTGGAATCGGGGTTGGAAACCGTCGCCGAATTCCCTGACGACCGAGGCTGGGGACTCACGGACCTCTACGACCCGAAGGCCGAGCAGGCCGGCAAGACCTACACCGTCAAGGGCAGCTTTCTCGACGACCCGGCGGGGTTCGATCCGGAGGTCTTCGGTATTTCGCCGCGCGAGGCGCTCGCGATGGATCCGCAGCAGCGACTCCTTCTCGAAACTAGCTGGGAGACTTTGGAACACGCCGGCATCGATCCGCGGTCAGTACACGGAAGGCAGGTCGGAGTGTTCACGGGGCTGTCCGGTATCGACTACGCAGCGCGAGTCGGCGGGCAGCCGCCCGAAGACCTCGAGGGCTACTTCATCACCGGCAACGCAATGAGCGTGGCCTCGGGGCGAGTGGCCTACAGCTTCGGCCTGTCGGGACCTGCGATCACGGTCGACACCGCATGTTCGTCGTCGCTGGTGTCTATCCACCTCGCGATGCAGGCGCTGCGCGCCGGTGAGTGTGAACTGGCACTGGCGGGCGGGGCTACGGTCATGTCCACTCCGGCTGTGTTCGTCGAGTTCAGTCGCCAGCGGGGGCTGGCCCTTGACGGGCGTTGCAAAGCATTCTCCGCCGCCGCTGACGGTACAGCCTGGGGCGAGGGCGCGGGGATGATCGCGTTGGAACGACTCTCCGACGCGCAACGCCACGGCCGCCGAATACTCGCCGTGATCCGGGGCGGAGCGGTGAACCAGGACGGCGCCAGCAACGGCCTGACCGCTCCGAACAAGCAGGCGCAGGAGCGCGTGATTCGGCAGGCGCTGGCCGACGCCGGGCTCGGCCCGGCCGACGTCGACGCGGTCGAGGCGCACGGCACCGGCACCAAGCTGGGCGATCCGATCGAGGCGTCGGCCCTGCTGGCTACCTACGGCCGCGATCACCTCCCCGACCGACCGCTATGGCTCGGCTCGGTGAAGTCGAACCTCGGCCATACCCAGGCGGCGGCCGGCGTCGCCGGGGTGATCAAGATGGTCATGGCGATGCAGCATGGCGTCCTCCCGAAGACACTGCACGTCGACCAACCGACGCCGCACGTCGACTGGTCCTCCGGATCGGTGTCCCTGCTCACCGAGAATCGGGATTGGCCGGCGGCCGATCGGTCCCGTCGCGCGGCCGTCTCGTCGTTCGGTATCAGCGGAACCAACGCTCACGTCATTCTGGAACAATCCCCGCCGACCGAGCCGCCACCTCGCGAATCAGATTCTCCCTCAAGCGAAGCCGTAGCGTGGTTCGTTTCGGCCCAAACCGAGACCGCGCTGCGGGCCCAAGCTGATCGCCTGCGCGCCTACGTCGCCGACCGCCCCGAACTCCCGCCCGCGACGGTGGCCGGGTCGCTGCTTGATGCCCGCGCCACCTTCGATCACCGTGCTGCTGTGATCGGCTCGGAGCCCGAGGCCCTGTTGGCCGGCCTCGACGCGCTCAGCCGCGGCTCACCCAGCGCCGACGTGGTCACCGGGGTGGCCGTGGAATCCGGCGACCGACCGGTGTTCGTCTTCCCGGGCCAGGGTTCGCAGTGGGTGGGGATGGCCGCCGAACTGCTGGATTCGTCGCCCGAGTTCGCCGACAGTGTGCTCGAATGCTCCGACGCCCTGGCTCCGTACACGAACTTCTCGCTGCTCGAAGTGCTCCGGGACCGCGATCCGAACTCACTGGACCGGATCGACGTAGTGCAACCGGCGCTGTTCGCTGTGATGGTCGGCCTGACACAACTATGGCGCTCAAACGGCGTCGAACCGGCCGCCGTGGTCGGACACTCGCAGGGAGAGATCGCCGCCGCATACGTCGCCGGCGCGCTGAGCCTCGCGGATGCGGCACTGGTCGTCGCGGCACGCAGCAAAGTGATCGCCGCGTCGGCACGGCGCGGTGGCGGGATGGCCTCGGTGGCACTTCCGGAAGACGTTGCGCGGGAAAAGATCCAGCCTTGGGAAGGCGCCATAGAGGTGGCCGTCGTCAACGGGCCATCGGCGACGGTGCTGTCCGGTCCCGTCGACGCTCTCGATGACCTGGTCGCGCAGCTGCAGGCCGACGGCGTCCAGGCCAGGCGAATCGCCGTCGAGTACGCCTCACACTGCGCTGACGTCTCCGTTCTGCGCGAACCGATTCTCGACGCCCTTTCCTCGATCACGCCGCGGCGGTCGCGCATTCCGTTCTACTCGACGGTGACGGGTGGCGCGTTGGACACCACCAACCTGAACGCGGACTACTGGTACCGGAACCTCCGCCGTCCGGTCAGGTTCGAGCAGGCTACGAGAACGCTTGCCGTGGACGGGTATCGATTGTTCATAGAGTCGAGCAGTCACCCCGTCCTGACTGTGCCGTTGCAGGAAACCCTCGATTCGGCGGGGATCGCCGGACGAGC
This sequence comes from Rhodococcus xishaensis, assembly GCF_004011825.1. Classification (GTDB taxonomy): domain Bacteria; phylum Actinomycetota; class Actinomycetes; order Mycobacteriales; family Mycobacteriaceae; genus Prescottella; species Prescottella xishaensis. The sequence continues at coordinate 100,749 of NZ_RKLO01000002.1, read as the reverse complement.
CCTCGGCACCATCCGACGCGACCGGGCGGGCCTGCGACAGTTCACCGCCGCACTCGCCGAGGCGCAGGTATCGGGAGCACGGATCGAGTGGGACCGGGTCCGATGGGCTCGGAACGATGACCGACAGCCGTGGGTGGACTTGCCTACCTACGCCTTCCAACACCGTCGCTTTTGGCTGGACAGTCCTGCACCACAGGGAGATATCGCCTCGGCGGGCATGGAAACGGGCGGACACCCGATGCTCGCCGCCTCGGTGGAGCTCGGCGACAGCCGGGGCGTGGTGTTCACCGGCCTGTTGTCGCAACAACGTCTTCCGTGGCTTGGCGACCACGCGGTGAACGGCACCGTGCTTCTGCCCGGAACCGCCTTCGTCGAGCTCGCACTGCATGCCGGGAACCGCGTGGGGTGCGGCAGGCTCGAAGACCTCGCGATCGAGTCGCCCCTCATGATTCCCGCCGAGGACGAGGTCGCCGTGCAGGTGAGCGTGCTCGCCGACGCCGATACCGGCGATCTCACGGTCGCAGTGCATTCTCGACCGGCCGGGGTCCCGCCGGAAACTCCGTGGACCCGGCATGCCACCGGCTCACTGACAGCGGCCGCGAACACCGCCACCACCCTCGACCAGCAGTGGCCGCCGCCCGATGCCGCACCGATCGACGCCCGCGGGCTGTATGAGCTGCTCGACGAGGCCGGCTACGGATACGGCCCGACCTTCCGTGGCTTGCGTGCAGCCTGGCGCCGCGGTGACGAGCTCTACGCCGAGGTACGGCTGGGCGGCGACGATCCGGCCGCGACGGTCGCGGGGTACGGGATCCATCCGGCGGTGCTCGACGCGGCGCTGCACGCGATCGCGTTCGGAGCGGCGGAGGCCCGCACACGCAACATCCGTTTGCCGTTCAGCTGGGACAAGGTGCAGCTGCACGCAGTGGGCGCAACCGCTTTGCGCGTGCTCATCACCCCGACCGGACCCGAGCGGTATCGGGTGTCCGCGTACGACGCGGCGGGTGAGCCGGTATTGACCGCGGAGTCTTTGGCGCTGCGGCCACTCGGGGACACCGACGTGCAGCCCGCCGAGGTAGGCGACAGGCTCTGCCGCGTGGAGTGGATTCCTATCGGGGCAGGAACCACGGGCGCGGCCGATCTGATACCACTCGAGGAGGCGCTCGCCGGCGGTGATCACGAGGGTCGTGTGCTCTGGCTGTCCGCCGAGCCCGGCGATGAACCGGACACACCTGCTCGGGCGCACGCCGCCGCGGAGGCGACGTTGCGGCTGGCGCAGTCCTGGCTCCGCGATGAGCGCTTGGCCGAAACCCGGCTGCTGGTCACGACCCGGCTCGCGATGGTGGTCCGCGACGACGATCAGATCGACGACGTGTCCGCCGCGCCGGTCTGGGGACTGATCGGGGCACTGCAGAACGAGCATCCCGACCGCATTACCCTGGTGGATCTGGATGGGCAGGCCGGTGGGCTCCCCGATCCTGCACTGTTGGCAATGGCGTTGGCCGGCAACGAACCTCAACTGGCGATCCGAGACGGGGTACTGCTGGCTCCCACGCTCACCGCAATGACCCAGCCCAGAGCCGCGTCTTCGGAGGCGACCCCCTTCGGCCCGCACGGCACGGTCTTGATCACCGGTGGCACAGGAACCATCGGGCGATTGATCGCCCGTCACCTCGTGGAGAGGTACGGGGTACGCCGTCTGGTGTTGACCGGGCGACGGGCACTCGACGCCGAAAGCGCGGCCGAAGTAGGTGCAGTATTCGCCGATTCCGGAGCAGAGGTCACCACTGCCGCCTGTGACGTGGCAGACCGCGCTGCGGTGGCCGCTCTGCTGTCCGGCCTTCCCGACCTGTCCGGCGTGATTCACGCCGCAGGGGTCCTCGATGACGGTATTGCTGCCACGTTGAGTAGGGACCAGTTGCACGCCGTCCTCCGCCCGAAGGTCGACGGCGCCTGGCACCTGCACGAACTCACACGAGACCGAGACCTGTCGGCGTTCGTGCTGTTTTCCTCGGCGGCTGGTGTGCTCGGGGGCGCCGGCCAGGCCAACTATGCGGCTGCGAACGTCTTCCTCGACACGCTCGCCCAGCACCGCCGTGTCCGCGGGCTGCCGGCGATTTCAATGGCCTGGGGGTTGTGGGACCGCCCGAGTGGAATGACCTCACATCTGAATGCAACCGATCTCGACCGGTTGCAGCGCACGGGTATCGACACCATCAGCCCTGAGGCGGGGTTCGTCTTGTTCGATGCGGCACTTGCAGCGAACCGTCCACTGATCGTGCCGATCCGGCTCTCGATGCGTTCGGTTCGATCCGACAGCGAGTCGTCACCGCCGATCCTGCGCCGAGTCCTCGGCATTCGCCGCCGCGCCGCTGTCGCGGAGTCACCTACCGGTCTCGCCGACGAGCTGCGGGCGCTCGAACCCGGAGCGCGTCACGCCCGAGTGCTCGACATCGTCACCACCCACGTGGCCGCTGTGCTCGGCCACGACGGAAAGGAGGCGATCGACCCGGAACGAGCCTTCAAGCAACTCGGCTTCGATTCGTTGACGGCGGTACAACTGCGGAACCAGCTGGCGAACGCCACCGGGGTAAGGCTGGCCGCAACGGTGGTCTTCGACCATCCCACCGCAGACGCGCTCACCGACGAGCTCTTGGCTCGCCTGCTCGGTGACGACGCGACTCCACAGCCAACCCGGCCGGCACCTTCTCGCAGGGACTCCGACCCGATCGCGATCGTAGGGATGGCCTGCAGGTATCCGGGCAAGGTGTACCGCCCAGAAGATCTGTGGCGACTCGTCCACGACGGCCGCGATGCCGTGGGCGCGTACCCCGACAACCGTGGCTGGGATCTCGACGAGGTTTATCACCCCGACCCGGACCACAACGGGACGACATACATGAGTGAGGGTGGATTCCTCTACGACGCAGACGAATTCGACGCCGCATTCTTCGGCATCAGCCCGCGTGAAGCGGTCGCGATGGACCCGCAGCACCGACTGCTCCTCGAGACCGCTTGGGAAGCGTTGGAACACGCTGGGATCCGGCCGTATTCTCCCGACCTCGCCGACACCGGGGTGTACGTCGGACTGATGGGCGGCGATTACGGCTTCCAGTTGATGAACGAGCGAAGTGTCGACGCCGAGGGCTATCTGATGACCGGGACCAGCAACAGCGTGGCGTCCGGCCGGATCTCCTATTCGCTCGGCTTCACCGGTCCCGCAGTCACCGTCGACACGGCCTGCTCGTCATCGCTGGTGGCCATGCATCTGGCGGCGCGGGCTTTGCGCGAGGGCGAATGCTCCCTCGCGTTGGCCGGTGGCGCAACCGTGATGGCCACGCCCGGTGTACTGGTCGAGTTCAGTCGTCAACGAGGGCTTGCTGCAGACGGGCGGTGCAAGCCGTTCTCCGACCGAGCAGACGGCACCGGACTCAGCGAAGGCTCGGGCATGGTGGTGCTCGAGCGCCTCAGCGACGCGGAACGCAACGGTCACCAGGTGTTGGCGATCATCCGTGGATCGGCAGTCAATCAAGACGGGGCTTCCAACGGGTTGACCGCCCCGAACGGGCCGTCCCAGGAGAGGGTGATCCGCCAAGCGCTGGCCGACGCCGGGCTCGGCCCCGTCGACATCGACGCAGTGGAGGCGCACGGCACGGGCACTACGCTCGGCGACCCGATCGAGGCGCAGGCGCTGCTGTCCTCCTATGGACAGGACCGGCAGGGACGGCCGCTCTGGCTCGGTTCGGTCAAGTCGAACATCGGCCACGCCCAGGCCGCGGCCGGGGTGGCCGGAGTGATCAAGATGGTGATGGCGATGCGGCACGGGGTGCTGCCGCCGAGCCTGCACGGCGACGCTCCGACCCGGCACGTCGATTGGACGGCGGGCGAGGTCTCGCTACTCGCGGAACCAGTTCCGTGGCCGGAGACGGGGCGGCCCCGTCGCGCGGGTGTGTCGTCGTTCGGGATCAGCGGCACCAACGCGCACATGATCCTCGAGCAATCATCTGCCCCTGCGACACCGCAGATCTCGCCGCCCTCGGCAGCGCCGACGGTGCAGTCACCGTCGGCCGGGCCGCTGGTCTGGGTGATCTCCGGAAAGACCGCCGACGCGCTGCGCGCACAGGCCGCACGGCTGGCCGAGTTTCTGAACACCGACGAGTCCTCCGGACAGAGCGAGGCCAACCTCCCGGACCTCGCCGACCTCGCGTACTCGCTGGCGACCACCCGATCCGATTTCGCCCATCGCGCTGCGGTGATCGGAGAAACCCTGGCGGACCTCCGTGACGGCCTGGCCCGCATCGCCGAGGGCCGACCGGGCGGCAACGTTGTGGCAGGCACGAGCACGCGAGGGAAGACGGCGCTGATGTTCACCGGCCAAGGCGCGCAGCGGATCGGGATGGGCCGCGGCCTCTACGACGCCTACCCGGTGTTCGCCCAAGCCTTGGACGAGGTCTGCTCGGCACTCGACGAGCACGTGGAAACCCCAGTGCAGCAGGTACTCTGGGGCGAACCCGAGGAAACCGAAGATGCTGGAGACGCTCGCGACACCGAGGAGTCTGGGGACTCGGGCGTGAGACTCGACCACACCGAGTACACCCAACCGGCGCTGTTCGCCGTCGAGGTAGCGCTCTATCGGCTGCTTCGGGATTGGGGTATCACTCCCGACTACCTGATCGGTCACTCCATAGGAGAGATCACCGCGGCGCACGTCGCCGGGGTCTTCAGCTTGTCCGATGCCGCCGCCTTGGTTGGTGAACGCGGACGGTTGATGGAATCGACGGAGCCGGGTCGGATGGTTGCCGTACGGGCCCGTGCAGACGACGTCTCGGCACGGATCGCAGGCCGGGTCGATCTCGCGGCAGTCAATGGCTCCGAATCTGTGGTTCTCGCCGGCGGCGAACGCGACGTGCAAGCCATCGCTGCCGAGTTGTCCGACGCCGGGATGACGACCACCAGCCTGCGGGTAGAGCGGGCGTTCCATTCCACCCTGATGGAACCGATCCTCGAACGGTTCACCAACGTTGTGTCCACGTTGACGCCGCAGTCACCGACGATTCCAATCGTCTCCAACATCACCGGCCGCCTTGCCAGTGCCGATGAGCTTATGTCCCCGGACTATTGGACTCAGCACATCCGGCAACCGGTGCGCTTCCATGACGGCATTCGTGCCCTCGACGAACTCGGCGTCACCCGGTGCGTCGAGGTCGGTCCCGGCGCGACCCTGGCCGCCCACGCCGCCGAGACCATCCCGAACGCCATCGCTACCTTGCCCGGACGCGCAGGCGAGCCGCAAGGAATCATGCGAGCGGTAGCCGCCGCCTATGTGCACGGCCTGAACATCGACTGGGATCAGGTGCTGCCCGGTCGGCGCCGGGTGGAGCTGCCGACCTACGCATTCCAACGTCGTTCGTTCTGGCCCTCATCGCCCACACTGGGTACCGGCGACCCGGTCGAACTCGGCCTCGGCCCGGCAGACCATCCGCTGCTCGGTGCGGCCGTGAGGCTCGACGACGACGCGACGCTGTTCACCGGACAGCTGTCACTCCAGCGGAATCCATGGCTCGTGGAACCGCCAGTAGAGGACGGCGGCCCGCCGGCGCCCGATGACACGCACACAGTGTTGCCGACGGTACTGGTCGAACTCGCATTGCACGCGGCCCATCGCGTCGGTCTCGACCGCATCGACGAGCTGACCTTGCACCACCCACTGGTCTTGCCGCCGTCGGGGCTGGCATCCCTTCGGGTGCTCGTGTCGCAGACCGAGAACGACGGCGGTCGCACCGTCACCATCTCGTCGAACCTGAGCGAGGCCGACGACCCGGACGGCTGGGTTCGGAACGCATCGGCGACGATCGACGACGTCGTCAGCCCCGCCACTGGTGTACCGCAACAGTTCTCGGGTGAGGCCGACGCCGAGGTGCGCCTCGAGGAAGGTACCGATACGGACGGCTTCGGCATTCATCCGGTACTGCTGCAGGCGGCGCTCGAGCCCCTGCTCGGAAGGGATGCCTGGCCGCGCACCTGGTCGGGAATCGGTCTGCACACTGTCGGAGCGCAGTCGGTATCGGTTCAATTCACAGCGTGCGAGGACGGGCGGTACCGCGTCAGCGCAGCTGATCCCGACGGCCAGCCGGTATTGACCGTCGAAGCACTACGGGTGGTGCCGAGGGCGACGGACACGGACGGCAGTTCGACGGGTCGGCGACTGCACCGGCTGGCCTGGATCGGGGTCGAGGTTGCAGCGGACGAACGAAGCGTCGGCCCTATGGTCGTCTTGGGCGCTGACGGGTTGGGCAAGGAGGATACGGGCTCGACCTTCCCGAGGTATCCCGACATCGCTGCTCTACGAACCGCAGTGAAATCCGCGCCGAGCGAAGACGACCGCCGACCTTGGACGGTGCTGGTCGGGTGCGGCACCGATGGCGACGACGGCCCGGAAGCGGCCCACGAGCTGTGCGCCCAGACGCTGCGCCTGCTGCAGGAGTGGCAGAGCGACGACCATTTCGCTGACTGCCCACTGGTGATCGTGACCCACAATGCGATGGTCACCGACGACGAGGCGGGACGAGACGATCGCACAGACCTTGCGGCCGCGGCCGTCTGGGGTCTGGTGGGCTCGGCCCAAAACGAGGACCCGGACCGATTCGTGCTGATCGACCTCGACGACGCATCGGACGCCGAATCCGTGATCGCCCCGGCGTTGGCGAGCGGGGAACCGCAACTGGCAGCCCGGAATGGCACGCTGCTTGCACCTCGGTTGCGTCGTATGGATCCGGGTGGGGGTCCGGACACGAGAGACTGTTCCGCTTCACCGTTCGATCCCCGCGGCACCGTTCTCGTCACCGGCGGCACCGGCACCTTGGGATCCTTGGTGGCTCGCCACTTGCTGACCGAATACGGGGCGCAGCACCTCTTGTTGACCAGTCGGCGCGGACCCGACGCCGAGGGGTGCGACCAGTTGCGCCGCGAACTGACCGATATGGGGGCCGAGGTGGACATCGCTGCCTGCGACACCTCGGACGAGTCGGCCGTGGCCGGGCTGCTGGCCCGCATACCAACGGAGCACCCACTGTCGGCGGTGTTCCACGTGGCCGGCGTGATCGACGACGCCACCCTGGCCTCGCTCACCCCCGAGCGGCTCGATGCGGTGCTGCGGCCGAAGGTCGACGCGGCCTGGAACCTGCACCGGCTGACCGCGAACTGCGAGGTGCAGACCTTCGTGATGTTCTCGTCCCTCGCCGGAATCCTCGGGGCGCCCGGGCAGGCGAACTACGCGGCCGCGAACATGTTCCTCGACGCCCTGGCCCATCACCGCCACGCCGCCGGACTGCCCGCACACTCGATTGCGTGGGGCATGTGGGCGCCGCCGAGCGCGATGACCGACCACCTCGGCGCGATCGATCTCGTGCGAGCACGCCGCAGCGGAATGATTCCGCTGACCGCTGCCGACGGGCTCGACCTTTTCGACAGCGCGTTGACTGCCGATGCACCCGCCGTGGTGGCCGCACGTTTCGACTACTCGAGTTCGGCCGCACCCTATGTTCCCGCCCCCTTGCGTGGCTTGATCCGGCAGTCGCGTCCACACGCAGGATCAGATTCGATTGCGACCGGTTCGAACGGGCCCGCAGACTGGGCTGAGCGCCTTGCCGACCGTTCGATTCCCGAACAGCGGCACCTAATGCTCGATCTGGTGCGAACCGGAGCGGCCGCGATACTCGGGTACACCGCCTCGGACTCTGTCGACCCCGACCAGGCGTTCAAGGAACTCGGCTTCGACTCGCTGGCCGCCGTCGCCCTCCGCAACCATCTCGACGCCGCCACCGGGCTGCGGCTGCCGCCCACGGTGGTGTTCGACCACCCGAGTCCACGTGCCATCGCAGAGTTCCTGCGCGCCGAACTCGTTCCGGATCCGGTTTCGGTTGCCCTTGCCGAGGTCGACCGGCTCCACGCAACTATCGGCGAGTTGGGCGATGACGGCGATGCTCGGTCGGAGATCGCACAGCGGTTGAAGAACCTGCTGGCCGAGATGGGTGCGGTCGACGCTGCACATGCCGACGCGGTCGACAAGATTCGCGCCGCGACCAGCGAGGAGATCCTCGACCTGATCGATCGCGGTCTGTAGAGGCGGCGGCACCGCTGGTTACACCTGCTGGGCCGCCTTCTCCGCAGCCTGCGCCTGCGCTACCTGGGCCGGCGTGAACCGGACAAACAGCGCGGTGACCGTCGCGAGAGCAGCGAAGATCGCGCAGCCCAGCAGCGCGAATGTGTAGCCCTGGCTCAGGGCGTCGAGCTGCGATGCGGTCATGTCGGCAGCGGGCCCGGACACCCCGCCTTCGGACAATGTCCTGGACGTCGCCATCGCGCCGACGATCGCGAGGCCGACGGGACCGAACAGCACCTGGGCGACCTGCGCGATCGCGGCCAGTGGTCCGATCTCGTGAGGTCCGACGCCCGCGATGGCGCACAGCGGCAACGGCACCACCGCGAGGCCAACACCGAATCCGACCCCCACGACGAGCATGAACAGGTTCCCGACGTACGTGGCCGACCCATCGAGAGTGGAGCCGTAGAGCAGGCCGACGAACGTGATGAGGGTGCCGACGCCGACGAGCCAGCGCGGCGGGACCCGCACCGCGAGCTTGGAGGCGACGAATGCAGCTGCACCGAGTCCGAACGCGAACGGCACGAACGCGAGACCGGCGCGCAGCGGTGAGTAGCCGAGGATGTCCTGGACGAACAGCGCGACGAACGGAGCCAGCGAGAACATCACCATGCCGACGAGGGCGATGGCGATGAACGTCGCGACGCGGTCGCGGTTGCGGAACAGCGAGAACGGCAGCAGCGGGTTCTCGGCGCGACGCTCGACCGCAAGGAACGCACCGAGCAGGGCAAGACCGCCGATCAGCCCGGCGAGCACCAGCGGGCTGTCCCACCCCATCTCGGGGCCCTCGGTGAAACCGAACACGACAGCGGTGCAGCCAAGGGTTGCCAGGATCGCGCCCGGCACGTCGAGCTTGAGTCGCTCGGTGCTGGTCTCGGCGAGCGCAGCAATCGCGAATATCAGGATCACCAGTCCGATCGGGACGTTGATGAGGAAGATCCATCGCCACGACAGCTGGGTGAGGGCGCCACCGACGATCAAACCGGTGACCGAACCGATGCCGGTCATGGCGGCGAATATCGCAATCGCCTGGTTGCGGACCGGTCCGGGCGCGAAGGTGGTCGCCACGAGCGCGAGCGCGGTCGGCGACGCGATCGCCGCCCCGACACCCTGCAGCGCACGAGCAGCGACCAGCGTGGCCTCATTGAACGCGAGCCCGCAAACCAGCGACGCAATGGTGAACAACGCGACTCCACCGATGAACACCCGCTTGCGGCCCAGCGCATCACCGAGGCGCCCACCCAGCAGCATCAGACCGCCGTAAGTCAGGGCGTACGACGTGATGACCCAGTTACGTCCGGCATCGCTGAGCCCGAGGTCGTCCTGGATCCTGGCGAGTGCGAGCGAGGCGACGGTGCCGTCGAGCACCATCATCAGCTGCATGCCGCTCAGGACGATGATCGCGAGGCCGAATGCCCGCGTGGTCACTGGGTACTTCACATCGGTGGAGTCAGACACGAGAGTTCACGTTACCGAGGGTCGGCTGAGAACCCGGCCACCGAGCCTATGACCACGATCGCTGGCGGGCGGATGTTCTCCTCCCGCACCCGCGCGGCGACGGTCGCGAGGTCGGCCCGCAGCACCCGCTGGGTGCGTCGCGTGCCCTCCTGAATGACCGTGACAGGAGTGTCCGGCCGGCGTCCGCCCTCGACGAGGACGGTCGCGAACTGTTCGATCCGCTCGACGGCCATGAGCAGCACTATTGTCCCACGCAGCCGCGCGAGTGCGGCCCAGTCGACGAGCGAGTCCTGATGGTCCGGCGCCACGTGCCCGCTGACGACTACGAACTCATGTGTGACGCCGCGGTGGGTGACCGGGATACCGGCCGCGGACGGCACCGAGATCGCGCTTGTGATGCCCGGCACAACGGTCACCGGTACACCGGCCGCCGCACACGCCTCGAGTTCCTCGAAGCCGCGACCGAAGACGTACGGGTCGCCACCCTTGAGCCGGACGACGAACTTGCCGGCCTTCGCACCGTCGATCAGCGCCGCGTTGATTGTCTCCTGAGCCATCGCACGGCCGTACGGAATCTTCGCGGCGTCGATCACCTCGACGTGCGAGCCGAGTTCCGCGAGCAGTTCCGGTGGGGCGAGTCGGTCTGCGACGACGACGTCGGCGCGGGCGAGCAGACGACGGCCGCGCACGGTGATCAGATCCGGGTCGCCCGGCCCCGCGCCGACGAGAGCGACGCCCGGCGCCGGCGCGTCGTCGGTGTCGGTGACCGCCCCGGACTGAAGGGCCTCGAGCAGTGCAGTGCGGACGGTGGCCGATCGACGGTGCGCGCCGCCGGCGAGGACTCCGATGCTCAATCCGTCGTAGGTCCCGGTGGCCGGGGTGACCGCGGAGCCCTCGCGGGCGTTGTCGGCGCGGACGCAGAAGATGCGCTCCCGCTCGGCCTCGGCGACGATCGAGGCGTTGGTCTCGGGTTCGTCGGTGCACGCCATCGCGTACCAGGCCCCGTCCAGGTCGCCGTCGCGATAGTCGCGGAGCTCGAGCGTGATCTCCCCGGCTGCCGCCATGCCCTCGACAGCAGGCGTCACCTCGCGGCTGACGACATGCACACGCGCACCTGACGCGACCAGTAGGCCGAGTCGACGCTGCGCGACCGTGCCGCCGCCGACGACCACGACGTGACGGCCTGTCAGGTTGAGTCCGACCAGGTAGCTGGTCTCGTCACCGGCGGAAGCAGACACTCGTCTCCCCGTTCTCGTCATCCAATCGCATGTCCGATCGAATGTTCACTCGACAGATTCCGAAACACTACGGGCGACGGCGGCTGTGCCGCCAATGCAGACCGCGGTGGTGACGCCATTCGTCACACGTTTGGTCACAACCAGCTGGCCATCGTTCGCGGCGAGCATCGCGGCAGCCTCTGCCACGCTGTGCGTGCCGACCGCCGTCGCGACACCATCGTCGGGGTTCGGCACCGTGACGGCAGCGAGCCGATCGGCTGGGTACCCGACAAGCACAGCGCCTAGCGCCTCGGCCGCGTCCACGAATGCCGGCTCGGACACCTTCCGGTCCAGTGTCGCCAGTACCCCGACCGGAGCACCCCCGCACACTGCGAGGGCGGCGGCGACGATGTCGGCGGCGGCGACTCGGCTACCGGCACCCACACCGACACAGAGCTTGTCCACGGGCGGCTTATCCACGGGCGGCCTCCACGAAGCGACGAACGGCCCGCGGGTTCCCAGCCGGATGGGTGTGCAGGTACGACGCGTGCACCCCCGCCATCGAGCCCTCGGGTCCGCCGACGAAGCCTTCACGAGTAGCTCCAGCATCCCACGCGCGCCATCCCCAAGCAGAGGCGTAGCCGTCGGCGGTGTCGACTTCGACCGACGTGCGGTGGAACTCGTGACCGGTGACGCGGGCTCCGGCGTCGAACAGCACGGAGTCGGTGACGGCGACGGCCTCGCGGTACCCGAGGGTCAGCCGCTCCCCGAAGTGCGCGTCGACATCGATGACGCCGGCCATGGCGTGACCGTCGAGGCTGCGGATGAGGTACAGCAACCCCGCGCACTCGGCGTGGATCGGCGCACCGTCGACGGCGAGCTGCCGGACCTGCTGCAGCAGAGCGGTGTTCGCCGACAGTGCCACCGTATGCTCCTCCGGGAAGCCGCCGGGCAGAACCAAACCTGCTGTCCCGGTGGGCAGTTCGTCCGTGAGTGGGTCGAACGTCACGACGTCGGCACCGGCGGCCTCGAGCAGTTCCCGGTGTTCGGCGTAGCCGAAAGTGAATGCGACACCACCGGCGAGAGCGATCACCGGCCGCGGACCGTCCGGAACCGATCCGACCTCTGCCGCGGGGTCCCATCCGGCATCGGCGACGGACGATCGCGCCAGCGCCCGGATCGCGGCCAGGTCCAGGTGCGCGGCAGCGAGTTCGGTCATCACGGCGACGGCTTCGAGGGCGGCGGGGCCGTGTTCGATGGCGGGAACGAGACCCAGGTGCCGGGACGGGACCTCGAGTTCGGCCAGACGCGGCACCGACCCGAGGACCGGCAGCCCCACCCGCTCGCACGCCTGCCTCAGCACCGCCTCGTGGCGGGCGCTTCCGACGCGGTTGAGGATCACCCCACCGATGCGGACTGTGGGGTCGTACGTGGAGAATCCGTGCAGCACGGCGGCGAGGCTCTGGCTGTGGCCGCGGGCGTCGACCACGAGCACCACCGGCGCGCCGAGAGCCGCAGCGATCTGCGCGGTGGACCCCTCCGCGGATGGCTCCGCCGACCCGGGATCGATCTTTCCGTCGAACAGACCCATCACGCCCTCGACGACCGCGATGTCGCTGCCGTCGCTGCCGTGCCGGAACAGCGGACCGATCCGGTCCGCGCCCACCAATACGGTGTCGAGGTTGCGGCCCGGGCGTCCGGCGGCGAGTGCGTGGTATCCGGGGTCGATGTAGTCGGGGCCGACCTTGAACGGCGCCACCCGGTCACCGGCAGCGCGCAGCGCACCCATCAGGCCCGTGGCGACCGTCGTCTTGCCGCTGCCCGACGATGGTGCCGCGACGACGACGGCGGGAGCGGACTTCACCACTCGATGCCGCGCTGGCCCTTGCGGCCGGCGTCCATGGGGTGCTTGATCTTCGTCATCTCGGTGACGAGGTCGGCGGCATCGATCAGCGCCTGGGGCGCGTCCCGGCCGGTGACGACGACGTGCTGGTTCCCGGGGCGGGATCGGAGCACCTCGACAACTTCCTCCGTGTCCACCCAACCCCATTTGAGTGGGTAGGTGAACTCGTCGAGCACATAGAAGCGGTGCGTCTCGGCCTCGAGGCGACGGGTGATCTCGCGCCAGCCCTCGAGTGCGGCAGCGGCGTGGTCCTCCTCGGTCCCGTGCTTGCGGGCCCACGACCAGCCCTCACCCATCTTGTGCCAGCTCACCGCACCGCCGACGCCGCTGGTCTCGTGCAGTTCGCCGAGCGCGCGGAAGGCGGCCTCCTCGCCGACCTTCCACTTCGCGCTCTTGACGAACTGGAAGACTCCGATGTCGAAGCCCTGGTTCCAGGCGCGCAGCGCCATCCCGAACGCTGCGGTCGACTTTCCCTTGCCCGGCCCGGTGTGGACCGCCAGCACCGGCTGATTGCGGCGCTGGCGGGTGGTGAGCCCGTCCGGGGGCACGTTCTCAGGTATGCCCTTGGGCATCTACAGGCCCCTTTCTAGGAGTCGACTTCTCCCGGCGAGTCAGGCGGCGGCCCGGACGACGCCGGCCACCTGTTGCGCCGACAGTTCCGCAAGGCGCACGTAGCCGCCGCGCAGGTGGTGTGCCAGTTCGGCGGCCAGACCGAGCCGGACCATGCCGGTCTCGCAGTCCACCACGATCGACGCGGCACCCGTGTCGGCAAGCATGCCAGCGGCCCGCTTCGCGCGCCGCACCGCATCCGTGCCGCCGGTCGCCCGCCCGTCGGTCAGCGACACCACCAGTGCCCGACGACGCGGATCGCGCACCCGCTCGCGCAGCACGACGCCGCGAGCTCGCAGGAAGCCCTCGGCGAGGGGGGTGCGGCCACCTGTCCTCATCGCGCGAAGCCGTCGCACCGCCACCTCCACCGACGACGTGGGCGGCAGCACCAGCTCGGCGTCGCGACCCCGGACGGTGACTACCGCTACCTTGTCTCGGCGCTGGTACGCATCCCGCAACAGTGACACGACGGCCCCGGTCACCGCGGCCAACCGGTCCCGCGCGGCCATGGAACCTGACGCATCCACCACGAACAACACCAGATTGCCCTCACGGCCCTCCCGCACCCCACCGCGAATGTCGCTGGGTGCCAGCCGCATCGGGCCCCTCACACGACCGCGGGCGGCCTGGTGCTCGGCGGCCGCGAACAGCGTGCCGACCAGGTGCAGACCGCTGCCTCGCTCGGTCGTCGAGCGGACGGTGCGGCCACGGGTCGAACGGGAGCGGGAGCGACGGCCCGGGGCCCCGTCGCCGACGCCCGGAATCTCGAGCAGCCGAGCCCTGAATTGCGGACCCGGCGCTCCGACTCGTCGTTCCGATCCCCGATCGGTGTCGCGTGAATCCTGTTCGTTCGATTCGTTTCTCGATGTGGTGTTGGGGGTCTCGTTCTGGGAGTCGGCCGGATTCTCGCCGCCACCGGGGCCGTCGGGATCGGGCTCGGGATCCTCGTGGGCGCGGGCGTCGTTGTCGGCCTTCTCCATTGCGTCGTCCAGCTGTTCGGGGTCCAGCCCGGGTTCGTCGAACGGGTCCCTCCGACGACGGTGCGGCAGTGTCAGTTCCGCGGCCACCCGCACGTCCTCCTCGGCCACTGCAGCGGCGCCCCGCCAGGCGGCGTGCGCGGTCGCGGTTCGGGCAAGGACCAGGTCGGCACGCATACCCTCGACGTCGAATGACGCACACACCGAGGCGATGCGCCGCAGTTCGGTGTCGGACAGCTCGACACCGTCCACGGCGGCCCGGGCGGCGGCGATCCGGTGAGCCAGGTCGGCGTCCTGCTCGGCGTAGCGTGCTGCGAACAAGTCGGGGTCGCGCTCGTAGTCGAGGCGGCGGCGGACAACTTCCATGCGCACGTTGACGTCTCGGGACGCGGCGACGTCGACGGCCAGACCGAAGCGATCGAGCAGCTGTGGCCGGAGCTCGCCCTCCTCGGGGTTCATGGTGCCCACCAGAACGAAACGTGCTGGGTGCGAGTGCGAGACGCCATCGCGTTCGACGTGGACGCGGCCCATCGCGGCAGCGTCGAGGAGAACGTCGACCAGGTGGTCGTGCAGGAGATTGACCTCGTCGACGTACAGAACGCCCTGATGTGCGTCGGCGAGTAAGCCCGGTTGGAAGGAGTGCTCGCCGTCACGGAGCACCTTCTCGAGATCGATGGAGCCGACGACGCGGTCCTCGGTGGCGCCCACCGGCAGTTCGACCAGCCGAGCCCTGCGCCACTCCCCCGCATGCTCGACCTCGGGTAGCAGCGCGGTGAGCGCGCGCACGACCGTGGACTTCGCGGTGCCCTTCTCCCCGCGGACCAGCACGCCGCCGATGCCTGGGTGGACGGCACACAGGATCAGCGCCAACCGGAGTTGATCCTGTCCGACTACTGCACTGAATGGGAACTCTGCAGGCTCTGGGGTGTTACGCAACGACCGAATCCCTTCACTTCTACCGCGCTTGGACGGCGGGCTCGACCGTCAGGCGGACGCGGACTCGACCACGCGCTCGGCCGCCGGCGCCGCCGTGTCGTCACCGCCGAGCAGGAGCGAACGGTTGCTCCAATCCCAAACCTGCTGGAAGAGATCCGGGTTGTCCGACAGTTGCACACCCAGCGACGGGACCATCTGCTCGAGCTTCGGCTTCCAGGTCTCGAACTCGCGTGGGAAGCAGCGCTGCAGGACGTCGAGCATTGCGGGAACCGCAGTCGACGCACCTGGGGATGCACCCAGCAGACCCGCGACGGTGCCGTCCTGCGCGTTGACGACGGCAGTGCCGAACTCGAGGACACCGCCGGCGCCCTTCCGGCGGATCACCTGCACGCGCTGTCCGGCGGTGATGAGCTCCCAGTCGCCGCCGGTGGCGCGGGGCACGAATTCGCGCAGAGTCTGGATGCGGTCGAACGGCGTCTGCATGAGCTCACCGATGAGGTACTTGGTCAGACCCAACTCGGTGATGCCGACCCCGAGCATCGACGTGAGGTTGTTCGGCTTCACCGAGCCCGGCAGGTCGGTGACCTTGCCGTTCTTGAGGAACTTCGGCGACCAGCCGGCGTAGGGGCCGAAGAGCAGTCCCTCTTGGCCTCCGATCACGCGGGTGTCGAGGTGCGGCACCGACATCGGAGGGGCACCGACGGCAGCCTTGCCGTACACCTTGGCACGGTGCTGCGCGATGAGCTCCGGGTTGGTGCAGCGCAGGAACTGACCGCTGACCGGGAAGCCGCCGAAGCCCTTGGCCTCCTTGATGCCCGACTTCTGCAGCAAGTGCAGGGCGCCACCACCGGCGCCGATGAACACGAACTTGGCGTTGACGGTCTTCTTGGCACCGGTGCGGAGGTTCCGCACCTTCACGAGCCAGCTGCCGTCGGCTTGTTTCGTGAGGTTGCGGACCTCATGGCCGAAGAACACCTGGCCGCCGGACGCACCGACGTAGCCGAGGAGTTGCTTGGTGAGGGCGCCGAAGTCGACGTCGGTGCCGGACTCGGTCCAGTTGAGGGCGACGGGCTCGGAGAAGTCGCGCCCCTTGGCCATGAGTGGCAGTCGCTCGGAGAAGAACTCCTCGGACTCCGAGTACTCCATGCCGGCGAACAGCGGGTGGTCGGCGAGCGCGTCGTAGCGGGCGCGTAGGTACTTCACGTTGTCGGCGCCGTGCACGAAACTCACGTGTGGAATCGGGTTGATGAACTCTTTGGGATCGGTGAGGATCCCGTTGTCGACGGCGTACGCCCAGAATTGGCGAGAGACCTGGAACTGCTCGTTGACGGTGACCGCCTTGCTGATGTCGACACCGTCACCCTTGACCGGGGTGTAGTTGAGCTCGCACAGAGCGGAGTGGCCAGTACCAGCGTTGTTCCACGGGTCGCTGCTCTCTGCGGCGGCGGCGTCGAGGCGCTCAAATGTCGTGATCGACCAGTCGGGCTGCACCTGACGCAGAATCGCGCCGAGGGTTGCACTCATGATGCCCGCACCCACGAGCACTACATCGGTCTTAGCCACTACGTTCTGGTCTGACACTGGAGTATCGACTTCCTTGTCTGTTCACACGCGACCTGTTTCGCACGCATCACCCGCTCAGCGGGCGTCGGAACACACCGCATTTCGGGCGCTTGTGGCGCTTAGGTTACCTGTGCGTCACCTCCCCTAATTGTGCCCCTCGCACACGGCTCCGTTCGACCAATACAGTGTGATGGTGACTACGTGGGTTCCTGACGTCCTGGGTGACGGATACCAGCAGCTGACAATCCCCTTGGGTAAGGATCCGGACGGGGAGGGCGAGGTCGAAGCCACCCTGGTCCGGTACCAGCCCACCGAGATCACCGGTACCCACGCAGTGCTGTACGTCCACGGTTTCACCGACTACTTCTTCCAACAGCATCTGGCCGAGCACTTCGCCGAGCAGGGGTACTCATTTTTCGCTCTCGACCTGCGCAAATGCGGACGTGCCCTACGCCCCGGGCAAACCCCGCACTTCGTCACCGACCTGAGGATGTACGACTTCGAGCTGAACGAGGCGCTGCGCCTGGTACGTGAACAGATCAGCGGTGGCCATGTGCTGCTGGTCGCGCACTCGACCGGCGGCCTGATCTTGCCGTTGTGGCTGGACCGGCTCGAGCGCAGGCACGGCGGATCCGCGGGCGCGGGTGTGGCTGGAGTCATCCTCAACAGCCCCTGGTTCGACCTGCACGGCCCCGCCGTCCTCCGCAGCGCGGGTACCTCCGCGGCGATCGACGCGCTCGGCCGGGTATCGAGCAAGAGGCCCGTCCCCCTGCAGAGGCTCGACACGTACGGCTCGAGCCTGCATGTCGACGCGAACGGCGAATGGGAATACGACCTCGACTGGAAACCGCTGACGGGCTTCCCGATCACCTTCGGCTGGCTTCGTGCGATCCGCCGTGGCCATGCACGACTACACCAGGGCCTCGATGTAGGGGTGCCGTCGCTGATCCTGCGGTCGAAGCAGACGGTGCGCGCGCCCAGCTACCATCCGACCGTCGACGAGGCCGACGCCATCCTCGACGTTGATCAGATCGCGCGCTGGGCCGGCTGCCTCGGCAACCGCACGACGATCGTGCCGATCGAAGGCGCAAGGCACGACGTGTTCCTGTCCACCGCGAAGCCGTTGGCCGACGCGTTTCACGAAGTGGACCTGTGGCTGGCCTGGCTCCACGCGCACCACCTCACGGACACCGAGACCCGGGAGACGGGGGCTTCCGCGTGACCCACTTCGACATCGCGATCATCGGCACCGGATCCGGCAACTCGATCCTCGACGAACGTTTCGACGGCAAGAAGGTCGCGATTCTCGAAGAAGGAACCTTCGGCGGCACCTGCCTCAATGTCGGGTGCATCCCCACCAAGATGTACGTCTACGCCGCAGAAGTGGCGCGGACGATCACCGAGTCGTCGAAGCTCGGCGTCGACGCGACCCTCGACGAAGTGCGTTGGCACGACATCGTCAAGCGAGTGTTCGGCCGGATCGACCCGATCTCGGCGGGCGGCGAGCGGTACCGCACCAACGACTGCGCGAACGTGACGGTGTACCGCGGACACGCCCGGTTCGTGGGAGCACGGACCATCGACACCGGCACCGGCGAGGTCATCACAGCCGACCAGGTCGTCATCGCCGCGGGCTCGCGGCCCACCATCCCGGCGGAGATCCTCGACGCCGGCGTCCGCTATCACACCAACGACGACATCATGCGGCTGCCGGCGCTGCCGGAGCGGCTGGTGATCCTCGGATCCGGGTTCATCGCGGCCGAATTCGCGCACGTGTTCTCCGCGCTGGGCGTCCAGGTGTCAATCCTCGGTCGCAGCGAGCGACTGCTGCGCCACCTGGACCGCGACATCGCGGATTGGTTCACCGAACTCGCACATCGCAAGTGGGACGTACACCTGGGCAACCCGATGGTCGCGGCCCGGGCGGCTGGTCGCGACGGTGCCGGCATCCAGATCGAACTATCCGACGGCACCGTCGTCGCCGGCGACGAACTGCTGGTCGCGGTGGGCCGGACCCCGAACGGCGACCGTCTCGACGCCGCGCTCGGCGGTGTCGCGGTCGACGAGTCCTGCCGGGTGATCGTGGACGAGTACCAGCGCACCACTGCCGAGGGGGTGTTCGCCCTCGGTGACGTCTCGTCGCCGTACCAACTCAAACACGTTGCGAACCACGAGATGCGGGTGGTCCAGCACAACCTGTTGCACGACGCCTGGAACAACACTGACGCCTGGAACAACACTGCAGTCGACTCGGTTCCACGCTTGCGCCGCACCGATCACCGGTTCGTTCCCGCTGCGGTGTTCACCGACCCGCAGATCGCCGAGGTCGGGATGACCGAGGACCAGGCCCGCGAGGCCGGCCTCGACATCACAGTCAAGGTGCAGAACTACAGCGATGTCGCATATGGGTGGGCGATGGAGGACGACGAAGGCTTCTGCAAGGTGATCGCCGAGCGAGGCACCGGCCGCCTCCTCGGCGCGCACGTCATTGGCGCCCAGGCCCCCACCGTGATTCAGCCACTGATCCAGGCGATGAGCTTCGGGTTGTCGGCGCAGGACATGGCCACCGGCCAGTATTGGATCCACCCTGCGCTGCCCGAAGTCGTCGAGAATGCGCTGCTCGGTCTAGACATCTGAGCGGCTGACCACTGAAACCCGAGAAACGGGTGAGAATCCGCGTGAACTCGGAATCGGGAACCGATCGACGGTCAGGAGCGACCGCCGTTCGGACCACACCTCCGGATTCGACGCCACATCCCGCCAGCACGCTGACCTCATGACTGCCCCCGATCAACTCACCCCAGAGGAATCAGTGGCAGGCGCAAGAAGGAGCGTGCACGCGTACGCCACCACTGCGCAGGCTATCGAGACCATCAGAAACCCTGCGCGCCCTGTCGAATCCGCGCTCACAGGCATCGCTGAAACCAGCACAGTCCAGGCCGCAAACAAGGCCGACAGCAAGAACACGGCAGCGGCCGAGCAGGCCGCGAATCTCTGTCGCCAGCACCACTCCGACCGTGGCGGCCACACTTGCGCCGATTGCACGGCCAGGGTGCCACCCACCACCGACACCGATCCGACCACAACCCCGACGAACACACCGACAACCAAGGCCACCGGCATCAGGCCCCCCAGGTCCCCAGGCACACTCGCGACCGCAGCCGCTGCAGCACCGACACCGGCAGCAATTCCGACCTCGCGTGTAGGCCACCCCATAGCTGTAGCTAAGCACAGCGACAACTCATCGGATGCAGGGCAAGTCAGTAGTGCCGGGGTAGCCCGAAGCAGCGGGCCATGCCGAGAGCAGCACGCCAAGCGGCGCGCCCGTTCTCGCCCACTGTTGGATGATCGGTGCGAATCCCTTTGCGGACCCCTCCCCGAGCGGCTTCAGGCTTGGTTGCTCCGGGCTGGCCGATCGAGTCGCATTGTCACGGCTCATCCGAGCCGCCGAAGACGAGCTGTGGTGTCCCCGTGGCCGGTTCTTCGGGGTGTAGTTGCTGCTGCAAGGCCGAGATCCCGGCAGCGTCCAAGGTGCCACCACCGTGGATCTGGCACGCCCAGTCGAATCTTCTAGTAGACCAGGCGATTTGGCCACCATACGTCTTCACCGCCCATGGTTCGGCCGAGCGTGGCCGTCGGATGAGCCAGCCGGCGGACCGATCCGGACCGAGGATGGCCGAGAAGGCGCCGGTCTGCCGGTCGAGGGAATCGACGAAGCGTGGAGCGAAGTCAGTCATGACCGGCAGTTGGATCGGCTCTGCCGTGATGTTCTCGCGGAACCACTGCATCGCCCCCTCCATATCAGGTGTGTCCCCGCGTCCGGCGTCGCCACGGGATTCGTAGTCGGTGACGATCGGGCCATCCCAGGTAAACAGCGATGGGTCCAGAGGCTCACCCACTGTGACGTCGGTGTAGGCAGCGCCGTCGATGCCGTCCCCGGAATGCTGTCCGAGAACAGCGCCGCTGTCGGCATCGACGATCAGACGCAGCGAGGGTTTCGGCATGTTGCGGCTCTCACGTGGGGCCAGATCCACCGACCAGCAACGGCGGCCGAGGAACTCTAGGTCGGTCACGGGCCCGGTCGGTCGAGCATGATGGCGACCGACCCAGTGGGTGACCGGCGGGGTGATGGCCAAGTGGCGGCCGGGGCCGGGGGATCTCACGTTCCGCACCTCCGTACAACGTGGCTGGGCCGGATCAGCGGTGAAGTCCCATGCTGTGGTGCCATCGCTGACGAACCACACTTCGCCGTCGATCGATTCGATTCGGGATCGGCGGCCCCACCGGTAAAGGCGCACCCCGCCGCGGCGCATCGGCAGGAAGGTAGGTTCCTCGCCGTAGGTCGCGTAGTAGAAGTGGAATGGCTTGTCGGAGTTCCGATACGGAAGGACGACGCCGTGGACCGGGTGTGTCGGCCCGTCGGCCATGCCCACCAGCATCTGCACCCATTCGGTCATTGATACCTCCGGTTCGTGTTCGTTTTCGGGGACACATCGGCCCCGGGACTGCGCGAGGACCCAGACGTTGCCTGGGCTCAGACGTACAGCACTCCGCCGACGGCATCCGACGCCGGCGGATACGCGCGGGTGCCGGCCTGCTCCATCAGTTCCGCCCGCACGTAGGTGAGGAAGTTGTCCAGCCGAGTGCCTTGCTCGTCGTAGAGTCTCAGGCGCGCAACCAGGGTCAGGCCGGGGTAGTCGACGTGCCGGAACCGGACTTGGACATGGCCGTTGGGCCACCGCCCGACGTAGGTGGCGGACACCTCGTCCACACCGTCCGAGAACCGCACTCCGTCCAGACCGCGCAGGCAGTGCGCCACGTAAGAGCCGTGATCGAGCGGCTCGGGCCCTACCGGCCAGCACCGGTCGGTGATGTCGATGCCCTCGGCCTGCACCGGATGCACCCTGCCGTCCACCCCTACGGTGAGCACCGAATCCTTTGGCCCGGTGCGGGTTTCCGGCATGGTGATCATCCAGAGCCGTCCGGCCGCTGTCGCGCCGTCGGTCACTCGCATCCCGGGCAGATCGATTTCCGCCGTGGGCACCGAGGCGTCGGGCCGGTACGCCCGCACGATCGAGATGCCGCGGCGAGCCGTGACGGTGCCCCAGTGCCAACGAAGCGCAGCGTCCATGGCGCGTTTACGCCGGTGCGCCTCGTTGTATGTGACGTCGGCGTACTCGCTGGTGTACTCGACCGCGCGATCCTGCAGGCATGGATGCGTGTCGGGTCCGATCCGCTCCGGGATCGTTCCGTCCAGCGGCACCTGCAGCACCGAGGAGCTGTACCGAACCTCGAAGCCGGCTCCGTCGAGACGACTTGTCATCGCGGACGTCGGAACCCGCTCCCACGGATCGTGCTCGACCCCGACGAACAGCGACGACTCGTCGAACTCGAACGACACCGTCGCCGCAGCGTCAATGACGACACGGCGGGTACCGCCCTCGGGCCGTGCAACAAGCAACGTTGGTGGTCGCGGGGAGCGGCGCGGTGGAACGTCGGGTGTGGATGCAATGTCGCGACGCCGTCGCGTACTACTGGAGCACCATGCGCCGGTCTGCCCGGCGCAGATCAGTTTGTGGCCTTGGGTGAACTCCGCATGGAGGATGCCATCGACACCGACCCGCACCAGCGGCCCGTCTCGATGGTTCTGCACCCATACACCGTCTGCGTCGGCCACGATCTCTCGTTGCCTCGCACCCTGTGGGCCTGGAGGAAGGTCGGTCCACGACACAAGGCGCGCGAACCGCTCGGTGTATGGGTCGAACAACGCCGCGACCGGTTGCGTCGCATCGACCACCCATACGTAGCCGGAAGAGAAGAACACACTGTGTGGGCGCAGGAATCTGCGCTGAGAATCGGCGCTCATGCGCCTTTCTGCCGAGTCATGTCGGCTACCGTACCAGGCGCGGCGGCTCGTGTATTACCAAAGCCACCTTGGCGGTCGGGCAGCTGCGCTGCCATCCGACCTGAACCACCGCGGAGCGCAAATACTGCAACGACAGGCCCGCCAACGCCGCGACGATCGGGCGGCCCGTAGCGACGCAACCGAGGGAATGTGCTTCGCAACCTACTTCCGGTGCGCCAGCGCCCGCACGATGCCGTCGCCGATCGACTGCAGGACCTGCACGATCACGATGAGCACGACGACCGCGACCAGCAGCACCGGCGTGTTGAACCGCTGGTAGCCGTAGACGATGGCGAAGTCACCGAGCCCGCCACCACCGATGACGCCGGCCATTGCCGAATAGCCGACGAGCAGCACCACTGTCAGTGTCGCTCCGGCGACCAGCGCAGAAACCGATTCCGGCAGAAGCACTTTCCGCACGATCTGACCGTTGGTCGCACCCATCGCCTGGGCGGCCTCGACGCGTCCGACGGGAACCTCGCGCAGCGCAGCCTCGACGACACGCGCGTAGAACGGGATCGCACCGATGGTCAACGGCACGATCGCCGCGTCCGGGCCGATTGCGGTGCCGACGATCAACCGGGTTACGCCGATCAGCGCGATCATCAGGATCAGGAAGGGCAGCGAGCGGAAGACGTTGACGATCGCGCCGAGTACGGCGTTGACTACGCGCTGCGGCCACAACCCGCTGGGTGAGGTCACGTGCAGCACCACGCCGAGGAGCACACCACCGATGACGGTGAGCACGAACGAGATTCCCACCATGTACAGGGTCTCTTGCGTCGCCTCCCACACCTCGGGGAGCGAGTCGTACCAGGACATCTTGTTCATGTGACAACACCCCCGGTTGCTGCGCCTGCCCAGCTCGACCCGTCGACCCCGGCCCCGACGCCCCAGGACAGCGTGACATTCGGCTGGGCGTCGACGAACGCGTCGACGTCCGCACGGGACACGCCGGGCCCGAACCGCAGGCGCAGCCGGCCGACGGTGACCCCGGCGACCTGCTCGACCCGCCCACCGTCGACGGAGATGTCGGCGTCGAGCTTGCGGACGAGTTGCGCGAGCCATGGCCCGCGGGCCTCGTCACCGATCGTTGTGACGACAGCGGTGTCGGCGCCGTCCCCCTCGGACGGGCCGACACCGACCGGAACTATCGCGTCTCCCAGCACCGATCCGGGTTCGCCCACCAGGTCGAGAATCCTGCCGGCTTCAGCGATCCGGCCGTCCGCCAACCGGGCCGCCGAGGTGCAGATGCGACGCAGCACACCGAGTTCGTGTGTGATGAGCACGACGGTGACGCCGATCGATCGGTTGAGCTCGGCCAGCAGGTCCAGCACCTGGTCGGTGGTCGTAGGGTCGAGAGCACTGGTCGCCTCGTCGCACAGCAACACGTCCGGCTGGGACGCGAGAGCGCGGGCGATGCCTACTCGCTGTTGCTGTCCGCCGGACAGCTGCGATGGGAAGGCCTTCTCTTTGCCTCCGAGGCCGACGAGTTCGATCAGCTCGTCGGCGCGTGCCCGCCGCTGCTTGCGGTCGAGCCCGGCCAGCTCGAGCGGGAACTCGATGTTGGCGCGCACACTCCGCGCGTGCAGCAGGTTGAACTGCTGGAACACGGTGCCGATGCGGCGGCGCGCGGCACGAAGACCCGCCCCGGTCAGCTGCGAGAGGTCGTCACCCCGCAACACGATGCGGCCGCTGGTGGGCCGCTCGAGCAGGTTCAGACACCGCAGCAGGGTGGACTTGCCCGCACCCGACGGCCCTACGATCCCGAAGATCTCCCCCTCGGCGACCTCGAGATCGATCCCTCGTAGAGCCGAGACCTCCCCCACTCCGCCAGCGGCGGGGAAGGTCTTGACCAGGTTCTCGATACTGATCATCAGTTGGTGGCGATCATCAGTTGGTTGGGTGGACCGGGACCACGGAACCGGAGTAGTTCTCCTCGATCCAGGCAGCGGTCTCCGGGGAGACGAGCGCCTCGGCGAGCGCCTGCACGCCAGGATCGTTCGCGTCGGCGGAACGGACGACGAACAGGTTCGAGAACGGGTTGCCCTCGACGTCCTCCGAGAACAGCGCGTCCTCCGCGGGGATCAGTCCGGCCTCGATCGCGTAGTTGGAGTTGATGATCGCGGCGGTGATCTGCGGGTCGTCCAGGTTGCGGGCCAACTGCGGGCGCTCGATCTCGACGAACTTCAGATTCTTCGGGTTCGCCTTGACGTTCGCCTGGGTGATGACGGACAGGTCGGCGTCATCGAACGGCTTGTCCATCTCGATCAGGCCGGCGGACTCGAGCAGGTATAGGCCGCGGGCGAAGTTGGTGGTGTCCTTCGGCAGCGCGATACTCGCCCCGTCGCCGATCTGGTCGACGGCCGTGACCTTCTCCGAGTACAGACCCATCGGCTCGAGGTGAACGTCGGCGACGGAGACGAGGTCGCTCACACCCTTCTGCTTCTGCCAGTCCTCCAGGTAGGGGGCGTGCTGGAAGAAGTTGGCCTGAACGTCGCCGGCGACGAGCAGCTCGTTCGGGTCGATCTCGCCGGTGACCGGCTTGATGTCGAGCTTGACGTCACCGAGAACACCGGAGTCGACGATGTGCTCGAGGATCTCGACGTGCGGGGTGCTCGACGCGGAGATCATCAGCGTCTCCCCGTCGCTGCCGGTCGAGCATGCGGCCAGGCCGACGCTGAGCAGTGCTGCGGCAGAGAGTGCGGCGGTGCGGCGTAGAAACATCGAGAGATACCTTCCGGTGGACATGAGCGGGTCCTTTCCCTCCGGGCACGAAGGACAACAGGCGCTGCGACATTTGGATGCCCGATGGGAGAAAGTTCACAGGAGGATGCGGGACGGCCGTTGAGGTGCCGCCGCGCGAAGCTGTCTCGTCTCAGCGCCAACGCATGCAACAACAGCGACCACGCATGAGCGTCGTGGCGTCAGGTGTTGCAGGGCTGCGCATTGAAGTCCTTCCCGGACGAGATCATGTACCGACACCCCAGGGGGTGTGGCATGTCGGCGATGCAGGTTAGCGCGAGGGCACGGAGAGTTCAAGTCGCAGATTCATTTCCGGCGACGATCGACGAAGGGCGTTTTGCGCCCAGCCCGGCGTGAAGGTAGCGTGCACCGCTCGGTGGCGTATGCCCTCTGCCCGGTACCGATGACCGAATACACACGCCCTCTGCCCGGTGCCGATACCCGAACACACACGATCGAGGTGTTCTGCCTCACTGGAATGGAGTTCGATGACGGACGTCGCAATCGAGGCGGGTCGTACCCGTGACGGGTCGACGCTAGCGGCGCTGCGGAGTCCTCAACGTCTCAGGACCGAGGTGCTCGCGGGCCTGGTCGTGGCACTGGCACTGATCCCGGAGGCGATCTCCTTCTCGATCATCGCCGGGGTCGATCCCCGGGTGGGTCTGTTCGCATCGTTCACGATGGCGGTGACGATCGCGATAGTGGGCGGCCGCCGGGCGATGATTTCCGCCGCCACCGGAGCCGTCGCGCTGGTGGTTGCCCCTGTTGTGCGCGATCACGGACTCGACTATCTGATCGCCACGGTGATCCTGGCCGGGGTGCTCCAGATCGTCCTCTCCGTGCTAGGCGTGGCGCGGCTGATGCGGTTCATACCCCGCAGTGTGATGGTCGGGTTCGTCAACGCACTCGCGATCTTGATCTTCACGGCGCAGCTGCCGTATCTGATCGATGTTCCATGGCTGGTGTATCCCATGGTCGCGGTCGGTCTGGCCATCATGGTGTTCCTGCCCAAAATCACCGCCGCGGTTCCTGGACCGCTGGTCGCGATCGTGCTGATGACCGCGGCGACGGTCGTCCTCGGACTCGGCGTCCCGAATGTCGGCGACGAGGGTGAGCTTCCGTCGAGCCTGCCCACCCTGCTCATTCCCGACGTGCCCCTGACCCTCGAAACGCTGCGCATCATCGCCCCGTACGCACTGGCCGTAGCGCTGGTGGGGCTGCTGGAATCGTTGATGACCGCCAAGCTCGTCGACGACATCACCGACACCCACTCCGACAAGACCCGTGAGGGCTGGGGTCAGGGTGTGGCGAACCTCGTCACCGGATTCTTCGGCGGCATGGGCGGATGCGCGATGATCGGGCAGACCATGATCAACGTCAAGGTCTCCGGCGCCCGAACACGTATCTCTACCTTCCTGGCCGGCGTCTTCTTGCTGATCCTCGTGGTCGGTCTCGGCGATATCGTCGCACTCATCCCGATGGCGGCGCTCGTCGCGGTCATGATCATGGTGTCCGTCGGCACCATGAACTGGCATTCGATCTCCCCGAAGACGTTGCGGCGTATGCCCCGCAGCGAGACCGGCGTCATGCTGGCGACCGTCGCCGTCACGGTGGTCACCCACAACCTCGCATATGGAGTGATCGTCGGCGTGATCACCGCCATGGTGCTGTTTGCACGCCGTGTCGCCCACGTCACCGCGGTCGAGCGAATCACCGAGATCGACATCGACGACGACGGAACGATCGACA
The DNA here is from genome assembly GCF_004011825.1 of Rhodococcus xishaensis. GTDB lineage: Bacteria > Actinomycetota > Actinomycetes > Mycobacteriales > Mycobacteriaceae > Prescottella > Prescottella xishaensis. The sequence goes on along the minus strand of NZ_RKLO01000002.1, from coordinate 73,526 downwards.
GCCGGACCTACCGCGTGCGCGGCGAATTGTTCTTCGCCTCGAGCAACGATCTGATCTACCAGTTCGACTATGTCGGTGACCCAGCCCACGTGATTGTCGACTTCTCCGAAGCCCACATCTGGGACGCATCCACGGTCGCCACTCTCGATGCCATAGAGGCGAAGTACGCGACCCACGGCAAATCCGTCGAGTTCACCGGACTAAACGTGGGCTCGGCAGACCGCCACGCGCGGCTCTCCGGTCACCTCGGCGAGGGCCACTGAAGTCACCAGGAGCCGGTCCGCAGCACGATCTCGCTGGCCAACTCCGCAGCCGCCTTCGCCGGGACGTTCTCGATGCCGTCGAGTTGGACGATCCGGAACTCCGAGTAGGCGTACCGGCCGCTGGCCTCGGCGCTCGGGCGTCCGAGGGCGTTGCCTACGACGACGGTGGTCGGCAACTCGACCGCGGGGCACACCGCGTCGAGCACGGCCCCCTCGACATCGGGAACGGCCGGATGACCACGGTCGGCGACGATGAGGCTCGCGAACCGTCCAAACGTCTTCGCTGCCAGCCGCCATGCGAGTTCCGCCCCCGCGCCGGCACCGACGAGATTGACCCACGGCAACTTCAGCTTGTCGAGTAGCGCGATCACCGACGCCTCATCGAGTCCGTAGATGTTCTCGACGGCGACGGTCCGCAGGTCCGAATCGTGCAATCGTGCACAGACGGCGTCGAACACGTCTACCGGGTCGCCGGCGTCGGGCAACAGCAACACCGCGTGCCGACTCTCGGGACCCCCGATACGGACCGTCACGGTCCCGCTCCCCACGGCAACGCTCGTCGACTCCATGCCTGAAGACGGTACGCGCCCCATGTCACGAAATCGGCCCGTTAGGAGGGATAGATACTGTCGATGATCGCGCGCGCCATGGTGGTCGCCGGGCCCTGGCCGTTCGCGGCGACCGCCAGGTTGGTCCACACCACCAGCGTCACGTTGTTGTCGGGATCGTGCCCCATGAACGAATTGAATCCCGAAATCTCGCCGGCGTGCCCGTACATCGGGCCGAGTTTGGCAATGCCCCAACCATATTCGGCAGCATCGCTATCCGCGCTGGTGGGCTGCACGCTGCCCAGACGATCAGCCTGCAAGTCCGCGTTGAGCAGCTGACCGCCCACCAAGTCCTGCACCCACGTGACAAGGTCGTTCGCGGTGGAGATGGCGGCGCCGGCTGCCCACCCCCACGACGGGTTGACGTCGGTGACGTCGTTGGGAGCAAGCGTGCCGGCCTCGGCAGCGGCCTGCATGTCCTCGGGTAGCGCCGGATTCGTCAGAGTCTGCATATTCGTCCCATACATGTAGCCCTGCGGGTGGGGCGCCGGGAGTGAACTGTCGACGATGTCGGGAAACGAGGTTTGGCTCAATCCCAGCGGGCCGAACAGTCGCGACTGGAAGATCTGCGGCAGCGGCTTGTCGTCCAGGCTCTCGGCGATGAGGCCGAGGAGCACGGTGTTGGTGTTGGAGTACCGATAGCCCTGCCCCGGCGGAAAGTACGGTGGATTCGCGAACGCGAGCTCCAAGAGTTCGTCCGGCTGCCACTGCCTCTGCGGGTCGTCGTCGAGCGCCTCGTTCAGTTGTGGGGTCTCCGTGTAGTTGAAGAGCCCGCTGCGCATGTCGAGCAGTTGCTCGATCGTAATGTTGTCACCGTTCGGGACGTCCGTGCGGTACTTCGACACCGGATCCGTCAACGCGATCTTGCCTTCCTGGACAAGCTGCAGAATCACCGTGCCGGTCATGGTCTTGGTGTTGGAGCCGATGCGGATGTGGTCGACGGTGTCCACCGGGACGTCCTCATCTCGGGTTCCGGTGCCGTACTGCACAGTATGGGCGCCATCGGGGGTCCTGAGGATCACGACGGCACCGGGCACCTGAAACTCTCGAGCCACGTCTTCAACGAGCCCGTTCAGGGCATCGGTGTCGATGTCCTCTATAGCGGCCGTCGGGGACGTCGCATCCGCGGGCGCGGTCTCCTCACTCGACGTACATCCCGCGATCACGAGCGCGGACAGCGCCACTCCGCTGATCAGTCGGACCGTCGAAGCTCTCCTCAAGGCAGCACGCATGTCGCTTCCTCCATGTCGGCGCGGTCGCCGGTGACGTAAGGAATCCTAGGGCCGGACACCTCCGCCACGCGCCAAAGCCGCGAAACACCCTACTGACCATTGCTTTCCGTTAACCCGCGCTTGATCGTCTCGCGCGTAGAGCCCAGCGAGGACGCGATCGTCGGCAGGCCTGTACGTGCCCCAGTCTCGAGAATCGAGAGGACGGCGGCGACGTCGAGGTGCTGTTCGACGAGGTCAGCCAACAGGTCCAGCTGGGCCTCCCGGACCCGCCTGACGTCGGTGTCGGAGGCGACGACGAAACCGGCCCGGCCGGCGTCCGCCGCCACCTCGGCGAGGAAGCGGCGGCGGTAGCGGTCGTTGTCGAGCAACCCGTGCCAGTGCGTTCCCCGGACACTGCCCCGGACGCTGCCCTCCTTGCTGCCATCGGCGGCACACAGCAGCGGGGCGTCACCGTTGCGTCGGACGCGCCCGTGGTGGATCTCGTAGCCGTGCAGCGGGATTCCGTCGGAGTCGCCGTCGACCCGTCCGAGCACCTTATCGGCCGCGAACTCGATCTCGAGGTCGAGCAGACCCAGCCCCGGCACCGCACCCGCGTCGGATTCGACAGTGTCGTCAATCATCGTTCCGAGCATCTGGTAGCCGCCACAGATGCCGAGGATGGCGCCTCCCTTCGCGGCGCGGCGGACGAGCGCATCGGCGATTCCACTGCGCCGCAACCACTCCAGGTCGGTGACGGTGGACTTGCTACCAGGAACTACGACGAGGTCGACGTCGGCCAGGCGCGACGGCTCACTGACCCAGTGCACCGAGACGCCCGGCTCGCACGCGAGCGCCTCGACGTCGGTGGAGTTGGAGATGCGCGGTAACCGGATCGCGGCGACCCGCAGCCACTCCTCGCCGACCGGCGGCTCGGGCCGGCCGACGGGGGCGTCGCTGACGACGCCCAGCGAGTCCTCGGCGTCGAGCCACAAGCCATCGGCGAACGGGATCACCCCGAGGGTAGGGCGACCAGTGAGCGCCTCCAGTTGGTCGAGTCCCGGCCCGAGGAGACTCACGTCGCCGCGGAACTTGTTGATTACAAATCCGGCGATCAGTGCCTGATCCCGCGGCGAGAGAACTGCGACGGTGCCGAACAGGTGCGCCAGGACTCCCCCACGGTCGATGTCTCCGACGATGATCACCGGCACCCGCGCGGCCTCCGCGAGACCCATGTTCGCCAGGTCGGTGGCCCGAAGGTTGATCTCGGCGGGCGAGCCTGCTCCCTCGCAGATCACGACATCGAATTCGTCGCGCAACGCCGCGAGCTCGTCGGTGACCACCCCGCGCAGCCATTCGCGGTGGGTGATGTAGTCGCGGGCACCGACCGTGGTGACCGCCTTGCCCCGGACCACCAGTTGCGATGTCCGGTCACCACCAGGCTTGAGGAGCACCGGGTTGAACCGCACGCTCGGCTCGAGCCCGCATGCCCGCGCCTGCAACGCCTGGGCCCGGCCGATCTCCCCGCCGTCGAGGGTTACGACGGAGTTGTTCGACATGTTCTGCGCCTTGAACGGCGCTACCCGCACGCCCCTTCGGGCCAGCATCCGGCACAGCCCCGCGACGAGGACGCTCTTGCCGGCGTCGGACGTGGTGCCCGCGACCAGCAGGGCGCCGCTGACGGCCGGGGAGGATCCCGGCGTCACGGCAGCGGCGGGCCCCGGCATTACGGGAGCGTGAGGATCTCGGCGCCCTCGTCGGTGACGACGATGGTGTGCTCGAACTGGGCGGTCCACTTGCGGTCCTTGGTCACGACCGTCCAGCCGTCCTCCCAGATGTCGTAGTCGACCGTGCCGAGATTGATCATCGGTTCGATCGTGAAGACCATGCCCGGTTCGATGACGGTGTCGACGTTGGGCTGGTCGTAATGAAGGATCACCAGGCCGTTGTGGAAGGTCTCGCCGATGCCGTGGCCGGTGAAATCCCGCACGACGCCGTAGCCGAAACGGTTGGCATAAGACTCGATGACGCGGCCGATCACGTTGAGTTCGCGGCCCGGTTTGACCGCCTTGATTGCACGCTGCGTGGCCTCGCGTGTGCGCTCGACCAGCAGGCGGTTCTCCTCGGCGACGTCGCCCGCGAGGAAGGTCGCGTTGGTATCGCCGTGCACGCCGCCGATGTAGGCGGTGACGTCGATGTTGACGATGTCGCCGTCCTGGATCACGGTCGAGTCGGGGATACCGTGGCAGATGACCTCGTTGAGCGACGTGCAGCATGATTTCGGGAAGCCGCGATAGCCGAGCGTCGACGGGTAGGCGCCGTGGTCGCACATGTACTCGTGCGCTGTGCGGTCCAGTTCGTCGGTGGTCACGCCGGGCGCGACCGCCTTGCCGGCCTCCTGGAGCGCCTGCGCGGCGATCTTGCCGGCCACCTGCATCTTCTCGATGGTCTCGGGCGTCTGAACCCACGGCTCGTTGCCCTCGCGGGCCGTCGCCTTCCATGCGTACTCGGGCCGCTCGATCTCCTTGGGCACCGCGAGGGTAGGAGAGACGGTACCGGGAACGAGGGCAGTGCGAACAGACATGAGACCAGGGTAGACCGGCACTCTGAACGGGCGTCGACCCGTAGGGTCGGCTCAGATTCGCTCGCCTTCCGGACGGCCGATAATGCGGAGGTTCAACGCAGTTCGGACACGACCTGAGATCGCACGTGCCGCACCGTTCCCGACCCGAGCGCCCCATTCCTCGCTCCGATACCCGGGATTCCGCGACAACTGGCAAGGAATGGGCGCTCAGGCCGATGCTGCACAATGAACCCGTGCCCGGTTCCATCGGATGGGTGGGCGACCCGTCAGCCGACTCCCCGACGTGGCTCGCGCCCTACCCGTACCCTGATCCCTGGCCAGAAAGCGGGTGGCTGGCAGATCTATTTCCGCACGTCCTGCAGATCCTGCACCCGGCGTACCTCGGCCCCGACGACGCAGCGCAGCCGGTCACCTGGGCCAAAGTTGCCGCGGCTCGGGGGACCGTCCTCACTATCGGCGAGACCTTCGAAACGATCGACGATCCGTGCGCACCCGTCGACGACGGACTGTTCGACGCATCTCCCGAGATGGGTCGATACCGGTTGAGCTGATCGACGCGGTGTACTCACACTTCGACGACGCCGCCCACGGTGCCTGTTCTGGTCCGGGTGGGGAGGATTCCTCGACCGGCCAATCCGCGGATGCGCCCGAGTGGAGGAACATCCGCGAGGGTTCTCCTACCAGGTTGTCAGGGCGACCCGGCCTGCCGAGCCGCGTGCTGTGCGTTCGCGGACACCGAACTTCTGGTGGCCTACCGACCAATCGTGGTGTGCCGCGACCGGGATCGACGACCTGTATACCCTCGTGGTGTCCGCGGATCTCGCGAGACTCGAGGTCGCTCACGCAGATCCGCGACTCGAGACCCAGCTGCATACCCGGGCCTGAGCACCCATTCCTCGCTTCGGTGCCCGGGATTCCGCCATCGCTGGCACGGAATGGGTGGTCAGGCCGACGCTTGACCCCGATCTTCCCGCGACCGAAAACCTGCCGGTAGCTTGACGATGGTGACAACCATCGCCCCTCTGATCGCGGTCGCCGCGGCAGGCATCGTCGCCGGCGCCCTCGCCAACCGTGCGATCGATCGGGTGCAACGCGAGACAGCACAACCGGATTCCCACCCGCGCTGCCGATGCCAGGTGGGTCCACCCTTCCCCATCGCCTTCGTCGACACCCTCCTGAACCGCGGGACATGCGCGCGCTGCGGGCGACGCCAGCTCCTGCGTCCGTTGGCGGTGGAATTATCCACTGCGGCATTGTTCGTCGTCCTGACAGTGCGTTTGGTGTCTCTCGACCTGCTCCCCGCGCTGCCGGCCTACTGGTACTTCGCTACCGTCGCTGTCGCACTCACCGTGATCGACATCGACTGCAAACGGCTGCCGAATTTCCTTGTGCTGCCGTCATATCCTGCCGTCTTCGCTCTCCTGGCGCTCGCGGCGGCCGTGCTGGACGACTGGCCGGCACTACTGCGGGCCGCGGTCGGGGCGATAGCGCTCTTCGGGTTCTACCTCGCCCTCGCGCTCGTCCACCCGGCCGGCATGGGCTTGGGCGACGTCAAGCTCGCCGGTGTCGTCGGCGCCGTTCTCGCCTTCGTTTCGTACGGCGCCTTCGTGCTCGGGGCGCTACTCGCCTTCGTGTTCGCGGCGGTCGCAGGAGCCGTGCTGTTGATCACCCGACGCGCGCTCGTCGGGACGACGATCCCGTTCGGGCCCTACATGATCGCCGCAGCACTCGTCGGCGTGGTCGCAGCGGAACCACTCGGGCGTGCATATCTCAGTTGGCGGACGGGGTCCTGAAACGAGTCAGTCGAGCAGGACGGTGGCGAACGTCGCGACCTGAGAGAATCCCACCCGTGCATAGGCTCGTCGCGCCCGCTCGTTGTAGCTGTTGACATAGAGGCTCGCCACCCGCCCTCGTGCCATGACGGCCTGCGCCACGGCCGCCGTTCCGGCAGCGCCCAATCCCTCACCCCGACGGGCTGGATCGACCCATACCCCCTGGATCTGCCCGACAGCAGCGGACATGGAACCGACCTCGGCCTTGTAGACCACCTGGCCGTCCTCGAACCGGGCCCACGCCCGTCCGGACGAGATGAGGTTCGCCACCCGCCGCCGGTAGCTGCGTCCACCGTCGCTGGCTTGCGGATCGATCCCGACCTCTTCGATGAACATTGCGATCGCGGCGGGCAGGTACATGTCGATCTCCCCCATCCGGACCTGACGCACATGCGGATCGGGCCGCACCTTGGGGCGGACATCGAGCGCGAGCAGCGGTTGCTCCGAACGGATCTCGCGCGCCGAACCCCACTCCGATTCGAGCACGTCCCACAGCGGCAGCGTCAACTCGGCGCGTCCTACGAGGGACGAGCACATCCGAGGGAACCGGCTGGCACGGTCGGCGAACGCACGAAGATCGTCGACGTCACCGAGCAGTGGAATCAGGTTTGCCCCAGCGAAACACAGCGACTCCGCCGGTCCTCCGCGGCTCCACATCTCGCCCTGCAGCACACGCGGGTCCAGACCAGACTGCTGGACACGGGCGGCGACCATGCACGCCGCGACGGGATCGGTTTCGAGCACCCGCAAGACCTGGGAGGTGTCCCGACCTCCCAGCTGCCTCGCTCCGAGGAGTTTGAGCACTTACGCACCCCTTTCGCCCCGTGCCCGTTCGTTGAGACCGCTCTGCGCGCTGGTCCGTCAGCGGATCCTAGCCACGCCCGATCCGGGAACCACACTGCCACGAAGGGCCCCGAGGTGGGGAGATTTCAGCTGACGGTGACAACCGGTTCTCCGCTCGCATCCCCACCTTCCATTTCCTCCGCTATCCGCATTGCCTCCTCGATGAGCGTCTCGACGATCTGAGCCTCCGGAACGGTCTTGATGACCTTGCCCTTGACGAAGATCTGGCCCTTGCCGTTGCCGGACGCCACACCGAGGTCCGCCTCACGCGCTTCGCCGGGACCGTTGACGACGCAGCCCATGACGGCAACCCGCAGCGGGACCTCCATGCCCTCGAGGCCCGCGGTGACCTCGTTCGCGAGCGTGTAGACATCGACCTGCGCGCGCCCGCACGACGGGCACGAGACGATCTCGAGCTTTCGTGGGCGCAGGTTCAGCGATTGCAGGATCTGCGTCCCGACCTTGATCTCCTCGGCCGGCGGCGCCGACAGTGAGACCCGGATCGTGTCGCCGATACCCTCGGACAGCAGCGCTCCGAACGCGACTGCCGACTTGATCGTCCCCTGGAATGCCGGGCCGGCCTCGGTCACACCGAGATGCAAGGGGTAGTCGCACTGCGCCGCGAGCTGCCGGTACGCCTCGACCATGACGACGGGATCGTTGTGCTTGACCGAGATCTTGATGTCGCCGAAGCCGTGTTCCTCGAACAGGCTCGCTTCCCAGAGCGCGGATTCGACGAGCGCCTCCGGTGTGGCCTTGCCGTACTTCTGCATCAGGCGTGGATCGAGCGAACCGGCGTTGACGCCGATGCGGATCGGGATACCGGCGTCACCGGCCGCTTTCGCGACCTCCTTGACGCGGCCGTCGAACTCCTTGATATTGCCGGGGTTTACGCGGACCGCAGCGCACCCGGCGTCGATCGCAGCGAATATGTACCGCGGCTGGAAGTGGATGTCGGCGATCACCGGGATCTGACTCTTCTTCGCAATAGTCGCGAGCGCGTCCGCGTCCTCTTGACGCGGGCAGGCGACCCGGACGATGTCGCATCCGGATGCCGTCAGCTCGGCGATCTGTTGCAGTGTCGCGTTCACGTCGTGCGTCTTGGTGGTGCACATCGACTGCACCGATACCGGGTAGTCGCTGCCGACGCCGACGCCCCCGACCATCAACTGGCGCGTCTTGCGTCGGGGCGCAAGAACGGCGGGAACTTCGGGCATGCCCAAACCGACGGGGCTGGTCACGTTTCGCCTTCTTTCGTTGGTTCGGAGCAAGTCTATCGTTCGGGCACTTCCCGGAAATGGGTCACGGGAACAGCTGGATCGGGTTCACGATGTCGGCAGTGAGGGCGAGGATCATGTACGCACCACCGAGGACGACGAACACATAGGTGAGCGGCATCAGCTTCATGTAGTCGACAGGTGCACCGGCCGCCAGGCCTCGCACCTTCCGGATCGAGTTGCGGATCTTCTCGTAGACCGTGACCGCGATGTGGCCGCCGTCGAGCGGCAACAGCGGCAGCAGATTGAACATGCCGAGGAAGAAGTTCAGGACCGCCAGCAGGAGGACGAACGCTTCCCAGATCCCTCGTTCGGCAAACTCGCCACCGATGACGGAGGCACCCACCACGCTGACCGGCGTGTCGACCCCGCGCTCGCCACCGGTCACCGCGGTCCACAGATCGGCAACCTTGGCCGGCATCTGGGTCAGCGCGTGGGCGGTCTGGACGAAGAGGTCACCGGTAAAGGAAAGACTCGCCGGGACAGCCGGCAAGAACGCGTACTGCACGGTCCGCGGCGGCCCCCCGACTCCGATTGCGCCCACCTCCGCAGACACCGGCGGCAGCTGATCCTCCATGGTGGACCCCGGAGGATTCACCCAGCGCTGCGCCTGCTGGATCTGCACCGGGATCACCAGCGTCTGCCCGTCCCGGTCGACGGTGAAGTCGGCCGTCCCCGACAGCGGCTGTGTCGCGTCCACGAGGTCGCCGAACGTCGCCGTCTCCTCGCCGTTGACCGCGGTGATCACGTCGCCGGCGCGGATGCCGGCCTCAGCGGCCGGGCCGACCCCCGAGCACTCGGAGAGCGCGTAGCCGTCGTCCTTGCCCGCCTGCGCCGGCGACACACACGCCGTGTTCTCCACCACGGCGCGGGTCTCCGGGTTCGGCAAACCCCAGCCGACGGCCAACACCATGATCAGCACGAATCCGAGGGCGAAGTTCATCGCGATGCCGGCCGACATCACGACGATCCGCTTCCACGCCTTCTGCTTGTACATCGCACGGTCGACCTCGTCGGGAGCGAGTTCGTCGATCGCGGTCATGCCGGCGATATCGCAGAAGCCACCCGCCGGGATGGCCTTGAGGCCGTACTCGGTCTCGCCGCGACGGAACGAGAAGATCTTCGGGCCGAACCCGATGTAGTAGCGGCGCACCTTCATGCCGAGCGCCTTGGCGCTCCACATGTGACCGGCCTCGTGCAGCGCGATCGACAAGCCGATGCCGAGGGCGAACAGCGTGACCCCGAGAGCGAAAACCATCGCGTTCTAGCCCTCCTGCTTCACAAGTTCACGCGCCCGTGCTCGAGCCCATCCGTCGGCTGCCAGGACGTCGTCCACGTTGGCGGGAGGGGCCGACCATTCCCCGCCTGTCGCGAGAACCCGTTCGACGGTACGGACGATCGAGGGAAACCGCAGCGTCCCATCGAGGAACGCCTCGGCGGCGACCTCGTTGGCGGCGTTGTAGACCGCGGTCATGCAGCCGCCCGCCTTGCCTGCCTGCCGGGCCAGGTCTACTGCCGGGAACACGGTTGCGTCCAGTGGTTCAAACGTCCACGTCGACGCCGTGGAGAAGTCACATGCGAGGGCCGCACCCGGGACCCGGTTCGGCCACCCGAGCGCGAGCGCGATCGGCAGCTTCATGTCCGGCGGGCTGGCCTGCGCGAGCGTCGAGCCGTCGACGAAGGTGACCATCGAGTGCACGATCGACTGCGGATGAACCGTCACGTCGATCCGGTCGTAGTCGATCCCGTACAGCAGATGTGCCTCGATCAGCTCGAGGCCCTTGTTCACCAGCGACGCCGAGTTCAGAGTGTTCATCGGGCCCATGGACCATGTCGGATGCGCGCCGGCCTGTTCAGGCGTGACGTCCTCGAGCGCTTCTGCCGTCCAACCCCGGAACGGCCCACCGGACGCGGTGAGGATCAGCCGTTCGACCTCCTCCGCGCGTCCGCCGAGCAAGCACTGCGCGAGCGCCGAGTGCTCGGAATCCACCGGCACGATCTGGCCCGGTGCGGCGGCCGCAGTCACCAACGGACCACCCGCGACGAGTGACTCCTTGTTCGCCAGCGCGAGTCGGGCACCCGACGCGAGTGCGGCGAGCGTTGGTTCGAGACCGAGCGAGCCAACGAGCGCGTTCAGCACGACGTCGGCCTCGGTCTCCCGAACCAGTTCGGTGACCGCGCCGGAACCGGACAGCACGCCCGGCAGATCCAGCTGGGCGGCGGCGACCGCATCGGACACGGCGACCCGGGTCACCCCGGTCTCGCAGATCTGGCGAGCGAGCAGGTCGACGTTCCTCCCACCCGCCGCAAGCCCGACTACTTCGAACCTGTCGGGATTGGCGGCGATGATCTCGAGGGCCTGGGTGCCGATGGAACCGGTACTGCCCAAGAGCAGGACGCGAGTCGGTTGAGTGTCTGCCACGCTCCTATTGTTCCTGATGGAACCTGAGAGAATCACAGCAGAGCGGGTACGCGACGCCGCTGGGACCCCGCTTCGTACGACGCGCGGTCGTATGCCACGATATGCGGAGATAGCGCATTCGCAAGATCAGGAGGATCGAACCGTGGCCGGTACGGAGCTGGACCCCACCTCGCACGACCCCGTCGTCGCCGGGCACGTCGACACCGCCGAGGTGCCCTCGGCCGCATGGGGCTGGAGCGGTGAGGCCCCGCGGCTGTTCCGTTTCGCCGGCTGGTTCTTCGCGGGCTTCCTGCTGCTGATGATCATCGGCAACCATGAGGGACGGGTCGAGGACTGGTTCCTCATCGGCTTCGCCGGCCTGATGGTCTTGGCCCTGGTGCGCGACATGATTCTGCGGCGCAAGCCCCGGTAGTCGATCCGGCAACCGACAGATCCGGCGCCGACACCGCCCATACGTCCGACGCCGATACTTTCGGCAAAGGCCCCGCACCATGGAAAGGTGCGGGGCCTTCGTCGCTGCGGAGCGCCCGGTCAGTTCTCCGCGGCCAACTGCCCACAGGCCGCCGCGATCTCCTGACCGCGGGTATCACGGACCGTGCACGAGACGCCCTGTGCCTGGACGCGGCGGACGAACTCACGCTCGACCGGCTTGGGACTGGCGTCCCACTTGCTGCCCGGGGTGGGGTTGAGCGGGATCAGGTTGACGTGCACCAGCGGCCCGAGCGCCTTGCGCAGCTTCTTCCCGAGCATGTCGGCACGCCACGGCTGGTCGTTGATGTCGCGGATCAGCGCGTACTCGATCGACACGCGACGGCCGGACTTGTCGGCGTAGTAGCACGCGGCGTCGAGTACCTCGGCCACTGGCCAGCGGTTGTTGACCGGCACCAGGGTGTCGCGGAGTTCGTCGTCCGGGGTGTGCAGCGACACCGCCAGGCGAACCGACATTTCCTCATCGGCGAGCTTTCGGATCGCAGGCGCGAGTCCGACCGTGGAGACCGTCACGGCACGCTGTGAGATGCCCAGCCCGTCCGGCGCCGCAGACGTGATCCGCCGAACCGCCGCGACGACCCGCTTGTAGTTCGCGAGCGGCTCCCCCATGCCCATGAAGACGATGTTCGACAGGCGTCCGGGGCCGCCCTCCACCTCACCGTCACGCAGCGCTGCCGCGGCGGCGCGCACCTGGTCGACGATCTCGGCCGTCGACAGGTTTCGGTTGAGTCCAGCTTGGCCGGTCGCGCAGAACGGGCAGGCCATGCCGCAACCGGCCTGGCTGGAGATGCACAGGGTCGCCCGATCCGGGTAACGCATCAGGACACTCTCGAGCAATGTGCCGTCGTTCGCCTTCCACAGCGTCTTGCGGGTCTGTCCGGCGTCGCAGACTACGTGCCTGACAACGGTGAGCAGCTGAGGGAACAGGGCAGATCCAACCTGATCGCGCATCGCGGCGGGAAGGTCGGTCATCTTCTCCGGATCGGCCTCGAGTCGGCCGTAGTACTGGCGGGCCAGCTGGTCAGCGCGAAACCCGGGCAGACCCAGCTCCTTGACCGTCTCCTTGCGCTCGTCGGCGTCGAGGTCAGCAAGGTGTCGCGGCGGCATTCCGCGGCGCGGCGCGTTGAAGACGAGGGGAAGGGAACCGGAGATTGCAGCCATAGTGCCTGGATTCTCCCATTTGCCGTCTTCGCCCTTCTGCTCGCCTTGCCAGCAACGGCGGCACACCGATGCGCGCGCACCGTGCGCCAGTGCGCAACCAACCACTGGCAACGCGGGTGGCTGCGCCACGCCGACCGGGGCAGGATGGAAGTCACGACACGTGTACGCCTTCGAGATGAGGAGCTGCCCCGTGACGACAAGCGCACAGCGACCTGCAGGTTCCAAGGTCCGCGCGGACCTGGCCCGGTCCTGGCTCCTGATCCCGGCCACGAAACCCGACAACTTTCGACGCAGCACCGAGGTAGATGCAACGATCATCGACCTCGAGGACGGCGTCACACCCGACGACAAGCCCGGTGCGCGTCAGGCCGTAGTGGAGTGGCTGAGCGGAGAGGGCACCGCCTGGGTGCGGATCAACGACGCGACGACGCCGCATTGGACCGACGACCTCGAGGCGATCTCCTCGCTGCCCGGGCTGGCCGGGGTGATGCTTGCCAAGACCGAGAGCGGAGGCCAAGTCGAGTCGACCCGCGAGCGGCTCACGGAGGGAACTCCGATCATCCCGCTGATCGAGTCGGCGATGGGGCTCGAGGCGGCACCCGAGATCGCCCGAGCGGAGGGCACTTTCCGAATGGCCTTCGGCAGCGGGGACTTCCGCCGCGACACCGGCATGAGCGACGACGCCATGGCCATGGCCTACCCACGGGCCCGGCTAGTGATCACCAGCCGCGCGGCACGACTTGCCGGCGGCCCGATCGACGGACCGACCATCTCGGCGAATGACACCATCCTGCAACGGGATTGCGAGGCGACCGTCTCGCTCGGACTCACTGGCAAACTGTGCCTGCACCCCGATCAGGCACAGACCGTCAACCGAGTACTCAGCCCGAGTAACCACGAAATCACCTGGGCTCAGGAGGTGATCGACGACCTCGGCGCCGATGGCGAACGGGTGCGTGACGGCAGTGATCTCCCCCGGCTGGCGAAGGCGAAGAAACTCACCCAGCTGGCCAAGGTGTTCGGCCTGCGCTGAGCGTCACACGTTGCAGGTCGACGGCGCCGGAACCCCATTGAATCGATCCGTCATCCAGTCGAGCGCGTACGGCAGTACGGTGCCGGCCGGCAGCACGTGCCCGACGGCGAGTCCGGGCGCAATCGGCGGGAGCTCCTGGATGCTGAACTCGACCGTCGCACCGAGTCGGCACCAGTCGTCGGCGAGCGTCCGAGCCTGCGCGTACGGAACCAGATCGTCATTGCGGCCCTGCGCGATCAGGACCGGACTGCGAGGCGTCAAACGCCCGATGCGCTGCTCGTCGACGACAGCCCGCACGTTCGGCAGCGCGTCGATGAGTTCCGCGATGGAGCGGCCGTCGCGCGTCCACTCCGAGGACCGGTGCAGTCCGTAGCGTGCGATCGTCTCGGTGGCGCACTGGGTCGCGATGTCGTCGAGTACCTCACGCCCGTAAGGGCTCGTTGCGCCGTCGATCTCGCCGCGGGTTTCCGGGTAACCGGCGTAGATGGCGTTGACCGCATATCCGAGAAAACCTATGCCCAGCCCACCGTCCAGCGTTACCGCCTCGGCCCGCAGGTCTGCGGGCACACCGCCCGCGTACGTGCCGCGGATGTTCAGCTCGGGTGCGTACGAATCCTGCAACTCGGCTGCGGAGGCGGTCGCTCCTCCGCCCTGCGAGTAGCCCCACAGACCGATCGGGTTGTCGTCGCCGATCCGGCTACCGGGCAACCTCGTCACCGCCCGCGCCGCATCGAGTACGGCGTATCCCTGCGCGCGGCGGTCGCCGTACGAGTGCACCCCGGGTGTGCCGAGCCCCTCGTAGTCGGTGACGACGACATCCATACCGCGAGAGAGCAGCGCATACGCCTGAATGGTCTCGTACTCCACCGAAAAATCGAGCGGCGGGGTGTAGTGGACGACCTCGGCGAACAGCTTCGACGGTGCACACTGGTCGCCCTGGCCCTGCGTCCCGGGCGCGAGGACGACCAGCGGCCGGGGACCGCCTTCCGTCCACGGCACGCTCGCATCGAAGTAGGTTCCGGTCACCGCGACGGCCTCCCCGTGGGCATCCGTGCTGCGGTACATGATTCGCTGTGCACCCGACGGCCACGGCCCGACCTGGTCGGGCACGGCCAGCGCGGGCGGATACGACTCGGACTTCAGCACGTCGCCGGGCGCGCCCGCGGGAAGGGGCGTCGGCACGGCGTAGAAGTCGGCCGGTGCGGACTCAGCCGGCGCGGCCGGCGCGGCGCCCGCGCTCACGATCGCAAGACAGACGCCCATCACTAGAGCGGCTCCCTGCCCCCATCGCGGAATAGCCATGTGGCTCACATCACATGACGGGGAGACGTGTTGTCAATACCGCAGGTATCACGAACCCGTAAGCAACTCACCCACCTGGCCAAGGTGTTCGGGCTGCGTTGAGCGTCACACGTTGCAGGTCGACGGCGCCGGAACCCCATTGAATCGATCCGTCATCCAGTCGAGCGCGTACAGCAGCACGGTGCCCGCCGGCAGCACGTGCCCGACGACGAATCCGGGCGCGATCGGTGGGATCTCCTGGGTGCTGAACTCGACCGTCGCACCGAGTCGGCACCAGTCGTCGGCGAGCGTCCGAGCCTGACCGTAGGGAACAAGATCGTCATTGCGGCCCTGCGCGATCAGGACCGGACTGCGAGGCGTCAAACGCCCGATGCGCTGCTCGTCGACGACTGCACGCACGTTCGGCAACGCGTCGATGAGTTCGGCGACGGAGCGGCCGTCACTCGTCCACTCCGAGGTTCTGTGCAGTCCGTAGCGTGCAATCGTCTCGGAAGTGCATTGGGTCGCGATGTCGTCGAGTACCTCACGCCCGTGCGGGCTGAGTATTCCGTCGATTTCCCCGCGGGTTTGCGGGTAACCGGCGTAGATGGAGTTGACCGAATATCCGAGAAAGCCTGTGGCCAGCGAACCGTCTATTGTCAACGCCACGGCCCGCAGGTCTGCGGGCGGGCCGCCCGCGTACGTGCCGCGGATGTTCAGCTCGGGCGCGTACGAATCCTGCAACTCGGCTGCGGAGGCGGCCGCTCCCCCGCCCTGCGAGTAGCCCCACAGTCCGATCGGGCTGTCGTCGCCGATCCGGCTACCGGGCAACCTGGTCACCGCGCGCGCCGCATCGAGTACGGCGTATCCCTCCGCGCGCCGATCGATGTACGAGTGCACCCCGGGTGTGCCGAGCCCCTCGTAGTCGGTGACGACGACATCCATACCGCGAGAGAGCAGCGCATACGCCTGAATGGTCTCGTACTCCACCGAAAAATCGAGCGGCGGGGTGTAGTGGACGACCTCGGCGAACAGCTTCGACGGTGCACACTGGTCGCCCTGGCCCTGCGTCCCGGGCGCGAGGACGACCAGCGGCCGGGGACCGCCTTCCGTCCACGGCACGCTCGCATCGAAGTAGGTTCCGGTCACCGCGACGGCCTCCCCGTGGGCATCCGTGCTGCGGTACATGATTCGCTGTGCACCCGACGGCCACGGCCCGACCTGGTCGGGCACGGCCAGCGCGGGCGGATACGACTCGGACTTCAGCACGTCGCCGGGCGCGCCCGCGGGAAGGGGCGTCGGCACGGCGTAGAAGTCGGCCGGTGCGGACTCGGCCGGCGCGGCCGGCGCGGCGCCCGCGCTCACGATCGCAAGACATGCGCCCATCACTAGAGCGGCTCCCTGACCCCATCGCGGAATAGCCATGTGACACACATCACACGATGGGGGCGGCTGTTGTCAATACCGCGGGTATGACGAACCCGTCAAAGGATGAGCCCGCTGGGCGCCGACCTGGTGTGAATGCGGTACCCGACTTCCAGACCGAGCCCTGTGACCTCGGCGAACGCCCGAGTTGCCGTTCGCGCCGAGAACTCGATCCCGAGCACCGATTGCAGAGCCTCGCGGTCCTCGAACTCCCAGCGGGTGCGAACTCGCCGCATCGCGAAACCCTGAGCAGCGAAGAACGACTCGACAGCGACGGGATCGTAGTGCGGTAGATCGGCCCGCATCCACGTCCCGTACGGTGCGACGGTGGCATCCAGGTCGACGATCGCGAGCACCCCGCCCGGCCGCAGCACCCTCATCGACTCGCGAATGCCGGGCCCACAGCCTGGGCCGAAGAAGTACGCGGTGCGCGCATGAACCACGTCGATACTGCCATCGGGTAGCGGAACTGCCTCGGCCGAGCCAAGCAGGACGCTGACGGAGGCCCACCCTTCCACCCGTTCGCGGGCGGCGGCGACGAGCGGGAGATGCGGTTCGACCCCGACGACCGATCGCGCCGCCTCCGCGAACCGGGGAAGGTGGAACCCCGCACCACACCCGACGTCGAGCACGTCACGTCCGCGCCAGTCCGCCAATTCGGCGAGAGTCTCGAAAACGACCCCGTCTACGTCCTGCGCACGGTTCTCGATCTCGTAGAGCTGGGGCCAGTGCCAGATGTTCGGGCTCGGGATCGGTCCGGCGCGCCCGCCCAGCTTCGTCGATCTCATTCAGGCCAGGACGGTCAGGACCAACCAGGTGACGAACGCCGAAGGTAGCAGCGAATCGAGTCGGTCCATGATGCCGCCGTGACCGGGCAACAGGGTGCCCATGTCCTTGATCCCCAGTTCACGCTTGACCTGGGACTCGATCAGATCGCCGAGGGTGGCGGTGAGTACCAACACGACACCTAGCAGTGCACCGACGAGCGGGTTCGCACCCACGATGAACGTGACGGACAAAACACCACCGATCACGCAGAACAGCAGTGAGCCGGTGAAGCCCTCCCAAGTCTTCTTGGGGCTGATCGCCGGCACCATCGGGTGCTTGCCGAAGAACACCCCGGCGGCATAGCCACCGACGTCCGAACACACTACGACGATCAAGAAACTGAGCACCCGGCCCGCCCCGCCATCCTGCAGGACCATCAACGTAGCGAACGACGCGAGCAGCGGGATCCAGGCCGTCACGAACACCGCAATCGCGGTGTCACGCAGGAAGTTGCGCGGGGTGGCCTTGAGCCCGTGTTCGAACAGACGCCACACCATCGTCACCAGGGCAGTGCCCGCGAATGCGGCAAGCACGCCTTGTGGACCGTACGGCCAGCTGAGCCAGATGATGGCCTGTCCGCCCAGTAGAAGCGGAATCAGCGGGATGCTGATATCGGCCTCGCGTAGGCGCTTCGTGACCTCCCAGGTCGCGATCGCCATCGCGGCCGCGACGACCCCGATCCAGACCAGCGGCACATAGACCAGGATCAGAATCAGCGCCGCGCCGAGACCGCCACCGACGGCGATCGCTGCAGGAAGGTTGCGGCCCGCCTTGGGGGCCGGAGTGGCGGTCGCCGCAGAAGCGCCGTCAGCTTTCCCCACCGCTAAACCTCCATCAATTCTGCTTCCTTGTGCTTGACCAGCTCGTCGACCTGGCCGACATACCGGGAGGTGGTCTTGTCGAGCTCCTTCTCCGCTCGCGTGACCTCGTCCTCGCCAGCCTCGCCCTCCTTCTGGATCCGCGAGAGCTCGTCCATCGTCTTGCGGCGCACATTACGGATGGAGACCTTGGCGTCCTCGCCCTTGCCCTTGGCTTGCTTGACGAACTCTCGGCGGCGCTCCTCGGTCAGTTGAGGGACCGCGACGCGGATCAGCGTGCCGTCGTTCGTCGGGTTGACGCCCAGATCGGAGTTGCGAATTGCATTCTCGATCGGACCGAGTTGCGATGCCTCGTACGGCTTGACCACGACAAGCCGGGCCTCGGGCACATTGATGCTCGCGAGCTGTGTGATCGGAGTCGGCGCACCGTAGTACTCGACGACGATCCGGTTGAACATGGCCGGATTCGCCCGGCCGGTCCGGATGGTGCTGAGGTCGTCCTTCGCAACCGTGATGGCCTTCTCCATCTTCTCCTCGGCCTCGAAGAGAGCTTCATCAATCACGGCTGTTCCTCCGTCTCGTCCAGTCACGCTCGAATACGTCCCACAATGATCGTGCTGCACGACATCATGATTTGACCAATGTTCCGATCTTCTCACCGGAAACTGCCCGCGCGATGTTGCCCTCGGACAGGAGGTTGAAGACCATGATGGGCATCTGGTTGTCCATGCAGAGGCTGAACGCCGTCGCATCGGCAACCTTGAGTCCCTTCTCGATGACCTCGCGGTGGGTGATCTCGCTGAACATAGTGGCGTCCGGGTCGACCCGCGGATCCGCGGAGTAGACACCGTCGACGCCCTTCGCCATGAGGACTACCTCCGCACCGATCTCGAGGGCGCGTTGCGCCGCGGTGGTGTCCGTCGAGAAGTAGGGCATTCCCATGCCGGCACCGAAGATGACGACGCGGCCCTTCTCGAGGTGTCGACGGGCCCGCAACGGAATGTACGGCTCGGCAACCTGCCCCATTGTGATGGCGGTCTGCACCCGGGTATCGACACCCTGCTTCTCCAGGAAGTCCTGCAACGCAAGGGAGTTCATAACCGTTCCGAGCATGCCCATGTAGTCGGAGCGCGCACGCTCGAGACCGCGCTGCTGCAGTTCGGCTCCACGGAAGAAGTTGCCGCCGCCGATCACGACAGCGACCTGCACGCCCGAGCGGACCACCTCGGCGATCTGCTCCGCAACCGTCGTCACGACGTCCGGATCGAGACCGACGTTGCCGCCGCCGAACATTTCACCACCGAGCTTGAGAAGCACGCGTCGGAATCCTGGGCGTTCGTCGGCCGGTGCGGTCATGGCTCTCCCTCGGTTCTGCGATCGTTCGGTTCTAGAAGTACTACAGCTCGGCGAGCGAGGCCCCGGCTCCGCAGCCATTTCGGCGGGCCGGCGAAGCGCCCGGAGCACGCACTGTCATCCTGCCTCATCCGATGGTGGTCGACCCACGTGCCCCACCCGCCGCACAGGTCGGCCCCGCACGGAACGGAACGGGCGGACTGCCGGTTCGGGAAACCCGGAATCGACTGCACCCATCCGGCCGGCGGGGCCGATGTGTCAGACCGTGACTAGCTGGCGCCGACCTCGAACCGCACGAAGCGGGTGATCGTGGCGCCGGCGTCGCCCAGGAGTGCCTTGACGGTCTTCTTGGAGTCGGTGACCGAGGACTGCTCGACCAGGACGACGTCCTTGTAGAAGCCGTTGACGCGACCCTCGACGATCTTAGGGAGCGCAGCCTCGGGCTTGCCCTCCTCCTTGGCAGTCTGCTCTGCGATACGACGCTCGTTGTCGACGATGTCCGCGGGGACATCGTCGCGGGTCAGGTACTTGGCCTTCAGAGCCGCGACCTGCATGGCGGCGCCGCGGGCAGCCTCGGCAGCGGCATCGCCTTCGCCGGTGTATTCGACGAGCACACCGACGCCCGGCGGCAGGTCGGAAGCACGCTTGTGCAGGTAGGTCGCGACGGCGCCATCGAACGAAACGACGCGACGCAACTCGAGCTTCTCGCCGATCTTGGCGGACAGCTCCTGGACCAGGGTCTCGACGGTCTTTCCGTCGACCTCGAGCGCCTTGAGCGCCTCGAGGTCGGCGGGCTTGACAGCCGCAGCCGTGGAAACGATCTTGTCGGCCAGCTCCTGGAACTCCGCGTTCTTGGCGACGAAGTCGGTCTCGGCGTTGATCTCGATCATGACGCCGTCCTTGGCGGCGACAAGACCCTCAGCCGTGGTGCGCTCGGCGCGCTTGCCCACGTCCTTGGCGCCCTTGATGCGCAGGAGCTCGACGGCCTTGTCGAAGTCGCCCTCGGTCTCGGTGAGCGCGTTCTTGCAGTCCATCATGCCGGAGCCGGTCAGCTCGCGGAGCCGCTTGACATCAGCGGCGGTGTAGTTCGCCATTGGGGGCGATCCTCCTCGGATGAGTTTCGATGCCAGCCTCGAACGGATCCCGTCGGAGCCTGGCGAAACAAGGTGTGTGAAACGGCCCCGATCGAGATGGTCGGGGCCGCATCGACTAGGACTGCTGAGCGTCCGCGGCGGGCTCGGCCTCGGCCTCGGCGGCCGGTGTCGCCTGAGCGAGGAGCTCCTGCTCCCACTCCGCGAGCGGCTCGCCAGTGCCGGCCTCCGGCTTGGCGTCCTTGTCGGCGCTCACACCGGCACGGGCCTGCAGGCCCTCGGCGACGGCGGAGGCGACGACCTTGGTCAGCAGGGCAGCGCTGCGGATCGCATCGTCGTTACCCGGGATCGGGTAGTTGACGACGTCGGGGTCGCAGTTGGTGTCCAGGATCGCGATGACCGGGATGTTCAGCTTGCGCGCCTCGCCGACGGCGATGTGCTCCTTGTTGGTGTCGACCACCCAGATGGCCGACGGAACCTTGGCCATGTCGCGGATACCGCCGAGCGTGCGCTCGAGCTTGGTCCTCTCACGCGTGAGCATGAGGATTTCCTTCTTGGTACGACCCTCGAAGCCACCGGTCTGCTCCATCGACTCGAGTTCCTTCAAGCGCTGCAGGCGCTTGTGAACGGTCGAGAAGTTGGTGAGCATGCCGCCGAGCCAACGCTGGTTGACGTAGGGCATCCCGACGCGCGTGGCCTCGGCCGCAATGGACTCCTGGGCCTGCTTCTTGGTGCCGACGAACAGGACGGTGCCGCCGTGCGCGACGGTCTCCTTGACGAACTCGTACGCCTTGTCGATGTAGGTCAGCGTCTGCTGCAGGTCGATGATGTAGATACCGTTGCGGTCGGCGAAGATGAACCGCTTCATCTTCGGGTTCCAACGGCGGGTCTGGTGCCCGAAGTGTGCGCCGCTGTCGAGCAGCTGCCGCATGGTCACAACAGCCATGGCTGTGTACCTCGTCTTTCGTGTGCCGGTTGTCGTGGGAATCGGTGATTCCCACCCTGGCGCCCGCCCGGTGTCGGACCCGCATGAAGACGGGACCAGCCGACGACCGGTTGCATGCGCGGACGCGCGAAGTCGGTCTGTGCATGCACAGACCGCCCGACAAGTGTACGACCTCGCCGTGCCGGCACCTAACTCGACGCCCTCTGCCTCACCGCGCCCGACGGTGCGAATGCACAGGTGCGCGGGCCTCGCTGCGCGAACCGAGTGTCTGTGCACAGAGCACAGTCCGGTCCACAGGTCGGATGACTAACAGCCGCACCCGGCCAAGATGCGGGAGGGTCCGCACATGGGGACTGGTTCTCGCATCATCGCCCGGATAGGGGTCGTGCTGGCAACCGTCGTCGTCAGCGCCCCGCCTGCCACCGCCGCTCCGCCTCGCACGCCTTGGCCACCGCCGGTCACCGCGCTTGCCCACGACGGCGTCCGTGCGACGTACGACTGGCCTCTGCGTCCGCGACCGCGAGTCGTACGGTCCTTCGACAAGCCCGCGCGGAACTGGTTGCCCGGGCACCGCGGCGTCGATCTGGCTGCCACACCAGGGCAGCCCGTGCTCGCAGCCGGCGCCGGCACCGTCGTGTTCGCTGGGGCGGTCGCCGGCAGGCCCGTCGTCTCCGTCGATCACCCCGGGGGGCTGCGGACCACGTACGAGCCTGTCGAGCCGAGCGTGACAGCGGGGCGCCGAGTGGGCCGTGGTGCCCTGCTCGGCACCGTGATTGTCGGTCATCCCAAATGCGCCGCGACCGCTTGCCTGCACTGGGGACTTCGCCGGGATCGCGACTACCTCGATCCGTTGCCCCTGGTTCGGGCCGTTCCCATTCGTCTGCTGCCGACCGGTACCGGTCAGGCTCGCGGATGAGCCTGGTCGTGCGCCGCCCGCAATCGCGCCACAGATACGTGCGTATAGAGCTGGGTCGTGGCCAGGCTCGCGTGTCCGAGTACCTCCTGCACCACCCTCAGATCGGCACCGCCCTCGACAAGGTGGGTCGCCGCCGAGTGCCGCAGCCCGTGGGGTGCGAGGTCCGGTAGGCCCGGCACGGCCCGCACGACGTCGTGAACCGCGCTGCGTGCCTGACGCTGATCGAGGCGACCCCCACGCCGCCCGAGGAGCAGGGCGTCACCGGACCGTTCGTTCGCGAGCGCCGGGCGCCCCGCCCGCAACCAGGTGGTGATCGCGTCCTCTGCGGGACGCCCGTAAGGGACGACGCGCTCCTTGTTCCCCTTGCCCAGCACCCGCAGGACGCGCCGATCGCCGTCGATGTCCCCGACGTCGAGGCCACACAGTTCACCGACTCGTATTCCCGTGGAGTACAGCAGTTCGACGATCATCCGGTCCCGCAGTGCCACAGGATCCTCTTGTGCAGCACCGGATTCTGCGGCCGCCATCGCGTCTGCAGCCTGTTCCTGACGCAACACCGGCGGCAGCGTCCGGTGCGCCTTGGGTGCCACCAACCTGACCCCCGGATCGACTGCCATCCGACCGGTCCGCTGAGCCCAGGCGGTGAATCCCTTCGCCGACGACGTCCGCCGCGCGAGCGTGGTGCGGGCGACCCCAGCGGTGGCCTGCCCACCGAGCCAGCCACGCAACGTCCGTAGGTCGAGTTCCTCGAGCGTCGCGCCGGCACGGCCGGTGCAGAGGTATTCGAGCAGACTCCTCACGTCCGCGACGTACGCGCGCACTGTGTGCACCGAACGGTCCCGTTCGAGGCGAAGATAATCGGCGTAATCGTCGAGATGCGCCCGCAATGTATGCGGCAGCTCGGGGCTCGGGACGGCGTTCATGACGTCGGCCGTCAGCGCCCGTGCGGACGTGCCAGCGTCAGGCGCTGGACCCAGCCGTGCGCGGGCCACGCCTTGAGCCCTGCCCGGTCGGGTGTGACGCGGGTTCCGACGAACCGGGCCTCGAGCTCCGGGTCGACAGCGCCGGTGAAGCGCCATTCCTGCTCTCCCGCAGCGCCCACGCTTTCCCACGAACTGGCGCGATAGACCGCGCGAACGATGTTGTCCGCGAACACGATCACCGGCAGATCGGCGACGTTGCGGGCCGCGGACCCGGCGCGCCACGGTCCTCGGGCGAGGGCATACAGTTCGTCGGCCGTCAGTCCTCGGCGGGCGGCGGCCGGAACGCGGATCAACGCGCCCGGGACCGGGAGGTCCGGCGCCGGCTGCGCGGAGTACTGGGCCGTCAACTCCATGACCGACATGGCCCTGTTCTCGAGGTCGCCCGGTTCGCCGGCGAGGTTTGTGAGTACCGGATGGTCCGGGTGATGCTCGAGTAGGCGCAGCGCATCGATCACTACGTGCGTGAACTCCTTCGCCTCCGCGTCGGCATCGTGAGCGACGTCGATTCGGTGCCGCAGCACGATGTGGTCGACCGAGTACCCAGCCGCATAGATGTCGCGAATGCGCTGGATCCAGGCGGCACGCGTCTCGTCGCGGTCGGTGTCGCCCACGCCCTCCCCGTCGAGGGTTCCGGCCTCACCCAATGCATCCCAGTCGAGCGAGTAGATCTTGTTTCCTCGCCCGACCCCGACATAGAAGATCGACTGATCACGCGGATCCCGCAGGGCGTAGACGTACAAGCCGAGACTCTCGGCCACGCGGGGGGACAGCGGGTTCGGTACCGGCTTGCGTTCGCGTGGCTCTGCGGTGATCACCCGCATCACCGCCAGACGCAAGGCGTCGGAGACGACGACGCTGCCGATCGCGGGGCCGTCGAACAACACCCCTGCCGCGTCGCGCACGGACGTGAAGGTCCGGCCTGCATTCATGTGCAGGGAGTTGACCACCGCGGTGAACTCCGCAAGGCGGACCTTGGGATCGCTCGCCGCTCCGCGACCCTCGTCGTTCGTGAGGAAGTCACGGATCCCCGGAGCGGCCAGGAGCACGCGGGTTATGTCTTCGGGAACGGTCCAGACGGTAGCCATGACGCGACTGTAAGCGATCACCGCATCACATGCGGGGCGCCTTGCTGACCAATGGACAACCAAGCGTTTCCGATCGGAAACGAATGTTTTCGCTGGATCGTTCTATGCCCGATATCGGCCGCTGAAGCCGATCTTCCGTCACACTCGACTCGTGACGCGATCTGTGGAATCGACGGAAGATCGGGCGACCCGCGCCCGGCGGTTGGTCGGCTTCAGCTACCGCATGCCCGATTACTACGAGGTGGGCAGAGAAAAGGTACGAGAGTTCGCCGCCGCCGTACAGAACGATCACCCGGCGCACTACGAGGAGGAAGCAGCCCACGCTCTGGGCCATCCCACTCTGCTCGCACCCCCCACCTTCATCTCGGTCATCGGCGCGATCGCCCAGAAATACCTGCTCGAGCAAATCATCACCGGATTCGATCTGAGCCAGATCCTCCAGACCGACCAGAAGCTGATCTTTCACCGGCCGCTGCTCGCCGGCGACCGCCTGACGGTCGACGTCTCCCTCGAATCCTTCCGGCAGACCGCTGGCACCGACATCTTCGTCACGAAGAACCTCGTCACCGACGAAGCCGGCGAACCTGTCGTGACCTCTTTGACCACACTCGTCGGACGCGCGGGCAACGACCAAGATCCGGACCGCATCCGACGGATCAAGGACGTGATGATGCGAGAGGTGTGAGGCGTAAGACCCCGAACAGATCACCTCGCTCGAAACCAACCCGTCTCGTCCGAGCCGACGAATCCGTCCAGTCCTATGACCGGAAGGGGTAGCGGTGGCGATCGCGTCGACCGTGCGCTCGCCTTGACCAGAAGATCGAGGATCTGCAATCGGCGCCCGTGGCCGAGCGCCGTCCCGACTCGTGCGATCTGGGCGTAGAGGGCTGTCGCTTTGCGGTCGGGCATGTCACCCCACCTTGCTTATCCAATACTTCATGGACTAACGTATCGGTGTCGTCGAGGGCATGCGACCGGCTGCCAGCCTGTTCGGTCGCTGCTTGCGATCACCGGACCACAGACGTCGGCTACCAGGGGAACTGGTGAAGTACCTCTTCGTTTTGAACGATCCACCCTACGGAACCGAACGCACATTCAACGGGATCAGATGGGCCCGCCAGATGCTCGAGAGCGATCCGGGCAACGAGGTTCGGGTATTCAACTTCGCTGACGCGGTGATATCGGTCAGTGCCGGGCAGAAGGTTCCGACCGGTTACTACAACCTGGCCAAGATGACGTCGGCGCTGGTTGAGAAGGGTGGGGTCATCGGTAACTGCAGCGCCTGCATGGACGCCCGCGGCCTGAGCGACGACCGCCTGATCGACGGGGTGCATAGATCGTCCATGGCAGAGTTGGCGCAGTGGACGGCCTGGGCCGACCAGGTCATCACGCTGTGAGGCCGAGGAAGCGAATGTGATGAGTAGAACCGTTGTGGTACTCGGCTCGGGTGTGGGCGGTTCGACTGCAGCCCCAGAACGTCGTGCGAGTCTTCTCGGCATCGATACCGGAACCCGCACCGTGCGGTTCGACAGCGGGCCGATCCGGCTTCCAGACCGAGAAAGAACTGTGGGAACGTGAGTGGCTCGCGCGCTGGAACGCGCGCACCTGATCGGCGAGGCCGCCCCGTGCGGGTGCATCGCTTCGCTTGCCACCTCTCGCGTGGATGTACGGCCGCCGTCTCCATCTCGTGTCGTTGCATGCTGATCGATACCGGACGTGAGCTGGTGCTCGTAGGCACCGATCCCGATCCGCCAGATCGTGTTCCCACCAATCGGAGTCCGTCGGAGACGGCGGAGTACCACGTACGCCGGCTCGGCTACTGGCCGCACGCGGTAACCCATATCCTGGTCTCCAGTGGTCACCTCGCGCGGGTCGGCGACCTGGGAGACTTTCCCTGGGCAGCTGTCCACGTCTGTGCAGAAGAACTTGTGGACGGCATGTTCACCGGACGCCGGCCACCCGACGATCGGCTCTCGGCGCTGGCACTCGACGTCATGGCCGCCACACCTCGAGGCACTGCGACCCTGACATCGACACCCGCCGGCCGGCTCTCCGATGGCAGCCGATCCGAACCTGCAACGCCGAAGGATGACCATGCCCCACCCGGAAAGCAATCAGAGGACACCTTCCGCAGCACCTCCGGACGATCGACCCGTCTACCTCGACTATCAGGCCACCACCCCCATTGATCCGCGTGTCATCGACGCGATGCTGCCCTACCTGACAACACATTTCGGCAACCCGTCGAGTGATCACGCCTATGGCGCCAAGGCCAAAGCCGCCATCGAGAGTGCACGATCGCAAGTTGCGGGTCTCATTGGTGCCCGGCCTCACGAGATCGTCTTCACAGCATCGGGAACAGAAAGCAACCATCTTGCACTGACCGGGACCGCACACACCTTGAGGTCCAGCGGCTGCGGACATCACATCATCATCAGCGCGATCGAACACCCCGCCACCCAAGCCACGTGCGACCAACTCGAGCATGATGGCTTCGAGATCACTCGGCTCCCCGTCCGTCCAGACGGTCTGGTCGACCCCGACGTCTTCGCCGAAGCTGCACGCCCGGACACCGTCTTGGCGTCGATCATGCTGGCCAACAACGAAATAGGAACCATCCAGCCGATATCAGCCATCTCGCGAATCGCGCATGAGCGTGGAGTAGTAATGCACACCGACGCAGCACAGGGCCCTGCCACCATCCCAGTCGATGTCGAGGCGCTCGGCGTCGATCTGCTCACCCTCGTCGGTCACAAGATGTATGCGCCGAAAGGAGTGGCAGCTCTGTACATCCGTGATGGGTGCCCGGCACCGCAGCCGCAGCTCGTCGGAGGCGGCCAGGAGCGCGGACTTCGCGCGTCGACGGAGAATGTGGCCGGCATCGTCGGTCTCGGTGCGGCTGCCAACATCGCGCGGACAGCCCAGCCGAGTGATTCCGCACGCATCCTCAGCTTTCGGGATCGGTTGCTCGATCGTCTCACCACGGCGTTTCCGGAGCTGATTGTGAACGGATCGCTCACGCATCGCTTGCCTGGAAACCTCAGTCTCACCATCCCGACGGTGACTGCATCCGAGCTGATGTCCCGAACCCCAGCGCTGGCCTTTTCCGCGGGGAGCGCATGCCATACTGCAGACCCGGCCCCATCACCGGTTCTCGTCGCGATCGGACTCGACGGCGACAAAGCAGCCCGAACAATTCGGCTCGGAATCGGCCGCTATACGACTATCTCCGACATCGCCAATGCCGCCGACCGAATGATCGCGGCCGCGCAGCGTTGAGGAATTCGCCCGACCACAGAGGAGTTCCTGTGAGTGCATTCAGTGCGACCGCGGTGTCGATGTCAGGGCCATGGACGAAGGCGCCGTCGCGTGGCGCGTGAGCAAGGGAGGTCGATCTCGGTGTCGCGTGATGACGCACAGGTCGCGGACGTGATCGTGCCCAATGAAGACGAGCGCCGCCGAGTACAGAAGCGCACCCTGATCGTTGTCGTCGTCAGTCAGATCCTCAGTGGCGCCGGTCTGACAGCGGGAGTCACGGTCGGTGCGCTCCTGGCGCAGCAGATGCTCGGTTCGGACACCCTCGCAGGTCTGCCCACCGCGCTGTTCACTCTCGGTTCTGCGTTGGCGGCGTTCCTGATCGGTCGCATCACGCAGACGCACGGGCGGAGGATCGGACTCGGGCTCGGATTCGGCGCCGGCGGTGTCGGTTCGATCGGGGTGGTCTTGGCCGCGATCAATGAGAGCGTGCCCCTGCTGTTCATCTCGCTCTTCGTGTACGGCGCCGGGTTCGCAGCCAACCTCCAGGCACGCTATGCCGGAACCGATCTCGCGCCTCCCGAACGGCGAGGCACCGCGATCAGTATCTCGCTGGTCTCCACGACACTCGGTGCCGTCGCAGGCCCAAACCTCGTGGAGCCGCTCGGCGACCTCGCGACCTGGCTCGGTCTGCCAGCGCTGTCAGGACCGTTCCTCCTCGCGGCAGTCGCCTATCTGGGCGCCGGCACGGCTTTGGTCACCTTGCTGCGACCGGACCCGCTCCTACTGGCCCGCCGGATCGAACGCGGTGCCCCGACCACGACCTCAGTGGGCGCCGTCACCCCGAAAGTCGGAGTGGGTGTCTACGTCGGCGCCACCGTCATGTTCCTCACACAGGTGGCGATGATCGCGATCATGACGATGACCCCCGTGCACATGGCGGCCCACCATCACGGACTCGGGGACGTCGGGCTGGTGATCGGCATCCACGTCGGGGCAATGTACTTGCCCTCACTGATTACGGGTGTCCTCGTCGACAAGCTGGGACGCCTGCCCATGGCGGCCGCTTCGGGATTGACTCTACTGCTCGCCGGCATCGTCGCTGCGCTTGCGCCTGGTGAATCGCTCATCCTGATGATCGTGGCGCTGGCGCTACTCGGTTTGGGCTGGAACTTCGGCCTCATCGCCGGTACTACCCTCGTCGTCGATGCCACAGTCCCCGAGACCCGGCCCCGAACTCAGGGAAAGATCGACGTTCTCGTCGCACTCGCCGGTGCTGGGGGAGGAGCCATGTCCGGTGTGGTGGTGTCGGCGGCCAACTACGAAACCCTTTCCCTCAGTGGCGGAATCCTGGCATTGGTTCTCATACCCGTCCTGTTCTGGGCCCGCAGCGGCCGAACCTCGCCTTCCTGAAACGACTCCGACCTGCAAGGACCGGAGCCCCATCCGACGGTCAATCGACCCACGCCATCCCCGGCATCCGACGGATCAAGGACGTGATGATGCGAGAGGTGTGATACCGGAACAGATCACCTCGCTCGAAACCACCCCGTCTCGTCCGAGCCGACGAATCCGTCCAGTTCCATGACCGGAAGGACCGCACGCACCCCCTCGATCGGAACACCGGAATCCACCGACAACTCCCGGGTGCCGCGCGTGCCGTTGGCAGGCAACGCCTCGTAGACCGCGGCGGCGTCACCGGTAAGGACGTCGAGATCGCGGGCCAGATCAGCGCAGTCGCCGTCCACCCCGATCGGCCCTGCTTCCTGCACGACATCCGCCGCACTTGTCACCAACATTGCCTCACCCTCCCGGATCATTCGGTGGCACCCGGTGGAGGCCGCAGCCGTGACCGGCCCCGGCACCGCCAGCACCGGGCGCCCGAGGCGACGCCCCCATGCTGCGGTGTTCCGCGCTCCACTGCGCCAACCCGCTTCCACCACCACGACGCCGCCCGACAACCCCGCCACCAACCTGTTCCGGGCCAGGAAGCGGTACCGGGCGGGTGTCGTTCCGGGCGGATACTCGCTGACTACAGCTCCGTCCGCTGCGATCTGCTGCAGCAACCGACCGTGCCCCGCCGGATACGCGCGATCCACCCCGCATGCGAGAACCGCTACGGTGAGTCCGCCGGTCCCGAGAGCGGCCCGGTGGGCGGCCGCGTCGATACCGAACGCCGCGCCGGACACGATCGTCCAACCGGAGGCTGCAAGGTCGCCGGCGATCTCGGCGGTCACGTGCTCGCCGTAGGAACTCGCGGCGCGCGTCCCGACTACTGCCACCGACCGAGTCACCAGTTCGTCCACCGGGCGACTGCCGAACACCCACAGCGCCAGCGGACCGCCGTCGTCGCGGGCCTCGCCGAGAGCATCGAACGCCAGCAGCCGCCAGCGCGGCCACTCTTCGTCGTCCGGTGTGACCAGTCGCCCTCCCATCGACGCCAACAGGTCCAAGTCGCGAGCGGAGGTGTCGAGGTGCGCCCGGGCCGAGGTTCGCCGGTCGAGGAAATTCGACAGATCCCTCTCCCGGACGGCACGTGCGGTCTCTTCCGGCCCTACGGCCGACACCAGCTGCGACAGCGGTGGACACGGACCCTGCACCACCTTCGACAGATAAGCCCACGACAACAGCCGCGGGTCGTACCCGCTCACGCGGCACCGCGGTCGCGAAACCCGAGCGCGGCCCCCACCTGGTCGGAACCCGGGCAGCTCAGCCCGGCCAGGTCCGCGAGGGTCCACGCGACCCGCAACGCACGGTCGGCTCCCCTGGCGGTGACGGATCCCCTCCGGAGGGCCCGCTCGAGCGGGGCCAGAGCGTCACGTGAGAGCCGGAAGCGTTGCCGTAGTGCCGGACCCGGAACCTCCGCGTTGGTGTGCCAACCGAACGGCTGCCAGCGCTCGGCTGCGGCAGCACGCGCCGCCGCCACCCGAGACCGCACCTCGTCGGTGCTCTCCCCCACCCCGTCCATCAACACACCCGTCGCGATCGCTCGCATCCGGATCCGCAGGTCGACACGATCCAGCAAGGGCCCTGACAGGCGTCCCAGATAGCGGCGGCGGACTGTCGGCGCGCACACGCGGTCGGTCTCACGCGCAGGAGCGCACGGGCATGGGTTGGCCGCCAGAACCAACTGGAACCGTGCCGGGTATTGCGCGACACCATCCCGACGGGCAATACGCACTTCGCCGTCCTCGAGCGGAGTCCGCAGCGCCTCGAGCGCCTTCGTGCCCATCTCGGCGCACTCGTCGAGGAAGAGGATTCCGCGATGCGCCCGGCTGACTGCCCCGGGTTTGGCCAATCCACTTCCGCCGCCGACGAGGGCACTCACCGACGACGTGTGGTGCGGCGCGATGAAGGGCGGTTCGGTGATGAGGGGACGGTCCGACGTGAGCAGTCCCGCGACCGAGTGAATTGCTGTGACCTCCAACGCCTCCGACTCGGACAGCGTCGGGAGGATCCCTGGCAGGCGCTGCGCAAGCATCGTCTTCCCGATGCCGGGAGGCCCCGTGAGCATCAGGTGGTGGGCACCGGCTGCCGCGACCTCGATCGCCCAGCGTGCATCCGTTTGTCCGACGACCTCACTGAGATCGGCTCGTGTCGTGACGCTCTCGGCGTCGAAGGGTTCCGGACTCGAGAGCTGGCCTGTGCCCTGCAGCCACTCGATCACAGCAGCGAGCCGATCCGCGCCGAGCACCTCGATACCGTCGACGAGGCCTGCCTCGTCGAGCGCATGCATCGGCACCACCGCGGTCGCCCAACCAGCCCTCTTTGCCGCGAGCACCGCCGGCAACACACCGCGCGCCGTCCGTAGCCGGCCGTCGAGCGCCAGCTCCCCCAGCAGCACCGTCTTCTCGAGCCGCTTGCGCGGAACCTGGCGGGCCGCGTCGAGTACCGCACAGGCAAGCGCCAGATCGTACACACTGCCAACCTTGGGTAGTGTCGCCGGCGACAGCGCCAGTGTCACCCGCGATTCAGGCCACTTGGCACCCGAGTTGGTCACCGCTGCGCGCACGCGATCCCTGGACTCCTGCAGCGCCGTGTCCGGCAACCCCACCAGGTGCACACCCGGCAGCCCACGCCCGATGTCCGCCTCGATCTCGACGATCTGCCCGTCGACCCCGGTGACCGCCACCGAATGGGCGCGCCCGAGCGCCATCAAAATACCGCCGGCAGGTGGGTGATCTCCGGGTCTCGCCTTCGATCGACGAGCACCGATACGACGTCGAACCGCACGTGCGGCCAGTGTCGCTCCGACTCGGACAGCCACTGCTGCGCCAGCATCCGAATGCGGCGCTGCTTGGCGTACGTCACCGACTCGGCCGGACTCCCGTACCCCAGCCCGGATCGAGTCTTCACCTCTACGAACACCACGGTGTCGCCGTCGACGGCAACCAGATCCAGCTCCCCGTGCCGACACCGCCAGTTGCGGTCCACGATCCGAAGCCCCGCCTCCGCCAGCCGCTTCGCGGCCAGGTCCTCCCCCATCGCGCCCAGCGCGAGATTCCGCCCCATCACAGGCCCTCCCGTCTCTCCGCGGGCATACCCCGCCGGTCAAGCCCACTGTGTCGCAACGAAAGAAGGGCGCGACCCCTCGACCAGCGAAGGCAAAGTCACTTGTGGATGAGCGAGGAGCTGTGGACAAGTGCCGGGGAACAGCGCGGGTCGAACAGCCTCAGAACACGGAACCGCACACCACCACGGTGGTGTGCGGTTCCAATAAGCCGTGTCTCGGCGGGGAGTGTCTCAGCCCAGTCCGCTATCAGGCAGTCGCAGGTCCGATTTCTCGAGTTCCTCGATGTTCACGTCCTTGAACGTGATGACCCGCACGTACTTCACGAACCGTGCCGGGCGGTACATGTCCCACACCCAGGCGTCCGACATCCGTACCTCGAAATAGATCTCGCCGTCCGCGCTGTGCGGAATCAACTCCACGGTGTTCGCGAGATAGAACCGGCGCTCGGTCTCAACGACATACGAGAACTGGCCGACGATGTCCCGGTATTCGCGGTACAGCGACAGCTCCATCTCGGTTTCGTACTTCTCGAGATCCTCGCCACTCATCGGCCTCGACGTCCTCCCATCTTGTTGTGAACAACAGTCATCCGGTACCGACCGCTGTGCGTTCGAACGCTTGGCTCGCCACGGAATCCGCTGCGCGGCTCGCCACAGAATCTGATGCGCGGCTCGCCACGGAATCCGATGCGCGGCTCGCCACGGAATCCGATGCGCGGCTCGCCGCGGAATCCGATGCGCGGCTCGCCGCGGCCACATTCGCGTAGGACATCCGGTGCTCGCGGCTCGGACCGAACTCGTTCAGCGCCGCCGCGTGCACCGGGGTGCTGTAGCCCTTGTGTGCCGCGAACCCGTAGCTGGGGTACTCCCCGTCGAGTGCGACCATCGTTCGGTCCCGCACGACTTTCGCTAGAACGCTCGCGGCCGCAATGCAGGCTGCCGCACCGTCACCGCCGATCACGGGCAGCGACGGTGCCGGTAGACCCGGAACCCGGAACCCGTCGGTGAGGACGTATCCCGGTGCCACCGACAGGCCCGCGACCGCGCGGCGCATCCCCTCGATGTTCGCGACGTGCACGCCGATCCGATCAACCTCGTCCGCCGGGATCTCGACCACGCTCCACGCGGCGGCAAGCCGCGTGATGACCGGGAACAGTTCCTCGCGGGTCCTCTCGGTCAGCTTCTTCGAGTCGTCGAGCCCGGCCAGCGCAGCATGCGGCCGGGTGCCGAGCACGCACGCGGCCACGACCAAGGGCCCCGCACACGCACCCCGTCCCGCCTCGTCGACGCCGGCGACCGGACCGAGCCCGCACCGCATCAGGGCAGACTCCATCGTCCGCAAACCGGACGCCCTGCGAATGACTGTTCTCGGTGGCCAGGTACTCACTGCTGCTGGATATCAGGAGAAGAGATGGTGCCCCAACGCGTCGGCGGCAGCACGATGAACGTCGCCTTACCGATCACGTTGTCTGTCGGGATCGTGCCTTGGAGTTCGTCGTAGACATGGAAGCGGGAATCGGCCGAGTTACTGCGGTTGTCGCCCATCACCCAGAGGTTGCCCTCCGGGACGGTGACCGGACCGAAACAACGACCAGACTTGAGGGCCGTATCGCACGTCTGGACGCCCGGGGTGAACGGGTAGTCCATCGTGACGTACGGCTCGGTCAACGGCTCGCCGTCGACCAGAACCCGACCCTGGTCGTCGCAGCACTCCACGGTCTGTCCGCCGGTGGCGATCACACGCTTCACGAGATCATTCTCGTCCGGCGGCACTAGTCCCACCAGGGAGCCGAGTTCCTGGGCGCCGCGGAGCACGACGTTCGACGAGCGCCTCGACGTGTAATTCTCCGACCACGACTCCGGTCCGCGGAAGACGACGACGTCACCTGGCTGGGGATCGCCGAAGCGATAGCTGATCTTCTCGACCACGATGCGGTCGCCCGTACACCCGGGGCAGCCGTGCAACGTCGGCTCCATCGACTCCGACGGGATGAGGTAGACCCGACCGATGAATGTTTGGAGTAGGAAACTCAGTACCAGCGCGACGAGGATGAGGATCGGGAGCTCACGCCAGAAGGAGCGTGGCTTCTTCCCTTTCTCGGCCCGGGTTTTGCCCGCATTCTCCTCGTCTGTGCCTCCGGCACGGTGCTTTCCTGCGCTGTCTCCGTCATTCACGCCCGGCGTCAGGGCCGGGTCCTGCGGTGTGTCTGCCACTGAAACAGACTAGCCCGACACCGCGCGAAAACGGTGCCGGGCCAATCGATCGAACTCGGAGCGTCGGGGCTCAGCGCTTTTCCTTGATCTTTGCAGCCTTGCCGCGGAGGTCGCGGAGGTAGTACAGCTTGGCGCGACGGACGTCACCACGGGTGACGACCTCGATCTTCGCCAGATTGGGGCTGTGGACCGGGAAGGTGCGCTCGACACCGACACCGAACGAGACCTTGCGGACGGTGAAGGTCTCGCGCACGCCACCGCCCTGGCGGCGGATCACGACGCCCTTGAAAACCTGCACACGCTCCTTGGAGCCCTCGATGACCTTGACGTGCACGTCCAGGGTGTCACCGGGACGGAACTCCGGGATATCGTCGCGGAGAGACTTGGCGTCCAGGAAGTCCAAGGTGTTCATCGGTTGTTCCATCCTTGCGTTCATCGCAGGAGCAGAGGAACCGAGCGGCTGGTGCTCGACTGGTTCGTGCTCAGATCAGGTTCCGTCACCCTCACCGGGCAACCCGACCATTGTGCCAGACACCGCACCATGCGCGGAAATCGGTGCCGGCGCTCCCTGCGCGGCCCCTCCTGCGCTGATGTAGACGGGCGGGCCGATCGGCAAGAATAGCGCCGGAATCCATCAGGACGGTCCCGGACCACGCACAACGCACCGGAACCCGATGTGAGCGGTCGAGGTCTCCTCGGTCTCCCCCTGCCGGGCCGCGGGCCGGTACCGGAGGCAGTAATTCGGGGCGCACAGGTGCGACCCGCCCTTGATGACGCGCCGCGGGTACGCCTCGTCGTCACGAGCCTCCCCCGCCTCGACGCGCGGGTTACGGGGAACGCAGCACAAGGATGCCGGTGCGACGTTCTTGCCGGACGCGCCGTGGTCGGCGGTGTAGAAATCCGACGTCCACTCCCAGACGTTGCCGGCCATGTCCGCCAGGCCGTACCCGTTGGGGCGGAAGCTTGCGATCGGCGCAGTGCCGACGTATCCGTCCTCGGCGAGGTTCTGCCATGGAAACTGCCCCTGCCAGGTGTTGGCCTGGTGCTTTCCCCCCGGCGTGAACTCGTCGCCCCAGGCGTAGGTCTTGCGGTCGAGGCCGCCGCGAGCGGCGAACTCCCATTCGGCCTCGGTCGGAACTTCCTTGCCAGCCCACGCTGCATACGCGAGCGTGTCCGCGTACGAGACATGGGTGACGGGATGCCGCTCGCGTCCACCCACGTTGCTGCCGGGCCCCTCCGGATGACGCCAGTCCGCGCCCGGCACCCATGACCACCACCGCCTGTAGTCATCGAGCGACACCGGGTGGTCGGGCGGGGTGAACACGAGCGAACCCGGAACCAGCAGGCTCCGATCGGCGTCGGGATAGTCGGCGGGGTCTGGCGCAACCTCGGCGGTCGTGACGTGGCCGGTGTCCTTCACGAAGCGCCGGAACTCGGCGACCGTGACCTGGTGGGCGTCCATCCAGAAGGCGTCCACGGTCACCTGGTGGACCGGACGCTCCTCCGGATAGAAATCCTCCGATCCCATCCAGAACGTCCCACCCGGAACCCAAACCATGTTCTTCGGCGCGCGAGACGGTTCCGCGCGCGGAGGGATCGGCTTCATGGATCACAGTTTTTCACCCGGTGAACCGCCGCGAAAGCGAATGCGCACCCGGCGTTTCACCCGCTGAGGGTGGGGACCATCGACGCCGGTACAGCGACGATTCCTTCATGGGACCGGCCGTCGGGGAGGTGCTCCCCCTCTCGATCGGCGTCGCGATAAGCCCGATACCGATCATCGCGACGATCCTGATGCTGCTCACCCCTCGAGCCGCCACCACAGCGACAAGCTTTCTGGCCGGGTGGGTGTTCGGTATCGCCGTGGGGTACACCATCTTCGTCGTACTCGGCGGCGTCGCCGACCTGTCCTCGCCTTCGGACGGCAATTCCGTCACCGCGACTATTCGCGTCGCCCTCGGAGTACTGCTGCTCATCCTGGCCGTCAGGCAGTGGAGGCGTCGCCCGGCGCCGGGTGAGGACCCGACACTGCCGCGGTGGCTCGCCGCTGTGGACAAGGTCACTCCCGCGAAAGCCCTGGCTCTGGGGTTCGGCCTGTCCGCGGTCAATCCGAAGAACCTACTGATG
Organism: Rhodococcus xishaensis; assembly: GCF_004011825.1. Taxonomy (GTDB): domain Bacteria; phylum Actinomycetota; class Actinomycetes; order Mycobacteriales; family Mycobacteriaceae; genus Prescottella; species Prescottella xishaensis. The sequence continues at coordinate 36,972 of NZ_RKLO01000002.1, read as the reverse complement.
ATCGTCGGCGCCGCGGTGGCGGTCACCCAGCTCGGCGTCGGCGGCGCCGCGATCGTCGTAGCGGGAACCGTGTTCACTGTGCTCGCCGCCAGCACGGTGGCCGTGCCGGTGATCGTGTACTTCACCATGCGTGACCGGGCGACCGGATGGTTGAACGACCTGAAGGCTTGGCTGACCACCAACAACGCAGCGGTAATGGCAGTGTTGCTCCTGGTGATCGGCGCGTCACTGATCGGCCGGGGCATCAGCGGCTGACTGGCCGGCGCCCGGCCCAGACCGGGACGCCGGCCGCGGATTTGCTCAGTGATTCAGCGACCGAAGCCCGCCTTGCGCAAAGCGTCGGCCATCGAGCCGTTCGCCCGACCGGAATCGGAGCGCCGATCCCGACCCTGACCACCCGTTCGCTTGTCGGCCTGCCCGCTCGAGCGGCGCCGCCCGCCACCCTGATCGGTGCGTGAGCGCTTCGTGGCACCGAGCTCGTCGTCGAGGCGCAATGTGAGTCCGATGCGCTGGCGTTCGACGTCGACCTCGAGGACCTTGACTTTGACGACGTCACCGGATTTCACGACGTCGCGCGGGTCGCTGACGAAGTTGCGCGACATCGCCGACACGTGGACCAAACCGTCTTGGTGAACTCCGACGTCGACGAACGCACCGAACGCCGCGACATTGGTGACGACCCCTTCGAGGATCATGCCGGGCGCGAGGTCAGCGACCTTCTCGATGCCGGCGGTGAACGTCGCGGTCTTGAACTCCGGCCGCGGATCGCGGCCTGGCTTGTCGAGTTCGGCAATGATGTCGGTGACCGTCGGCAGACCGAACCGTTCGTCGGCGAAGTCGGCCGGGTTCAGCGTCTGCAGGACCGCGGTGTTGCCGATCAGTTCGCCGACACCGGGGGCCGACTTGGCTGACGCCTCGAGAATCCGACGCACCACCGGGTACGCCTCGGGGTGCACGGCGGACGCGTCGAGCGGGTCATCGCCGTTCGGGATCCGCAGGAAGCCGGCGCACTGTTCGAAGGCCTTGGGTCCGAGCCGCGGCACGTCCCGGAGGCTCTTGCGGCTACGAAACGGGCCAGTGCGGTCCCGATGGCCGACGATGCTCTCCGCGAGCGAACCGGTGATGCCCGACACCCGTGACAGCAGCGGAACCGACGCGGTATTGACGTCGACGCCGACCGCGTTCACCGCGTCCTCGACGACGGCTCCGAGGGAGCGAGCGAGCATCGTCTCGGATATGTCGTGCTGGTATTGGCCGACGCCGATCGACTTGGGGTCGATCTTGACGAGTTCGGCCAGCGGATCCTGCAGGCGCCGCGCGATGGACACCGCGCCCCTTATCGATACGTCGAGGTCGGGAAGCTCCTGCGACGCGTACGCCGACGCCGAGTACACCGACGCCCCGGCCTCGGAAACAACGACCTTCGTCAGCCCGGCCTCTGGGAACTTCTCGATCAACGCTGCCGCAAGCGCATCCGTCTCACGGGATGCGGTGCCGTTGCCGATCGCGACGAGCTCGACGCCGTGCCTGGCTGCCAGGGCGGCGAGTGTCGCAACCGACTGATCCCATTTGTTGTGAGGCTGGTGCGGGTAGATCGTGTCGTGTGCGACGACCTTGCCGGTCGCATCGACGACCGCGACCTTGGTGCCGGTGCGGAATCCGGGGTCGAGGCCCATCGTCGCGCGGGTGCCGGCCGGTGCGGCAAGCAGCAGGTCCCTGAGGTTGGCCGCGAAGACGTCGACGGCGTCCTTCTCGGCGGCCTGTCGCAGCCGCATACGGGTGTCGATGCCGAGCGTGATGAGCAGCTTGGTCCTCCACGCCCAGCGGACGGTGTCGAGCAACCAACGGTCGGCGGGGCGTCCGCGGTCGGCGATCTGGAACCGGGCGGCGATCCGGGTCTCGTACAGGCTGGTCTCTCCCGGCCCCGGCGGCTCCTGATCAGGCGCCAGGGTGAGCGAAAGGATCTCTTCCTTCTCGCCTCGGAACATCGCCAGGATGCGGTGCGACGGCAACTTCCCGAACGGCTCTAAGAAGTCGAAATAGTCGGCGAACTTCGCGCCGGCGTCCTCCTTGCCGGCACGCACCTTCGACTCCAGCCGGCCACGGTTCCACATCAGCTCACGCAGCTCACCGACGAGGTCGGCGTCCTCGGCGAACCGCTCGATCAGGATCGCGCGGGCACCTTCGAGCTGCTCGGCGGTGAACTTTGCCGGGTCCTGTGTGTGATCGGTCAGCAGGGCGTCGGCGACGGGCTCATGACCGGCCTCACGCGCGATCTGCGCCTTGGTGCGCCGCTTCGGCTTGTATGGCAGGTAGATGTCCTCTAGCCGCGCCTTCGTGTCGGCCAGCAGGATCTGCTTTTCGAGACGATCGTCGAGCTTGCCCTGCGAACGGATGGACTCCAGCACCGCGCCGCGCCGCTCGTCGAGCTCGCGCAGGTACCGCACCCGCTCCTCGAGCTGGCGTAGCTGCGCGTCATCGAGGGCTCCGGTGACCTCCTTGCGGTACCGGGCGATGAACGGGACAGTGGCGCCGCCGTCGAGGAGGTCGACGGCCGCTGCGACCTGCCCCTCCCGTATGTCGAGCTCTTCGGATATACGCTGGTTTACGGAGTTGAGAGCAGTCGTCACGGCGAACGACCCTACCGTCAGCCCACCCGAAGCGGCGGTGCGCGGGGCGCCAGTCCGAGTCGGCTGCAGGATTGGTGGTGGCTTCGGTGATCGGATGGATACGAGGCCTCGCGATCGTCGCTCTCACGACGGCCGCGATCGCGGTCGGCACCACACCGTCCGAGGACGAGCCCACCGCCGGCAGTCCCCCCACCACCCAACCGGAAACGACGCCCGTCGAACGGGCCCCGCTCAGGCTCGCGGACCACATCGACCAGGCGGTTTTCACGGCCGCCGAACGTGGCGCGGACGTCACGATCGCGTTCCTCGACCGCCACGACGGCCACTACGAATCATTCGCGGACGCCGTGCCGTTCCCGACCGCTTCGCTGGCGAAGCTGTTCATCGCCGACGACCTCTTCTACCGCGAGGCCAGCACGGAACTGCGCCTCACCGCCCGCGAACACCGCCTCGTCGCACGAATGCTCGAATACTCCGACGACTTTGCCGCGACCGAGCTGTGGAACAGGTACGGCACCTCCGACATCGTCGTCGACGTCGCGGCGCGGAACCATCTCGCCGCCACCTCGGCTCCGTACGACGGACGCTGGTGGAACACGACGACGACCGGACGCGACCTCGTCGACTACTACTCGGCCATGCTCTCCGGTAGCGGCGGTCTGGACGCGCCGCACCGCAACGAACTGATGGGCTACCTGCACAACTTCGGCCGGATCGGGGCCGACGGATACGACCAGAGTTTCGGAATCCCAGCGGGACTTCCCGGCGAAAGCGACATCGCCGTCAAGCAAGGCTGGATGTGCTGCAGCGGCGGCCGGTGGCTGCACCTCTCCACAGGCGTCATCGGACCCGATGATCGGTACATCCTGGTGGTCGTGTCTCGCGAGGACCTCAACTACGGGGGCGCCGACCCGGACTACCCCGACACCTCGCAGACCACCGCCGTCAACGACATCAGTGCTGCGCACGCACGCGAGACGCTCACCAACGTCGTGCGAATCTTGTTCCCGCAGAGTTGAATCGACCAGACCGCCGGCACTCGACACCCGCGTGACCGCTGACGGTGCGCCAGGGAGTCGCCAGCCGATCAAGAAAGCAGATCGGGCCGGCGCTCGGCGGTGCGCTGCAGCGCCTGCGCCCGCCGCCAGGCAGCGACCTTCGCGTGGTCACCCGACAACAGCACCGGCGGGACCTCGAGCCCGCGCCAAGTGACCGGACGCGTGTAGCTGGGGCCCTCCAGGAGCCCGTCGGAGAACGAGTCTTCCTGGTGCGACTGCTCATTGCCCAGTACGCCGGGCAGCAACCGGACCATCGCCTCGACCATGACGAGGACAGCGGCCTCGCCTCCGATGAGGACGTAGTCGCCGATCGAGACCTCCTCGACCCGCACCCGCCGGGCCGCGTCCTCGAACACGCGCTGGTCGATGCCCTCGTACCGGCCGCACGCGAAGACCAGATGATCCTCTTCGGCCCAACGACGCGCGGTCGCCTGGGTGAACGGCACACCGGCGGGCGTCGGAACGACCAACAGGGCGTCAGGGTCCGGGGCGCCGCTCTCGTCGGTGAGGACCTCGTCGAGCGCATCACCCCACACCGTCGGTTTCATGACCATGCCGGGCCCACCACCGTACGGAGAATCGTCGACGGACTTGTGAACGTCGTGGGTCCAGCGGCGCAGATCGTGGACACCCAAGGAGATGAGCCCCTTGTCGATCGCCTTGCCGAGCAATGCGGCACGAAGCGGGTCCAGGTACTCGGGGAAGATCGTCACTACGTCCAGGCGCATGGCGGTTCCGTCATTCCTCGTCGCTGCTGTCCCCGAAACCCGGGTCCAGCAGGCCTTCCGGCGGGTCGATCTCGATGACACCCTCGGCGACGGCGACGCTCGGGACGATCGCGGTCACGAACGGCACCAGGATTTCGCCCGAATTCTTGCCTTCGGGACGGACCGACAGCAATTCTCCTGCGGCGGAGTGCAATACCTCGATCACCGTACCGACGGGAGTTCCGGCGTCGGGACGTCCGGCGGCCATACGCACAGCCAGACCCTCGAGTTCGTGATCGTAGAACTCGTCCGGGTCGTCCGAGGGAGTGAGATCGGCGGTGTCGATCACGAACACGGTGCCACGCATGTCGTCGGCAGTGTTGCGATCGGCGACATCGCGCAGACGCAGCAGAAGCCGCCCGGAATGTTCCCGGACGGCTTCCACCACGAACGTCCGCAGCGTCTTCTCGCGCGGCTTGCGACCGCGTAGCTCGGCACCGACGGCGAATCGCTCCTCGGGCTCGTCGGTGCGAACCTCGACGACCAACTCTCCCCTGATGCCGTGCGACTTGACGACGCGGCCCACGACGAGTTCCACAGCGGTCTTACAGATCGGTGTCGACAACGTCGACGCGGATCCCGCGCCCTCCGATCCCGGAGACGAGGGTCCGCAGAGCGGTCGCGGTGCGACCACCGCGACCGATTACCTTGCCGAGATCGTCGGGGTGCACGTGTACCTCGACGGTGCGCCCCCGACGCCCGGCGATCAGCTCGACGCGTACGTCGTCGGGGTTGGCGACGATTCCGCGGACGAGATGCTCGACGGCATCGGCGACAACGGCGCTCATTACTCGGCAGCCTCGGTGGACCCGGCGTCGGCTGCGGGAGCCTCGGCCTCTGCGGCATCCTGCTTGGCCGACTTCTTCTTCTTGGGCGTGGTGGCCTCGGCAGCCGGCTCGTTCTCGGCCTGCGCCAACGCGGCCTGGAACAGCTCGAGCTTGGTGGGCTTCTGCTCCGCCTTCTTCAGGGTGCCCTCGGCTCCGGGCAGGCCCTTGAACTTCTGCCAGTCACCGGTGATCTTCAGCAGGTTCTCGACCGGCTCGGTCGGCTGCGCGCCGACACCCAGCCAGTACTGAGCGCGCTCCGAGTCGATCTCGATCAGCGACGGCTCTTCCTTCGGGTGGTACTTGCCGATGGTCTCGATCGCACGGCCGTTGCGGCGGGTGCGGGAGTCCGCGACGATGATCCGGTACTGCGGGTTGCGGATCTTTCCGAGTCGGGTGAGCTTGATCTTGACAGCCATGAGCTGTGTATCCCCTTCAGTGCGCTCAATGCACACATGTCACGTGCAATTCGGCGACCCACCAGGATGGTGAGCCCGGTTTTGCCTCTCTCCTGTGACCGTCGCGCGGTACGTAACCGGATGCGACGAACAGCCGTTCATTCTGCCAGACGACATCCGCAGAACGGAAACGCAGGTCAAGCGGCCCTGAGTAAGCCAGCTCAGTGGTCCGGAACACCCCAGCACCTCACGGGGCGACATCCCACCTCGGGTACCTTCGATATGTGGCCCGAACCAGTCGACATAGCCGACCCGCACTGATCGTGCTGGTCGTCGTGGCAGCCGGCGGATGCCTAGCGCTCGGCTGGTGGCAGTGGACCCGATTCGAGTCCGTCGGCGGCACTGGCCAGAACCTCGGCTACGCCCTCCAGTGGCCCCTGTTCGCGGCGTTCGTGGTCTACGCCTACCGCCGTTTCGTCCAACTGGAGGACGACCGCGAACAGGACGGCGCCGGCGGCCCGGCGACGGGTGCGGCAAGCGACCAGCCGACCGATGTTCCCGAGGGTCTGCTACCGGAGCGCCCGAAGGTCGAATCAGTGACGACCACGGAGGATCTCGAGGACCCAGAGGCCCGGCAGATGCTCGAGTACAACGATTACCTCGCCGAGCTGTCGGCTCGCGAGCCCGATAGGAGCGACAAGTGAGCGGCAGCCCCGATGAGATGACCCAGTCTCATACCACCGAATCAGCGCCACCGGCTGCCCCAGGCCAAGAAACAGCCCCAGTAAACGAGAAGGCCGGAAACAGAAAGGTCGCCTCCGCTCTGCTGCGCTATCGCATCTTGGCGTACGCGACCGGTATCTGGCTCCTCGTCTTGACCGCCGAAATGGTGGCCAAGTACATCATCGGTGTCGAGAACTTGCCGAACTGGATCGCGATCGTGCACGGCTGGGTGTACTTCGTGTACCTGATCATGACGATGGACCTCGCAGTGAAGGTCCGTTGGCCCGCCAGCCGCACGATCGGGACGCTACTCGCCGGCACCGTTCCGTTCCTGTCCTTCTTCGTCGAGCACTGGCGCACGGTCCAGGTCAAGAAGGATTTCGGGGTCTGAGGGGCCTCCTCTCCCCAGACTCCAGCCTCCCTACGCCTTCGCGAGCCGGGCGAGCGTCGGCACCAGTTGCTCGAGCGCCCGTCCGCGGTGGGAGGCCGCGTCCTTCTCCTCGGGCGACAGCTCGGCCGACGTCCGCTTCTCGCCCTCCGGCTCGAACACCGGGTCGTACCCGAACCCGTTCTCGCCACGCGGCTCGCGGACGATCCGCCCCCGCCATTCGCCACGCACCACCACAGGATCCCGTCCTGGGATCGCGAGTGCGCAGGCAGACACGAAGGCTGCGCCCCGCCGCTCGTCCGGAACGTCTGACAGCTGACTGAGTAGCAGTGCGGTGTTGGCGTCGTCGTCGCCGTGGCTGCCGCTCCACCGCGCCGACAGGACACCCGGCATACCGCGCAGCGCGTCCACCTCGATACCCGAGTCGTCGGCGACGCACGGCAGACCGGTGGCGACGGCGCCGTCGACCGCCTTGACGATCGCGTTCGCCTCGAAGGTTGCTCCGGTCTCCGGGGTCTCGGGGAATTCCGGAACCTCATCGAGGCCGATCACCTCGAGGCCCTCGATGCCGGCGGCGGCGAGTACGCGCCGCAGCTCACGTAGCTTCTTGGCGTTGCGACTGGCGACGAGGATCCGTCCGGTCAACTTCCGAACGCCTTCTTCTTGGGCTCGGTCGACTCCGGAAGCACACCCGGGTACGGCTCGGCGAGCGCAACCTTCTGAATTTCGAACAGCGCCTCGCACCCGGCGAGCGCCGAATCGAGCATCTTGTCGAGTGTCGATCGCGGGAAAGTTGCACCCTCGCCGGTGCCCTGGATCTCGACCAGTGTGCCGGTATCGGTCGCGACCACGTTCATGTCGACCTCGGCGCGCGAGTCCTCCTCGTACGGCAGGTCCAACCGGACACGGCCGTCCACGACGCCGACGCTGACGGCGGCAATCGCACACGAGATGGGCTGCGGGTCGGCGAGACGACCGGCCGCACGCAGGTAGGTCACAGCGTCTACCAGCGCGACGTAAGCGCCGGTGATGGCGGCGGTACGGGTGCCGCCGTCGGCCTGCAGCACGTCGCAGTCGATCGCGATCGTGTTCTCGCCGATCGCCGCCAGGTCGATGCACGCCCGAAGCGAGCGGCCGACGAGCCGGCTGATCTCCTGAGTCCGGCCGCCGACCTTGCCCTTCACCGACTCACGGCCGCTGCGGGTGTGGGTCGCGGCCGGCAGCATCGCATACTCCGCGGTCAGCCAGCCGAGCCCGGAACCCGTACGCCAGCGCGGGACACCTTCCTCGACGCTCGCGGTGCACATGACCCGCGTGTTGCCGAACTCGATCAGCACCGAACCCGCGGGATGGCTCGTGAAGCCGCGTGTGATCCGAACCTCGCGGAGTTCGTCGTCCGCCCTACCGTCGTCTCGTGTCGTCACGTTTGGAGAGCCTAGTCGTCAGGCCCGACGGGGACGGTGCGGCGTCAGATCGTGGAGACGTCAGATTGTGTAGACGTCCCCGGTGGACACCGCATGCACCGGCCCGGAGAACTCGGCTTTGGCCTCGGCGATAACGTCCTCACGGGACGTCCATGGCGGGATGTGGGTGAGCAGCAGTTCGCCGACGCCAGCGCGGGCGGCGACCTGGCCGGCCTCGGTACCGGAGAGATGAATGCCCTTGGGACGGTCGGGTCCATGGGTCCACGACGCCTCCGAGAGCAGCACGTCCGCACCAGTGGCCAGGTCGACGACGGAATCACCGATCCCGGTGTCGCCGGTGTAGGCCAGGATGCGTCCGGTATCGCTGGTCACACGGAAGCCGTAGGACTCCGGCGGATGGTTGACCTGGAAGGCTTGGACGGAGAGTTCACCGATCTCGGCGACGTGCCGGTCGGACCAGCTGTGCAGGTCGATGGTGTCGGAGATGTCGTCGAGTTCGCCGCCGCACTCAGCGGAGGCGACACCGATGCGGCAGGCGGTGTCGGCGGGGCCGTAGACGAGGGCGCGGCCGGTGGGGGGATTGGGGTGGTAGCGACGCCACACGAGGAGACCGGGGACATCGAGGCAGTGGTCGGCGTGCAGGTGCGACAGCAGGACCACGGCCTCGCCCGGATCGGCGTGCCGCTGCAGTGCGCCGAGAACACCCGGGCCGAAGTCCATCACGACGGGTGGGGTTGCCGGCGCGGTCAGCAAATAGCCCGAAGCAGCCGAGTCAGGTCCGGAGACGCTCCCCGAACATCCCAGGACCGTAATGCGCATGCAAACCATGCTGCCACGGTCACCCGGCAACCAGGAAGTAACCCCGCCGTTCGGCGGTGTCAACTCACATCCCACTCCGGACTGTGAGGTGTCATCTCGCCGTCCGACGCTGTGACGACCGAGCCAGTTCGGTCGTCGAGGAGGTCGGCCATCGAGTCACGGCAACGGCGGCACACCTCCGGCCGTCGCGCGGCGCCCCCGCCGAGCGTTCGCCGACAACGCCCATGCCGCCACGATGCCGCCGATCGCACCGAACAGGTGCCCCTGCCAGGAAATTCCGTTCTGTCCGGGCAGCACGCCCCACAGCAGGCCCCCATACACGAACAAGACGACGACGCCGAGAAGAATCTGGCCAACGCTGCGCGTGAAGATGCCGCGAACCAGCAAATAAGTTAGCCAACCGAAGATCAGTACCGAGGCGCCCAGGTGGAGGTAGGGACCACCGGTCAGCCACGTGCCCAGGCCGCCGATCAGCCAGATGAGTCCGGTGGCCGCGAGTCCGCGACCGATACCCGACATCAACACAAGGAATCCGAGCACGAGCAGCGGGATCGTATTGGCGACCAGGTGGCCCCAACCGCCGTGCAGCATCGGCGCGAACGCCACTCCCCACAAACCGTCCAGGGTCAACGGCCGGATTCCCCACGCGTCCAGCCGATTGCCCGCGATCGTGTCGATGGCCTCGAGTGCATACAACACCACGACGAAACCACCGACGGTCATCGCCGCGCGCTGCCACATCGGGCGCGAAACATGCGGCTGATTCCTGTGCAGGTCGGATCCAGTTGTCACGGATTCGAGCCTACCGGGGCAAACCACAGGCGACCGCCGCCGAAGACCGTCAGGTCCGCGTGGCAGTCCCGAACGCACCCCCGAATGCCGAGGGGAACACATCCCGGTAGCTCGGAATACCCGCAACCGTTGTGGCCGAGAGGATCGCGTCGACGATCGCGCGTTGCACGCAGGACGCCGCCGCAGTGCACACCGCGTCGAGTAGCGGCAGTTCGAGCGGGAACGCCGACGGCACCCCGTCCGGCGACGGCGCCTCATGGGTTCCGGTCGCGAGCGCGAAGATCGTGTCACCGTCGAGGGGTGCGTGTGCGGGCCGAATCGCGCGAGCCAAGCCGTCGTGCCCGGCCACCGCTACGCGGCGGCACGATGCCTTGGACAGTTTCGCGTCGGTCGCGACCACACCGATTGTCGTGTTGAGGACCTCGAGGCCTCCCGGCTTCCCTCCCAGTACGTTCGCGGCGGCGAGCTCGTCGGGGGACGGCAGCCGCATGCCGCGTCGTTCGGCATCCGCGAGCGACAGACCCCACGGCAGCCCCGTATCCGGATCCCACACCGAGCCAACCGGGTTGGCGACCATGAGAGCCGCGACGGTCACACCGTCCGCGGGTCCACCCTCGATCACCGAGCTCGCCGTGCCGACACCGCCCTTGAGGGCACCTGCGCGAGCGCCGGTACCGGCCCCGACACATCCGGTCTCCACGGTGCCACCCGCTCGGTCTGCGGCCCGGTAGCCGAACTCCGCCGTGGGCCGGATGTTCCAGTCTCCGACCGGTAGGTCGAAGATCACCGCGGCAGGCACGATCGGGACCACCTGGCCTGGTGCCCCCATCGGGATGCCGTCATCGTGCTCCTCGAGCCAGCGCATGACGCCGTCCGCGGTAGCCAGGCCGTACGCGCTGCCCCCGGAGAGGACTACCGCGTCGACCCGCTGCACCGAATGGCTGGGGTCGAGCAGGTCGGTCTCACGGGTACCGGGACCGCCGCCACGCACGTCGACGCCACCCGTCGCGCCGCCGGGAACACGCACGACGGTGCATCCGGTCGCTGCACCGGAGCCGAAAGCTGCATCGGCATCGAGTCGGTGATCGTGGCCGACGAGGACGCCAGCGACATCACACAGGGAATCCGAGGGTCCGTTGACGATCGAACTCCCAGGTGCCGTCACGACGCCAGCGCCTGGACGAGCGAGTCCTGCATCCACGTCAACCAGTGGTAGATGTCGAGGTGCGGGGCCCGGGGGTCACCTTCCTCCAACTCGTCCGGGGTGTCGGAGTCGATCCCGAGATTGGTGCCGAGCGCCAGGCGCAGGTCGTTGAGCCCGACGAGCCACGAGTCGGCCTGCTCCGGGGTGAGCGCGACCTTGCCACCCTCGGCAGGCACCGTCTCCAGGATGACCGCACCGGCGGCAACCTTGTCGTCGATGATCTCCGGCTCGTGCAGGCCGCGCAGGGCGCTGTTGACGTTGCCCTGCTCAGGGTCCGGGGGCGCGTCGGGGTCGGCCCGCTGGAAGTCGGGCAACAGCCGAGCGAGAACCGCGTCCGAAGGAGTCTCGGTGTTGCCGGTCCGCATGCCGGTGAGCGCGGCCAGTTCGTCGGTAGGCGCCGACGCGGCGCGTTCCTCGAGGAGTCCGGTCACCGACGTCACCAACGACCTCAGGACTGTCGCCTCGTGCGCGTCCAGCTCCGAACGCAACCTCATGCCGCCGAACGTGTTCTTCCTCGTCCAAGTCCGCACGTTTGTCCCCGAGATCCTTACGGTCAGCGATGAATGATCGTCTACCTGCTGTCGCGCTGCATCGTGGCCCACAGGCCGGCCGCGTGCAGCTTACGCACGTCGTTCTCGACCTTGTCGCGCGAACCACTCGAAACGACAGCCTTGCCCTCGTTGTGGACCTGCATCATCAGGTCTGTCGCCTTGGCTTTGCTGTAGCCGAAGAGCTTCTGGAAGATGTATGCGACGTAGTGCATGAGGTTGACCGGATCATCCCAAACGACGGTTACCCAGGGCCGATCCAGCGCCTCGGTCATTTCCTCGATCTCGGACTCGACCGGGGAGATCTGGGGTGTTGCAGCAGGCATCTTCCCGACCGGAGCTGCGGTCGCGAGAGTCATTGTGGAGCACGGCGCCATGGCTCCAGGGTACGGCGTGACCACCGAACTCGACACCCGCGCCAGCAATCGAATCGTAAAGTTGGCCGCGTGGCAACCCCTCACGCAGAGTCCGCCGGCCCGCGATCGAGTACCGCGCTCCTCACCGACCAGTACGAATTGACAATGCTCGAGGCGGCCATCGCCGACGGCACGGCGCACCGCTCGTGCAGCTTCGAATTGTTTGCACGGCGGCTGCCCGACGGCCGTCGCTTCGGGGTGGTCGCAGGAATGGGCCGGATCCCCGACGCGTTGGCTCGATTCCGGTTCGGCGAGCCCGAACTCGCGATCGTCTCCCGGTTCCTGGACGCGACTACCACCGAATGGCTGCGCGACTTCCGGTTCTCAGGCGACATAGACGGCTACCGCGAAGGCGAGTTGTACTTCCCGGGTTCTCCGATCCTGTCGGTGCGGGGCACATTCGCCGAATGCGTCCTGCTCGAAACGCTGATGTTGTCAATCCTCAACCACGACAGCGCGATCGCGTCCGCGGCTGCCCGCATGGTGGTCGCGGCCGACGGCCGACGGCTGATCGAGATGGGGTCGCGGCGGGCACACGAGGAGTCCGCCGTAGCGTGTGCGCGCGCTGCCTATCTCGCCGGATTCGACGCGACGTCGAATCTCGAGGCGGTGCGCACGCACGGTATCCCCGGCGCGGGCACCAGTGCCCACGCGTTCACGCTGCTACACACCACCGAGGTCGCCTCGAACGAGGAGGCCGCATTCCGCGCCCAAGTCGCAGCCCTCGGAGTGGGGACGACGCTTCTGATCGATACGTACGACATCACACAGGGCATCGAGAACGCGGTCGCCGCGGCCGGAACCGGTTTGGGGGGTGTGCGGATCGACTCCGGCGACCTGGGGGTGCTCGCACGGCAGGTCCGGAACCAACTCGACGGACTCGGCGCCACGGGCACCCGCATCGTGGTCTCAGGCGATCTCGACGAATACGCAATTGCCGCGCTTCGGGCCGAACCGGTCGACGCCTACGGGGTCGGAACCGCCCTGGTGAGCGGGTCGGGCGCACCGACTGCGGGCATGGTCTACAAGCTCGTCGAGGTGGACGGCGTCCCGGTCGAGAAGCGCAGCGACCACAAGTACTCCCTGGGCGGCACCAAGCGCGCAATTCGGCTGAGCCGCCCGTCGGGCACGATCGTCGAGGAGGTGCTTTACCACGCGAATGAACCCGCACCCGACACCGGCGACTTCGAGCCGCGGGACCTGCTGATTCCAATGGCGCGCGGAGGCAAGATCGTCGACGACCTACCCACCCTCGAGGACAGCCGTGCCCTGCTGGCCCGCAACCTGGTGAGCCTTCCGTGGGAAGGGCTCAAACTCTCGCACGGCGACCCGGCCATCCCGACCCGTTACGCTGGAAAGGGGTGACTATGACCGGACGGGCATTGATCGTCGTCGACGTCCAGAACGATTTCTGTGAAGGCGGATCCCTCGCGGTCGCCGGCGGTTCCACGGTGGCCTCCGACGTCAACGACCTGTTCTCGGGGCGTGGGTATACGGCAATCGTCGCGACCCGCGACCACCACATCGATCCCGGCCCGCACTTCTCCGACGACCCGGACTATGTCGACAGCTGGCCGCCGCATTGCCGCGTAGGGACGCCGGGGGTCGAGTTCCATCCCGCCGTCGAGACCGAGCCGTTCGACGAAGTGTTCTCGAAGGGCGAGTACAGCGCTGCGTATTCGGGATTCGAGGGCGTGTCCCCGTCGGGCGAGTCGCTCGCCGACTGGCTGCACCGCCACGACGTCGACGCGGTCGACGTGGTCGGCCTTGCCACCGACTACTGCGTGCGCGCAACGGCGCTGGACGCGGCCACCGAGGGTTTTCGCACGCGTGTGCTGCTCGCGTTCACTGCCGGGGTGTCCCCGACTACCGTGGCAGCTGCCCTGACCGAACTCGATACCGCCGGTGTCGAACTGGTGGGGCAGGTCACCAGCCACGACTGACGGGGCCGGGAAGTACCCTGTTGCGGTGCCCGAGCCTGAGCTGCCGAACGTGCCCGAATTGTTGAAGCTCGCGGTCCGCTCTCTCGGCGGCAAGGAGCGCCGGAACCAGTTGACGATGGCGTCCGCCGTCGCCCACTCGATCGATACGGGCGAACACCTCGCGGTCCAGGCCGGAACCGGCACCGGCAAGTCGCTCGCGTACCTCGTTCCCAGCGCGCGCCATGCCGTGCAGTCCGGACGCACCGTCGTCGTCTCGACCGCGACGATCGCGCTGCAACGGCAGCTCGTCGACCGGGACATGCCCCGCCTCGCCGACGCACTGGCTCCCGCGCTGGGCCGCCGCCCGCACTTCGCAATCCTCAAGGGCCGCAACAACTACCTGTGCATGAACAAGATCCACACCGGCATGGCGCAAAACGATCCGCCGGAGGAGGAACTGTTCGACGCGTTCGCGGTCTCCCGACTGGGCCGAGAGGTGCAGCGCCTGACGAAGTGGTCCTCCGACACCGAAACCGGCGACCGCGACGACCTTGTGCCCGGGGTCAGTGATCAGGCATGGCGGCAGGTCAGTGTCAGCGCCCGCGAATGCCTCGGCAAGTCCCGCTGCCCCGTCGGCGAGGACTGCTTCGCCGAACGCGCCCGCGCGGAGGCCGCACAGGTCGACGTGGTGGTGACCAACCACGCGATGCTCGCGATCGACGCGATCTCGGGGATTGCGGTGCTGCCGGAACACGACGTCGTGGTGATCGACGAAGCACACGAGCTCGTCGATCGGGTTACCGGCGTCGCGACGGCGGAGTTGGCGGCGTCGGCGATCAGCACCGCGGCCCGCCGCTGCGTGAAACTCGTCGGGGAACGGGACGTCGATCGTCTCCAAGCGACCGCGGAAGGGTGGGCCGAACTGCTCGAGCAGCTGCCGGCCGGCCGTTGGGAAGCGCTGCCCGACGGGGTCGGGTCTGCGCTGGCCGCGGTCCGCGACGCCGCCTCGAACGTGCGCACGGCGATCGGACCGTCCAAGCCGGGGATGGCAGCCGCCGACGCGGAGGCCGCCGCGGCACGCAATGCCGCCCTATCGGCGGTCGAGGAGGTCCACGACAGCGCCGTCCGCGTCCTCGCCGGGTTCGACGAGCCGGATCCCGCGAAACGCAAGGACGTCGTGTGGCTGTCGGTCGAGGACAACCGTGGGCAGGTCCGCCGGGTGGTGCGAATGGCGCCGCTGTCGGTGGGAGGCCTGCTCCGGTCCAGCCTGTTCGCCGAGTCGACGGTGGTTCTGACGTCGGCAACGCTGACGGTGGGCGGTTCCTTCGACGGGCTTGCAACGAACTGGGGCCTGCCGCCGGAGTCACCGTCGCGCAGCGACACCGCGACCGCGACGGGCAAGGAGGCGCCTTCGGACGCAGGTGCACTGCACTGGAATTCGCTCGACGTCGGCTCACCGTTCGACCACGCGAAATCCGGCATCATGTACGTCGCGCGACACCTGCCACCGCCCGGTCGCGATGGCCTGTCCGCCGGATTCCTCGACGAGATCGAGGAGTTGGTGACCGCGGCGGGTGGGCGCACGCTCGGGTTGTTCTCGTCGACGCGGGCTGCGAAGGCCGCGGCCGAGGCGATGCGCGAACGCCTGGACGTGCCGATCCTCTGCCAGGGCGACGACGCGACCGGCACCCTGGTGCGCCAGTTCGCCGAGGACGAGCCGACGACGCTGTTCGGGACACTGTCACTGTGGCAGGGCGTCGACGTGCCGGGCCCCTCCCTCAGCCTGGTGATCCTCGACCGGATCCCCTTCCCGCGCCCCGACGATCCACTGCTGGTGGCGCGTCAGCGTGCGGTGGACTCGCGCGGTGGCAACGGCTTCTTGGCCGTCGCCGCGAACCATGCTGCGCTGCTATTAGCGCAGGGGGTGGGCAGACTGCTGCGCAGTGTGGACGACAAGGGCGTGGTCGCGGTCCTCGATTCACGCCTGGCCACTGCCCGGTACGGGGGCTACCTTCGTGCCTCGCTCCCCCCGTTCTGGCAGACCACCGATCCCACGGTGGTGCGGCAGGCGCTCGCCCGGATCGCTGCGGCTCGTCCACCCTCCTGATCCCACGAGAGTTCGAACCTGGTCGCCCGCGACCGTGAAACTTGGTCGCCCGCGACCGTGAAACTTGGTCGCCCGCGACCGTGAAACTTGGTCGCCCGCGACCGTGAAACTTGGTCGCCCGCGACCGTGAAACCTGGTCGCTACCGTCGTAGCCGACTTATGCTCGGTCGATGGACTCGGTGATCTCTGTTCGCGGACTCACCAAACACTTCGGCGACGTTCGCGCCCTCGACGGCCTCGATCTCGAGGTGGGCCCGGGTGAGGTCCACGGCTTCCTGGGTCCCAACGGTTCCGGGAAGTCCACGACGATCCGCGTGCTGCTCGGCCTGCTGCGCGCCGACGGCGGTGACGTCTCGGTGCTCGGGGCGGACCCGTGGCGCGATGCGGTGAGCCTGCACCGACACCTCGCGTACGTGCCGGGCGATGTGAATCTGTGGCCGAACCTCACCGGCGGTGAGGCCATAGACCTGTTCGGCCGACTCCATGGCGGCCTCGACGAGGGGCGTCGCCAGGAGTTGATGGAACGGTTCGAACTCGATCCGACGCGCAAGGGCCGTACCTACTCCAAGGGCAACCGGCAGAAGGTCGCACTTGTTGCGGCGCTGGCCGCGGACGCGCAGCTGCTGATTCTGGACGAGCCGACGTCGGGCCTGGACCCGCTGATGGAAGCCGTGTTTCAGCAATGCATAGGCGAGGCAGCAGGTGATGGCCGCACAGTCCTGCTGTCGAGTCACATCCTCGCCGAGGTCGAGTCGCTGTGCCAGGTCGTGACCATCATCCGCGCCGGCCGGACGGTGCAGAGCGGCACGCTCCGCGAACTCCGGCACCTGACCCGTACGACGGTCTCCGCGACCACCCGCAAGTCCCCGGACGGGCTCGCGTCGGTGCCGGGAGTGCACAATCTGCAGGTCGTCGATGACGGGGGCGCCGACGGTCCCAGTAACCACATCACCTTCGCCGTCGACTCCGAACAGGTCGACTCGGTCATGTCGATGCTCGC
This sequence comes from Rhodococcus xishaensis, assembly GCF_004011825.1. Lineage (GTDB taxonomy): Bacteria > Actinomycetota > Actinomycetes > Mycobacteriales > Mycobacteriaceae > Prescottella > Prescottella xishaensis. Next base: position 19,952 of record NZ_RKLO01000002.1, on the reverse strand, counting down.
CGGACTCGGTGTCCTCACGATCACCGCGCATCCGCCGACCCTCGCGGACCTGTTCCTGCGTGAGTACAGCGACCAGTTCGACTCGCTGGGCATCGAGCGCTGATGACCACGCAAGTCGAGCGGACGCAGCAGGTCACGAGGCCCGCCGATGCATCGACGACGGATCCACTCGCCGGCACCTGGACACTGACGCGGCTGGCGCTGCGGGTCGATCGCATCCGCTTACCTGCATGGGTGATCGGGGTCGGCGGGTCGACCGTGCTGTTGGCATCGAGCTACCGGACGCTCTATCCCACGGTCGAGTCCCGCCAGGCGCGCGCCGCGCTCATCGAGTCGCCGGCGGCGACAGCGCTGGCCGGGCCGGGCTACGGACTCTCGGACTACACGCTCGGCGCGATGGTCGCGAACGAGATTGCCGGGATCACGATGGCCGCGGTCGCGATCATGTCGGTACTGCTGGTGACGCTGCATCTGCGAACGGAGGAGGAAACCGGCCGTGCGGAGATGCTGCGCGCGGGCGTGGTCGGGCGATTCGCGCCGATCACGTCGGGTTTGGCGGTGGTGCTGCTCGCCAACCTCCTGATCGGCCTCGTGCTCGGGCTGGGTCTGCCGGCGGTCGGGCTGCCGGCGCTCGGGTCGTGGAACATCGCAGCGTCGGTGTTCATGGTCGGCTTGGCGTTCGGTGCGACATCTGCACTGTTCTCCCAGGTGACCGAGCACGCCCGGACGGCCAGCGGTCTGGGCCTGGTCGCGGTTGCCGTCGCATACCTGCTGCGTGCGGTCGGCGACGTCCGCGCGAAGGAGAGCGGCAGCATCTGGTCATGGCTGTCACCGATCGGGTGGGGGCAAGCCACCCGTGCATACGTCGACGAACGCTGGTGGCCGCTGCTGCTGGGCCTGGCCGCGGTCGTCATCGGTGTCGCACTCGCCTATCTGCTGGTGGGTCGGCGCGATGTCGGCGCGGGCCTGGTCGCGCCGCGCGGCGGGCGGCCCCGCGCCAGCCGAGCGCTGGCCGGGATCACCACACTGACCCTGCGCATGCAGCGCAATCAGATCGCCGCATGGGGTCTCGGCGTCGTCGTGTGGGCCGTTCCGATCGGTGCGCTCGGGGAGCAGGTCGCGGAGTTCGTCGACCAGGATCCCCGTCTGGCAGAGCTGTTGCCCGGCGGGGAGGGAAACGCCACCCAGGGCGCGTTCGCGCTGTACCTGGTGATCCTGATGGTGATGGCGTGCATGTACGCGCTCACGGCCGTGCAGTCTGCCCGGAACGAGGAGACGGCCGGTCGCGCGGAGGACGTTCTGTCCAGGCCGGTGTCGCGGTGGAGGTGGCTCGGTGCGCAACTTGTGGTGATCACGATCGTGACGGTGCTCATCGTCCTGGCCACCGGCATCGTGATGGGCATCACCGCCGCCGTGACCCTCGACGACGGGACCATGTTCGGCAGACTCGTCGGCGCCGCCGCCAACGGGCTGCCCGCGACCCTGTCCGTGGTCGGCCTGACCGCGGCCGTGTACGCGTGGTTTCCGCGACTGCTGGCGGTGGTGTGGGCGTATCTCGGCTACATGCTGGTGATCGGGATGTTCCTCGAGGTGCTGCCCGACTGGACGGGGTGGGCGTCCCCCTTCCACCTGACACCCAACATGCCGGCCGACGAGTTCAACGCCGCGCCACTGATCGTGCTGGTCGTCGTGGCGGTCGCGTTTTACGCGCTCGCGTTGGTCGGGTTCCGACGCCGCGACGTCCCGTCCTAGACGTACCGCGACATCCCGTCCTACACGTACGGTGCCGCGACGAGGCCGAACTCGGCGTCGTTGGCGAGCAGCCCGTGGTGCGGCAGGACCCGAACGGTGTAGCCGACCGATCCGGACACCGGCAGCGGTGTTGTGGCGGTGAACATCTCTCCCAACCCGTCGCTGCCCGCGTGCACCATCGGCACGGTCGTCACGTCGGTGAGATCTTCGCTGGGACCGACCCGGCCCAGCACCGCCTGCACAACGACGTCCTTCGGCGCGAGCCCGCCGAGCTGGACGAATGCCCGCAGCGACAGGGCGGCGCCGATCTCGGGGGTGTCGGGGAGCCCGGCGCTGTCGACCTCCATCACCTGCACGGCCGGCCATGCCGCCTCCACACGACGCCGGTACTCGGCGACTTCCCGGGCGCCCGAGAAGTTGTCTGGCAGCAGACTTCGGGCGGCCGCAGCAGCGGGTGCGTAGTACCCGACGGCGTAGTCGCGCACCATGCGCGACGCGAGCACCTTGGGGCCGAGGCTCTCCAGGGTATGTCGCACCATTTCGACCCAGCGCGTCGGCAAGCCGGTGTCGTCGCGGTCGTAGAACCGAGGTAGCACCGACCGCTCGAGTAGTTCGTACAGGGCGGTCGCCTCGAGGTCGTCGCGGCGGGTCTCGTCGGCGATACCGTTCGCGGTCGGGATAGCCCAACCGTTGTCACCGTCGAACATCTCGTCCCACCAGCCGTCTCGGATGGACAGGTTGAGGCCGCCGTTGAGCGCCGACTTCATGCCGGATGTCCCGCACGCCTCGAGCGGTCGCAGCGGGTTGTTGAGCCACACGTCGCATCCCCAGTACAGGTACTGAGCCATCGACATGTCGTAGTCCGGCAGAAAGACTATCCGGTGCCGGACATCGTGCTGGTCGGCGAACCGGACCACCTGCTGGATCAATGCCTTGCCCCCGTCGTCGGCGGGATGGCTCTTGCCGGCGACCACCAGCTGCACCGGACGCGTCTCGTCGAGCAGCAGCGCCTTCAACCGCTCGGGGTCGCGCAGCATGAGGGTCAGCCGCTTGTAGGTCGGGACTCGGCGCGCGAAGCCGACGGTCAGCACGGATGGGTCGAAGACCTCAGCGGTCCATCCGAGTTCGGCGTCGGTGGCGCCGCGCTCGAGCCACGACGCTCGGATCCGTCGGCGCACCTCGGCGACCAGTCGGCCGCGCAGCGTGTTCCGGGTGGCCCAGAGTTCGGCCGGATCGACCTCACGCAACCGTTCCCAGCCTCGAGCCTCCTCGAGCAGTTCGGGGCCAACCAGTCGCCGCGCGAGGTCCATCCATTCGCGGGCCGCCCACGTCGGGGCGTGGACACCGTTGGTGACCGAGCCGATAGGTACATCTGCTGCATCGAACCCTGGCCAGAGCGATTGGAACATCGCGCGGCTGACCTCGCCGTGCAGCTTGGAGACGCCGTTGGAGCGCTGACTCAGTCGCAGGCCCATGTGCGCCATGTTGAAGACGCCGGGTTCGTTCTCGGCACCCAGGGCGAGGATTCGGTCGACGGCGAGACCGGGCAGCAGTGTCGACTCGTGCTCGCCCTCGTTGCCGCCGAAGTAGCGGCGGATCAGATCGTCCGGGAATCGGTCGATGCCCGCCGGCACCGGGGTATGGGTGGTGAAGACCGTACCCGCGCGTACTGCGGCGAGGGCCGTATCGAAGTCCAGGCCGGTTCCGGTGATCAGTTCGCGGAGGCGTTCGAGGCCGAGGAACCCGGCATGGCCCTCGTTCGTGTGGAACACCTCCGGGTCCGCCAGCCCGTGCGCGCGGGTGTAGGCGCGTACCGCTCGGACGCCGCCGATACCGGCGAGGATCTCCTGCTTGATCCGGTGGTCCTGGTCGCCGCCGTAGAGCCGGTCGGTCACCGCGCGAAGGTCGGGGTCGTTCTCGGCAATGTCGGAGTCGAGCAACAGCAGCGGCACCCGTCCCACCTGCGCAATCCACACCCGGGCGCGCAGGATCCTGCCGCCCGGCATCGCTACGTGGATCAAGACGGGGGCACCGGGCCCGCCGTCACTGGTGCTCTCGGTGAGCAGCCGCAGCGGCAGCCCCTGTGGGTCGTGCGCCGGGTAGTGCTCGGCCTGCCAGCCGTCCGCGGTCAGTGACTGCCGGAAGTAACCCGACCGGTACAGGAGCCCGACACCGATCAGCGGCAGCCCCAGGTCGGAGGCGGCCTTGAGGTGGTCGCCGGCGAGGATGCCGAGACCGCCAGAGTAGTTCGGAAGCACCTCGGTGACGCCGAACTCCATCGAGAAGTACGCGATACCAGTAGCCAGTGGGGCACCCCGGTCGAGTTGATTCTGGTACCAGCGCGGACGGGCCAGGTAGTCGTCGAGGTCCGCGGCGGCGCGGTCGAGATCGGCCAGGAACACCGGATCGACCGCGAGGTCGTCGAGGCGGGCCGGGTCGACCTCGCCGAGCATCCGGACCGGGTCGCAGCGTACCTTTGTCCACAGCTCGGGGTCGATCGCCGCGAACAGGTCGTGCGTCGGCGAATGCCAGGACCAACGCAGATTTGTCGACAGCGGCCCCAGCGCGGCGAGGCGCTCGGGCAGGTGAGCTCGGACGGTGAACCGACGCAGGGCTTTCACGTGGCGAACACTACCGACATTCTGGCCCGATCACTCGCCGAGCGGCAGCGCCTGCGGCGGCCGGTCCTCAATCCCGCCAGACGACGCGGAACTCGTACCAAGGCCCACCGAGGTGCGTCGCGGAGAAGCCCGCCGGTGGGCCGTCGGGTGAGTACGCCCACCCCGACATCGCCATCCCGAGGCCGTCCTCACGGACGAAATAGACCGCTTCGTCCGAGCGCTGTCTCACGGAGCGGAAGTCGAAGCGGCCGATCTCGACGTTCGAGCGAGACCGTTCGGGTGAGGCAAGGACCTCCAGCGCGACGCGTTCGAACTCCGGCCGCATGTCGTCGAAGCTTTGCGGTGGAAGCAAGAGCGCTGAGGCCACCGCAACAGCTACGACAGCCGGCGCGGCCATGATCCACCATGTCCATCGCCGGTCCTGGCCGACGTAGTGCAGCGTGCGGATCGCCCACACGGTGCCGGCCACCACGAGGACCAGAAGAGCCGCCCCGCCGAAGAGGAGCGGATCCGCCCACGCCATGTCCCCGAATCGCGAGGGCCACCAGTCGTAGTGAAGGCAAACCAGGACGATCACGGCGACGCCGGTGATTGCGGTGAGAATCCGCCCTGGCGGTTTGTTGTCCGAGGCGGTGTCCTCGGGCTCGACCTGTTGCTCCCCCACGCGGTCACCATATCGGTGGTCCACATATCGGTGGTCCACATATCGGTGGTCCACATATCGGTGGTCCACTCGCCGTACCCATGGAGTACAGGCGCCGCACGGGTCGCTGAACTACCGTTGATCCATCACCGTCGCCCCCTGTCCCCGGACGGTGGGAGCCCGAAGGGAGTGCGCGTGCCAGGTCGCCTCGCCATCGACGACGTGCTGCCCTCGATCGACGGGGGCCGCTTCCCCGCCAAGGCGGTAGTCGGCGAGGTGTTCCCCGTGTCCGCGAGCGTGTGGCGCGAGGGCCATGAGGCCGTCGCGGCGACACTCGTCGTCGAAGGTCCCGACGGATTGCTGCGGATCCCCATGTACCCCGGCCCACTGCACGACGTCTTCCACGCGACCTTCACCCCCACGAGTGCCGGTACCTGGACGTACGCGATCGAGGCGTGGGGTGATCCGATCCAGACGTGGCGCAGCGCCATCGAGGCAAAACTCGCTGTCGGGCAAGGTCCCGCGGAACTCGCCAACGATCTCGAAGTGGGCGCGCGCCTGTTCGACCGTGCCGCAGCGGTCGCCGAGGGACCCGACAGTGACCGGCTTCAGTTGGTCTCGGCCGCCTTGCGATCGGATCGGCAGCTGCCGGTGCGTGTCGCGCCCGCCTTCTCGGCCGAGGTCGCGGAGATCCTGCGGACCCGGCCGCTGCGGGAGCTGGTGACCGCGTCGCGTACCTACGACGTCGTCGTCGATCGCCGGCGGGCACTGTTCGGTTCCTGGTACGAGTTCTTCCCGCGATCCACTGGTGGGTGGGACGAGCACGGCGTCCCGAGGCATGGCACGTTCGAAACGGCCACCGAGGACCTGCCCCGCATCGCCGCGATGGGCTTCGACGTCGTGTACCTGCCGCCGATCCACCCGATCGGTGAGGTCAACCGCAAGGGCCCCAACAACTCTCTGACAGCCGGCCCCGATGACGTCGGGTCTCCGTGGGCGATCGGGTCCGTCGGTGGCGGTCACGACGCGGTGCACCCCCAACTCGGCACGCGGGCCGACTTCGAGGCGTTCGTCGCCGACGCCGCGCGTCTTGGACTCGAAGTCGCTCTCGACCTCGCACTGCAGTGCGCGCCTGATCACCCGTGGCCACGCGAGCATCCCGAGTGGTTCACACGACTGCCGGATCACACGATCGCGTACGCGGAGAATCCGCCCAAGAAGTACCAGGACATCTATCCGATCAATTTCGATCTCGACCCCGCCGGAATCCGCGACGAGGTGCTACGCGTCGTCCGGCACTGGATTCTCTCGGGCGTCAAGATATTCCGAGTCGACAACCCCCACACCAAACCGCCCGACCTCTGGGAATGGCTGATCGCTGAGGTCAAGAAGACCGATCCGGACGTGCTGTTCCTCTCCGAGGCCTTCACCCGCCCCGCGCGGCTCTACGGGCTCGCGAAACGCGGCTTCACGCAGTCATATACGTACTTCACGTGGCGGGTGCACAAGTGGGAGTTGACCGAGTTCGGCACCGAGATCGCGGCCAAGGCCGACGAGGCCCGCCCGAACCTGTTCGTGAACACGCCGGACATCCTGCACGAGAGCCTTCAACACGGCGGACCCGGGATGTTCGCGCTACGGGCGGCGCTCGCAGCCACGCTGTCGCCCACCTGGGGTGTGTACTCGGGCTACGAACTGTTCGAGCACGTCGCCGTCCGGTCGGGTAGCGAGGAGTACCTGGACTCGGAGAAGTACCAGCTACGCCCGCGCGACTACGCCGGAGCCCGTTCCCGCGGCGAGTCGCTCGAACCGTGGCTCGCGACGCTCAACCGGATCCGCCGCGCCCACCCCGCACTGCAGCAACTGCGGAACCTGCACTTCCACCACATCGACAACGACGCGCTCATCGGGTACTCGAAATTCGATCCGGTCACCGGCGACGCGGTTCTGACGATCGTCAACCTCGATCCGTTCGGGGCGCAGCAGGGCTTCATCTCCATCGACATGCCCGCGATCGGACGGGACTGGCACGACCACTTGTCGGTCCACGATCGCGTCAGCGGCGAACAGTACGAGTGGGGCCAGCACAACTTCGTTCGGCTCGAACCGTGGCGGGCGAGCGCCCACATTCTCGCGCTTCCGCCCGTTCCTCTCGACGCGCGCCGACACCTCGCCGACCGGGAGCACAGCCCGTGACACACCCAGCCGCTGTGTGCCCACCCGACCCACACGACCTGACACTGCTCGCACAGGGCACCCATCACGACCCGCATTCGGTGCTCGGTGCGCACGCCCAGCAAGACGGTACGGTGATCCGAGCCTTGCGTCCGGGTGCGGAGTCGGTGTCGGTTCGGATCGGTGACCGGGACTACCCGCTACACCGGGTTGCGCATGACGTCTTCAGCGCACTGATCCCGCTGCACGACCTGATGGACTATCGCCTCGTTGTGCACTACCCCGGCGCCCACGTCGTCGTCACCGCGGACGGTTACCGCTTCCTTCCCACCCTGGGCGAATTGGACCTACATCTGTTCGGCGAGGGCCGGCACGAACGACTTTGGGAGGTCCTCGGGGCCCATCCGCGGACGTACGAGACTCCGGACGGCATCGTGCGGGGCACCTCGTTCGCGGTGTGGGCCCCCAGCGCACGCGGTGTGACCGTGCTGGGCGAGTTCGATCTGTGGGGTGGACGCACCTTCCCCCTGCGGGTGCTTGGGAGCACCGGCGTGTGGGAGGTGTTCGTCCCGGACGTCGGAGCGGGCGAGATGTACAAGTTCCGCATCCACGGCAGCGACGGCAGCGCGCGCGACAAGGCCGATCCGATGGCGTTCGCGACCGAGATGCCGCCCGCGACTGCGTCGATCGTCACCGAGTCGACCCACCAGTGGACCGACGACGAATGGATGTCGGCTCGCGGCGGTCTCGAACCGTGCCGCGAGCCGATGAGTGTGTACGAGGTTCATCTCGGCTCGTGGCGTCCCGGCCTTGGCTACATCGAACTGGCCGAGGAATTGAGCCGGTACGTCATCGAAGCCGGCTTCACCCATGTCGAACTGCTGCCGGTCGCCGAGCACCCGTACGGAGGGTCGTGGGGCTACCAGGTGACCTCCTACTACGCCCCCACAGCTCGATTCGGCACCCCCGACGACTTCCGCTCCTTCGTGGACCGCCTCCACCGCTCCGGCATCGGCGTCATCGTCGACTGGGTACCTGCGCACTTCCCCAAGGATGAGTGGGCGTTGGCCAGATTCGACGGCACCCCCCTGTACGAGCACGCACACCCACACCGCGGCGAGCAACTCGATTGGGGCACTTACGTGTTCGACTTCGGCCGCCGGGAGGTACGTAACTTCCTGGTGGCGAACGCGCTGTTCTGGTTCGACGAGTTCCACGTGGACGGACTGCGGGTCGACGCAGTCGCATCGATGCTCTACCTCGACTACTCGCGGCCGTCCGGCCAATGGACACCGAACGTCCACGGCGGACGGGAGAACCTCGAAGCCGTCGCATTCCTGCAGGAGATGAACGCGACAGTGCACAAACTGCACCGCGGTGTCGTCACGATCGCCGAGGAGTCGACGGCCTGGCCGGGGGTGACTCGGGGCACGAGCGTGGGCGGTCTCGGCTTCACGATGAAGTGGAATATGGGCTGGATGCACGACACGCTCGGCTACTTGCGGCGCGACCCGATTCACCGCAGCTTCCACCACAACGAAGTCACCTTCTCGTTGATGTACGCGTGGAGCGAGAACTACCTGTTGCCGATCAGCCATGACGAGGTCGTCCACGGCAAGGGCACCCTGTGGTCTCGCATGCCCGGCGACGACCACGCGAAGGCGGCGGGCGTACGCGTGCTGCTCGCCTACATGTGGGCGCATCCGGGCAAGCAACTGTTGTTCATGGGTCAGGAGTTCGGGCAAAGCACCGAATGGTCCGAGGAACACGGCCTGGACTGGGAGGAACTCGAAGACCCCGCGACCGGCGAGTTGCACCGCGGCATCAGGCAACTCGTCCGTGCCCTCAACACCACCTACAAAGCCAGCTCCACGCTGTGGACGCTCGACACCTCCCCCGGCGGCTACTCGTGGATCGATGCGAACGACACCGAGAACAACGTCCTCAGCTTCCTCCGATACGGCAGCGACGGCTCACTCCTCGCGTGCCTGTTCAACTTCTCCGGGGCAGCACATTCGAGCTACCGGGTGGGCCTGCCAGAACCCGGCACGTGGTCTGAGATCCTCAATACCGATGCGCGCGATTTCCAGGGGTCTGGGATCGGGAACTTCGGTGCGGTGACGGCGACCGAGCACCCTTGGCACGGTCGCCCGGCCTCGGCCGAGGTCACGCTTCCGGCCAGCGCAGCGATCTGGATGAGGTGGGAAGGCTGAGGAGGATGGTGCGGTGACGGGGCTGGATCGGTGACGGGGCTGGATCGGTGACGGGGCGAACCCGCTGGCTCGCAATGCTGGCGGTCCTGGCCGTTCTCACCGTCACGGGCTGCGCAGTGACGACCGACGGTCGCGCGGTGTCGATCTACGAAGACCCGTTCGCCGTCGCCGGGATGCCCGCACAGGGCGGCCCGACCGGTCCCCGTGCAGGGGTGCCGGATTCGACGCGGGCCATCGAGGGCAGCGACGGAGGCTACATCGACGTCCTCGCAGCCAATGCCATCACCGACATCGAAACCTACTGGGCTCGTGAATACTCGGCGGTCTTCGGGGGCAGCTTCCGCCCGGTGGCCGCACTCGTATCCTGGGATCCGGACGACGACGGGCGTCTGTTCTGCGGCATGGAGACCGACGTCAACGCCGCGTACTGCACCGCCGAGGACAGGATCGGCTGGGATCGTACGTACCTGCTGCCGAGCCTGGTCGAAGCCTTCGGCCCGATGGCCGTTGTCATGGTGCTCTCGCACGAGTACGGGCATGCGATCGGGCAGAAGGCCGGTCTCGTCGGGAAGGACGATCCGAGGATCGTCTTCGAGCAGCAGGCCGACTGCTTCGCGGGAGCGTTCCTCCGCCACGTCGCCGAGAATGACGCCGCGCACTTCACGCTCAACACATCGGACGGCCTGAATTCCGTTCTGGCAGCAACGGTGTCGGTGCGCGACACCGACCCTAGTGACCCCCGGTCCAGCCACGGTTCGGCTTTCGAACGGGTCACCGCGGTGCAGATCGGCTTCACCGACGGACCCGCCGCGTGCGCCCGGATCGATGATGACGAGATCCAGTCCCGGCGCGCCGACCTCCCTCAACGCTTCCACGCTCCCGGCGACGACGGCGAACTGCCGGTGACCGCGGAGTCGGTGAGGACGATCTTCGAGTCTTTCGAAGCCGTCTTCGCTCTCGGCGACCCCCCGGGGCTCGACCTCAGCGGTGTCGATGCCGGGTGTCCTGACGCCGAACCGACGGATCCGGTCTCGTTCTGCCCCGCCACCAACACAATCGGCGTCGATCTTCGTGCCCTCGCAGAACGCGGACAGACGAACACCGGAGACGACCAAGGGAAAATCTTCAGCGCCGACGTGACCGGCGACTACAGCGCCTACGTGCTCCTTGCGTCCCGCTATACCCTCGCGGTGCAAAGGGCCTCCGGGATGTCGCTGTCCGGTCCCAAGGCCGGGCTCCGGGCGGCGTGTCTGTCCGGCGCTGTCACCGCAGCGCTGAGTCCGGAGAACCCGCAAGCGAACGACTTTGCGGGCCCGGTGTGGCTCTCCCCTGGCGACCTCGACGAGGCCATCTCCGGGCTACTGTCCGACGGATTGGCCGCGAGTGACGTCGACGGCAACACCGTGCCGAGCGGATTCTCGCGGGTCGATGCATTCCGTACCGGCGTCCTCGGCGGGCAGCAGGCGTGCGACGGCCGCTACCAATGACCGGATGGTCAGCTCGGTCGATCAGTACAGAGCCGATGCAAGCTTGCGGCGGGCCGCGACGACGACCGGCTCGGCGGGATCGAACAGCTCGAACAGCTCGAGTAGGCGCGTGCGGACCCGGGTCCGATCATCGCCGCCCGTGCGCCGAACGAGCGCTACCAGCCGATCGAACGCTGCCTCGGGACGCTGCGCGTACAACTCCGCGTCGGCGGCATCGAACTGGGCCTCGATGGCGTCCGGCTGTGCATCGGCCGCTTCGATGGCATCGCTCGGCAGACCGTCGGCGCGAGCGAGGAACCTGACCTGACGCAGCGCCGCCTGGGCCTGCGTATTGCCCGGCTCGGAGTTGAGAATGAGGTTGTAGGCGGCCTCGGCGCCGGCGTAGTCGCCCTTCTCGAGAGCATCCTCTGCCGCCACGAAACGGGGATCCTCAGGCTCGGGCTCCGGTTCACCGCCCGAAGGCGGTCCGGCAAGCTTGCCCTTGACGGCGTCCTGCAGGGCGGCGATCCACTGGCGCAGTTGCGGCTCCGGCTGAGCGCCCGCGAAGTCCGCGAGCGGCTGACCAGCGGCGAGCGCGACGACGGTCGGCACCGACTGGACACCGAAGGCCTGCGCGATGCCCGGGTTGGCATCGACGTCAACCTTGGCGAGGACCCAGTTGCCACCACCCTCGTGCGCGAGCTTCTCGAGCAGGGGAGACAGCTGCTTGCAGGGTTCGCACCAGGTGGCCCACAAGTCGACGATGACGAGGACCTGCGTAGACCGCTCGAGCACCTCGGCCTGGAAGGTGGCCTCGGTAACGTCGACGACCGGCGCCAGACCGGTGCTACTCGTCACAGGCTCGACCTCGGCGGCGGAACTCGACGCCGTCGGAGCGGGAGGTTGCGCGACGCGGTCCTTGAGGCCGGAAAGATCGACAGCTCCGGACATGGCCGCAGCGATTGCAGGGGATGGACGAGATCCAGGTCGAGTCACGGTTTCAGTTTGTCATGAACGCTCGGCACCCAGCCATTCCAGCCTGCCGCCCCCACTTGTCAGACGGGTGCGGGCTCGACGTCCCGGCGCGGCGCCGTCGACAATTCGCCTAGACGGCCCGTCCGGACAGCCCAGCGCTCGAACCAAATGGTCATGAACGGCGGAACGCTGGAGACCATCGCGAGCGCGAGGGTCTTGAAGTCCCACTTCAGCGCGCGCGCCGTGAACAGGGCCACGGCAACATAGAGCATGAACCCGGCGACGCCGTGGACCATGCCCGGGATCTTGACCGCTTCCTCATGGCCCAGGACCCACTTGAAGAACATGGCGATCAGCAGGGCCACCCATGTCACTGCCTCCCAGAGGGCAACAAGGCGCAACCGCTTGGCGGCAGTGGACACGTCGAGAATGTTAGCCATGGGCGCCATTGTGCACTAACGGCCGAGACCCTCCCGTAACCGAGACCGATCGCACAGTCCCGGCCGGGAGGTGTCGTGGGGTCCGTGGCCGCGGATCGCCCCGTGAGGGTGCGAACTACTTCTTCGGCACCCGGACGATCAGGGCGTCTCCCTGCCCGCCGCCGCCGCACAGTGCAGCGGCGCCGACGCCGCCGCCGCGGCGCTGCAGCTCGAGAACCAGGTGCAGCGCAATGCGTGCACCGGACATGCCGAGCGGGTGGCCGATCGCGATAGCGCCGCCGTTGACATTGACCTTGGCCGGGTCGAGACCCAGCTCTCGGGTCGAGGCGATGCCGACGGCCGCGAACGCCTCGTTGATCTCGACGAGATCCAAGTCCTTCGGGGCGATGCCCTCACGCTCGCAGGCGCGGGCGATCGCACGGGCCGGCTGCGCCTGCAGCGTCGAGTCGGGGCCGGCAACGACGCCGTGCGCACCGATCTCGGCGATCCACTCGAGACCCAACTCCTCGGCCTTGGCCTTGTTCATGACCACGACAGCGGCCGCACCGTCCGAGATCTGCGACGCCGTCCCCGCCGTGATCGAACCGTCCTTCGAGAACGCCGGGCGCAGCTTCGCCAGGGTCTCGACCGTCGTGTCTGCTCGCACGCCCTCATCGGTGTCCACGACGATCGGCTCACCGCGACGCTGCGGGATCGTGACGGGTACGACCTCATCCGCGAACAGGCCGTCCTTCCACGCACGTGCGGCGTTCTGGTGCGACGCGGCCGCGAACGAATCCTGATCCTCGCGTGTGATGCGCTGGTCTTCGTCCTGGTTGCGCTGGTCGGTGAGGTTGCCCATCGGCTGATCGGTGAAGATGTCGTGCAAACCGTCGTAGGCCATGTGGTCACGCAGCGTTACGTCACCGTACTTGAATCCTTCGCGGCTCTTCTCCAGCATGTGCGGCGCTCGCGTCATCGACTCCTGCCCACCGGCGACAACCACGTCGAACTCGCCGGCACGGATCAGCTGGTCCGCGAGGGCGATGGCGTCGATACCCGACAGACACACCTTGTTCACGGTCAATGCGGGGACATCCATCGGAATGCCCGCGGCCACTGCCGCCTGACGGGCCGGTATCTGACCCGCGCCCGCGGTGAGAACCTGTCCCATGATGACGTATTCGACCTGCTCGGGGGCGACGCCGGCCCGGTCCAGCGCACCCTTGATCGCTACACCGCCGAGGTCGGAGCCCGAAAGGTCCTTCAGAGTTCCGAGCAGTCGTCCGACCGGGGTCCGGGCCCCGCCAACGATGACAGAAGTGGTCAAGATTCCTCCAGCGATCGATCCTGGTCCGAGCAACGGCGGCGTGCCGTGACCCGGCGAGAACAACTCAAACGTTAGCGCTACCGTTTAATACATGACATCTTCGTCTACCAGTCCCGCCGCGAGCGGCCTGTCCTCGCAGCTCGTGACCGCGATCGACCATGTCGGCATCGCGGTGCCGGATCTCGATGCCGCCGTCGCCTGGTACGGCAGGCACCTCGGAATGGTCTCCACCCACGAGGAGATCAACGAGGAGCAGGGTGTCCGCGAGGCCATGCTCTCGGTGGCCGGCTCTCCTGCGGGCGCCCCGGCGATCCAGCTTCTCGCCCCGCTGAGCGAGAGCTCCACTATCGCGAAGTTCATCGATCGCAGCGGACCCGGCCTGCAGCAGCTCGCCTACCGCGTAATCGACATCGACGCGATCAGCGAGCAATTGCGTGCTGACGGCGTCCGGCTCCTGTACGACGCACCGCGCCGCGGCACTGCTGGCTCACGCATCAACTTCATCCACCCCAAGGACGCAGGTGGTGTCCTGGTCGAACTGGTGGAGCCGGCAGCCGACGGCAATCACTGACATCCTTATTACGGGGCTGACGCGGGGTGGGATCGATCTGAAGACACCGGAGCCTACTCCGGGGGTCTGTGCTTCTAACGCCCCCGGGTAGATTGGCAGCCATGGCCTCCGAGTACGACCACTCCGCATTCCAGCTTCCCTTCTCCATCGCGCGCAAGGGCTACGACCAGACCGAAGTGCGGCGACACTTCGAGCGGCTCGATGCCGAGATCCGCCTCACCGCCACAGATCGCGATGCCGCTGCAACACAAGCTCGCGAGCTCGCCAATCAGCTCGAGGACGCGCGCGACGAAATCGACAAACTGCGCCGCGACGTGGACCGGCTATCGGTTCCGCCCACCACTGCGGAAGGCATGAGCGAGCGCATCTCCCGAATGCTCCGACTCGCATCCGACGAGGCATCGGAGGTCCGCGCGAAGGCCGAAGCCGAAGCGGCCGAGATGGTCTCGGTGGCTGAGCAGGAGAGCGAGCGTCTCCGCGGCCTGTACGAGTCGAAGGTGGCCGATCTCGACGAGCGCCGCGTCACCCACGAGCGCGAGCACGAACGGACTATGCAGACCGCACAGGCGGAGGCCAAGCGCATCGTCGAGGTCGCCCAGACCGAAGCCGACCGACTCACCGCAGAGGGCGAGGCCAAGCGAGCCCAAGTCCAGCAGGACTTCGAGGTCACGATGGCCGAGCGTCGTACCAAGGCGAATGAGGAGGCCGAGGCCCTCGAACGCAGCAGCAAGGCCGAGGCGAATCGGCGCCTTTCCGACGCCCGCCAAGAGGCCGAGTCCCTCGAAAGCAGCAGCAAGGCCGAGGCCCATCGACGGCTCTCCGAGGCCAGCCAGGAAGCTGAACGCCGTCTTCGGGTGGCAACCGAACAGGCCGAGCGCAAGATCGTGCACGCCAAAGAACTCGCCGAGGAACTACGTGTTCTTCGCAGCCGAGTCCTGGCCCAGCTCCTCGGTATTCGCGGCCAACTCGACTCGGTGCCCGCGATGCTCGCCTCCGTCAATCGTGAAGCGGATCTGCTCGGCAGCGCCGTCACACCGGCGGGAGCCGACGACCGCGGCTCCGACGCCACGAACACTCCGGGCGAATCAGGCGAAGAGGAGGTCACTGCCCACGCCTGAGCTAGGACCAGCGTCGCGCCGGTCCCCGCGTGTGGCGTCCGGCCCAGCACCCGGTGTGCCAGTGTCGGCGGTCGTCGGCGCCGCCGGGATCCGATGGCCACGCCACGACGTGGGCAACCCCAGGTCGCACGTCCTGGTCGCATCCGGGGCACCTGTACGTCTTCGTCGCACGAGCACCGGGGACCTGACGGACCATGTACCGCTCATTCGCGTAGCCCACGGGACCGGATTCCTCACGGGCCAGGCCGTTTCCGAGCAGATCTCCACCGGCGCCGGCCTCGGAACGACGACTCGGCTTCCGGGGCTGGTTTCGGCGCGGCACCTTTCCAGTCTAGGTGCCCGTCGAGGCCGGGCGCCGGGCGCACCGGATGTCAGAACAGGCGGAACTCGGTGCTCTCGGCGCCCCGCAGCGCCTCGTAGTCGAGGACCAGGCACCGGATGCCGCGATCGGTGGCAAGAGTTCTCGCCTGTGGCTTGATCTGTTGGGCCGCGAACACTCCGGAGACCGGTGCGAGCAGGGGATCCCGGTTGAGCAGTTCGAGATAGCGTGTCAGCTGCTCAACGCCGTCGATCTCGCCGCGGCGCTTGATCTCGACAGCGACCGTCGCCCCGTCTGCGTTGCGGCACAGTAGATCCACGGGCCCGATCGCCGTCATGTACTCCCGGCGAATCAATGTGTAGCCCTCACCGAGTGTCTCGACGTGTTCTGCGAGCAGTTCCTGCAGGTGTGCCTCGACACCGTCCTTCATCAAGCCGGGATCGACGCCGAGCTCGTGACTGGAGTCGTGCTCGATCTCCTCGATCGTGATCCGTAGTTCCTCGCCCGCCTTGTTGGTGACGACCCACAGTGGAGAACCACCACCGTCCTCCCCAGCACCATCCGAGGTTTCGACGAGCCAGCACGGCGGACTCATCCAGTTCAACGGCTTGTACGCACGATCGTCGGCATGAATACTCACCGAGCCATCGGCCTTGATCAGAAGTAGGCGACGCGCTGTCGGCAGGTGGGAGGTCAGGCGGCCGACATAGTCGACGCGGCAACGAGCAATGACGAGACGCACCCGCACAACCCTAGTGGATCGAGTGGGACGGATCTCGAACGATCGCCGCGATACTCCTGACCTTCATCGGGCCAGTGCCGAGATGCTCGACGCGCGCGGTCACACGCCTTCGGTGACGCCCCCGGCGACACGCCGCATCGGCTCGGCGCACACATCGCGACACCATCCTGATGTGCAAGGTTCGCCGCGACCGCCGACTCCGCGGGTTACGGTGAGAACCTATGACCGACGACAGCAAACGTGCTGAACGTCCCCCGCGCGCGGCGATCAGCCGCCGTGGCGTCCTCCTGGGTCTGGCCGCGCTGGGAGGAATCGCCGCAGCGAATGTCGGCGGGTTCCTGTATTTGGGAGGCTGGCTGACGCCCGGAGCTTTGACACCTTGGCGATTCGTCGATCGCTTCGAGCAGGTATTCGGCAAACACGACGGGTTCCGGCGGAATCATGCCAAGGGGTTGAGTGCCTCTGGGTACTTCACCAGCAACGGAGCGGGCACCGAGGTGTCCAAAGCAGTGGTCTTCGAGCCCGGCCGGATTCCGGTGACCGGGCGGTTCTCGCTGTCGGGCGGCGTGCCCGACGCAGCCGATGCGAACGCCACCATTCGAGGTCTGGGGCTGCTCTTCTCGTTACCGAACGGGGAACAGTGGCGCACTGCGATGGTCAACATCCCGGTCTTCCTCGACAGCACCCCAGAAGGCTTCTCCGAACGACTGCTCGCGTCCCAGGTGGATCCGAACACCGGACAACCTGATCCCGAGAAGATGGCCGCGTTCTTGGCCAGGCATCCGGAGACCGCCGCGGCGATGGAAATCGTACGACAAACACCGCCAAGCTCCGGATTCGACAACAGCACTTTCCACGGGCTCAATGCGTTCCGTTTCACCAACAGCTCTGGGACCACCGTTCCGGTGCGCTGGATGGTCGCCCCCGAGCAACCCTTCGAGCCGGCGGGACCGGTACAGCCGCCCGGCAGGGACTATCTCTTCGACGCGCTGATCCGATCGGTTGCGAACACGCCGCTGCACTGGCGCCTGATTCTCACCGTCGGCGAACCGGGAGACCCGACCGACGACGCCACCAAACCATGGCCCGATGGTCGGCGCACCATCGACGTCGGCACACTTACCATCGACTCGGTACAGACCGAGGAGCCCGGCAACGCAAGAGACATCAACTTCGACCCGCTCATCCTGCCGGACGGCATCGCTCGGTCGGACGATCCTCTGCTCAGCGCACGGTCAGCGGTCTATGCCAGATCCTTCCTGCGCAGGTCCCGCGAACCCAAGCAGCCCAGTGAAGTAAACGTCACGGAGGTGCTCGGTGAACGATAAGCCGATCGGCCGTACCCCGCAGTTCGCCCTCCCTTCCCGACTGCTGCACTGGGTCATGGCGGTCATGGTCATTACCCAGCTCTTCATCGGCGTCACGATGGTGGCCTCCCTTGCCAACTACAATCTGCTGCTGGCCATCCACCGGCCACTGGGGATCGCGATCCTGATCTTCGTCGTGATCCGTATCGGGAACCGCTTGCTGCACAAACCGCCGCCATTCCTGGCCACGATGAGGCCCTGGGAACGTCGCGTGGCGATCCGATCGGAACAGTTGCTCTACGCGCTGCTGGTCGCGCAGCCGCTGGCCGGATGGGCCATGCTCTCGAGCGCAGGGGTCCCGATCGTTCTCTTCGGGCAACTACACCTTCCGGCAATCGCGCCGCACAACACGAGCTTGTACCCGGTGCTGTGGTACACCCACCTGACTTTCGCGTACCTACTTTTCGCCACCTTCACCGCTCACATGTGTGCGATCCTGTTCCATACACTGGTGATCCGCGACCGCATCCTCGACCGTATGGCCATATGGCCCATCCGCGGTGCGAAGCCCGTGGCGGAGGCAACCGACCCGCCACCCGTCGAAACCAACTGATCTCGTATTCCGTTGTCAGTGAAGCCGTTCACTAACCGGATGGCGGCGTAGGTCGAACCACGGAAGGCCTGCGGCCGATCGGCCAACCGGCTGGAACCTAGGTGCTATCGCACGCTTCCGGCCGCGACATCGAGGGGTGCTGACGCGCCCACACTGGTGATCGCGTCGATCACCGCCTCTGGGTCGTCCAGCGGGACAAACGTTCTCGCGTTGGGAACCTCGATCAATGTCGAGTTCGGGAAAACAGCCTCCAGGCGCCTGCCGAGCCTTGGCGTAAAGAGCCGGTCACGCTGCCCCCACACGAGAACGACAGGCTTGGTGAATTTGTGAAGCCGAGTCGACACACCGACGAGATCGCTGACACTGATTTGCCTCGCCAGTATCGCCAGATCTCGGCAGATGCGAGGGTCGTTCCGGCACGGCTCGAACCAGGCTTCAGTGAGGTCCGCGTACTCGTCTGTCAGCAGGTCGTACCCGAGCGGCGAGTGGCGAAATGGAAGCACGAGCCGCATCAAGGTGAACAGTGTCTTGATGGAAATCGGACCGCGCATTAGTTCCAGACTCAGAGTGAACGGAAACGGCGGAAACTTTTCGAAGGCGTCGCAATTTGCTAGAACCAAACGTCCGACGTGGTCTGGGTAGTAATCAATGACTACCTGACACAACCCGCCGCCGGTGTCGCTACCAACAAGTGTCACATCCTTCAAATCGAGGGCATCCATCAGATCGCGGATGAGAGTCGCCAGGCCGGCAAAGGATAATGTAACGGTGTCATCCACCGGGATGGTATGAGCGCCCAACGGCAGTGTGGGCATAACGCACCGAAATCCACTGCGGGCCAACGCCTCAGCAGTCTCCGTCCACAGCCGGTAATCGACACAAAGGCCGTGGATAAAGAGTACTGGCGGATGTAGTGAGTCCTTGGGACCCAATACCTGATACTTGATTGCTGCCTGCGGTAGCGCGACTTGAGGCATGTCAGCCACTCTCCTACGAACACCTACCTGATGCGGTGTTCACTTGATTGAGTCAGGCCGATCGGGTCCCACGCCGTGTTTTCCCGACACTGACTGGTCCTCGATACCGAGTTCATCTGGAATTAGAGCCAGGTGGTTGATGATCTTATTTCGGTTGATTTCACAGACGACAGGTTTAGAGATGAAGGGGGTGGTGGGTCTGCTTGCATTGCGGACGCTACTCGGCCGGGGTGCCATCGTCCAGTGGCCATGACTGTGGTTGTGCACGTCGCTCAAACCACAGAAGTAAACGTGGTGACGGTGGCGGTTCGGCTGACCCGAGCGCCTCAGTGGCCAGGGCGATTCCGGGTTCGCCACCGTGATCCGTGACGGCTGACCTGACCAGGACGGTCGATCGCGCCGGCCCGAACTCCTCGACATGCCTGCAGGACGCTCCGCGGCCGTGCACACTGACTCTCTCGACGCCCGCGCCCACAAGAGTTGGCGGTGTCCAAGTGTCGACGAGCCTCGGAAGCCGGTCCTGGCGAGAGTCCGGTGTGCGGGTATGCCGAAGGCCCCCACCATCTTTGGTGGGGGCCTTCGGGAACGGGTGTTCGGCGGTGTCCTACTCTCCCACACCCTGTCGAGTGCAGTACCATCGGCGCTGGAGGGCTTAGCTTCCGGGTTCGGAATGGGGCCGGGCGTTTCCCCTCCGCTATGGCCGCCGTAACT
>NZ_RKLO01000019.1 GCF_004011825.1 Rhodococcus xishaensis | reverse complement strand
AGACACCGCGAACAACCGCGCCCGCACCGGCAACGCCACCGCCAGATCGAACCCGCCGACCACCAACTGCTCGATCCGCGCGAGCACCTCCGACTCGGCGACCACCTCGACCTCGAAATCGACCTCGACCTCGGCGACCGGCCGCACCACCTGGAACCCGACCCCGTCGACCTCCGGGAACACCGTCCGCAACGCCTCGTGCCGACCCAACACATCGACCATCGCCGCCCGCAACGCCGCCACATCCAACGACCCCGACAACCGGATCGCCATCGGAATGTTGTTGACCGCCGACCCCGGATCGAACCGGTTCAAAAACCACATCCGCTGCTGCGCCAACGACAACGGCACCCGATCCGGACGCGGACCAGCCACCAACGCCTTCCGGCCGCCGCCACCGGCCAACGCCTGCACCGACGACGCCAACACCTCCACCGTCGGAGCCTCGAACAGCACCCGCACCGGCACCTGCGCATCCAACGCGGCCCCCAGACGCGAGACCACCTGCGTCGCGATCAGCGAGTTACCGCCCAGGGCGAAGAACTCGTCATCCAAACCGACCCGCTCGACACCGAGCACGTCCGCGAAGGTGTCGGCCACGATCTCCTCGACCGGCGTCGTCGGTGCCCGGAACTCG
>NZ_RKLO01000018.1 GCF_004011825.1 Rhodococcus xishaensis | reverse complement strand
GACCGGCATACCCACGAGCCACCTGCTCACCGGCGATATACAACTCCCCGCCCACACCCACCGGCACCGGACGCAACCACCCATCCAACACATACACCCGCGTGTTCCCGATCGGGGCACCGATCGGAGCCGCGGAGGCAACGTCCCCGACGATTTCCGCTGCCGTCACGTAGACGGTGGCCTCGGTGGGGCCGTATCCGTTGACGATCCGCACGCCCGGCAACGCGGCCCGTGTGCGTTCGACCACGGTCCGTGTCAGCGGCTCACCGGCGAAAACGATTGCGTCGGCTTCGATACGCGTGGAGGACGCGTAGTCGAGGGTCTCGCCGAAGGCCGAGGGCACAGCGCTGAGCACCCCGCCCGAGCTGTAGCCGCCGCGCTCGCCGACCACGAGGATGTCGCGGACGACCTCGATACTCCCGCCCGCGCACAGCGGCGCGAACAACTCGAACACCGACACGTCGAAAGCAACCGAAGCGCTCGCCAGAACCCGTGAGGGCTTCTGCCCCCGCCACAGCAGATCCGCCATCTCGCTCACGCAGTTGACGACGTTGTGGTGGCAGACCGCGACACCCTTCGGGCGTCCGGTCGACCCGGAGGTGTAGATCAGATACGCCAGATTCCCCGCACGCAACGGGGCGCGACGTTCGACGTCCCGGACATCGAC
>NZ_RKLO01000017.1 GCF_004011825.1 Rhodococcus xishaensis | reverse complement strand
AACGCCCCGCCGTCAAACCAGCCCGACCGGCATACCCACGAGCCACCTGCTCACCGGCGATATACAACTCCCCGCCCACACCCACCGGCACCGGACGCAACCACCCATCCAACACATACACCCGCGTATTGGCTGCTGGCTCCCCAATCGGCACAGCTGCAAAGCCCAACTCGGAAATCTTGGCGGTCACCGAAAACGTGGTGGTTTCGGTGGGTCCGTATCCATTGATCACTCGAAGGTGCGGGTATCGGCGAACGACCGTGTCAACCGGTTCCCGAGCCAACGCAGCACCGCCCGCGATGACTTGCTCGACACTGCTCAGATCGATTCCCACCTCGGAATCGACGAAGTCGGCAAACAGGTCGAACAACGGTGTCGTCAAGAACATGGCGGTAACGCAATGCTCCTCGACCGACCTGACGATCTGAGCAATGTCAGACCGCTCCCCCGCAACGACGACCAGTGCACCACCACCGAGCAACGCCGGCCAGATTTCATGCGTCGAGGCATCGAACGCGATCGAGGAATGCACGAGCATCCGCCCGGCCGGACCAACCGGCCATACATGCAAGGCCAAGTTGACGACGTTGTGGTGGCAGACCGCGACACCCTTCGGGCGTCCGGTCGACCCGGAGGTGTAGATCAGATACGCCAGATTCCCCGCACGCAACGGGGCGCGACGTTCGACGTCCCGGACATCGACGT
>NZ_RKLO01000016.1 GCF_004011825.1 Rhodococcus xishaensis | reverse complement strand
CGCTGCCCGAACGAGACGATCGTGGCCTCATCGAACAGATCGGTGGCATACGTCAGATCCACCGACCACCCGTCGGTGGCGGCCGGGACCACGGTCACCTGCAGATCGAACTTGGCGACCTGAGCATCGAAATCGACCGCCGCCACGGTCAACCCGTCCAACTCGACCGACGCCTGTCCGGGCTGGGTCAGGTTCTGGAACGTGAGCATCACCTGGAACAACGGATGCCGGCCCTGCGACCGCGCCGGATCGAGCACCTCCACCAACCGCTCGAACGGCACATCCGCATGCTCGAACGCCGCCAGATCCGTCCCCCGCACCCGCGACAGCAGATCCACGAACGACTCACCCGACTCGACCTGCGCCCGCAACACCAACGTGCCCACGAACATGCCCACCAGATCATCGAGCGCCGCCTCACCACGGCCGGCCACCGGAGTACCCACCGCGATATCCGACGTGCCACTCAGCCGCGCCAACACCACCGACAACGCCGCATGCACCACCATGAACGCCGTCGCACCCTGCGCCTTCGCCAACGCCTCGACCCGGCCGGCCAACCCCTCATCGAGCGAGAACCGCACCGAGGCACCACGATGCGACGCCACCACCGGACGCGCACGATCGGCCGGCAGATCCAACTGCTCCGGCAACCCCGCCAACTGCCCCCGCCAGTAATCGACCTGCCGCGCAATCACCGACTCGGCGTCATCCTCGGACCCGAGGACCTCCCGCTGCCACACCGCGTAATCGGCGTACTGCACCGCAAGCGGCTCCCACCCCGGAACCACACCCGCAGCCCGCGCCGCATACGCAGTCACCACATCCCGCGTCAACGGCCCCATCGAGAACCCATCCGCAGCAATGTGATGCAACACCAACACCAACACATGCTCGGTCG
>NZ_RKLO01000015.1 GCF_004011825.1 Rhodococcus xishaensis | reverse complement strand
CGCGATCAGCGAGTTACCGCCCAGGGCGAAGAACTCGTCATCCAAACCGACCCGCTCGACACCGAGCACGTCCGCGAAGGTGTCGGCCACGATCTCCTCGACCGGCGTCGTCGGTGCCCGGAACTCGCGGGCCTCCACCACCGGCGCCGGCAACGCCTTCCGATCCAACTTGCCGTTGACATTGAGCGGCAGCGCATCGAGGACGACGAACACCGACGGCACCATGTACGACGGCAACGACCCGGACAGGCCCGCCCGCACCGCGGCCTCGTCGATCGGCTCGTGGGTGGGCACCAGGTAGCCGATCAGCTGCTCGCCGTGGACCAGGACCACCGCCTGCGCGATGTCGTCGCGTTCGACCAGCGCGGCCTCGATCTCA
Organism: Rhodococcus xishaensis; assembly: GCF_004011825.1. Lineage (GTDB taxonomy): Bacteria > Actinomycetota > Actinomycetes > Mycobacteriales > Mycobacteriaceae > Prescottella > Prescottella xishaensis. The sequence goes on along the minus strand of NZ_RKLO01000015.1, from coordinate 1,075 downwards.
CCGAGCTCGATCCGCAGACCCCGCAGCTTCACCTGGAAATCGGTGCGCCCCAAATACTCCAACACACCGTTCGCACTCCACCGCACCAGATCCCCGGTGCGATACATCCGCTCACCCGAACCGCCGAACGGATCGGCCACGAACCGCTCCGCCGACAGATCCGCCCGGCCCGCGTACCCGCGTGCCAACTGGGCCCCGGCCAGATACAACTCACCCGGCACCCCCACCGGCACCGGATGCAGCCGGCCGTCGAGCACCAGCGCCCGGGTGTTCGCCACCGGGCCACCGATCGGCACCGACACCGCATCCGCATCGGTGACCTCATACGCGGTGGCCTGCACCGTCGTCTCCGTCGGCCCGTACACGTTGACCACCGACGCGTCGGTGAGCGCACCCAGCCGCGCCACCGTCCGCGCCGCCAACGCCTCACCACCGGAGAACACCCGCGACAACGACCCCGCCGACCCGGCATCGAGATACTCGACCGTCGCCTCGAGCACCGACGGCACGAACTGCGCCACCGACACCGACTCCGCACCGATCACCCGCGCCAACTCCACCGGATCCCGATGCGCATCACGGCCCGCGACCACCACAGACGCACCGACCTGCAACGGCCAGAACAACTCCCACACCGACGCATCGAACGTGAACGGCGTCTTGAGCAACACCCGATCCACCGCCGCCAGCGGATAGTCCGCCTGCATCCACCCCAGCAGGGACACCACCGACCCGTGCGCAACCGCTACGCCCTTCGGCCGGCCCGTCGACCCCGACGTGAACAACACATACGCGGTGTTCGACGCCCGCACCGGCGCCACCCGCTCCCGATCGGTGACCGGGCCATCAGCCAGGCCGGTCTCGTCGAACGAATCGACATGCACCACAGGAACACCGGAACCGGGATCGAACCCGTCCCGGGAGGTCGAGAGCACCAGCACCGGATCCGCGGTATCGAGGATGTAACCGTTGCGGTCGGCCGGCTGATCCGGATCGACCGGCACATAGCCGCCACCGGCGACCGCGACCGCATACACCGCCACCAGCATCTCCACCGACCGGCCCATCGCCACCG
>NZ_RKLO01000014.1 GCF_004011825.1 Rhodococcus xishaensis | reverse complement strand
TGTCCGGCGGTTCGTCGGTGATGTGTTGCCGGAGTTCATGGTTCCGGCTGTGGTGGTGGTGTTGGACGGGTTGCCGTTGACGGCGAATGGGAAGTTGGATCGGTCGGGGTTGCCGGATCCGGAGTTCGTGAGTGCGGTCGAGTATCGGGAGCCGGGGTCTGCTGATGAGCAGGTGTTGGCGGCGTTGTTCGGTGAGGTGCTCGGTGTGGGCCCAGTCGGTGTCGATGACGGGTTCTTCGATCTCGGTGGGCATTCGTTGTCGGCGACGCGGTTGGTCAGTCGTGTCCGGTCGGTGCTGGGTGTGGAGGTGCCGATTCGGGTGGTGTTCGAGGCTCCGACGGTGGCGGAGTTGGCGGCCCGGCTCGGTGAGGGGGAGCGGGTTCGGGCGGCGTTGGTGGCGCAGGAGCGTCCGGTGTCGGTGCCGTTGTCGTTCGCGCAGCGCCGGTTGTGGTTCGTGCATCGGTTCGAGGGTCCGTCGGCGACGTACAACATTCCGATGGCTGTGCGGTTGAGTGGTGTGCTCGATGTGGAGGCGTTGGTTTCCGCGGTGCGTGATGTGGTGGTCCGGCACGAGAGTCTGCGGACGGTGTTCGTGGAGGTGGACGGGTCTCCGGTGCAGCGGGTTGTCGATGCCGCTGTGCTCGAGGTGCCGGTGTCGGTGAAAGAGGTCGACGTGGTCGATGTCGACTCCGAGGTCGCTGCTGCGGCGGGGTATCGGTTCGATCTGTCGTCGCAGATTCCGGTGCGGGCGAGTGTGTTCCGGTGCGGTGCCGACGATCACGTGTTGGTGTTGGTGGTTCATCACATTGCCGGTGACGGTGGGTCGTTGGCGCCGTTGGTTCGGGATCTGGTGTCGGCGTATGCGGCGAGGAAGCAGGGCGCGGCGCCGGGGTGGGATCCGTTGCCGGTGCAGTACGCCGATTACACGTTGTGGCAGCAGCAGGTGCTGGGGGACGAGGACGATCCCGAGAGTGTGTTGTCGGGTCAGTTCGATTACTGGCGTGGTGTGTTGGAGGGGTTGCCGGATCAGGTGTCGTTGCCGGTCGATCGTCCTCGTCCGAGGGTGGCCAGCTATCGCGGTGACATGGTTCCGTTCGTGGTCGGGCCGCGGTTGAGGGTCGCGGTCGAGGAGTTGGCGCGTGGTGAGGGTGCGACGGTGTCGATGGTGCTGCAGGCCGCGTTGGCGGTGTTGTTGTCCCGGGTCGGTGCCGGTGAGGACGTTGCGATCGGGTCGCCGATCGCCGGCCGTACCGACGAGGCGCTCACGGATCTGGTGGGTTTTTTCGTCAACACGTGGGTGCTGCGGACCAGGGTCGACGGCGGCGCGTCGTTCGTGGAGATCGTGCGTCAGGTCCGCGAGCAGGCGCTGGCTGCGTATGCGAATCAGGATGCCCCGTTCGAGCGGTTGGTGGAGTTGCTCAACCCGGTCCGGTCCACGGCGCATCATCCGTTGTTCCAGGTGGCGTTGGCGTTCCAGAACAACGTGTTCCCCGACATCGACTTCCCGGGCCTGATCGCGACACCGCTGCCGGCTTCGACCGCAACCGC
>NZ_RKLO01000013.1 GCF_004011825.1 Rhodococcus xishaensis | reverse complement strand
TATTGGGCGGGTGTGTTGGCGGGGTTGCCGGATGTGTTGGCGTTGCCGACGGATCGGCCGCGGCCTGCGGTGCGGTCGGGTGTGGGTGGTTGTGTCGAGTTCGCGGTGTCTTCGGTGACGGTGGGTCGGGTGCGGTCGTGGGCGCGGGAGCGGGGGGCGACTGCGTTCATGGTGGTGCATGCGGCGCTTGCGGTGGTGTTGTCGAAGCTCAGTGGTGGCACCGATATCGCGGTGGGGTCGGCGGTCGCGGGTCGGGGTGAGGCGGCGCTCGATGATCTGGTGGGGATGTTCGTGAACACGTTGGTGTTGCGGGTCGAGTGTGATCCTGGCCTGTCGTTCACGGAGTTGGTCGATCGGGTGCGTGAGAGGGATCTCGAGGCGTTCGCGCATGCGGATGTGCCGTTCGAGGCTCTGGTGGAGAAGTTGAACCCTGTTCGTTCGCAGTCGTTCTCACCGTTGTTCCAGGTGATGTTGGCGTTCCAGAACTACACCCGGTCGCAGGTGGAGTTGCCGGGGTTGACGATCGCGCCGGTTCAGGTGGATCGGGTGGCGGCGCAGTTCGATCTGTCGATGTCGCTCGGTGAGGCGGCCGACGGCGGGTATGAGGGGTCGTTGGTGTATGCGGCGGACATCTTCGATCCGGGGACGGCGGCGCGGATCGCGGAGCGGTTCGTGCGGGTGCTCGAGGCGGTTGTCGACGATCCGTCGGTTCTGGTCAGGGATGTGTCGGTCCTCGACGCCTCCGAGCGGGCGTTGGTGCTCGATACCTGGAACGAGAGCGGTCACCGGGTGCCGGAGGGGTTGTTGCTCGACGGGTTCGCTGATCAGGTGGCGCGGACTCCGGATGCGCCGGCGGTGGTGTTCGAGGATCAGTCGTTGACGTATGCGCAGTTCGATGCGCGGGTGAACCGGGTGGCGCGGTTGCTGATCGATGCCGGGGTGGGCCCGGAGTCGTTGGTGGCGGTCGGGATGCGCCGGTCGGTGGAGATGATGGTCGGGATCTATGCGGTGCTGCGGGCCGGCGGCGGGTATGTGCCGATCGACCCGGACCAGCCCCGTGAACGCAACGATCATGTGCTCGAGGCGGCGGCACCGGTGTGTGTGTTGACCACTGCGGCCGATCGCGGTGTCCTCCCGGTGGGGGTGGAGCTTGTCGAGGTCGACGGCGTGGGGGTGTCGGGGTATTCGTCGGAGCCGGTGGCCGGCTCCGAGCTGCGTGGGCGGGTGCGGCCGGACAATGTGGCGTATGTGTTGTTCACGTCGGGGTCGACGGGGCGTCCGAAGGGGGTGGCGGTCAGTCACCGGGCGATCGTCAATCAGTTGTCGTGGATGATCTCCGAATACGCCTTCACCGATTCCGATGCGGTGGTGCAGAAGACTCCGATCACGTTCGATGCCTCGGTGTTGGAGTTGTTCGGGCCGTTGGCGGTCGGTGCCCGGTTGGTGATCGCTCGGCCGGATGGGCATCGTGATCCGGAATACCTGCTGTCGTTGATCGCGGCCGAGGGTGTGACCGCGGCGGTGTTCGTGCCGTCGATGCTCGGGACGGTGTTGGCCGATCCCGAGGTGCGGATCCCGGATTCGGTGCGGTTGGTGTATGTCGGTGGCGAGGACTTGCCGGTGGAGCTGTTCGGGCGTCTGGCGGCGAAGTCGGAGGCGCGCCTGGAGAACATGTATGGGCCGACCGAGGTCGCGGTCACGGCGACGTCCTATCGGTGCGACGGCCGGGACGTGCGCACCGTGCCGATCGGTACCCCGTTATGGAACACCAACGGGTACGTGCTCGACGCCCGGCTGCAGCCGGTCCCGGTCGGGGTGGCGGGGGAGTTGTATCTCGGTGGGGTGCAGATCGCCCGCGGGTATCAGGGCCGGGCGGATCTGACGGCGGAGCGGTTCGTGGCGGATCCGTTCGGTGCTGCGGGTGCGCGGTTGTATCGCACCGGGGATCTGGTGCGGTGGAATACATCGGGTCAGTTGGAGTTCTTGGGGCGTACCGATTTTCAGGTGGAGGTGCGGGGTCTGCGGATCGAGTTGGGGGAGATCGAGGCGGCGTTGGTGGCGCTGGAGGAGATCGCGCAGGCTGTGGTCGTGGTGCACGAGAACGACCTCGGCCGGCACCTGGTCGGGTATGTGGTGGCAGCCGGCGGCCGCTCGGTCGACCCGGACACCACCCGTGAGGCGGTCGGGCGGGCGCTGCCGGCCTATATGGTGCCGGATGCGGTGATGGTCCTCGACGCGTTCCCGGTGACCGCCAGCGAGAAGGTGGACCGGAAGGCGTTGCCGCCGCCGCGGTGGAACACCCGCGAGTTCCGGGCGCCGACGACCCCGGTCCAGCAGGTCGTGGCCGCCGTGTTCGCGGACGTCCTCGG
>NZ_RKLO01000012.1 GCF_004011825.1 Rhodococcus xishaensis | reverse complement strand
TGCTGGTGGTCACCGATCGGCGGACGGCGTCGACGCTACCGGCCGCGGATGTGTCGTATCTGTTCGTCGACGACGAGGCGCGGGCCGACACGGTCGATGTCCGGGACGTCGATGTCCGGGACGTCGAACGTCGCGCCCCGTTGCGTGCGGGGAATCTGGCGTATCTGATCTACACCTCCGGGTCGACCGGACGCCCGAAGGGTGTCGCGGTCTGCCACCACAACGTCGTCAATCTCTTCGGGGGGACGGATCAGTGGTGTGGGTTCGGTCCCGATGATGTGTGGACATGGTTCCATTCACCGGCTTTCGACTTCTCGGTTTGGGAGATCTGGGGTGCGTTGCTTCACGGCGGCACGTTGGTTGTGGTGTCGCAGTCGTTGAGTCGTTCCCCGATTCAGTTGTGGGAGTTGTTTGCTCGTACTGGGGTCACTGTCCTGAACCAGACACCGTCTGCGTTCTACCAGTTCGCAGAGAGCGAGTCGCAATGTCCTGCCCGTGTTCGGGAATCCCTTGCTCTGCGCGTGGTGATATTCGGTGGTGAGGCGCTCGACCCGAGCCGTTTGCGCGGCTGGTACCCCGGTGACAACCCGCGTAGGCCGTTGTTGGTCAACATGTATGGGCTCACCGAGACCACCGTCCATACTTCGAAGCTGGAACTCGGGACGGACGAAGTGCACGGGAGCCCGATCGGTGCCCCGATCGGGAACACGCGGGTGTATGTGTTGGATGGGTGGTTGCGTCCGGTGCCGGTGGGTGTGGGCGGGGAGTTGTATATCGCCGGTGAGCAGGTGGCTCGTGGGTATGCCGGTCGGGCTGGTTTGACGGCGGGGCGTTTCGTGGCCGATCCGTTCGGGGGTGCGGGTGCGCGGATGTATCGGTCCGGGGATGTGGTGCGGTGGACCGGCGGGGGTGTGCTCGAGTTCTTGGGGCGTGCTGATGAGCAGGTGAAGGTGCGGGGGTTCCGGATCGAGCCCGGTGAGGTGGAGGCGGCGTTGGTGTCGCATCCGGCGGTGGGGCAGGCTGCGGTGATCGCGCGGGAGTTGCCCGGGGTTGCCGGTGGTGAGCAGTTGGTCGGGTATGTGGTGCCGGACCGGTCGGCTGGTGTGGTCTGTCGTGACGAGGGCGTCGAGTCGGAGTTGGTCGGTCAGTGGCGTCGGGTGTACGACGACCTGTATTCCGGTGAAGGGGTGTATTCCCTCGACCAGTCCTGTGTGGAGTTCGGTGAGGATTTCGGGGGTTGGAACAGTAGTTATTCGGGGGATCCGATCGAGTTGGGGCAGATGCGTGAGTGGCGTGCCTCGGCGGTGGATCGTGTTCGGGGGTTGGGGGCGTGTCGGATCCTGGAGATCGGTGTGGGTTCGGGGTTGTTGTTGTCGCAGTTGGCGGCCGGGTGTGAGGAGTATTGGGCCACTGATTTGTCGGGGGAGACGATCGGGAGTTTGCAGGCGCGGCTGTCGGGGTTGCCTTTCGAGTGGGTTGATCGGGTTCGGTTGAGTGTGCAGGCGGCCGATGATGTCGAGGGGTTGCCCGCGGGGTATTTCGATGCTGTCGTGTTGAACTCTGTTGTTCAGTACTTCCCGAGTGGGGGGTACTTGTTGCAGGTGATCGAGCAGGCGATGACGTTGTTGGCTCCGGGTGGGGCGTTGTTCATCGGTGATGTTCGGAATCTGTCGTTGTTGCGGGAGTTCACCACCGGTGTTCAGGTCGCTCGTGCTGACGGTCTCGATGTTGCGGGTGTGCGTGATCGTGTCCGGCGGGAGATGGTCGCCGAGCGTGAGTTGTTGGTTGCGCCGGAGTTCTTCGTCGGTGTGGCCGACGAGGTCGGCGATGTCGGTGCCGTCGATATCCAACTCAAGCGTGGGTATTCGGTCAACGAGTTGACTCGGTACCGGTATGAGGTGGTTCTTCGCAAGGTGCCGGTTGAGGCGCGTTCTGTTTCCGGGGCGGTGCGCGTGGAGTTCGTTTCTCGTGCGGCGATGGAAGAGTATCTGCGGCAGACGGATTCCGAATGTGTGCGTGTGACGAGGATTCCGCATGCGGGGTTGTTGCCCGAGGTTCGGGTCGCGCAGGCGCTCGGTGAGGGGAGGCTGGATGTTCCGGCGGCCGCGCCGGGCGAGGTCGGTGCCGGCTGCGAGGTGCGTGTGGGTTCGGGGTCGCGTCGTTCGGGGTCGTTGCTGCCCGAGGACTGCCACGAGCTTGCGTGTGAGCTGGGGTTCACGGCTGTGGCGACCTGGTCGTCGGAGGCGGGATACATCGATGTTGTGTTCGTCCGCGCCGGGTTGGACGGGGCGGCGGTAACGGATGTCTTCGTTCCGTGTGAACCGGTGAGCGGGCTTGCGGGTTGGGTCAATGATCCCGGTGCCGGTGTTCAGGTGGCCGATGTCCGGCGGTTCGTCGGTGATGTGTTGCCGGAGTTCATGGTTCCGGCTGTGGTGGTGGTGTTGGACGGGTTGCCGTTGACGGCGAATGGGAAGTTGGATCGGTCGGGGTTGCCGGATCCGGAGTTC
>NZ_RKLO01000011.1 GCF_004011825.1 Rhodococcus xishaensis | reverse complement strand
GACCCACCGTCACCGAAGACACCGCGAACTCGACACAACCACCCACACCCGACCGCACCGCAGGCCGCGGCCGATCCGTCGGCAACGCCAACACATCCGGCAACCCCGCCAACACACCCGCCCAATACGCGATCTGCCGACCGGCCAGCGATTCGGGATCGTCCTCCGACCCGAGCACCTCCCGCTGCCAGAGTGTGTAGTCCGCGTACTGCACCTCGAGCGGTGCCCACCCCGGCTCGTGCCCGGCGAGCCGGGCCGTGTACGCCACCACCACGTCCCGGGCCAACGGCGCCGTCGAGAACCCGTCGGCGCAAATATGGTGCACGACCATCGCCAACACGTGCTCGGACTCGCAGACCCGAAACAGTTGCACCCGCACCGGCACCTCGGCTGTCACGTCGAACCCGAGACCGACCAGCTCCGCGATTCGGTGATACGCCTCCTCCGCGGTCACCGGGACCGGTGTCAGATCCACCGGCACCTGTGAGACCGGCACCACCAGCTGCGACGGACCCTGCTCCGAATCCGGGAACACCGTCCGCAACGCCTCGTGCCGGACGAGCACATCGGCCACCGCCGCATCCAACGCCGCCACATCCAGCGCACCCGACAACCGAATCGCCAACGGAACGTTGTATACCGCCGACTCCGGATCCAGCTGGTTCAGGAACCACATCCGCTGCTGCGCCAACGACAACGGCACCCGCGAAGGCCGCTCACCGGCCACCAACGTCACACGCCCACCCTCGCCGGCACACCGCTCGACCCGCACCGCCAACGCCTCCACCGTCGACGCCTCGAAGATCACCCGCACCGACACCCGCGCATCCAGCGCCGCACCCAGCCGGGCCATCACGCGGGTCGCGGCCAGCGAGTTCCCGCCGAGGGCGAAGAAGTCGTCGTCGAGTCCGACCCGGTCGATGCCGAGGACGTCGGCGAACACGGCGGCCACGACCTGCTGGACCGGGGTTGTCGGCGCCCGGAACTCGCGGGTGTTCCACCGCGGCGGCGGCAACGCCGTCCGGTCCACCTTCTCGCTCATGGTCAACGGGAACGCGTCGACGACCATCAGCACCGTGGGAACCATGTACGTGGGTAGCGATCGCCGGAGGGCCTCACGCACCGCCTCGGTGTCCACCAAGCGGCCGCTGTCGGGCACCACATACCCGACGAGTTGCCGGCCTAGGTCGTTCTCGTGTACCACCGCCACGGCCTGTGAGATCGCATCCTGGGTCACCAGCGCCGCCTCGATCTCCCCCAACTCGATCCGCAGACCCCGCACCTTCACCTGAAAATCGGTACGCCCCAAGAACTCCAACTGACCCGATGTATTCCACCGCACCAGATCCCCGGTGCGATACAACCGCGCACCCGGAGCACCGAACGGATCCGCCACGAACCGCTCCGCCGTCAGATCCGGCCGGCCCTGATACCCGCGGGCGATCTGCTCCCCACCGAGATACAACTCCCCCGCCACCCCGACCGGGACCGGCTGCAGCCGGGCGTCGAGCACGTACCCGTTGGTGTTCCATAACGGGGTACCGATCGGCACGGTGCGCACGTCCCGGTCGTCGCACCGATAGGACGTCGCCGTGACCGCGACCTCGGTCGGCCCATACATGTTCTCCAGGCGTGCATCCGACTTCGCCGCCAGACGCCCGAACAGCTCCACCGGCAACTCCTCGCCACCGACATACACCAACCGCACCGAATCCGGGATCCGCACCTCGGGATCGGCCAGCACCGTCCCGAGCATCGACGGCGCGAACACCGCCGCGGTCACACCCTCGGCCGCGATCAACGACAGCAGGTATTCCGGATCACGGTGCCCCTCCGGCCGAGCGATCACCAGCCGGGCACCGATGGCTAGCGGCAGGAATAGCTCCAACACCGACGGATCGAACGTGATCGGAGTCTTCTGCACCACCGCATCGGAGTCGGTGAAGGCGTATTCGGAGATCATCCACGACAACTGGTTGACGATCGCCCGGTGACTGACCGCCACCCCCTTCGGACGCCCCGTCGACCCCGACGTGAACAGCACGTACGCCACATTGTCCGGCCGCACCGGCCCGAGCAACTCGGACTCGGCCACCGGCGCCGACGAATACCCCGACACATCCACCGCATCGATGTTCACCACCGGATGCCCGGACGCGGCCAATCCGTCCTCCGACGTCGACAACACACACACCGGTGTCGCGGTGTCGAGCACATGATCGTTGCGTTCACGGGGCTGGTCCGGGTCGATCGGCACATACCCGCCGCCGGCCCGCAGCACCGCATAGATCCCGACCATCATCTCCACCGACCGGCGCATCCCGACCGCCACCAACGACTCCGGGCCCACCCCGACACCGATCAACAACCGCGCCACCCGGTTCACCCGCGCATCGAACTGCGCATACGTCAACGACTCACCGTCGAACACCACCGCCGGCGCATCCGGAGTCCGCGCCACCTGATCGGCGAACTCATCGAGCAACAACACTCCCGGCACCACACGACGGGTGTCATTCCACTCCGACACCATCCGGCGCCGCTCGACATCACCGAGAACCGACACATCCCCTACCGCAACCGCAGGATCATCGAGAACTGCCTCGAGCACCCGCACGAACCGCTCCGCGACCCCCAGCACCGTTCCGGGATCGAAGATGTCCGCCGCATACACCAGCGACCCCTCATACCCGCCGTCGGCCGCCTCACCGAGCGACATCGACAGATCGAACGGAACCGCCACCCGATCCACCTGAACCGGCGCGATCGTCAACCCCGGCAACTCCACCTGCGACCCGGTGTAATTCTGGAACGCCAACATCACCTGAAACAGCGGCGAGAACGACTGCGACCGTGTCGGATTCAACTTCTCCACCAACCGCTCGAACGGCACATCCGCATGCGCGAACGCCTCGAGATCCCTCTCACGCACCCGATCGACCAACTCCGTGAACGACAGGCCAGGATCACACTCGACCCGCAACACCAGTGTGTTCACGAACATCCCCACCAGATCATCGAGTGCCGCCTCACCCCGACCCGCGACCGCCGACCCCACCGCGATATCGGTGCCACCACTGAGCTTCGACAACACCACCGCAAGCGCCGCATGCACCACCATGAACGGGGTCACCCCCCGCTCCCGCGCCCACGACCGCACCCGACCCACCGTCACCGAAGACACCGCGAACTCGACACAACCACCCACACCCGAGCGCACCGCCGGCCGCGGCCGGTCCGTCGGCAACGCCAACACATCCGGCAACCCCGCCAACGCCCCCTTCCAGTAGTCGATCTGCTGGCCGGCCAGCGATTCCGGATCGTCCTCCGACCCGAGCACCTCCCGCTGCCACAACGTGTAATCCGCGTACTGCACCTCGAGCGGCGCCCACCCCGGCTCGTGCCCGGTGAGCCGGGCCGTGTACGCGACCACCACGTCCCGAGCCAACGGCGCCGTCGAGAACCCGTCGGCGCAAATATGGTGCACGACCATGGCCAACACGTGCTCGGACTCGCAGACCCGGAACAACCGCACCCGCAGCGGCACCTCGGCGGTCACATCGAACCCGAGACTCATCAAGGCTGCGATCTGCTCATCCGCCTCCTGCGCCGTCACCGGGACCGGTGTCAGATCCACCGGCACCTGTGAGACCGGCACCATCACCTGCGACGGACCCTGCTCCGAATCCGGGAACACCGTCCGCAACGCCTCGTGCCGGCCCAACACATCGGCCACCGCCACATCCAGCGCCTCCACATCCAGCGCACCCGACAACCGGATTGCCACCGGAATGTTGTACGCCGCCGACTCCGGATCCAGCTGGTTCAGGAACCACATCCGCTGCTGCGCCAACGACAACGGCACCCGCGAAGGCCGCTCACCGGCCACCAACACCGGGCGCCCACCCTCACCGACATGCCGCTCGACCCGCACCGCCAACGCCTCCACCGTCGACGCCTCGAAGATCACCCGCACCGACACCCGCGCATCCAGCGCCGCACCCAGCCGGGCCATCACGCGGGTCGCGGCCAGCGAGTTCCCGCCGAGGGCGAAGAAGTCGTCGTCGAGTCCGACCCGGTCGACACCGAGGACGTCCGCGAACACGGCGGCCACGACCTGCTGGACCGGGGTCGTCGGCGCCCGGAACTCGCGGGTGTTCCACCGCGGCGGCGGCAACGCCTTCCGGTCCACCTTCTCGCTGGCGGTCACCG
>NZ_RKLO01000010.1:0-3413 GCF_004011825.1 Rhodococcus xishaensis | reverse complement strand
GTGTGTTGTTTGAGAACTGCACAGTGGACGCGAGCATCTTTGTTGTAAGTGTTTAAGAGCGTACGGTGGATGCCTTGGCACCAGGAGCCGATGAAGGACGTGGGAGGCTGCGTTAAGCCTCGGGGAGCTGTCAACCGAGCTGAGATCCGAGGATGTCCGAATGGGGAAACCCAGCCACAGTGATGTGTGGTTACCCGCACCTGAATGTATAGGGTGTGTGGAGGGAACGTGGGGAAGTGAAACATCTCAGTACCCACAGGAAGAGAAAACAATATGTGATTCCGTGAGTAGTGGCGAGCGAAAGCGGATGAGGCTAAACCATGGGTGTGTGATAGCCGGCGGGCGTTGCATTCGTGGGGTTGTGGGATCCGCCAAAGTCAATTCTGCCGGATTGGCCGACAGTGAGAAATCATCGTGTTAGTCGAAGTGGTCTGGAACGGCCTGTCGTAGAGGGTGAGAGTCCCGTAGACGAAAACATGGTGACTGTCGTGGCGGACACCCGAGTAGCAGCGGGCCCGTGAAATCTGCTGTGAATCTGTCGGGACCACCCGATAAGCCTGAATACTCCCTGGTGACCGATAGCGGACGAGTACCGTGAGGGAAAGGTGAAAAGTACCCCGGGAGGGGAGTGAAATAGTACCTGAAACCGTGCGCTTACAATCCGTCAGAGCCTGCGCTGCCCTTCGGGGTGGGTGGGTGATGGCGTGCCTTTTGAAGAATGAGCCTGCGAGTTAGTGGCATGTCGCGAGGTTAACCCGTGTGGGGGAGCCGTAGCGAAAGCGAGTCCGAATAGGGCGCCCGTAGTGGCATGTTCTAGACCCGAAGCGGAGTGATCTACCCATGGCCAGGGTGAAGCGACGGTAAGACGTCGTGGAGGCCCGAACCCACTTAGGTTGAAAACTGAGGGGATGAGCTGTGGGTAGGGGTGAAAGGCCAATCAAACTCCGTGATAGCTGGTTCTCCCCGAAATGCATTTAGGTGCAGCGTCGCGTGTTTCACTCTGGAGGTAGAGCTACTGGATGGCCGATGGGCCCCACAAGGTTACTGACGTCAGCCAAACTCCGAATGCCAGGGTGTGAGAGCGCGGCAGTGAGACTGCGGGGGATAAGCTTCGTAGTCGAGAGGGAAACAGCCCAGATCGCCGGCTAAGGCCCCTAAGCGTGTACTAAGTGGAAAAGGATGTGGGGTCGCGAAGACAACCAGGAGGTTGGCTTAGAAGCAGCCACCCTTGAAAGAGTGCGTAATAGCTCACTGGTCAAGTGATCCTGCGCCGACAATGTAGCGGGGCTCAAGTACACCGCCGAAGCCGCGGCACTCACACAACACATTCATGCGCCCCTGCGGGGGCGTGTGCAGTGGTGTGGGTGGGTAGGGGAGCGTCGTGCAGTCGTGGAAGCAGCAGTGTGAACTAGTTGTGGAGGCTGCGCGAGTGAGAATGCAGGCATGAGTAGCGAAAGACGAGTGAGAAACTCGTCCGCCGAATGACCAAGGGTTCCTGGGCCAGGTTAATCCGCCCAGGGTGAGTCGGGACCTAAGGCGAGGCCGACAGGCGTAGTCGATGGACAACGGGTTGATATTCCCGTACCCGTGTGAACGCGCCCCTGGTGAATCAGTGATGCTAAGCGCCCAGAAGCCTGCCGCGCGCCTTCGGGTGTGGGGTGGGTGGATGCGCGTGAACCGATCTGGTAGTAGCCAAGCGATGGGGTGACGCAGGAAGGTAGCTGAGCCAGTCAGTGGTGATACTGGTGTAAGCGTGTAGGGCGAGTGGTAGGCAAATCCGCCACTCACATGCCTGAGACGTGACGCGTAGCCGAGTGAGGCGAATTCAGTGATCCTATGCTGCCGAGAAAAGCCTCTAGCGAGCTTTCACACGGCCCGTACCCCAAACCGACACAGGTGGTCAGGTAGAGAATACCAAGGCGATCGAGAGAACTGTGGTTAAGGAACTCGGCAAAATGCCCCCGTAACTTCGGGAGAAGGGGGGCCTTCGCTGGTGACGAGTCTTGCACTCCGAGCTGGTGGGGGCCGCAGAGACCAGAGAGAAGCGACTGTTTACTAAAAACACAGGTCCGTGCGAAGTCGTAAGACGATGTATACGGACTGACGCCTGCCCGGTGCTGGAAGGTTAAGAGGACCGGTCAGCCAGCAATGGCGAAGCTGAGAATTTAAGCCCCAGTAAACGGCGGTGGTAACTATAACCATCCTAAGGTAGCGAAATTCCTTGTCGGGTAAGTTCCGACCTGCACGAATGGCGTAACGACTTCTCTGCTGTCTCAACCACAGACTCGGCGAAATTGCATTACGAGTAAAGATGCTCGTTACGCGCGGCAGGACGAAAAGACCCCGGGACCTTCACTATAGCTTGGTATTGGTGTTCGGTTCGGTTTGTGTAGGATAGGTGGGAGACTGTGAAACGGGCACGCCAGTGTTCGTGGAGTCGTTGTTGAAATACCACTCTGATCGTATTGGACATCTAACCTCGGACCATGATCTGGTTCAGGGACAGTGCCTGGTGGGTAGTTTAACTGGGGCGGTTGCCTCCCAAAATGTAACGGAGGCGCCCAAAGGTTCCCTCAGCCTGGTTGGCAATCAGGTGGCGAGTGCAAGTGCACAAGGGAGCTTGACTGTGAGACTGACGGGTCGAGCAGGGACGAAAGTCGGGACTAGTGATCCGGCACCGGCATGTGGAAGCGGTGTCGCTCAACGGATAAAAGGTACCCCGGGGATAACAGGCTGATCTTCCCCAAGAGTCCATATCGACGGGATGGTTTGGCACCTCGATGTCGGCTCGTCGCATCCTGGGGCTGGAGTAGGTCCCAAGGGTTGGGCTGTTCGCCCATTAAAGCGGCACGCGAGCTGGGTTTAGAACGTCGTGAGACAGTTCGGTCTCTATCCGCCGCGCGCGTCAGAAACTTGAGGAAGGCTGTCCCTAGTACGAGAGGACCGGGACGGACGAACCTCTGGTGTGCCAGTTGTTCCGCCAGGAGCACTGCTGGTTGGCCACGTTCGGAAGGGATAACCGCTGAAAGCATCTAAGCGGGAAGCCTGTTCCAAGATGAGGTTTCTCACCCCCTCGAGGGGGTAAGGCCCCCGGCAGACCACCGGGTTGATAGGCCAGAACTGGAAGCACAGCAATGTGTGCAGGTGACTGGTACTAATAGGCCGAGGACTTACCACGAAGAAGCTACGCGTCCACTGTGCAGTATCTGAAACAACACACAAACCCCCCCACCCGGCCGGCAACCACCGCCGGCCACCGGACCCGGGGGGTGTGACAGTTTCACAGAGTTACGGCGGCCATAGCGGAGGGGAAACGCCCGGCCCCATTCCGAACCCGGAAGCTAAGCCCTCCAGCGCCGATGGTACTGCACTCGACAGGGTGTGGGAGAGTAGGACACCGCCGAACACCCGTT
>NZ_RKLO01000001.1:209574-960349 GCF_004011825.1 Rhodococcus xishaensis | reverse complement strand
GAGACGACCAGCAACACCCACACCCACAAAACAAGGGTGCAGGCCACCAAACAAAAAAATTTGGCACTGACATTCATCGACACACTGTTGAGTTCTCAAAGAACACGCACACACCGAAACCAGGAACTACACGTCCCTCACCCCGGGGCAACCGCTCCATTCTAGCCCACCCGAGAACCGGACACAAACCCCAACCCTCGAACAAACCACCCCGGCACAGCGCAACCACCCCCGACACAACAAGGGGCGATCCAACCAACCAGGAAAGCCAGGCGCTCCCCGTCCAACCTCGTTTACCCACGCCGATCAAACAAACGATCGCGTCCGGGTCGGTGTCCGAGCCGCTCTGACCCGAACCAAGTTACGCCTGCGTTTCCCCACCGTCAAACCACCAGGTCGCCAACCGAATACACCACATTCACCCAGGTCACTGACCCTCAACCGGCAAGGCATAAACAAACAGACTATTTGTGATGCCCGACACGTCAGCCCACCAATACCTTGATGCCGGCAAAGTTCTTCCGACCGCGACGGAGAACCAACCACTGACCGTGCAGCATGTCGACGGTCTCCGGCACCCAGTCCTCGGCTGGGATGCGCTTGTTGTTCACGTACGCGCCGCCCTCCTTTACGGCCCGACGTGCAGCACCCTTGCTCTCGCACAGCCCGCTCGCGACGAGAAGCTCGACGATCGTGTTGCTGTCACCGGCACGTACCTCGGCAACCGATGCCTCGGTCAGCGCGGACGCGAGAGTGGGCTCGTCAAGATCGGACAGTTCGGCCCGACCGAACAGTGCCTGGCTCGCGAGCTCGACCGCGTCGGTGTTGGCCTGACCGTGGACGAGGGTCGTCATCTCCGCCGCGAGTCGACGCTGCGCCTCGCGCGCCTGCGGACGCTCCGCGGTCGCTACCTCGAGCTCCGCCAACTCGTCGCGGGTGAGGAACGTGAACCAACGCAGGTAGCGCACGACATCGGCGTCACTGGTGTTCACGAAGTACTGGTACCAGGCGTACGGGCTCGTCATCTCGGGATCGAGCCACAGGCTGCCGCCGCCGGTCGACTTGCCGAACTTCTTTCCGTCGGCCGAGGTCACGAGCGGCACGGTGAGCGCGTGCACCGACTCACCGTCGAGCTTTCGGTTCAGGTCGACGCCTGCGACGATGTTGCCCCACTGATCCGCGCCGCCGACCTGGAGCCTGCAGCCGTAGTTGCGCCGTAGGTGCACGAAGTCGTTGGCCTGCAGCAACATGTAGCTGAACTCGGTGTAGGAGATGCCATCCGATTCCAGACGCCGCTTGACGGTGTCGCGGGCGAGCATCACGTTCACTGAGAAGTGCTTGCCGATGTCACGTAGGAAGTCGATCGCGGTGAGTTTCGACGTCCAGTTCGCGTTGTTCTCGATGACGGCGCCGGTCGGTGAATCGTCGAAGTCGACGAAGCGTTCGAGCTGGGAGCGAATGCGCTCAGACCAGTCCGCGACCGTCTCGGCCGAGTTCATGGCGCGCTCGCCGACGTCGCGGGGGTCACCAATCATGCCGGTGGCGCCGCCGGCGAGAACGATCGGGCGGTGTCCCGCCCGCTGGAAACGCTTGAGCGCGAGCAGCGGAACCAGGTGACCGGCGTGCAAGCTCGGTCCGGTGGGATCGAACCCGGCATACAACGTGACTGGACCAGCCTCCGCTTCCCGACGCAGTGCTTCCAGATCGGTCGACTGGGCGATGAGCCCCCGCCAGGTCAGTTCGTCAAGGATGTTCTCAGTCACCTCTCGATCATCCCACCGCCCACTTCAGGCGGGTGCGCGCGGGCTGCGGCGATAGGCCGACACCGCCGCCGAGTTCGGTAGCCATAGTCGCCAAGGCCAGTCGGCCGCGACGGCAATTCCGACCCGGGGCCCGCTCCGGGACTCGGGGGCGTGTCCCAGCTCCAGGCACAAACCGGGGTCGGTTCCGAACAGGTCGAAGCCGTTGTGGGCAAGCGAAATTCCCAGCGCCGATCCGAGATTCCCCGGTCCGCGGGCGACGTCGGCCGCACGGCGCACCCCCGGTCGTCGTGACGCAACGAGTTCGTGGCCCTGCATGATCTCCGCCGCCCTCATCAGTACCCCGCCGGCCACGCCGTCGGGTCCGTACGACACGTTCGCGCAGAAGTGCATCCCGTAGCTGCGGTACACATAAAGGTGCCCGGCCTCGCCGAACATGACTGCGTTCCGAGGCGACCGGCCTCGATAGGAGTGGGATGCGGGGTCCGGCCACGGGCCGGACGGATCACCGCCGTAGGCCTCGACCTCGACGATCCGGGCCCGCACCGTCCCGACGGACAGCACTCCTCCGAGTATCGCCCGCGCTGCGACGAGCGGGTGCTGGGCCGCTCTCAAGATCTCCCGTCCCGGATCGATCACGGTTCCGATTCTCCATCCCGGCGCCTTCATCTCGGTGCCCCGCGACCGGCCACCTGTTGACGTCCGTCCCCAGTGAGTCAATAATTCATCATGTGATGATTTCATCACCCGATGAATCGAGGTCGACATGACCGGTACACCCGGGAACTTCACGACGGACCCAACCGCAGCCACACCTGCAGTCGAGGTCGCGGGACTCCATGTGGTTCGCGGGGACGTCCACGCCCTGCGCGACATCAGCCTGTCGATTCCCCTCGGCACCGTCACCGGCTTGCTCGGGCCTTCCGGGTGCGGCAAGACCACCCTCATGCGATGCATGGTCGGGACCCAGATCGTCGAGTCCGGTTCGGTGACCGTCCTCGGCAGACCTGCAGGATCGGCGGCGTTGCGCAGACGGATCGGCTACGTGACGCAGGCCCCGAGCGTGTACCTCGATCTCACGATCCGGGACAACGTGCGATATTTCGCGTCCCTCTACGGACGGGGAAATGACGTTGCAGCGGAGACGATCGAGGCTGTGGGCCTGTCCAGCCACACGCACCATCGGGCCCGCGACCTGTCCGGTGGGCAGCTCAGCCGGGTGTCGCTCGCGTGCGCTCTCGTCGGCAAGCCTGAGCTGCTCGTGCTCGACGAACCGACCGTCGGTCTCGACCCTGTCCTGCGGGACGAACTGTGGGAGCATTTCTCGACCCTCGCAGCAGCAGGAGTGACGCTGATCGTGTCGAGTCACGTCATGGATGAAGCCGACCGCTGCGAGAGTCTCCTCCTCCTGCGCGAGGGACACCTCCTTGCCCACGTGCCACCGGACGAACTGCGAACCAGAACCGGTGAGTCGAACCTCGAGAAGGCCTTCCTGGCGCTGGTCCGCGACGAGCAGGTGGGAGTCGAGCAATGATCATGAACCCCCGCATCTACGCCTCAAGCACTATCCGAATCCTGAGGCAACTCCGCAACGATCACCGCACCGTGGCCATGATCCTGCTCGTGCCCTCGCTGCTGATGGTGCTGCTGTACTTCATGTATCAGAACGTGCCGACGCCCCCTGGCCAAATTCCGCTGTTCGACCGGATCGCGATCACGATGCTCGGGATCCTTCCTTTCGTGGTGATGTTCCTGGTGACCTCGATCGCGATGCAACGAGAACGCAGTTCCGGAACGCTCGAGCGACTACTCAGTACTCCCCTGTCAAAGCTGGATCTGCTCGGCGGCTATGGCACCGCCTTCTCGATAGCCGCTGCCGCCCAAGCAGCCCTTGCTTGTGGCGTGGCGTTCGGGTTCTTGAGCCTGACCACCGAGGGCAATGTCGCCTGGGTCATCCTCATCGCCGTGGTCAATGCGGTGCTCGGCGTCTCGCTCGGCCTTCTGGCGAGCGCGTTCGCCCGCACCGAGTTCCAGGCCGTGCAATTCATGCCCGTCATTGCCGTTCCTCAACTCCTGCTGTGCGGCCTCCTGGTACCCCGAGATCAATTGCCCCAGTGGCTGGAGTGGATCAGCAACGCCCTCCCGCTCAGCTATGCGGTCGAAGCGCTCCAACAGGTGGCCGTCCACCCCAGTGCGACGGCACTGATGTGGCGTGACCTGGGCATCGTCGTGCTATACGTGCTTGTGGCTCTGGCCCTGGCGGCCGCCACGCTCCGCCGACGTACACCCTGATGGCCGAGCCAACGACACCGCCGGCGCGACCAGGGCGCCGACCCGGCCCGACCGCGACGCGCGATCGGATCCTCGAGGCCGCTCGGAATCAGTTCGCTGACAAGGGGTTCGAGCACACCACGGTACGGTCTATCGCGGCCGCGGCCGGCGTCGACTCCGCGCTCGTGCATCACTACTTCGGGACCAAACAGCGCCTGCTCGTCGAAGCGATCGCAGTTCCGTGGGATCCGGTATCGCTCCTGGGCCCGCTCGCCGCCGTCCCGGTCGACGCACTCGGTGAGGCGCTCGCGCGTACCGTCATCGGAGCTTGGGATTCTGCACACCAGGCGGCGGTAGTCGCAGCAGCGCGCTCGGTGCTCACCGGGGGCCACGAAGGACTGGTCCGTAGCGCTCTGCTCGACGTTGTGCTGCGCGACATCATCCCGCGGGTCGACTCGCCGAAGGGGACCGGTGAACTGCGGGTGGCGCTGGTTGCCTCACAGATGACGGGGCTCTTCCTGACTCGGCATCTCCTGAGGGTCGACGCGCTCGGCAGCCTCGACACCGACGAGGTCGCCCGACTCATCGCGCCGACGCTGCAGCGGTATCTCACCGGACCGCTGGACCGACCCGGTCAGTCGGCGGATGACGCGATACCGCGTGCGACGTAGTCCTCGTGCTCCGCGTCGGCCACTTCACGGGCCTCATCGATCAGGAGCACCGGAATGCCGTTCTCGATCGGGTAGGCGCAGCGAAGCCGAGGGTTGTAGAGCACCTCGTCGCCGACCAACAGCAACGGGCCCTTGTCCTGCGGGCAGGCCAGAATGCTGAGCAGGGTGGGATCAATTGCCACTTCAGTCCTCTCGGGCCGTCCGGGATCTCCGCTGGTCCACCAGGCTACAAGTCGGACCCGACCCCGCTATGCGGGCACCCCTTCGAAGTGTGCCGCGACCGCCTTGGTGAACCGCTTGTACTTGCCGGTATCCGGATCGAGGTACCACGCACGCACGCTCGGCTTCGGCAGACCCGCTGCCTGCAGCGCCAAAGAACTGGGCCGGTACGACGCACCCAGCGGAATCCGCTCCACGACATGGACGACATCCGGGCGCTCAGCCACAGGCAACTGCCCGAGCGCGGCGCTGACCTCCGCCGCCCTCGGCGCACGGCCGTCGCGCACCGTGATCGCGGCGACCGCCACCTGTCGCTCCCCCGCGGGCACACCATAGGCAACCGTGAGATCGACCTGAGGCATCTCACCGAGCACGTCGACGATCGGCTGTGTGAAGACCGGGCCGCGCACAGCGTCCACGACAGTGCGCTTGTGGTCTACGAGCCAGTAGTCGCCGTCGGAGTCGCGGCGGAACAGGTTCTCGGTGGGCACCCAGACATCGCCGGCCTCGAACACTCCGCGCATCACGCCGGGTACCGACTCCGCATGGGCACCCGGGCGGCCGAGCAGCAGGCCGACCTCGCCATCCTTGCACTCGCGGACAAAGCCCCGCGCATCCTCGATCAGACGGCCCTCGATCGGATCGTACGCGCCGAGGCGAACCTCGGCACTGCCCGGCAGGGGCCGCCCCTTGCAACCGACCTTGACACCCGACACGTTCGCGAGGACGACATCGCCCTCTGTGGACGCATAGAACTCGAGCACTCCTGCAGGAGCGAACCTTTCGGTCGTGCGACGCCAGAGTCCGGGCGGCATGCCCGAACCGATGAACAGTCGGACCGGATACCCGTCCTCGAGGGGAAGTGTGGCGTCGAGTATGTCCCGCATCATCGTCCAGGTGTAGCTGACGACGGTGACGCCGTACCGGCGGATCTCCTCTGCGAAGCGGTCCGGATCGAGTCCACGTGAGAGCGCGATTCGCGCGCCACCCGCGACCGCGCCACCGAGGGCCGCCATGAGGCCTGACGAATGATGCAACGGTGCAAGGCAGTACACCGTGTCGCCACGAGTGAGCGACGCAGCCGAGGCGGTGCCGAACGCCGATAGGGCCCATCGGTGGTTGGTGATGAACTTCGCTTCGAGGTTTCCGCACGACCCACTGAAGATCACGAAGGCTAGTTCGCCCGCGCGGCCCGGGTTGGGGCGGTACCACCCGGGGAGCGCCACCGAACCGGGATCCACCTGCTCGAGGTCGACGACGTCCGGTCCGAGTTCGACAGCAAGCCCACGGAACTCGCCGCCTCCGAGGACGAGGACCTTTCTGCCGGTGGCGACGGCGTCCTCGAGGTTGTCGGGATCGACGACGATTCGGTCGACCCGGCCGAGGCGGGCCGCCTGGTCGAGGTTGGCGCCGGGTGGCAGGAGGACAGCGACCGCGCCCAGTCGTGAGAGCGCGGCGATCGCGACGAGTGCACTCGGGCGTGTCTCCATCAGGACACCGACGTGGCTCGCAGGCCGGACGCCGGCATGGACGAGACCGCGCACGACGTTGTCGATTCGCGTGTTGACGGCTGCGTTCGTGTGCACGCGGTCATCGAACAGGAAGAACTCGCGGCCCGGCGCCTGACGTCCCTGTTCGGCGAGCAGCAGTCCGAGCGAGATCCGCGAGCGTGGCTGCAACTGCCCGAGGCGGGCCAGCCGCGGCAGCGCGCGGGCCGCCTCGATCGAGATCTCACGCGTGGTGCGAACGGTGTCGGTCGCGAAATCCACGAAACCCTTGCTCGCACCGACGCCCACCTCGGCGATCGACGCGGCAGCGTGGGTGATCCGGTCGGCGAAACTGACACCGCTGTCGCGCCCGGAAGGCTCGTCGTGGATCATCGCGACCACCGACTCCGGACGTTTACCCACTCCCTCTCTCCAACGCACCCACTCACCGGTGGCGGGCCAAGTACGGGCGGCGGCGGCCGATCCGACCACCAGACCGAAATGTCCAGCGCGTAGCGTCGACTCGAATACTTCTGCGTGGGGCGCTGCCCGCTTGATGCCGCGCACCGCGAGAGGCTGCCCGATGTCGTCCACCTCACCTACGAATGCGAGGATCGGGCACGACAACTCGGCAAGACCGACGGCAGCATCCTTGATGACGAAGCCACCGGTCATCATCCGGTTGTGGACGATGAACTGCTTGAGCAGTTCCGCGACAGCCGGACCGGACCAGGCCACCCAGCCGTCCTGGTCCAGGAAACGCCGTTGCTGCTCCCGTGGAAGGAGCGCCTCACGGTCGTGCAGCTGGCGGAGGAAATCGATACGTGACTTCGCCGTCTTCATCGGATCGAGAAACTGGAAGCCAGTGCGAGCCATCCAGCCGGCTATCGACAGGCGATTGAAGACGTGATCGGCCAGGAGGTCCGCCCCTCTGGTGGCGACGAACGCCGGAATATTGAAGGGAAGCGCCGCCAATGTATCCACCGGTGCACCGAACGTGATGATACTGGCGACGTTGCGGCATCTGCGGTACGCCGCCGCCTGGTAGCAGAACATGCCGCCCTGTGAGTAACCGGACAGGTGGACGTCGCGGCCAGTGTGCTCATGGACTATGTCGACGACCTCACTGATGGCGACGATGTGGTCCGTGAGGGTGCGATCGAAGCCACCCTCCTCGGCATCCGGAGAGCCGAAGTCGACCACCCAGGGGTCGATCCCCATCTCGTGCAGGATGCCTACCGCGCCGTGGTCACGGGTGACGTCGTAGACATCCGCCGACATCATCATGGGCGGCACGAGAACGATCGGCGGACCGGCATCAGCCGGATCGATATCAGGGAAGTAGCGGCGCAATCGATACATCGGGGCGCGCTCGACGATCTGGAACGGGGACGGTGTCGCCCCCGTCTCCAGACCACCGAAGCGAACCACCTCGAGACCGTTCTGTGCCGTGGCGACGACCCGCCGCAACGAAGCCGCCAAGTAGTCGGAGCTGAGACCCACGAGCGCACTCCCCCACCAAACTCATCGTGACTTTGTGTCACATCCTTTTCGATGAGCCTTCACATTACTGCGTTAGCGGGGCTCACGGTTGCCCGAAAGGGTCATCGGTTCAAACCTAGGCACGCACCCACTCGCGTAGCACATTCGCGCAGCGCCGGACACCACCCAACTGCTCGGCGACCCGGACCCCTGCCGTGCCGCCCCGCGCGCTCCGCGACGCGATCGAACCGTGGACGGTGAGTACCTCACGAACCGCGGGAGTCAGCGCGGGATCGACGCCCGCCAACTCCGCGTCTGTGAGCTCTTCGAGACCCACACCACGCGCCTCCGCGACCCGCACACAGGCACCAGCGGCCTCGTGCGCCACGCGGAAGGGAACGCCCTGCCGCACCATCCATTCCGCGATGTCGGTCGCAAGAGTGAAGCCCGCAGGAGCGAGTTCCTCCATCCGGGCGGTGTGGAACTCCAAGGTTGATACGAGACCGGTGATGGCCGGCAGGAGCAGTTCGAGTTGAGCCACAGAATCGAAGACCGGCTCCTTGTCCTCCTGCAGATCGCGGTTGTATGCCAGGGGCTGCGCCTTGAGGGTCGCCAGCAGTCCGGTGAGGTTGCCGATCAGGCGCCCCGCCTTGCCCCGGGTGAGCTCCGAGACGTCCGGGTTCTTCTTCTGCGGCATGATCGACGACCCCGTCGACCAGGCATCGGAGAGCGTGATGTAGCCGAATTCCGGTGTGCTCCAGATGATGATTTCTTCGGCCATCCGAGACAGGTCCACTGCGATCATGGCGAGAACGAAGGCGGCCTCGGCCGCGAAGTCCCGCGACGACGTCGCGTCGATCGAGTTGTCCGCGGCCGAGTCGAAGCTCAACTCGTCCGCGATCGCGTCAGGGTCGAGCCCCAACGATGATCCGGCCAGCGCACCAGACCCATAGGGCGACACCGCCGCCCGCTTGTCGAGGTCCCGCAGCCGCTCCACGTCGCGCAGTAGCGGATGGGTGTGCGCGAGCAGGTGATGCGCCAGGAGCACCGGCTGTGCCGCCTGCAGGTGCGTCTTGCCGGGCATCACGGCCTCCGGGTGTGCCGCGGCCTGCGTGGCGAGCGCGTCGACGATGTCGAGGACTCCGTCGGCGATGCGTCGCACGGCATCACGGAGCCACATCCGGAACAGTGTGGCCACCTGGTCGTTGCGGGAGCGACCCGCCCGCAACCGGCCGCCCACCTCTGGGCCGACACGTTCGATCAGGCCGCGCTCGAGTGCACCATGCACGTCCTCGTCGGACTCGGCGGGAACGAACGCCCCGCTCTGAACGTCGTCGGCTAGCCGTGCCAGTCCGTCCAGCATGCTCGCGAGGTCGGCGTCACTGAGCAACCCGGCCTTGTGCAGCACGCGTGCGTGTGCCTGCGAGGCCCGGACGTCGTACGGGGCCAGTGCCCAGTCGAAGTGCGTGGACTTGCTCAGGGCCGCCATGGCGGCAGCCGGCCCGGACTCGAACCGTCCACCCCACAGCGCCCCTTCGACGGTGGCGCCTTCGCGGGAAGCGCCCCTTGTATCGCCGTGCGCGGACACGGCTACAGGCCCAGGTCGCGCTTTGCCGCGACCTTGGAGGACAGGCCGTGGATGTTGACGAACCCCTTGGCGTACGACTGGTCGAAGGTGTCGCCCTCGTCGTAGGTGGCCAGGTTGAAGTCGTACAGGGACTCGGAGCTGCGGCGGCCGTTGACCGTGATCGCCCCGCCGTGCAGGAACAGACGGATGTCGCCGGTGACCCGCTCCTGGGTCTTCTGCACGAACGCGTCGAGCGCGGTCTTCAGCGGCGAGAACCACAGGCCATCGTAGACCAGCTCGCTCCACCGCTGCTCCATCTGACGCTTGTAGCGGCCCAGCTCGCGCTCGAGGGTCACGTGCTCGAGTTCCTGATGCGCGTTGATGAGCACCATCGCGCCCGGGGCCTCGTACACTTCACGGCTCTTGATGCCGACGAGACGATCCTCGACGACGTCGAGGCGGCCGACGCCCTGCGCACCGGCACGCTTGTTGAGTTCCTGGATCGCCTCGAGCACGGTGACGGACTTGCCGTCGATCGCGACGGGCTTGCCCGCCTCGAAGCTGATGATCAGCTCGTCGGGGCTGTTCCAGTTGAGCGTCGGGTCCTGGGTGTAGTCGTAGACGTCCTTGGTGGGCGCGTTCCACAGGTCCTCGAGGAATCCCGTCTCGACCGCACGGCCCCACACGTTCTGGTCGATCGAGAACGGCGAGCGCTTGGTGACGTTGATCGGAATGTTGTTCTCCTCGGCGAAGGAGATGGCCTTCTCACGGGTCCACGCGTAGTCGCGGACCGGGGCGATGACCTCGAGGTCGGGCGCGAGGGCACCGAAGCCCACCTCGAAGCGCACCTGGTCGTTCCCCTTGCCGGTGCAGCCGTGCGACACCACCGTGCCGCCGTGGTCGCGGGCAGCCTTCACGATGTGCTTGACGATGAGCGGACGGCTGATGGCCGACACCAGCGGGTAGCGGTCCATGTAGAGCGCGTTGGCCTGGATTGTCGGCAGGCAGTATTCGTCGGCGAACTCGTCGCGGGCATCCACCACGACCGACTCGACCGCACCGCAGTCGAGGGCACGCTGACGGACGACCTCCATGTCCTCGCCGCCCTGGCCGAGATCGATCGCGACGGCAACGACCTCCTTGCCGGTCTCCTTGCCGATCCAGCTGATGGCCACGGAGGTGTCCAGCCCGCCCGAGTAGGCGAGTACGACGCGATCAGCCATGGTGAGTGTGCTCCTTAGAGTTCGAAGTGTTCGAGGGAGAGTCTAGTGGTCAGGCCAGGCGCTCGATCTCGGCGGCAAGCTCTGCTCCGGTGAGCGGTTCGCGAGCCACGACGAGGATGGTGTCGTCGCCCGCAATCGTTCCGACGACGTTGGTGAGCGAGGCCCGATCCAGGGCGCTGGCCAGGTAGTGAGCGGCTCCCGGCGGGGTTCGTAGAACCGCAAGGTTGCCGCTGGCGGCGGTCGATACCAACAGCTCGCCCAGCAGCCGGGACAGACGATCGGTGCCGCCGGAGACACCCCGCACGGGCGACCCGTCTTCCGGCACCACGTACACCCCGGGACCACCGTCCGCGGCGCGCAGTTTCACCGCGCCGAGTTCCTCGAGGTCACGCGACAATGTCGCGTTCGAGACATCGATTCCCTCTGCGGCGAGCAGCGCGGCGAGTTCAGCCTGGCTGCGTATGTGCCGTTCGGCGACGAGGGCAACGATCCGTGCCTGGCGCCCGGCGCGCGTTTGTGCCACCGGCACCGTCGGTTGCGAGCGATTGTCTCCCGGAGCGGACGTCACGGTGTTTCCCCCGATCCCTTCTCGAATAGCCACACGAGCAGGGCCTTCTGTGCGTGCAGCCGATTCTCGGCCTCGTCCCACGCTGCCGACTGCGGACCGTCGAGCACCTCGTCGGTGATCTCCTCGCCGCGATGCGCTGGTAGGCAGTGCAACACGACGGCGTCCGGTGCCGCGTTATCGAGCAGGTCGGCGTTGATCTGGAACGGCCGAAACGGTCCGACGCGGTCCTGCCCGTCGTCCTCCTGTCCCATCGACGTCCACGTGTCGGTGACGAGCGCGTCGGCCCCGACGACCGCGGCCTGTGGGTCGTCGGTGAGCGTGATCATCGCGCCGGTCTGCTCGGCGCGTATGCGGGCAGCGTCGACGACCGATGGGTCGGGGGCGAACCCCACCGGAGCTGCGATGGTGACGTGCACGCCGGCCGTGACGCCACCGAGCAACAACGAATGCGCCATGTTGTTGGCGCCGTCACCGAGGTAGGTCAGTCTCAGGCCCTTCAGCTCGCCCTTGCGCTCGGCGAGGGTCTGCAAGTCGGCCAGCACCTGGCAGGGGT
Organism: Rhodococcus xishaensis; assembly: GCF_004011825.1. Taxonomy (GTDB): domain Bacteria; phylum Actinomycetota; class Actinomycetes; order Mycobacteriales; family Mycobacteriaceae; genus Prescottella; species Prescottella xishaensis. The sequence continues at coordinate 948,548 of NZ_RKLO01000001.1, read as the reverse complement.
GGAACTGGTCCGACAGGGCGTTGACGATCGGTACGGTCGCGCCCTCCGCCATCTGCTCGAGCCGCTCTTGGCCGAACGTGCGCCATACGATCGCGTCGACGAAACGGGACAACACTCGACCGGTGTCCTGCAGGGTCTCGTCTCGGCCGAGTTGGGTGCTGCGGCCGTCGACCACGACGGCGTGGCCACCGAGTTGCGCGATGCCCATCTCGAACGAGAACCGTGTGCGGGTGGAGTTCTTGTCGAAGATGACGCCCACGCCTCGCGGACCGGCGAGCGGCTTCCGCGAGAACGGATCCGCTTTGAGCTCACGGGCGAGCGCAAGCACCTCGGCCTGCTCTGCCGAGGTCAGATCGTCGTCCCTCAAGAAGTGTCGAATGGTCATCTGCTCACCTGCCTCCTGCTCCCGCGCCGGCTTCATCGAGAATTCCCGGCAGCGCCGCGACGAATCCTTCCGCCTGCTCCTCGGTGATGATCAGCGGGGGTGCCAAACGGATCACGCCGGGCTGGGCCGCGTTCACGAGGTAGCCGGCGTCCCGGGCTGCCGCCTCGACCGCCGGTGCGAGGTCCTCGGTCAGCACGACGCCCAGCAGCAGGCCCGCGCCACGGACGTGGTCGACAAGTGGGTGCCCCAGCCCCTCGATACCCGTTGCGAGCACCTTGCCGATCATGTCGGCGCGGGAGAGCAGATCGTCGGCTGTGATCGTCTCGAGGACCGCGAGCGCGGCGGACGCGCACACCGGGTTACCACCGAATGTGGTGCCGTGCTTACCCGGGCCGATCAGTTCCGCCGCCGCGCCGGTCGCGATGCAGGCGCCGATCGGCATGCCGCCGCCGAGCCCTTTCGCGAGCGTCATGACGTCGGGCACGATGCCAACCGCCTGGTGCGCGTAGAACCAACCCGTGCGGCCGATACCGGTCTGCACCTCGTCGAGGATCAACAGGGCGCCGCGTTCGGCGGTGATCCGGCGGGCGCCGGTGAGGTAACCCTCGGGGGGAACCACGACCCCGGACTCACCCAGGATCGGCTCGAGAAACACCGCGGCGGTGTCGTCGTCGACCGCACGGTCGAGCGCCTCCAGATCGCCGTACGGCACGTGTTCGACGCCGGGCGGCATCGGCTCGAACGGGGCACGCTTGTCGGGCTGACCGGTGAGTGCCAACGCACCCATCGTCCGGCCATGGAACGCCTTCTCGGCGGCGATGATCTTGCGTCTGCCGGTTGCCCGCGCCAGCTTGAACGCGGCCTCGTTGGCCTCGGTGCCCGAGTTGCACAGGAAGACTCGCCCGGTGACGCTTCCCCCGGAGACACCGGACTCGCCGGCACCGAGGCGTGCGAGGAGCTGCTCGGCCAGGGCGACGGCCGGCTCACTCGCGTACAGGTTCGACACATGGCCGAGGGTCGACAGCTGCCGTGTGACGGCCTCGACGATCGCCGGGTGTGCGTGGCCGAGGATGTTGACGGCGATACCGGCCAACAGGTCCAGGTACTGCTTGCCGTCGGCATCGGTGACGACCGCGCCCTCGCCGCGGACCAGGGCCACCCGCGGCACGCCGTAAGTGTTCATCAGCGCGCCGGACCAGCGCTGCTGGAGATCCGCTGTCGTGGTCATGGTTGTCCTTCCAGGTCTTCGAGGTCCCGGGCTTCGAGGCCGCGCGCCGGCGTGACCATGGTGCCGATGCCCTCGCCGGTGAAGAGTTCGAGCAGGACCGCGTGCGCGACGCGCCCGTCGATGACGTGCGCGGTAGGAACGCCGCCCTCGACGGCGCGCAGGCAGGCCTCCATCTTGGGGACCATGCCCGCGTCGAGACTCGGAAGCAGCTGACGCAGCGCGGGGGCGGCGATCTCGGTCGCGAGCGACGACCGGTCGGGCCAGTCGGTGTAGAGGCCCTCGACGTCGGTGAGCACGACGAGTTTCTCGGCACCTATCGCCTCGGCAAGCGCAGCTGCTGCGGTGTCGGCGTTGATGTTGTGCACGACGCCGTCCTCGTCGGGCGCGATCGTCGAGACGACCGGGATACGTCCGGCTGCAATGAGATCGAGCACCGCCGCGGGATTGACGGCGGTGACGTCGCCGACGAGTCCGATGTCGGTGGCCGTGCCCTCGACCTGGACGGTGCGACGGGTGGCGGTGAACAGCCGCGCGTCCTCACCGGAAATGCCGACGGCGTACGGCCCGTGCGTGTTGATCAGGCCGACGAGTTCGCGGCCGACCTGACCGAACAGCACCATCCGGACGACGTCCATGACCTCAGGCGTCGTCACGCGGAAGCCGCCCCGGAACTCGCCCTCCATGCCGAGTCGCTTCAGCATGGCGTTGATCTGCGGTCCACCGCCGTGCACGACGACCGGGTGGATGCCGATGGTCCGCAGGAAGGCCATGTCCGCTGCGAACGCGCGCTTGAGTCCGTCGTCGATCATTGCGTTGCCGCCGTACTTGATCACGACGATCTTGTCGCGGAAACGTTGGAGCCACGGCAGCGCCTCGGCCAGGACGTGCGCCTTCTGGCTCGCCGTCAGGTTCTCGATGCTCGACTTCTCGATGCTCGACTTCTCGGTGTTCACCGCCGTACCCATGTCGCTGCTCATGACGAATACGCCGAGTTCTCTTCGACGTACCCGTGTGAGAGGTCCGTCGTACGGATGGATGCGGTGTGCTCGCCGACGCCGAGTTCGATGGTGAGGTCGATGTCGCCACCCGACAGGTCCACCTCACGGGCACCGGGCGCGCCGACGCCATCGATACAGACCGGATTGCCGTTGAACGACACCGCGATCCGGTCCGGGTCGAGAGTGATCGGCGCGATGCCCACGGCGGCCAGCACCCGACCCCAGTTGGGATCGGAGCCGAACAGCGCGGTCTTGACGAGGCTGTCGCGGGCGACGCCGCGGGCCGCGATGAGGGCGTCCTGCTCGGACGCGGCGCCGTTGACGGTGACCCGGACCCGCTTGGTGACGCCCTCCGCGTCGGCCATCATCTGCTCGGCCAGGTCGTCGCAGACCGCGAGCACGGCTGCATTGAGCTCGTCCTGCGACGGCGCCACGTTGCTGGCACCGGACGAAAGCAGCAGCACGGTGTCGTTGGTGGAGGCCGCGCCGTCCACGTCGAGCCGATCGAACGTCATGCGCGTCGCGTGCCGCAACGCCTCGTCGAGTTGTTCGGCGGTCGCGACGGCGTCGGTGGTGAGGACGCAGAGCATCGTGGCAAGGGACGGCGCGAGCATGCCCGCGCCCTTCGCCATGCCGCCGACCTTCCACTTGCCGCCGTGGTGCAGCGCAACCTGCTTCGGAACGGTGTCCGTGGTCATGACCGCGTGTGCGGCGTCAGTGCCACCGGAGATCCCGCCGGCCAACTCGTGCACGATCGCGGTGACACCTGCGAGGACCTTGTCCATCGGCAACCGGTCCCCGATCAGTCCGGTCGAGCAGACAGCCACCTCTATCGCCCCGGTCTCGGTGCCCCAGTCGCTGAGCGACGCGGCGACTTGCTCGGCTGTCTTGTGGGCGTCCTGGAAGCCGGGAGCCCCTGTGCACGCGTTCGCGCCGCCCGAGTTGAGGACGACGGCCCGCAAACGTCCGGTGGTGAGCACCTGCTGCGACCACAGGACGGGAGCCGCCTTGACCTTGTTGGCGGTGAACACCCCCGCGGCGGCGAGCTCGGGGCCCTCGTTGAAGACGAGTGCGAGGTCGGACTTACCGTTGGCCTTGATCCCCGCCGTGATACCTGCGGCACGGAATCCGGCGGGCGCGGTGACACCCTGGGTGCGGAGCAGTTGGCCGCCGGCGATTTCGGTGATACCGGTCCCGGCTGTAGAGGATGATGCGGATTCGGTGGTCACGGAGCAACTCCCACGGTCGAGAGACCATCGGTCTCGGGCAGGCCCAGGGCCAGGTTCATGGATTGAACGGCACCCCCGGCAGTGCCCTTGGTGAGATTGTCGATCGCGGCGATCGCGACGAGGAGTCCGGCGTCGGCGTCGACCGTCACGGCGATTTGCACGGCGTTGGATCCGACGACGGCACCGGTCTGCGGTAGCTGTCCCTCCGGTAGCACGTGCACGAACGGCTCGTCCGCGTACGCCTTCTCGTACACCGTCCGGATCTCGTCGGCGGACGCGGTGGTGGGCGCGGTGCACGTCGCGAGGATGCCGCGCGGCATCGGCGCCAGGACCGGCGTGAACGACACCGTCACGTCGGTGCCGGCGATCGCCGACAGGTTCTGCTTGATCTCGGGGGTGTGCCGATGGGCGCCGCCGACGCCGTAGGCCCGGACTGAGCCCATCACCTCCGAACCGAGCAGATCAGCCTTGGGGGCTCTTCCTGCGCCGGTCGTTCCGCTGACCGCGACGATGGTCACCCTCGGCTCGACGATGCCTGCGGTAACCGCCGGGGCGAGCGCCAGCGACGACACCGTCGGGTAGCAGCCGGGCACCGCGATCCGGGTGGCACCGACGAGTTTGTCCCGGCCGCCCGGCAGTTCGGGCAGGCCGTACGGCCAGCTGCCGGCGTGGGGGCTCTTGTAGTACTTCTCCCAGTCGTCGGAGTCGGTCAGCCTGAAGTCGGCCCCGCAGTCGATGATCACGGTGGACTCGGCGAGTTGCTCGGCGATCTCCGCGGAGTTGCCGTGCGGCAGTCCGAGGAACACGACGTCGTGACCGGATAGGGTCTCTATGTCGGTCTGTCCGAGGACGCGGTCCGCGAGCGGCAGTAGGTGCGGATGGTGTGAGCCGAGCGTGGTGCCGGCGTTCCCGCCGGCGGTCAGTGCCCCGATCACCAGCGAGCCGTCCCGGTAAGCGGGGTGACCGAGCAGCAGGCGCAGGATCTCGCCGCCCGCGTACCCACTCGCCCCTGCGAGCGCGACCTTGATCGGCGACCGGTTGCCGGCCGCTGAAGCACCAGAGTCTCCAGAAGTACCCATGCGGATGATTATGCACCATCGTGCAAACTAATTCATCCCCGGGTGGTTCTGGTCGTCCGACGACGCGTGCCGGATCGACATCGCAACGAGGAACGGGTCTTGACGGGCGCCGTTGCCCATCGCACGATCGCGTTCTACTGTCACCAGCAAGAAGTGAATTCTGATTCATTACTTTGTGGAAGGGCTCGAGAATGACGACAGTCAACGACCAGGCGGGCACCGCGCCGCGCGGCCACCGAACCCATGAGGTGTTCAATCAGGCGCCCCCACGCGTAGGCGTTAACGAGTTCACGAGCAACACCCCACTCGTCGAGGGGGTCGCCCGGTACGACGCCGAGTGGGCGGCCGCACACCTGTCCGAGGTGGGCGCTCTCGTCGGCACCGCCGAGTTCCAGCATGCCGCCGAACTCGCCAACACCGAGCTCCCCCGCCTCCATTCGCACGATCGCTACGGCCACCGCATCGACGAGGTCGAGTACCACCCCGCCTACCACCAGGTGATCTCGGCCGCGGTCAAGCACGGTGCACACACGTCCGCCTGGGCCGAGCCTCGTGCCGGCGCGAACGTCGCTCGCGCCGCGACGTTCATGCTGTTCGGACAGATCGAGCCGGGTCACGGTTGCCCGATCTCGATGACCCACTCCGTGGTGCCGTCGCTGATGCTCGCGCCTGAGCTCGCCGAGCGTTGGCTGCCCCGGTTGTACTCGCGGGGCTACGACGGGGCCCTCGCCGCGCCCGGCGACAAGCCCGGCGTGCTGTTCGGGATGGCGATGACCGAGAAGCAGGGCGGCTCAGACGTCCGCGCGAACACCACTACGGCCGAACCGCTCTCGGACGGCATGTATGCCCTGACCGGACACAAGTGGTTCTGCTCGGCCCCGATGTCCGACGCCTTCCTGGTCCTCGCGCAGACGCAGGAGCGGAGCCCGCGGAGCGACCGGACACACGAGCGGAGCGACCAGACAGCACAGCTGGGGCTGTCCTGCTTCCTGGTGCCGCGGGTGCTCGAGGACGGCACCCGCAACGTTTTCCGGATCCAGCGGCTCAAGGACAAGCTCGGCAACAAGTCGAATGCCTCGTCCGAGATCGAGCTCGACGGGACGATCGGCCACCTCGTCGGCGAGCCCGGGCGGGGCGTGCGCACGATCATCGAGATGGTCGCGCGGACCCGGCTCGACTGCGTGTACGGATCGGCGGCCGGGATGCGTCAATCGGTCGCCGAGGCGCTCTGGCATGTACGGCACCGGTCCGCGTTCGGCGCGACGCTCGTCGATCAGCCTGCGATGACCGCCGTCGTCGCGGACCTCGCCCTCGAATCGGAGGCGGCGACGGCGACGGCGCTGCGCCTGGCCCGCGCCCACGACGACGACGCCTCCGATTCGGAGAAGGCGTTTCGCCGCTTGGCGACGGCGGTGAGTAAGTACTGGATCTGCAAGCGCGGCCCGCACCACGCCTACGAATCGCTCGAGTGCCTCGGCGGTAACGGATACACGGAGGCGTTCCCGCTGGCCCGCCGGTATCGGGAGCAGCCGGTCATGGCGGTGTGGGAGGGGTCGGGCAATGTCATCGCCCTCGACGTCCTGCGTGCGATGACCCGCGAGCCCGAGACGGTTTCGGCCTTCGACGCCGAGCTGAACCTGGCCCGCGGCGCGTCATCGTTGTTCGACGCTCACCTCGATCGGGTGCACGCAATGCTCGCCGAGCTCGCCACGCTCGAGCCGGCGGCCGCGCAACAGCGGGCGCGCCCGGTCGCTGCAGCGATGGCGCTCGGGCTGCAGGGTTCGCTACTGCTGCGGGAGGCACCGAACCCGGTCGCGGAGGCGTTCATCAGCGCGCGACTGGGCGCCGACCGGGACCTCGAGTACGGATCCCTGCCCGCCGGAACCGATTTCGCTGCGATCCTCGAACGACACTGAGCCTCGAACGGCACTGACGGTTGGGCGGCCTAGTGCTCGTCCTTCATCGACCGGCGGATCTCGTCGAGCTTGTCATGGGCGGCCTTCTCCCGCGCCTGCCACTTCTCCTCGACGTCCCGCCCGGCCCGACTGCCCCGTTCGAGTTCCTCCGAGCCGAGGGCGGTCCCGAAGCGTTCCTCGATACGGTCTCGAACCCGCTCGAAGGTCGGGACGCCGCCATCGGTGTAGTCGGGGGCGGTGTGGCCGGAGCCGGGCACCGTACCGCTCGCCGTCGTCAGCGGCGGCGGAATTTCGGGGGGTACGGCCGGCCGCGTCGGGTCCGGCGGGTAGTCGGGGCCGAGCCCGCTCGCCGACAGGGCGGCGGCGGCCGCGTGTACCGGCGACAGACCCGGACGCTCGGCCGTCGTCACCAGCACTATTGCCAGCAGGTCCGCATCGGAGAGCTGGCGCAACCGCGCAAGCACGTCGCCCGATCCACTTCCCGTTTCGACCATGAGAGACTCCTCCCGGTACGCCTTCCAGGCTACCGAGAAGAGCGCCTCATCGGCTCATCACGACCCGTGTCGCGGACTATCCACGCAGGACGGCCCCGACGGCGTCCGCCGCTGCGGCCACTGCGGCGTCACGGGCGGCACTCGCCTCGTCCTCTGTCAGCGTGCGGTCGGCACCACGGAACCGCAGCGCGAAGGCAAGCGACTTGCGCCCCTCGCCGACCTGCTCGCCCTCGAACACGTCAAACAGGCGGATGTCCTCGAGGAGTTCACCGCCACCGCTTCGCAACGCCGCCTCGACCGCGGCCGACGGCACCGAGCTGTCGACAACCACGGCGACGTCCTGCAGGACCGCCGGGAACGGCGAAATCTGTGGGGCGGGAAGGCCTTCGACGACGGGTAGGGCATCGAGGTCGATCTCGACCGCACACGAGCGTGCTGGCAGACCGGAACGCTCGAGCACCGCTGGATGGAGTTCACCGGCGTGTCCGACGACGGTGCCGTCGAACACGACCTCCGCGCACCGGCCCGGGTGCCACGGCAGGTACTGCGCCGCCCGCAATTCGAGCGTGACGCCGGCAGCAGCAGCGATCGTCCGGACCGCGGCGAAGGCGTCGGTCGTGTCAGCCGGACGTCCCGGCCCCCAGGGCCCGGACGGCTCGCGCCGGCCGGACAGGACGATGGCGACGTGCAGCGGCTGTGCCGGCAGCGACCTGAGCAGCTCGGCGATCTGCTCCTCGGACGGACGACGATCCACCGGCAGCACCTCGACCGGTTTGGTGTCCGGACCCGGCAGCACCACCTGCGCGATGCCGTACAGCGACAGGTCTCGCTGACCACGAGAGGCGTTGCGCGCCAGTACTTCCAACATGCCGGGAAGCAAAGTCGTCGCCAGCTCCGGCCGATCCGACTCGAGTGGGTTGAGCACCTTGGTGGTGGTACGACGCGGGTCCTCGGCGTCGAGACCCCACGTGTCGAACACGGCGTGTGGCAGGAACACCGGCGGCGGAACCTCGACGTAGCCCGAGGCGGCCAGCATCCGTCCGACAGCGCGGCGACGGCGCTGCTGCGGGGTCAGGCCACGGCCGGCCGGGGCGTGAGGAAGCACGGAGGGGATCTGCTCGAGACCTTCGAGCCGCAGCACTTCCTCGACCAGATCGGCGGGCTGCACCAGGTCGGGGCGCCACGACGGCGGCGTCACGACCAGCTGGCCGTGCCCGGTTTCGCTGACACCGACCTCGACCGTGCAGCCGATCTGCGTAAGGCGCCGTGCCGCGGTCCCGTTCGGGTACGCCACGCCGGCGACCCGGTCCGGCAGGTCGATGTCCATCCGGATCTGCCCAGAGGGCGCAACGGCGCCGACATCGGTGAGGACGGGTTCGATCGTGCCGCCGGCGATCTCGACGATCAGAGCGGCGGCACGGTCCAGCGCCGGCACGGCGATCTCGGGATCGACGACACGCTCGTACCGCTTGCTGGCCTCACTGATCAGCTTGTGGCGTCGCGACGTCTTGAAGACCGCGAGCGGATCCCACGTGGCCGACTCGAGGAGGATGTCGGTGGTCCCGTCGTGGACCTCGGTGGCGGCACCACCCATGACGCCGGCCAGCGAGATGACCCCGGAGTCGTCAGCGATGACGACGTCCTCGGGATCGAGGGCACGTTCGATCTCGTCGAGCGTGGTCAGCTTCTCCCCCGCCTTCGCACGACGCACCACGAGTCCGCCCTGCACCTTGGCCGCGTCGAACGCGTGCAGCGGTTGGCCGAGCTCGAGTAGGACGTAGTTCGTCACGTCGACGGCGGGCGAGATCGGGCGCACACCGGACATCAGCAGGCGCCGCTGCAGCCACCACGGGCTGACTGCTTTCGGATCGATGCCAGTGATCCTGCGCACTGTGAAGCGACTCGCCTTGGACTCCGGTACGAGCTGGACTGGCCACGCCTCACCGCCGTCGGACGGCAATGCCGGCACTGCGGCCGGGTCCGTGAACTCGAGATCGAATCCGCAGGCGAGCTCCCGGGTCAGGCCGCGCACCGAGAAGCAGTAGCCACGGTCGGGCGTGATGTTGAGTTCGATCACGGTGTCGTCGAGTCCCAACACCTCGTTGGCATCAGTCCCCGGGTCGGCAGTATCCGGCTCGAGGACGAGGATGCCCGAGTGGTCCTTGCCGATGCCCAGCTCCGCCACCGAGCAGATCATGCCGTTGGAGACCTTGCCGTACGTCTTGCGGGACGAGATGGCGAAACCGCCCGGCAGCACCGAGCCCGGCAGAGCGACGACGACGAGATCACCCTCGGCGAAGTTCCGGGCGCCGCACACGATCTCCTGCGGCGCGCCGGCGCCGACATCCACCTTGCAGAAGCGGATGGGCTTCTTGAACTCGGTGAGCTCGGTGATCTCGACGACCTGACCGACGACCAGGCTCCCGGTCACGGGCTCGAGCGGATCGACTTCCTCGACCTCCAGCCCGACACGGACGAACCCGGCGTCGAGTTCGTCAGCGGTCACCTGCCAGTCGGGCGTCGCCCGCTGCAGGATCTCGGTCAACCACGATTGCGCTACTCGCACGTCTACTCAGCTCTCTCGCTCGTGAGTCGGGACTCAGGTCGGGGTCTGCTCGGCAGGCTCCACGCCTAGGCCTGCACACCGAACGGCAGGGTGAAACGCACATCGCCCTCGACCATGTCGCGCATGTCGGGGATGCCGTTGCGGAACTGCAGTGTCCGCTCGAGGCCCATGCCGAAGGCGAAACCGGAGTATTCGTCGGGGTCGATTCCACACGCACGCAGCACGTTCGGGTTCACCATGCCGCAGCCTCCCCACTCGACCCAGCCGGCGCCGCCCTTCTTGTTCGGGAACCACACGTCCACCTCGGCAGACGGTTCGGTGAACGGAAAGTAGTTGGGGCGCATACGCGTCCGCGTCTCGGGTCCGAACAGTGCCCGAGCGAAGGCGTCGAGCGTGCCACGGAGGTGCGCCATGGTCAGGCCCTTGTCCACCGCGAGACCCTCGATCTGGGAGAAGACCGGCGTGTGAGTGGCGTCGAGCTCGTCGGTCCTGAAAGTGCGCCCCGGGCACACGACGTAGATCGGGATCTCACGCGAGAGCATCGTGCGCACCTGCACCGGGGACGTGTGGGTGCGCAGCACCTGACGCGACCCCTCGGGCGCGATGTGGAAGGTGTCCTGCATCGTGCGGGCGGGATGGTCAGGCAGGAAGTTGAGGGCGTCGAAGTTGAAGTGCTCGGTCTCGACCTCGGGCCCCTCGGCGACCTCCCAACCCATGCCGACGAACACGTCGGCGACCTGCTCGGAGATGATCGTGATCGGGTGGCGAGCACCTTCGTGCCGACGGTCCGATGGCAGGGTCACGTCGATGGCTTCGGCGACCAGTACCGCCGCGTCGCGCTCGGCGAGCAGGATCTCGCGCCGCGCGTCGAACGCGGTTGTGACGCGGGTACGGGCGACGTTGACCCGCTTCCCGGCTTCGGCGCGCTCCTCCTTCGGCAGCGCGCCCAACCCACGCCTAGCGAGCGCGATAGGCGCCTTGTCGCCCAGATGCTCGATCTTGGCCGTGGCGAGTTCGTCGAGATTCGCAGCCGCACCGAACGCCTTCTCGGCGGCGAGAGCCGCCGAATTCAGCGACTCCTCGGTGAGCGCGTTCGAATCGACAGTGGGCGGGGCACCGCCCTCATTCTTAGCCACGACCGGTGCAACTCCTCATCTATCTCGCGATCTGTTCGACTAGCTACCGATGCACTACCGCACGGGGCACAACACTCGAATCCTAGGCGATCGGCTGGCGACGATTCGACCACGCTCGACGGACCCCGTCACGAGCGTCGGTGCTGGACGCGGGCGCTGGCATACAGGCAGATGGACGCCGCGGTCGCCAGGTTGAAGCTTTCGGCGCGGCCCCGGATCGGGATCCGCACCCTGTGATCGGCCCGCGCCGCCACCGCTGCATCGAGACCGTGGGCCTCGTTCCCGAACAGCCACGCAGTGGGGGCGGCAAGCAGGTTGTCGGCGTCGTCGAGGCTCACCTCGCCGTCCGCGGCCGTCGCGAGGATCTGGATCCCAGAATCCGTCAACGCATCGAGGACGGCGCCGGTGTCGCGCTCACGCACGATCGGGAGGTGGAAGAGGCTTCCGGCAGAGGACCGCACGCACTTGCCGTTGTGGGGGTCGACGCTGTCACCAGCGAGTATGGCCCCATCGGCGCCGACAGCGTCGGCTACCCGGATCACCGTCCCAGCGTTGCCCGGTTCGGCGATCGCGACAGGCACGGCCAGGAGGCGCGCGTCCGGGGTGAGCGCCCGCTCGAGCGGAACGTCCAGCAGGTCGCACACAGCAACGACCCCCGGCGGGGTGACAGTGTCGCTCATCGACCGGATCGCGCGCTCGGTGACGAGCGACGTCGCGATCCCTGCGCTGCGCGCAGTACGGATCAGCTCCTGGTACCGACCGGCCGCGGACTCAGTGAAGAACACCTCATGCACCGTTGTGGAGGCGAGCGCCTCGAGGACGGAGTTCTCCCCTTCGGCGAGGAATCGCCCCGCCTTCCTGCGCTCCGGGCCACGCAGGAGCTTGCCAGCAGAAACGACCCGTGGAGTCCGCTCGGTGAACGGGTCCACGGGTCGAATCCGGAACTGCTCACTCAGGCTGCTTCCCCGGCGGGGGCGTTGACGTCGGCCGGCAGAGCTGCCTTCGCGACCGCCACCAGGCCGGCGAACGCCTCGGCGTCGGAGACCGCCAGTTCGGCAAGGATCTTGCGGTCAACCTCGACACCCGCAGCCTTGAGGCCCTGGATGAAGCGGTTGTAGGTGATGTCGTTGGCGCGAGCTGCGGCGTTGATGCGAGCGATCCACAGCTTGCGGAAGTCGCCCTTGCGCTGACGACGGTCCCGGTAGGCGTAGGTCATCGAGTGGAGCTGCTGCTCCTTGGCCTTGCGGTACAGGCGCGAACGCTGTCCCCGGTAGCCGCTCGAGGCCTCGAGAATCGAACGACGCTTCTTCTGGGCGTTAACCGCCCTCTTTACGCGTGCCACTGCAAAATCCTGTCAATCTGTCGGGGCGACGGACGCGCCCCTTGCGGTCAAGGAGGGGAAGAGCTCAGATTCCGAGCAGACGCTTGACGCGTGGAACGTCCTGGTCGCTGACGACGGTCTTGCCGTCGAGGCGGCGAGTCACGCGCGAGCTCTTGTGCTCGAGAAGGTGGCGACGTCCGGCCTTCTGGCGCAGGATCTTTCCACTACCGGACACCTTGAATCGCTTCGCGGTGCCGCTGTGGGTCTTCGACTTAGGCATGGGTCCTCAGTTCTTGTGTGTTGCGTATTCGGTCTTGCGTGGGGTGATCGGGCTAGCTGCTCGACGACGGAGCCGCGTCGCCGTCGCCCGCCTCGGGCTTCGGCCGCGCTGCCCGGGCGCCTTCCTGGGCCTTCGCGCGCGTCTTCGCGCCCTTGTGCGGAGCGAGCACCATCGTCATGTTGCGGCCGTCCTGCTTCGCGGAGGTTTCCACGAATCCCAGGTCGGCGACGTCGGCACCGAGGCGCTGCAGCAGCCGGAACCCGAGTTCGGGCCTGGACTGCTCGCGACCGCGGAACATGATCGTGACCTTCACCTTCGATCCGGCCTCGAGGAAGCGGATGACGTTCCGCTTCTTGGTCTCGTAGTCGTGATCGTCGATCTTCGGACGGAGCTTCTGCTCCTTGATCACGGTCTGCTGCTGGTTCTTCCTCGACTCGCGCGCCTTCTGCGCCGTCTCGTACTTGAACTTGCCGTAGTCCATGATCTTGCAGACCGGCGGACGGGCATCGGGGGCCACCTCGACCAGGTCCAGGTCGGCCTCGAGTGCGACACGAAGCGCATCCTCGACACGCACGATCCCAACCTGCTCACCACCCGGTCCGATGAGGCGAACCTCCGGAACTCGGATGCGCTCGTTGATGCGGGTCTCGGTGCTGATGGGGCCTCCTAGGTAGTGCGGTGCAGTCCATTTGTGACCGCGCCGCAGCCCGTGCGCCCGCATCCCCAACAAGAAAGCCCCGCGTCGGTGAGAACTCACCGTGCGGGGCCCGATGTCGACCGGTGCGATGCCAGATCCCAGGTTCGGACCTGCCACCCCTTCATTCGAAGGAGCCACCCGGAGTAACGTCCTGGTGGCGACCGGACCACTGAACTGCACCATCCGGTGCCGCGCAGAGGTGGGAGTCGGACTCCACTTTGCTGCCCTGGCCAGAGTCCAGGGCGGTCGTGACGTACAGCCTAACATTTGTCGGCCGGTCCATCGAATCGCCGCCGCCCTCGCCACCCGGCCGCTTCCACGGAATATAGCGGTGCAATCCTGGCAGCATGACGCAGAACCCAGACCCGATCGAATCCGCATCGCACGCCGACGCCGACCTCGCCGACGTGCGGGATCTCGCCGACGTTCCTGCCATCGAGGTCATCAGTCGCGCCGCCGTCATGCTCATGAGTTCGGCTGCCGAGAAGCTGGGCCTGTCCGATCCCGAACCCGCCAACAGCCCCCACCTCGACCTCGACGAGGCACGGCGGCTGATCACCGCGCTCGCCGGCCTCGTCACCGCGTCCGTGGAGTATCTCGGCCCGCACGCCGGGCCGATCCGGGAAGGACTGCAGGCCCTGCAGCGCGCGTTCCGCGAGACGTCCGCACATCCGGACGAGCCCGGCAAGGGTCCCGGCGAGAAGTACACCGGACCCGTGTACTGAGTTGGCCACCCCGGCTCGTTGCCGGCCTGGCCGCGCTATCCGACCGCGGCCGCCTTCTTGGCCCGCTTACGCGGTGCGGTGCCCGCCTTGCCCGCCGAGATCTTTCGAGACACGGCCCCGTTTCCGGAGACCGTCGGCGTCGGCAGGACTTCCTTCAGGAATCGCCCGGTGAAGCTGTCCGGAACGGCTGCAACATCTTCCGGCGTACCCTCGGCGACCACGGTGCCGCCACCGGAGCCACCTTCGGGGCCCATGTCGATGATCCAGTCGGATGTCTTGATGACGTCGAGGTTGTGCTCGATGACGATGACGGTGTTGCCCTTGTCGACGAGCCCGCCGACCACCTTGAGCAGCTTGCGAATGTCCTCGAAGTGCAGGCCCGTTGTGGGTTCGTCGAGGACGTAGACGGTTCGCCCGGTCGACCGCTTCTGCAGTTCCGCCGCCAGCTTGACGCGCTGCGCCTCACCGCCCGAGAGTGTCGGCGCCGGCTGCCCCAGGCGAACGTAGCCGAGCCCGACCTCCACCAGCGTCGCCAGGTAGCGGTAGATGGATGTCACTGGCTCGAAGAACTCGGCTGCCTCCTCGATCGGCATGTCGAGGACCTCGGCGATGGTCTTTCCCTTGTAGTGGACCTCGAGCGTCTCACGGTTGTACCGAGCCCCGTGGCACACCTCGCACGGCACGTACACGTCCGGCAGGAAGTTCATCTCGATCTTCAGTGTCCCGTCGCCCGAGCAGGCCTCGCAACGACCGCCCTTGACGTTGAACGAGAAGCGGCCCGGCTGATAACCCCGGACCTTCGCTTCGGTGGTTGCAGCGAACAGGGTGCGAATCTTGTCGAACACGCCCGTGTAGGTCGCCGGGTTGGACCGAGGCGTCCGACCGATCGGCGACTGGTCGACCTGGACCAGTTTGTCGAGCTGGTCGAGTCCGTTGATCCGGGTGTGCCGACCGGGCACCTGGCGGGCACCATTGAGCTTGTTGGCCATCACGGTGGCCAGGATGTCGTTGACGAGGGTCGACTTCCCCGAACCCGATACACCGGTGACCGCAGTCAGCACCCCGAGCGGGAAGTTGACGTCGATCCCCTTCAGGTTGTTCTCGCGGGCACCGACGACGGTGACCCGCCGCTTGCGGTCGGCGGCGCGACGCTCGGCCGGGACCTCGATCGTGCTCCGACCGGAAAGGTATGCACCGGTGAGCGACTCGGCATTGGCGAGGAGCTCCTCGTACGGTCCGCTGTGGACCACGCGGCCGCCGTGTTCACCCGCGAGCGGGCCGATGTCGACCACCCAGTCCGAGGTTCGGATGGTGTCCTCGTCGTGCTCGACCACGATGAGCGTGTTGCCGAGATCGCGTAGGCGCGTGAGGGTTTCGATGAGGCGGCGGTTG
This sequence comes from Rhodococcus xishaensis, assembly GCF_004011825.1. Classification (GTDB taxonomy): domain Bacteria; phylum Actinomycetota; class Actinomycetes; order Mycobacteriales; family Mycobacteriaceae; genus Prescottella; species Prescottella xishaensis. The sequence goes on along the minus strand of NZ_RKLO01000001.1, from coordinate 933,102 downwards.
TCACGCTGGTGCAACCCGATGGACGGCTCGTCCAGAACGTATAGGACGCCGACCAGCCCGGAGCCGATCTGCGTCGCGAGGCGGATGCGCTGGGCCTCGCCACCGGACAGTGTGCCGGCCGCACGGGCCAGCGACAGGTAATCGAGGCCGACGTCGAGCAGGAACCCCAAGCGTGCCTGGACCTCCTTGAGAACCTGTCCGGCGATGGCTTCTTCGCGGGCACCGAGAGTCAGGCTGTTCAGGAACGCCGAGCACTCAGCGATGGACAGCTCACACACCTGGGCGATCGACTTGTGCCCATACGTCTCCGACGAGATCGAAACGGACAGGATCTCCGGGCGTAGACGTGCGCCATTGCATGCGGGACACGGGACGTCACGCATGTAGCCGTCGTAACGTTCCTTCATCTGCTCGGACTCGGTCTGCTCGAGCCGGCGGTGCAAGAAGGGCATGACGCCCTCGAACTCGGCGTAGTACGAGCGGGTGCGACCGTAGCGGTTCTTGTACTTCACATGCACCTGCTCGGCGCTGCCCTCGAGGATCGCCTTGCGGGCCTTCGCGGGCAGCTTGTTCCACGGCGTGATCATGTCGAAGCCCATGACGTCACCGAGACCGGACAGCAGGCGACCGAAGTACTCGGAACTCTGCCCCATGGACCATGGCGCGATCGCACCGTCCGCGAGCGACACCTCCGGATCCGGGACCACGAGGTCGGGGTCGACCTCCTTCCGGATGCCCAACCCCGTGCACTCGGGGCACGCACCGTACGGCGAGTTGAACGAGAATGAGCGTGGCTCGAGATCGTCGATCGACAGCGGGTGCGCGTTGGGGCACGCGAGCTTCTCGGAGAACCGACGCTCGCGATCAGGGGCGTCCTCGTCACGGTCGACGAAGTCGAGGACGACGATTCCGTCGGCGAGCCGCAACGCGGTTTCGACCGAATCGGTGAGCCGCTGCTTGGCGCTCGCCTTCACCGAGAGACGGTCGACGACCACTTCGATATCGTGCTTCTCCTGCTTCTTCAGCTTCGGCGGGTCGGTGAGCGGGTGCACCACGCCATCGACACGTACCCGGGAGTACCCCTGAGTGTTGAGCTGCTCGAACAGGTCGACGAACTCGCCCTTGCGGGTGCGAACCACCGGCGCGAGCACCTGGAACCGGGTCCCCTCCTCCATATCGAGGACTTGGTCGACGATCTGCTGCGGCGTCTGCCGGGCGATCTGCTCCCCGCACACCGGGCAGTGCGCCGTGCCGGCCCGGGCGAACAGCAGTCGCAGGTAGTCGTAGACCTCGGTGATGGTGCCGACTGTCGAGCGCGGGTTCCGGTTGGTCGCCTTCTGGTCGATCGACACCGCAGGCGAGAGCCCCTCGATGAAGTCGACGTCGGGCTTGTCCATCTGGCCCAGGAACTGGCGCGCGTACGCCGACAGCGACTCGACATAGCGCCGCTGTCCCTCGGCGAAGATCGTGTCGAAGGCAAGACTGGACTTTCCGGACCCCGACAGACCGGTGAAGACGATCAGGCTGTCCCGGGGCAGATCGAGGTTGATCCCTCGCAGATTGTGCTCGCGTGCACCTTGCACGATCAGGCGGTCCGCCACACTGTTCCCTTCTCGGTTCGGCCATCGCCCGGACAGTCGACCGAGCGCAGCCATCGTAGGCGCGGGCACCGACAAACTCGCCTACCAGCAGACCTCGCGAGGATCGGCGGCCGTGACCGTCGGCACCACGAATCGACGGTAGCCTGCCGATCATGGAGCAGCAGCGCATCACCATCGACGACGACTACACCGGCGACCTCTCCGACAGTGACGCGGCGCAACGGCGGACCGTTCCCGGCGCCACGATCATCAAGATGTCCGTCGGCCCTATGGACAACAATACGTACCTGATCACGTGTTCCGAGACAGGCAGGTCGGTGCTCGTCGACGCCGCGAACGACGCCACCCGCATCCTGCAACTCGTCGAAGAGCAGGCCCCCCAGCTCGAACTGATCATCACGACCCACCAGCACCACGACCATTGGTTCGCACTCGCCGAAGTCGCCGAGAAGACGGGCGTACCCACCGCCGCGCATCCGCTGGACTCGGCAATCCTGTCGGTCCCGCCGACGCGCAGCCTCGAGGGCGGAGACACGGTGACCGTGGGCAATCTCCTGCTCGAGGTGATCCATCTGAGTGGACACACCCCCGGTGGCATCACACTCGCGCTCAAGGAGCAGGACGAGAACGGACGTGTCCACCTGTTCACCGGCGACTCGCTGTTCCCCGGCGGCGTCGGCAAGACCCCCGATGCCGAGCACTTCACGTCACTGATGAACGACGTCGAGGGCAAGTTGTTCGCCCGCTTCCCCGACGACACGGCCTTCTACCCCGGCCACGGTAAGGACTCCACCCTCGGTGCCGAACGTCCGCACCTCGCCGAATGGCGTGAGCGAGGCTGGTGACGGCACCTAAGCCGAACCCCGAGCCGAGCGCCTCGTCGGGCTGTCGGAATGTACTGCCAATCACTGTGTGGGGCAGGTGATCGTGCCGACCACGGTAGTCGGCGATCCTCTACCTCGATCGCCCTCTGACGCATTGATCATCGAAAACGCCACCGTGGATCTGTCATCGTTGGCGTAAGCGACGATGCTGTCCGGGTCAGGTGCCGGCATCTGGACATACGTGCCAGTCGAATCCGCGAAGGCCACTACGATCTGCGCGGTCCACTCGACCGCGCCTTCGAACTGCGGATCATCGAGGAGGAGCACGGAGAGGTGGTAGAAGTCTTCGGTCGGATAGTTGTCGACACCGGAGAACTCTTTCGCCACCTCAGTCGTGACGCTGTACGTCCACATCTTGTCGCTGGTGTCGTAGCCACACGACAGATCCGCTGGATCGTTGGTGACCGCCGTTCCGGACCACAGCCCGTCGAGCGTGAATCTCGCACCCGGCATCGTCGAGGCGGTGAGCTCAGGTACCTCAGGCAGTTCCCGCGGACCGGTAATGCCATTCCTCGAGAAGACCGCCGTGGATGCATCGGAGTATTGGTTGACCGCTTCCGCCGCGGAACATGCGCTGACGAGACCGAGCGTGAGAAACGCCATCCACACCCGGCGGTCGATCTTACGGCTCGTCATCGCGCGTCAGTATTGCACCGCAGTCTGCGCTCTCGTTCGCGTGGTCGATGCGACACCGCCAACCCGCACGGTTGCGCGCCGAGAAGGCGCTCGACGTTGCCCGAGAGGGGTAGGCGAATCCACGGCTGACCCGTGCAGGTCCCCCGGCCGTATCGAATGCCGGTGAGCTTCTCACCAGGCACCCTGCACGCAACGGCGCAACGCACTAAACTTCTCGGGCACTTTTGTGCTGGCCCATCCAAGTGAGGAGTCCTCTTGCCCGACGCCCGTCTGCACCCCGATCTCGAACATGAGCAGGGATACGTGTCGACGCTGTACGAGCGCCTCGACCACCTGCGCTCGTATGCAAAGAAGCGGCTCAGCGAGGTTCTCCTCCAGTCGGGCGGCACCCCGCAGGCGCGGAGCGAACGTGAGTCCTTCACCCGGATGTACACCGAGGATCTCGCACGCTACGACGCCGCCGAGAACGGATTGTGCTTCGGACGGATCGACGTCGAGGGCGGCAGCGAGCCGCATTACATCGGCCGGATCGGGATCCTCGACGAGGCGAACGACTACGAGACGCTGCTCCTCGACTGGCGGGCGCCCCTCGCTCGGCCGTTCTATCTTGCTACCCCGGCTGCGCCCGACGGCGTGACCCGCCGTCGACACATCCGCACCCGCAGCAGGCAGGTCACCGCGCTCAACGACGAGTATCTGGACCTGGCTGCGGCCGAGGCGAGCGGGGGCGACACCGGGGCCGGCGGTGTCGCGGGCGAGAGTGCCCTACTGGCCGCGCTCGAGGCCGCGCGCACGGGTCACATGCGCGACATCGTCGAAACGATCCAAAGCGAGCAGGACACCATCATTCGCTCGAACCACAAGAGCGTGCTCGTCGTGCAGGGCGGGCCGGGCACCGGGAAGACGGCGGTTGCGCTACACCGCGCGGCCTACCTGCTGTACACGTATCGGCAGCAGTTGGAGAAGTCCGGCGTGCTCATCATCGGCCCCAACGAGACGTTCCTCGACTACATCAGCCAGGTCCTGCCGTCGCTCGGAGAGACCGGAGTACTCCTGTCCACTATCGGCGATCTCTACCCAGGGGTGCGGGCCACGCGGGACGACTCGCTCGAGGCAAGCGAACTCAAGGGGTCGCTCTCGATGATCGACGTCCTGAAGAAAGCCGTCCGGGATCGGCAGGAGGTACCGAGCAAACCGCTAGAGCTTCGGTTCGACACCTATCCGCTCACGCTCGACAAGAAGATCGTCACCCGGGCGCGAGGGCGCGCCCGATCATCCCGGCGTCCTCACAACCTGGCGCGCCCGATCTTCGTCACCGCTGCGATCGAGGCGTTGGCCGACCAGCTGGCCGCGACGCTCGGCGCCAACATCGTCGACAGCGGGAATCTGCTCAGCCGTGACGACGTCGCCGACATCCGCGACGAGATGCGTGAGGACGCGTCGATCATGGGGACGCTCGACACGTTGTGGCCCGACCTGACACCCCAGCAGGTCCTCGCCGATCTGTTCGGCTCCCCTGAGCGACTCGCATCGGCCGCACCCGATCTCAGCGAGGACGAGCGAACGACTCTGCTGCGCCCAGAAGGGTTCGGATTCAGCGCAGCCGACGCACCGCTACTCGACGAGCTCGCCGAGTTGCTCGGAGTCGACGACGCCGCGGAACGCGAACGCGCGCAGCGCCGCTGGCGGGCCCAGATCGCCGAAGCGCAGGGCGCGCTCGACATTCTCACCGGTTCCGCACCGCAGGATCTCGAGGACGAACTCGACCCCGAGATCCTCATGGCATATGACCTGATCGACGCCAGCCAGCTCGCGGAGCGCCAGGACCACGGCCACCAATACACGACCGCCGAGCGCGCGGCGGCGGACCGGTCGTGGACCTACGGTCATGTCATCGTCGACGAGGCACAGGAGCTGTCGCAGATGGCCTGGCGAATGCTCATGCGGCGCATCCCGAATCGATGGATGACGTTGGTGGGCGACACCGCCCAGACGGGTGATCCGGCGGGCAGCTCGTCGTGGCAAGACGTGCTCGGACCCTATGTGGCTCAGCGCTGGAAGCTGACCGAGTTGACTGTGAACTACCGAACACCGGCCGAGATCATGGAGCTTGCACGCCGGGTACTCGAGGAGATCGACCCCGATCAGACCGTGCCCCGATCGGTTCGCGAATCCGGACTTGCACCATGGGCACAGTTCGTGGACGACTCGGGCATCCTCGAAGTGGTCCGACGCCGAGTCGCGGAGGAGACCGGGCCCGGCCTGACAGCCGTTCTCGCGGAGCACGACCAGGTCGAGCGCCTCGCCGACCTGCGTTCGGACTCGGTAAGTGTTCTGACCGTCAAGGACGCCAAGGGACTCGAGTTCGATTCGGTGATCGTCGTCGAACCGCAGGAAATTCTCGACGACTCGCCGCGCGGTATCAACGATCTGTACGTGGCACTGACCCGCGCCACCCAACGGCTCGGAATCGTGCACGCCCGGCCCCTGCCGGCCGTGCTCGCCTCGCTCGACGCGTCGGTGGTTCCGTCGCGAACCTAAAACCAGGCGAGAACTTGATCTCAGGGCACGGTGTGCACGATCAGGACGTCGCAGTTCGACTTGCGCGCCGCGTCCGATGGCACCGAACCCAGCAGGCGTCCGCTCAGCGTGTTCAGACCACGGTTGCCGACCACGAGAAGATCCGCGTCGACCTCGTCGACGAGCGCCAGTAGCGAGTCGACGGGCTCGCCGACTATCGCACGTTCGACGAGGTTCTTGGCACCGGCCGCCAGCGCTCGCTCGCGCGCCGTCCGCAGGATCTCGAACGTAGGGGTCGACCCGCTCACCTGGTAGGCGTCCTCACCGAGCACGTCCTCGGCCGCCTCGGTGTCCTTCGGATCGGCCGGGTAGTACGCGCACGCGATCACGAGCTTGGCCTCGGCGTCGCCGGCGAGTGCCGCCGCCTTGTCCACCGCTCGATACGACGAGTCCGATCCATCAGTTCCGACGACGACGGTCCGGTAGGCGCTCATTCATTCCTCCACATGTGCGTTTGATCGCGAACAATGGCACTGGTGCCCTGTTCGACCGTGACGACACCTCGCTGCGCTGAGACTAGCGTCATGGGGCACAGCCCGGTGGAATTGCGGCACAACCATTTCACCACGGGCGGCCGCGCTCGAGTCGATGCGTCAGCGCGCCTCGCCGTACCGCGGGCCGAAGAGTGAGCGTGGGAACAACCCCGACTCACGAACCGACCTTCGCCACGGTGCCGAAAGTTCGACGAGACGTGCAGCGCCGTCCTCCCCCAGTTCGGCCCAGGGCGCCGCAGCCAGCTCATCGGTGAGATCCTCTACCAACTCACGTAATTCGCGTCCGTCGTCGGTCAGGTCGCCCTGCTCGTCGAGGAGTTCGCGATCGCGAAGGCCGGCGACGGCGGCGTCCCATTCCGATTGGGCCCAGCCGCGTCGCTTCTGCGCGAACTCCTTCTGGAAGCCGATTCCCGCCGCAGTGTGTGTGATCAATGCCTCGATGCCGCTGAGCCCGGCGGTCTGGAGAGCCGCGACGTGACCATCGCCGCGATACTCGCGCAAGAGGGTCAGCGCATGCCACAGCACGAGATGCGGTGCGTCGGGCCAGTCGAGTTCGGCGTAGCCCGCGTACAAGGTGCGCCCGTCGACGCCGGGAATGGCCCGCGCCGCGATAGCCGCCAGGTGCGCGGCTTCGCCCATGGTGGTGGAGGACACGTCGTCACCGAAGAGTTGGCGATACGCGGCATCGACGCCGCGATACCGCGCCCGGGTGATCGCGGCGGGGTCGGCGAGCTTCCAGGCTCGTGGGATCAGGCTCGCGATCAGCTCCGGGTTGAAGTTGTAGAACGCGGCGGCAACAACGCCGCCGCCGACCGCACCCATGGGGGCAGCGCGACCTGCGAAGTACGTCATCCTTCGCGATTCCAGCCCGACACCGAGCAACTCGGACTCGACCTCGGGCGCAAAGTAACAGAGCGAGTGCAGCAGTTCGAGAGAGCGGGCGGCACGACCGGCCAGACGTGGGTCCATGCTCGAAGACGTTAGCGCCGCTACTTCAGGCCCGCAGCGTCCATGCCCCGCAGTTCCTTCTTCAGGTCCGCGATTTCGTCACGCAGCCGGCCCGCCAGTTCGAACTGAAGATCCCGCGCCGCATTCATCATCTGGTCGGTCAGTTCCTTGATCAGGTCGGCCAGTTCGGCGCGCGGCATCGCCTTGACGTCGCGGCCCTCGTAGACGCCGGCGCTGACCGCGCGCCCCGCCTCACCCTGGGCGCGGCGACCACGGCTGACGTTGCGGCCCGAACCGCCGACCTCGACTTCGGTGTCCTCGGCCTCCTCGTACACCTGGTCGAGGATGTCGGCGATCTTCTTCCGGAGCGGTCGAGGATCGACCCCCTTCTCGAGGTTGTACGCGATCTGCTTCTCACGACGGCGTTCGGTTTCCTCGATCGCGTGCTGCATGGAGTCGGTGATCTTGTCGGCGTACATGTGAACCTGGCCGGAGACGTTGCGCGCGGCGCGCCCGATGGTCTGGATCAGGCTGGTGGTGCTGCGCAGGAAGCCTTCCTTGTCGGCGTCGAGAATCGCGACCAGCGACACCTCCGGCAGGTCCAGGCCCTCCCGCAACAGGTTGATGCCGACCAGGACGTCGTACTCGCCCAACCGCAATTGACGCAGCAACTCCACCCGGCGCAGCGTGTCGATGTCCGAGTGCAGGTAGCGCACGCGGATGCCGAGCTCGAGCAGGTAGTCGGTCAGGTCCTCAGCCATCTTCTTGGTAAGTGTCGTCACGAGGACCCGCTCGTCGCGTTCGGAGCGATCACGGATCTCGTGGACGAGGTCGTCGATCTGCCCCTTGGTCGGTTTGACGACCACCTCAGGATCGACAAGTCCGGTCGGGCGGATGACCTGCTCGACGAACTCTCCGCCGGTCCGTCCCAGCTCGTACGCTCCGGGCGTTGCCGAGAGGTAGACGGTCTGCCCGATCCGGTCGGCGAATTCCTCCCAGGTGAGCGGTCGGTTGTCGGTGGCCGACGGGAGGCGGAATCCGAACTCGACCAGATTCCGCTTGCGGGACATGTCGCCCTCGTACATCGCGCCGATCTGCGGGACCGTCACGTGGGACTCGTCGATGACCAGGAGGAAATCCTCCGGAAAGTAGTCGATGAGTGTCGCCGGCGCGGATCCGGCCGGGCGGCCGTCGATGTGCCGTGAGTAGTTCTCGATGCCCGAGCAGAAGCCGACCTGCTTGATCATCTCGAGGTCGTACTGCGTCCGCATGCGCAGCCGCTGCGCCTCGAGCAGCTTGCCGCGATTCTCCAGATCCTCGAGCCGCTCAACGAGTTCAGCCTCGATGTCCCGAACCGCGCGCTCCATCCGCTCGGGACCGGCGACGTAGTGGGTCGCCGGGAAGATACGCACCGAGTCGACCTGACGCACCACGTCACCGGTCAGGGGGTGCAGGTAGTAGAGCGCCTCGATCTCATCGCCGAAGAACTCGATGCGGACCGCGAGTTCCTCATACGACGGGATGATCTCGACGGTGTCGCCTCGTACCCGGAACGAGCCGCGGGTGAATGCCATGTCATTGCGGGTGTACTGCACGTCGACCAGGAGCCGGAGCAACGCATCCCGGTCGACCTCCACGCCCACCTCGAGCTGAATCGACCGGTCCAGGTACGACTGCGGTGTACCGAGGCCGTAGATGCACGACACCGATGCCACCACGACGACGTCGCGCCGCGAGAGCAGGCTCGAGGTGGCGGAGTGACGCAACCGCTCGACGTCGTCATTGATCGACGAATCCTTCTCGATGTAGGTGTCCGTCTGGGCGATGTACGCCTCGGGTTGGTAGTAGTCGTAGTACGAGACGAAGTACTCGACGGCGTTGTTGGGCAGCATCTCCCGGAGCTCGTTGGCGAGCTGTGCTGCCAGGGTCTTGTTCGGGGCCATCACGAGGGTCGGACGTTGGACGCGTTCGATGAGCCACGCCGTCGTCGCGGACTTGCCGGTGCCAGTGGCGCCGAGTAGGACAACGTCCTTCTCCCCCGTACCGAGCCGGCGCCGGAGTTCTTCGATGGCCTCCGGCTGATCACCAGCAGGCTCGTACTCGCTGACGACCTCGAAGCGACCCTCGGTTCTTTCGATCTCGCTGACCGGCCGGAACTCGGAGTGTGCCACCACGGGGTGCTCGGATGCGAACGCCATGAGACCAGGGTATGCGCCGCTTCCGACAAGTTCTCATAACGCTGTCGGCGGCCGGGTCGCAGCCCGATGACCGGCCAACTGTTTGCCGGTACTTTCTTACTATATGGAGAACGTCGAACCCGGTACCGCCGCAGCCACCCCGACCCCACCTCCCGTACCTGTCTACGTGCCTACGCTCGACATGGTTCCGGCGCATCGACCCAAGGTCGAGTACTTCAACGTCACCGAGCGGACCAACACCGACCCGAAGGGGTTCGTCCGTCCCGTCGACCACTACCGGCTGGAACCATGGGGGCTGTACATGGCCCGGACGGCCGACCATATGCGATTCCACTATCTGGAATCCTGGCTGCTACCGGATCTCGGCATCCGTGCCTCGATCTTCCACTTCCACCCGTATCACGACCGCGATCAGGACCTCTACATCGACATCGGTGACTTCACGCGGGGTTCGGACGTGTGGAAAGCCGAGGATCATTACCTCGACCTCGTCGTTCGGACCGGGCGTGACATCGAACTACTCGATGTGGACGAACTGATCTCGGCGGCTGCACACGGTTACATCTCGCCGCAGACTGCGAACCGGGCAGTCCAGCGCGCGATGGTGGCCGTGGACGGAATCGCCCACCACGGCCACGACGTAGAGGCCTGGCTGGCGTCGAAGGGTATGCCCGTCAATTGGCGCTGAACGCAGTCCGCTGACCGCAGTCCGCAGTCCGCTGAGCGCAGTCCTCAGCATCGACGCCATCCGCTCAGGATCACCGCTCGGGCGACCACCCGCTGGACTCCGCCCACGCCCACGCCCGCCGGTAGCCGAGGTCGAACCAAGGGGCAAGCAAGTCCGAATACACGACGGCGGGATTGCCATCGCCCGCGTCGACTGCGGCCTTGGCCGCCGCGCCCCGCTTCAACTCGAGGAATTCGGCGCGTGCCTGGGCGTCGGCGCGCAGCCAGTCGCGCAGCAGCAGGGCGAAGCGCTGGCCGGGCCAACCATCGACACGCAGGTCGATCCGCACGGGTCGCGCGGGGTCCGCCCCTCCGTGCGTGCGCTTGTCCCACAGTGCCGGGTCCGCCTCGCCGCCGACCCCATATGCCGGTTTCGGCTGATCGCGGGTCACGTCCGCCAGCGGCGGGAAGCCAGCCGCCGCCAGAGGTTCGTTCAGGCCGTCGGCCGCAGCCAGGTCCGGGACGGTGATCTGGACATCGATCAGGTCTCGCGCATCCAGTCCCGGGACCGCGGTGGAACCGACGTGGTCGACGCGGATGGTCCGCTCTCCGCACACGGCGCGAAGGCGTTCGACCAGCCGCTCGCCCTGCGTCGCCCACTCCGGGTCGGCTGCACGGAGAGTCGGCGGCACGGTCACGACGGTCCGGTTGCGCAGGTTGCGTTCGAACGGCACGAGCCGGTCGGTGAACAGCGACCGCACCTGCGATTCGATCTCCTCGACAGTGCCGCTGTTGTCGAGCCAGACGTCCGCGGCGGCCCGCCGCTGATCGTCGGTGGCCTGGGCCACGATCCGCGCTCGAGCGTCCGACTCCGTCATCCCACGCAACTCGACCAGGCGACGTACCCTTTCCTCTTCATCGACGTGCACCACGATCACGAGGTTGAATGCCGGACCCATTCGCCCCTCGACGAGCAGCGGGATGTCCTGGACGATGATGCCGTCCGCGGGCGCACCATCCACGATCTCCGCGGTGCGCTCACCGATCCGCGGGTGCAGGATCGAATTCAGCCGCAGCCGCGACTCGTCGCTGCCGAATGCCCTCTCCGCCAAGGCCGGCCGGTCCAATGAACCGTCCGGATGCAGGATGTCGGCACCGAACGCCTCGACGAGCGCGGCGAGACCGGGTGTACCCGGCTCGACTACCTCCCGCGCGATGAGGTCGGCGTCCACGATGACCGCTCCCAGATCCGCCAGGACCTTCGATACGGTCGACTTGCCGGCTCCAATACCTCCAGTGAGGCCCACTCTCAGCACGCCGACCAGTGTCGCACCAAACACACCGAAGATCATCAGCGGACCAAATGTAGCGATTCGACGAACCGGTCAGATAACCTTTCCTCGACCGTCCGACCAGCCGATTCGAGATACGAGTAGAACCCGCTCATGCGCAGCACTTCCACCGGTCTCGGTCGGCACCGTCTCGGCATGGAAAACGGCGTTCACGCGATCCTCATCCCAGAGGTTGCGGCTGCACTCGCAGAGCATCGGCGCAGTTGGTTCCATCGTGTTCTGACTCCCGCCCGCCACAGCTTTGCCGCTGTCCGGAAGCGTACGACGTCCATGCCCACCCGATGGGTGCCGGCCGTGGCGAACTGACCGACCTTGTACGACATACACAGTGGCCCCGCTCCCGCACCGGAGCGGGGCCACTGTCATCAGTTGTCAGCAAACGCAGAAGACCCCGGCCCTGCGGGTAGCAGGACCGGGGTCTTTCGATGATCAAGCGTCAGGCGTTGCCCGAGAGCTTCTCCCGCAGGGCCGCGAGCTGGGCGTCGCTCGCCAGCGAGCCACCTGCGGACTCGGCAGCCGGGGCCGCGCCCTCGTCCGCACCCGACTCCGAGGAGTAGTTGCCGCCACTGGACGCACCGGCAGCAGCCTCGGCCGCCTCGTCCGCGGCCATCTTCTCCATCTGAGCAGTGTGCATCTTGTGGCGCCGCTCGGCCTCCGCGTAGCGGGACTCCCACTCCTCACGCTGCTTCTCGAAGCCCTCGAGCCATTCGTTGGTCTCGGGATCGAAGCCCTCGGGGAAGATGTAGTTGCCCTGCTCGTCGTACGAGTCGGCCATGCCGTACTTCGACGGATCGAACTCGGCGTTGTAGTCCTCGTTCGCCTGCTTCAGCGACAGCGAGATACGACGACGCTCGAGATCGATGTCGATGACCTTGACGAGCGCGTCGTCGCCGACGGCCACAACCTGGTCCGGAACCTCCACGTGGCGCTCGGCCAGCTCGGAGATGTGCACCAGGCCCTCGATGCCCTCCTCGACACGAACGAACGCACCGAACGGAACCAGCTTGGTGACCTTGCCCGGCACGATCTGGCCGATGGCGTGGGTGCGGGCGAACTGACGCCACGGGTCCTCCTGGGTCGCCTTCAGCGACAGGGAGACGCGCTCGCGGTCCAGATCGACGTCGAGCACCTCGACGGTGACCTCGGTGCCGACCTCGACAACCTCAGACGGGTGATCGATGTGCTTCCAGGACAGCTCGGAGACGTGCACCAGACCGTCGACCCCGCCGAGATCGACGAAGGCACCGAAGTTGACGATCGAGGACACGACGCCCTTGCGGACCTGCCCCTTCTGCAGCTGGTGCAGGAACTCGCTACGGACCTCGGACTGGGTCTGCTCGAGCCAGGCGCGACGCGACAGGACCACGTTGTTGCGGTTCTTGTCGAGCTCGATGATCTTCGCCTCGATCTCCTTGCCGACGTACGGCTGGAGGTCGCGGACACGACGCATCTCGACGAGGGATGCGGGAAGGAAGCCACGTAGGCCGATATCGAGGATGAGGCCGCCCTTGACGACCTCGATGACGGTGCCCTTGACGGCCTCGTCCTTCTCCTTGAGCTCCTCGATGGTGCCCCAAGCACGCTCGTACTGTGCGCGCTTCTTCGACAGGATCAGGCGGCCTTCTTTGTCCTCCTTGGTGAGGACCAGGGCTTCGACCTCATCGCCGACGGAGACGACCTCGTTGGGGTCGATGTCATGCTTGATGGAGAGCTCGCGGGAAGGAATGACGCCTTCGGTCTTGTAACCGATGTCGAGAAGGACCTCGTCACGATCGACCTTGACGATCGTGCCTTCCACGATGTCGCCATCGTTGAAGTACTTGATCGTGGCGTCGATGGCGGCGAGGAAGTCCTCGGCGGAGCCGATGTCGTTGACGGCTACCTGCGGCGAGGTCACGGTGTTGGAGGGCATGTGTTGGGTTGCTCCGGACAGGTTGAAAGTCGGGTTGGTCTTCTGTCAGATACGCGGGCCGAAGGACCTCCGAACACGGTGTTCTTCCGCAGTCGTCTGGTCATCTGACCCGCTACGAGGCCCCTCCGCAGCCCCCGCACGCCCCACCCACAGACCCCGCGCAATCCTCGCGGCCTGCACACCGGCCAACGAGGAGCCGCATCGAGATACTGTGTCGGGTCGCAGCATCGAGAAACTGCGTCGAAGACACTCGCGTCCCACAGGGTACGTGACCGCGGGCTAGCTGGGCAAACCCAACCCCGGTCTACTCTTGGCCACCATGTCCGACGATCGTCACGCTGCCGCCGTCTTCGCTCTGGGCACGAGCGGTGTGAGCCGAACGCGGATCGGAACAGAGGCCAGTGAGCGCGCCAGTCGGGCCTGGTGGGACGCCGACGCCGACGACTACCACCGCACCCACGGCGAGTTCCTCGGCGTCGACTCGACGGACGGCGAGTTCGTGTGGTGCCCGGAGGGCCTCCACGAGGGCGACGTCCGCCTGCTCGGCGAGGTGGCCGGCAAGAGGGTCCTCGAGGTCGGCTGCGGATCGGCCCCGTGCGCGCGCTGGCTGGCCACCGAAGGCGCCGACGTCGTCGGACTCGACATCTCGATGGCGATGCTCGAGCGAGGTGTCGCAGCGATGGAACGGGGTGGCCCGAGAGTCCCCCTCGTCCAGGCCGGCGCCGAGGCGCTGCCCTTCACGGACACAAGCTTCGATTTGGTGTGTTCGGCTTTTGGTGCCGTTCCGTTCGTTGCGAACTCCGCACAGCTGATGCGGGAGGTAGCGCGGGTGCTGCGACCGGGCGGATCGTGGGTGTTCGCGGTGAATCATCCGATCCGCTGGATCTTCCCGGATGACCCTGGATCACGGGGCCTGACCGCGACACTGCCCTACTTCGACCGCACGCCGTACGTCGAGATCGACGACGACGGCGTTCCAACCTACGTCGAACACCACCGAACGATCGGCGACCGTGTCCGAGAGGCAGTCGCAGCCGGACTCGAGGTGCGCGACATCGTCGAGCCGGAGTGGCCCGAATGGCTCGACCGAGAGTGGGGCCAGTGGAGTCCGCTGCGCGGCCAACTGTTCCCGGGGACCGCGATCTTCGTCACCCGCAAGCCCGACTGACCCCGCGGCCAACCCCGGGCAGGAGCAAAGTGGAGTCAGCTCCGGAGCAGGTCAGAGCAGTGTGGAAAGGAACGCCTTGGTTCGATCCTGTTGGGGATTGGCCAGCAACTCCCGAGGTTCTCCCGACTCGACGACCACACCGGCATCCATGAACACCAACTGATCGGCGACCTCGCGCGCGAATCCGATCTCGTGGGTGACCACGACCATCGTCATACCTTCCTGCGCGAGTTGCTTCATCACTCCCAGCACCTCACCGACGAGTTCGGGATCGAGCGCCGAGGTGGGCTCGTCGAACAGCATGAGCTTCGGGTCCATGGCGAGCGCACGGGCAATGGCGACCCGCTGCTGCTGCCCACCGGACAGCTGCGCCGGATACGCATCGGCCTTGTCGACCAGACCCACCCGGCGGAGGAGCTCACGCGCGCGGTCGACGGCCTTTGCCCGCGGGACCTTCTTGACGAGGATGGGCGCTTCGATGATGTTCTCCAGCGCGGTGCGGTGGGGAAAGAGGTTGAAGTGCTGGAAAACCATTCCGATCTCGCGGCGCTGACGCGCCGCCGCCCGGGAGGTCAGCTCGTGGAGCTTGCCGCTGTGCTCGGCATAGCCGACCAGTTTGCCGTCTACATACAATCTGCCGGCATTGAAGCGCTCGAGGTGGTTGATGCAGCGCAGGAAGGTCGACTTTCCAGATCCGGAAGGGCCTACCAAGCAAAGCACCTGCCCGCGCTCGACTTCGAGCGAGACTCCCCGCAACACCTGCAGGGCACCGTAGTTCTTGCACACCCGATCGGCCTGGAGCATCGGCGTCATTCCCGTTCTCCTCCCGGTGTGTCCGGCTCGATGACGAGGGGCCGGCCCTCCGCGTCCGCGAGGGCCTGCAGCTGCCGCGAGGTCAGCTTCCGCGAGACCCCCTTCGAGTAGTACCGCTCGAGGTAGTGCTGACCGATCATCAGAACGCTCGTGATCGCCAGGTACCAAGTGGCGGCGACGAGCAACAGCGGGATGGGCTGGAAGTTCGCGCCCGAGATGTCTCGCGCCCGGCCGTACAACTCCAGGGTGTAAGGGACGGCCGACACCAGCGACGTGGTCTTGAGCAAACCGATCAGCTCATTGCCGGTGGGAGGAATGATCACGCGCATGGCCTGCGGCAGGACTGTACGACGCATCGTCTGCGCCCACGACATGCCCAGCGCCCTCGACGCCTCGGTCTGACCCTCGCTCACCGAACTGACGCCGGCCCGGACGATCTCGGCCATGTAGGCGGCCTCGTTGAGACCGAGACCGATCACCGCGAACAAGAACGCCTCGTGGAGACCGTGCAGCTCGATGTGCGCGAACTGATACACGAACGGTATCCCGAGGTCCAGTGTCTGGTATATCGAAGTGAACAGTCCCCAGAACACCAACTGGACGTACACCGGCGTGCCGCGGAACACCCACAGGTACACCCAGGCCGCTGCGCGGAGCACCGGATTCGGAGACATACGCATGATCGCCAGCACCACGCCGAGCACGACGGCGATCGTCATGGACAGCACCGTCAGCTGGATCGTCACCCATGCCGCTTCCGTGATCCGTCTGTCGAAGAGGTACTGGCCGTAAATGTCCCAGCGGAACGCCTCGTTTGTTGCGGCCCCGTAGACGAACAGCCCTAACAACACAAGCACGATCGCCGCGGCGACCCACCGGCCGGGATGCCTCAGCGGGACGGCCTCGATCGGCTCCGGCTCGGGTTCCGTCGAAACCTCTGAAGAGCGGCTCTCTTTGTGTGACATGGCTTTCCGCCTCTCCCGGCCTCAGCTCGTCGCGCCGTTGATTACCGAAGTCTCGATCACCCCCGCCTCGACACCCCACGCTTCGGCGATCGCCTGGTACTGGCCACCGTCGATCAGAAACTGCATCGCTTGCTGGAGCACCGGAGCCAGCGGCGAACCCTTCGCTACCACCCAGCCGTACGGCGCCGAGTCGAACACCTCACCGGCAGGCACGATCCGGCCGTCACTGCGGCTGATCGCGTAGGCGGTCACGGGAGAGTCCGCGGACAAAGCGTCGATCCGGCCCAGGATCAGTGCGTTGGCCACCTCATCCTGGCTGTCGTACTTGATCTTCTCGATCGGGGGCTTGCCGGCGGCGACGCACGCGGCGCTCTTGGCCGGCACTTCCTCGATGTCCTCGATCGTGGTGGTCTGGACCCCCACCCGCAGCCCGCACGCGTTGCTGGGATCGATGTCGTCGTCGGGCCGCTGGGCCCACAGCACACCGGCGCTGTAGTAGGTGACGAAGTCCACCGACTCCTCGCGCTCGAGCGTGTCGGTAAACGACGACGCCCCCACGTTGAACGTCCCGGCCTGGACCGCGGGGATGATCTTGTCGAAGTCGGCTTCCCTGAGTTCGATAGTGAGCCCGAGAACCTGACCGACCGCGTTCATCAGGTCGACGTCGAAACCGACTATCGTCCCGTCTTCGTCTTTGAACTCGTTGGGTGCGTAGGGAGGGTTGGTTCCGACGAGGAGTCGGCCGGACGCAGCGATCTGCGGCGGAAGCTGATCGGCAATCGAGTCGACGCGGTGGACGTCGACGCCGACGACCACCGGCACCAGTCCCTCGTTGTTGACGACGCACCCCGCGGCACTGAACATGATGAGGGCCAGCAGCGTCGCCACAGCCGCGCGGAGGAAGTGCCTGCGCGCATCAGGTCGTACACCTGCGCCTGGTCCGGACATCGCCCGTGCTCCCTACGTCGCCGAACGGCCGACTCAGGGAAACCCTACTGGCTCGCCAGCTCAGCGGCTGGACAAGCTGCCCGCCTTCATCGTTCTGGGTGTTCGGTCCTTCGAGTTCATCGCCGGAACACCCGGGCGATCACGGACTCGGTGAATTCTCCCGTCGACGCCAGCCCACCGAGGTCGGCGGTGGCGACGCCGGCCTCGATCGTCCGTTCCACCGCGCTGCGGATCCGCGCAGCCGCGGCACCGAACCCGGCCTCTTCGCGGGCTGCGCCTAGCCATTCGAGGAGCATCGCCGCCGACATGATTAGCGCTGTCGGGTTGGCGCGATTTCGTCCGGAGATGTCGGGCGCCGCTCCATGCGCGGCCTGCGCCATAGCCTTCGTTTCGGATGCGTTGATGGACGCTGCCATTCCGAGCGAGCCGGACAGTTCACCGGCGAGGTCGGAGAGGATGTCGCCGAACATGTTCTCGGTGACGATCACGTCGAAGTCCTCGCCGCGTCGGACCAGGTACGCGGCCATCGCGTCAACGTGCTCGTCGTCGACGACGACGTCGGGATAGTTCTGGCCGACGTCTCGGCACACGTCGCGGAACAGTCCGGTCGTCGTCGAGAGCACGTTGGCCTTGTGCACAACCGTCACCCGCTTGCGTCGACGGCGTGCGAGGTCGAACGCGGCCCGAGCGATGCGTTCGCACGCCTGCCGGGTTACGACGCCCACCGCCATGGCAACGTCCGGAGTCGGCATGAATTCGCCGCTGCCGACGAACATGTTGCGGTCTGCGTAGAACCCCTCGGTGTTCTCCCGAACGATGACCAGATCCATCTGCGGTGACACGGCCTGCGTTCCGGACAAAGCGCGCGCCGGTCTGATGTTCGCGTAGAGGTCGAAGCGTTTACGGATTGTGCCGCCCGGAGTGAGCTGCATCTGGAAGGGCTCGGGATACGCGGCACTGTCGTGTGGGCCGAGGATCCACGAATCGAGTTCGGCGAGTGCAACAAGCGTGTGCTCGGGTGTAGGAGTGCCGTAGGTCGAAATGGCCTCGAATCCGATGGGAAGCGGCACCCACTCGACGTCCGGCAACCCCACCGCGGCGACCGCAGCATCGACGACGTCCCGGGCGGCCGGCACGATTTCGCGTCCGATCCCGTCGCCAAGCAGCAGACCGATCCGCGGATTCGGCAAATTTCCTGTACTCGCGCTCCCCATCGGACCATCATTGCTGACGATGGTCCAGTCCGTGGAGTTGCTGCTCGACAGCGTTGTCGACGCGACCGTGCGAGCCGAGTGGCGTCGGCTGTCGAAGGCGCGTCTGCCCAGCCAGGATCGCATCACGGCCGAGTCCAACCGCCCGCACGTCACGCTCGGGGTCGCCAGTCACATTCCGCCCGACGTCGACGACGCGCTCGCTCGGGAACTTCCGTGCGGGCCGCTGCCGATCCGCTTGGGCGGCGTGGTCGTGTTCGGAGGCCGCCGCCTTACCCTCGCCCGACTGGTCGTGCCCACCACCGAGCTGTTGACACTCCAGCGGATCGTCTACGAGCTGATGATGGACTGCGAGGGTGTTCCCCCGCACATCATGCCCGGCGAGTGGACGCCCCACGTGACAC
Source organism: Rhodococcus xishaensis (assembly GCF_004011825.1). Lineage (GTDB taxonomy): Bacteria > Actinomycetota > Actinomycetes > Mycobacteriales > Mycobacteriaceae > Prescottella > Prescottella xishaensis. The sequence goes on along the minus strand of NZ_RKLO01000001.1, from coordinate 914,322 downwards.
TGTCCCGGCGCATCCAGGCGAGCGATCTCGGCACCGCAGTGGTGGTCACTCGCGCAGGCAACCGCGACGTGGTCGGGACCTCCGACGGCGTCCGACGTTGGGATTCGGACGCCAAGCGGGAGTGGCGGATCACCCGATGCCCGTGACCTTGGTTTCTCCCGAGAGCTTCCCGGGGAAGAGATTCGTGCATGGGAACGTTGCAATGGCCAACCGACCAGACGTCCGACCGACTGGCGGACACCGCGTCCGATCAGATCCACGTCCGATCGGATCCACAGAAAGGACCCTTGTGGCTACCCAGACCCTGACCCAGCAGAACTTCAAGCAGACCATCGAAGACCACGACATTGTGCTTGTCGATTTCTGGGCATCCTGGTGCGGCCCGTGTCGCTCCTTCGCCCCGACTTTCGAGTCGTCCTCGGACAAGCACACCGACGTTGTCCACGGCAAGGTCGACACCGAAGCCGAGGCGGAGCTTGCGGCTGGAGCCGGCATCCGATCGATTCCGACGATCATGGCGTTCCGTGAGGGTGTGCTCGTGTTCAACCAGGCCGGCGCCCTGCCGCCCGCCGCCCTGGAGGACCTGATCGGTCAGGTCAGGGCCCTCGACATGGACGAGGTTCGCAAGCAGATCGCTCAGGCTCCGTCCGGCAGCTGAGCGACCCCCGCCCCGTACGGCAGTACCCAGGGAGACGCCCCGCGCACTTCAGTGCGCGGCGGCGTCCCAGCTGCGGCCGGTGCCGACGGACACCTCGAGCGGTACGGACAATTCGATCGCGGACGCCATCTTGTCCAGGACCAGCTGCTCCACCTGGTCGCGTTCACCGGTGGCGACCTCGAGCACGAGCTCGTCGTGGACCTGCAACAGCATCCGCGACTCGAGCTCGGCGTGCCGCAGGGCCCGCTGGACGTCGATCATCGCGACTTTGATGATGTCGGCTGCCGTGCCCTGGATGGGCGCATTGAGTGCGGCCCGTTCGGCAACCTCTCGGCGCTGCCGGTTGTCGCTGTTGAGGTCGGGCAGGTAGCGCCGGCGACCGAACAGTGTCTCCGTGTACCCGACCTTGCGCGCGCGTTCGACGACCTCGCGCAGGTAGTCGCGGACACCACCGAAGCGGGCGAAGTACGCGTCCATCTGCTCACGGGCTTCCTCGGTGGAGATCTTGAGCTGAGCGGCGAGCCCGAACGCGCTGAGACCGTAGGCCAGGCCGTACGACATCGCCTTGACCCGGCGGCGAAGTTCCGGCGTCACCTCCTCGATCGGCACCCCGAATGCGCGTGAGCCAACGAAGCTGTGCAGATCCTCCCCGGTGTTGAAGGCCTCGATCAGGCCTTCGTCACGCGAGAGGTGCGCCATGATGCGCATCTCGATCTGACTGTAGTCCGCGGTGAGGAGGGTCTCGAAGCCCTCTCCGACGACGAAGCCGTCGCGGATCTGCCGGCCCGCGTCGGTACGCACTGGGATGTTCTGCAGGTTCGGCTCTGTCGACGACAGCCGACCGGTGGCCGCCACGGTCTGGTTGAACGTGGTGTGGATCCGGTTGTCGTCGGCGACGGTCTTGAGCAGGCCGTCCACAGTGACCTTGAGGCGCGTCGCGTCGCGGTGCGCGAGCAGGTGCTCGAGGAACGGGTGCTGGGTCTTCTCGAACAACGACTGCAGCGCGTCGGCGTCGGTGGTGTACCCGGTCTTCGTCTTCTTGGTCTTGGGCATGTCGAGCTCGTCGAACAACACCACCTGCAACTGCTTGGGCGAGCCGAGGTTGATCTGCTTGCCGATCACCTCGTACGCGCGATTCGCTGCGTCGGCGACCCGGGCCGCAAACATCGACTGCAGATCACGCAGGTGGCTGGCATCGACCGCGATGCCCGTCGCCTCGAGCTGGGCCAGCACCGCAAGTAGTGGCAACTCCATGTCGGCGAGCAGACCGGTGGCGGCGATGTCGGCGAGTTCTGTGTCGAGTGCAGCGGCGAGGTCGAGCACGGCCTGGGCGCGCAGGATTTCGCCTTCGGCCGCCTGCGCATCTGCGGCATCCTCCTCATCGAGCAGCGAAAGCTGTTGCTGCCCAGACTCTTCCACACGTAGCTCGCGCTTGAGGTAGCGCAACGACAGGTCGTCGAGATTGAAGCTGCGCTGCCCCGGGCGCACGAGGTACGCCGCGAGGGCGGTGTCGCTGGTCAGGCCCTCGAGTGTCCAGCCGCGGCCCCACAGCGCGTGCATCGCCCGCTTGGCCTCGTGCAGCGCCTTGGGTTGCTGTGGGTCGGCAAACCACGCCACGAGCGCGGCCTCGTCCTCCGGGGTCACCGCGGTGGTGCTTATGTAGGCGCCCTCGCCGTCGGACGCGGCGATCGCGACAGCCGTGACGTCGCCACCGTACGGCGCGCCGGTGCCGACGACCGACAGACCGTGCCGCTCCCCCGTCGTAGCGTGTGCGGCGATCCACTCCGCTACCTCACCGGGTGCCAGCGCGCGTCCGCGCACCTCGAAACCTTCCTCGGCCTCCGGTTCCGCAGAGCTGAGTGTCGCGAACAGCCGGTCACGCAAGACCTTGAACTCGAGGTCGTCGAACAGCGCGTGGATGCGTTCGCGGTCCCATGGTGCAAGGGCCAACTGGTCCGGCGTGTACGGCACAGGAACATCGCGCACCATCTCGGTGAGCTGTCGGTTGAGTACCACGCTGTTCAGGTTGGCGCGCAGCGCGTCACCGACCTTGCCGCGCACCTTGTCGATACCGTCGACGAGGTTCTCGAGCGAGCCGAATTCGCGGATCCACTTGGCGGCGGTCTTCTCGCCGACGCCGGGGATTCCGGGCAGGTTGTCGCTCGGGTCTCCGCGCAGCGCGGCGTAGTCGGGGTACTGCTGTGGTGTGAGCCCGTACTTGGCCTCGACCGCCTCAGGGGTGAAACGGGTGAGGTCGGAGACGCCCTTGCGTGGGTACAGGACAGTGACGTCGTCGCTGACGAGTTGCAGCGAGTCCCGGTCTCCGGTCACGACGAGCACTCGATAGCCGCCGGCGGTGGCCTGCGTGGTGAGCGTCGCAATGATGTCGTCAGCCTCGTAACCCTCTATCGCCATCACCGGTATGCCCATGGCCCCGAGGACGTCCTTGGTGATTTCGACCTGCCCCTTGAACTCGTCCGGGGTCTTGCTGCGGTTCGCCTTGTACTCGGGGTACGCCTCGGCGCGGAATGTCTGCCGGGAGACGTCGAACGCCGCCGCAATGTGCGTCGGCCCCTCGTCGCGCAGCAGGTTGATCAGCATCGAGGTGAACCCGTAGACCGCGTTGGTCGTCTGCCCGCTCTGCGTCTTGAAGTTCTCGGCCGGGAGGGCGTAGAACGCTCGGTACGCGAGCGAATGTCCGTCCAGGAGCAGCAGCGTCGGCCGGCCGGAACCGGACACGTCGGTAGTTGCGGAGGCGGTGGACGAGGATGTAGTTGCGGGGCTCACGGTTGCCCAGTCTAGGTAGCCGAGCCGACAGATACGTGCTTGATCCCCGCGCGTCGGCCCCTCGGACCGCTGCTGCACGCTCACTCGCGCGCGCTGCCGCCGCCCAGGGTGTCGAGGACGACCTCGGCGACGGCCTTCATGGTCGTCCGGCGATCCATCGCGGCCCGTTGAATCCACTTGAACGCCTCCGGCTCGCTCAGCCCCTGCGACTGCATGAGCATGCCCTTGGCCCGCTCGATGACCTTACGGGTCTCGAGCCGCGAGGAAAGGCTGGCGACCTCCCGCTCGAGCAAGGCGATCTCCGTGAACCGGCTCGCCGCCAACTCCACCGCCGGCACCAGGTCTGCCTTGGAGAACGGCTTGACGAGGTACGCCATCGCCCCGGCGTCACGAGCCCGCTCGACCAGATCACGCTGGCTGAAGGCAGTCAGGATCACCACGGGCGCAATCCTTTTCGCAGCGATCTCGGACGCCGCGTCGATCCCGTCACGGCGCGGCATCTTGACGTCCATGATCACAAGGTCCGGGCGCAACTCCTCTGCCAACTCGACGGCACGCTGACCGTCATCGGCCTCACCGACGACGTCGTAGCCTTCCTCACGGAGCATCTCGACGAGGTCCAACCGTATGAGTGCCTCGTCCTCCGCCACCACCACGCGCCGCGACTTGGGTTCTGTCCCCTGCGCGGGGGTCGCGTTCATGGCCACATCACTCCTCGAGTCGGCGCCCGCCGATCAGGGCGCGAACGCTTCGAGGGTACCGGTGGTTTTGACTGCGCCTCGTGATCTTCTAGAGTGTTAACCCGCACGCCCTCGTATCCCAATTGGCAGAGGAAACGGATTCAAAACCCGTACAGTGTGAGTTCGAGTCTCACCGAGGGCACAAGTCGTACCTTTACCGAGCTCAGGTACGTCATGATGGCAACGGCAACCTCACGGTCCCGAGACTGTGAGATCCACTCGGCCGGTCTGTACTCCCGCGATTGCCCCAGCAATTCAGCGAACGCTTTCACAGCGCCCGCCTGCAGGCGTGGCCAGCAGCGCTGATGCGTCCTCAGCACGTCGGTGTGCCCGAGTGCCTGAGATGCCGCCCGTGCTCCCAGAACTACAGCGCTGCACTCCGTTGTCCCGCAGTGGTTTTCAGTCTATGAATTGACGAGGGTCAGCACGGCGAACCTCCAACAGCACCTCTAAACCTTCGAGCCCGCGACAGCGGGGCGGGCGCTCTCAGATCACGTAGATGCAAAGATGCAGGTAGAAGACACACTTTGAAGACGGGGATTCAGCGTGTCGGGCGCCCGGAACGGGGTAAATCGGGCATCATCGCGACCATGACTTTAGACAGGAACGGTTCCTACTCTGGGTCCGAGCCACAAGCACAAGAGATGCACACAGCGGCCGGAGCCGCCAGGAGTTGCGGGGTCAGTCGAGCTGCTATTCAGCGGGCGCTGAGAGCTGGGCACTTCCCCAACGCGGTGAAGAACGACGAGGGTCACTGGCAGATCCCCAAGGCGGACCTTGTCGCTGCAGGGTTTCTGGCCGACCAGCCGTCGGAACGCCCCGAGACGAGTGAGCGCCCAACTGGTCGCTCGAACACCGGGACGCGGGCCCAACCCGACGACGACGTGGCCGCGTTCGACAGCTACGAGAGGTCTCGAGAGCGGGATCTGACGACGGCTCGGGACAGTGCCCACGATGAGGCCGCACGGCGCCAGACTCCCGCGACGCTGGCGTCGGAACGTGCGACCCACATCAAGAAACTCCTATCGGTCATCATCCTCGGTCTCCTATCGTTCATCGTTCTCAAAGTCCTGCTCAACCGCTCGTGCCCGGGCCGTGCCGATGAAGGCACCGAGAGGTAGAACCCACGCCCGAGACCGGTGCCTCGAGGCTGACTACGACGATCGCCATCGAGGATGTCTATCGGCTCGGAGCGATCGACTACAGCATGGAGAAACCGAACGGTATCCTTATCCGTGCCGTTCCCATGATCGTCCATCTCAACGAAGTAGAGGCTGCGGGCGGCAACCTGGAGATCTTCGTCGTTGGCACCAGCAGCGCTGTGTTGCCTGAGCCGAGAGAATCAGTGAGCAAATCCTGACGGTGCGATCATCCACTCAGCAGCGCTAGCATCGGCCTGTGATCCACGCAACAACTCCCGCGAATATCCCCTCGAAGATGCGGGCGAGCGTGCTCGTCGAACCGGGTCGAATCGAGATGGAAGAACGCGTCGTCCCGAGCCCAGGTCCCGGCGATGTCTTGGTGAAAGTGGCATCGGTGGGGATCTGCGGGTCCGACACTCACTTCTACCGCGAGGGCCGCATCGGCGACTTCGTGGTCGATCAGCCGCTCGTTCTGGGCCATGAATCGTCGGGCACCATCGTCGCCGTCGGCGCCGACGTGTCCGCCGACAGAATCGGGCAAAGGGTTTCTATCGAACCACAGCGGCCCGACCCTGCGAGCGAGGAATCCCGGCGAGGTCTCTACCACCTCTGCCCGCACATGCAGTTCTTTGCGGCGCCACCGTTCGACGGGGCGCTGGCCGAGTACGTGACTATCGGGTCGGGATTCGCGCATGCAATCCCGGAGGACATGTCCGACGACGCGGCGGCTCTTTGCGAGCCCTTGTCAGTGGCGATCGCTGCCAACAGGAAGGCCGGTGTAACGGCCGGTTCCCGCGTTCTGGTCGCGGGTGCGGGACCGATCGGCATCGCCACATTGCAATCCGCTCTCGCCTTCGGGGCCACCGAGGTCATCGTCACGGATCTCGATCCCGTGCGGCGTGAAATGGCAACGAAATTCGGGGCCACTGCTGTCCTGGATCCGCGCGAGCAGGATGTCGCCGGGCTCCACGTGGACGCCTTCATCGACGCTTCCGGCGCCCCCAGCGCTGTAACGGCGGGAATCGAAGCCGTCCGGCCCGCGGGCACAGTCGTCCTTGTCGGTATGGGCGCCGACGAAATGACACTACCGGTCCACATAATCCAGCACCGGGAATTGTTGCTGACCGGAGTATTCCGCTACGCCAACACTTGGCAGGCGGCGATCTCCCTCGAACGGTCCGGGCGGGTCGACCTCGATTCCATGGTCACCAAACGATTTCCGCTCGCCGAAGCGGAGCAAGCGCTGAACGCAGACCGGATACCCGGCAGTCTCAAGGCCGTCGTTCGCGTGCAGGAATGAGAACACGCCGGTGCAACTCAACTCCGAGACAGTGCCGAGGTTCGACGACGCCGAGCCGTGGCGCGACCGTGCGCCGTTCTTCCGACTGGTGAAGCACTCGAACCAGTGACTAGTTCACGATGACCCTCGTCGCAGGTATCGACTCGTCGACGCAGTCGTGCAAGGTGATCGTTTGCGAGTCCTCCACCGGCGAGATCGCTCGTGAGGGTCGGGCGTCGCATCCGGATCACACCGAGGTCGCACCGCAGGAATGGGCGAAAGCTCTCGACACCGCGATTGCCGCGGCGGGCGGATCGGACGATGTCGCAGCAGTGTCCGTCGCAGCACAACAACACGGAATGGCGTGTCTCGACGACGCCTCGTCCGTCGTGCGTCCAGCATTGTTGTGGAACGACACTCGTTCTGCCGGCGCTGCAGCGGAGTTGGTCGACGACCTCGGCGGACCCGATTCGTGGGCGGAGGCAGTCGGTGTCGTGCCAGTCGCAGCGATCACGGTCAGCAAATTGCGCTGGCTCGCCGATTTCGAACCGGAGAACGCCGACCGAACAGCCGCAGTGTGCCTGCCGCACGACTGGCTCGGTTGGCAACTCGCCGGCGGCCGAGATCCGACCACACTGTCCACGGATCGCGGCGATGCCAGTGGTACCGGATACTTTTCTGCCGAAACGGATTTCTACCGTTTCGATCTGCTCTCGCTTGCCTCGAGAGGGCGCACGGTTCAGCTGCCGCGGGTGGCTGGACCCGCCGAGCAGATCGGGGAAACCCGATCGGGTGCGGTACTGGGCCCGGGCACCGGTGACAACGCGGCCGCCGCACTCGCTCTCGCTGCCAGGGAGGGTGACGTCGTCGTTTCGGTGGGAACGTCGGGTGTCGTGTCAGCGGTGTCGATCACGACGAGTTGTCGCGGCTGGCGCTCTCTGCGCCCTGCGGCAGTGACGGTTTGGTGATGGTGCCACACTTCGAGGGCGAACGCACTCCCAATCGCCCCCGTGCCACAGCGTCGGTCCAGGGGCTGCGCCTGGCCAACTCGACACCCGCACACCTCGCGCGCGCCGCGATCGAGGGACTGCTGTGTGGCCTCGCGGAAGGCATCGACCACCTGGCTGCCCAGAGTGTGCCGGTGCGGCGCATACTCTTGGTCGGTGGCGGCGCTCGGTCGCGAGCACTGTGCGAACTGGCTCCAACTGTCTTCGGGGCACCGGTACTGGTGCCGCGACCTGCGGAGTATGCCGCCATCGGCGCCGGGCGGCAGGCCGCCTGGGCACTCGCAGGTGCCGCGGAACCGCCCGACTGGAGCCGGGTGCTGGCCGACCGGTACGAAGCGGACCCGGCACCTGCTGTACGTGAGCGGTACTCCGAGGTCCGCGATCTCACCCATTCCTGACAGATCAGGACCGGACGAGCATCGCCTCAACATTGGCGCCCCTCATGACCTGGAGGAACGCGTCGACTGAGTTCGGGGGCGGACCCGGCACCCGCTGTGCGCCAGCGATATTCCGAGGTCCGCCACCCCACCGACTCGTGACCGATCAGGACACGCGGACGAGCATCTTCCCCACGTTCGCGCCGCGCATCAGTTGGAGGAACGCGTCGACCGAGTTCTCGATGCCATCGACGATGGTCTCGTCGTGGACCACCTCGCCGGACGCCAGCCATGGGCCCATCTTGGCGACGAACTCGGGGAAGAGGTGCGTGTAGTTGCCGAGCGTGAAGCCCTGGAGGGTGAGGCTCCGGACGATGATGTTCCCCATGTTGTCGGGGCCCGGCGTGCGGTCGGTAGCGTTGTACATGGAGATGGCGCCGCAAATCGCGGCACGGCCGCCTGGGCGTAGAACGTCGAGCGCAGCCTCCAAGTGATCACCGCCGACGTTGTCGAAGTAGACATCAATGCCCTCGCCGGCGATCGACGCCAACTGCTCACGCACCGGCGCCTGCTTGTAGTCGAAGGCGGCAGCGTAGCCGTACTTCTCGGTGAGAAGCGCAACCTTCTCCGCACTTCCGGCGGATCCGATCACGCGAGAGGCGCCCTCCAGCCTGGCAATCTGTCCGGCCGCCGTTCCTACCGCACCGGCAGCACCGGAGACGAAGACGGAGTCGCCGGGCTTCAGATGCGCGATGTGCATCAGTCCGACATACGCCGTCAGACCGGTGAGCCCGAGGATCCCCAGGTATGCGGAGATCGGCACGCCCGGAATCTCCTCTACGACGCGGAACGCCGACGCATCGCCCTGCGCGACGTCTCGCCAACCGAGCTCGTGCATGACGACCGAACCGACGGGATGAGTGGCGGCAGTGGATTCGACGACACGCCCGATGGCGCCGCCGGTCATCGTCTCCCCCAATGCGAACGGCGGAATGTATGACTCCCCTTCGTTCATCCGTCCGCGCATGTAGGGATCGACGGAGGTGTACTCGTTGACCACACGCACCTGATCGGGTGCTAGGTCGGGCAAGTCGACGGCGACCGTGCGGAAGTCGTCCTGGGTCGGCCACCCCACCGGCCGGTTGATCAACTGAATCTGAGTGCTGGAGGTCACGGTACTTCCTTTCGATGCTTCTCTTTCTGAACTGCCTGTTTCAATATATACTGAAACGGCCGTTTCACAACTAGGAGTGAGGATCGTCATGCCCCGAACACAGGACTTCGATACTGCCGAAGTGATCGGCAAGGTTCGTAACCTGTTCTGGGACAAGGGCTTCGAGGCCACGTCAATACCCGATATCGAGCGCGTAACCGGACTGAATCGCTCGAGTCTCTATAACGCGTTCACCAACAAGCGCGGACTCTTCGACGCGGCCGTAGAAGACTATCTCGACGGCGTGGTCCGCCCTCGGCTTCGCATACTGACCGACGAACCCTCCCACCCGGATGATGCCGTCCACTACTACCGGGATCTTGCGGACGCGCTCACCGACGAATGTTCCGGACGCGGCTGCCTGCTCCTCAACAGTGCCACCGGCTTCGCGGCCCACGACGACACCCAGCGTCGCGTGGTCGACGCGTACCGGCAAGAGCTCTTCGCCGCACTCACCCACGCCCTTCGCGCCGTCGACCAGGACATGCCCGCCGCCGTCCTCGAGCACCGTGCCCGAGTGCTGACGTCACTGTCCGTCAGCGCCCTCGTCCTGTCGCGTGTCAACCGGGACGAAGCTATCGCTCTAGTGAACACGGCAATCGCACAGTTGGAGGAGTGGCGCCGATGATGCGTCACCAGTGGTTCCTTCAAGCAACCCGGCCCAGACCTCGATGTGACCCGTCGGGCTGCGCCGGCAGAGTCGTCGCAGGCGCGGGCGATGTTGGGCGTCGATCACGACGCGTTGTCGCGGCTGACGCTCTCTGCAGCCCGCGGCAGTGACGGTTTGGTGATCGTGCCGTATCTCGATCTCCGCCCAACGCGGTACCTATCCAGCGGTACTGCGCTGCGACGACGGCCCTGAATTGGCCTGTGCAGCAGTGGCCAAGCTTAAGCGCGTTTCGGCGCCTCCTCCGCGACCCGCTCCCAGAACTCGACCCACTCCCGTTCATGCCCGATGCCGGCTTCCAGCGCCATGCGAGGGCCGAAAGAAATAGGGTCGGGTTCCGCCGCGGCGATGCGCTCGTACTCGGCGAGCTTCTCGCGGTGCGCGGCAAGCTGCGCCACGGCGAGCGTGTGTGGGTCGGCGCCGAAGTACAGCTTCAACAGCCCCAGGTCGCGCAACTCCGAGAGGGCGCTTGTCTTCTCCTCACGCCAGGCGGCAAGTGCTTCGCGGCCACTGTCGGTGAGCCTGTAGCGCTTGCGTCGGCGGCCACTCTCCTCGCGGTGCTCCTCCAAATAGCCGGCGCCGGCGAGGCGCTCCGGCTCCCCGTACACCTGCGCGTGCTGCAGCGACCAGAAGTTGCCGACACCGGCGGCCACCTGCTGCTTGAGTTCATACGGGGTTGCCTCGCCGCTGGACTCGACGAGTCCGAGGACGACGTAAGAGGTAGGCGTCAGTCGAATCATTTGCAATGGTCCAAAGTAGATGGTATATGTTGATCTATCCAAATTATCAGAAGAGAAGGCACGCCGTGTCTACGATCACTGAACCCGACCACCGCGCCTGCTTTCGGTCACTAACCGACGAAGTGCGCATCGACTCGCTGCCCGTGACCGGTGAGATACCCGCGTGGCTGAGTGGGGAGCTGATCCGCAACGGACCCGCACAGTACGAGGTCGGGTCGCGCTCCCTCAATCACTGGTTCGATGGGCACGCGATGCTGCACCGCTTCGGCTTCGCCAACGGCGTCATCTCCTACGCGAACCGGTTCCTGGACACACGCGCGCGCCGTGCGGCCCTGGACGAGGGCGAAGTCCGCCTCACGGAGTTCGCCACCGATCCGTGCCGCTCTATATTCGGCAGGGTTCAGACCGCGTTCTCACCACAATTCACCGACAACGCCAACGTCAATCTCGTGCGCCTCGGCGACAAATGCCTGGCGCTCACCGAAACGCCGATGCCGGTCGTTTTCGACCCGGAGACGCTCGCCACCCTCGGCATGGAGAAGTCTCCGGGCCATCACGTCACCGCACATCCACACGCCGATCCGCGCTCCGGCGAGATGATCAGCTATGCGGTACATTTCGGCCGGCGCACGACCTACCGGCTGCACGCGAGCCGCGACGGCCACACTTACCGCACCATCGCGAAGATCGGCGTGCGCGAGCCCGGCTACATGCACTCGTTCGCGCTCACCGAGCACTACGCGATCCTCGCTGAGCATCCGCTGCTGGTGAACCCGCTGCGCCTGGCGCTTGGTAACCAGTCGTTCATCGAGAACTACCGTTGGCACGCAGACCGGCCCACCCGCCTGATCGTCATAGACCGGCACACTGGAACATTGTGCGGGACCTTCGAGGCGGAACCGTGCTTTGCTTTCCACCACGTGAACGCGTTCGAGGACGGCCCAGAACTCGTCGTAGACGCCTGCGTCTACGACGACGACGAGATCATCCGCTCAACCTACCTCGACCGACTGCGCACGGAGGACCCGCGCATTCCACGCGGCACCCTGCGCCGCTGGCGTGTGCACCTGCAGGTCGGCAGCGTGCGCAGCGAGCACCTGGCCGATACTCCCCTCGAGCTTCCCCGGGTCAACTACCGTCGCGTGAACACCCGTCCCTACCGATACACGTGGGGCACGAGCATCTCACCGCAGGGCCGGTTCCTCGACCGGATCGCGAAAGTCGACGTCGTCGACGGCACAACCACGATCTGGGAACAACCGGCATGCTTCCCAGGCGAGCCGGTCTTCGTCGCGGCACCCGACGCGCGAGAGGAAGACGACGGACTGGTACTGACCGTTGCGCTTGACGCCAAACACGGCACCTCATTCCTCGCCGTGCTCGACGGTCGCACACTCCGCGAGCTCGCGCGAGCCAGCGTCCCCCACCACATCCCGGCCGGCTTACACGGCCAGTTCCTGGGAACGCGGTCCTAGCCCTACGCCACCGAATCCCATCGCGCGGGGCCACCTCGCGTGTCGTCGGTGCGACGCACGGGGGTCACCGTGCACACCGGCCAACCCGACATCGCCGCCGTCGTCCGCAACCCGGACAAGGCAACCGATCTCGCGACGCTGGGGGTGCAGGTCCGGACCGCCGACTACTTCGACCGTCCCGCACTCGAGGCCGCGTTCGCCGGTGTCGACAAGCTACTGATGATCTCGGGCAGCGAGGTGGGCGGTCGGGTGCCGCAGCACGCCAACGTCATCGACGCCGCGACGGGTGCCGGCGTCCGTCTCGTCGCGTACACATCCATTCCTGACGCCCCGAACAACACACTCCAACTCGCACAGGAGCACCAGGCCACCGAGCGCATGCTCGCGGAATCGGGCATCGCCCACGTGCTGCTCCGTAATGGCTGGTACTGGGAGAACTACGCCAACGATCTCGAGGGGACCGCCGACCGCGGTGTGCTGGTCGGCAGCGCCGGAGACGGCCGCGTCGCGGGGGGGCGGCCCGTGCTGACTACGCCGAGGCGGGTCGGTGCTACGCGCGGCGCTCTGACGGGCCGTCGAACCTATCGACGTCGGGGAAGGGGCGGTCGGTGCACCCCGAGCGCCCCCTCGGGTGTGCACTCGCGTCGGGAACACCCTCGGCACTCGGGGACTGCGAATGCAACGCTGACCGAAGTACCCCATTTGATAGTTCGTCTATCCCACCCATACAATTTCGGGATGCCAAACTTTGCTGTGTGGGGACGCGGGTCTCGGGTATCGATCGCCGCGCTGGTCGCCGCCGTGGGACTGTCGTTTTCTGCTTGTTCGATTGCGGACGACGGCGGTGAGGCAGACAAGCCGGTCGTGCTGACCACGTTCACGGTCCTGGCCGACATCGCCGGCAACGTCGCCGGCGACCATCTCCAGGTCGAGTCGATCACGAAGGTGGGGGCCGAGATTCACGGCTACGAGCCGACCCCTGGGGACATCAAGAAGGCGTCCCGGGCCGACCTGATCCTCGACAACGGCCTGAATCTGGAGGCGTGGTTCGCGCAGTTCGTCGAAGGCCTCGACGTTCCGCACATCGTCGTCAGCGAGGGTATCGAGCCGGTTGGCATCACCGAGGATGCCTATGCGGGGCTGCCCAATCCACACGCGTGGATGTCCCCGATCAACGTGCAGACCTATGTCGACAACATGGTGACCGCGTTCAGCGACCTCGACCCGAAGAATGCGTCGGCCTATGAAGCAAACGGCGACGCGTACAAGGGGCAACTGCAGCAGGTGCAGGACGACCTCGTCGCCGCACTCGGTGCATTGCCACCGAACGAGCGCGCGCTGGTGACCTGCGAGGGCGCCTTCTCATACCTAGCCCGTGACGCCGGGCTGACCGAGAAGTACATCTGGGCGGTCAATGCCGAGCAGCAGGCCACGCCGAAGCAGATCGCGTCGGCGATCGAGTTCGTTCGGACGCAACAGGTTCCGGCTGTGTTCTGCGAGTCGACGGTGTCGGACGCGCCGATGCAGCAGGTCGTTTCGGCCACCGGAGCAGAGTTCGGCGGCACACTCTACGTCGACTCGCTTTCGGAACCGGGTGGGCCCGTCCCGACGTACCTGGATCTGATCCGCCACGACGCCGAGACCATCATCGCGGGACTGAACGGAGGGCAACGGCAGTGACGGATGCGATCCGCGTGAAGGACGTCACCTTCCACTACGGCGAGGTCCTCGCCCTGCGGGACGTCTCCCTGACGGTCGCACACGGCCGCGTGTGTGGCCTGATCGGGATGAACGGTTCCGGCAAGTCGACTCTGTTCAAGACCATCATGGGACTGGTCGAGCCAGACACCGGAACCGTGACAATCGACGGTCGATCCCCCTCGTCGGCACGCGGATCCGGAGTGATCGGCTACGTCCCCCAGAGCGAGGACGTGGACTGGTCCTTCCCGCTGACCGTGCGGGACGTGGTGATGATGGGCCGGTACAGCCGGATGGGGTTCACGCGCCGGCCGCGCCGGGCCGATCGCGACGCTGTCGAGCACGCTCTCGAACGAGTGGAGTTGACCGATCTGGCGGACCGCCAGATCGGTCAACTCTCCGGCGGACAGAAGAAGCGCGCCTTCGTCGCGCGCGGCATCGCGCAGGGCGCCACTATATTGCTGCTGGACGAACCGTTCGCCGGGGTCGACAAACGTAGCGAGGCGACGATCACCCGACTGCTGCGCGAATCGGCCGCCGGTGGCGCCACGGTGCTGGTGTCCACCCACGACCTGCATGCGCTACCGCAACTCGCCGACGAAGCGGTCCTGCTGATGCATACCGTGCTGATGCACGGCAGCTGCGACGAGGTCCTGCTGCCGGAGAATCTCGCGCGTGCATTCGGACTGGACGTCATGGAGCCCGATGGGAGCCACCGGTGATTGTCGTCGACTTTTTCCTCGATCCCCTGCGCTACGACTTCATGGTCCGCGCGCTTGCCACCACGGTGATCGCCTCGGTCGTGTGCGCGATGCTCTCCTGCTGGCTGGTGCTCATCGGATGGTCCCTCATGGGCGACGCCGTCTCGCACGCCGTCCTGCCCGGGGTGGTGCTCGCCTACATCGCGGGAGCACCGTTCGCGCTCGGGGCAGTGATCTTCGGACTCCTGGCGGTCGCGCTGATCGGCGCCGTACACAGCACCAGCCGAGTGAAAGAGGACGCGGCGATCGGCATCGTGTTCACGACCCTGTTCGCGCTCGGCCTCGTATTGATCTCAGTGACCCCCAGCCAGACCGACCTGAACCACATCATCTTCGGAAACCTGCTCGGTGTTTCACGCTCGGACCTGATCCAGGTGGCGATCCTGGCCGCAATCGTCTTCGCAGCGCTGACACTCAAACGCCGGGACTTCACCTTGTACGCATTCGATCCGACACACGCCCACGCGATCGGTCTGAGTCCACGCCTGCTCGGAGCGGCGTTGCTCGGCCTGCTCGCGCTGACCGCAGTAGTCGCACTGCAGGCGGTCGGCGTCGTACTGATCGTCGCGATGTTGATCATCCCCGGCGCGACCGCCTACCTGCTTACAGATCGGTTCGGGCGCATGCTCGTCATAGCCCCGGTCCTGGCGGCTGTGTGTTCGGTGGTGGGCTTGTACGCGAGTTACCACCTCGACACCGCGTCAGGCGGCATGGTGGTTCTGGCCCAAGGCATCGCCTTCGCGCTGGTCTACCTATTCAGTCCGTGGCACGGACTCGTCGGCACTCGCCTGATCGCTCGGCGCCGTCGCCTTGCGCGACAACGAGCAGTTCTCTGACCGGACGTCTGCCTGCACCCGGTGGGGCCGAGGGCGCGATCTTCGACAACGATGGATTCAGCGGTTTCTGTATACAGACTTTGATGTACTATCGAACGGTGGAGACGTTGATCCATCGCGATGCGTTGGCCCGCTTCGGCTATGCCCTGTCGGATACCACGCGCACCCAGATCCTCTTGACCCTGCGGTCCGGTGCCGGGTATCCATCGGTGTTGGCCGAGCAGATCGGGGTGTCCCGGCAGACGCTGTCGAATCATCTGGCCTGCCTGCGGGGGTGCGGGCTGGTCGTCGCATCCCCGGAAGGCCGACGGACACGCTACGAGTTGGCGGACCCGAGGATAGGGCATGCGCTCGACGATCTGATCGGGCTCGTGTTGGCGGTCGATCCTTCCTGCTGCCCGGAGGCCGACACCGACGGGTGCTGCTGATGGGCGCCGAACTCGAAACGCCCGCGCGCGGTTCCGCGCCTACCGCCCGTCGGCGGCAGGTCTTGTCGCGCCGGATCAGATGGTTCGTGGCAGCGACCATCAGCTACAACGTGATCGAGGCCGCGGTCGCCCTCACCGAGGGCGTGCGGGTGTCGTCGACCGCGCTGATCGGGTTCGGTTTGGACTCGGTGATCGAGGTGTCATCGGCAGCGGCCGTGGCCTGGCAGTTCTCCGGTAGGGACCCGCAGGCTCGGGAGCAGATCACGCTGCGGATCATCGCGTTCTCCTTCTTCGGCCTCGCCGCCTACGTGAGCGTCGACGCCGCCCGAGCTCTGTTCGGGTTCGGCGAAGCACAACACTCGATGGTCGGTATCGCCCTTGCGGCCGTCAGCCTCGCGATCATGCCAGCACTGTCGTGGGCACAGCGGCACGCTGGCCGCGAACTCGGTTCTCGCTCCGCGGTCGCCGACTCCAAGCAAACACTGCTGTGCAGCTACTTGTCCGGTGTGCTGCTGGTCGGTCTGT
Organism: Rhodococcus xishaensis; assembly: GCF_004011825.1. GTDB lineage: Bacteria > Actinomycetota > Actinomycetes > Mycobacteriales > Mycobacteriaceae > Prescottella > Prescottella xishaensis. Next base: position 897,989 of record NZ_RKLO01000001.1, on the reverse strand, counting down.
TGCTCAACAGCCTCCTCGGCTGGTCCTGGGCCGACCCGATCGCGGCCCTCATCATCGCCGCCATCGCGGCCAAGGAGGGCCTGAACGCTTGGAAGGGCGACACTTGCTGCCTCCCATCGTCAGCCACCGCGCCCTCGGCCGACAGTGACTGTGCCTGCTGCGCAGCGGCGTCGAGCGGCGCTCGATGAGTCAAGCGGCATCAGAAAACGAGTCGAGTATCGCTCGATAGTGCAGGTGCGCCATGAAATGGCCACCGGTGCCGATATTCAAGGTGGACTTGGGGATTCGGGTCGCGAGTTCGGAGGGCCATTCCCTCGGTACCAGATGATCGGCGTCACCCCACCAGACGTCCACCGGAACCTCTAGGTCTTCGGGGGCGAAACCCCACGGCCGGGCCCAGGCCCGATACTCCTCGACGACACCGGCCGGCGCACGCAACCCCTCCCCTCGGGTCGCTGCGAAGTCCCGCCGGAACGTGTGCACCATTTCGGCATCCGCCGGACCGAGCCCGCGGGCGGCCAACCATGCGAATCGTTTCGGCATGCACCGGGCCGCGACCGACATCGCGCCAAACCAGCCCGTCGCCAGAGCGGGGCAACGCTGCGATATGCGTGTGCACCAGCGATCCATGCGCGTCAACCCGGCCATGACGCCGTCCTCTGTCAACGGCAGTGCCCCCGCAACGATCACAACCCGGCTGATCCGTGACGCCAGCGCGTAGCCGAGCCCGGCGGCATACTGGCCGCCCATCGACCAGCCGAGCGCGCCCACCCGATCGATGCCGAGTTGATCGATCAGTTGCTCCACATCTGCCGCCCAGTCCAAGACGGTGCGCCCCGGACTCGGATCGGACAGACCGATCCCCGGACGGTCGGGAGATATCAGTCGGATACCAGCAGCTTCGGCTGTCGGGGCCGCCGCCCTGATGTCGAGACGGCACGACAGTCCGCCGTGTGCGTTGATGACAGCGAAACCGTCTGCCGGGCCGTAGTCGGCGAATCCCATCGACCGACCGTCCCGCAGACTGATCATCCGATCCTCGAGACCGGTAGTCACTCTGGGCAAAGCACACCTCCGACGAGTCGGAACAACGATAACGCTCTGGCGGCCGACCATGGCACACTTTCAAGCGTTTGCTTTTGCGTCGCGATTCGTAGTCCTAGCCGGACGCTGACGCAGGTCACCGACTCGTCGGTCTCTTTCGGTCAGTTGTTCATTGCACTCCCGATGCCCCAAGCTGCGATCCCTTCCGGGGAGCCAGGAGTGCGGTCGAAGCCCGGCCTCCTGGGGAGGCCCGTCCGGCGCACTGGGATTGCATACCAGGAATCAGTTAACTCATGCAATACTGCAACCTGTTCCTATTCCGGTCGCCGAGGTGCGCCCGGACAGGCTCGACAAGCAGATGAGGTTTGCATGAGCGACACCGCCACACCGGCCGTCGAAGGCTGGTTCACCACCGGGCCGGAGCCGGCCCTGATCGGCACCTCGTGCCGGTCCTGCGGCACCATCTCCTTCCCTCGGGAGACCACCTTCTGCAAGAACCCGGCCTGCTCCGGCGAGGAGTTCGACGACGTCGAGCTGTCACGGCGCGGCACGGTGTGGTCGTACACCGATGCGCAGTACAAGCCGCCGGCCCCTTACATCTCGAACGCCGATCCCTACGTTCCGTTCGCGATCGCGGCGGTCGAACTGCCCGAAGGCCTCGTCGTCCTCGGCCAGGTCGCCGACGGATACGGTGTCGGCGACCTCAAGGTGGGCAACGAGGTCGAACTCGTTGTCGAGACCCTCTACACGGACGAGACCGGAGCGCGCAGCATCTGGCGTTGGAAGCCGGTCGCAGCAGAGAACGGGGCGCAGGGATGAACACCAACAACGATGTGGCCGTCGTCGGCGTCGGGATGCACGCCTGGGGCAAGTGGGGCCACCCCTTCGTCAAGTACGGTGTCGCCGCTGCGCGCGCCGCGCTCGCCGACTCCGGCATCGACTGGCAGGACGTCGATCTGATCGTTGGCGGCGAAACGGTCCGCAACGGATACGGTGGATACGTCGCCGGCGCGACATTCGCTCAGGCCCTGGGCTGGAACGGTGCCCGCGTCGCAACGTCGTACGCGGCGTGCGCCACTGGTGCGCAGGCCCTCGACACCGCACGTGCGCGGATCCTGGCCGGCCTGTCCGACGTCGCCCTCGTCGTCGGCGCCGACACCACCCCAAAGGGCTTCCTGGCCCCGAATGCCGGTGAGCGCTGGGATGATCCGGACTGGCTACGGTTCCGCCTGATGGGCATGACCAACCCTGCATACTTCGCGCTCAACGCTCGGCGCCGCATCGACCTCTACGGCGCTACCCCGGAGGACTTCGCCGCTGTCAAGGTCAAGAACGCCAAGCACGGCCTGAGCAACCCGTACGCGCGCTACCGCAAGGAGGTCGATGTCGCAGACGTGCTCGCGTCGCCGGTGGTCGCCGACCCGCTGCACCTGCTCGATATCTGCGCTACCTCGGACGGTGGCGCCGCCGTCCTCCTCACCTCGATGGAGTACGCCCGCAGGAAGGGGATCGCCAATCCTGTTCGGATCAAGGCGATCTCGACGGTGACGCCAACGTTCCCGCAGACCATCATGGACATGCCGAACTTCTCCACGGAGTCCGCGTCGGCCGTCCCCGCTCCCGAGTTGACGTTCAAGGAGTCGATCGGCCACGCGGCGTACGAGGAGGCCGGCATCTCGCCGGAGGACATCGACGTCGCCGAGGTCTACGACCTCGCCACCGCAATCGAACTCGACTGGATGGAAGACCTCGGACTGTGCAAGCGCGGCGAGGCAGAGAGTCTGCTACGCGCCGGCGAGACCACCATCGGTGGCCGCATCCCGGTCAACCCGTCGGGCGGTCTGGCCTGCTTCGGCGAGGCGGTTCCCGCCCAGGCGCTGGCACAGGTCTGCGAGCTCACCTGGCAGTTGCGTGGTCAGGCCGAGGGGCGTCAAGTCGACGGCGCTCGCATCGGCATCACCGCCAACCAGGGCCTGTTCGGCCATGGCTCGTCGGTGATCGCCGCCGCTTGACCGAGCCGCGCGGTTCACGCTTCTACGCTCCCCACTCCTGAAGAGTGGGGAGCGTTTTGCGTCCCCCAGTCGACGACCCCGAGTGCCCTCGGCTCGCGCAGGGGCATTTGACGCACCGAATCGGCACCATCCGCACCCTTTGCGAGGGTTCGGGAATGACGCATGTCACACCACTGAAGTGACCTTCGTCACACATTGGATTGAGGTCAAATTTCGAAAGGCAATCGGGATCGAGTCTCTCACCTGCGAAAATATGAGGAATACATCATATTTGCTGGACTGCCGTACCAGAAATTTGTGGGATGACGGGATGTTAGATCCGTCCTAGCGTCGTGTGCGGCTCGACACACCGGGCACCGGCTTCCCGCCTCCAAGACCGCTGATTCTGCCCCAGCGGGACCGGACACACAAAGACCTTTCCGGGGCACGGCGAGGGATCACGCTGCGGCTGACCCTTCAACGCCGCGAAGCGTACCAAAACCCTCGCTCTCTACTACAGAGAGGACGACACACCCATGTCTAATTCGACCGTCAAACGCATGCTCGGCACCGCTGCCGCGACAATCGCACTCGTCGCCGCGCCGCTCACCATCGCGGTGACACCCGCGAATGCGGCATCTGGCAACTGGGACGCGGTCGCACAGTGCGAGAGCAGCGGCAACTGGAGCATCAACACCGGAAACGGCTACTACGGCGGTCTGCAGATCAGCGAGCCCACCTGGCGCTCATACGGCGGCGGTGCCGGCCTGCCGCACCAATACTCCAAAGACACCCAGATCCAGGTCGCCGAGTCCATCCTCGCCGGCCAGGGGGTTGGTGCCTGGCCGACCTGCGGGCAGTATCTGTGACATCCGAGACCACGCCAAGGGCATTTCGCGCATCGGCATCCTGAGATCGCTGTGCGCGAAATGCCCTCGGGCTTTGGCTGATTCGGAGTCTTGACCCTGATTCGGTGTTTCCCTCAGTTCACCACGACTTCGGACATCCGCCACGGCCCCCCGCCGAGCAGTTCCAGTCGTCGCGTGTGATGCTGGTCCACGGTGCTGCGATGACTGACGCTGACGAGCATGCACTCGGGCACTTCCTCGCGCACCAACCGATACAACTGGTACTCGAGCCCCTCGTCGACCGCGGAGGTGGCCTCGTCGAGGAGCGCCACCTGTGGCCGGATCAGCAGGATGCGTGCGAACGCGACCCGCTGCTGCTCCCCAGGAGAGAGGATGGACGCCCAATCCGACTGCTCGTCAAGGCGATTGACAAGGTGACCCAACGCCACCTTTCGCAGCACGTCTCGGATGGCATCATCGCCCAGTTCGAGCGCACGAGCCGGATACGCCACGGCATCACGCAAATCACCGAGCGGGAGATACGGGAACTGGGAGAGGAACAGCGCTTTGGTTCCTGTGGGCCGGCGCACCGTCCCGTCGGCGTAGGGCCAGATCTGAGCGAGCGTTCGCAACAACGTAGTCTTGCCGCTCCCTGACGCCCCAGTGACCAAGAGCGCGTCACCGGGGGTCAGGCGCAAGTCCAACCCCTCGACGAGGGGCCGCCCGTCGGGCAGGTTCACTCGTACGCCGGACAGCTCGACCGCTCGGTCGAGGTGCTCGGTGCGGACCGCCGGGAGTGCGCGGGACCGCTCGTCGGCACTCAACAAACCGCTCAACCGAATCAGGCTCGCCCGGTAACCAGCGAAGTCGTCGTACGACTGCCGGAAGAATGACAGTGAATCCGACACCTGCCCGAACGCGGTCGAGCTCTGGGTGATGTCACCAAGCGTGATCGCCCCGGCGAAGAATCGCGGCGCCTGGAGGACGATCGGGAACACCACCGCCACCTGGCTGACCCCCAGGTTGAATCCATTGAACTTCACCGTCCGGAAGACGATCTGCCAGGCATTGGCGATCACTGACGCGAATCGGCCCAGCAAGCCGGTCCTCTCGACGGCTTCGCCGCGGAAGAAGGCGATGCTCTCGGCCCGGTCCCGCAGGCGGACCAGCGCGTAGCGGAAGTTCGCGGTGAAGCGCTCGTTCAAGAAGTTCAGTCGAATCAACGGGCGGCCGATCCAAAAGGCGATGACTGTCGCAGTCAGGATGTAGACGTAGACGAGCACGACCATCGCGCGAGGTATTTCCAGCCCGAACAGCGTCAGCGGCCCTGACAGATCCCACAGAATCTTGGTGAACGCCACCACCGATGTCACAGCGGTAACCAGATCCATCGAGAGCGACTGGGTCATCGTGGTCATGTCGGTCACATCGGTCTCGATGCGCTGGTCGGGATTGTCGATGCCCTTGTCGATGAACCGGCCGCGGTAGTAGGCGCGGTCATCGAGCCAATCCGACGTCATCCGGTCGGTGAGCCAGACCCGCCACCGAATGACGAAAGCCTGGCCGACGTAGTAGTCGAGCAGGGAACGAACCACATGGATCGTCGCGAGCACCGTGAATACGACGATCGAACGCCAGAAGCTCGATTTCGCCTCGTTCAGCGCCGCGCCGTCACCGCTGGAAAACGCTTGCGCGGCATATTGGAGCGAGGTGTACATCTCGTTGCCCTGATACGAGATGAGGATCGTCACCCGCACGCCCATCACCGTCAGGAAGAGCATCACCGCGATCGACAACCACACTCGCCAGCTGTCGCGGTTCGAGAAATAGGACCCGGAGATCATCCAGAACTGCCGTGCCCACTGCGTGTAGCGGATCAGGAAGTAGCCAACGATCCCTAAACACACAAAAGCGATCGCGAACGCTCTTGATGTCCAGAGCAGACTCGCGACCACCTCATGGTTCCAGTCGAACGGTTCGTTCCGCATCACTCCCCCATCGACGATGGCGTGCCGTAAAGGAGAACCCGAATTCTATCTACGGTTGGCGGAAACTGCCGATGCTAAGCATCGAACCGCGATCAACGTCGCGCCGGAAAGTGCCGGATCACACCTTCCTGGACCACCGTCGCGATCAGCAGTCCGTCGCGCGTGAAGAACCTTCCGGTGGCCAATCCGCGCGAACCGGACGCCACCGGAGATTCCGTCGCGTAGAGCGCCCATTCGTCGAAACGGAACGGTCGGTGGAACCAGATCGAGTGGTTCACGGTCGCCGCGACGATTCGGTCCAGGCCCCACGACAGCCCGTGGGTCGTGAGGATCGAGTCCAGCACCGTCGTGTCGGACGAGTACGCCAGTGCGGCACTGTGCACCCACGCGTCGTCCGGCAGCACGCCGTCGGTCCGGATCCACACCCGGTTGTGGTTCAAGCGTTCGCCGGTTCCCTTGAGCACCCACGTCGGATCGTTCGCGTAGCGCATCTGCATCGGCTTGAGCGCGTCGACGAACCCGCGGAGCCGATCTTCGTACCCGGCGATGTGGTCCTCGAAGGACGGCAGCCCCTCGGGAGGCTCGATCTGCGGCATCTCGACGCTGTGTTCGAGGCCGCCGGCCCCGTCCTGGAACGCGGCGAACATCGAGAACACGACGTTGCCGTCCTGGTAGGCAGTGACCTGGCGGTTGGCGAACGCTCGCCCGTCGCGGTGACGCTCGACCCGGTACTCGATCGGAGCCTTGACGTCGCCGCCGCGGATGAAGTGGGCGTTGGTCGCGTGGATCGGACGGTCGCCGTCGACCGTCCGATCCGCCGCCACCAACGCCTGGGCCACCAGTTGCCCGCCGAACGTTCGACTGCCGACCCGGTCGGGGTGCCGTCCGCGGAATGTGTCGTCACCGACCCGTTCGAGATCCAGAAGCGCCAACAGGGTCTCCAGGTCGGCCGACCTCGCTGGATCGGGCACCGCCCGCACGTTGTTCACCCGTGCATCCTTCCCCAGTTCCTAGTGGTCTTCCTCCCCGATCCGATGAACGTGGATCAGGTTGGTGGAGCCTACGGTGCCGGGCGGCGATCCTGCGACGATCACCACGAGGTCGCCGCGGTTGTAGCGGCCCAGGGACAGCAGCGCGTGGTCCACCTGGAAGAACATCTGGTCGGTCGAGTCGACCGGGTCGACGAGGAACGCGTCGGTGCCCCACGACAGCGCCAACTGGCAACGCACCTCTTCGAGCGGGGTGAACGCGAGCAGCGGTAGCGGGGAGTGCAGGCGCGCGAGGCGGCGCACGGTGTCGCCGGACTGTGTGAACGCGACCAGCGCCTTGGCGTCGAGGCGCTCCCCGATGTCACGGGCACCGTAGGAAATGACGCCGCGCTTGGTGCGTGGGACATGCGTGAGCGGTGGCACCCGCGTGGGGTCGGTCTCGACCGCTTCGAGGATCCGGGCCATGGTCTGCACCGTCTCCATCACGTAGCTACCCACCGATGTCTCACCGGAGAGCATCACCGCATCGGCGCCGTCGAGGACCGCGTTCGCGACGTCGGAAGCCTCGGCCCGCGTCGGACGGGAGTTCTCGATCATCGACTCGAGCATCTGTGTGGCGACGATCACCGGTTTCGCATTCTCACGTGCGATCTGAATCGCCCGCTTCTGAACGAGCGGGACCTGTTCGAGCGGCAGCTCGACGCCGAGGTCACCGCGGGCGACCATCACGGCGTCGAACGCCAGCACGACGGCCTCGAGGTTCTCGATCGCCTCGGGCTTCTCGAGCTTCGCGATCACCGGCACCCGGCGGCCGACGCGGTCCATCACGTCGTGGACCAGCTCGACATCGGCGGGCGAGCGTACGAACGAGAGCGCGACGAAGTCGACTCCGAGGGCGAGTGCGAATTCGAGGTCCTCGATGTCCTTCTCCGACAGAGCCGGAACCGACACGTTCATTCCCGGCAGCGAGACGCCTTTGTTGTTGCTGACCGGGCCGCCCTCGGTGACCCTGCACACCACGTCGTCGCCCTCGACGTGCTCGACCACCAGCCCGACCTTGCCGTCGTCGACGAGCAACCGGTCGCCGGGCTTGGCGTCCTCGGCGAGTTGCCCGTACGTGGTCGAGACGCGGTCGTGGGTGCCCTCGCAGTCGGCGACGGTGATCCGGATCTGCTCCCCGGTCTCCCACACCGTCCGTCCTTCGACGAAACGCCCGAGGCGGATCTTCGGTCCCTGCAAGTCAGCGAGGATTCCTACCGCACGCCCGCTCGCCTCCGCCGCCTTCCGTACGCGCTGGTAATTCTGCTCGTGATCGGCATGTTCACCGTGGCTGAAGTTCAGTCGCGCCACATCCATCCCACTCTCGACGAGCTCACGGACACGGGAATCGGTAGCGGTTGCAGGACCAAGGGTGCAGACAATCTTCGTGCGTCGGGTCACGGGGAAAGCCTAGTCAACTTCAGGAACGAACTCTATCGGCGAGGTGGCGGCCCGATGACGTCTGTGTGAGCGTCATACCGCGGTCAGCGGCAGCGCTGTGGGATGGACCGATGCGGGCAACTCGGAACTTCCGGTCAGGTACTCGTCGACTCCGCGTGCAGCCGATCGTCCCTCCGCGATCGCCCACACCACCAGTGATGCGCCGCGGTGCGCGTCGCCGCACACGAAAACACCAGGGGTGGCTGTCTGCCAGTCGGAACCACACGAGAGTGTCCCTCGGCGATTGGTCTCGAGACCGAGACCGTCCAGCAGCGGTCCGGTTTCCGTTCCCTCGAAACCGATCGCGAAAAGGGCCAGATCACAAGGCAATTCAATCTCTTCGCCGACAGGGACGATCTGGCGCCTCCCTGTTTCGTCGCGCCCGAGTCGCACCTCTGCCAGAATCATGGACCTGACATGCCCTTCGGCGTCCCCCAGAAAGCGTTGAACCGCAACCTCGTAACGTCGTACACCACCCTCGGCGTGGGCGGGCGAGGTCCGTAAAATCATCGGCCATGCCGGCCAGGGCATCGACGACTCGTCGCGCTCGACCGGTAGCGCCGGGTTGTAGTCGAGCTGCGTCACCGACAGTGCCCCCTGCCGGTGCGCCGTCCCCAGGCAGTCGGCACCCGTGTCGCCCCCGCCGATGATCACGACGTGCTTGCCCCGCGCTGTGATCGGTGACGGCCCGTCGCCCTCGCACTCGTGATTGGACGCGACAAGATGTTCCATCGCCAGATGCACACCGTCGAGATCTCGTCCGACCACTTCCCGGTTGTCCCGTGCCCTCAGCGCCCCGGTCGCCAGGACGACCGCGTCGAACCGTGACATGAGCGAGGACACCGGCAGCTCCACCCCGACCTCGACTTCGGTGACGAAACGCGTTCCCTCCACACGCATCTGGCTCAATCGCTGATCCAGAACGGACTTCTCGAGCTTGAACGCCGGGATTCCGTACCGCAGCAGACCGCCCAATCTGTCGTCACGCTCGTACACCGTCACCTCGTGTCCGGCGCGAGTCAGTTGCTGTGCCGCCGCCAGTCCCGCCGGCCCGGAGCCGACAACTGCGACCTGCTTGCCGGTGCTGAGCGCCGGCAGGACGGGTCCCACTTCGCCTTTCTCCCAAGCGATGTCGGCGATCGCCTGCTCGATCCTTTTGATCGTGACGCTACCGGTCGTGTGGGTGTCCGCGAGCGAGAGCACACACGCCGTCTCGCACGGTGCGGGGCACACACGGCCGGTGACCTCGGGAAAGTTGTTGGTCGCGTGCAACCGTTCCGCTGCCGCATCCCAACGCCCCCGGCGCACCAGGTCGTTCCACTCCGGTATCAGGTTCCCCAGAGGGCAGCCCGAGCTCCCGGAATGGCAGAACGGAATGCCGCAGTCCATGCAGCGGCTGGCCTGCTCGGAGACCTCCTGGGCACGTTCGCTCGCGGACTGCGGTTCGTACACCTCCCGCCAGTCCTGAACACGTTCCGAAACCGGGCGCTTGCGCGCCTCCTGCTTGTCGACGTGCAGAAACCCCTGCGGATCAGCCACGAGCCGCCTCCATGATCACGGTATCGACGTCGAGACCCTCCGCGCGCGCCTTCCGGGTCGCTTCGAGCACCCGCTGGTAGTCGACCGGCAGGATCTTCGTGAACAGTGCCGACCGCCTCGGCCAGTCGGCCAGGACGGACGCCGCGACGGCGGAACCGGTCCAGCGCAAATGCTGCTCGACCACCACCCGCAGCCATCGCAAGTCGTCGCCGTTCGGCTGCTGCAGGGTCACCATCGCCTGGTTGATCCTCGTGGGATCGCCGTCGAGCACGAACGCGATCCCGCCCGACATCCCGGCGGCCATGTTCCGGCCGATCGGCCCGAGCACGACGACCCGCCCGCCGGTCATGTACTCGCACGCGTGGTCGCCGACGCCCTCTGCCACCGCGACCGCCCCCGAGTTGCGCACGCAGAACCGTTCACCCACCTGTCCGCGCAGGTACGCCTCTCCCGCGGTTGCACCGTAGAGCAGGGTGTTGCCCGCGATCACCTGCGTTTCCGGCGAGAACAGCACGTCGTCGGCCGGCCGGACGACGATCCGGCCGCCTGACAGACCCTTGCCCACATAGTCGTTCGCGTCTCCGACGAGGTCGATCGTGATTCCCGACGGCAAGAAGGCACCCAGCGACTGACCGGCCGAGCCCTCGAGTTGGATGCGGATGGTGTCGTCGGGCAGGCCGGCGCTTCCGTAGCGTCGGGTCACCTCGGATCCCAGTAGCGTGCCGACGGTTCGGTTGACGTTCCGGACCGGCAGTTCGAGACGCACTGGCATTGCGTCCTCGAGCGCACCCTCCGCCAGTTGGATGAGCGTGCGGTCGAGGGCGATGTCGAGGCCGTGCTCTTGGGCGCGCACTCGCCGACGCTGCGGAAGACCGTCACCCGTCGCGGGCTCTTCGGTCGAGAAGATCGGGCTCAGATCCAGTCCGCGGCTCTTCCAGTGCGCGACCCCGATCGCCGTCTCGAGCAGCTCGGGGTGCCCCACAGCCTCGTCGACGCTGCGGAACCCGAGTTCAGCGAGGTGACGCCGCACACCCTCGGCGACGAAGCGGAAGAACTCCGCGACGAACTCGGGCTTGCCGGTGAACCGCTTGCGCAACTCCGGGTTCTGCGTGGCGATCCCCACCGGACACGTGTCGAGATGGCACACCCGCATCATGATGCATCCGGCCGCGATCAGCGGAGCGGTGGAGAACCCGAACTCCTCGGCGCCGAGCAACATGGCGACCACGACGTCGCGCGCGGTGCGAAGTCCACCGTCGCACTGCACCGTGATTCGGTCGCGCAGGCCGTTCAGCACGAGGGTCTGCTGGGCATCGGCGAGGCCGACCTCCCACGGCAGCCCAGCGTGCTCGAGCGAGGTCAGCGGCGACGCTCCGGTACCGCCGTCGTGCCCGGATATGAGCACGACGTCAGCATGGGCCTTGCTCACCCCGGCCGCGACCGTACCGACACCGACCGAACTGACCAGCTTGACGTGCACACGTGCCTGTTCGTTGGCGTTCTTGAGATCGTGGATCAACTGGGCGAGGTCCTCGATCGAGTAGATGTCGTGGTGTGGGGGCGGCGAGATCAGCCCCACACCGGGTGTGGAGTGCCGCGTCCGCGCGATCCACGGATACACCTTGAACGCCGGGAGTTGGCCTCCCTCACCGGGCTTGGCGCCCTGCGCTATCTTGATCTGGATGTCGCTGGCGTTGACGAGATAGGCGCTGGTCACCCCGAATCGTCCGCTCGCTACCTGTTTCACGGCGCTGCGTCGAAGCGGATCGTAGAGTCGGTCGACGTCCTCGCCACCCTCGCCGGTGTTCGACCGCCCGCCGATCTGGTTCATCGCCACCGCGATGGTCTCATGGGCCTCGGCCGAGATGGACCCGTAGCTCATCGCTCCGGTATTGAAGCGCCCGAAGATCGCCTCGGCGGGTTCGACCTCCGACAGCGGAACCGGTGGCCGCAGTCCCCGCCGGAACGCGAACAGTCCACGCAGGGTGCCCCCCTCCTCCGAGAGCCGATCGACCTCCGCGCTGTACCGCTCGAACACCTCCTCACGTCCGGTCCGGGTCGCGTGCTGGAGCAGAAACACCGTCTCCGGCGTGAACAGGTGCAGTTCGCCGTCGCGGCGGTACTGGTAGATGCCACCGACGTCGAGACGACGATGGACCAGCGATGACGGGTTCTCGGGATAGGCCGCACGGTGGCGCAGTTCCACTTCCCTCGCCAACACGTCCAACCCCACTCCCCCGACACGGCTCACCGTGCCGGTGAAGTACTCGTCGACGACGTCATGCGCGAGTCCGATCGCCTCGAAACACTGTGCGGCGGTGTAGGAGCCGACGGTAGAGATGCCCATCTTGGACATCACCTTGAGTACGCCCTTCCCGAGTGCCGTCAGGTAGTTTCGGACGGCAACCGAGGACTCGACACCGGTCAACTCTCCCTCGGCGACGAGATCCTCGATCGACTCCATCGCAAGGTAGGGGTTGACAGCCGCAGCACCGAACCCGATCAGCAATGCGATGTGGTGGACTTCGCGAGCATCGCCGGACTCGACGACGAACGCCACCTTCGTTCGTTCCTTGGTACGAACCAGGTGGTGGTGGACAGCCGACACCGCGAGCAGCGACGGGATCGGCGCACGCAAGTGGTCGGAATCCCGGTCGGAGATCACGAGCGTCCGGCATCCGTTCTTGATGGCCGCGCTCGCTGCTTCGCACAGATCCTCGATCGCTACCGCCATGCCATCGCCGCCGCCATCCGCGTCGTACAGCGCGCGCAACACCGTCGCTGCGAAGCCCGGACAGTCTCCGTCGGCGTTCACGTCGATGATCTTGCCGAGTTCCTCGTTGTCGAGTACCGGCCACGACAGGACGATCTGACGGCACGATGCCGCGGTCGGTTCCAGCAGGTTCTGCTCGGGGCCCATGACCCGCCGGAGCGAGGTGACAATCTCCTCCCGGATCGCGTCGAGAGGCGGATTGGTGACCTGTGCGAACAGTTCGACGAAGTAGTCGAACAGCAGGCGCGGCCGCCGCGACAGCACCGCGACCGGGGTGTCGGTCCCCATCGATCCGAGGGGCTCGACACCCGAGGCGGCCATGGGCGCAAGGAGCACGCGTTGCTCCTCCTCGGTGTAACCGAAGACCTGTTGACGGCGCACGACCGATTCATGGTCGTGCGGAATTCGGCCGCGGCTCGGCACGGAGCGCAGATCGAGCAGGCCGGCGTGTAGCCACTCCCGGTAGGGCTGCTCCTCGCTCAGCTGCGTTTTGAGATCGTCGTCGGGTACGATGCGTCCTTCGGCCGTATCGACCAGGAACATCTCACCCGGTTCGAGCCGACCCTTGGCAATCACCTCGGACTGCGGAATCGGGAGGACCCCACTCTCGGATGCGAGGACAACGCGCCCGTCCGACGTGTGCCACCACCTGCCCGGGCGCAGGCCGTTGCGGTCGAGGACGGCACCGACGACGGTGCCGTCGGTGAAGGTCACGCACGCCGGACCGTCCCACGGCTCCATCACGGAGGCGTGGAATTGGTAGAAGGCGCGGCGTGCGTCGGTCATCGACGTGTCGTTCTCCCACGCCTCCGGGATCATCATCAACACTGCCTGCGGCAACGAACGCCCACCCAGGTGCAGCAATTCGAGAACCTCGTCGAACGACGCCGAGTCGGACGCGTCCGGAGTGCAGATCGGGAACAGCCGCTCGAGGTCGCCGGGGATGAGACTGCTCGCCAGCATCGCCTCACGTGACCGCATCCGGTTTCGGTTCCCGCACACGGTGTTTATCTCCCCGTTGTGCGCGATGTACCGGAACGGGTGCGCCAGCGGCCACGACGGGAAGGTGTTCGTCGAGAAGCGACTGTGCACGACGGCGATCGCGCTCGTCATACGTGGATCGCGCAGTTCGGGGAAGTACAGGGCTAGCTGGGCAGTCGTGAGCATGCCCTTGTAGGTCATCGTCCGACTCGACAGGGACGGGAAGTACACGCCGGTGCCGGCATCGGTGATCGCCGACGTGACCCGTTCGGCGCGTTTGCGCAGCCCGTACACGCGCCGGTCCAGGTGCACACCGGCGGGCCGGACACCGTCGATCGGCGGCACCGTCACGAACAGGTAGGTCATGTGAGGCATGCACGAGCGCGCCGTCGACCCGATATCGGCGCCGAGCGCATCGACGTTGACGTCGTGCCAGCCGAGGATCTCGATTCCTTCCTCGGCGGCGAGGGCCTGGACCCGTTGGCGCGCGGACGCCCGTCGATCGGGGTCCTGCGGCAGGAAGCAGATCCCGGCCGCGAATGTCTCGGCACCGTCCGACCGCGGCGGCAGCTCGAAGTCGACCAACTCCCGCAGGAAGTCAACCGGAAGCTGGATCAGGATGCCAGCGCCGTCGCCACTGTTGACCTCGGCTCCAGCGGCCCCTCGATGGTCGAGGTTCTCGAGCGCGAGGAGTGCGTCGGCGATGGTTCGGTGCGAGCGGCGGCCGTGGACGTCGGCGACCATCGCCACGCCGCACGAGTCAGATTCGCGATCTCGGACATAGAGGCCGCGTGAATCGGGTTGCCGGGAGTACAGCACCGAACACCTCCACACTGGCCCGCGGAGTGTTCGCTGCGGACCATCGCGCGTCTCGCACTTTTCCGGCGGCTTCCTTGCGGCGGCCGCCTAATACGGGTGCTGACTGCATCGATCGGGGTCCACCGGCACTGCTGTCGACCCGTGAAGGTTGCCGGGTTGCATATACCCGGCCGGGTCAGTTTACCGCGCCGAGGCCACCCGAAGCGATGGCACTACCGCGCCCAGTCCGCGCCGGAGGGCGGCGCGGGCGGTGTGCCGACAGGATCGTGAGCCCCGGAGGTCAACTCCTCAGCGGTCGGCCGTGGGCGTCGCGGACACTGCCGGTGAGCATCAGAATGCCGTCGACGAAGGCCCAGAGCCAGATGACCGGGAAGATGACAAACCCCACCAACAGGATGGTCGTTATCAGTCCCAGCCAGAACACCAGCAACTGGGTGAGGCCGATGCCCACACTGCCGATATAGAGCCGACCGATCCCGGGCAGGGAGATGAACCCCAGCAGGATCTGCAGGAGGCCCGCGGTGGTCTTGGACTTGTCCGAGTACGGGTCGCCGGTGATCGGGTCCCGGCCGAAGGGGGCATTCGGGTCACCGTAGGCGCCAGCCGGGTACCCGGTGGCCGCCGGATACGTCGGTACCTGCGGGTAGCTCGGCGATGGTTGGGGTGTGGTGTCGCTCGGCTGGCCGTACTCGGGCTGGGGCGTTCCGTAGACGGGACCCGACGTGGACGCCAGCGGATCGCTCGCGGGCGGTGGGTAGCTCGGCGCGCTTCCCCAGCCGGGACCATTTCCGACCCCTGAGTAGGTGTCCCAGCCCGGGCCCGCACTGTTACCACCCGATGGTGGCACCGCTGCGGTGCCCGATGTCGACTCGGTCAGCGACGCTTCGGCCGTCGCGTCGTAGTCGAACGGTGAGCCGAATGCCGGCGTCGCGGGACGATCAGGTTCCTGCGGATCTGACTCGCCGCCGCCCGGTTTGCTGACATCGGTCAATTCTCTTCCCCCTTCACATCGGACCGACCGGTGTCGGCCCGCTCTGAATCAGCGGACTCATGCGGGTCATTGTTGCCCACGGTCGTGACAACATCGCCGTCCGTGTCTGCCCCGTGGTCGTTTGTCCCCTGGTCTTTTGTCCCCTGGTCTTTCCCGTGGCTACTGCTGTGCGGCTGCAACTCCTCCGGATCTTCCCGGCCCTTCTTTGCGAGTACGAAGTAGGCCACGGCGCACACGAACACGATCGCCGAGGTGAACGAGTTGACCCGGATTCCGAGGATCTCGGTCGCATAGTCGGAACGCATCAGTTCGATCCAGAAACGACCCGCGCAGTATCCCGCCACGTACAGCGCGAACAGTCTGCCGTGCCCGACCTTGAACCGCCGATCGACCGCGACCAGCATCACCACGACGAGCAGATTCCACAGCAACTCGTACAGAAACGTCGGGTGGACCACCTGCAGCACGACGCCGTTCGACACACCGTTGAGTGAGTCGATACGACCCGACGGGTCGACCCGCTCGTAGATCTCGAGACCCCACGGCACCGTCGTCTCGCGTCCGAAGAGTTCCTGATTGAACCAGTTGCCGAGGCGTCCGATGGCCTGCGCGAGCACGATGCCCGGTGCGATCGCGTCACCGAAAGCCGGCAGCGGGATGCCACGGCGTCGGCACCCGATCCAGGCGCCCACCGCGCCTAGGGCCACCGCACCCCAGATTCCCAGGCCGCCCTGCCAGATCTTGAGCGCGTCAACGGGGTTGCCGCCGGAACCGAAGTACGTCGGGAAGTCCGTGATCACGTGGTACAGGCGGCCGCCGATCAAGCCGAACGGAACGGCCCAGACGGCGATGTCGAGGACGGTTCCCTTCTCGCCGCCGCGGGCTACCCATCGCCGATCACCCCACACGATCGCGACGATGATGCCGACGATGATGCACAGCGCGTACGCACGCAGAGCAAGTGGGCCCACATGCCACACGCCCTGGGGTGGACTCGGGATATAAGCAAGCAGCTGCGTAGAAGTCACGAGGCTACGCTAGCCGAGCGCACACCCTGCGCGAGATCCGCGGTCAGCGCCCGCACCGCGCCGAGTCCCTGTTCGACGGCCGACACGATCGCTGAACCGACGATGACCGCATCTGCATACGACGCGATTTCGGCCGCCTGGGCACCCGAACGCACACCCAGACCGACACCGACCGGGATGTCGGAGTGCGCGCGGATACGGGCCGTCAGTTCCGGCGCCATGGAGGAGACTTTGTCGCGGGCACCAGTGACACCCATCGTCGACGCCGCGTAGCTGAAGCCGCTGCTCGCCTCGAGCGTCAGCACCAGACGCTCCTCCGTCGACGACGGTGCCACGAGGAAGATGCGGTCGAGGTGGTGGCGCTCGGACGCCTCCATCCATTCACCGGCCTCCTCAGGGATCAGGTTCGGCGTGATCATGCCGAGGCCACCGGCAGAGGCGAGGTCGCGCGCGAAGGCGTCGACTCCGTACTTGAGCACCGGGTTCCAGTAGGTCATCACGACGGCCTTGCCGCCGACAGCGGCGATCTCCTCGACGACGGTGAACACATCGCGCACCCGTACGCCGTTGCGCAGCGCGGTCTCGGCAGCCGCCTGGATGGTCGGCCCGTCCATAACCGGATCGGAGTACGCCACACCGACCTCGATGATGTCGCAGCCCGAATCGACCATCGCCTTGAACACCTCGATCGACTGCGGCACATCCGGGTAGCCGGCAGGCAGATAGCCGACGAGGGCCGCACGCCTCTCCTCCCGGCAGTGGGCGAACGTCGGCGCCAGGCGTGACTCTCGTTGGCTCACTTGGTCGTACCCTTCTTGCTCGAATTGCTCGTGGCCTTGCTCGAATTGCTCGTGGCGTCGTCGATCAACCCGAACCACTTCGCTGCGGTGTCCATGTCCTTGTCCCCGCGGCCGGACAGGTTCACGAGGATGACCGCACCGTTGCCCAACTCGCGACCGAGCTCGAGCGCGCCGGCCACAGCATGCGCGGACTCGATCGCCGGGATGATGCCCTCCGTGCGGGAGAGCAGGAGGAAAGCGTCCATTGCCTCGGCGTCCGTGATCGGTTCGTACGAAGCACGCCCGGTGTCCTTGAGGTAAGCGTGCTCGGGGCCGACACCCGGATAGTCCAGACCCGCCGAGATCGAATGAGACTCGATCGTCTGCCCGTCGTCGTCCTGCAGAAGGTACGAGTAGGCGCCCTGGAAGGCGCCCGGGGAGCCACCGGTGAACGTGGCGGCGTGCCGACCGGACTCGACGCCGTCTCCGGCGGCCTCGTACCCAACCAGCTTCACCGACGGATCGCCGAGGAAGGCGTGGAAGATGCCGATCGCGTTCGAACCGCCACCGACGCACGCCACGACGGCGTCGGGCAGTCGTCCGGTCGCGGCCTGAACCTGGGCGCGCGCCTCCAGACCGACGACGCGCTGGAAGTCGCGCACCATCATCGGGAAGGGGTGCGGTCCGGCAGCGGTACCGAAGCAGTAGTAGGTGCGGTCGGCGTTCGTGACCCAGTCACGAAGTGCCTCGTTGATTGCGTCTTTCAAAGTCGCCGAACCGGATTCGACGGACACGACCTCCGCGCCGAGCAGGCGCATCCGGGCGACGTTGAGCGCCTGGCGTCGGGTGTCGACCGCGCCCATGTAGATGATGCACTCGATTCCCAGCAGGGCACATGCGGTAGCTGTGGCAACCCCGTGTTGACCGGCACCGGTCTCCGCGATGACCCGGGTCTTGCCCATCCGACTCGCCAGGAGCACCTGACCGAGCACGTTGTTGATCTTGTGAGACCCGGTGTGGTTGAGGTCTTCTCGCTTGAGGATGATCCGCGCACCTCCGGCGTGCTCACTTAGCCGGGTTGCCTCGAAGATCGGTGACGGACGGCCTGTGTAGTCGCGCTGCAGGCGGTCCAGTTCGCTCAGAAAGGAAGTATCGGCACGGGCCTTCTCATACTCGGCCGTAACCTCTTCGATGACCGCCATGAGGGCCTCGGGGACGTGGCGTCCACCGAATACACCCCAGTGGCCGCTTGGATCGGGGTCATGTCCCGAATGCTCGGTCAGACCGGCGCTGGCGGTGGGTAGATTCCCACCCTTGGAGACGAGGGCCTCGTTGCGTGAACTCACCTCACCAGTCTGCCCCAATTCCGACGAGAACGAACGGTCGGGTCCAGCGCCCGAGCAGCTCAGCGAGCAGGCTTGGGGCACGAGGGATGGGCGCCGGCGGTGACCAGTTCAGCGACCGCCGCGCGCGGGTCACCACTGGTCACCAACCCCTCGCCGACCAGCACCGCGTCGGCTCCGGCGCCCGCGTAGGCGAGCAGGTCCGCGGTGCCACGGACGCCGGACTCGGCGATCTTGACCACGTCGGTGGGTAGCCCGGGCGCTATGCGGGCGAAGGTGTCCATGTCGACCTCGAGGGTCTTGAGGTTGCGGGCGTTGACGCCGATGACGCTCGCTCCGGCCTCGAGAGCGCGGTCCGCCTCCTCCTCGGTGTGGACCTCGACGAGTGCGGTCATGCCGAGCGACTCGGTCCGGTCCAGCAGCGAGGCCAGGACACTCTGCTCGAGCGCGGCGACGATGAGCAGGATGACGTCCGCGCCGTGCGCCCGCGCCTCGTGGATCTGATACGGGCCGACGATGAAGTCTTTCCTCAGGATCGGGATGTTGACGGCCTGACGGACCGTATCGAGGTCGGCCAGCGATCCGTGGAAACGGCGTTCCTCGGTCAGAACGCTGATCACGCGCGCTCCTCCGGACTCGTACGCGGATGCGAGAACCGCGGGGTCCGGGATGTCAGCCAGCGCGCCCTTCGACGGACTCGCGCGCTTGACCTCGGCGATGACACCGATACCCGGGGCACGCAAGGCGGCGGCCGCGTCCAGCGCCGGCGGGGCGGCAGCCGCGGCGTCCTTCACCGCCGCAAGATCAAGGACGGCTTCGCGGGCGGCAACATCGGCGCGAACCCCATCGAGAATCGAGTCGAGAACGGTCATCGTGGCTCGAGTCCTTTCCGGCATGTCAACCGATGTGAGCAACGTCATCGGATCTCGACTCAGCGTAGAGGCCTCAGTCAGTCGCTCTCCGGGCGGGTACCCGAACGACCGCTGTCCTCACTGACGTCATTCGTCACCGAGCGCGGTTCACCGCTGGTAGGCCCCTGATCGGCGTCGTCGACCGTCGGATCCTCCCCCGCGTCGAGGGCGTCCCAAAGCATCCGTTGGGTCTGTGGTTCCTGCTTCCCGCTACCCGGCGGGCGCGCGGCTGCCGCGTCGCGCCGTGCGGCAGGGCTGTCGTACTTCGACGAGAGTCCCCCCGCCGCAACGGGTTTGCGAATCAACACGAGGGCAGCAGCGAGCGCAAGGAGTGAACCGAGCAGCACGAGCACGGCCGGCGCGTTCGAGACCTCGGTGGCCGTCACCTGGGTTGCAACGCGCGCGAATCCGGCGATGTCGGCGGCGCGACCGTTCGGCGCACCGCCGGTGACCAGACCTATCGCCGGGAGCGCGGCTACCACCGCGACGACCGCAACGAGGATCCCGACCACGCGCACCAGCCAGCCACGCACGGCGAACGCGGCGGCGATCGCGGCGACGAGCACAAGTGCGAGCGGCGTCGTCGCGGCCGCCCAGGTCCCGCCGTCCAACTCGGTCACCCGGTCCTCACCCAGTCCGTCCGAAGACGCGACGGTCACCCACGTCATTCGGGATGCGGCCCAGAGGCACAGCGCAGCAACCGCCAGCAGTACCGCTGCGATCCGGGTCGCACGCGCGCCGGTCTTGGTCCTACTCACTGGGTACCCACCTCCGGGTTCATTGGATGCCCGCATCCGGGTTCACTCGATGCCCGCATCCGAGCCGTCGTCGAACGGCCGCAGCGTCTGCGCGGCGGCGATGGCACCGAGTACCGCCATCGCCTTGTTCCTGGACTCGGTGTCCTCATAGACCGGGTCCGAGTCAGCAACCACCCCGGCACCGGCCTGCACGTACGCGGTGCCGTCCTTGATCAGTGCCGTGCGGATCGCGATGGCCGTGTCGGCGTCGCCCGCGAAGTCCAGGTAACCGACGATTCCTCCGTAGACACCGCGTCGTGTCGGCTCGAGTTCATCGATCAGTTCCATTGCGCGGATCTTCGGCGCTCCCGACAGCGTACCGGCCGGAAAGCACGCGGTGACCGCGTCGAGGGCGTGCTTCCCGTCGACGAGGCGACCGGTCACCGTCGACACCAGATGCATCACATGGCTGTAGCGCTCGATGTGCCGGTAGTCGTAGACCTTGACGGTGCCGGGCTCGCACACCCGACCGAGATCGTTGCGACCGAGGTCAACCAGCATCAGGTGCTCGGCGTTCTCCTTCTCGTCAGCGAGGAGGTCCTTCTCGAGCAGGATGTCCTCCTCCTCGGTTTCTCCACGCCACCGCGTGCCAGCGATCGGGTGCGTGGTAGCGACGCCATCCTTGACTGTGACGAGCGCCTCCGGGCTCGAGCCGACGATCGAGAAGGCGGTCCCGCCATCGCCGCCAGGCACCTGCAGCAGGTACATGTACGGACTCGGATTCGACGCGCGCAGCATTCGATAGACATCGATCGGCTCGGCGGCACAGTCCATTTCGAAACGCTGGGACAACACCACCTGGAAGGCCTCGCCCGCCTCGATCTCCCCTACGAGTCGACGCACGTCCGAACCGTAGTCCTCGGTGGTTCGCTGGCGACGGTACTCGGGTTTCGGCCTCGCGAATGTCGACACGGTCGACGGGGCGTGTGCCGCGAGCGCGTTGGTCATCCGGTCCAATCGGGCGACGGCATCGTCGTAGGCGGCGTCGACACGCTCGTCGGAGCCATCCCAGTTGACCGCATTGGCGATGAGCGTGATCGCGCCCTCATGGTGATCTACCGCCGCGAGATCGGTTGCGAGCAACATGACCATCTCCGGGATGCGGAGATCGTCTACAGCGTGGTTGGGCAACCGTTCGATCCTGCGCACGGCGTCGTATCCGAGGAAACCGACCATGCCGCCCGTCAGTGGCGGCAGGTCTGGGAGGCGCTCGCTGCGCAGCAACTCGAGCGTCCGACCGAGGGCCACCAATGGGTCGCCACCGGAAGGAGCACCCGCGGGCACGCTACCGAACCACGCGGCCTCACCGTCATGCACCGTCAGGGCCGCGGGACTGCCTGCCCCGATGAACGACCAGCGTGACCACGATCGTCCGTTCTCGGCCGACTCCAGCAGGAACGTGCCGGGACGGTTGCCCGCCAGCTTGGTGTAGGCCGACAACGGAGTCTCGGCGTCCGCGAGCACCTTTCGGGTGACGGGGACAACACGATGCTCCGCCGCCAGCGTCCGGAACTGGTCGCGGGTGGTGGTCGAATCGTGCTCGAGCCCCTGGCTCGGGGCCGCCGAGGTGGCTGCTGGGATGGTGGTGGACTCGCCGCGCATGCACCCATCATCCCAGCAACATCGATCTCGGCTGCGGTCGCGGGTAGCGTCAGTGATCATGAAGCCAGGTGAGCGTGCACCCTTGTTCGAACTTCCCGACCAGGACGGCACCAGTCGCACATTGACGTCTCTGCTCGCGGACGGACCACTCGTGCTGTTCTTCTACCCCGCAGCATCCACCCCGGTGTGCACGGCCGAGGCCTGCCATTTCCGGGACCTCGCGCGTGAGTTCGCCGAGGCCGGGGCGTCCGTCGCCGGGATCAGTCGAGACAGCATCGAGAAGCAGTCCGACTTCGCCCAGGCACAGTCGTTCGGCTACCCATTGCTGGCCGACGTGGACGGCACCGTCGCGGAGCAGTTCGGGGTCAAACGCGGCCTCCTGGGCAAGATCACCCCGGTCAAGCGGAGCACGTTCGTCATCGATACCGACCGCACGGTGCTCGAAGTGATCTCCAGTGAGATGCGCGCCAATCTGCACGCGGACCGTGCACTCGAGTTCGTCCGCAACCGCGCCTGATACGGCCGGACCGCTCGAGGGTGGCTGCGATGTCGGTGGAACCGGCGACCCCTGAGCGCTTTCGATGGAGCGGATTGCTCACCTTGACCCCAGGCGCGGTTCTATATCGCGGTGCCGGCGGCGATGCGACGCTGCACGCGCATCACGCCGTGCAGGTAATGGTCGCCCTGGACGAACCGTTCGTCCTCGAGTTCGACGACGACGACTTTCGCGCTTCGGCCGCGGTCGTTCCGAGCGGGCTGCCGCACCGACTGCGCTGCAACTCTCGCAGTCTGCTGCTGATCCTGGTCGAGCCTTTCGGTCCGCGTGGCCGTGGGCTCAGTGTCGTTGGCGAACGAAGCCGTGGCCAGGAGTTCGAGGACGCGCTCACGCGCATCGTCACCGAGCACTCCGACGAGTCGAACGCCGTGACCGTCATCGACCGGCTGGTCCGGGCTGTCACCCCGGAAGCGCAGGAGCGGCCTGTCCAACTGTCCGGACAGGTACGCTCCGCGCTGCGGTACTTGGAAGAGAACTCTGGTTCACGGCCCACTCTCGCGCGGGCGGCCGCCGAGGCGCACATTTCTCCCTCGCGTTTGACCCACCTGTTCACCCGAGAAGTGGGCATCCCGTTCCGGCGCTACGGACTGTGGCTCCGTCTGCGGAATGTGGCCGAGCGAGTTGCGGGCGGCGACAACCTGACTCGAGCCGCGGTCGCGGCCGGCTTCAGCGACTCGTCGCACCTCAGTCGCGTGTTCAAGAGCAATTTCGGCCTGAGCCCCTCGACCCTCTTGGGAATGACGTTCGACCCCGCTGTATGGCCTGGGGGTGCCTCCTGACCCGACCGGGCACCATCCGTGAAGGTCAGCCGCAACGTTCAAGCCTTCGGCACCGGCTATGCATACGTTCGGTTCATGGACGTTCACCTACAGCCCACCCCCATCCTCGACTACGACCACCCTTCCGTTCGGGCGCTGGTGGCAAAGCGTGGATGGCGCGATCTGCCCCATGGAACCCGCATCGGCGCGGTCTATGACTTCGTAAGGGACGAGATCGGCTTCGGATACAACACCTCTGACGCATTGACCGCCTCCCAGGTGCTTGACGACGGATACGGCCAGTGCAACACGAAGACCTCACTCTTGATGGCTCTACTGAGGGCCGTCGAGGTGCCCTGCCGGTTCCACGGGGCGACTATCGACAAGCGCCTCCAGAAGGGCGTCGTGGACGGCATCCTCTACCGCCTGGCCCCTCGGGACATCCTTCACAGTTGGGCGGAGGTCCGGTTCGAAGACCGGTGGGTCGACTTGGAAGGCGTCATCCTGGACGCCGACTACCTGACCGGACTACGCAACACGGTCGCCTCGGGCCGAGCCTTCCTCGGCTACGGCGCAGGCACTGAGAACATCGACGACCCACCGGTGGCTTGGACCGGCAATGACACGGCGATTCAGAAGACCGGAGTGAACCGTGAGTTCGGGACGTACGACGACCCGGACGCCTTCTACCGAGAGCACGGGACCAACCTCACCGGCGTTCGGAACCTCCTGTTCCGGAGGCTGGTCCGTCACGTCATGAACCGCAAGGTCGCCTCGATCCGAAGGCGTGCGTCGCTGCCGACGAAGGAACGTGCGGCAATCTGACCGCACATATCGCGCCCGTCGCCACACGCTCGCTCGATCACCCCAGCGGTTCTCCTCCGACACCCCAGTTCTCCCGTGGAACATCGGTGATGGTGACCCACACCTTGGACGAATTCTTGCCGGTCGCCTCGGCGTAGGCCTTGGTAACGGCGGCGATCGCGGCACGCTTCTGGTCGGCCGTCAGGCCCGGCGTCTGGCTGATCTGGATGAGTGGCATGCCACCATTCTGACCCTTCCGGCTCGGTGCCTGCTTCCGGGACGGAAGCTTGTGAACCAGACCTGCTGGGGCGCCGGTCAGGGCCGGCGCCCGCAAGGACCGGCGCCGGTCAGGACTCCGGGCTCAGGAGGACGTCGGCGTCGAAACAGGTGTGGGTTCCGGTGTGGCATGCGGCACCCACCTGGTCGACGATCAACAGAACGGTGTCACCGTCGCAATCGAGGCGCACTTCGTGGACGTATTGCGTGTGACCGGACGTCTCACCCTTGACCCAGTACTGCTGCCGGGAGCGGGAGTAGTACGTGCCCTTGCGCGTCTCCAGGGTACGGGCGAGGGCTTCGTCGTCCATCCAGGCGACCATGAGCACGTCGCCGGTAGAACGTTCCTGCGCTACAGCAGTGAACAGACCGGCATCGTTGCGCTTGAGGCGGGAGGCGATCGACGGATCGAGGCTCATCGGACAGTGATCCCTTCTGCACGCATGGTTGCCTTGACGTCACCGATCGTCATCTCCCCGAAGTGGAACACGCTCGCGGCAAGCACGGCGTCGGCGCCCGCCTCGACGGCGGGGGCAAAGTGCTCGACGGCGCCGGCGCCGCCGCTCGCTATGACCGGTACATGTACTGCGGCACGGACTGCGCGGATCATCGTCAGATCGAAACCCACCTTTGTGCCGTCGGCGTCCATCGAGTTCAGCAGAATCTCACCAACGCCCAACTCGGCTCCGCGCTGCGCCCACTCGACCGCGTCGATGCCGGTACCGCGCTTGCCGCCGTGCGTGGTGACCTCCCACCCTGACGGCGTCGGCTGCTGGCCCTCGGGGACGATGCGTGCATCGACCGAGAGCACGATGCACTGCGAACCGAATCGCTCGGACATCTCCCGCAGCACCTCGGGGCGCGCGATGGCGGCGGTATTGACGCTGACCTTGTCGGCACCAGCGCGCAGCAGGCGATCGACGTCCTCCACGGTCCGTACGCCGCCGCCGACCGTCAGCGGAATGAAGACCTGCTCGGCGGTGCGGGTGACGACGTCGAGCATGGTGTCGCGGTCACCGCTCGACGCTGTGACGTCGAGGAACGTCAACTCGTCCGCCCCTTGAGCGTCGTACGTCGCGGCCAGCTCGACAGGATCACCTGCGTCACGCAGGTTCTCGAAGTTGACGCCCTTGACGACGCGGCCCGCATCCACGTCCAGACAAGGGATCACTCGAACAGCCAAAGTCATCGTTGCGGCCCTCCTTCAGACCGGTTCTCCGGGTCACCCAGAGAGTCGAGAATGTCGAGTAGTTCGCCGTGTACACCGGGGGCGGCCGCCAACAATGACCGCGACCCCACCTGCCAGGGTGCACCACGCAGGTCGGTGACGACACCGCCGGCAGCGCGGACGAGCGCGACGCCGGCCGCGTTGTCCCAAGGGTGGTGACCGAACACCACTGCGCCGCCTAGGATTCCGGCCGCCGTGTAGGCGAGATCGACGCCCGTCGATCCGTGCATGCGGATTCGTGACGACGTACGGCTCAGCTCGCCGAGCAGGTCGAACCGGTACTGTCCGGGAATTCGTCCATGGCTGTCGATGTTGAATGCCCCGAACGCGACCATCACGTCCGCGAGTGCGCCTGTCTGTAAGGGCGGCAACGCGATACCGTTTCGCAGCACCGGTCCGCCCCTCGCAGCCTCGTACCGCTCACCGGTCAACGGCAGCCACGTCAGACCGAGAACGGGATCTCCATCCCGAAGCAGCGCCAGCAGCATCCCCGCCATCGGCAGGCCTGCCGAATAGTTGTAGGTCCCGTCTATCGGATCGAGGATCCACACATCGCCGACGGACATTTCGGGGCCGCCGAACTCCTCGCCGTGTACCTCGATGCCCGTGCGGTGTTCGAGTTCCTCGGAGATCAGCCGTTCCAGTTCGAGATCGACCGCGGTAGCGAAGTCTGCCGGACCTTTGCGCACGGCACTGGGGGCACCGAGACCCTCGACGAACCGGTCCCGGGCACCGTCCAGGACCTCGCTGGCGATCGTGAGCAACTCCAGCGGCTCCCGGGGCAGGCACATCGCGGCGGCCGTCCTAGCGTGAGACCGCTGCGAGCGCCTCGGGGAGCGTGAACCGTCCTGCGTAGAGCGCCTTCCCGACGATGGACCCCTCGACGCCCTCATCGACGAGACCCGCGATGGCCTCGAGGTCGGTGATCGTGGAGACGCCGCCCGAGGCCACGACTGGCGCGTCGGTGGCTGCGCATACCGCGCTGAGCAGTTCGAGGTTGGGGCCGGTCAGGGTGCCGTCCTTGCTGACGTCGGTGACGACGTATCGGGAGCAGCCGTCGCGGTTGAGGCGCTCGAGGACCTCCCACAGATCGCCGCCGTCGGACACCCAGCCGCGCCCGCGCAGACGATAGTCGCCGTCGATCAGCTTGACGTCGAGACCGACGGCGATGCGTTCGCCGTGCTTGGCGATGGCGCGGGCGCACCACTCCGGGTCCTCCACCGCGGCGGTGCCGAGGTTCACACGCGCGCACCCGGTCGCGAGGGCGGCCTCGAGGGAGTCGTCGTCGCGGATACCGCCGGACAACTCCACCTTGACGTCGAGTTCACCGACGACGGCGGCCAACAGCTCACGGTTGGATCCGCGGCCGAACGCGGCGTCGAGGTCGACCAGATGCACCCATTCGGCACCGTCGTTCTGCCACGCGAGGGCGGCTTCACGGGGCGCACCGTAACTGGTCTCGCTTCCCGCCTCTCCCTGAACGAGGCGAACAGCTTCACCGTTGGCGACATCTACAGCAGGCAAAAGGACCAGGCTCACTGCGCCGATCCTAGCGGGTCACTGCCCATGGCCGGGTTCCGGGTAGCGGTCCCGCCGCGCCGCCCGACCGATCGCCGGTGTCACACGCTGCGGACCCAGTTCTCCAACAGATGCGCTCCGGCGTCACCAGACTTCTCGGGATGGAATTGCGTCGCCGACAAAGGCCCGTTCTCCACCGCCGCCAGGAACCGGTCGCCGTGCTCGGCCCACGTCAGTTTGGCCGGAGCGATGTGGTCGGACGGCGGCAGCTCCCACTTGCGCGCCGCGTACGAGTGGACGAAGTAGAAGCGGGTGTCGGCGTCCATACCGGCGAACAGGATGCTGTCATCGGGTGCTTGGACGGTGTTCCATCCCATGTGGGGCAGGACGTCGGCCTCGAGTCGTTCGACCGTACCTGGCCACTCGCCGCAGCCATCCGCCTCGACGCCGAACTCGACGCCACGTTCGAACAGGATCTGCATACCGACGCAAATGCCCAAGACGGGGCGCCCACCGGCCAGTCGCTGACCGATGATCCGATCACCCTTGACCTCGAGCAGGCCCTCCATGCATGCCGCGAAGGCGCCGACGCCGGGAACCACGAGACCGTCGGCAGCGAGTGCAATCCGGGGATCGGAGGTGACGGTGACGTCGGCCCCGACACGGGCAAGGGCGCGCTCGGCCGAGTGAAGATTCCCGGATCCGTAGTCGAGGAGGGCGACGGAACTCATGGGAGCACTCTATCTAGCCGGACCCACCGCCCCGACCGGCGGCCGGGCGGCCGTCTTGCGTCCATCCGGGACCGCGTGGACAGCGCGACCCGGCGGGCGAGCAGACGTTCCGGCACCCCATCCCGACCGCGCATCCGAAACGCCGGGCGCTTCGGGGAGCCTGCTCGGCCGGCAGCGAACAGCTCGCGCACACCACCTCGACACCTATGCATCAGAACCGATCGCGCGGAAGCGTCAGGTGAACTGAGGACATGTCTCGGATGGTTCAACTGTCCTTGTGCGACGCAATCTTCCGTGTATTCGAGGAGGCCGAATGTACTCGCACTCGTTACCGTGCTGTCGATTTCACGAAACTGCGGACCGACCTCGTGCGCGGTGACCAATACGCAAGCGGCCTTACGGACACGACGACGGGCTGAACAAGGAGACATCCCACCCGTCGAACTCGACGACGCCTACTGCGCTCGTGCCACAGCCCAGCAACCCGCTGAGCTCCCTTTCGAGACACTCTCTTGACATACAGGGACGGTTCCGATCAACTCCACGGAACCACCGCGGCCAAGTAGAAGATCAGGATTGGAGTACCAGTGCGAAAACCAGCTGGATCAATCAGGCGCAGCCTCTTAGCTTGTGCGGCGGCGGCCGCATCAGTGTCCGCTATGCTCGTCGCCCCATCGGCTCTCGCGCAGTCATCGGAGGCCGTGGACACATCCGACCGGGGTATGTGTGCCTGGCGGTTCATGTCCGACGGTGAGGTCGGGAACATCGCTTTCCCCGACACGAACGCAACCTACTGGGTGCTGCCCTACGCGCTCGGTCCCGAGACCTCGATCGAGCTATCCGGCAACTACCCTGCGGCGCGCTACTTTTCGCTCAATACGTACGGCACCGGGCTCGACACGATCGACACTCTCCGCGATGCACTGATTTCCCCTGACGCCGGAAGTAGCAATCCCTTCTCCGATTCGCCGGCAGAGAACCTCTCCCCCGACGAGCGCCAGTGGACCGCGACGCTGGTGCCGGGGCCGGCTGACCACGCCCGCAATGAGATCCAGGCGCTCCGGCCGGGCGGTAGTCCAGTCGGATTCCTCATCTACCGCGTATATGTGCCAGACGACGCGGCGTCTCAGAGTGGCGGCGTCCCACTTCCGGAGGTGCGCTACAACATCAGGGGAAACGAGGTGCCCATCCAGCCATGCGCTGAGCCATTCGGGTACCAGCCCTCCGAGGGATCCGGTCTCATGACTGGTCTACGGCCTGAGGGACGACCGTCGCTACTGGACTCCTTGCTTGGCAATGCACCCGAGGCGACGTTCGCGAACCCAGAGAGAACCGCGGGCCTCTTCCCGAACGGCGACAACAAGTACATCAGCGCGCAACTGACCTATGAACCGGGGCGTATTGCCGTCGTCCGCGGGAAGGCCCCTGCGTTCCCGAACACCAGCGCGGGTGACTCCCCGATCGATCCCGACCAGCAGCTCAGGTACTGGTCCATGTGTCAGAACGACCTCGTCCTCCCCTTCCCTGTGGTGGCCTGCGCCGGAGACTTCGAGACCGCACTTGACGCCGAAGGCTGGTACACCTACGTTGTCGCCGCCCCGGAAGACGTTCCGTCGAAAGCTGATCCAACGGTCACCGTGCTGCCGTGGGGCTCGACAGACATTGAGAGAAAGGTCCTGATCTGGCGGAACATGTTGCCCACGGACACGTTCTACCCGCTGTCGATCCAGGCCGCGCAAGCGGAAGGTGCGGACCCCGCCGCGACGATGGGGGAATACTACCCATCCGTAACGTACTGTTCGGCCGAGACGTTCGATAACGAAGGCTACGCGGGGTGCTTCCAATAGCCCCTTCGTAGGCTTCAAAGGCCGTGAACCGTGCCGGGTTTGATGCGCATCTTCCTCTTCAGGAAGGTGCGCATCATTCCGAAGGGGTCCAGAATGTCGAGTCGATGAAGGAGATCGAGCTTCGGAGACTGCGTCCCAGGAACAAGCAGTTTGCGGAGACCGCCGACATGACAGACGCGCCCGCCCAGTCACCCCACGCGTAGTGAAGGCGCGGATGGGACCGGACCTTCTTGCCGTCACCAGACCGACGCCGCATATTCGGTGTATCGGATGGTTCCGTACGCCACCGATTCCTTCAGCCTGCACATACTGGTCGGTCAACCACATGGTTGAATACCGTGAACACTTGCCCGCTCTCCCCGCATGTCCGGAGGAACTCGCTTGTCGACGTTATTCAGCCTCGTCGGTTTGGTCGCATTCATTCTCGGTGTGGTCGCATTCATCATCGGTTTGATCGCTCTGGTTCGAGGCAGCCTGGATTGGGCCTGGGCCCCGATCCCTGGTCGCAAGCCTGCTGCAGCAGTTACTGCCGGCGCGTTTGGTCTCATGCTCGTCGGCGGCGTGCTTGCGCCCGTGCCGACCTCATCTGATGACCATGACGGAGCTGGCGTCACGGGGCCGCCGGCCCCCACCACAAAGTCGTTCGCCGACTACGAGCAGATCGAAGAGGACGACGACGCTCCCGCGCCGGAACCCGCACCGGTTCCAGCACCAGTGCGTGCACCAGCACCCGCGCCGGCGCCCGCACCGGCACCCGCACCGGCACCCGCACCTGTGAACCCGCCCTCACCGGTACTCGAGCCGGAGCCAGAACCGGAGCCGGAACCCGAACCCGAACCGGAGCCGGAACCCGACCCCGAGCCGGACCCGGACCCCGAACCGGAGCCGGAGCCCGAACCGGACCCCGAACCGGAGCCGGAACCCGACCCGGAACCCGACCCCGAACCGGACCCGGACCCGGACCCGGACCCCGAACCGGACCCGGAACCCGACCCGGACCCCGAACCCAGCGAGCCCTCGGCCTGATACGTCAACGCGATGTGCTCAGGGAGGTCGGCACCTCAGAATCCTGGCGACCAGTCGCCAGCGATTCATGGCAGAGGGCTCAGGTGAGAGTTCGACGGTCGGGCAGGTGGTGCGAGGTGCGCCGCCAGCGCACCACCTGCCCCGCTAACCAGCCCGCCGACTCCATTGCCTGACGGCGTCCTCCGCCGTGAGATGCCCGCAGGTTGCAAGGTGCAGCCAGCGAACACGGCGCTCTCCGGCAGGGGTAACCAGTCTCGTTTCCGCACGTGTGAAACTGCTGGCCGCCATCGTTTTACGAGGATTCGTTGGTTGTGTCGGGCGAATGATGACAATCCTGCGATAGAGCCGTTCTTCTCACGCTGCCCCCAGAGACAACGACTGGCAGCGAACACTGAAACACGCAGGCACCGGACATTTTTCACGCGAATCGCCTGCTCTTGGGAAGTCGGGTACCGAGAACGCCTCGACGCTCGAAGTGACGGTGCGACAATGGCAAGTGACTGCGACTCGAAGCCGGGGTGCAACGTCGAACCACCTCGAAGCTCGTTCGGAACTGGGGGTTCCCGATGCAGAACACCGAGGCAGTGTCGAAAACCGCTGAACGTCACAGATTTCCCACTCGGGGTCACTGGAGAACACTTTCGGTTCTTTCGCTGATCGCGATCGTCGTATTCGGATGGTCACCGAGTAGCGCCGCACCCGCCTGGGTTTCCCAAAACCCCTGGATGTCACCCAACCCGTGGAACAACATTCACAATGATGCCGCGTTCACCGACTCGTACAGTATGCCCGGTCCCGCAGGGTCATCGAATGTCGACGTCCAGATCTTTTCGGACTACACGTTCCAGGATCCCGACACCGGGCAACAGATCACGGTCAACACCGGTGAGTGCCCCGCCCACACATATGACGCCGACGGAAATCTCCAGACCGTCTGCGGTGGCTACCCGAACCCGCTGACGAACGAGTTCGTCCGCAGCATCATCACGATCGACATGAACGGGAACCTGCTCGCCTACAAGAGCTTTGCAGTGGACTTCACGGATCTGTCGGCCGCATTGACGGAGTTCGGCGGAATCGGCTACTTCTATCAGGACAACGACTATCGCGTCGTCATGGGCATGCCTAATGGGCACATCGTCGCGTGGGAGCGTCAGGCCTCGCCGGTCAGTGGCGTCGACCGCTATGTCATGGCCCGCGACATCAATGTGACCGGCAGCGGTGGCCCGCTCGCGGGCGAGAACTTTTACGCACTGGTCCCCAACGACGAGGGTTACATCTGGTTCACCACCTCGGAGGGGTCGGTGGGCACCGTGGCACCCGAGCCCTGCGCGACCGACTGCATCAAATCCTTGAACGTCAACCAGTTCAACGATGGGACAGTGCAGGAGAGAATATCGGAGTCGCACCCCGTGGCCGGGCTGTCTACCTTCCAGCAAACCAACTACTTCATGTACCGGTTCGACATGGCACCGGACGGCAGCCCGGAGATCGCCTGGAAGGCCCCCTACGACCGTGGCATCGGGCAGAAGTCCGGCCAGACCAGTTGGGGCTCAGGCACTTCACCGTCCTACTTCAAGATCGGCGATCGCGAATTCGTGACGATCTTCGACAACGCCGTAACGCCCAACATCGTCGTCTATCGCGCCGAGAAGAACCTGCGCCCAGGCGAGGACCGAGTCTTGGCACAGGCCGCGCCATTCGGCGACCGCACCGACATCAGCAACGAGAACTCCGAGATCGTACTCCCGGGCTCTACGCCGGACAGCGTCCGCATCTATGCCGAGAACAACTGGGGCAACGACAGCGTTCAGTCCACGCTCGGACCACTGACCACGGTCGGGGGGTTCGGCGGTATCGAAGTCTGGAGCGACGGACGCGTGGAAGTGTTGCCAGCCAACCACACGATCAGCGTGCCGTCGATCGTGTCGAAAGGCAACGCGGCCGACAACGCCATCATCACCTACGAGAAGCGGGTCGACGGCTGGTATCTGACGGCGTTGAACGCTTCCGACCTACGCGACGTCCAGTGGTCTGCGAAGGTCGGCGACGGCGCGGCCCGGTTCAACAACTGGTACGCGCAACTGTCGTTGGCGCCTGGGGGCGACTTCTACATCCTCGGGACCCTGACCGGCGTCACCAAGGTCACTCCTCGGTAGCCATCCCCCAGCTTGCCGTAGGCGACCTGCCCCTCCTTCTCACCGACCCGAATCCGATTCCGACGGGGGTGGTGTGCTAGCCGCGCGAGCAAGCACCTGCGGCCCGCTCACCAGAGCCTTCTTCCAGGGCGCAACGCCCTCGATCTCGATTTGGATGGACAGACTCAGTACGGTTCTGATCAGCACGATCACGCCCAGGACAGCCGCATCCGTCAGCGAAGGGGTGGACGTGACCGTCTTGACGATGTCGGCCGCCACGAGTAGTTCCAGGCCGAGCAGGATCGCTCCCCCGAGAGACTCCCGCAAAGCCTTGAATGCCTGACCACCGTCACTTGTGCGCCTCCAGGCGCGCCCAGCTAGGAAGAATGCGAACACGAACCCGAGAACCATCGCCAGAACACCGAACACTTCGAAGGATTGTGTCGCCAGCTCGAAGAATCTTTGTGTATCCATGATGAGAGTTCGTGTCGGGGACAATTCTGGAGTGCGGATCACCTCGCCCGCGATCCGTCAGCCTGATTGGTGAAATTCCTGACGACGGACGACCAGGATGTAGACGCTGATCACCAACACCCACGCAGGAAACACCAGGGTGACCCACAGGCTGAGACTCACGACCAGCAGCAGCGTCAATGCGAGCACATACGTCGTCACCGCGAGCCACCGGGGCATCAGACCTGTGCGAAGCCAGATCGTTCCCAACGAGATCATGAAGACCCCGGCCATACGTACCGCGTAGACATTGTTGATCTGCAGCATCACCTCTCGTCCGAAGTGCACGATGCCGTCCTGGGGAATACTCGAGTGCCGTCCGACCGCCAAGACGCCGCCGGCGACCGCCATCGAGACGAAAACGCAAGCCAGAAACAGCAGTCCGCTGCCAATGAACACTGTCGAGAAGAATCGGTCCTCGAGTTCCCCGAACCGATCGCGGACAACGCCGATGAACCACAGGAACGCTATGCCCGCGAAAGGAGCCAGCACCAGTGCGGCGCTGATTCTCGACTCGCTTCGTCCCACCCAAGTCGGCTCCACACGAGGGTCTGCAGGGAGAGCTGTGCGCAGCAAGACCAGGCTGGTCGCGAACAGCAAAGCAAAGAGGATGCCCGCGACCGCTGCAGACCGAGGAGTCGTCAGCTGGCGGAACTGCCTCTCTCCCGCGTCACCCACCATCGCTCACTCCCCTCGCTGACGCCGTCCGCCTGACGCAGTCACGGCGGAGCCTCGACCCCGGGGCTGCTATTCACGCGAAAGCATAGCGACGGCTTCGCGTTCGAGGTCGACGTAAGGCTCTCCGCTGACGTCGATCACCACTCGTTTCAGCTTGCCCCCGGTGAACGTCCATGGCGCATCACCGGAATAGTCGTCGGTAACGGCGTCGGCGCCACCGCGACCCACTGTGAGTCCCGCACCGGCGAGACCGAACGGGCCTGGCTGGGTCCTGATCATGCCCTCGCCGACCTTGTGGTCGCCGTAGTAGAGAGAAAGGACCCCGCGTGAAGTACCCGGCGGATCTTCGCCTTTCTTCTCGAACGACGCGGCCAGTATGAGATTTTCGCCGGTCGGCAAGTCCTCGGTCGCGCTGATCGTCTGCTCCTCGATGCCCAGGAAGTTGTAGACGTAGCGCAGCCGGCCGTCCTTGACATAGAGCGTGTGCCCCCCGAATCGTCCGCCTTGTGCGAACAGAACCCCGGACGGACCTGCGTCCAGAAGGTCAGCGAGCATACTGCGGTCGGGAACATCGACGAGCGCACCGATCGAGTACGAGCGGTTGCGAACGCTGACCGCTACGGATTCTGGCAACGGTGCGCCCCCGGGACGGTAGACATATCGGTTCCGCGGGGCCACCTGCTGGGGGCGGGGGGCGGTGAGGATCTCTACAGGTGCGCGGTCGTCGAGTGGGAAGGCCTGGTTGGCGCCCGCCTCGTGGAACCACAGTCCGACGAGCTCGGCCAGCTTGCCGGGTTCCTCGGCGGCGAGGTTGTGCAATTCGGCGCGGTCCACATCCGTGTGGTAGAGCTCCCACTCGTCGTCGGCGAAGTGGCTCCACCCACTGAGCGTGGGGTGGGTGGTGACGGCCTTCCAGCCATCGTGCCAGATGCCCCGACTGCCGAGCATCGAGTAGAACTGGGTGTGCTTGGCCGTCGGGATGGTGGCTGCATCGAAGCTGTAGCGCATGCTCACGCCCTGAAGCGGGTGCTGGGTGTAGCCCTTGACCGTCTCCGGAAGTTCGATGTCGAGGCAGTCGAGGAGAGTCGGAACCAGGTCTACGGCGTGGTGGTACTGGTCGCGAGTCTCACCTCGGGCCTCGATTCCGGCGGGCCAGGAGATGACGCACGGATCACAGGTGCCGCCGTTGAATGTGTACCGCTTCCACAACTTGAAGGGGGTGCAAAAGGCCATCGCCCACCCATTCGAATAGTGGTTGTACGTGGTGGTACTGCCCAGTTCGTCCAACTGCGAAAGGTTTTCCTCCAGGTCGTCTGGAACGCCGTTGAACATCTTGTTCTCGTTGACCGAGCCGTTCGGTCCCCCCTCGCCACTGGCACCGTTGTCGGCGACGACAACGATGATGGTGTTGTCGAGTTGCTCGATGTCTTCGAGATACGACAGGAGACGGCCGATCTGGTCGTCGCAGTGCGAGAGGAAGCCCGAATACACCTCGGCCATGCGCGCGAAGAGGCGCTTCTCGTCGGCAGAGAGGGTGTCCCAGGGCCGAGTGAAGTCCAGGGGCGGGAACGGCTGGCCGTCCGGGCCGCTGCGGGTCTCGAATGTTCCGATCGGGTTGAGCGGGGGTAGCTCGGTGTTTTGGGGGACAAGGCCCATTTCCTTCTGCCGGGCCAGGATCTGCTCACGCATCACCTCGTAGCCCTCATCGAACCTGCCTCGGTACCGGTCTGACCATTCGCGGGGTACCTGGTGCGGAGCGTGCGCGCATCCCGGGGAGTAGTACAGGAACACCGGGCGGTCCGGGGCAATCGCTTTCACGTCGCCGAGGTATTCCAGCGCCCTGTCGGTGATGTCGACGCCGAAGTGATAGCCCTCCTCCGGGGTCGAGGGCTGCTCCACGGGATGGTTGTCATGCACTAAGTCGGGATACCACTGGTTGGTCTCCCCGCCGAGGAAACCGTAGAAACGCTCGAAGCCGCGGCCGACCGGCCAATTGCGCTTGCTGGAAGCAAGATTCATTTCGTCCTGTGCACACAGGTGCCACTTGCCGACCATTGCGGTGCTGTATCCATGATCCACCAGGATCTCGGCCAGTGTGGCGCACTCGGGTGGGACGTGCCCGTTCGAGCCGGGGAAACCAGTGGAGGCCTCACTGATACAGCCCATGCCGTTGGTGGTGTGGTTCCGACCGGTGAGCAGGCAGGAACGGGTCGGTGAGCACAGCGCCGTGGTGTGCCACTGCCCGTACCGCAGTCCGTTCGCGGCGATCCGATCGATGTTGGGGGTCTCGATCGGTCCGCCGTAGCAACTGAGTGCGCCGAAACCCACGTCGTCGAGCACGATGTAAAGAATATTGGGCGAACCTGGTTCGGCTTTCGGCTGCTCGTACGGCCCCCAGTCCGGAATCGAATCACGAATGTCGACATTGGCGACACCTCTGAATGACATGGACATAGCCTTGCCCCTCCGACGGGTTCCACCTCACCTTCCACCAAAGCACAAACGCTTGATGCTTGGCGGGCCGTGTCTCAATAGTCAGCAGTTCAGTTGAGCCACAGGTTGATTGCGGCGATACGGATAGTGGCGGTTTATCGGACGGGAAGTTTGTCGTATCGCGTTGCCACGGCACGGTTTTGTTCGAGCGGGTTGACGCCGCACTCGACGGCGTGACGCCGCTTGTCGGGCTCGGAGCCGAAGGCCCGGGGGCCAGCCACCGGCTGACCCCTTTCTTCCGGTGGGCGGCCTGGTCTGTCTTGACCGGGATCGTCACCCCAGTGCCGCGTGTGCGGAGATAGTCGCCCGGCAGCGACAGCGTTCAGTTCACGCTCGGAACACTGACCACGGTCGGGGGCTTCGGCGGCATCGAAGTCTGGAGCGACAGACGCGTGGAAGTGTTGCCGGCCAACCACACGATCAGCGTGCCGTCGATCGTGTCGAAGAGCAACGCGGCCGACAACGCCATCATCACCTACGAGAAGCGGGTCGACGGCTGGTATCTGGCCGCGTTGAACGCTTCCGACCTAGTCGGTACCACTACCGCACCGCCGGAACCCATTGATCCCACAGGTCCCGGCTGTGCGGTAGCTGGGAGCGCCGTACCCTGGGGAGCGCCTCGTTATTCGGTATTTCATAGCATTCCGTCGCTGTCGGAGGTCTGCCCAGTCCGCCGCACTCCGCCTCGCCCCCTACCTCGACGACTACCGTGCAGGGGACCGGTGAGGTCGCGGGCGGCGGGCAGGGACCGCAGCCCGGCGGCGAACGGGTCCAGAATTTTCGCGAGCAGCTCGGGTCCTATAAACGGATCGTCAGACACTTCGGACGGATTTCATTCGGCTTCCGCAACCCCGATGGCCACCGCTGTCGAGTACCGTGGGCCGACACTCACTAAGCACGGCGGGCGTCCGATCCAGCCAAATACCAATGCCACCGATAACTGTGTAGAACCTAGTAAGGACGGCCCCATAGTGCTAACCATAAGAGTTTATCCCGACCACGGTCACCCCAGTTCTCTATGGCCTTCGAAGGAGCTGGTAACAATCAGTCGTCCGATGCAGGCATACGTTCTCCCCGATCAGATGGGGATTGAGGATGCCCTCGGCGAGAAGATACTCACGTGGACCGACCGGTTCCAAAATTTCTTCGTAAAGGAGTGTGATGATTTCACGTCACGACCGCGTTGGCGTCCAGGGATAGACGTATTCGGCTGGTACGATGAGGGTTACGAAATTATCTACAAGCTTCGCGCACGGTTCCCCGACGTGCAGGTAAAGCCTCAATTTGCACGGTACGTTTTTTCAGTTAATGAACGTCGCGAACACGCCGGCCTTTTGCCGATTAGTCTTCCAGGTAAACCTAAGGCTGGGCATATCTGCATTTCCGATCTCCTGCGGGGCTCGGAGAGGAACAGGGCGCAGGGGCCGGCAAAGTCGTGATTGGCGCTCGCTGAGCTGCGGTTTCGGGGCTGGATGATGCTCGGCGGAGCATCTGGATTGTGGCGAGCACCACCTGCTCAACGCGCAGACTCCGCACCAGAAGCAGTTCGGGCGTGCGTCGAAGATCTCGATCGGATCGGCGGCACGGCCGATCGAAGCCAACCGGAAAAGAGCCACCAAGTTCGACCTCGCAACAGCACTGGAGTACGCGCTATGAACAACGGCGCAGACGCCAGCGACGATCAAAGCTCACGCTTCAGATGAGCCGCAGGACCCCTGATGCTCCAGCGAGGATCGCGAGTGCCACAAGCACGCCCGAGGCCAGCTTGTTGACCTTCCACATCGCGTACGCGCCGCCTATGGCGAAACCCGCGGCCAAGAAGAGGACATAGATGAAGACTGTGCTCACTGATTCGCTCCGCCGGCTCCGCTCACAAGACCGCTCACTGATTCCCCTCTGCCGGCTCCGCTCATAAGACCGCTCACTGATTGCCCTCTGCCGGCTCCGCTCATGTTCACTACAGCGCGCCCTTGGTCGACGGGATACCCGTGACCCGAGGGTCCGGTTCGACGGCCTCGCGCAGCGCCCGCGCGACGGCTTTGAACTCGGCCTCGGTGATGTGGTGCGGATCCCGCCCGTACAGCACACGCACGTGCAGCGCGATCCGTGCGTTGAGCGCGATGGATTCGAAGACGTGCCGGTTGATAACCGTCGAGTACGGCACCCCCGGGTAGCCACCGACCACGCTATGCAGGATGCGCTCCGGCTCCCCCGTGTGGACGCAATACGGGCGCCCGGAGACGTCGACCGAAGCGTGTGCCAGTGCCTCG
This sequence comes from Rhodococcus xishaensis, assembly GCF_004011825.1. Classification (GTDB taxonomy): domain Bacteria; phylum Actinomycetota; class Actinomycetes; order Mycobacteriales; family Mycobacteriaceae; genus Prescottella; species Prescottella xishaensis. The sequence continues at coordinate 859,251 of NZ_RKLO01000001.1, read as the reverse complement.
TCCATCGGGATGAAGGCGTCACCGAATCGGCGGATGCCGTGTTTGTCACCCAGAGCCTGTCCCAACGCCTGGCCGAGCACGATCGCCGTGTCCTCCACCGTGTGGTGCGCGTCGATCTCGACGTCGCCCTTCGCCTCGACGGTCAAGTCGAAGCTGGCGTGCGCACCGAGCGCGGTGAGCATGTGGTCGAAGAACGGAACCCCCGTGGACACGTTCACGATTCCGGTGCCGTCGAGGTTCAACTCGACAACGATGCTCGACTCCTTGGTAATGCGCTCGACGCGCGCGATCCGATCGCTCATCGAGATCCCTTCGTTTCGTTTGAAGCCGACTGATCCGTTGCACTCAATTCCGTGGCAGCGAGTTTGCCACTGACCCGCAAAAACTCGTCGTTCTCGGCCGCGAGCCCGATCGTGGCGCGCAGATGCCCGGGGATACCCACGTCACGGATCAGCACGCCCTCGTCCAGGTAATGCTGCCATGTGCTGGGGGCGTCCTCGAACAGCCCGAAAAGAATGAAGTTCGCGTCACTCGGGACGACCGAGTACCCCATCGCGGTCAGTTCGGCGCTCACCCGGTCCCGCTCGGCGGCGAGCTGTGCGACGCTGCCGAGCGTTTCGTCAGCGTGGCGCAACGCGGCGCGCGCCGCGGCCTGGGTCACGACCGACAGGTGGTAAGGCAGGCGGACGAGTAGAAGCGCGTCGATGAATGCCGGTGCGGCGGCGAGGTATCCGAGACGACCGCCGGCGAACGCGAATGCCTTGCTCATCGTCCTTGTCACGACCAGCTTCGCCGGGTAGTCGTCGATCAGCGTGAGAGCGCTCGGGGCGTCGGAGAACTCGGCGTACGCCTCGTCGACGATCACGATGCCGGGTGCGGCATCGAGGACCCGGCGCAGTTCCGCGATCCCCACGCTGTGACCGGTCGGGTTGTTGGGGCTGGTGACGAACACGACGTCGGGCCTGCGTCCAGTGATCGCGTCCACCGCAGCGTCCACGTCAAGAGCGAAGTCCTCACGCCGGAAGATCGGCAACCACTCGGTATCGGTGCCATCCGCGATGATCGGGTGCATCGAATACGACGGCACGAAGCCCATCGCACTTCGCCCGGGGCCGGCGAATGCCTGCAGCAACTGCTGCAGGATCTCGTTGGACCCGTTGGCCGCCCACACGTTGTCGACAGTGACGGGCACCCCCGTCTGGTTGGCGAGGTATGCGGCAAGGTCGGTGCGCAGCGCCACCGCGTCCCGGTCCGGGTAGCGGTGCAACTCGCGGCCCGCCTGCCGCACCGACTCGGCGACGTCGTCGACAAGCGCCTTCGTCGGCGGGTGTGGGTTCTCATTGGTGTTCAACTGCACCGGGACACTCAGCTGCGGCGCGCCGTACGCGGACTTACCGCGCAGGTTCTCCCGAATCGGCAACGCGTCGACGCCGACTCGGGCGCCGGGAACTTCGGCGGCGGTCACCGCAGAGCCTCGAAACGCAGCCGGACGGCCTCGCCGTGCGCGGGCAGGTCCTCGGCACCAGCGAGCGTGATGACGTGACCGGAGACCTCTTTCAGTGCAGACTCCGAGTAGTCGACGACGTGTATCCCGCGCAGGAACGTCTGCACGCTCAGCCCCGAGGAGTGCCGGGCGCAGCCCGCCGTGGGCAGCACGTGATTCGAGCCCGCACAGTAGTCGCCGAGGCTCACCGGCGCCCACGGTCCGACGAAGACGGCACCCGCGGACCGCACTCGCGCGGCGACCTCGGACGCGTTCTCGGTCTGGATCTCGAGGTGCTCGGCGGCGTAGGCGTTGACGACCCTCAGGCCCGCTTCGATGTCGTCGACGAGGACGGTGCCGGACTGGCTGCCCTGCAGCGCGGTCTCGACGCGCTCGCGGTGCTTGGTGAGCTCGAGCTGTGCCGCAATTGCCCGGTCGACCGCGTCGGCCAGGTCGTTGGACGTGGTCACGAGGACACTCGCCGCCAGGACGTCGTGCTCGGCTTGACTGATCATGTCGGCGGCCACGTGCACCGGGTCGGCGGTGTGATCGGCGAGGATCGCGATCTCCGTGGGGCCGGCCTCAGCATCGATGCCGACGAGCCCGCGGCACAGCCGTTTCGCCGCCGTCACGTAGATGTTGCCGGGCCCGGTGATGAGATCGACCGGGGCAAGTTCGGCGTTCTCACCGCTGGTAACGGTGTCGGTTCCGCCGTAGGTGAGTAACGCGACGGCCTGGGCACCACCCACGGCCCACACCTCGTCGATATCGAGCAGCGCGGCGGCGGCAAGGATGGTCGGGTGCGGCAGACCCCCGAACGCCGCCTGCGGCGGCGAGGCGACCACGAGCGAGTCGACGCCCGCCGCCTGCGCCGGCACGACGTTCATCACCACCGAGGACGGGTACACCGCGTTGCCACCCGGCACGTACAGACCTACCCGCTCGACCGGCACCCAACGCTCGGTGACCGTCCCGCCGGGAACGACCTCGGTGATCGTGTCGGTGCGGCGTTGATCGGCGTGGACCTTGCGAGTGCGCTCGATCGCGACCTCGAGGGCGGCCCGGACGTCGGGGTCGAGCTCCGCGAGGGCACGGTCCAGCTCGGCCTGCGGCACGCGCACTCGGTCGGGGCGGACGCCGTCGAACCGCTCGCCGTACTCGAGGGCGGCCTCGGCGCCGCGGTCGCGGATCGCCTCGACGACGGGTCGGACCTGATGCAGCACCGCGTCCACATCCACTCCACCTCGGGGAAGTGCGGCACGAAGTTCAGCCGTGGAAGGGGTACGACCGCGAAGGTCGGTGCGGGCGAGCATTGAGGGGTCCTCTCTGCGACGGTGGGAACGGCATGGACGGTGAGTGGGCACGGCATGGACGAACCCGGGTCGTGCGACGAACCGGTCCTTCGGCGACTGCTCGTTCGACCACAGGGGCTCGACACCGATTATCCATCGACAAGGGTGCGCCGGTTCCACCGGTCGACACAAGTCGGTTTGCATCGACCGGCGGCAGGTTTCGAGGACCGGCGGCCCGCCAGAACTAGGTGGTGGGGAGGAACCGCCGCGCCACGTTCGCCTCTGTCGAGGCTCCCGGTAACCATTCCGCGATCCACGGACCCGTTCCGTCGCTCTGGTCGAGCACCCCGCGTTCGAGCCAAGCAAACCGACCGTCAAGTATTCCGTCGGCGAGCCGACGATCCGCGTCGTCGGTGTTGTTCCACAGTCCGTCGAACAGCTTCTCCACCCTGAGCGTGGCCTGACGGCAGAACGCGTCGGCGAGCTCGTAGGCGGTCTCACCTTCGAGTGGGTCGTCCTCGAGCTGCATCTGAGCCCGAACACACACCGCCGCCATCGCGAACAGCTCGGCACCGATGTCGACCACCCGTCCGAGGAATCCCTGCTGCTTCTCCATCGCCGCCTGCCACCGCGCCATGCCGTAGAACGTGGACCGGGCAAGCTTGCGCGAGTGTCGCTCAACGAACCTCAAATGCGTAGCCAGGAAACCGAATTCGCCGAACGATGTCGGCACCTGCCCCTTCCCTGTGACGAGCTGCGGTAGCCACTTGGCGTAAAAGCCGCTGGCCTTCGCCGCCGCCCGGATCTTGGCCGCGTTGTCGGCGTGCGGGTCGGCGAGATCACCCGCCACGGCGAGATGCGCGTCGACGGCCTCACGGGCGACGAGCAGGCGCATGATCTCGCTCGAACCCTCGAAGATCCGGTTGATCCGCAGATCCCGGGACACCTGCTCTGCGGGCACCGCGCGCTCGCCGCGGGCGGCGAGCGAGGCCGCGGTCTCGTATCCGCGACCGCCACGGACCTGGATCAGGTCGTCGCCGATGACGCACGCCATCTCACTCGCCCACAGTTTCGCGAGCGCCGCCTCGATGCGGATGTCGTTGCGGCCCTCGTCGCTCATTTGCCCCGACAGTTCCAGCACCGCTTCGAGGGCGTAGGTGGTGGCCGTCATAAACGACAACTTGCTCGCGACAGCCCCGTGCTCGCCGACCGGCTTGCCCCACTGCACCCGGGTTCCGGACCACTCCCGCGCGATCTTGACCGACCACTTGCCGGCTCCTGCGCACAGCGCCGGGATGGCGAGTCGGCCCGCGTTGAGGGTGGTCAGGGCGATCTTGAGGCCGTCTCCCTCACGCCCGATGAGGTTTTCCTTCGGTACCCGCACCTTGTACAGGCGGGTCACGCCGTTCTCGATGCCGCGCAACCCCATGAAGGCGTTACGTCGTTCGACGGTGATGCCAGGCGAGTCCGCCTCGACGACGAACGCCGAGATTCCACCCCGGTGTCCCTCACTCCTCGGCACGCGAGCCATCACGACGAGCAGCTCGGCGACGACACCGTTCGTGGTCCACAGCTTCACGCCGTCCAGCTCGTAGGCGGCGCCGTCCTCGATGGGCACGGCGGTCGACGCCAGCCGGGCCGGGTCGGACCCGACATCGGGTTCGGTGAGCAGGAACGCGGAGATCGCGCCGCGGGCACAGCGAGGAAGGAACGCCCGCTTCTGCTCGGGCGTGCCCGCAAGCTTGAGTGGTTCGGGAACGCCGATCGACTGGTGCGCCGACACGAGTGCGCCCAGGCTCGGGTGAACGGACCCGACGAGCATCAACGCGCGGCCGTACGCAACCTGGGAAAGGCCCAGGCCACCGTACTCCTCCGGAATCTTCAGACCGAAGCAGCCGAGTTCGGCGAAGCCACGGACGTACTCGTCCGGAATCTTGGATTCAGCTTCGATGACGGAGCCGTCGAGCCCCGCGCAGTAGTCGCGGAGGCGCGTGAGAAACTCCTCTGCCTTCGCGGCGGATTCGGGGGTCGGTCGCGGGAACGGATGAATCAAGTCGAGCCGGAAACGCCCGAGAAAGAGTTCCTTGGCGAAGGACGGTTTGTCCCAGCCTGACTCTCGGGCCTCCTCGGCGACCGCGCGCGCTTGCTCCTCGGTCACCTTCGGGATTGACGTGTCGACCATGCCGCACCCCCTACTGGCGAGTAGTCCTACTGACCAGTATCCCCTAATCCGCGCACCGCGGACACCGTTTTGACCACTCTTCTGATCTTCGAGCAGTCACCCTTCCCCTTCCCGCGACCGACGGGGGCGGGTGCGGACGTGGGCGCGTTCACCCTGTGGTCCGAACAGACTCAGGATCTCGGCGGCCTGGGGGCCCGGATTGCCGAACCAGTGCGGGACACGAGTGTCGAACTCGGCCACCTCACCCGGGGTGAGGATGACATCGTGCTCGCCGAGCACCAGTCGAAGTCGTCCGGAGAGCACATACAGCCATTCATAGCCTTCGTGCACTTGGGGCGTGGGCTCACCCGCCGGATTGCGAGCCGGGATTATGAACTTGAACGCCTGGATTCCGCCTGGTCGGCGAGTGAGCGGAACAATCGTCATCCCGTGCCGATGGAGCGGCCGCATATGTACTCGAGGGTCGCCAGTGACGGGTGCCCCGACGAGTTCGTCCAATGGCAGTTGGTGAGCGCGGGCCAGCCGGAGCAAGAGTTCGAGGGTGGGTCGGCGCCCACCGGATTCCAGACGCGACAGCGTGCTGACCGAGATTCCGGTGGCTTCGGACACCTGGGCCAGGGTCGCTCTGCGCTGGCGTCGAATCTCCTTGAGGCGTGGACCAACTGCGTCGAGCACACCCTCGAGGCCCTGCGCATCCTCCGCCATGGCCGACAATTTTGCCACCTCGGCAACGATGCTTGCCACTATTTCGAGAGGTGGGTGACAGTCGTTCTCGAAGTTCGGGAACGAAACGAGGAGGAACCGGTGATTGAGACCTACGACGTGGCGGTGATCGGCGGCGGAGCTGCGGGGCTCGGGGCGGCGCTCAGCCTCGCACGGGCGCGGCGGTCGGTGCTCGTGATCGATGCCGGCGCGCCACGGAACGCGCCCGCGGGAAACGTTCACAACTACCTGGGCCGCGAGGGCACACCGCCCGCCGAGCTCCAGGCCATCGGCCGCGCCGAGGTCGAGGCGTACGGCGGTGAAGTGACCACCGGAACCGCCGTCTCGGCACACGATCGTGGCGATGGCACCTTCCACGTGGAACTCGAGGACGGCCAGACCGTACTGTCGCGCCGACTGCTGGTGACCACCGGACTGGCCGACGAGCTCCCCGACGTGCCGGGCCTGGCCGAACGGTGGGGTCGCGACGTACTCCACTGCCCTTACTGCCACGGGTGGGAGGTCCGTGATCAGCCGATCGGGATCCTCGCCACCGGACCACTCGCAGTGCACCAGGCGCTGCTGTGGCGGCAGTGGAGTGACGACGTGACGCTTCTGCTGCATACCGGTCCCGAACCCACCGCCGACGAGTACGAGCAACTCGCCGCCCGCAACATCAGTGTGGTCGACGGGAAGGTGGCCGGCCTCGAGGTGTCGGGTGACCGCCTGACCGGGGTGACCCTGTCCGACGGTCACTCCGTTCCGCTCCGGGCTGTGGTGGTCGCGCCAGCATTGGCGCCACGGGCCGGCGTCCTGTCGAGCCTGGGAATCGAGCCAACCCCGGTGGAGATGTTCGGGCACGTGATCGGCAGCCAGATTCCCGCCGACCCGACCGGCGCCACCGCTGTTCCGGGAGTGTGGGTCGCCGGCAACGTCGCCGACGTGGGTGCCCAGGTGATCGTCGCAGCCGCCGCTGGGCTGAACGCAGCCGCAATGATCAACGCAGATCTCGTCGCCGACGATACGAGGCGGGCCGTCGCCGCCCGCAGTTCGCGCTGACGTCAGTTGACCCGGCCACTGTGACAGTGGCCGGGTCCAACCGCACGGGACCCCTGAGCTACATGTCCGTGGCTACATGTCCAGGCCGAGATCGAGCACCGTCACCGAGTGTGTGAGGGCACCGACGGCCAGGTAGTCGACACCGGTGGCGGCGAAGTCCGCCGCGACGTCGAGGGTCAGACCTCCCGACGATTCCAGTTTGGTGTGCGGGGATACCGCATCGCGACGCTGCACCGCGGTCTGCGTCTGCCATAGTGGAAAGTTGTCCAGCAGAACGAGATCGGCCCCTTCTGCCAGTACCTCGTCGAGTTGGGTGAGCGTGTCGACCTCCACCTCGCACTCGATGCCCGGCGCCGTCGCGCGCACCGCGCGAAGTGCGCCGACCACGGAACCCGCCGCGGCCACATGATTGTCCTTGATGAGGGCGGCGTCGCCGAGACCCATCCGGTGGTTTTCGCCGCCGCCGACGCGCACCGCGTACTTCTGCAGCCCCCGCAGACCGGGCAGGGTCTTCCGGCTGTCGCGGATCTTGCATTTCGTCCCCGCGACCGCGTCGACCCACGCCGAGGTCGTAGTGGCGATTCCCGACAGGTGGCACATCAGATTCAGCATCGTGCGCTCGGCTGTGAGCAGCCCCCGAGTCGGAGCGCTGACGGTGAGCACCGCGTCGCCGGGATGCACGCGTGCACCGTCCGCGACCCGGTCGACGACCTCGTAGTTGCCGGCGCCGATCACCTCGTCGAGCACCATCAGACCCACGTCGATCCCCGCGACGGTCCCGGCCGAGCGAGTCACCACCGATGCCTTCGCGACCGCCCCCTCAGGGACCGTCGCGACCGACGTGATGTCGGGCCCGTACCGAAGATCCTCGTCGAGCGCTGTGCGCACCAACGCGAGCGTCTCCTCCGGATCGAGCTGGTCCTTCGTGCTCATCGTGCTCCTGTCGCCTGCATCTCGGGTACCTCCAGTTCACCGTCGCGTCCGATACGCACCGGGATACTGCGGCGGAACTCGTCCGACGTCTCCGGGTAGTCGGCGCGCCCATGGCATCCGCGGCTCTCCCTCCGCGCAGACGCCGCCAACACGAGCGCCGACGCGACGACGGTCAGCGCCGTGTCCTCGAGCGTTCGCCCGTCCCCTGCCGCCACCACCTCACTGCGTTCCAGCTCGGTCGCGGCGCTATCGATCCCGTCACCATCACGAACAACGGAGGCATGTGCGGACATCAGTTCCTGCACACGTTCACGTGGCGCCCGTTGCCGGAACGGCAGCAACAGATCGTCGGCCTCGACGAACAGGCCGGAACGCTCGGCGGCGGCGATGCCGACGCGCTCGCCGACGACGAGCCCCTCGAGCAAGCTGTTCGACGCCAACCGGTTCGCACCGTGCAGACCTGTTCGGGCCACCTCTCCCACCGCGTACAACCCGGATATCTCGGTACGCCCGTGCACGTCGGTGACGACACCGCCGCACGAGTAGTGCGCCGCCGGCGCCACCGGGATCAACTGGTCGGCTGGATCGATACCCGCCGCGAGGCATGAAGCAGTGACCGTCGGGAATCGCGTCGCGAACCCCGACAGGTGCCGCGCATCGAGGAACACGTGATCGGCCCCGGTCTCCCTCAGCCGGCGGGCAATCGCCCGCGACACGACGTCGCGCGGAGCCAGGTCGCCCTTCGGGTGCACGCCTTCGGTAACCGACCGACCCTCAGCATCGACGAGCCGGGCGCCCTCACCGCGTACGGCCTCACTGATGAGCGGACGCCGACCGACCGCGCCGGGGGCGAACAGCACAGTGGGATGGAACTGGACGAACTCGAGATCGGCGACGGTCGCACCGGCCTCGAGTGCCAGTGCGATCCCGTCACCACTCGACCCCTCCGGGTTGGTGCTGCACGAGTACAGCTGACCGAGCCCGCCCGTCGCGAGCGCCACGGCGGGAGCATGGATGACCCCGAGCCCCCTGTCGGACACCACGATCAACCCGGTGACGCCACGTCGATCGGTCGTCACCCGGGCCGCCGCTGCGCCGAACAGGACCGGCATCCCGACTGCGTTGAGAGCTCGCTGCACCTCGGCGCCTGTGGCGTCACCCCCGGCGTGGACGATCCGTCGGGTGCTGTGCCCGCCCTCGCGGGTGCGCGACACGCCGCCGTCGGCTCCGACGTCGAACACGGCGCCCAACGCCGTCAACGCGGCGAGCGCCTCACGGCCAGCCGACACGATCGATCGGACGGCGACTTCGTCGCACAATCCGGCGCCCGCGACACAGGTGTCGCCGGTATGCGAGTCGACCGAATCGATGCGCGGATCCCCCACGACGGCGATGCCGCCCTGGGCGTACTGGGTGGCGGTGTCGGTCGGACCGCCCTTGCTCACCACGAGCACCCTGAGTCCACGCTCGACCGCGGATCGCGCCGCGGTCAACCCGGCCACCCCGTTGCCGACGACGACCAGATCCGCCCGCGCCTCCCACGCGACGCCACCATCCCGGGGAGCGGCGACCATTACTCGCCGCCGCCGGGGTTTCCGATCTCGATCATGCGCTGCACAGACTTTCGCGCCCGTTCGGCGACGTCGGGGTCGACGTGGACCTCATCCTTGCCCTCGACGAGACAGCGCAGCAGCGCGGCCGGGGTGATCATCTTCATGAAAGGGCACGATGCACGGTCGTTGACGGCCTGGAAGTCGATACCCGGCGCAGCCTTGCGCAACTGGTGCAACATGCCGACCTCGGTGGCGACGAGGACCTGGTTCGCACCGCTCTGGCGGGCCGCGTCGAGCATGCCGCCAGTCGAGAGGATCTTGACCTTCTCCTCGGGCACGAAGCCCTCCCCGGCGAGATAGAGCGCCGACGTTGCGCACCCGCACTCGGGGTGGACGAACAGTTCGGCATCCGGATGCGACCGAGACTTGGCGGTGAGCTCGTCACCGTTGATGCCGGCATGGACGTGGCATTCGCCAGCCCAGATCTCCATGTTTTCTCGGCCGGTGACGCGCTTGACGTGTGCACCGAGGAACTGGTCGGGCAGGAACAACACTTCGCGGTCGGGATCGATCGAGGCCACGACATCGACGGCGTTGGACGACGTGCAGCAGATGTCGGTCAGCCCCTTGACCTCTGCGGTGGTGTTGACGTAGGACACCACGAGCGCGTCGGGGTGCTCGGCCTTCCACTCTCGCAGCTGTTCGGCGGTGATCGAGTCGGCGAGCGAGCATCCGGCCCGTTCGTCTGGAATCAGGACGGTCTTCTCCGGGCTGAGGATCTTGGCGGTCTCGGCCATGAAGTGAACCCCGCAGAAGACGATGGTGTCCTCCGGCGCCTCGGCCGCGATCCGCGACAGCGCGAGCGAGTCGCCGACGTGGTCGGCGACGTCCTGGATCTCGGGCAACTGATAGTTGTGCGCCAGTAGGGTCGCGCCCCGCTCCTTCGCCAGACGGCGCACCTCGGAGGCCCACTCAGGGCCGGCCGAGACGCCGGTGTACCCACCGGGTCCGTCATGGATCATCCCGGTAGCACTCGCCCACAACGTCGACGTCATGGCCACTCCTTCTTCCGGAGCTCCTCGACAGCTCCGTCACTACAACCCGGGCCGGCTGGCCCGAATTTCCGAAATTCAGGTTTTCGACTTAGAATCGAAAACATGCCACATGGTAGCACCGTCCACGAAGTGCTCACCGCGGTGTTCCAGGTTCGAGCCGCGGCGAGCCCCGTCACTGCAGGTGACGGCCTTCTCGGGCCGAACGGGTGCCAAACCAACGAACTAATGGTGCTCCTGTGGCAACGCGCCCTCGATCCGCAGAAGGGCACCTGGTCACTGCCGGGCGGAACTCTCGGCGACGACGAGAACCTCGAGACGTCGGCCCGCCGCCAACTCGCCGAGAAGGTCGACGTCCGCGAGGTGGCGCACCTCGAGCAGCTGTCTGTGTTCAGTGATCCGCATCGGGTCCCCGGCGCCCGCCGGATCGCCTCGACCTACCTCGGCCTCGTTCCCCTGCCCGCCGATCCTCAGATCCCGCCGGACACAGCGTGGCATCCGGCGTCCAAGCTGCCGGCAATGTCCTTCGACCACGGCACCGTCGTCGAATATGCACGTATGCGGCTTGCCGCGAAGCTGTCCTACACCAACATCGCCTTTGCACTCGCCCCGGACGAGTTCACGATGTCCACGCTCCGCGAACTCTATTGTGCTGCTTTAGGTTACGACGTAGACACGACCAACCTTCAGCGCGTGCTGACCCGCCGAGGAGTCATCACCGCCACCGGTAGCACCGCGCGGTCGGGACGAACTGGCGGCCGTCCCGCCGCGCTCTACCACTTCACCGACTCGCACCTCCGGGTCACTGACGAGTTCGCAGCTCTCCGACCGCCGAGCTGACGCGAAGACACTGCGGGCGCGCCATCACGGGCGAGACCTCAAGGGCGCTCCTCCGCGTCGACTGTCGGCGATTCATGTCCGGTGGCCACCTCGTCCCGGCCGCCGTCCCCGTCGCCGACACCGAGGTCATCGTGGGGGCTCAGCGACACGAGAAGTAAGTAGACCAGCGCCGCAGCCAAGGGCTGTGCCACGAGGACCATCGCCGTCGACAGGCCCGGCGCCATGGCGACGATCGTCCCGACGGACGGGCTGTCCACCCGTGGAAATCGCAGCCGGGCGACGCCCATCCCCACCAGTGCGGCCACGCCCGCACTCAGCGCCGATCCCACCACCAGAGCAGCGACCGCACCCGGGCCGCGAGACCGGCGTATCCCCCACACGGCAACCGCCGACAGGGCACCGAGTACCAGTCCGATGCCGACGAAGATGGCGACGGCGTCGAACCGGTGCAGACTCTCGGTGGTGAGCACGACACCCTGATGCTCGGCCACGACGAGCAACCGCTCTGCGGGCGCAAGAAGCGCCCAGACGATGCCCGAGACCACCCCCAGTAGCGTCAGGGACAACACGAGTCTCGCGGGTGCACGCAGGCCTGGTACACGCAGACCGGGGCGTCGGGATGCCGTCACACGTCGGACGTTACCTGCGCCCGAGCAGGGTCGAGTCGAGGACTCCGTGACGAGAACACTTGGCCCACCACCCGTCCGGGCTGACCTGAACGACCATCCGGCGGCCGCACTGCTCGCAGAACCGCGGAGGCTCGAGACCCAATTGCGCCGCTGCCGGCGTGGAGTCACCCACACCGGCGACGACTCGACGGCCGGTAAACGGGTTGTAGCGCTCGTCCGCCATCGCCGACACGCTCACAGCGTCGCGTTGAGTGCCTTGATCGGCATCTCGAGATCGACCAGGAGGTCCAGGTCGCTCTCCGCGGGTCGGCCGAGGGTGGTCAGGTAGTTGCCGACGATGACCGCATTGATACCGCCGAGGATGCCCTGCTTGGCGCCGAGATCGCCGAGGGTGATCTCACGGCCGCCCGCGAAGCGCAGCATCGTGCGCGGCAGCGCGAGGCGGAACGCGGCGACGGCCTTGAGCGCCTCGCTCGCGGGCAGCACCTCGAGATCGCCGAACGGGGTGCCCGGGCGTGGGTTGAGGAAATTCAGCGGCACCTCGTCCGGCTCGAGCGCGGCCAGGTTCGCAGCGAACTCGGCCCGCTGCTCGAGCGTCTCCCCCATGCCGAGGATGCCGCCGCAGCACACCTCCATGCCGGCTTCGCGCACCATGCGGAGGGTATCCCAGCGCTCCTCCCACGTGTGGGTGGTGACGACGTTGGGGAAGTGCGACTCGGCTGTCTCGAGGTTGTGGTTGTAGCGGTGCACCCCCATAGCCGCGAGCTGGTCGACCTGCTCTTGCGTGAGCATCCCGAGCGAGCATGCGATCTGGATGTCGACCTCGTTGCGGATCGCCTCGATGCCGGCTGCGACCTGCGCGAGCAGCTTCTCGTCGGGACCGCGCACCGCCGCGACGATGCAGAACTCGGTGGCGCCGGTCTTGGCGGTCTGCTTCGCAGCCTCGACCAGGCTGGGGATGTCCAGCCATGCCGCGCGGACCGGCGACTCGAACAGGCCGGACTGCGAACAGAAATGGCAGTCCTCGGGACAGCCGCCGGTCTTGAGGCTGATAATGCCCTCGACCTCCACCTCGGGGCCGCACCACTTCATGCGAACGTCGTGGGCGAGCCCGAGCAAATCCTCGAGTCGGTCGTCGCCGAGGCGCAGGACCTCGAGGACCTGTTCCTGATTCAGCGCCTCGCCACGCTCTAGAACCTGGTCACGGGCGATCGCGAGAATGTCGGGGGCCTGGGTCACTGCAACTCCTAGGATGGGCGGCACAAACCTGAACGCCGTACAAGTTGAACAGCGTCCACGTTAGAACCGTGCTGAACTAGTGTCAAAGTAGGCCAGCCGCTCTGGTCGCCCCGGCCGAGCGGACAGACGTCAGGAGTAGGTTGGTGCAGCTACGACGCAATGACGTCATCGATGGCGCGATCGCGATCCTCGACGAGTACGGGCTCGCCGACCTCACGATGCGACGACTCGCGACCTCACTGGGTGTCCAACCCGGTGCGCTGTACTGGCATTTCCCGAACAAGCAGACCCTGCTTGCCGCCATGGCCGACCGGATCCTCGTCGGCGTCGACGACCCAGTGAAGGCCGAGCGGTGGGACGACGGGATCACCGAACTCGCGCACCGATTGCGCAACGCACTGCTTTCCCATCGGGACGGGGCAGAGTTGGTGGCCGCCACCTATGCCTCCGGCATGACGTCCAACCTCGCCCGGGAGAGCTTCGTCGGCGCCGGTGTCCGCGCTGGCCTGCCGCGGCCCTACGCCGAGCTCGCGGCATACTCCCTGCTGTACTTCGTCCTCGGCCACACCATCGATGAGCAGTCACGGGCCCAGATGAAGGCAATTGGTGCGCTCACCCGGACCCCAGCGTCACCCGATACCGAAACCGCCGCCGATCTCGGCTCGGACCACGACCTCCTCGACGGCGATCCGCGGGTACGGTTCGACTTCGGCCTGAGGCTGTTCATCGACGGCGTGCGGGCTCGCGCCGCCTCTCCCGCCGCACGCGCCTGACCGGACCGGGTAGCTCCAGCGACGCGACCGCGCCACCCGCTACGGCAAGTCCCGCACCGTTGCGACTAGCCTCGAACGTCTCGGTCAAACCGTCGGGGGCGCGGGGGCAGGCATCTCGATCGATCCCACGGGTTCGCCCCCCGACTCGCCGACTGGAGGCGCAAACTCCCCGACCCTGGGAGCAGACCCGCCGATCGGAGGAGCAACGGAGCACCCCTGCATGGTCCGCTCGGCGGCGTCTACGACGACATCGGTGACGGTGCAGGCCCGCCGCAGCGCCTCGCGCTGACGCCGGGCACCGCTTCCCTCCGCGATCCGCTTCCTCAGGCCCGCCACGACCGCGGTGCGAGTGCCGTTCTCTTCGAGTGCGTCCTCGATGCTCTCGATCATCTTCTCGACCAGGACGCGGGCTGGAACGCACCGCGTTGAGAACGGATCGACGCCCAAACCTTCGAGCCCGTCATGGGCGGCCCGCCAGTAGGCGGCCTCCAACTGCGGTCCCGGTACCTCGGTCGCGGGCCGCCCCTCGACGGCGTCACGAAGTGCGGTGACCACGAGCCCCTGCACCAGTTGCGCCAACATCACGGTCTCGTCGGCCGTCGCGGGCACATCGCTGACCCGGATCTCGACGGTCGGATACCGTCCGGATGGGCGGACGTCCCAGTAGACCATTCGCTCGTCGAGAATCGCACCGCAGTCGATCATCGACATCACCACGCGGTCGTACTCGTGCGCGTCGGCGAATACCGGCGGCGGCCCGGTGGCCGGCCACCGCCTCCACAGGATCGATCTCCAGCTGGCGCACCCGGTGTCCGCCCCGTAGTGAATCGGCGAGTTCGCGGTCAGCGCCAGCAGGGACGGCAGCCACGGACGCAACCGGTTGCCGACCTGGATCGCGGCGTCACGGTCGGGCACGGCGACGTGAACGTGGCAGCCGCAGATTCCGTGTTGGCGAGCCAATATCCCGAACTGGCGCTCCATGGCCTGGTATCGGGGAACGTCGCTGACCTCCTGTACCGACGGACCCGCCACCGGTACACCGACCGCCACCGGCCGACACTCTCTGCGCCGCGCAGCTTCCGCCAGACCAGAGCGCAACGAGATCAACTCACGGAGCAGATCGTCCCCACTCCGGCACACCCCCGTCGCGGTCTCGACCTGACACGCGCCCAACTCGGGCTGGAGGTCGATCCCCATGCGTTTCGCCTCCGCGCCGACGGCAGCGTTCTCCATTCGGAGCCGCCCGGTCCTGGGGTCGACGAGGAGGAACTCTTCCTCTACACCGATCGTCGGGGAATTCGAGCGTTCCGACACCGTGGGCCTCCGTCGGCAGATTCGGGCGGGCCATCCAGAGTACTCCCACCAAATGACGGGCCACTTTCTCCGCGAGCGACGCCTTCTCCACCATGATCGTTGATTCGACTCCACCACAAGGCACTTGGCCTCGCCCGCTGAGGCGGCCACGGCCGGCTGCGGCAACAGCGGGCCGCGGAGCGGGCCAGGCCTTCAGGGCGCACCGATCTGTGGCCCCGCCACGCCTCCCCGTCAAATACCCGTGAGGACGGTCACCTGCACGCACAATGAACAACACAGACACCGGGCTTCAGGGCAACGGGGGTGGAACCATGATCGGACGACTCGTCGGCGCATCAGTTCTTACAATCGGGTTGACCCTGGCCGCGATCCCCGCGGCAGCGGCACCCACCGATCCGGCACCCGGCACCGTCGTCGACGCGGTCGAACTGGACCGCTCGATGTGGATACCCGGCGCCGCCAGCGCCACCAAGGTGACCTACTGGACCACCGGCCCGCTCGACCAGCCTGCTCTGAGCAGCGGCGCAGTGTTCATGCCTTCCGGAACGCCCCCACCTGATGGTTGGCCGGTGGTTTCGTGGGCACACGGCACATTGGGGATCGCCGACCACTGCGCCCCCACCATCAGCGGACAGTACGGCCGCTCCTACCTCGCTCATTGGTTGTCGGAGGGATACGCGGTCGTCGCGACCGACTACGTCGGGCTGGGAACCCCGGGAGTACATCCTTATCTCGACGGCAAGTCTGCCGCACACAGCGTGACGGACATGGTGCGCGCGGGTCGCGCCGTCGAGCCGAGTCTGTCGCCAAGCTGGGTGGCGCTCGGCCAGTCACAGGGCGGGCATGCCGCGATGGTGACTGCGGCGCGCGCGACGACGTACGCACCGGAACTGGACTTCCGAGGCGCCGTCGCCACCGGTACTCCGGCGAATCTCGAGGTCCTCGCCCCGTTGGTGGGACCGGAGTTCCCGCAGCTCCCGTTCACCGGCACCACGGTCTTCATTTCCTTCATCCTCGCCGGACTACGAGCGGCGCGCCCGGATCTCGATATCAACGGCTACCTATCCGACGTCGGCCGCGAAGCCGTGGATGCCGCCGAGTCCGAATGCTACGTCGACTTGGCCCCTCAGCTGGAGGACGTCTCGATCGGTGACCTCGTGGTCCGCGAGGTCGACGATCCGGCCATGCTGGCAGCGCTCGACGACATGCTCGCGGTACCTGTGAGCGGATACGACCGCCCCGTGTTCCTCGGCCACGGCATGACGGACTTTATGGTGCCGGCACCACTGGCCCTGATACTGGCAGCGGACCTGGCAATCAACCGGCAACCGGTCACGTTCTGGAGGTATCCGGGCGGCCATCTCGAGACGCAGCTCGCCGCGCTACCGGATGCCGCAGCCTTCGTGCGTGGCCTTTTCGACTGTCCACCCGGCGAATACACCTGCCTGCCGTCCCCACAGTCATAGCAACGGCTGAACGAGCGAGATCAGAACCAGATGCCGATCTCGGCCAGGCGCGCCCGGAGGCGCTTCAGGTGTCCACCCGGCCAATACACCTGCCCGCAGTCATTGCAACGACTGAACAGCCGGTGCTCGCGTAGAACACTGCTCGGTACGCGGGCGCGTGCCAGCACGGGCGTCGCGGGACCAATGATCCCGTTGCAGCGCGCACATCGGGTGAGCGGTGCGATGCGCCCCAGCAGCCGGAACCGGTCGAGGACCTCGCGTAGTTGGAGCCGTGGGTCGGTCTCGTGCAGGAAGGCGCCATGGACGAGCGCCGCGCGTTCGAGCAGGCCGACGTCGCGCGTGAGAAGAGTTCGATCCTCGTCGCGCGACAACGCGAGAAGCTCGTCGTCGGAACAGTCGTTGGTATAGGCACTGTCGAAGCCCAGCAGCCGCAGATAGCGGGCGAGCCGGCCGAGATGAACGTCCAGCACGAACCGCGGATCCGGCAACGGTGGACGCAGCGGGGCGATGTCCCCCAGCTCCAGCGAGCGGAAGGTGGGGTAGACCGCGACTCGTTCTCCACCCGAGAGTCGACGGTCGAACCCGACTGGTTCACCGTCGACGATGATCAGATCGACCTCGGTATGGGGAACGCCGAGCGATTCGATCCGATCCTTGACCGACGGTGAACCGTCGAACTCGTGCAGGATGCTCCGTCGCCGCAGCCGAGGCTGCAGGAAGTCGTTCAGCTCCCCGTAGACACGGAACTCGCATCGCCGGCGATCCATATTCCGGTCACCGCTTGTCGCGAGGCGAAGGAGCCGGGGGCCTGCCTGCCTGACCGACGCCCGCGCCGCGAAGCCCCAGACCCCTACGGGCGAGTGAGGATCTCGAGGTTGTGGCCGGCCGGATCACGAAAATAGACCCCACGACCGCCATTGTTCCTGTTGATCTCGCCCGGTCGGGTGTTGTGAGGATCCGCCCAGTGCTCCAACCCCCGCTCGAGAATGCGCCCGTAGATCGCGTCGAATTCCTCCTCGGTCACCTGGAAGGCGTAGTGCTGCGGCAGCACCTCGACCGGTGGATCGGCGAAGTCCAGCGTCACGTCGTTGTGGAGTCGGACTGCAAGGAACGGACCGACAGGAACGGCGTCGGGCAGGTCGAACAGTGTCGTGAGGAAAGACGCGGACACCTGCTTGTCTCGCGCGAGAACGATGGTGTGGTTCAACGAAATGGCCATAAGAACCCCTTCGGCTCATCCGACACGTCCATCCAGGTATCGGCCGACGATCGGGCCGATCACCTCGAGCGCGTCCGGCGTCGTCAGCCGGTTGTGTGTCTGGTCCACCGGATGGACCCGAACCCCACCGGAAACGTATGGGTCCCAAGGTGTTCGGTCCGACGTCCGCGTATTGTCCACAGCCGCGAAGTACACGAGGTCGCCGTCGAACATCTCCGGCCGATACTCCTGACCGAGGTGGACCGTATGGACGTAGTCGTCGTACAGGCGCCGCACTTCAGCGGCCGTCATGGTTGCGTAGGGGCCGCCGGCGTCGCGCAGCAACTGAGCCGCACGCTCCGGCGTCAGATCGCCGCCGCCCTCGAATCGGTCGACGCCGGCGAACTCGGCGAAGAGCGTCCCCAGGCTCGGAGTGTAGGGCGCGCCCGCATCCGGAATCGACTCGGTCGTCTGGGTGTCGAGCATTATCAGCGTGCCGACCTCCTCGCCGAAGTTCCTCAGACGCACGGCCATTGCGTGGGCGATTGCTCCGCCGACCGAATATCCGAGCAGGTGGTACGGCCCGTGAGGTTGCACCCGTCTGATCAGGTCGACGTACCGCCGAGCGAGATCAGTCAACGTGGAGGCAGCCTCTACTCCATTGGTCATTCCCGGTGACTGGATCCCGTACACCGCTCTGCCGTCGGGGACGTACGGGATCAGCCCTGCGTAACATCCCGTCAGTCCGATCGCCGGGTGCACACAGATCAGCGGCGGCACGCCGTTTCCGGAGCGCATGCACACCAACTCGCTGTCCGGCTGCCCAGTACTGTCACCGAGACGCACGACCATGGCGAGCCGCTCGATGGTCGGATGGTCGAACACGTCCTGCGGTTCGAGCACGATTCCTGCCTCGCGGGCTCGGGAGACGAGCTGGATGACCGTGATCGAGTCTCCGCCCAGCGCGAAGAACGAATCGTCGGCTGCGACCGCGGGCACGTCGAGGACTGCGGCGAACAACTCGGCGAGGTGCTCCTCCATCGGTCCGGCCGGGCTCCGCCCATGTCCCGCGAACGCCGCGAAGTCTGGCTCGGGAAGCGCCCGACGATCGATCTTTCCGTTCGCGGTGACCGGCAGCTGGTCGAGCACCACGACAGCAGCGGGCACCATGTACGGCGGCAGCATCAGGTCGACCTCGTCGCGAGTCCGGAGGGGATCGAGCGCGCATCCGACTTCAGGGACGACGTACCCAATCAACCGGTCGTCCGCGCCGAGCTCGAAACGACGAGACGTGACGACGGCTTGCGCAACCCCGCCGCACCGCATCAGCGCAGATTCGATCTCCCCGAGCTCGACGCGGAAGCCATGCACCTGAACCTGGAAGTCGCTGCGGCCCAGGAATTCGAGTCGGCCATCGGTAGCGCGACGTCCGAGATCCCCCGTGCGGTACATGCGTCGGCCGGCACCTCCCGGTGCCGCGATGAAGCGCGACGCCGTCAGCCCCGGACGGCCGACGTACCCACGTGCGACCTCGTCACCGGACACGTAGATCTCGCCGACCACCCCGGCCGGCACGGGGTGCAGGCGCGGATCCAGAACATCGACCCGGACGCCGGGTAGAGGTGCGCCGATCACGGACGCCGACGTTTGCGAGAGCATCGCACGGTCGAGGACGAAGTCGGTGTCGATCACGGTGGCCTCGGTGACCCCGTACATCTCGACCACCTGGTCCGCGTCCGGTGGTCTGCGCGAATACCAGTCCTCGACCCGTTCGAGAGCGAGTTCCTCACCACCGACGAACACGTATCTCAGTGGAAGATCCTCGCTCGTCGCGTGGTCGACCAGCTGGTAGAACGACGCAGGAGTCTGGTTGAGCACGGTCACCGACTCGCGGCGCAACAGATCGACGAAATGATCGGGCGACCGAGCGACCATCGGATCCACTATCACCGTGGAGGCACCGGTGGACAACGGGCCCCACACCTCCCACACCGACACGTCGAACGCGAACGAGTGGAACAAGGTCCAGGTGTCGGAGGGCCGGAGATCGAACTCGGCGTGCGCGTTCGCCAGCAGCGCTACCGCGCTGCGGTGCGACACCAGCACCCCCTTGGGTCTGCCAGTGGAGCCGGACGTGTAGATGACATAGGCCGCGCTGTCCGGCCGCGGTGCCACGAGGAAGTCGGCCGCGGTCGACGCCTCGGACTGCATGGCGAGCTCGACACGGAACTCCGGGTCGTCGAGCGCGAGTAGCGGCGACGAAATCGTGCGGATCATCCCCCGTGCAGCGGTGGTTGTCAGCACACAGGCGGGCGCGGCCTCGTCGAGCACGAACGCAATGCGCTCAGTCGGCGAGCCGAGATCGATCGGCAGATAGGCCGCGCCGACGAGAGTGGTTGCCACGATCGCAACGATCATGTCGACGGATCGCGGCAAGGCGAGAGCGACAATGGATTCGGCGCCAACACCGCGGCCGGCCAACAGCGACGCGAGCCGTCTCGCGTCGCTGTCGAGTTGTGCGTACGTCACCCGGGTCTGCCCGTCCACGACCGCCACCGAATCGGGGCACTCGGCGACTGCACGGCGGAACAAGGTCGCGAGGGTCGCGCCCGATGCGTCCTCCCCGACTGCACTCTCGGTGTCGAGCGCCAACAGTTCGGAGGGGGTGAGCAGTCCGATGTCGCCGACCGGACATCGTGGGTCGGCTACAGCAGCGTCGAGAATCCGGCGTAGCCGGTCGGCAAAACCTTCGACCGTCGCCTGGTCCCACAGATCTGTCGCGTAAGTGAGATCGAAACGCATCCCAGCGGGTTCACCGTCTGGTGTGAAGGACTCCGACACGCTCAACTGCAGATCGAACTTCGAAACGCCGAGGTCGTGGCTGATCGGTTCGACCTCCAACCCGGGCAGGCGCAGGTACTCGGACATGTCGGCGCGGTATTCGACGAGCACCTGGAACAACGGCGCGTGCGACGTCGACCGGGTCGGCGCCAGTTCATCGACCAGGCGCTCGAAGGGAAGATCCGTCCGGGAGAACGCGGCCAGATCGACCTCGCGGACAGTGCTGAGCAGTTCCTCGAATCCCGAGGCAGGGTCGATCGGCGTCCGCAGCACGAGGGTACCGACGAACATGCCGACAACGTCGTCGAGCCCGGCCTCCCCGCGCCCCGACACCGGAGTCCCGATCACGATGTCGCCACTGCTCGACAACCGTGCGACGAGAATCGCCAGCGCCGCGTGCGCAACCATGAACATGGTCGAATTGGCGCGCCGCGCAAGCCCTACCAGTTGCGCGTGGGTTCGGGCGTCGACGTCGAACCCGACGATGGCCCCCCGAAAGGATTGCCGGGCCGGACGCGGATGGTCGGTAGGCAGCGGGACGATCTCGGGTATCCCGTCGAGGTTGGCACGCCAGTACTCGAGCTGCCGGCTGTACATCGAATCGGGATCATCGGGATCGCCCAGCAGGTCACGTTTCCAAAGAGTGAAGTCGACATATTGGACCGCCGGCGGCGCCCACTGCGGTGCCCGACCCTGGCGACGGCATTCGTAGGCGCGCACGACGTCCCGAGCGAGCGTCGTCATCGAGAAGCCGTCCGCGGTGATGTGGTGAGCGACGACCACCAGGACGTGGTCCGTCCCGGAGAACCGCACCAGTTGTGCCCGCAGCGGTACCTCTCGGCTCACGTCGAATCCCGCCGACGCGAACTGCTCGAGATGTCCGGGAAGGTCGGCGTCGGGCAGCGTCACCAGCTCGGTGCGAGGGATGTCTTCGGCGTCGACGATCAGCTGGGTAGGGCTCCCGCCGACCACCGGGTACATCGTGCGCAGGGTCGAATGGCGAACGACGACGTCGCCGACCGAGGCGACCAGTGCCCGCTCGTCGAGATCACCGCGCAGCCGCACGGCCATGACGATGTTGTAGGCCGGCGACGCGGTGTCGAGCTGGTTGATCGACCACATCCGCAGCTGCGCCGACGACACCGGCAACACCTCGGGCCAATCGTAGGGCCGCAGCACCGGACGGTGCACGTCCCCGGTACCGAGACGTATCCGTGCGGCGAGGGTTCGGACGGTGGGCGCTTCGAAGATCGCGCGGACGTCCAGGTCGGTGTCGAGCGCCGCGTCGAGTCGCCGCGTGACTCGGGTGGCCATGAGCGAGTTCCCGCCCAGATCGAAGAAGCTGTCGTCCGGTCCTATCCGATCGATACCGAGAACAGCGCGCAGGTGCTCCGCAACGATCTCCTCGACCGGCGTGAACACCGCAATGCCGTTGACGTCGGCGAGGCTCGGAAAGTCGGGCGCCGGCAAAGCATTCCGGTCAAGCTTGCCCGACGGCATCAACGGCACCTCGCGGATCGGCACGATCAATGCCGGGACCATGTACGAGGGCAGCCGACCCGCGAGATGGCGGAGCAATTCGCCGGGATCGACGGCCGGATCGTCTCCGCGGACATAAGAGACGAGCACGGTCTCTCCCGACGGCGCCGTTCGGCCGACGGTGACCGCGAACTCCACACTCGGATGGTCCGACAAGGCCGCATCGATCTCGCCCAGCTCGATCCGGAAGCCACGCACCTTGACCTGGTAGTCGTTGCGACCGAGGTACTCGAGAGTCAGGTCGTCGCGCCACCGGACGATATCGCCAGTGCGGTAGAGCCGGTTGCCGGGAATGGTTCGCTCGTCTGCGTCGGTCGCGTGCTCGGTCGAGGCGACGAACGGGTTCGCGACGAAACGCGCCGCAGTCAGCCCCGGGCGACGGTGGTATCCGCGGGCGAGGGCCGGTCCACCGAGGTACAACTCCCCCGGCATCCCGACCGGCACAGGTTGCAGGCGGGCATCGAGGACCACCTGGATGAATCCTGGCGCCGGCCCGCCGATCGTGACAACGTCGTCGGGCGCGAGAGGACTGCTGATACTGGACATCACCGTGCTCTCGGTGGGTCCGTACCCATTGACCAGCCTGCGCCCACGGCCCCATCGCCCCACCAGTTCCGGGGGACAAGCCTCGCCCGCGACCACGACCGACCGCAATCCGTCGAGGCCCTCGGAGCGTAGCGACCCGAGGAGGCTGGGGGTCAAGAACGCGTGGGTTACCCCTTGGTCGGCGAGGACCCGCGCCAGATCCTCGCCTCCGTAGACGTCCGGGGGCACGATCACCAGATGGGCGCCCGATCCGAATGCCATGATCATCTCGAACATCGATGCGTCGAAGCTCGGCGAGGCGAGCTGTGAGACGACCGCGTCCGAGGTCACGGCGAGGAGCTCACGTTCCGCCGCGGCAAGATTCGCAAGACCACCATGCGTGACCACGACACCCTTGGGAACGCCGGTCGAACCCGATGTGTAGATCAGGTAGACCGGGTTGTCGATCCGCACCGGCGCGCGACGATCCGCATCGGTGATCGGCCGCGCCGGGTACCTCGACGACTCGGCCCGGTAGGAGTCGAGGTCGACTGCGTGCCAAGAGACGCCGGAGGCACTGCCGGACAGTTGTTCTCGCCACCGCTGGACAGTCAGGCCCACCCGTGCGCCGGAATCCCGCAGCATGTGGTCGATCCGCTCGAGCGGATACGTCGGATCCACAGGAACGAACGCGGCGCCCGTCTTCGCGACCGCCGCGACCGCTTCGACGAACTCGATCGAGCGGGTCAGGCCCAGAGCCACGACCCCTTCGGGACCAACGCCCTCATCGATCAGTTGTCGTGCCATCCGGTTGGAACGCTCGTCGAGTTCGCGGTACGTGAGCGTTCGGATCGAACCCGCCTCGCACGACAATGCCACCGCATCCGGATCGATCCTTGCCGCGTCCTCCAGGATGCCGGGCAAGGTCCGGTGGCGTCGTCCGGGCTTCCCGCGGACCGGGGCCAGACGTCGGTAGTCGGCGTCCGGCAACAGCACCAGCTCCGCCAGCGTCCGATCCGTATCCGCCGCGATCGCATGCAGCACGCGCTCGAGGCGGTCGGCGACAGCGTCGACCTCCTGCGCGTCGAAGAGTGCGGGCGCATAGTCGATGCGGATCTGCAGTCCCCCGTCGACCATGGCGGCGAGCGCGAACGGGTAGTGCGTGGCGTCGTGGACCGCGATGTCCGCAACCTGCAGGCCGGCGATGTCTGTGTCAGGGGTCAGTCCGCCGCGGTCGATCGGGTACGACTCGAACACGGTGATGGTGTCGAACAGTCCCGTGGCCCGCGTCGCGCTCTCGATGTCCGCGAGACCTAGGTGCTCGTGATCGAGAAGCGCCGCCTGGGCAGCGTGGACCCGGTCGAGCAACTCCCCCAGGGTCTCGGCCGGGCGGAGGGCCACCCGGACCGGGATCGTGTTGATGAACAGCCCGACCATGTCCTCGATGCCGTCGATCTGAGGAGGCCGGCCCGAGACGATCGCGCCGAATACCACGTCGTCCCGTCTCGTCCATGCCCCCAACACGATTGCCCATGCCGCCCGCACGATCGTGCTGAGCGTGACGCCACGCTCGCGGGCGACGGTGTCGAGTCGGGCCGTCTCCGTCTCGGTGAGGAGCAGTCGATCGGCCCGTGGCACCGTGGGCAACAGTCGGCCGCGTCCGGGGGGCCCGAGCAGGGTCGGTTCGTCGATGCCGGCCAACGCATCCACCCAGTGTCTGGTCGACGTCTCACGATCGATCGTTCCCAGCCAGGCCAGATAGTTCGCGAACGACGCCGAGACCGGAACAGTCCGGAAGTCCTCCGAGGCGTACAGCTCCAACAGTTCACGCACCAGCAGCGGCACCGACCATCCGTCCAGCAGGATGTGATGGTAGGTGAGCACGAGTCGGTATTGATCGTCCCCGATGCGCGTCAACAGCGCCCGGAACAGCGGAGCCGTTCCCATCTCGAAACAGCGAGTTCGGTCCTCCGCCAGGACCCGGTCGGCCTCGGCCTGATCACGGAGATCCGCCACCGCCCAGGGCAGTTCGGCACGGTGCGGGACCAGCTGCAACGGGTCACCGTCCGGTCCGGTCGTGAACGCAACCCGCAAGATCTCGTGACGATCCAACAGTTCCTGCAGGGTTCGCCGCATTCTCTCCGCGTCGACGTGGCCACGCAGGTCCATCGTCAACTGGACCACGTACGGGTCGTCGCCGTCGCCCGCCAGCTCGTTCTGGAACAGCAGCCCGGCCTGCAGCGGCGACAGAGGCCACACCTCGACCAGCCCCGGACACGTCCCCTCGAGGCGTTCGATGGCCTTCTGGTCGAGCCGGACCAGCGGGATGTCCGACGGCGTCAGCCCACCCGCACCTGGTTTCGCGGCCGCGGTTGCAAGGGCATGACACGCCGACTGCCACAGATCCGTGAGTTCCCGAACGTCTGCGGCATCGAGGATTCCGGTGGGGTACGCGAAGTTCGCACGCACCATCGGGCCCGACGGGGTATCGACCGTGATGAGGTTGATGTCGAGCACTGCGTCCACGGGCATTTCGGGGTCGACGGACGAGCCCAGGTCGCCGAGTTCGTCGACCGGAAGCCAATCGCCGGCCCCTCCCTGCGCCACAGCCATCCGGCCGAGGTAGTTGATGCTGACCTGCGGCTGGGGCAGATCGTCGAGGGGACCGCCCGAGCCCGTATCGCGCAGGTACCGCAGTGCGCCGTAGCCGATGCCGTGGTCGGACACCTCCCGCAACTGCTCCTTGACGATCTTGAGTGCCTCCTCCGCGGCGGGCTCGCCGCCGAACGCGGCGTCGAGGTCGACGCCCGAGAGGTCGAGCCGGACCGGATGGGTGGCGGTGAACCAGCCGACGGTGCGGGACAGGTCCGCGCCGGGCACCACCTGTTCCTCGCGACCGTGCCCCTCGAGCATCACCGGGAAGCTTGTCGCGGCGGTTCCACGGCGACGACGCCACTGCGTCAGACCCATTGCCAGCCCGGTCACGATCGCGTCGTCGATGCTGCCGTGAACGGACTCGGGCACCATGGTCGACATCGCCGCGGTCACGCTCGGGGGTAGATCCACCGACACGGACGCGACGGTGCGGGCGGCGTCCAGCGCCGGGTCGAGGGTGCGGGGGCCGAGAGGCGGATCCGGCTGCTCGAGTATTTCGCGCCAGTATCGGATCTCGGCGGTGTGCTCGGGGGTGTCCGCCCGAGCCCATTCGGTGAGTGCGTGCGCCCACGTCCGCATCGACGTGCCGACCGCCGGCAGGCGTGTCGTGTCGCCTCCACGCAACTGCTGCCACGCGGACGCCAAGTCCGGAAGCAGGATCCGCCACGAGACCCCGTCGACGACGAGGTGATGGATCACCAGCAGGAGTCGACCGGGCCGGTCGGTGCCACCGTCGCACCACACGGCCTGCACCATGCGTCCGGACTCGGGATCCAGCCTGCCTGCGGCCTCGTCCCGTGCCGCGGTCAGGACCGCGGCCAGATCGGTCTGTCCTGTCACTGCGATTCGTCGGACCAGGTCGGACGCCATACTCGACCCCGGCGGCGGAACATCGAATTCGGCTGTTTCCGAATCGAATCGGGCCCGAAGCATGTCGTGACGGTCGAGCACCGCTTGGAGCGCGCTGTGCAGGTCGCGCTGGGCAAGCCCGGCCGGAACAGTCACGCAGACCGACTGTGACAGTCTCGACCACGGACCACCGCGGCCGACGAGCCACCGCACGATCGGAGTCGTCGTCACCCTGCCGATACCACCACCGGGAAGTTCCTCGACTGCCGTGCCGGATTCGTCAACTGTGGCGGCCACGGCCGCCAAGCCCGCCACCGAGAGGCGTTCGAACACGTCGTGAGGTGTGAACGACAAACCGGCCTCCCTGGCCCGCGACACCAATTGGATCGCCATGATCGAGTCGCCGCCCAGCGTGAAGAACGAATCCTCCGCCGAGACCGAGCCAGCGCCGAGTACCTGTGTGAACAGGCCGGCGATGGTCTCCTCGAGTGGCCCGGCTGGTGGGCGACCCGAACCGGCCGACGTGCCGAAGTCCGGTTCCGGCAAGGCTTTGCGGTCGACCTTGCCGTTCACGGTGAGCGGGAGGCGATCGAGCACCATGACGGCCGCAGGAATCATGTACGGCGCCAGGATCCCCGCGACTTGCTTCCGCACCGATTGTGGATCGAGGATCACTCCCGGGTCCGGGACCACGTACGCGAGCAGCCTCGCGGGCTCACCTTCCGCCCGCCGCGCCACCACGACGGCCTGCGCGACGCCGGGACACGCTACGAGCGCCGATTCGATCTCCCCGGGCTCGACCCGGAATCCGCGTACCTGGACCTGAAAGTCGCTGCGGCCGAGGAACGCGAGTCGACCGTCGCGGTCCCACCGGGCGAGATCTCCCGACCGGTACATACGGGTGCCATCTGCCGCGAAGGGATCGGCGATGAACCGTTCGGCGGTCAGTCCCGACCTCCCGCCGTAGCCGCGGGCCACCTGTGGACCACCGGCGTAGATCTCCCCGACCACCCCCACCGGGACCGGCCGGAGCCGACGATCCAAGAGATACAGCCGGACCCCCGGGAGGCCACGGCCGACCAGGTTGCCCGGGGCCGCAGCGAGCGCCACATCGATCGGGAGGCCCGTGAGGAACACGGTGGTCTCGGTGATGCCGTAGACACTGACAAGGACCGAACTGTCGCCCTCGTGCCGCTCGAGCCACGGCACCATCCGGTGCTGGTCGTAGTCGTCCCCTCCGACGAGCAGCCGCTGCAACTCGGTCAGTGGACGGCCTCCGGCACGCTCGGCGTCGGCGAACTGGAAGAAGGCGGCTGGGGTCTGGCCCAGCACGTTCACGTGTTCGCCCCGCAACAGCTCGACGAACGCGTCAGGCGTGCGAACGGTGTCCTGGTCGACCACGACGAGGGTCCCACCGGAGGTGAGTGCACCCCAGATCTCCCATACCGAGAAGTCGAACGCGAACGAGTGGAACACCGTCCAGACGGCACCGTCCGCGGTTCCGAACGCCGCCTTGGAACTTTCGAGCAGCACCGTCGCGGAGCGGTGGTTCACTTGAACACCCTTGGGACGCCCGGTCGACCCGGAGGTATAGATCGTGTACGCAAGGTGCTCGCCGCCAAGAGGACGCGCCCGCTCCGCGTCGGTAACCGCGGCGGAGGACAGCGATTCGAGAATGTCGCCGGTCGCGGAATCGTCGAGTACCACCAGCGGCCAAGCGTGGCCGTCCATTTCCGCTGCCGAGTTCGCCGCGGTCACTACACAAGACACCTTGGCGTCAGCGAGCACGTAATCGCGCCGCGATGTCGGCATGGCCGCCGCGATCGGCACGTACCCTCCGCCGGCGGTAACGGTCGCCAGTAGCGCGACGATCAGGTCGGCGGATCGGTCGAGGACGACCCCGACCGATGTCTCAGGACCGACTCCGAGCGCGATGAGATGCCGCGCAAGCCGATTCGCTCGAGCTGTCAGTTCGCCGTACGTCAACCTCTGCTCATTGGACACGACAGCGACTCGGTCCGGGGTGCCCCGGGCCCAGCGATCGACGAGTGCCGGCAGTGTCCCGCTTGCCTCGTCGACCGGCCTGGCGGGCACGTACCAGTCCGCCAACTGCGCCGTCAGCGCGGCGTCGTCGACGATCGGCAGTTCCCAGACCGGTGTGCCGGGATCGGCGGTAAGTAGCCCGTGTAGGAGCCTGCTGAATCGCTCGTAGTGCATGTGCAGGGTCGCGTCGTCGTAGAGTTGCGGATTGGCCTTGAAGTCCAGGCGGATAGGCCCCTCAGGGCCGTAGCGATAGACGTTGACGAGCAGGTCTTCGATCGGCCCGGACGTGACCACCTCGAGCGAGGTCTGTGTCTTGCCCAGCCGCAACTCGGTCGGAAACATCATCAGGTTCAACAGTGGGCCCGCGAATCCACGACCGGCTCCGCGATCACCGCGGTCCCGTCTCAGCTCTTCGTGCCGATACCGTTGGTGTCGTAAGGCGCCCGACAACGCGCCCATCACATCCGCGACCAGATCCGAGACGGTCGTGCCCCCACCGATCGACACCCGCAGTGGCACAACGTTCGCGAGCGTTCCGCCGGATCTGCGCAAGACGGCTGTGGTGCGCGTGGACACGGGCAGGCTCAGGACGATGTCCTCGGCGCCGGTGTGGCGGGCGGTATACGCGGCAATGGCTGACGCGACCAGTGCCGCGACGCTCGCGCCGTGCCGCTCCTGGGCATCCTCCAGGGCCACCGCAGTCTCCGGCGCGAGAGGTTCGCCGACCTCACGGCCGAGCGCGCGCGCCGAAGCCGATCGCTCCGCCAGGCTGCACCGTTCGGGCATGCCCGACATCTGTTCGAGCCAATAGTCGCGGTCGGACTGCCACCGCTTCGATCCGGTGTAGGCGGCTTCGGCGGCATAGACGGTGTCGAGGTCGGAGGCGGGGTTCGGTCCCGGCTCGCGTCCCTCGACGGCGGCGTTGTAGAGGTCGGCGGCCCGGTAGAGCATCGACGCGGCCCCGACGCCGTCGAGCGCGACGTGGTGCACACGTGAGTACCAGAAGTACCGGTCATCCGCGATCCGGAGGAGCACGGACACACCGAGACGGTCCCGCACCAGATCGAGCGACGCCGCCACATCGCATCGCATCCACTCTCGGGCCGCCGACTCGGGATCCGGCTCGTCACGCAGATCGACGACCCGCGTATCGGTAACGATTCTCGGGTCGATGATCTGGTGGGGCTGGGAATCCACCAGAACAAGGCGAACCAGGCCCGCGCCGAATTCACGGGCCGCCTGAGAGGTAGCCCGGGATAGCTGGCGGACGTCGAGTCGCGCTTCCGTCTCCCGTATATCCACGTACTGTGCGACCAGCATCGGAACGCTCGGGTCGAGTTGCTGGGCGAACCACTGCCCCATCTGGGCGGGCGTGAGCGGGATCGGCCGGGAGTATCCGGCGGTCGGATCGTTCAGTTCGGGCAGACTGTCCCCGGCGTCCGTTATTCCGGACGCCGCATCGACTCGAAATGGCAGTTCCATGAGCGATGGGAGTTTCCTGAGCGGGAACGCGGCATTTGCGGCCGCTCGGTCGGACACTTCGGGCGTTCACCCGATACCGACAACTCAGCGGGACTGTGTTAGCCGATCCTCCGTACGCGAACGCTCGAGGCGCTCGGCGACACGGGAATTGGGTCGATAGTTGTCATTGCACCAACAATACGACGAATCGCTGGGGTGCGGCGAGTGACGATTTTGTGTCGATCACTGCCGTCGCCTCCAGGACGCAACGACGAGGAGGAAGAGCGGGCCCGTGAGCACACCCCGACCCGCGGGAAGGGCCGTGCCGGCATGGCGGTCATCCGAGTGCGACGACCCGGGATCATCACGGCCAGGACATCGTTTTCGTAAGTGGCAGAGATATTCTCGGCATCCGCGCCGTCACCCAGGGACGGCTGCCGACGGTAGGTTCCGTCCGGTGTTCAATGTGGATGGGCGTGCACCAATCCGACTGGCGCACAGGATCACCGGGACGTTCATGGGTCAGCGGTCACCTCGCCGGAACAGCCTGTTGCCCAGCCACACGATCGGGTCGTATCGCTTGCCAACCACCCGCTCCTTCATCGGGATCAGTGCGTTGTCGGTAATGTGGATATCCTCCGGGCACACGTCGGTGCAGCACTTGGTGATGTTGCACAGGCCGAGTCCGAACTCGTCCTGGGCCGCGTCGCGGCGATCAGCGGTGTCAAGTGGATGCATCTCGAGCTCGGCGATCCGCATGAGATAGCGCGGGCCGGCGAACGCTTCCTCGTTCTCCTCGTGATCACGAATCACATGACATGTGTTCTGACACAGGAAGCACTCGATGCACTTGCGAAACTCCTGTGAGCGCTCTACGTCGGCCTGCTTCATCCGATACTCACCGGGCGCCAGCCCGGGCGGCGGGGTGAAGGAGGGGATCTCGCGGGCCTTGGTGTAGTTGAACGAGACGTCGGTGACCAGGTCACGGATGACCGGGAAGGTGCGCAGCGGCGCCACCGTCACCGTCTCGTCCTCGGCGAACGTCGACATCCGCGTCATACACATCAAGCGGGGGTGGCCGTTGATCTCGGCCGAGCACGAGCCGCACTTGCCGGCCTTGCAGTTCCACCGCACGGCCAGGTCTGCAGCCAAGGTGGCCTGGATGCGGTGGATGATGTCGAGGACGACTTCGCCCTCGTTGACCTCCACCGTGTAGTCCCGCAGGTCACCGGCGGAGGCATCGCCGCGCCACACCCGGAACTTCGCCTGGTAACCCATGTCACGTCGCCCTTCCCGGGTGCCCCTCCAACTCGGCATCCGTGTAGTACTTCTCCAGCTCGTCGATATCGAACAGTCCCAGCAGATCCGGACGCATGGGTGGCTGCTGCTCGCGGGTGACGATCACATCCGGGACGGCGGCGTCCCCCCACGTCCGGTCGCCGGACACGGTGCTGCACACCAACAGCGTCGATCGCCACTGCGCGTCCATGTCCGGGTAGTCGTCGCGGGTGTGTCCGCCGCGGCTCTCCGTGCGCATCAGTGCCGCGCGCGCCACACACTCGCTGACCAACACCATGTTCGCCAGGTCGAGCGCGAGGTGCCAACCCGGATTGAACTGCCGGTGTCCTTCGACCCTCACACCCGAGAGACGCGACTTGATCGCGTCCAGTTTGGCGATGGCTCGCTCGATCTCCTCCTCGTTGCGGATGATGCCGACGAGGTCGTTCATCGTCTGCTGCAGCTCGGTGTGCAACGTGTACGGGTTCTCGCCCACGCCGGAGTCCGCCGGATCGAAGGGTGCGACCGCTGCGCCGGCGGCAGTCGTGACGTCGTCCTCGGCGACGGTCGGGCGCGTCTCGAGCGACTGAACGTAGTCGGCCGCGCCGAGTCCCGCGCGCCGACCGAACACGAGGAGGTCCGAGAGCGAGTTCCCTCCCAGCCGATTCGATCCGTGCATGCCGCCCGAACACTCACCCGCCGCGAAAAGGCCTGCCACCGTGGACGATCCGGTGTCCGGATCGACCTCGATACCGCCCATGACGTAGTGACAGGTGGGACCGACCTCCATCTGCTCCTTGGTGATGTCGACGTCGGCGAGCTCCTTGAACTGGTGATGCATGGACGGCAGTCGTCGCACGATCTCGTCCGTGGGCATTCGGGACGCGATGTCGAGGTAGACGCCCCCGTGCGGGGTGGACCGGCCGGCCTTGACCTCGGAGTTGATGGCACGGGCTACCTCGTCGCGCGGCAACAGGTCCGGGGTACGCCGATTGTTGTCCGGGTCGGCGTACCAACGGTCGGCCTCTTCCTCGGTCTCCGCGTACTGGCCTTTGAACACCGTGGGGATGTAGGAGAACATGAACCGCTCACCGTCGGAGTTCTTGAGCACCCCGCCGTCGCCGCGGACGCCTTCGGTGACGAGGATGCCCTTGACGCTCGGTGGCCAGACCATGCCGGTCGGATGGAACTGGACGAACTCCATGTTGATCAGGTTCGCTCCGGCGCGAAGCGCGAGCGCATGCCCGTCCCCGGTGTACTCCCACGAGTTGGAGGTCACCTTGAACGACTTGCCGATGCCACCGGTCGCCAAGACTATGGCGGGCGCCTCGAACAGCACGAAGCGACCCGACTCGCGCCAGTAGCCGAACGCGCCGGCGATCCGGTCGCCATCCTTGAGTAGTTCGGTGATCGTGCACTCGGCGAACACCTTCACCCGAGCCTCGTAGTCCCCGGTCGCGGCGAAATCCTCCTGCTGCAAAGAGACGACCTTCTGCTGCATGGTACGGATCAGCTCGAGCCCGGTGCGGTCGCCGACGTGGGCAAGACGCGGGTAGGTGTGCCCACCGAAATTCCGCTGACTGATGCGGCCGTCTTCGGTGCGGTCGAACAAGGCGCCGTACGTCTCGAGTTCCCAGACGCGGTCGGGCGCCTCGCGTGCGTGCAACTCCGCCATTCGCCAGTTGTTGAGAAACTTGCCGCCGCGCATTGTGTCCCGGAAGTGAACCTTCCAGTTGTCCTTAGGGTTCGCGTTTCCCATCGCGGCCGCGCACCCACCCTCGGCCATGACGGTGTGCGCCTTGCCGAACAGCGACTTGCACACCACCGCCACCGACAGCCCCCGCTCGCGCGCCTCGATGACCGCGCGCAGCCCCGCGCCACCGGCGCCGATGACCACCACGTCGTAGCGGTGCCGTTCGACTTCGGCCATGCACACTGCCCCTCTCGATGATTCGTTCGGTGACGCCGGGATGGTGGGAACTCAGTTGATCAGTCGCAGGTCCGAGATGGTGCCGCTCGCGACCAACATGATGTAGAAGTCGGTGAGGATGAGCGTCCCGAGCGTGATCCACGCAAATTGCATGTGCCGGGTGTTGAGCCTGCTCACCCACGTCCACAGCCGGTAACGGACCGGGTGCGCCGAGAAGTGTTTGAGGCGGCCGCCCGTCACGTGGCGGCACGAGTGACATGAGACCGTGTAGGCCCACAGCAGGATCACATTGGCTGTGATGATCAGGGTGCCGAGACCGAGACCGAAACTGCCGTTCGGCCCCTGGTAGGCGCGGACCGCGTCGTACGTGTTGATCGACGAGATGACGACCGCGAAGTAGAAGAAGTAACGGTGCGAGTTCTGGATGATCAGCGGTAGTCGCGTCTCACCGGTGTAGCGAGCGTGCGGTTCGGCGACGGCGCACGCGGGCGGCGCCAACCAGATCGAACGGTAGTAGGCCCTGCGGTAGTAGTAGCAGGTCAGCCGGAAACCCAGCAGGAACGGCAGCGAGAGGAAGGCGAGCGGGATCCACATCGGCAACTCGCCCACCCACACGCCGAGGTGACTCGCGCCGGGAACACAAGACTCGCTGATGCACGGCGAGTAGAACGGCGTCAGGTAGTGGTACTCGTCCACCCAGTACGCGGTGCGCACGAACGAACGAATCGTCGCGTACACAACGAATACCGACAGCCCGAGGGTTGTGAGCAGCGGGGCAAGCCACCACCGGTCGGTGCGCAGTGTTCGCGCAGCGATTGCCGCCCGAGCCGGCGGCGGTGCGCCGATCTCGGTCACGCGCGGCGCCCTCACGCGTTCTCGTGCGGGTTGCCGCCGAGACCTTCGTCGTCCGCGCCCTGCCACAGTGAGCGGTCGTACGGGGTGTCCGGCACCTGCACACGCTCGGTAGTGGCGCCGGCGGTCGGGCGCGGCGGCGATTCCTGCAGATCGCTGGCGTCGATGTCGAGACGATCGACGTCGTTGGCGAGTCGGCGCACGACAGTCGCATCGCCGTAGATGTTTCGCAGCGACCCCACGCACTGGCGGAGATGGCCGATGGTGCGCTGCAACTCCATCACCTCGGTGGTGGTCATCCGTACCTCCGA
Organism: Rhodococcus xishaensis; assembly: GCF_004011825.1. Classification (GTDB taxonomy): domain Bacteria; phylum Actinomycetota; class Actinomycetes; order Mycobacteriales; family Mycobacteriaceae; genus Prescottella; species Prescottella xishaensis. The sequence goes on along the minus strand of NZ_RKLO01000001.1, from coordinate 825,252 downwards.
AAAGCACTGGTCGAGTACTCAGTCGGATCGGTGCGGCAGCTCGCTGTCGGTCCGCCACCCGGTCCGCCTACCTGATGTGATGGCACTCACAGTACGTGAAGCACCGCCTCGATGTGCGGATTGTCAGGTTGCCAGCGTTTCGAGCCAGTCGGGATCGAACCACTCGGCAGCAGCAGCGGCGAACCCGGCCACGTCCGGTCCCGCGATCCCTTCCGGAACACGTCCGACCAGTGGCGAACCGGTGACGACCGGGAGGTCGTCGAGATTGCACCGAGCCGCAAGGTCTGGATTTCGCGGCCATGAGCCGATGACGAATCCACTGCACTTCACACGCGCCGAGGCGAGCGCTTCAGCCGTCAGCGCACAGTGATTGAGGGTGCCCAAGCCCGCCGCCGCCACCACGACAACGGGAGCGTCCAGGTCGACGGCGAGATCGCGGACCGTGAACCCGCCGGCGCCGAGGCGTACCAACAACCCCCCGGCGCCTTCCACGAGCGTGACGTCGTGCCGGGCGTCGAGCTCGCGTACCGCCGACAAGACCTGGGCACGGCGCACGAGCGGCATGCCACTGCGCCGCGCAGCGGTGTCCGGAGCGAGAGGCTCGGGAAAGCGGGCCAATTCGACCGTCGAGGTGACACCGCTCAGGCGCGTCACCTCTGCGATGTCACCCGGTTCATCCGGACCGACACCGGTCTGCGCGGGCTTGCACACCGCGACCGAACGGCCCGCCGCGCTCAGTCCTGCCGCGAGCGCGGCGGTGACGACGGTCTTGCCTACATCGGTCGACGTCCCCGCGACGATCAGCACGCTCATGCCGGAGCCGCCACCATCCGATCCGAAAGCACTTCGGAGAGAATGGATTCGATGCGCGACATCTCGTCCGCGTCGATCGTCGCACGCGCCGTCAGACGCAGACGCGATGTGCCGTACGGCACGGACGGCGGACGGAAACAGCCCACGTGCAGCCCACGCTCGCGACACGCCGTAGCCGCCGCCAACGCGACGTCGGGGTCACCGAGGATGACCGGGACAACGGCCGACGAGGGCTCGTCGCTCCCGGTGATCCGGGCGAGTTTGCGCGCCCGGTCCAGTACGGCAGTCACGCGCTCGGGTTCCCGGATCAAAACAGACAGCGCCGCCCGGGCGGCACCCACCGCGGCCGGGGCGAGACCGGTGTCGAAGATGAACGTGCGGGCGGCATCGACGAGATGGGCACGTACCTTGGCCGATCCCAACACCACGCCACCCTGGCTGGCCAGTGACTTCGACAGGGTTGCGGTGACGACGATGTCCGGCGCGCCGGCCAGACCGACCTCCTCCACGAGCCCTCGGCCACCGCGACCGCGGACGCCGATAGCGTGCGCCTCGTCGACGAGCAGGACGGCTCGATGCTCCCGGCACACGCGGTGCAGTTCGAGCAGCGGGGCGAGGTCGCCGTCGGCGCTGAAGACCGAATCCGTGAGCACGAGTGCGCGCTCCTCGGTTCGCTCGGAGAGTGCCCGCGCGACGGACTCGACATCGGTATGGGGAGCGACGACGACCCGCGCTCTGGAGAGGCGGCACGCGTCGACCAGGGACGCATGGCAACCGGCGTCGGAGACGATCAGTGAGCCCCTGCCCGAGAGCGCGGTCACCGCGCCGAGATTGGCCGCGTAACCGCTCGCGAACACCAGGCCGGACTCGGCACCGACGAACTCAGCGAGCTCACGTTCGAGCATTTCGTGATCGGACGTCGTGCCGGTGACCAGACGGGAACCGGTCGCTCCGCTGCCCCACCGATTGAGGGCATCCATGGCTCCCGCCAACACCCGCGGATGACGAACGAGTCCGAGGTAGTCGTTGGAGGCAAGGTCGATCAGAGGGTCGGCAACACCGCGCGGACGCAACTCACGCCGGAGACCGGCCGCCTGCCGCTCCCTCTCGACGTCGTCCAGCCAGGACAGTGCATCGCATGCAGCGCCTCCGGCGCGTTCGGTACCCATCGAAGCATGATACAAGCAAATTGAACGCCGTTCAATTCGGAGGCAGTGCGGACAGGCGCACTTGACTGTGTGCAGTGGCGACCATGCCGGCGGCGATACGGTCGATCTCGTCGGCGGTACACACGTACGGGGGCATCGCGTAGATGAGGTTCCGGAACGGGCGAAGCCACACGCCGGCCGCGACCGCTGCATCCGTCGCGGATTGCATGTCGACGGGATCAGAGAGTTCGATCACGCCGACTCCGCCGAGCACCCGCACGTCCGCGACGCCCGGCAGATCGCGTGCCGGAGCCAGGCCGCGTTCGAGACCCTCGTTCAACGCCGATACCTCGGCCCGCCAGTCCCGCGTGAGCAGTAACTCCACCGCCGTGGCCGCGACGGCACACGCCATCGGGTTCGCCATGAACGTCGGGCCGTGCATGATGCCCCCACCCGGGCCGGCACTGATCGTCTCCGCTATCGACCCCGTGCAAAGGGTCGCAGCGAGAGTGAGGTAGCCGCCTGTGAGCGCCTTGCCGACACACATCACATCCGGTGCGACTCCGGCATGGTCTGCGGCGAAGAGTTCGCCCGTGCGGCCGAATCCGGTCGCGATTTCGTCGAACACCAGGAGCAGGTCGTGCTCGTCACAAATTCTGCGCAGTTCCCGCAGATAGTTCGGGTGGTGGAAGCGCATGCCGCCCGCTCCCTGAACGACGGGTTCGACGATGATCGCGGCTAGTTCGTCGCGATGCTCGAACGCGAGCCGCTCGAACTCGGCCACGTAGACGGCGTCGAAGTCTCGCGGAGGCACGGGTGCGAACACCTGCTGAACGAGGACGTCGGTCCACATCGAGTGCATGCCGCCGTCCGGATCACAGACACTCATGGTTGCGAATGTGTCGCCGTGATAACCACCTCGCCAGGTCAGCAGGCGATGTTTCTCGGGTCGGCCCCTGCTCCGCCAGAACTGGAGGCACATCTTGATGGCTACTTCGACCGAGACAGAACCGGAATCCGCGAGGAACACCTTGTCGAGACCGTCCGGTGTGATCTCGACCAACAGTTCCGCGAGGCGGGCGGCGGGCGCATGGGTGAGCCCGCCGAACATGACATGGCTCATGCGGCCGAGCTGATCGGTGACGGCGGCGTCGAGCACCGGATTGCGGTAGCCGTGGATGGCCGACCACCACGAACTCATTCCGTCGACCAGCTCGGTGCCGTCTGCCAAGGTCAGCCGAGTGCCCTCTGCGGATTCGACGACGAGTGGGGCGGTCGAGGCCGGGAGCGCTCCATAGGGGTGCCACAAGTGGGTGGTGTCGACTTCGACGATCCGATCGAAGGGCATGCGCACGGGGTTCACGCTGCCCGACTGTAGGCGCTCAGATAGTCGATCGGTGCAACAGGTAACGTGGAGGCGGCGCTGCCGACCGCCGGTCCGCGGCGCGCGCCGACTCGAGCCCAGCCCACGCCCAGCAGACCGGAGAGGATTGCGTGTTCCTCCAACCCGCCGATAGATCCACCGGGCAGCTGGGCTCGGAGAACCGCGTCCGCACAGTTCGCAGGGGTGACCTCGACGGCGTTCGCGGTCTGGCAATCGCCCTCGTCGTCGTCTACCACGTGTGGTTCGGTCGGGTCTCCGGCGGCGTCGACATCTTTCTCACTTTGTCGGGATTCTTCTTCGTAGGCTCTCTGCTACGGACCGCCGAGTCGTTGAAGCCGTTGGATCCGGTCCCGGTCGTGCGGCGCGTTACCCGCCGTCTCGCACCTGCGCTGGTACTGATCCTCGCGGTGGTCGCGGCGTTCACGATCCTCCACTACCCCGCGACGGCCTGGTACGACACTGCGAGGCAGACGACGGCATCGCTGCTGTTTCTGCAGAATTGGCACCTTGCGGACACGGCGAGCGACTACCTGGCTGCGGATCCGTCCGTCAGTCCGCTGCAGCACCTGTGGTCCATCTCGGTCCAAGGGCAGTTCTACCTGGCCGCGCTCGCCGTGGTGTTCGGCGCCGCGTGGTTGTTGCGGTCGCGCGGCTATGCGGTTCGGTTGCCGCTCACTGTCCTGCTCGCAGTGTTCACGGCAGCGTCGTTCATCTACGCGGCAACCAGCTCGATGCCGCAGACCTGGCTGTACTACGACACCGGCGCCCGCATGTGGGAGTTGCTGGCGGGCGGTCTCCTGGCATGCGTCGCGCCGTGGTTGCGCTTCCCCCGATCGACGCGGATCCTGCTGTCCTTCGCGGGCCTTGCGATCCTTATCGGGTGCGGGGTGTTTCTCGACGGCCGCAACCAATTCCCGGGACCGTGGGCTCTGGTTCCGGTGGGCGCGGCCCTGGCCCTGATCATGGCCGGATATTCCGGGTCCGATTCGAACAGTTCCGATACCGGGACCGACAACCCGGTCACGCGTCTGCTCACGACTCGCCCACTGCATCGTCTCGGGGATATGGCCTACGCGCTGTACCTGTGGCACTGGCCGATCCTGATCGGGTATCTCGTGTTGTTCGACAAGCCCGACGCCGGATTCACGGGCGGTCTCGTCGTCATCGTGCTGTCCCTGGTGCTCGCGGAAGCGACCACCCGACTGATCGAAACACCGATTCGTCGACCTTCTGGGTCGGGCCGTACCCGGACGGTGCTGATCGCCTCCGTATCCGTGGTCGCGGTCGCGATCGCCGGGGGGTCGGTGTCGTTGACCACGTTCATCGACCGCAGGGCGGACGAGTCGGCACAGCAGACCGAACTCGATCCGCTGATCTATCCGGGCGCCGCGGCACTGACAGAGGGCGCCGACGCACCTCAGGAGCGAGAACAACCGTCGCGGTTCGTCGCTCACGCGGACCTCCCAGACTCCACGACCGATGGCTGCCTGGCTCAGGATGGTGAGACGTTCGCGCGCACCTGCACGTACGGTGACCCCAACAGTGCCCGCACACTCGCACTCATCGGAGGCTCACACGCCGAGAACTGGCAACCGGCCATCGACATCCTCGGCCGAGAACACAACTTTCGAGTGCAGACCTACCTGAAGGTGGGATGCCCGGCGGTGCTGCCACCCGGACCCGACTCAGAAATCGGCGAATGCGAGCAGTGGACGTTCAGCGTGATCGACGCGCTCGATGCAAACCCCCCTGACGTCGTGTTCAGCACCTCGACGCGCCCGCGGCCCGACGGTCCCGGCGACTACACCCCCGCCGCCTACGTCACGTTGTGGCAGGCACTCGCCGATCGACAACTCCCGGTCGTCGCGATACGCGACACGCCCTGGCTCGAGCATGAGGGCGTCGAGTACCGGGCCTCGGACTGCCTCGCCGGACGCGGCGGCAACGCCGAATCGTGCGGCATCGACCGCGAGATGGTTCTGTCGGCAGTCGACCCGGCGCCGGGCGCCGCCGCCCAACTGCCGAACGTTCGGCTGCTCGATCTGTCCGACGCTGTTTGCCGCACTGATCGCTGCCGGGTCATCGAGGGAAACATCCTGATCTACCGCGACTCGAACCACCTCACCGCGTCCTACTCCCGGACTCTGGCGCCCCCACTCGGGCTCGCCCTCGGTCCAGCGACCGGGTGGTGGTGACCGGTCAACCTAGGACCGGTCAATCTCCGTCCTATCGAACACTTCCCACGTCTGCGGACTCACCGGGAGGATTCGCGGCGTCGCTGGGGTGCCGCTCCTGCTCCTCGGTGAAGAACAGCATCGCGGTAGCGCCGACGAGACACAGAACCGACATCACGACGAATCCGCCGTCGTAGCTTCCGCTCTGGCTGACGATGAAGCCGACGACGGTCGGTGCGACGATTCCCGCCAACGCGAAGCACGCGTCGGCGAAGCCTGCGGCGGTACCCGGCTGTGTCGGAGCCGCATCGATCGACGCCACCCACCAGATGCCCCCGGTGATGAAGCCGAAGCCGACGCCCGCCGAAATGCAGATCAGCGCAACCGTCAAGTTTCCAGGCACGAACAGGATCGGTGCCACTGACGCCCCGGCGAGCAGCAGGGCGACACCGATGATGACGAACCGTGATCGAATGCTCTCGGTGCGCTTGTAGACACGGTCGACGATGATCCCGCCGGCGAGCGCGCCGACGACACCGGCAGCCCACGGCGCAACGGAGAACGCGCCGATAGCTTGGATGGAGAGCCCGAACGAGTGCTCGAGGTACTGCGGGAGCCAGTACATGAACACCCAGAACATGAACCCCCAAGCGAAGTAGCCCAGACCGACGACCCACAGGTTGCGGTTGCGGATGACCTTCCCCCAGTCAGCCTTCGACTCGTGGCCGGTCTCCTCGCCCTCAACCTGACCCTCACGGATGTAGCGAAGCTCGTCGTCGGAGACGAAGGACGCCTCACTCGGTGAGTTCTTCAGCCAAGGCAGCGCAACGAACACCCACGCGACTCCGGCGATCCCCAAGATCACGAACATGCCTTTCCAGCCGGTGAACGCGATCAGCTGGGTAAGGATGGGTCCGCCCACCAATAGGCTGCCGGACACCGCGACACCACCGATCAGGGCGAGCGCCTTTCCTCGCTCTTGGATCGGAAGCCAACGACTGGCGATGCGGGTCGCAGCCGGGAAGCACGGCGCTTCTCCGGCACCGAGGAAGATGCGCAGCAGAACCAGTCCGATGAAGCCGCCGGCAAGCGGTGTGAGGACTGTGGCTGCCGCCCAGATGAACATGCCCACGATGAGCACTCGGCGTGGGCCGAAGCGGTCGACGAGTGGGCCGGACAGCAGTGCGAACAGCATGTATCCGATGGAGAAGGCCGAACTGATGACGCCGTATTGCCCTGCACTGATCCCGAATTCGTCTCGTAGATCGCTCGCCGCGTAGGAGATCGCGCTGCGATCGATGTAGTTCACCACCACCAGGCCGAGGACGATGCCGATCGTCAACCAACGCGATTTCAAGGCTAGCTCCCTTGGATGAGGTGACCCTGGTCCGGCTGACCCTGGTCAGATGACGCCGCGCGCACGCAGGTCGTCGAGGTCGTGGGGTGTTCGGCCCAGTGCGGCGAGCACGCGATCCGTGTCGGCTCCCGCTGCCCGGCCGGTGTGACGGATCGAGCCCGGGGAGCCACCCATCCGCCACATCACGTTCTGCATGCGCACCGGACCGAGTTCCTCGTCGTCCACCGCGATGATCATGTCGGTGTCGACCACCTGTGGATCACGCAGCAGGTCGCTCGGGCGATACACCGGAGCTACCGCGGCACCGGCCTCCTCGAAGACCTCGGTCACCTCGTCGCGTGTCCGCTCGGCGATCCAGTCGCCGACATAGGTGTCGAGCAGATCGGCATGCTGAGCCCGTTGCCGCCCTGTCGCGAACCAGTCCTCGTCCATCACCTCTGGGTGGCCGACGATGCGCATGACCCTCTCGGCGATCGCGTGCGCGCTCGTCGAGATGGCGACCCACTGGTCGTCCTTGGTCCGGTACAGGTTCCGAGGCGAATTGTTCTGCGACCGATTCCCGGTGCGTTCCTGATCGATTCCGAGTTGATCGGCATACATCACGCCCGGGCCGACGGCGGTCATGATGGGGGTGAGCAGATCGAGATCGACCTGCTGGCCGATGCCCCCATTGCGCTCGCGTTCGAGCAGAGCCATCGACACCGCCGACGATCCGGCGATACCCGCAATCGAATCGGCCAGGCCGAATGCGGGAAGCGTCGGCGGGCCGTCGGGCGGACCGGTCAGGTGCGCGAACCCGCTCATCGACTCGACCAGAGTGCCGAACGCGGGCCGCTTGGAGTACGGACCCTTCTGCCCGAAACCCGTCACGCGCAGCAGGATCAGACCGGGATTGACCGCCGAGAGTACGTCGTAGGACAAACCCCATCGCTCGAACGTGCCGGGCCGAAAGTTCTCGATCACCACGTCGGCCGTGGCCGCGAGATCACGGAAGATGCCCTGGCCATCCGTGGTGTTCAGGTCGAGGGTGATCGTTTGCTTGTTGCGGCCGATCATCTTCCACCACAGCGGCACACCGTCCTTGTCGAGACCGTGGCCACGCATGCCGTCGGATTTGCGGGGATGCTCGATCTTGATCACCTCGGCACCGAAGTCGCCGAGGATCTGGGCTGCGAGCGGCCCCGCAAGGATGGTCGAGGCGTCGACTACACGGAAGCCCCGAAGTGGCCCCGTGGCGCGCTCGTAATCTGTTGTACTGGCCACGAATCCGCTCCTCAGTACGGGCGCGACAGGTAACGGCCGGTGGGGTCGCCTGCCACGACACCGTCTGCGAGAACGCGATTGCCCCGCACGAACGTGTCCGTCACCACGGCGGTGAGTTCGAAGCCCTCGAACGGCGTGTACTCCTGGGTGGATTCCGAATCCTCGGCCCGCACCGTCCACGTCCGATTCGGATCGACGATCGCGATGTCGGCGTCGAGGCCCTGCGCGATCCGGCCCTTACCGGGCAGCCCGTAGCGGTCGGCCGGGTTGGTGGCGGTCAGTTGCGCTATGCGACGCAACGAGAGTCCGCGTTTGCGACCCTCGGTGACCAACCCGGCGAGCAAGTACTCCGTGCCCCCGAATCCCGACTTCGCAGCGAAGACGTCGTCCCGGTTGTCGCCGAACTTCATTTCCTCCTTGCAGCACGCGTGATCGGAGACCACCCAGTCGACGTTGCCGGCAAGCATGTGCTCCCACAAGGCTTCGACGTCTTCCCGCGGTCGGATCGGGGGATTGACCTTCGCCCCGAGCCCATTTGCGGTGTCGATGTCGGTGAGGAGGTGGCCAATGGTCACCTCACGTCGAAAGTCGACGTGAGGGAAGGCCTGCGCCATCTTCATCGCCGCCTTCATCGCCTTCGCGGAACTCAGATGGAGCAGATTGATATTCGGCAACCCGGTCTCGTCGGCGAGGAACGACGCGATGGTCACCGCGAGCCCCTCCGAATGCTGGGGCCGTGACGCGCTGTATGCGGCTAGTCCAGTGAGCTGCCCCTCCTCTTCGACGAGCTTGGTGTACGCGCTCATGATCTCCGCGGTTTCACAGTGCAGCGACAACGAGATGTGCGGCGCCAGTTCGGGCATCTGCTCGCGGGCCTTCTGGATTCCTCGCATGACGAACTCGAAGTGAGCGAGGTCGTACCGCTCGTCCTCGGGAATCATCAGGAAGTCGCTCTGCGAGGTCGAACGCCCGTGCAACCCGTGGCTGCCGTAGAACATGAAGATCTTGAACGACGTCACGCCCTGGTCGGCGGCGAGCGCGGGAATCTCGTCGATGTGCTGCTTCGACATCGGCGCCAGATGAAACGCGTAGTCGACGTACGACCGCCCGTTCGAGGCATCGAGCACCGCGGGGAAGAAGTCGGAATACGCGCCGCCCTTGTTGAGGTAGTACTGACCGGTGCGCATATAGGTCAGTGCGGTGGTGACGCCACCTTGTGCGCTCGCTCGCGATTCGGTGAGGGTGTCCTCGGCCAGCGGGTTGTAGATACCCCAGTGCTGGTGCGCGTCCACCACGCCCGGGAAGACGAGCTTGTCTGTCGCGTCGACGATTTCGACGTTGTCGGAACGCAGGCCCGGCCCGATGGCGGAGATCTTCCCGTCCTCGATGAGCACGTCGGTGTGCTCGCCTTCCTCGGGACCCGAACTGTCGCCGCGGACAACGGTGCCGTTCTTGATCAGGTAGCTGCTCATTGCCTTTCTCCTGTCTGGGCCTTATCTCCTGTCTGGGTCAACCGATGGCGTGAAACTCAGACGCCGACCCGGGCGCCCACGCTTTCTGCTGCCCGACGTCTTCCGCTGCAAGGAAGGCGAGCCCGAGCGCGGTGATGAGACCGTTTCCTGCGAGGTATCCGCCGGCTCCGTTGCCGGAGATCCCGGTGGCGGCGCCACCCGAGGCGTACAACCCCTCGATCGGTGCGCGGTCACGTTCGTCCAGAACGCGGGCCGAGCCGTCGACCACCAGGCCGCCCTGTGTGTGGAACAGGGCGGGAGTGATGCCGATCCCGATGTAGTTCGGGGTGAGTGCATGTCGATCGTCGATGCGCCCCTGCCGGTCGGGCTCGAGCCCGGCGGCGGCCCGATGCGACGCCGAGATCTCGTCTTCGAGAACGTCTGCGGGCAGTCGCAGCCGTTCCGCGAGTTCACGTGCACTCGCTGCCTCGACCAGTCCACCGTTCTCCGCGACCGTGCGGAAGTCGTCGAAGGTGCTGCACAGGTCGGCGATGCGCTCGTCGATGATGATCCAGCCGGCGCTTTCCGGCTGTGCGGCCAGCAGGGCGGCGAACTCCGAGTAGCCGGTAGTTTCCGGTGCGAACCGCCGGCCCTCGCGGTTGACGATGATCCCGCCGTGCAGGACCGTCGCCCATCCCACCAGTGTCTTGCAACGCGACGACAAGGCCGCGTGCCCCTGGTAGGCGTCCAGGAAAGCAGTGTCCGCGCCGAGGGCTCGCCCTATGCGGAGCGCGTCCCCCCGGCTGTACTGACCGCCGTGATAGTGGCAGTCGGCGATCTCGGGTATCCATTGCCGCACCAGTTCGGCGTCGGCGCCGAATCCGTTGGTGGCGAGGAGCACTGCTCCGGCCGTGACCTGCTCACTGGCACCGTCGGGGCTGGCAATCTCGACGCCCGTGACCCTCCCGTTCGTAGTGGATACGTTCTGCAGACTCATCGGTGCGATCAATTCGATCCCCGGGTGCCGGCGAGTCCGATCCACGAGGTGTCCGAGCAGCTGTGACCCGTGGCGCCCGGCGATGGTGTGACACCTGTCCGCGCTGTGCCCCGGATAGCGAAAATCGGTGACCAGGTGCAGATCCAATTCGAGGGAGTCCGCGAGCCAGGTGACCATGGGGGCGCTCACATCGGCGAGCGCCCGTGCCAGCAGCAAGTCCGCCGTGCCGTGCGTCTTGCGAGCGATGTCGGCCACGAACCTGTCGGGACTGTCGTCGATGTTCGCCTCCCTCTGCCAGCGGGTTCCTGCCGCAGGGATCATCGCCGTGCACATCGAGGTGTTGTTGCCGCGTCGAAAGTCTCCGTCCGCATCCACGACGAGAACACTCGCGCCCAGTTCGGCAGCGCGCAGCGCGGCGACCAATCCGCCGCCTGCACCGGCGACGACCAAGTCGACATCTGGACCGTTCAAGGTTCCTCCTCGTGCCCCACGCCAGCGCATCGGACCAAAGTCGCACCAGACCGAACGTTGCACTAGACCAGTCGTTCCGCTTAGCGGACCATTTTGGTGTGGTCTACTGCACTATGCACAACTAAGCTTGGCGACACAAGGCCTGTTCTACGGATTGATAGCGTAAAGACGCCCAGAACACGGTAAGAACCCCCTAGACATTTGTTCCGCCACGCGGTACACACAATGAGTGTGTTCCCGGACGATTGGAGAACGGAGACAGCATGGAGCCCTCCACCGGAGGAACCGTCGCGACGGCGCGAGCAGCGGAGGTTCTGCTGGAATTCGGTCGTCGCACCAGGGCCCTCGGAGTGTCGGAGATCGCCCGTTCGACCGGCCTGTCCAAAGCCGTCACGCACCGCATCCTCACGACGTTCGTCGAGTGCGGCCTGCTTCTGTACGACACCGCAACGCGCCGTTACCTTCTGGGTCCTGCTGCGGCGACGTTGGGCGCGCGGGCAATCGACGTTTCGCCGCTGCGCCGCGCCGCGCACGATGCACTCCTGGACCTACAGAGGGTCACCGGCGAAACCGCCACCGTCTCCGCTCGAGTCCCCGGAGGGCGGGTCTACCTCGACCAAGTCGAAAGTGACCAGGAGATCAAGATGACCGTCGAACTCGGTCGTCGCTTCGACCTGCACAGCGGTTCGTCCGGCCGAATCATCTTGGCGTTCCTCCCGGAACACGAACAGGAGGACGTCCTCACCCAACCGCTCACAAGACTGACCTCGACGACGATCGTCGAGCCGGGCGTTCTCCGTGACACGCTCCGGGAAGCGCGCGAGCGCGGTGTGTGCCGATCCGTCGGTGAGCGGCAAGAGGGGGCCGGGTCGATCGCGGCCCCGGTCTTCGGGGCAGACGGGACGATCGCCGGGTCGGTGTCGGTCTGCGGCCCCGCCTACCGGATGACGCCCGAGGCGTGCACCGCGTACGAGGGCGCAGCAAAGGACGCCGCGTCACGCATCTCGCGCAACCTCGGGTATCCCGTCGACGTCCCCACCACGGCGGCGGCGGAATGACTCCCCGCAGCTGGCTCTACGTGCCGGGGCACCGCGGGGACCGGATCGAGAAGGCGGTTGCCGGCCCCGCCGACGCCGTGGTCATCGACCTCGAGGACGCCGTTCCCGCGCACGCGAAGACACACGCCCTCGCGAACACGCTCGACGCTCTCGGGACCCACCCGAATCGAACGATCTGGGTTCGGATCAACGGCGGAAGCGGAGGATGCGCCGAGGAGGAGGTCGACGCGCTGATGCACACCGACACCCGGCCCGCGGGGATTCGGGTGCCAAAGGCGGAGGTGCCCGCGGCACTCGCCTCGATCGCAGAACGGGTGTCCTTCGAGGTTCACGCACTCGTGGAATCCGCGGCCGGTCTGCTGAACGCCCCCGAGCTTGCTCGGTGCCACCCTCGCGTCACAGGAATCGCACTTGGCGAGGCCGACCTGGCCGCCGACCTGCGAGTCGGGCCCGACGGGCTCGTGTGGGCTCGCGGCTGGACAGTAGCCGCCGCGCGCGCTGCCCAACTCGCCTCGCCGGTGCAGAGCGTGTGGACCAACATCGCCGACCTCGACGGGTTGGCCGAGTCGTCTCGCCAGGGACTCACTCATGGATTCTTCGGACGATCGGTGGTGCACCCCAGCCAGATCGCGCCGGTCCACGCCGCCTACACCCCCGATATCGACGAAGTCGAAGCGGCTCAGCGCGTGGTCGGCAGTGCAACGCGGTCCGAATGCAATGGCGAATCCGCCGTGCTGGACACCGACGGCCGGTTCATCGACCCGGCCGTCATCGCCAACGCGCGCGTCGTCCTCGAGCGCGCCGAACGATACGAATACCCGAGGAGAAATGCATGACCGAGAACGCTGCCTTGACAGGGCGCGTCGACCCCCTCCTCGACGCCGTCACGTCGAGTCGACTCGACGTCGTCGAACTCGGCCACCCCCACGCGACCGGCATGCCCTGCTCACCGAATCACCCCGGCTTCCGCATGACCCTGATCCGCCGGCACGGGGACATGGTGCGGTCGGACGGCGGCTCCGCATCGAACGAGATCATCATCACCGGCGGTCACGTCGGCACCCACGTGGACGCGTTGTCCCACGTCAGCCACGAGGGCAAGCTGCACGGCGGTATCGACGCACAGGAAGCACAGCGTGGTGGGCGCTTCGCGGAGCTGGGCGCCGAATCGATCCCGTTCCTCATCCGTCGCGGAGTCCTGCTGGACGTGGCTCGGGTACACGGTGTGGACGTGCTCGACGCCGGGCAGCCAGTGACCGAGGGCGACCTACGCGACGCTGCCGACCTCGCCGGTGTGGTACCCGAGCAGGGCGACGTCGCGCTGATTCGCACGGGATGGGCACGCCACTTCGACACGCCCGAGCGCTACCTCGGCCAGACCGACGGCGTCCCCGGTGCCGACGTCGGCGCGGCGAAGTGGCTCGCCGCCACCGGAATCGTCGCCGCAGGCGCCGACACGACAGCGTTCGAACACATTCCGCCCGGCAAAGGTCACAGCGTACTGCCCGTGCACCGGGTACTGCTCGTGGACAACGGAATTCACATCATCGAGCACCTGAACCTCGAGGACGCGTCGCGGCGCGGACTCTCCGACTTCACGTTCGTAATGGCACCACTGCGCATCATGGGCGGAACCGGTTCACCGGTGCGCCCGGTGGCGTTGGTCGGCCGATGAACCGCCGCGACACGCACCAGACCGTCGTCGACAGGCTTGCCGATCTGGCCGCGACGACGCGGGACCACGGGCTGCCACCGGAGCTGAGGAAGGACGTCGCCCGGCGAATCCTCGACGTCCTCGGGAACTCCATTGCCGCGCTGGGACAGCCGTCCGCCACGGCAGCCGCGGGTGTCGCCCGTGAGTGGTCCGGCACGGAGGAGGCCACTGCGATCGGAACCGGCGCCAGGTTCCCCGCTGCAACGGCCGCACTCGTCAACGGCACCCTCGCGCACTCGATGGATTCCGACGACACCCATCTGCCGTCGGTGCTGCATCCGTCCGCATCCGTCATCCCCGCCGCACTCGCAGTCGCCGAGGCTGTTGGCGCTGATGGCCCGAGCCTCCTGGATGCCGCCGGCGTCGGAATCGAGATCACGGTGCGGCTCGGGATGGGTGGCTACGACAAGGATCTCGGCAACTCGGAGTTCTTCGAGCGCGGACTGCACGCGACCTCGATCTGCGGCGCGGTCGGATCCGCCGCGGCAGCTGCCTCGCTCTACGGACTGGGCAGCGGGGGTATCGCCGACGCGATGGGTATCGCCGCCAGCTTCGGTGCAGGTCTGCTCGAGGCCAACCGGACCGGAGGCACCGTCAAACGCGCTCACTGTGGGTGGGCAGCACATTCGGGTGTCGGCGCAGCACAACTGGCACGTCACGGCCTCACCGGGCCGCCCACGGTCATCGAGGGTCGATTCGGCTTCCTGCACGCTTACTGCGGTGACCGTGCCGACGTCGACAAGGTTGTCGATCGCCTCGGACAGCACTGGGAACTACCGGGGATCTTCTTCAAGCCCTACCCCTGCAACCACTTCACGCACGCCGGAATCGATGCGGCGCGAGACCTGCGTACCCGAGGGGTCGACCCCGACGAGATCCTCGAGATCGACGTCGGCGTTCCCACACCGGTACTGCGCACCATCGCAGAGCCACCGGGGGCCAAGTCGGCACCCGAATCGGGCTATCACGCAGCCTTCTCGGGGCCCTACACAGTCGCGCGTGCACTCCTCGGAGGCAGCGGGCTCGGTGTCGGCCACAGGGATTTCACCGACGAGGCGGCACGCGACCCGAAGACCCTCGCACTGGCCGCGCTGGCGACCTGCCACGACGACGACCGCTGCAACGAGCTGTACCCGCACCAGTTTCCGGCGGTGCTTCGGGTCAAGACGCGTGATGGACAATGGCACGAATCACGGGTCTGCCACAACCGTGGCGGCCCCGAGAATCCCCTGTCCGACGACGAGCTGACCACGAAGTTCGAACTCAACGCCTGTCGTGCTCTGTCCCGAACCGGCATCCTGCTCGTCGCGGACAAGACACTCGAGCTGATCAACGCCGGGAGCCTACCGGAGCTGATGTCCATCGTGCGCGACGCACATCCCGGGTGAGTCAACGCCGCGGCACGGAGGAACTCGATGCAGCGGCATGGAGGTGTTCCTCCGGAGACACGCATCGCGATCCGTAACAAGCATCCGCTCGGTTGCACTCCTCCGCGAGGCCTGTGAGACTCGCCTCCTCCGAGATAACAGCTCGGTAACATCTCGAAACCCGGAGTGCATTCATGTTGAGCAGAAGAGCCTTCCTCGGATCCGCAATCGGTGCGGCTGCCCTGGGGTCACCGGTCCTATCGTCCCTCGTCCCAGCCCTGACTCCCCGCGCGTTCGCGGCAACCACCCTCACCACAAAGGTGGTCAACGCCAGCGGCGCCTTTGGTAACAGCGCGATCACGATGTACATCCCGGGGGTGAACCCCTCCGGCCAGCAAGGATTCGTCAACTCGAGCGGGGGCTTCACACCGGTCCCCCAGGACGCTCCTGACGGAAGCGTCCTCGACATGGGGATTCCGCTGTCCAACAGCGGGGACACGAGCTTCACACTCCCCCAGATGTCAGGACGAATCTACTTCGCAATCGACGGCGAACTGGAGTTTCGAGCGGTCATCGACGGTGCCGGCAAGCGGGCATTGCAGTACCCGGCCGGCTGGGTTGAGAGCGACCCTGCCTTCACGGTGCTACACGACTTCGTCGAGTTCACCCTCAACGACCTCGGTATGTTCTGCAACACCTCCATGGTCGACCAGTTCAGCGTGCCGTTGGCAATCCAGTTGGAGGGAGAGCGCTCCCAGACCACAGGCACCCTGATCCCCGGCGGCCGAGAGAAGATCTTTGCCGAGCTCGCAAGGCGCCCCGAATTCGCGTCGCTCATCGTCGGCGACAACTTCCGGGTGATCGCGCCCGGTCACGGCATCGACTCCGGAATGTTCTCTCCCACCTACTACGACGAGTACGTCAACGAGGTGTGGCGCAAGTACGCCACCACCGACCTGAGAGTGACCAACCACCTCAGCGGCCGTACCTTCACCGGTCGGGTCCAGGGCGACCAACTTGTCTTCGACGGTGGGGTCGCACCGGTCAGGAAGCCGAGCACCCGAGACGTCTTCTACTGTGACGGCGCCCTGATTGCCCCGAACGACGGCCTCTCCGGGCCGGTTGCCGCCATCCTGGGCTCCGCCCTCAACCGGTCGACGCTTCTCGACCACGCCGATCAGCCCATCCTGGACCCCTCGCTCTTCTACAAGAACGAGATCACCAGCCACTACTCCCGGGTGATGCACGAGAACACCGTCGACGGCAAGGCATACGGGTTTGCTTTCGACGACGTCAGCGACTTCGCTGCGTTCATCCAGGACCACGGCCCGACCTCGTGGACGATCACACTGACGGAGTTTGCGGCGAACCCAGGTGATGGGGGTGGGGAAGAGCCCGGCGCCCCGGAGCCCACCCCGAACCCGGAGCCCACCCCGACCCCGGAACCGACCCCGACCCCGACCCCGACCCCGCAGCCGAACCCCACCCCCACCCCGCAGCCGAACCCCGGCAATCCAGCGCCTGATACTGGCGGCGCATCGTTCTTCGGGTCGTAGCCCACTAGATGAGGGTCGCCAGTTCCCGAGGAGGTGTCAGGGAGCTGGCGACCCCCCAGCGGGCGGGGGCGCAGGAGATTCGTCCGCTGCGGCACTCACCGGCTTCGCTCACGCGCTTGCTCGACGGCCACCGCGATGGGCATGAACACCGCCGGACCGTGGCCCGGCACAACTGTTTCGGCGTCAAGAACGGCTAGGTGGTCGAGAGCCGATACGGTGTCCTGCTTACCGTGGTCGAAGACCTTCGGGAGTAGTTGCGGACCACGGACTTTCGACAGGGGATGTGCCGTGACCAGTGCATCGCCGGTGATGACCACGCCGTGCTGGGGAAGGTGATATGCGCTATGCCCGGACGTGTGCCCGTGTGTAGCCACCGGGACCGGAGCGCCAGGCAGATCGAGAGGACCGCTCGACGCGAACGCCTGCGCGTCGCCGACCGAGAGCGAACGGGTTGCTCCGACGCGGGCGATGCGGAGCAGCCACGGCAGCACGCCGTACTTGTGCAGCATCGGGATGAAGTCCTTGCCAGTTGCCTGCTCGAGGTAATCCCTTCGCGCATGGGCGACTTCGGTCGGGTCCGTGAACACTGGAATTCCGTAGCGTTCATGGAAGGCGGCGATCGCGCCCATGTGATCGATGTGCGCGTGAGTGAGCAACATGCCCTGCATATCTTCTGGAGCTCGCCCGAGCGAGCGGATTGCACCTTCTACGGCGCCGACGTCCCCGGGATAGCCGCCGTCGATCAGGGTCAGGGCGTCACCGTCCCGCAGGATCACTACGTTCACGTCTGTCCCGGCGGCAAGGAACACGTCGGGTGCTACTTCTTCCACGGTTGTCACGGTTCAACCCTATGCGGCAATCGAATCAGAGTTGTGGAACTGTCGCGTGAGCGCGCGGTTGCCCCCCTCGGCAGCAAGATCCAACGCGGCGTCGCAGATGCGGTCACGACGTGAACGACGGTGAGACATGTCTCAATCCCCGCAGCCGCTACCATAGTAGGGTTTCGCCATGCGGAGTCGTCGAGCTTCACAATCAAGCCGCTTCTTGCAGCTGGATCCCGCTGTATTCGTCATGGCAGCAGAGGAATTGGGATTCACGCTCGATGATGCGCAACGACGAGCCGTAGACGCCCTCGCGAGTGCCGATCGGAACCTGTACCTCTGGGGGCCCGCGGGTCGGGGAAAGAGTTGGCTGATGGCGACATACTTCGAAGCGCTGCCGACGGACCGTAAGAGGCGAATCCACTTCCACGAGTTCTTCCACGACCTGCACCTGGCTATCCGGAGGAACCGCAACGATCTCACGGCGGCTCTCGGTGATCTCCTCGGCACGCTCGACGTTGTGTGCTTCGACGAGTTCCACGTTCACGATCCCGCGGACGGGAAATTCATCGCGCGACTGCTACCCGCGCTGCTCGACCGGAAAATCCGGGTCATCTTGACCTCGAACTACCCGCCACAATCCTTACTGCCCAATCCGCTCTTCCACGACGACTTCGTGCCCACCATCGAACTGATCGAACGGACCTTGACCATCGTCGCCGTCGACGGCCCCGTCGACTACCGCACCACCTCCAGTCACGAGGCCGGGTTCGCAGCCGGACTATGGGTCAGCCCCGGATCCCCGAAACAGGTCGAACAACTCGGTCTCAATCCACCGAATCCACATGAACACATGACGCTCGCGCCGGCAGGACACCCCGTGTACGTCCGTCGCGCAGCCGATGGATGGCTATGGATCGAATTCGCCGACCTTTGTGGGCGGACCACGGCCCCGGCCGACTACCTCGCGCTGGCCCGAGACTTCCAGAAGTGGGTGATCAGCAACGTACCTGACCTTGCCACGGCAGGCCGCGAACCAGCACAGCGATTCGCCAACGTCATCGACGTGCTCTACGACCGCGATGTCAGCCCCGTGTTTCTCGCAACCACTCCCCTCGACCTCCTCGCCACCGGCGCCCATCTCCCTGTCGACATCGAACGACTCAGGAGCCGACTCGGTCAACTCGAACGACTCGGCCCCAACACAGCCGAACTCGAGACAGGAAGGGCCCTTCTGTAAAGGGGCACCACGCACCAACTCCCCACGCCTGCAGCCACCAAAGTGATTCAGGGAATCGCTTGGCTCTGGCAAACGTTGAGGCGTGGGCGTCCGCTCTATGCGACGGGCTTTCCTTTGCTATCGGGCCAACTCGGCATGAGCTCGTTCGATGGCAGTGATTTGTCCACCAACTTGTGAGCCTGCTCGATTCCCGTGACCGGAAGGTGCTCGGGATCGAGTACGCCGACCTGCACCAGAAGGCTGGCCTGATCCCAGTAGATGTGTTCGTTGTACAACTTGTTGCCGCGCAAGGTCACTACGGCAACCAGCGGGATCTCGACGTAGCGTCCAGTGGCCGCAACTCCGGGCAGCATCCACTCGATCTCGCGGTCGTGGGTGAAGCAGAAGAGCATCTCGTCGACGACCCGGTCCGCACCGACCGTGCGAGATATCGGGATCATCTTCGTGTCCTCGGGAATGCCGGGAATGAAGTGATGTGCATAGAAGCGGGCGACGTCTTTTTGCCCTACCCCACCGGTCATCGTCGGAATGTGGTTGACATAGGGTTTGTCGACCATCGTTGACATGGTCGCGGGCACGTCACGCGCCTCGAACTCGTAGTACGTGTGGCTGTCCCACAGCGCCGAGAGGTCGTAGCGCGGACCTATCGTCTCCCGGAGCACCAAGAGCGTCCGCGAATAGGCCAACCCCGCCGCGGCCGGGTCGTACACGTCCCGGCCGTGAGTAGCGAAGGCATGATCAACTCCGGCGTAGTCGTAGATTCGGACCAATTCGTTGCCCTCGAATGCCGTCCTGATCGCATTCCGTGCAGCCTCCGGGCAGTACTTGTCGAGTTCTGCGAGATGGAAGACCATGGGCGCTTTCAGCAAACCCGCCTCGTCGAGGGCATCTTGGACGCCCACGCCGTAGTAGCTGACCGCACAATCGATGTCCAGACGCAGGGCGGACAGGTACGCGAAGAGTCCGCCGAGGCAGTAGCCGATCGCTCCCACGCCGCCCGCGTGATCAGCCCGGGCGCGGAGGGCACGTACCGTGTCGCCGATGTCCTCGACGACGAGATCCTCCACTAGCTCGTTCCGGAGCGCCAGGCCACGCTTGAATCCCTCCTCGTCATAACCAAGCTCCTGTCGAGGCCCGGAACGCCAGAACAGGTCGGGCACCATTACCACGTAGCCTTCTTCGGCATACCGATCAGCCATGCCGCGCATGTACTCGTTGATCCCGAAGATCTCCTGGAGCAGAACCAGCCCCGGCCCTGACCCCTGTGCGGGCACAGACAGGTAGGCAGCGAACGACTCTCCGGACTGCTTGGTGACATCTACGTACTGACCCACAACAATCACACCATTCTCTGTTCTCGCTAGTCGACTTTGTTGTGCCGCTGAGCATTAGAAGTACGAACAGGTCGACAGCAGGTGATGCGGCGCATTCTTTGATCACGGAACCCCAACGATACTCTCGGCAACCTCTTATCGGATCGGCGCGCAGGCACCGCTGTGATCTCGTTTTCGCTGGCGTCGAGACCCGATCGTCGATTCCGCCAGTGTCTTGCCGAGTGGCTTCCGTTCGACCTACCTTGCTCCGTTGTCACGCAACGGTTTTAATGTTCGCTACTTCTCCAAGCTCGGCGTCCGATTCGCCACCCCCGACATCCGGTGCAAACATCGCGAACACACCTCTGTAGGCGATGCCGGACGCCCCCGGTTCGTGTCAGTGGTTCGCCGGCTTTGTCGTCCCCGCCTCGCGAAAGAAGCGCTCTGCGTCGCTATCGAGGGGATACAACAGCTCGACCCGAAGCTCTTCCAACGTCACCGCGACCGTGATATCGAACCGGGCTGCCATCCCGATCATCCGAATGACCTGCCCGTCGACCCGAAACCACGGGCACACGACCAATCCCTCTGTCGGCGGAGACGGACGAGGCAGACCCACGGTGGCCTGCTCAGCGAGCATCGCAAGCTCACGCAGTTTGTCATCGAACGGTCTCAGTGCAAGCTGATGGCGCAATCGGTCCATTCCAGCCCAAGCAACCTGCGGCCAGTTGACGATCGCCTCGGCGGCGGCTGGGTCGGCGAAGTAGCGATGCGCAAGGTTGCTACCGACCAGCGCGTCGCCGAAGAACGTAGCGCTCGCCCGATTGGCGAGCAGCACGTTCCAGTGTTCATCCACGACGACGGCCGGATAGGGCATGTGCGCTGTCAGCAGCTGATCGATCGCGGCGCGAAACGGCGCCAGATCGGCATCCTCCAGCGCCACCTCAGGATAGGCGGTGGGCAGGCCGGCGGCCTCGAGCAGCCGATTCTGTTCGCGCAAAGGAATTCCGAGCGCTTCACCGAGCCGCAGCACCATCTGTTCGCTCGGACGGGACCTACCTGTCTCCAGGAAAGACATATGGCGCGACGTGGAGCCGACCGCTGCCGCCAACGCTAGCTGGCTAAGTCCGCGATTGCCTCGCCAGCGCCGCAGCAGAGCACCGAAAGGGCTGGTGGTCCCGGGCTGCCGATGAGTCATTGCGTCAGTGTTTCCGGTGAACGCCGAAGCGCCGATTCCCTGTTGGGGAATCGACTTGCCAGCGAGGCGAGAGCATGCTCAATGGCATGAAGCTGTCCAACGATGTTGAGATCGTAGCGCCTGCAGAGGCTGTCTGGGATGTCATCGGCCGCCGGTTCGACAAGATCGGTGAGTGGGCCACCGCTGTCCCCGCCTCCGCCGCCATCCCGGGTTCCCCGACCGTGGACGAGGCGCCGGTTGCGGGCCGAGTCTGCCAAACCGGCATCCGGGTAGCCCCAAACGTGACTGAAGCGATCGTCGCCTACGACGACTCCACGCGAAGCTTGACCTATGAGGCGGAACAAAAGCCGCGTTTCCTGTCGGTGGCACGCAACACCTGGACCGTCACGCCCGTGGACCAGCAACGCAGCGTGGTCAGCTACGACGCCGTCGTCACCACCCGTGGAGTGCTTGGCCTGCTGGCTGGATGGTGGATGCTGATCATGCTTCGACGCGCCGGTCGGCAAGTGCTGGCCGATCTGGCGCACTACGTGGAGAACGGCGTGCCGTCGCGACGCAAGCAGGCCCAACTCGACCGAGCTGCCCGGCGAGGGAGCACCCGACGATTCAGGCTGGCCCGACCATGACTGGGTAGACCGATCACTGATCCACTCGTCCAAGACAGATCTTCTCGGTGTTCCTCGAGTGGCCGTCGACAGCTTTCCGTCACGGCGCCGCACTCGAGATCCGTCACTTCGGTTCCGCGGAACGGTTTGTCGACGCGCCGCGGACGTGAGCTTGACCTTGACGCTAGGTCATGGTCGAGACTTGGCCCATGAGAATAGGGCAGCTCGCTACGGTTGCTGGCACCACGACAAGGACGGTGCGTCATTACCACCGCCTCGGTCTGCTCGAAGAGCCGCGACGTCGGCCCAACGGCTACCGCGAGTACACCGTGAGTGACGCTGTTCGACTGATGCGAATCCGTTGGCTGGCAACCAGTGGAGTTCCTCTCGGTTCGGTCGCCGACATCCTTGCCGACGAGAAGTCGGATGAAGACGTTCGCGACATGGTGGCGGATCTACGGGCCTTGGTAATCGCTATCGAGGACCAACAGGCCGAACTCGCCCGCCGCGGCGCACAGCTCACCTCCGTGCTCGCCGAAGCCGAAAGGGGCAACCCCATCTCGGTGCTGCCGGCGGGGCTTGGAGCAGCATTTACTGACGCCATCAACGATGCTCCCTCTTCCGCGGTCGCTTCAGCCCTTCGGCGCGACCGAGACCTCGTCGAGGCCCTGGTGATGTCGGGGAAGGCGTCGGAGGGATTTCTCAGTGGCTACGAGGGGACGATGGCAGATGACGGCCAGCACGAACAGTACCTGGCCGTGCTCGCCGAGTGGTCGAATCTCGAGGGCGCAGTCCGGACACCGCGGACGCGGAGATCGCGGCGGTCACGGGCCGGCTTCTCGAGTTCTTCCCTCAGCACCTGATGATCGAGCTATCGCGAGAGATGGCCACGGTCAACGAAGCCCCTGATGGAGCACTCTTCCTCGACCAGGTGATCCCCGACGAAGCGCAACGCGAAGTGGTTCGACGGGTCCACCGAGAGCTACTCGCCCGGTCATCGGGGCCTACGGATTTCCGATGAAGCTCCAGCGGATTCGACGATTCCAGCAGGCTGCGCAGTTGGTGACAGTGATCGTCCTCGCCGTCAACGTCGTCTTGCTGGTCGGCGGAACCATCACTGCTCGCCAAGCGATGTGGCTGTTCGTCGCGGTAGAAGTTCCCCTCGTCTGCGCGGTGACACTCATGCTGGGCATCGCAATCGTGGCGCAACTTCGCCGAGGCGACCGGCTTCGGGACGCAGCAGCGGGCGCGCTCGGCCACTCCCCGCTCCGGCCGCTTGTCCGGGCCGAGATCCGGGCCTATCGGGCGTTGTGGTTGTGGATCAGTGGACGCCACTCGGGAATCCAACCCGGTGCGATCATGCTCACCGCGAGTCACGGCACACTCGCGCTACCGACGGCGTTCGCCGTCGCGACCGTTATCGAGATCGTGGTGCTGCATCTGGTTCTGCCCTGGATGTGGCTCCGAGTGAGCCTGGCGGTCGTCTCAGTGTGGTCCTTGGTCGCGCTGTTCGGCTTCCTGGCGGTTCACCGTACTAACCCGCACTATCTGACCGACACGTCGCTAGTTCTACGCCAGTCCGGTGCGATCGTGGCCGACGTCGAACTTGCCAACATCGAGTCGCTCGCACTCCGGCCCCGCTTCACGAAAACAGCGCCGGCCATCACAAGCGGGCGGCTATTCCTGCCTAACGCCGACGGAACCACTCTCGACCTTGCACTGAAATCTCCTGTCAGTGCTCAACTTCCCGCATTGATACCCTCTCGCAGGAAGGCTGAGGAGATCAACCACATATCGGTGTACCTCGACGACCCATCGCGGCTGTTCGCTGTATCGAATGGCCATGATCGGCCCCGTTCCACGCTCGAACCCCCGAGCCTCACCAATCACGTGCGAAGCGCTGCTTCAGCGACTCGTCGGCGACGACCTGTCGAGAACTGATCGTTGAAGTCGCCCCTCGTAACTACCCGACCGCACTGGCGCAGTTCAGGTCAGTTCACAGTCAGATCCTTGAAGTATCGAGCGACCGGCCAAGGCTTGAATCCAGCCGACCTGTATGTAGCCCGCGAAGGCGCATGCTCGGGATCGTCTCCCGTTTCGACCATGATCATCGACATCCCAGCTCTTCTCACGAGATCGAATGTTGCGACGTGCACCGTGTCGGATTCGTGGTCGAGGACCTCCCCGAGATCTTCGGTCTGTCGCCTTTCCCAGCCTTGTGGGTAGAAGGCAGCGAAAACGAAGGGTGGGACCGCCCGCGAAAGTTCAGCGAAATCGACAAGTCGAGTATCGAGTCACGCATGGATCCGTCGTACGGCCCAATCTCCAACGGTCCCCCTTCGCAATCGACGAGAAGTTGATCTGCAGATGCCCCATGAGTACCGGATTCTGTGGGAGCAGCACAACCGAATATGTGGGCGATGTACACAGCGATGTGGGTCTTCACCGTCATGAACCAGCATCGTCGAACAGGCCAGCCCTCTACAGGGTCAGTCGAAGCGAGTGAGAGGTGTCCCGCCGTCGTTGCCAGTGGCGTTCTGCAATCTCCAGCCTTGTTCGGTCACATCCGCCGGCAGCGAAGATGACGGTGTCCCGGGATGCGGGGTGAGGTATCCGTGGCCGCGGGCAACTACAACTGGGTAGGCGAATCGGTCTACGAAGGGCGTAGCGAACCACTTTCGCAGCCACCACGGGGCGCACGGCAGATCGAAGTACGCTCCGTACCCCTTCGGGATGCTGTTCCAGCCTTCAAGTCTCACTCCTAGATTGTCCTGACTCCGAAGTCTGACCGCGAATCGCCGTCCGAGGTTCCAAGAACCTTCCGTTCGGTGAGAAGTCGTCGGCGGACCTCGCTGGTCGGGCCGGGTGGCAGTGCTCCGACTTCCTGGCCTATCCGCTGGGCTGTTCCAACTGGTCGATCGCTCGTTGCAGGCGCTCGAGTTCCGCCTGGATCGCGGCGAGCCCGGAGTTCAACTGTTCCAGCGTCCCCGGCGCCACGGCGGGCGATGGAGGACCAGCCGGCGGCGCGACCGGTTCGGTGACCTCCGGTGCAGACAGGGGGGTGCCGGGACCTCCGCCCGGCGGAGTGGCCAGGTTGCCGGTCTCGGGACCGAAGACCTGGGTGAGCGCCTCTGCGAGGGTCGGCGCGTAACCCACTCGGACGCCGCCGGTTCCGGGTTCTCGATAGCTGACGAGCACTCGTGCGAGCTGCGGGAACGTCGACCCGTTCGGCGTTGTCTGGATCCTCTCCGTGAAGAGAGGTTCGACGTACAGAACCCCGCCCTCAGCAATCGGGAGAGTCAGCAGGTTTCCGTACTGGATCCGGTTCGATCGCTCGAGAAGCGTGCGTTCGGAAGCCACGCGCGTATCGGAGATCATCGAGTTCTGGATCTGTTGAGGCCCCTGGGTGAGCGTGTCCGTGGGCAACTGCAGAATGGTTATTCGGCCGTAGTTCTCGGGATCGGCGTTGGCTGAGATGTAGGCGGATAGGAACTCACGGTTGAATCCGACCATCGCGCCCGACAGCCGGAACGAGGGCTGGGGGCTATCTCCCTCGCCGAGGAGGACGTAGAACGGCGGCTGGTGGAGGTTCGTGTCGTCGGTCGGGTCACTGGGTACGGACCAGAACGCGTTGGTGGTGAAGAACTCTCGAGGCTCTTCGACATGGTACTTAGCGAGGATCTCGCGCTGTACGGCGAAGAGGTCCTCCGGATACCGGAAGTGCGAACGCAGCTCGTCGCTGATGCTCTCGTCCGGTTCGACCGAACCTGGGAAGACCTTCATCCAGGCGTCGAGCACCGGATCGTTGTCGTCGATCTGGAAGAGTTTGACAGTGCCGTCGTAGGCGTCGACGGTGGCCTTGATCGAGTTGCGGACGTAAGAGATCTCGTTGGGTGGGGTCAGGTTCTGCTGCTCGTCGATCGCACGCAGATCGAGCGTGCTGCGCTTGGCGTAGGGGTAGCCGTCGATGCTGGTGTAGGCATCGACGATCCAGACGATTCTTCCGTTGACGACGGCCGGGTACGGGTTGCCGTCGGTGGTCAGCCACGGTGCGACGAGTTCGACGCGTTCACGCGGATCACGGTGGAAGAGAATCTTCGAATCGGATCCGATCGCTCTGGAGAACAGGATGTTTCGTTCGAAGTAGTTCAGGGCGAAGGCGAGCCGGTTCGGCCATGGGCCGATGGCCACTCCGCCTGCGCCCGAATAGGTGTACTTCGAGGTGTCTGTGTCGTATTCGCGGGGTTGGTCACCACCACCGACGATGGCGTAGTCCGGGTCCGCTGCGGCGATGACCTCGCCGTAGTAGATGCGCGGCTGGTCGACCGGGATCAGCTGCTGCCCCGACGCCTGCGTTGCGATGTCGCTCACCGCGTAGATGGGGTAGCCACTGTTGCTACTGGCTGTATCGCCCCCTGTGTCACGAACCGCCGCGTTGACCCGGTTCGCCGGGGCGGCCACGAACCCGTTGCCGTGGGTGTACACGGTGTGACGATTGACCCAGTGCCGCTGGTTGTCGCTGAGCGCATCCGGCGTCAGCTCGCGCACGGCGACTACGTAGTCACGGCGTTGTCCGTCGATCTCGTACCGGTCGATGTCGAGCGTCTCCGGAAAGCTGTAGAAGTTCTTCAGTTGTTGTTGCTGCGTGAAGGTACGGGAGAGGATGTTGGGGTCGAGTAGCCGGGTGTTGGCGATCGTGACCACGTCGGCCGGCACCTCCGGTGGGGGTTCGGTGCCCACGCCCGGATAGTCGCGATACTCGACGCGGTCAGGTCCCACCGCGTAGGCATCTCGAGTCGCAGCGATGTTCCGCTCGATGTACGGACGCTCCATATCGGCGGCGTTGGGTCGCACCGATAGCTGTTCGATCGCGAAGGGCCACAGCCCACCGACGAGGACCGACGAGAACACCAGGAGCGCGACGGCCATCGCCGGTATCCGCAGGTCCCGGACGACGACGGCAGTGAAGACGACTCCGGCACAGATCACCGCGATTGCGAACAGGATCAACCGAGAGGGAAGAACGGCGTTGATGTCGGTGTACCCCGCGCCCGCGAACGTCGGCTCCTTGCTTCGACTCGACAGCAAGGAGTACCGGTCGAGCCAGTACGCGAGGGCCTTGACGAGGATGAAGCTCCCCACCAGGATCGCGAGTTGAACCCGCGCGGCTGAGGTCAGGCCGGTCTCTCTACCGGAGAATCGGATCCCACCCAACACGTAGTGAGCCGCGAGCGAGGCGAGGAAGGCGAGCACGAGCGCAACGAAAAGCCAGTTGACCACCATTCGGTAGAACGGCAGGTCGAAGACGTAGAACCCGACATCATGGCCGAACTGGGGGTCGGTCACCCCGAACGACCCCCCACGCAGGAACAGTTGCAGGGTCGACCAACTGGACTGGGCGACGAGGCCACAGATGACGCCGATCGCACCCGCCACCGCGAGTCCTGTCAGCAGGGGCCGGCGGGCGATCGTCGAGCGCAGGGGTTGCACCGGATCGTGATCCGACGTCCTGGAGGCGGCGAACAGCGGTGGCCGGAACCGGTAGGCCAGCCACATCGCGCAGAAGACGATCCCTCCGACGAGGAGGCCGAACCCGACGAACAGCAACAGGCGCGACGCGAGAACCGTCAGCCACACCTGGCGAAATCCGACTTCACCGAACCAGAGCCAATCGATGTACACACCGACGGCCAACCGGAGCACGATCGTCGCTGCCACGACGACCAGGAACGCGACCAGCACCCACCGGGCAGGCCTGGGTAGCCGGGGAACACCTATGACCTCGCGCTCACTCACGTCCCACGCTCCCATCGGCGCGCGTCCGGGAACCACGATGACGCTTCCGCCGGGTCATCGCGCCGACGCGTCGTGCGAACGATTTTACCGGAGTGGGCCTGCTGTGGTTGCAGGCTTGCGCACCGCCGTTCGGCGCGGCGCGAGTGCCCAGAATGGCTCGCGCCTGCACGGTTACCGGCGGCTCGCTGATCCTCGAGTTCGACGAGACCGAACGTCCCTTGATCGCAGAACTGATCGCGGAACTTCCTCCGGCTGAGTGGAACTCAACCGTCCTCGGCTTCTTCCTCGACGATTTGACCGGTCTGGAGGTCGACGTGGATCTCGCGCTCTGTGCCCTCCAGGTCTACGAACTCGACTTCGGCGGTGGGTCGTCCGTCCGCAAAGTCGAGTTCGATCTCCAGGATCCCGGGGGCTGCAGGGCTTTCCTCGGCGTTCGCCATACCTGCACCGCCGACCACAGTCGCGATACCGATCGCGGCCGGTCCGAGCACCGCAGCGACCCTCCGTACGTTGCCGATCGAAGGCATCGTCCCCACCTCTCGGGTCTGTATGTGTACGTTCTCCCACGGTAACGCTACGACGGGATTCCGCCGATCTCGTCCCGCAAGAGAAGGGGTCACCGAACGGCTAAGGTTTCCCAGCATGGAGCGCAACGATCCGTCGGGAAGCCCGCGGGTCGAGGTGTGGCCGGGCAGCGCGTACCCCCTCGGCGGCACCTACGACGGCGGCGGCACGAACTTCTCGCTGTTCTCCGAGGTGGCCGACGCGGTCGAATTGTGCCTGATTGCGAAGGACGGTGCGGAGACACGACTCCCACTCGACGAGGTGGACGGATACGTCTGGCATGCGTACCTTCCGTCGGTCGGCCCCGGGCAGCGCTATGGGTTCCGGGTGTACGGGCGGTACGATCCGTCGGCCGGCCTGCGCTGCGATCCGTCGAAGTTGCTGCTCGACCCGTACGGAAAGGCGTTCGACGGCGCCTTCGACGGCCATCCGTCGCTCTACACATACGGTGAGGACTCCCTGCACCACACCATGACGACGGTGGTCATCAACCCCTTCTTCGAATGGGGTGCAGATCGGCCGCCCCGCACGCCGTACCACGAGACTCTCCTCTACGAGGCGCACGTGAAGGGCATGACCGCGACACATCCAGACCTGCCGAAAGAGCTCCGCGGCACCTACGCGGGACTTGCCCACCACGAGGTAATCAGGCATCTGCGGTCCCTGGGCGTCACCGCGATCGAGTTGATGCCGGTACACCAATTCATGCACGACAAGGTCCTGCTCGACCAAGGGTTGCGGAACTTCTGGGGCTACAACACCGTCGGATTCCTGGCGCCGCACACTGAATACTCCTCGGCGTCGAAGCCCAGTGGCGTGGTCACCGAATTCAAGACTATGGTCCGCACGTTCCACGAGGCCGGGATCGAGGTGATCCTCGACGTCGTCTACAACCACACCGCTGAGGGCGATCACCTCGGCCCGACGGTCGTCTTCCGTGGTATCGACAACGCTGCCTACTACCGACTCGACGACGAGGATCCGGCCCTGTACAAGGACTACACCGGCACCGGGAACAGCCTGAACGTCCGTCACCCGCACACGCTCCAACTCATCATGGACTCGCTGCGCTACTGGGTCACCGAGATGCACGTAGACGGGTTCCGCTTCGATCTCGCCTCGACATTGGCACGCGAATTGCATGACGTGGACCGGCTTTCCGCGTTCTTCGACTTGGTTCAACAAGACCCGGTAGTCAGTCAGGTCAAGTTGATCGCCGAGCCGTGGGACGTCGGCGAGGGCGGCTACCAGGTCGGCAACTTCCCTGGTCTGTGGACCGAGTGGAACGGCAAGTACCGCGATACCGTTCGTGACTACTGGCGTGGTGAAGCGTCCACCCTCGGTGAGTTCGCATCCCGGCTGACCGGATCGTCGGACCTGTACGAGGCCACCGGACGCCGCCCCGGCGCCAGCATCAACTTCGTCACCGCCCACGACGGGTTCACGCTCACCGACCTGGTGTCTTACGACAAGAAGCACAACGAGGACAACGGCGAGGGCAACCGCGACGGCGAGAGCTACAACCGGTCGTGGAACTGCGGTGTCGAGGGCCCCACCGACGATCCGGCGATCCTGGCCCTGCGGGCCCGCCAGAGGCGGAACATCCTGGCGACGTTGCTGCTCAGCCAGGGCACCCCGATGCTCGCGCATGGTGACGAGATGGGCCGCACCCAGTACGGCAACAACAACGCCTACTGTCAGGATTCGCCGTTGTCGTGGATGGACTGGTCGCTCCGCGAGTCGAATGAAGATCTGCTCGCCTTCACCCGACGGGCTACCGCGCTGCGAGCCGCGCACCCGGTGTTCCGGCGACGCCGGTTCTTCGCGGGCCGCCCGATCCGTGGCGAGCACCGTCGCGACATCGCGTGGCTCACCCCGTCGGGCAAGGAGATGACCACCGAGGATTGGGACGGCGGGTTCGGTAGGGGCCTCGTCGTGTACCTGGGTGGTGACGCGATCCCCGAGCCGGACCGGCGTGGCAATCGAGTGGTGGACGACTCGTTCTTGCTGCTCTTCAACGCCCACGACGAGGACCTCGACTTCACCGTGCCCCTCGACGACACCGACACCCGATGGGTGGGCGTGCTGGATACCGACTCCCCCACCGGGGCAACAGATCTCGCGACCGTATCCGACGAGACGGTTTCCGTCCCGTCCCGGTCGCTGCTGGTACTGTGTCGGGACAGAGCGACATGAAGCCGATCACCGCTACCTACCGACTCCAGCTGCGGGGTGATTCGTTCACGCTCGACGACGCTCGACGGCTCGCCGACTATCTCGACCGCCTCGGCGTCTCGCATCTGTACCTGTCACCGATCCTCACCGCCACATCCGGATCGACGCACGGCTACGACGTCACCGACCCGACCACGGTGTCGACGGAACTCGGGGGCCGGGCCGCGCTGGTGGCCCTGTCGGCGGAACTGCGTGAGAGGAACATGGGGCTGATCGTCGACCTGGTGCCCAACCACATGGGTATCTCGCGACCGAGCGAGAACCGCTGGTGGTGGGACGTGCTGACGAACGGCCAACGTTCACCCTTCGCCCGCTTCTTCGACGTCGACTGGCGCGAGGACAACGGCGCGGACGGTCGAATCGCGCTGCCGGTGCTTGCGGACACATCCGAGCTGAACACGCTCCGGATCGACCGGTCCAACGGCACCCCATTGCTCGCCGTCGGCGACCTGCGGTTCCCGATCGCTCCGGGGACCGAGGATGCGGACCCACGCGAGGTGCACGACCGTCAGTCGTATCGGCTGGTCGGGTGGCGCGACGGGCAGGTCGGCTACCGGAGATTCTTCGCGATCAACGACCTGGCCGCGGTTCGCCAGGAAGATCCACGCGTCTTCGACACGACGCATCACCAGTTCTCATCGTGGGTCCGGGACGGACTTGTCGACGGTGTCCGCGTCGATCACCCCGACGGGCTGAGCAGCCCCGCTGAATACCTGGCGAAGCTGCGCGAGCTGATCGGACCCGACCGCCTACTGGTGATCGAGAAGATACTCGCCGCGGACGAACCCCTGGATCCGAGGTTGCCGGTGGATGGAACCACCGGCTACGACGCACTCGCCGAGTACGACGGCGTCTTCCTCGATCGGTCCGGCGCCGCGACACTCACCGAACTCGCCGCCCGCGGGGGTGCACCCGGAAATCGGGAGTGGCTGCACAGCAACGAAACCGACCTGAGGAGGCTGACGGCCCGCGCCGACCTAGCGCCCGAAGTGCGGAGACTGTCACGCGCGATCCTGCGGGACTCACCGGCCTTCTGCAGCCCGGACGCGCTGCGCGACGCGCTCGCGGAACTCCTGGCGTCCGCGCCGGCATACCGCACCGACTACTCACCGCTCGCGGTCGCCCTCCCCCGCATGATCGCCGACGTCCTCGACGCTCACCCCGAGTGGGAGGCCGCGATGACGACACTTGCCGGAGCACTCGTCGTGGGTACCGAATCACGAACGCGTTTCGAGCAGGTGTGCGGCGCCGTGACCGCGAAGGCCGTCGAAGACTGCCTTTTCTACCGCACGGCCAGACTCGTGTCGCTCCAAGAAGTGGGTGGCGACCCGGGTCGGTTCGGCATCTCGCCCGCTGAGTTCCACGTACGGGCCGCCGAGCGGGCCCGCCGGTGGCCGCGAACCATGACGACCCTGTCGACGCATGACACCAAGCGCGGCGAGGATGTCCGGGCCCGAATCGGTGTGCTCTCCCAGGTGCCGGAACTGTGGGTGCGCTGCGTCGCCGACTGGGAGATGTCGACTCCCAGCCCCGATGGCGTGGCCGGATTGTTTTTGTGGCAGAACATGTTCGGCATCTGGCCGGTTGACGACGCAGGTGAGGCCCCGTCGCACGAGTTCCGTGACCGGCTGCACCGGTTCGCCGAGAAGTCCGTTCGTGAAGCCGGGACCCGTACGTCGTGGACAGAGATCGACCGGCATTTCGAACACGATGTACACGGATGGGTGGACCGGGTGCTCGACGGTCCGGTCGGTCGCAGCATCGGGCTCGTGGCGCGGCAACTCGCGCCGCACGGCTGGTCGGACGCGATGGGCCGGAAACTCCTGCAACTGTGCGGGCCGGGCATCCCGGACGTCTATCAGGGCACCGAGCTGTGGGAAGACTCGCTGGTCGATCCCGATAATCGTCGACCCGTCGACTACGAACTCCGCCGCACTCTGCTCAAGTCGATGGATACCCCCGGCGTCGAGGTGCCGCCGATCGACGATTCCGGGGCCACGAAGATGCACGTGACACGCGTGGCGCTCCGACTGCGCCGGGAACGCCCGGACAGCTTCGTCGGCGGCCACTACCGACCGGTGTTCGGCGTCGGATCAGCGCGGGACCACCTGCTCGGATTCGCCAGGGGCCCCGCCGGCGAGGTCTCCGACGTCATCGCGTTGGCGACCCGGCACAGCGTCCGCCTGCACGAGACCGGATGGGGCAGTTCGAGCGTGGCGCTTCCCACCGGTAGCTGGTTCGACCGCCTCACCGGCGAGCTGTACGCCGGATCCACCCCACTGTCGAAGGTGTTCGATCGGTTGCCGGTCGCTCTGCTGGTCCGGCTGGATTGTCCCTGAGCGCAGCACTTCGACGCAACGGCACGGAGGATCCTCCTAGTCTTGCTTCCTCACGGCCGAGATCAAGAAACGCATCCCGGCCCGCACCTGCGTCAGCAGGGACTCTTCAGGCATTGTCCGCCCGTACCGCTGCGCGATTTCGTCGGTTTGCACCGCGGTTGCACGCCAACCGTGGGAGTCGAACCAGGCCACCGGGTCCTCAGTACTGCTCCAATGCAACATGGACAGCCATCCCTCCCGACTGATCAGAGTGTCACGGAGCACGCGCGCGTCGTTCATCGTGGCGGCAACGTCGATGTTGGTTATCGTCGCACCAATCGCGCTCCCGGGAGCCGACAACTCACCAATGCCGTCCATCAGCGTCTCGACCGCATCATCGGGCAGATACAGCAGCAACCCTTCCAGGATCCATGCCGTCGGGACATCCGACCGGAATCCTGCCTCGCGGAGCGCCGCCGGCCAGTCCTCACGCAGATCGACCGGCACGACTGCCCTGGCTGCCACGTCAGGCGTGGTGTCACCGAGCACCGCTGCCTTGAAATCCACCATCTCGGGCGTGTCGAGTTCGTAGACGGTGACCTGCCGAAGCCACGGCAGTCGAAAAGCCCGTGTGTCGAGTCCAGCTCCGAGCAGAACCACCTGCCCGCAGCCGTTGTCGACGGAATCCAGCGCGAAGTCATCGAGGAACTTCGTGCGCACGGCCACCCAGGTGGCCAACTCGTCACGGCTGGCGTCGTCAATCTCGTCGATCGGTGGATTCCAACCCGAATGGCGAACGAACTCGCCCGCCCAAGGGTCATTGAACAATCGATCGTCTCGCGCGCTCTCGAGGGCGCGCGCCGCGGCGACGAAGACCGCCGTCACGCCCACTCCGCGAGGTTGGTTCATTGCAGCATCTCCTCAACCTTGTCGAACCTTGTCGGCTCAGGAACGTCGTCGACTCAGGTTCGGTCCATCGTCGATTGTCCTCCCAATGACCGAAACCGCACCTGACCTGTGACCGAAACCGCACCTGCCTCGCTCGCACCAGTGCGGTACGGATGCACTCGGTGCATGCTGATCACGTGCACACATTCGAGGTCTGGGCCCCGATTCCCCAATCAGTCCGCGTCCATGTCGATGGGACCGAACACGACATGAGCCGCTCACCCGACGGGTGGTGGCACGCTGACGTCGACGCCGAATCGGGGGCTCGGTACGGATTCGTACTCGACGACTCTCCGACAGTGCTCCCCGATCCGCGGTCGCCGCGCCAGCCCGACGGCGTGCACCTCCCCTCGCAACTGCACGACCTCGATCCCGCCGGGTGGACCGACACCATGTGGACGGGACGCCAACTCGCCGGCAGCGTCGTCTATGAACTCCACGTCGGGACGTTCACCCAGGATGGAACGTTCGACGCCGCGATCGAGAAACTTGATCACCTCGTCGAACTCGGCGTGGGTTTCGTCGAATTGATGCCGGTGGCCGCGTTCAACGGCGCCCACAACTGGGGATACGACGGCGTGCTCTGGTACGCCGTACACGAGGAATACGGCGGGCCCGACGGCCTACAGCGGTTCGTCGACGCGTGCCACGGCCGTGGCCTCGCGGTTGTGTTGGACGTTGTCTACAACCATCTCGGGCCCTCCGGCAACTACCTGGACCGGTTCGGGCCGTACCTCGCCGACGGCGCGAACTCGTGGGGCCGCGTCATCAATCTGTCCGACAAGGACAGCGGTGAGGTCCGCCGGTTCATCATCGAGAACGCGCTGCGCTGGTTCCGCGAGTTCCACATCGACGCACTGCGCCTGGACGCAGTGCACGCGCTCGTCGACAACAGCACCACCCACCTGCTCGAAGAGCTGTCGATCGAGGTCCACTCCCTGGCGACACACCTACGCCGACCGCTCACGCTCATCGCCGAGAGCGATCTCAACGACCCGAAGATCATCACGGCCCGAGCAGCCGGCGGGTACGGTCTGAGCGCGCAGTGGGACGACGACGTCCATCACGCGATCCACGCCGCCGTGTCCAGCGAGCGGCAAGGCTATTACGGCGACTTCGGCTCTCTGCAGGCCCTGGCGCACACCCTTACCCACGGCTACTTCCACGGCGGGACATACTCCACGTTTCGTGGTCGAAATCATGGTCGTCCCATGGACATTCGACGGATTCCTGCTGACACGATGCTCGCCTACACGTGCACCCACGACCAGGTCGGCAACCGCGCGACCGGCGATCGGCCGAGCGAGTATCTCACCCCAGGACAGCTCGCGGTCAAGGCGGCGTTGGTGCTGTGCTCGCCATACACGCCGATGCTGTTCATGGGTGAGGAATGGGGTGCACGAACCCCGTTCCAGTACTTCACATCCCACCCCGAACCCGAACTCGGAGAGGCCACGGCACAGGGGCGCCGACGAGAGTTCGCCGAGCACGGCTGGGACACCGACGACATCCCCGACCCGCAGGACCCCGCGACGTTTCTGCGGTCGAAGCTCGACTGGACCGAGCCGCAGCAACCGGCCCACGCGCGACTGCTCGACTGCTATCGACGGCTGATCACGCTGCGGCACAGTCGCGCCGATCTCACCGACCCGTGGCTCGAACATCTCAAGGTGGAGTACGACGAGGACAAGCGGTGGATCGCGCTGATCCGGGGGGACCTACGGATCGTGTTCAATCTGGGTCCGAGCCGGGTGACGGTCCCGGTCGGCGGCGTGCCGCTGCTGTGGTGGGAGGAGCCGGAGGTCGACGAGACGGCGTCGGCGATCACGCTGCCTGGCCACTCGTTCGCCGTGCTCGACGCCGAACCTATCCGGGTGTGCACAAGTCGCCGGTGACGACGTGCTCGAGAGCGCTCGGTTGGCCGGTCCAACAGCCCGTGCAAGACACTGAGCGGAACTGTCCGCGGCGGTTCACCGTCATTCCGGCACCACCCGCTCAGCGTTGTCGAAGCAGCCGAACCACCAGGACTCCCGTAACGAGGAGCACCATAGCCGTGGACCCGGCCGCGAGATGCAGACCGTCCACGAAGGACGCCTGTGCCGACTCCACGAGGGCGGTGGCCTGGTCCGGCGGAAGCGAGTGTGACAGCCCAACCGTGCCGCCGAGGGTGTCCTGGGCGACGTGCGCCTGGTCGGGCGTCAGCCCCGAGATGTCGATGCCGCGCCGGAAGATGGCCAGCACGACGCTGCCGAGTACTGCGGTACCGAGAGCGATGCCGAGTTCGTAGGCCGTCTCCGAGACCGCGGATGCCGCGCCGGCCCGCGCCGGCTCGACCGAGCTGACCACCAGGTCATTCGTCAGGGTGAGCGCGATGCCGACCCCCGCACCAGCCAGCACGAACCCCACGACGAACGCCTGCGGTCCGCCGTCGGGACGCAGCATCATCATGGCGGCCGCACCGAACGCGGCAACCACCAGGCCGGCCCCCAGCACGCGCCCCGGCGCCCACCATCGCACCAGCCACGCCGCAACCAGCGAGGCGAATGCGCTGACCACCATGCCCGGGAGCATCAGCAATCCGGCTTCGAGAGGGCGATACCCCAGCACCAGCTGGAGATACTGCGAGCCGAAGAACAGGATGCCGGCGAGAGCGAAGACCGACAGAAGATTCGTCAAGACCGCCGTGGAGAAGGCCGGTCGGGCGAACAACGACAGGTCGATCATCGGATGGTCGAGCGTCCGCTGGCGTCGGACGAAGATCCAGCCCGCGATCGCGCCCATGACCCCGATCCCGGTCAGTCCCCAGTCTGGGCCGTGCACCGCCGTTTCCTTGACCGCGTACACGATCGGCACGGTCGCGAGCATCGCGAGTCCCGCACTGGTCAGGTCGAATCGACCCGGCCTCGGATCCTTGGACTCCGGGATCACCAGCGGGCCGAGAACCACGAGGCCGATCATCACGGGGATGTTGATCAGGAACACCGCACCCCACCAGTAGTGCTCGAGCAGCCAGCCGCCGATCAGCGGCCCGGCCGCTGCCCCGCCGCCGGCCATGGCAGCCCACACACCGATGGCGGTTGTGCGCTGGCGCGGATTGACGAAGATCGCCCGGATCAGACCGAGCGTGGCAGGCATGAGCGTCGCGCCCGAGACGCCTTGCAGCACACGGGCGCCGATCAGCATCGCCGGTCCCGACGCCCACGCTGCGATCAGGGACGCCAGGCCGAACCCGGCAGCACCGATGAGCAGCAGTTTCCGACGACCGATGCGGTCGCCGAGGGTACCCATCGTGACGAGCAGACCGGCGAGGACGAAGGAGTAGACGTCGATGATCCAGAGCAACTGGGTGCTACTCGGCGTCAGGTCCTCGCTGATGAACGGCAACGCGAGGTCGAGCACCGTGGCATCCACCGCGATGAGCAGGACCGCGAAGGCGAGCACGACCAGCCCCAGCCAGTCCTTCCGGCTCGCCGTTACTTCGTGCGGATCCCGCACCATGCTCACTGACATGCCTCAATTCCCCATTGCTGATTGATAGACGACGACCCACCAGAATGTTCACCGTCCAGCCGGTACAGTTTGGCGATCAGCTTAGCAGCCGACCGTCCAGCCGGTACAGTGAACGATATGGTTTCCGACACACGCGATCGCATCCTCGACGCCCTCGAACGACTCCTGCTCGACGTCGGTGTCGCGCAGGTCACCCTCGAGGGCGTGGCGGCAGCGGCAGGGGTTTCCAAAGGCGGACTGCTGTACCACTTCCCCACCAAGGAATCCCTGCTCGCTTCGATGGTGCGTCGACTTGGCGAACGCGCCGACCGACAACTGGCCGACGCCGTCGCGAAGGGCGGCACCGTGTCCGAGATCTATCTCCAGTGCCCCGAGACCGAGTCGGCCGAGGAGATCGCGTTGTTCCGCTCGATGCTCGCCGCGATGCGCAGCGCCGACGGCAGACACGACGAGGTCCAGCAGGCCGTCGCGGACGTGATGCACTCCTGGGATGCGGGGCTTGCCGCCGAAATCGACGACCCGGTCCAGGCCGAGATCGTCCGGCTCGTCGGAGACGGCATCTACCTCGCCGCTCTGCTCGGACTGCCCGAGCCGGACCGGGACCTGCACCGCCAGGTGGTGAACCGTCTGCTCGGGACCAACCAGCCGGAGGGCGAGGTCTCCGCTACGTGAGGTAGCGGTACGCGGGTGACCCTGGATCGAGTTGCTCTACCTGGATGCGCGAGTTACTCATCCGATCGAGCAGGGCCGGCAGGCCGTCGGCCGAGCCGAGCTCGACACCGACCAGTGCCGCGCCCGTCTCACGGTTGTTGCGCTTGACGTACTCGAACAAGGTGATGTCGTCATCCGGCCCGAGCACCTCGTCGAGGAACCGGCGCAACGCTCCCGGCTCCTGCGGGAAGTCCACCAGGAAGTAGTGCTTGAGCCCCAGGTGCACGAGCGACCGCTCGAGGATCTCGCCGTAGCGGGAGACGTCATTGTTGCCGCCCGAGATCAGGCACACGACGGTGCTGCCCGGTTCCAGGTCGAGCTGGCCGAGCGCCGTGACCGAGAGGGCGCCCGCCGGCTCGGCGATGATGCCCTCGTTCTGGTACAGCTCGAGCATCGCGGTGCAGATCGCCCCTTCGTCGACCTGCGTCATCACGAAGTTCTCCGAACCCTTTCCGGGCAGGCGGCCCGCACGCGTACCCGCCACCAGCGGCAGCGAGGCATGTGAGACGACGCTCGCGCCCAGGTCCGATACCACCGCGTACGGCAGATCCCCAACCCTTCTGACGGCGGCACCGTCCACGAACGGATCGACCTCCGGTAGCGTGACCGGACCCCCGGCCACCAGAGCCGCGGTCATGGACGCCGCGCCAACCGGCTCGACACCGACGATCGCGCTCCGGGGTGCGCGCTCGCGCAGGTACGTGGCGATGCCTGCGATGCACCCACCGCCACCGACCGGGACGACGACACTGTCGGGCGCCTGCCCCAACTGCTCGAGGATCTCGGCTGCGATGGTGCCTTGACCGGCGGCGGTGCGGGCGTCGTCGAACGGCGGGACCATCGTCGCCCCGGTCCGCTCGACGTCGGCGGCGGCCGCGGCTGCCGCGGCGTCGTATGTCTCCCCGGTCGGGATGAGCTGAACAAACTCGCCACCGTGCACCATGATCCGGTCGCGCTTCTGCTTCGGGGTGTTGGCCGGGACGTAGATCCGTCCTTGGATCTCCATCGTGCGGCACGCGAACGCAACGCCCTGAGCGTGGTTGCCCGCGCTGGCCGTGACGACTCCGGCAGTGCGCTCGGTGCTGCTGAGCTGCGTGATCAAGTTGTAGGCACCGCGCAGCTTGTAGGAGCGGACCACCTGCAGATCCTCGCGCTTGAGGTAGACCCGAGCTCCGGTCAGCGTCGACAGCCGCTCACTGAGCTGGAGGGGCGTCGCGTCGATAATGTGCGCAATTCGCTCGGCGGCGGCATCGATCTCGTCCGCGGTCAGGGCGGACGCGGTTACCTTCAGTTCTGCGAGTTCCGGCGAATTTGGCACCCACGCATTTTCCCACTACGTGCGCGCCCATGCGCAACCGACCCGCCGCGTCGCCGGCTGGCGTCGACAGTCTACTTCCGCGGCGTCAGCACGAAGACCGGGAGCTCTCGCGTGGTCTTCTGCTGGTATTTCGCATAGTCGGGCCACACCTCGACCGCGCGCGCCCACCACTCGGCCTTCTCGTCGCCGGTGACCTCGCGCGCCGTCATGTCCTGCTTTACAGGGCCGTCCTGCAGTTCGACGAGCGGGTTCGCCACGACGTTGTGATACCAAACCGGATGCTTGGGGGCACCGCCCAAGGACGCCACGACCGCGTACTGACCGTCGTGCTCAACGCGCATCAGCGGGGTCTTGCGGACCTTGCCGGACTTGGCGCCCTTGCTGGTCAGGATGATCACGGGCTTGCCCTCCAGCGTCGTTCCCTCGGTACCACCGGAACGTTCGTAGAGATCAACCTGGTTCGCGGCCCACGACGACGGGCTGGGTTCGTATTCACCGGTAATTGGCATGACATCGAGTCAACACCCTGCAAGTCGTACTGACCACCCGTTCTCCCAAACCAGAGTTTTGCCGGGGTCGCATCCGGGTATTCGGTGGACCGAACTTGTCAGTACCGCTACTCTGAACAGATCGACCGGACGAACCGAAACAATGCGCGAGAGGGGTGCAGGATATGACGACCACGGCACTCTCCCAGCGCACCAGCCGCCACACGTTCGCCACCGTCGACATTGCCGGCACCGCATGGCCGCTCTACAAGCTCGAGGCGATTGCCGCCGGGTTCCTGGTGTTTGTCCTGGTCCTGGCCGCGACCCAGGTGCTTCAGACCGCCGTGCTGGCAGCGACCGGCGCAACCGTCGTGGTGTGGTGGGTGCGTCGCGCCGTGCTTGCGGATCGAAAGCCCGAATCCGCGTCGCAATCGTCCTGACTGCCTGAGAGGCAGTAGTGTTCGGTCGGTGATCGCATCGACCACCGACACAGGCATCCGTGCCAGTGGATTGGCCCGCGCCTTCGGCAACGTCCATGCCGTCCGCGAGATGGATTTTGTCGCAGAGCCCGGTGAGGTCACCGCGCTCATCGGACCCAACGGATCCGGCAAGACCACCCTCTTGCTGATGTTCGCCTCACTCCTGCGCCCCGACCGGGGCACGATCGAGATTTGTGGTCTCGACCCAATCACTGATACCTCGGCCGTACGAGCCGTCCTGGGCTGGATGCCCGACACACTCGGGACGTGGGAGTCATTGACTGCCCGCGAGATCGTCACAGCCATGGGCCGTCTCTACGGAATCGCGCCCGCAGGGGCACGGAGGCGGGCGGAAGATCTACTTCGCACCGTCAACCTCGAAGACCTCGCCGACGCCCCGGCCCGCACCCTCTCGCGCGGGCAGCAGCAGCGACTCTCCCTGGCCCGCGCGCTGGTCCACCACCCCCGAGTGCTCTTACTCGACGAACCCGCGTCGGGCCTCGACCCGGGCGGCCGCATCGAACTGCGGATACTGCTGCGCCGGTTGGCAGCCGCGGGACTCACCGTCGTCGTCAGTTCGCACGTCCTCGCCGACCTCGACGAAACCGCAGACCGTGCTGTGTTCGTGGCCGAGGGACGCACGGTGCGCACCCAGACGATCGCCGAAGCTGGCGCCCAGGCCCGACGCTTCACCGTCAGGGCCCTGGACCCGGAAGCACTCGACGCGGTACTAGAGCGGAAGGGACGCAAGCTCGACACCTCCGTCGAGAAGCGCCCCGGAGACCGCGTGATCGTTGTCGAGAACGAGTCCGACGCAGCCGGGGTGCTGCACGACCTGGTGTCCGCAGGTGTCTCGGTTAGCTCTTTTGGCCCCTCGACCGGCGCCTGGGAGCAGACGTACCTGAGCATGCAGGAGGAAAGCCTGTGACGAGGACGCGATCCTCCCTGGACTACCTCGACGGTGTCCTCACAGTGTTCGGGCTCGAGTTCCGGCAGCGCCTGCGCACCCGCGGATGGTACGTGCTCCTCGTCGCTTGGTTCGTACTGATCTCAGCCGTCGCAGCCCTCGCGGACGCGACTACGGCTGCCAATGACATGGCGGGCCAGTTCGTCTTCGAACTCGTCGTCGGGTTCGTACTGCTCTTCGCCCTCCTCGTCGTTCCGGCATTCTCGGCCAACTCGATCAGTGGTGACCGGGCAGCTGGAACGCTCGCGATTCTGCAGAACACCCTCCTGCGCCCCGGACAACTGTTGTGGGGCAAGTGGATCGCGGCATGGGCCGTATCCCTGGCGTTCCTCGCGGCCGCCCTTCCCGCGCTCGTATGGGCGGTGGCTCGGGGTGGCGTCCACGTCGCAAGCCTTCCTGTGTTCGTGCTGATGGTGGCCGTCGAGTTGGGCCTGATGTGCGCGATCGGGGTTGGGATTTCGGCTCGCTCGCACCGCCCGCTGTTCGCGGTGACGGCGACGTACCTGCTGGTGGCGGGGTTCACCTTGGGCACACCGATCGCATTCGGCTTGAGTTCAGCCCTGTCGGCAGACGAGATTCGCGCTCCGCAGGTAGAAGGATGGTCCCCAGGACCCGACGGAGGTCAGTACGTGTGCAGTCAGACCGAGACGATGTCGCACACCTTTATGCACACGGAACGAACCGCCTGGATGCTGGCGGCGAATCCGTTCGTCGTCGTCTCCGACGCCGTTCCACGCCCACCGGGCGTCGCCGATGATTTCGGCGTAATGGGCAGGATCAGCTCGGGTGTTCGCGATGCGCAGCGCGGTGGCCTCGAAGACGTGCCATGCCTGACCCAGTCGAGCGACACCGAGGCGCAACGGGGACCGATCTGGCCGCTGGGCTTGGGAATCCAAGGCGCCGTGGCTGCCGTCGCGATCGCGGCCGGTCGACGTCGGGTACGCACCCCGATGGGCCGGC
Source organism: Rhodococcus xishaensis (assembly GCF_004011825.1). Classification (GTDB taxonomy): domain Bacteria; phylum Actinomycetota; class Actinomycetes; order Mycobacteriales; family Mycobacteriaceae; genus Prescottella; species Prescottella xishaensis. The sequence continues at coordinate 783,028 of NZ_RKLO01000001.1, read as the reverse complement.
TCCCAGCGGGTATGCGCGTCGCATGAGGGCCCGCCTGTTCGGTGACGCAACGATCATCGCATCCATCACTGCCCTCGTACTCCTCTCGCCCGGCCACGTCTCCCCCGGCCACGCCTCGACCGACTCCACAATCTCGGTAGCATGCGGAACACCACTGACTGCCAACGAGATCGACGACGTCGTCGAGCTGAGCGATACGTCCACTCTGACCGATTCCGGCCTGCCGCGGCTCGAGGCTGCCGTCGACCGACATCGGCAGATCACGGAGATCCTTGTCGCGCACCGAGACTGGCGTGGACTGTTCTCGATCGGCCTGAACGCGGTCGAGTACGAGGCGGTACTACCGCTGCAGCGCGACCCGGCTGCCCTCCCGGACCGCACCTGGTCGCCTGAGGTCAGCTACGACCTGCTCGCGCGATACCTCCGCAACGTCCACGCGGAGTTCACAGGCACGCCGACCGACCCCGCGTGGGCGAACTATTTCGCCCTGACCAAGCAGTGCTCATCGAGCCCGGCACGTGTCGCGATGGCCGGCTACAACGCCCACCTGACTGTCGATCTCGCGCACGCCGTCGACTCCTCCGGCACCAACCCCGAGAACATTCCCGACTTCTACCGGATCGTCGATTCGATTGCCGTCAAGGGTGACTCGATCGTGACGCTCACCAAGTCGCTCTACAACGGCGACCTCGGACCACTGTGGCGGTTCTACTTCGTAGGTGAGGGACTCGACCTTCTGGTGGGCAACGATCAACCGTCCCGGACGCTCCTGCGCGCGGCCGACAGCGGCTACAACACCATCACGCTCGCACACGGATTCGCGCTGCAGAACCCGCAGGTGCGAGGAGCGACCGAGCAGCAGATCGACGGTTTGTGGCGGGTCACCGACAGTGCGCTGCAGGTTCTGTCCGATCTCGGCGGACTCTGAAAAGGCGTTCAGCCGTCAGCCGGCCAGGCAACTCGGCCCGAACAGCGCCTTGAGATCACCCATCAGTGCCGACGACGGTTCCACGCGCAACACCTCGTCGACCTTCCACACGGACGTGCCACGTGATCCGATCAGCCTTACGTGGACGTCCGCGGTTCCGGGGTGACGTGAGAGGACCTGCTTGAGCGCGCCGAGCTTCTCCTTGGTGCACTGCCGGACCGGGAGGCTGACGGCAACGGGCTTGGCAACGCCGATTGCCGAAAGATCAGGTACGGCTAGGTCGTTCGCAATCAGAGACACTCGGTCGTCGCGAACCGACACCCGCGCTTTGACCAGGACCACGGAGTCCTCGACGACATCCATGCCGTAGACCGAGTACGCCTGCGGGAAGAACAACACCTCGATGCCACCAGAGAGGTCCTCGAGCTGTGCAGATGCCCAAGTCAGGCCGTTCTTGTTGATCCGCCGGTTGACCGACGCGAGAATGCCACCGACAGTCACCTGGGTACCGTCCTTGATCTCGCCCTCCAGGATGGTCGGGATCGAGGTATCGGACTGCGCGGTGAGTACGTGCTCGACGCCATTGAGGGGATGCCCGGACACGTACAGGCCCAGCATCTCTCGTTCCAGGGCGAGCTTGTGTTTACTGTCCCATTCCTCTTCGGGAACCTTGACGTCGAACACGGAAGCAATCGACTCGTCGGTATCGCCACCGAACAGGTCGAACTGGCCCATCGCCTCGGCCTTCTTGGTACCCATCACGGCATCGATCGCGTCGGCGTGCACCAGTGTGAGGCCCTTGCGTGGATGGTCAAGCGAATCGAATCCGCCTGCCTTGATGAGCGATTCGGTGACCTTCTTCGAACACGCCAGTGCCTCGATCTTGTTCAGGTAGTCGGAGAAGTCGGTGAAATGTCCCTTCTCCTCACGGGCCGCAATGATCGACGACACCACGTTGGCGCCGACATTGCGCACCGCCCCGAGCCCGAACCGAATGTCCTGGCCTACCGACGCGAAGTCGACCCGTGACTCGTTGACGTCCGGCGGGAGCACCGTGATGCCCATCTTCCGGCAGTCCGACAGATAGACCGCGGCCTTGTCCTTGTCGTCACCGACTGAGGTGAGCAGACCGGCCATGTACTCGGCGGGGTAGTTCGCCTTGAGGTACGCGGTCCAGAACGAGACCAGGCCGTAGCCCGCCGCGTGCGATTTGTTGAACGCGTACCCGGCGAACGGCAGCACGGTGTCCCACAGCGCGGTGACCGCTGGCTGCGAGAAGCCGTTCTCGAGCATGCCCTGCTGGAAGCCTTCATAGGCTTCCTCGAGAATCTCCTTCTTCTTCTTGCCCATCGCGCGGCGCAGGAGGTCGGCCTCTCCGAGCGAGTATCCGGCCACCCGCTGAGCGATCTGCATGATCTGCTCCTGGTAGACGATCAGGCCGAAGGTGTCCTCGAGGATGTCCTTCAGGGGCTCCTCGAGTTCCGGATGGATCGGCTTGACCTCCTGCCGGCCGTTCTTGCGGTCGGCGTAGTCGTTGTGCGCGTTCATGCCCATCGGACCCGGCCGGTACAGCGCGAGGACGGCGACGATGTCCTCGAAGCCGGTGGGCTGCATGCGCCGCAGCAGGTCACGCATGGCGCTGCCGTCGAGCTGAAACACGCCAAGCGTGTCGCCGCGCGCGAGCAGTTCATACGTTGCCGGATCGTCGATGGGGAGGGTGTCGAGGTCCAAGTCGATACCGCGGTTGGCCCGGATGTTCTCGATCGCGTCACCGATGACCGTGAGATTGCGCAGACCGAGGAAGTCCATCTTGAGCAGGCCGATGGCCTCACACGACGGGTAGTCCCAGCCGGTGATGATCGCCCCGTCCTGGGGACGCTTCCAGACCGGGATCGCGTCCGTGAGCGGCTCGGACGACATGATGACCGCGCACGCGTGGACACCGGCGTTGCGGATCAGGCCCTCGAGTCCCTTGGCGGTCTCGTAGATCTTCGCGATGTCGGGATTGGACTCGATGAGCGCGCGGACCTCCGCGGCCTCCTTGTACCGCTCGTGCTCGGGGTCGGTGATGCCCGACACCGAGATGTCCTTGGCCATGATCGGCGGTGGCAGCGCCTTCGTGATCTGATCGGCGATCGCAAACCCAGGCTGGCCGAACTGCACTCGCGCCGAATCCTTGATGGCGGCCTTGGTCTTGATGGTGCCGAAAGTGATCACCTGGGCAACCTTGTCACTGCCCCACTTCTCGGTGGCATAGCGCACCATCTCACCTCGGCGGCGATCGTCGAAGTCGATGTCGATATCGGGCATCGACACCCGCTCCGGGTTGAGGAACCGCTCGAACAGCAGGCCGTGCGGGATCGGGTCGATGTTGGTGATGCCCATTGCGTACGCGACGAGCGAACCCGCGGCCGAGCCGCGGCCGGGGCCGACCCGGATGCCGACCTCGCGGGCATGGTTGATCAGGTCGCCGACGACCAGGAAGTAGGCCGGGAAGCCCATCTGGTTGATGACCCCGATCTCGTACTGGGCCCGTTCGATGTACTCGGGCGACGGCCCGCCCGGGAAGCGCCGATCGAGTCCCCTCATGACCTCCTTGTGCAGCCAGCTGGCCTGCGTTTCACCCTCTGGCACCGGAAAGATCGGCATGCGGTCGCGGTGCTGCCAAACGTCCTCGTACGGCTGCACCCGCTCGCCGATCAGGATCGTGTTGTCGCACGCGCCGGGAACCTCCGAGTCCCAGATCGCTCGCATCTCCTCGGCCGACTTCAGGTAGTAGCCGTCACCATCGAACTTGAATCGCGTTGGGTCCGAGAGGGTCTTGCCGGTCTGGATGCACAGCAGCGCCTCATGGTTCTCGGCCGCGTCCTTGGTGACGTAGTGACAGTCGTTGGTCGCCAGCGGCGGGATCCCCAGCTTGTTGCCGATCTCGAGCAGACCCTCACGCACCCGACGCTCGATCGACAGGCCGTGATCCATCAGCTCGAGGAAGAAGTTGTCCCGGCCCCAGATCTCCTGCCACTTCGCGGCGGCCTCGAGCGCCTCACGCTCGTGACCGAGCCGTAGACGCGTCTGGATCTCACCCGACGGGCACCCGGTGGTCGCGATGATGCCCTCGGCGTGGGCGGCGATGAGTTCCTCGTCCATACGCGGCCACTTGCCGAGCTGCCCCTCGATCGAGGCGAGCGACGACAGCTTGAACAGGTTCCGAAGACCCGTCGAGTTCTCAGCGACCATCGTCATATGGGTGTAGGCGCCGCTACCTGAGACGTCGTCCGACTTCTGGCTCGGATCACCCCACAGCACCCTCTTGGTGTTGAACCGGGACTCGGGCGCGACGTACGCCTCGATACCGATGATCGGCTTGATGCCGTGCTTCTTGGCTATGTTGTAGAACTCGCTGGCGCCGTACATGTTGCCGTGGTCGGTCATGCCGACCGCGGTCATGCCGAGCCGTTCGGCTTCCTTGAACAACGGGCCGACCTTTGCCGCACCGTCGAGCATCGAGTACTCGGTGTGGTTGTGCAGGTGAACGAACGAGTCAGCCACGCGTGCCTCTCTGTACATGGGCCCCCTGTTCATGAGCACGGCGGGAGCACCGGCGGATCCGGCAGTGCCTGAGTCTATGCCCTCGCACCGACGGTCTTGGCGTGCCGCGGTCGGTCACTGTGTTCCCGCCGTGCCCGAACCACCGCGTCGGTGGTGAACACGACGAGTGCCACCCAGATCAAGATGAACCCGACCCACCGAGACGGCGGCACCACCTCGTGCATCACGACCACGCCCCACACCATCTGCATCGCCGGGTTCAGGTACTGAAGGACGCCGAGTGTCGTCAACGGAATCCGCTGCGCCGCTATCCCGAACAGCAGCATCGGCAAGGCCGTGAACGGGCCGGCGGCGAGAAGCAACAAGCTGTGCCCGACGCCGGTGCCGAAGAACGAGCCGGTGCCCGCGACCGCGAGCACGATCAGGTAGGCGATCGCGAACGGTGCTGCGACGACCCCCTCTGCCGTCAGGCTGGTCCGCGGATCGAGCGGTATCACCTTCTTGATCGCTCCGTACGACGCGAACGAGAGCGCCAACACCAGCGAGAGGTAAGGCGGATGTCCGTAGTCGATGGTGATGACGGCCACCGCAACCGCGGCCAGTACCAGCGGGACGATCTGCACCGGACGCAGCCGCTCCCGGAACAGCACGACTCCCAGCAGGACGCTGACGAGCGGGTTGATGAAGTACCCGAGTGCGGCCTCGACCACTTGACCGGAGGCGATCGCATAGATGTAAACGCCCCAGTTGAGCGCGATCGCGAACGTCGCGACCGCCACCAGGCCCCACGTGCGCGCACCCATTCCCCTCAGTGAGCCGAGCCTTCCCAGCACCATGAGCAGAGCGAGCATCAGGACCACCGTCCACAGCATCCGGTGGGCCAGTACTTCGAGCGAGCCAGCGCGATCGAGGAGACCGAAGAAGATCGGGCCGATTCCCCAGATCAGGTAGGCGCCCACTCCGGAGAGCATTCCGGTGGACTCATCCGAGCGGGACCGAGGTCCCGAGCTCCGCGAGGGTCTCACGTTCCGCCAGGATAGTCCCGGCACCGAACCACGCGGCTCGCGCTGACGTCCCGCTCAGCCCACGTCCGGCACCGGCCCATCGTCCGGCCCCGGCAGGACCGACGTCGTCTGGGTAGGCAGCAACGGGGTGACCGAGAACGCACCGGCCACTGCGTCGGCGGGGAGTGCCTCCACCGCCCGCACGCCGGGGCGGTCGGACAGCTGCCGCAATTGCTCCAGCGAACCCCGGGCCGTGGCCGCGACGACACAGGCACAGCTCTCGGCAAGTTGTGCCGCCGAATAGTCCACGACTCGCGACTGCCGATCATGACCGACGGCCGATGCTTGCAGACGCGCCGCCGCCACCGTCGGCGCCCGCAACACCGCCGTCGGATTCGCCGCGACGGGGACGGCCACCAGTGGCGTCTGCACGCGATCCAACGGCACGCCGAACAGCACCTGCGAGATCCTGAGGTCGTGCGCGACCTCCACGAGCTGCGTCGGCGTGATCGGTGTGTCCAGGGACACCAGTGCCCAGTGCTCGGCCTCCCGGTCGGCGTCCGGATCGGTCTCGAGGGTCGTACGAGCGCGATCGAGATATGCGGCCACTGCCTCACCGGAGTCCGGTCCGAGTCGGTCTGTCGAAATCCTCGAGGGTGAAACCGGGTTCGCCAACCCCAGCCCCACCACGATGCCGGCCAGGACGACCGTCGCGGGGACGGCCAACCACCGACGCGACGTCATCTCACGTGCCCCGCAGGACTGCCAGGGCGTGCTGCAGGTCCTTCGGGTACTCGCTCGTGATCTCCACCCAGCGCCCATCGGCTGGGTGCGCGAACCCCAGTGAACGCGCGTGCAACCACTGGCGCTCGAGGCCCAGCCTCTCGGCCAGGCGCGGATCGGCGCCATACGTCAGGTCCCCGCAGCACGGATGCCGCAAGGCCGAGAAGTGGACGCGGATCTGATGGGTCCGCCCGGTCTCGAGATGGATGTCGAGCAGGCTCGCCGCCCGGAAGGCCTCAATGGTGTCGTAGTGGGTGATGCTCGGCTTGCCGTCGGCTGTCACGGCGAACTTCCAGTCGCTGCTGCGGTGCCTGCCGATCGGCGCGTCGATCGTGCCACTGCTCGGATCCGGATGCCCCTGGACCAGAGCGTGGTAGCGCTTGTCAACGGTGCGCTGCTTGAACGCCCGCTTCAGCGCGGTGTACGCCCGCTCCGAGGTCGCCACGACCATCACGCCGGACGTACCGACGTCGAGTCGGTGCACGATGCCCTGCCGCTCATGCGCCCCGGAAGTCGAGATGCGAAACCCGGCCGCCGCCAGGCCGCCGATCACGGTGGGTCCTGTCCAACCGACACTCGCGTGGGCCGCGACGCCGACCGGCTTGTCGACCGCGACGACGTCGTCATCCGCATAGAGGATCTCCATGCCCTCGACGGGTTCGGGGTTGATGGTCAGCGGGCGAGGAGGCTCGGGCAGTTCGACCTCCAGCCACGTACCGCCAGCCAGGCGATCGGACTTACCGACCGGCGTGCCGTCCACTCGGACGGCGCCTTCCTCGGTGAGGGCCGCCACCGCGGTACGCGACAGCCCGAGCAGACGCGCCAGCCCGGCGTCGACCCGCATGCCGTCGAGCCCGTCGGGGACGGGCATCGAACGCGTTTCCCTCATCCCACGTCCCCCTTCCGTGGAGTCTTGGAAGCCTTCGAAGTCCTGGAGCCACTCGGCTCGACACCGAACAACGTAAGCGCTACCAACAGGATCGCACCGCAGACGATCGCCGAGTCGGCCACGTTGAACACTGGCCACCAGCCCACGGAGACGAAGTCCACGACGTGGCCCTGAAACGGGCCTGGTGAGCGGAAGATCCGGTCGACCAGATTGCCGAGCGCGCCACCGAGAACCAGTCCCAGGCCCAACGCCCACCATGGTGAGCCGAGACTACGGCCGATCCGGATCACGCCGATCACGACACCGACCGCTACAAGCGTCAGCAGCCAGGTCATGCCGGTGGCCATCGAGAACGCTGCACCCGGATTGCGAACGAGGGTCAGCGTGACCGTGTCCCCGATGATCCGCACGGGATCGGCGGGGTCGATGAATGCAACCACCAGGACTTTGGTCACCAGATCGAACGCGAGGATTACCACAGCGATACCGACGAGCATCCGCATCATCCGTCGCGGCACGGATGACGGGGGGCCCGACTGAGACCCAGCAGGATCTGACCCAGCGGACTCTTCGGGTTCGGGTACGACTGGTTCGGAAATCGGTTCACCTCTCACGGCACGGTCGCCACGGTCGTCACGGTCGTCACTCACCCCGCCATCATCCCCTACTCGGCGGACAGACCGGTTACCCCACCCGAGCCGACTAACCTGTTCGTCGTGCCACTGTCGTCGAAGCTCCTTCACTCCGGAACCGCGCTCGCCGCGGTGACACTCTCCCTCTCGGTGCTCGCCACCGGCTGTAGTTCGAGCGGTCAAGCCGGTCTCGACTCGGTCGCGGCCATGACGAACGAGGTCACCGTGCCGGTGACGGCCGCCACGACCGAGATCGTCGAAGCGGGCGCGCAACCAAGGGTCGTGGTGCGACTCCAGCCCGCAGAGGGCACCCGCCAGGACGCGCAGCTGGTGACGACCGCAACCGTGTACCAGCAGATCGACCAGCAGGAACCGCAGGACCACTCCGACCCACCGTTGACGATGCCGCTCGCCGCGGTGGTTACGCAGGGCGCGACCGAGGCGTCACCCGCGACGACGATCGAGCTCACCCTGGGCACCCTAACCACGCCGGACGACGCGACCAACGAACTCCTCGAACCGGCGACGGATTCGCACGCCGGTTTCACCATGAACCGCTCGGGGGCGATGACGGCCCTGCGGCTACGACCGGATCCCGACGCTCAGAACAAGGCCCGGGCGATGATCGAGCAGGCCTTCTACCAGGCCGTATACCGAGCCGTCGCGTTCCCCGAAGAGCCGATCGGAGTGGGCGCGGTGTGGAAGATCCACCAGCAGGTCACAAGTGCGATCGCCCTCGATCAGGTGACGACCGCGACGCTTGTCGAACGCGACGGTGACCGCCTCACGGTCGACGTCCAAGTAGAACAGTTCCCCCAGACACCGGTCTTCGAACTACCCAATGGCGCCGGCACGTTGGACATCGATTCGTACACCATGCACGGCTCGGGAACCGTCACCATCGATCTGCGCGCCCCCCTCCCGGTCGAGGGCTCGATCACGATCGAAGGCTCCCAGTCCTTCAGCGATGCCACTGACACAATCCACCTGCGCCAGACCACCAGTGAGCAGGTTCAGTGGACACGGTGAGTCGCGGCGCGCTGCCGCCCATCGCGACAGCCACCACGCCGTCTACTTCCCGCCATCAGGGGTAGCGCCCGCGGACCGCCCCAACGCAGCAGCCCGCCCGAAGTAGCCCGGAAACGGCCGATGCCGGCGCCCCCGTTCGGGTGGCGCCGGCATCGTCGTGAAGATCCGAACTATGCAGCGGGGCAGGCCGGCGAGGTGAGCTCGGCGAGCTGGACCAGCTGGCAGGCGTACTGCTGCGACATCTTCCACTCACCGTCCTCGGCGACGAAGTCCACGGTCGCCGGATTCACCTGACCGTTGATGATCAGGTTCACGCCGGCCGTCACGGTGTCGGGCCCGGTGGGCGTGACGTCGAGCACCTCGATGGTCGCGTTGTTCTGCATCGCTGCCGCGACCACCTGGTTGATGAGCTCGGGGTCGGCCGCGGCGCCCTGGACCAGCGCCACCTTCTGGTCGAGCGGGATGCTCTCGTCGAAGACCTTCGCGAGGTTCGCGTTCAGGTCCGCCGGCGTCGGCGGGGCCATCGTCGGCGCAGCCACGGTCGTCGTCTGGGTCGGCGTCGTGCGCTCGGGGCTCTCGTCACCATTCGAACAGGCGGACATGGTGAGGGCGGCTGCGAGCGCCACACCGGCGATGGTCATCTTCCGGAGCTTCAAGTGCTTGTCCTTTTCCTTCTCGTTGTCGTTCACGGTCGAACATCGTGCGGGACCCGGCTGAGACGGAGTCCACATCCCGGGCGTGGCGCAGGTTCACGGCAAGGGTACCGGTGGTGAGGCTGCCCTCACATCAGGCTGTCGACGACATCAGCGGCGACCAGGTCACAGTTGGTGTCGTCGAATGTACGTGACGGCCCCGGTCCCGTGCTGCGTGTCTCGAATCGCACCGTCACCACACCGTGCCCAGCACCCTGCACCCATCCATGGCCGTACTCAGGGTGCGACACGTCCAGCCCCGGCACCCATCGCGTCTCACCGCCCGCGGCCGGGAGGTAGGACCGGTCCTCAGCCGTCCCATCGTCTTCCATCTCTGGAACACCCTGGTCGAGTTCCGGAAACAACGAGCCCTGGCTCGCCACGGTCAGACTGCCGAAACTCACGCCGACCAAGCGGACCGGACCGAGTTCGAGCGGATCGATCGCCTGGCGCAGCGCGGTCGCGGTGAGGATCTGCAGGTCCGTCGTGGCGTACTGCAACGTGAGCGAGCGTGTGACAATGCTCATATCCGCTTTGCGTAGTTTAAGCACGACGGTACGCGCCGCTCTACCGTCGCGATCCAGACGTCGGTGCGCTGCCGCGGCGCTGGCCTCGATCGCGCGCCGCAACTCCCCCATCGTGACGATGTCCTGCGCGTAGGTGCTCTCCGCGCTCACCTGCTTCGCGTCCGCTCGCTCCGCGACCGGGCGATCGTCGATTCCCCGGGCGAGCCTCTGCAGACCGGGGCCGACCGTCGCCCCGAGCACCGAGACCACGTCCGCATCGGGCAGGCTCGCGAGCGCCTCGATGGTCTCGATCCCAAGTCGTCTGAGCTTCTCCTCGGCCACCGGACCCACCCCCCACAACTTTCGGACCGGCAGTCGACCCATCAGTCCCTGCTGCGCGTCCGGCGAGACGACCGTGATTCCATTCGGTTTGGCGAGGCCCGAGGCGATCTTCGCCACCTGCTTACCCCCGCCTGCCCCGATCGATGCCACCAACCCGGTCTCGGCCATCACCAAGGCGCGCAGATCCTCGCAGTAGCGCTCGACCTCCGCCTTTCCTGCACCCGCGAGTTCAGCCGGTTCGCCGAAGGCTTCGTCTAGCGACAACTGTTCCAGCACAGGCACTTTCATACGTAGAGCGTCGAACACTTGGCCGCTCATGTGCCCGTACAGCGCCCCCCGCGGAGGCAGGACGACAGCGGCCGGACCCACCAATCGGCGGGCCTGGTGCATCGGCATCGCCGATCGTGCGCCGAAAGCCCGCGCCTCGTAGCTGGCACCGGCGACCACTCCGCGACCACCGAGTCCCCCGACGAGCACCGGGCGCCCCCGCAACGTCGGTCGGGTCAGCTGCTCGACCGACGCGAAGAACGCATCCATGTCGAGGTGCACGACCCACCGCCGACTGCGCGTGGGGTCGGGGACAGCAGTGTTCACGGATGCAAGATACGCCGGTCGGACGACACAACACCTGCACCGTCCGACCGGCGCGCGAGTTGTCGCTCAGGCCCTCGCGATCGTGGCGCGTACGCCCTCGCCGAGGTCGACGACGGCTTCTCCGCTCACATCGCCGATCTCGAGGGTGGTCGCCAGGATCTCGCCGGCGATCAGATCCCGGTGCCGCGTCGCCCACCCGATCCGTTCGGTCGGCACCTGCAGCCTGACCGAGATCCGGTCGGACACCTCGAGTCCTGCGTTGCGGCGCGCGTCCTGAAGCTCACGGATCCGGTCCTTCGCCCAGCCCTCGGCCTCGAGCTCATCGGTGACCCGCGAGTCGAGCACGACCAGACCTGCGCCGTCCGGCAGGGCCGCCGTCGACTCGGGTTCGGCCGCGACCAGTCGCTGCGTGTACTCCTCGGGGAGCAGCTCGATGCCCTCGGCGGGAGCGGAGCCAGCGGAGCGACCCGGCTGCACCGTGCCGGAGCCTGCGGAGCGACCCGGCTGCACCGTGTCGGAGCCAGCGGAGCGACCCGGCCATACCGTGACGACGCCGTGCTTCTCCGTCCAGTCGCCCGCCTTGACCGCCTTGATCACCGTCTGCACGTCCTTGCCCAAGCGTGGACCTGCGACACGCGCATTGACGACCAGTTCGAGTCTGCCGTGGACGTCGACGTTCTCGGTGAGATCGACCTTCTTGACGTTGACCTCGTCGGCAATCAACCCGACGTACGGCCGCATCTTCTCCGCGTCGGGTGCCGCGACGGTGACCTCCGGCAGCGGCAGCCGCACCCTCAAGTTCTGTGCCTTGCGCAGGCTCAGCACGGTCGAGCAGACCGTGCGGACGTCGTCCATCGCGGCGACCAGCTCCGTATCCGCCGGCAGCTCGCTCTCGGTCGGCCAGTCGGCTAGGTGCACCGAACGGCCGCCGGTGAGTCCACGCCAGATGACCTCCGTCGCCATCGGCAGCAACGGAGCTGCCAGGCGAGTGGCCACCTCGAGAACCGTGTGCAGCGTGTCGATCGCGTCGCGGTCCTCGTCCCAGAACCGGTTTCGTGAACGGCGCACGTACCAGTTGGTGAGCGCATCGCAGAAGGTGCGTAGCTCGTCGCACGCACCCGCGATGTCGGTGACTTCGAGCGCATCGGTGATCGCGTTCCGCGTGGCGGCGAGCTTCGCCAGGATGTACCGGTCCAGCACGTTGGGCGAATCGGTCCGCCACTGCCCCGGCTTCGACGCGTACAGCTGCAGGAAACTCCACGCGTTCCACAGCGGCAGCAGTGCCTGGCGCACTCCTTCCCGGATGCCCTGCTCGGTGACGATCAGGTTGCCGCCACGCAGGATCGGTGACGACATCAGGAACCACCGCATAGCGTCCGAGCCGTCGCGGTCGAACACCTCCTTGACGTCCGGGTAGTTGCCCTTGGACTTGCTCATCTTCAGGCCGTCGTCGCCCAGTACGATGCCGTGCGCCGCAACACATTTGAACGCCGGACGATCGAACAGTGCCGTCGCCAGGACGTGCAGCGTGTAGAACCAACCACGAGTCTGCCCGTTGTACTCGACGATGAAGTCGCCCGGGTAGTGCGAGTTGAACCAGTCCTTGTTCTCGAACGGGTAGTGCACCTGCGCGTAGGGCATCGACCCCGACTCGAACCAGCAGTCCAGCACCTCCGGAACCCGGCGCATCATCGACTTCCCGGTGGGGTCGTCCGGGTTCGGGCGGACCAACTCGTCGATCATCGGCCGGTGCAGGTCCGTCGGACGTACCCCGAAGTCACGCTCGAGTTCGTCGAGCGAGCCGTAGACGTCGACGCGTGGGTACGCCGGATCGTCCGACACCCACGCCGGGATCGGACTGCCCCAGTAGCGATTACGGCTGATATTCCAGTCACGCGCACCCTCGAGCCACTTGCCGAACTGGCCGTCGCGGATGTGCTCCGGTACCCAGGTGATCTCCTGGTTCAGCTCGACCATGCGATCGCGGAACTTGGTCACCGCGACGAACCACGACGGCACGGCCATGTAGATCAGCGGCTGCCCGGACCGCCAGCTGTGCGGGTACGAGTGCTCGATCGTCTCGTGGCGCAGGAGCTTGCCGGCCGCCTTGAGGTCCTTGATGATCGCCGGGTTGGCATCGAAGACTTGAAGGCCCTGATAGTCCGGCACCATCGAGGTGAACTTGCCACCCGCATCCAGTGGCTGGACGATCTCGATGCCGTTGGCCGCCGCGCACTCCATGTCCTCCTCGCCGAAGGCCGGGGCCAGGTGAACAACGCCGGTGCCGGAGTCGGTGGTGACATAGTCCGCTGCCAGCACCCGGTGCGCGTTCTCATGGCCCTTACCCGGCCCGTGGAAGAAGTCGAACGGCGGCAGGTACGACAGTCCGACGAGGTCTCTGCCCTTGTATTCACCGAGCACCTCGGGAGACTCACCGAGCTCGCGTGCATAGTGTCCGACCCGTTCCGCCGCGAAGACGTACCGCTTGTCGTCGGCGCCGCGAACGAGCACGTAGTCGACGTCGGGGTGTACCGCGATCGCGAGGTTGGATGGCAGCGTCCACGGCGTCGTGGTCCAGATCAACGCATTGGCGCCGTCGAGTTCGCTCCCCGGCGCGTGCAGCACCATGTCGACCGTGACTGCCGGGTCCTGCCGCATCTTGTAAGCATCGTCGAGGCGGGTTTCCTGGTTCGACAGCGGCGTCTGCTCGTACCAGCTGTACGGCAGCACCCGGAAGCCCTGGTAGATCAGACCCTTGTCGTAGAGCTCCTTGAACGCCCACATGACGGACTCCATGAAGTCCAGATCCAGGGTCTTGTAGTCGTTGTCGAAGTCCACCCAGCGCGCCTGCCGCGTCACGTAGTTGCGCCATTCGTCGGTATACCGCAGCACCGACGATTCGCAGTACGCGTTGAACGAGGCAAGGCCCATCGCGTCGATCTGTGACTTGTCCACGATGCCGAGCTGCTTCTCCGCCTCGAGTTCCGCGGGCAGCCCGTGACAGTCCCAGCCGAACCGGCGATCGACCCTCTTCCCGCGCATGGTCTGGAACCGCGGGACCACGTCCTTGACGTACCCGGTGAGAAGGTGGCCGTAGTGCGGCAGGCCATTCGCGAACGGCGGACCATCGTAGAAGACGAACTCCTCGGCGCCCTCGCGGTTCGCGACACTGGCGCGGAAGGTGTCATCCGCCTCCCACGCCGTGAGCACCTTCTGCTCGAGGTCCGGGAAGGAGACGGCACCGGTTGCCCGGCCGCCGACGAGATCAACGCGCGGGTACGCGTCGTTCGCCTGGGGAGAGGTGGATTCGTTACTGGTCAACGCGTGGCTCCTCGTGCCCATCTACCGGCACGGGGACGATGGCGACGCCCTGTGCGCCGCTACCGCGGTACCACCCCGCTTGCCCGTCACGCATGCGCAACGGGCCACTCGATCGAGGCTGTGACGGGCCCCACCCGTTCGGTTCTAGTAGGTCCGATACGCCTCCCGTGAAGTGCGCGCATCGAACCGTTCTTCCGAAGGCTCCCCGGTGATTGCCGGATCGTCGCCATATGTGCGTTTCAGTCTAGCCCTGAGTCGAACTCCAGCCGGTATCAGCCAGGTCGTCCGCGACATCCCGGTCAGGTGTCCCGGTGCCTCGATCCGGCCGAGTTGTTCGAATCACCGGAGTTGTCGACGGGCGTGCCTTTCCTATCCGCCAACGCACTGACCAGCAGGACGACGGCACCCACGATGCAGACCGCGATGCATCCCCACGCCCAGATGACGGAACCCGTCGTCAGCGCGATCACCAGCATCGCGAATCCAACTGCTGCGAGAAGCAGCGTCGTGACCAGCACTACTCACCCTCTGTTCGAGAGCCGCCGGCGTCGGCTCGGTCAGTTGTTTCCCTTGGCGAAAGACTGCCTGAGACCGGACTGTGAACCGGACTGCCCGAAGGCGTCCTGGCCACCGTCGACCGGCACCGCCGAGCCGCGCTGCTCCAACTCCTCGAGTTGCGACTCCAGGTATGACTTCAGGCGCACGCGGTACTCGCGCTCGAAGGTCTTCAACTGCTCGATCCGACCCTCGAGAACCGACCGCTGCTGGTTGATCGTCGCCATGATCTCGGTGTGCTTCTTCTCGGCGTCCGCTTGCAGTGCGTCAGCCTTCTCCTTGGCCTGGCGCAGCTGGGTTTCCGAGCGGGCCTGAGCGTCGGACAGGAGCGACTCGGACTTTTGCTTGGCCTCGCCGACCATCGCCTCCGACTTGGTGCGACCCTCGGTTACCAGACGCTCCGAGTTCACACGAGCATCACTGAGCAATTGCTCGGCCTCGATCTTGGCCTCGCCAGTGAGCCGGTCCGCCATCTCCTGTGCAAGACCGAGGACCTTGGCCGCCTGCATGTTGGCGTCATCGGTCGGGTGGGGCAACCCGCCCTTCGGGGGCTCGACGACCCGGACCGGTTCCGGCTCCGGCTTGGGAACGGCCGCCGGGGCCGGAGCTGCACCGGGCGGACGCGGCGCCTTCTTCGCCTCGGCCAGTTCCTGGTCGAGCTCCCCTACGCGTTGACGCAGATCGGTATTGTCCTCGATGAGTCGCGCTAGCTCCTGCTCGACCAGATCGAGGAAGGCGTCGACCTCGTCCTCGTTGTAGCCACGCTTCCCGATCGGGGGCTTGCTGAACGCGACGTTGTGCACATCGGCTGGAGTTAACGGCATGGAAGGATCCCTTCACGCGTCAATTGGCGGTCTAGCACGCATTGTGTTCTAGCGCGTCGCGCGTACTTCTTAACCATTTCGTTACCCTGTCACACACTAACTGCCAGCCCATTCTGTCACACCAAACCGGGAGGTGACGCCAGCCCGGATACGACCTGCATGAGGATGAACAGCAGAAACAACAGCACCATGATCGAAAGATCCAGCCGAACCCCGCCGAGGGATATCGGCGGAATGAGTCGACGAAGGAGCTTCACTGGCGGGTCAGTGACCGTGAAGATCACCTCGAGCACGACCACGACGAAACCCGATGGTCGCCAGTCTCTGGCGAAGACCCGGATGAACTCGACGATGATCCGTCCGATGAGCAACAACCAGAATACGAACAAGATCACGTAGATCACCGAGAACACGGCCACACCTTCACTCTGCCTCACAACAACCGGTCGATCAAAACCATCGGCCAAGCCGAGGCGCGCGTCACACCCACGGGGTCGCGTGGCGCGCTCCTCGACCGCAGCGGTTACTTCTGGTTGTAGTAGCCGGTCTCCGCGATCCGTCGACGCTCCTCGGCGGAGACGTCGACGCCGGCGGGCGAAAGCAGGAACACCTTCGTCGCAACCTTGTCGAAGGATCCCCGAAGGGCGAACGCGAGGCCTGCCGCGAAGTCCACCAGCCGCTTGGCATCGGCGTTGCTCAGCTCCACGAGATTGATGATCACCGGATTACCATCACGGAACTGCTCGCCGATGGTACGGGCCTCGCCGTAGTCACGAGGCCAAAGCGTCGTGATCTTCGACAGCGGGCCGCCTTCGTCGACGAGCGAACGCCGGCCCTGGACTCGGTCCATCCGCGGGTCGACGGCCAGCGCGCCGCGGGTGGTTCCCCGTGGGCCGCCAGCGTTGGGCACCGGACGAGTCGGGCGTGTCGGCATCGGCTCCACATGCGGCGGCTGACGTGACGCGGAGCCGTAGCGATCGAAATCGTCAACCTCGTCGCGACGAGTGGAGGAGTATCCCGGCTCGGCGTAGTCACGGCGCGGCGGCTCGGGCTCATCGATGTAGTCGTCCTCGAAGTCCTCGAGGGGAACCATGCCGAAGTATGCCTTGAACTTGTGCAGAGTGCTCATTGATCGACCTTCCTGGGCGCGGCGATCGGTTACTTTGCGAAGGCTGCGGCCGACCGTATAGATCAGCATAGAGCTAAATAGGATGAGCGGTCTCAGAGCCACCGCTCGTGGCGGACTGACGATCTTTGGGTGTGGCAGCTGTTCACGATGTGACTGGTGATTATTCCGAGATTATCGGACGTCGGCCGAGGATCGCGGTTCCGACACGCACACAGGTCGACCCATGGCGGATCGCCGCCTCCAGATCGCCAGTCATCCCTGCGGACAACACCGTTGCGTCCGGGTGGTCGCGCAGCACACCGGCTTGGACAACCGCGAGCCGGCCGAAGGCCTCGTCCGGATCGGAATCGAGCGGCGGCACCGACATCAGTCCACGGAGAACCAGATTCGGCGACGCTGCCACGTGCGCCGCGAGGGCATCCACTCCCGCGACCGCGACACCACCCCGCGCCGGATCGGTGTCCAGGCTCACCTGAAGCAGCACTTCGAGCGGACCGGAACGGGTCCCGGCGTCACGTGCGGCACCGACGGAGGCATCGAGCGCGTCGGCCAATCGGACACTGTCCAGCGAGTGGACCATGTCGGCCCACCGCACCACGGACTTGACCTTGTTCCGCTGAAGTCTGCCGATCATGTGCCACAGCACGGCATCGACGACACCGGAATCGGCCCGGAACTCCGCGATCTTGGTACTCGCCTCCGGTTCACGCGACTCGCCGAACCCGCGGCAGCCGAGATCGTAGAGGATCCGCACGTCCGAAGCCGGGAAGAACTTCGTCACCGGCAGCAACGTGACTTCAGCAGGATCGCGCCCCGCGTCCCGGCACGCCGCCTCGAGCCTGGCACGGACCGCAGTGAGTGCCGATGCTATTTCGTCGCGCCTAGCTGTGTCGTCGCGCCTACCCATCCCGACCGTCAACTCTTCTCCGTCATCCTTGTCCCGACGAATCCATCCAGATCACCGAGGCGAATCTGCCGGTTGGAGCCCCCCTGCGGTGGCTGAACAACGTCGAGTCCTCGATCGTGCACCGCGGATCCTCTGCGACACTCGATACGCCCATTGCCAGCAGTTGCCGCCGCAGCCCCGCACGCAGATCCAGACCCGGAGTGCCGTTCACGGTGCGGGTCGCGCTGCCGGGGAGGAACTTCTCGACGTCGGCCTGCATTGCGGCCGGAACCTCGTACCTGCGCCCGCTGGCGGCCGGGCCCAGAAAAGCCCCGATCTGCTCCGGACGGGCGCCCAGATTGATCATCACGCCGACGACCTCTGGAACGATGCCGATCCGGGCTCCGATGCGACCGGCGTGCACTGCTGCGATCACACCCGCCTCATCATCCGAGAGCAGGATCGGTACACAGTCCGCGGTCAGCGTCACCAAAGCAAGGTCGGGTTCCTTGGTCACCAGTGCGTCGGTTACCGGCACCGGACCGTCAGAGGGCGAGCGGGGACCGTTGACCACGGTCACGTTTCGGCCGTGGATTTGCTCCATCCACACCAGACGCTCGAGCGGCAACCCAATACCCTCGGCAAGCCGCCGACGATTGACCTCGACGGCGGCCCGGTCGTCACCGACGTGGTCACCTAGGTTGAACGAGTCGTACGGTGCCTCTGACACACCTCCGGCCCGGGTCGTGACGACCCGCCGGACCCTTACCCCACTTGCCAATGCCCTCTTCAACGTTTCATGAAAATGGGAACGTCGACATCGTCATCATCGCCTTCGTCATCGCCGGCTGCCACAGCGCGGGAAGCAGCGTTCCCGCCGATCGGCGGCAGGCTCGAACCCGCGGTTGGCGCCCCGACTTCACGCGAAGCCACCGGTACAGGGGCGGCACCGGACGGCGTGGACCCGGAGCGCTCCGGTCGACCGACCTCGCCGGCTCGTCCGGCTCCGATGTTCCCGCGTCCGAGCGCGGACTGAACATCGATCGGGCGCCTGGTCGGGGCACCACCTTCGAAGCCGGCGGCGATCACGGTCACACGGACCTCGTCGCCGAGAGAGTCGTCGATGACGGTTCCGAAGATGATGTTGGCGTCGACGTGTGCGGCCTCCTGAACGAGCGAGGCCGCCTCGTTGATCTCGAACAGACCCAGGTCCGAGCCGCCGGCGATCGACAGCAAGACGCCGCGCGCACCGTCCATCGACGCCTCGAGCAGCGGCGAGTTGATTGCCGTCCCGGCGGCCTTGATAGCCCGGCCCTCACCCTGCGCCGACCCGATGCCCATCAGCGCGCTGCCGGCTCCGGACATGACGCTCTTGACGTCGGCGAAATCGACGTTGATCAGGCCTGGAGTGGTGATCAGATCGGTGATGCCCTGAACGCCATTGAGGAGCACCTCGTCGGCGCTGTGGAACGCTTCCATCAGCTTCATATTCTCGTCGCTGAGCTGGAGCAGCCGGTCATTCGGGATCACGATCAGAGTGTCGCAGGATTCACGCAGCGCGGCGATGCCCGATTCAGCCTGCGAGGCGCGACGCTTGCCCTCGAATGTGAACGGGCGCGTGACAACGCCAATGGTGAGAGCACCAAGTTTGCGGGCGATGCTCGCGACCACGGGCGCGCCGCCAGTGCCTGTGCCACCGCCCTCACCCGCAGTGACGAAGACCATGTCGGCGCCTTTGAGGACCTCTTCGATCTCGTTCTTGTCGTCCTCGGCGGCCCTGCGGCCCACCTCCGGGTCAGCACCGGCGCCGAGTCCGTGGGTCAACTCACGCCCGACGTCGAGCTTGACATGGGCCTCGGACAGCAGAAGTGCCTGCGCATCCGTGTTGACCGCAATGAACTCGACTCCCTTGAGTCCCTGCTCGATCATGCGGTTGACCGCATTGACGCCGCCTCCGCCGACACCGACGACCTTGATGACGGCGAGGTAGTTGTGCGGGGGCGTCATAGGCTCTCGCCTTCCGTGAGTGGATTTCTCGCTAGTACTAGTGAGGGAAAACCCTCAACCTCAACCATAGGGTTAAGGTTATGTCAAGTGGCCTGCTGCTGCGAAACGCTATGCAGTGTCACAGCGATCCGCCAGCAGGCGCGCCGACACCCGCCAAAGTTTTTGCGGGACCTTCGAACCCGACGACTTCTTGGCGCCACACGCCCGATTTGCCCATCACTTCACGGTGGGCAGTTCGGGACTCGACACGTCGAAGACCTGACCGGGCTGTGTCAACAGCACGGAGACCACCGCCGACTTCCTCTCGGAATCTTCGGCGCTGCCCCACACCAAGACGCGGCCGTCGTCCAGCGTAACCGAAATGTTCGAAATCGTTGGCGCCGCAACCTCGGACACCTGGAAGCGAACCTCCTCCGGCAGCTGCTCGAGCACCGCCAACGCGACCTGCGTCACGTGATCGTCGTGACCCGGAGTCGGCGTAACCAGCCGAGCGAGCCCGGGCGGTGGTGGCTCGATCGCGTAGTCGACACCGCCCGCGTCCATCAGGTGCTGCCCCTGTGGAGAGTCGAAGAACACCACGGGAACCCGTTCCATGACGGTAACCCTCACCGTCGACGGGTACTCACGCTGCACCCGAACCTCGGCGACCCGTGGAATACCGGCGACCCGACGCGCCGCGGCGCCGGTGTCGACCCGAAGCAGCGGCGTCCCCTCCGCAACGTCGAGGACACGCAACACTTCCTCCTCGGTCACCCGTCCATCGCCGACATACGCGATCTGCCGCACCGACATCAACGGGCTGAACCACAACACCCCGACCAACGCCGCGATCACGGTCACACACACTGCGGTGACAAGGAATACCTTGCGCCGCAAGGAACGGGCACGTTCACGGTCAGCCGACCCGCGTCCCACACGGTTCTCGGCCGACCCTGAGTGCTCCCGGTCACTCCCCGCTCGCGAACTCCGGCCCCGCCGCATGTCCCGGCGCCTACCGCGAGGCCGGCCCCGGCCGTCGACCGTCACTGCGACTCCGGACCCAGTCCTACTGCACCCGAACGGCGGCCCCGATTCGGTCGCGCACGCAATGCATCGAGGATCGGCCCACCGAGCATCGTCACATCGCCCGCACCCATCGTGATAACGATGTCACCGGGCTCGGCTATCTCCGCAACCTGACGAGGCACCTGGGACCGATCTGGCTGGTAGTGAACGGGTTTCGTGACTCCTTGCGCCACGAGCGCACCACTGACCCCTGGTATCGGCTCCTCACGAGCACCGTAAACGTCGAGGAGGACCACCTCGTCGGCAACGTCCAGCGCCTCACCGAAATCCTGCGCGAACGTCGCTGTTCTCGAGTAGAGGTGCGGCTGGAACACCACGATCACCCGGCCGCGCCTCGGGTTACCGACAAGTTCCCGCGCCGCGCCGAGCACCGTTCGAACCTCGGTGGGATGGTGAGCGTAGTCATCGAACAGTCGAACCTCGCGCTCGCGCCCGGTCAGCTGGAACCGGCGGTGGACGCCGCCGAACCCGGCCAGACCCTCGAGCAGCTCATCGATCTGCGCGCCGGAATCCAAACCTGCGAGCAGCGCTGCAAGCGCGTTGAGGGCCATGTGCTTTCCGGGCACACCCAAACGCAGAGCACGCACGTCAGGCTCCCCGGAGAGCCGAATGTTCGCCACACCGCCGATGTCGGACACCTCCCACGACACCAACTCCACACCGACCGGAATGCCCTCCGCCGCACCGACGGCTTCTGTGGTGCCGTAGCCGACCACCCGCACATCCGTAAGACCGGACTCGACGGTGCGGCGCGCGAGTGCCGCCGAACCCGGGTCGTCGAGACACGCCACCAAGAGGCCCCCGGGCGCGATGCGCGCGACGAAGTCGTCGAAGACCTGGACGTATGCCTCACTACTACCGAAGAAATCGAGATGGTCGGCCTCGATGTTGGTGACCACCACGAGATCCGGGTCGTACTGCAGCAGTGAGCCGTCGCTCTCATCGGCCTCGGCCACGAAGACCTCACCTGAACCGTGGTGCGCGTTGGTTCCAGCCTCGTTGAGCTCACCGCCGACGGCGAAGGAAGGGTCGAATCCGCAATGCTGCAACGCAACGACGAGCATCGAGGTGGTCGAGGTCTTGCCGTGAGTACCCGACACGAGCAACGTCCGGTGTCCACGCATCAGCGAAGCCAGGACGGCGGGGCGCATGATCACGGGAACCCCGCGCCGCCGCGCCTCGACGAGCTCTGGGTTGTCCCTCGGGATCGCCGCAAAGCTTGTCACGACCGACGTCGGGCCGCCGGGCAGCAGATCCAGAGCGCTCGCGTCGTGCCCGATCCGGACGTCCGCACCCCGGGCACGCAACGCAAGCACCCCACGACTCTCCTTGGCATCGGAGCCGGACACCAGCCCACCACGCGCGAGGAGTATCCGCGCAATGCCGGACATTCCCGCACCCCCGATGCCGACCATGTGTACCCGCTCGAGACCCGCGGGCAGCTGCTCGCTCATCGCCTTCCCCTTGCTACCTCGACAACGATCTGCGCCACCAAGGCTGCTGCATCGCGGTGCCCCGCCCCAGCGGCGCTTCGGCTCATCTCTTCGATACGCGCCGGATCACGGAGTAACGGGACCACGGTGTCGGCCACGTACTTCGGCGTCAGGTCGCCGTCCGCAACCATCATCCCGCCGCCCGCGGCCACGACCGGTCGCGCATTGAGTTCCTGCTCACCGTTTCCGTGTGGCAACGGCACGTAGATGGCGGGCAATCCGACGGCCGACACCTCGGCAACCGTCATCGCGCCCGACCGGCAAATCACCACATCCGCCGCCGAATAGGCCAGATCCATCCGCGACAGGTAAGGCACCGCGACGTACGGTGCGGCCGGACGGGATTCGACATCAACCGCATTCTTGGGGCCGTACGCATGCAACACCGAGATCCCCGCGTCCGCCAACTCCGCCGCCGCGCCCGCAACCGCCTCGTTGAGCGAACGAGCACCTTGCGAGCCTCCGAAGACCAACAGGACCGGCCCCTCCGCAGGCAAGCCGAAGTGCTCACGGGCCTTCGCCCGCAGCGACTCTCGATCGAGTCCGGTGATCGACGAACGTACGGGGACGCCGACGATTTCCGCGTCCTCACGCCCCCGCGCCGCAACACCCGAACCCGCGACGGCAGCCAGCACCCGGCGGGCGCGGCGCGCGCCGATCTTGTTGGCGATTCCGGCGCTCGCATTCGCCTCGTGCACAAGGACGGGAATCCGCCGCCGCCGACCGAACAGACCCGAGCCCGCCGCCAGGTACGCCGGCAGCGCCACGTAGCCACCGAATCCGACGATCACGTCCGCGTTCTTTCGGTCCAGGATCGCACGGGTCGCGGCGATCGAACGCCTGATCCGCCCGGGCAACCGGAGCAGGTCCATCGTCGGCTTCCTTGGCAGCGGAACGGGAGGGATCAATTCGAGCTCATATCCCCGCTTCGGCACCAGCGCCGTCTCGAGACCACGCTCGGTGCCCAGTGCCGTCACCACCGCGGACGGATCGAGGACGCGGATCGCGTCCGCGACGGCCATCGCCGGCTCAATGTGACCGGCGGTTCCGCCACCGGCCACCACCACGGACAGGACCGCGTCATTCTCGCGGTTGTCGCCGTTCACTTACGCATTCCTCGCTCTCCTGGACGGGGACCACGTGATCGTGTTTCCCGCCGACGTTCAGAAGCAGGGTCGTGTCCCCGCCGTCCTCGATTGTCGCCTCCCCGCCTGCCGGTGCCTGCTTTCGGTGACCGTTTGCGGGGCTCGTCGTGCACAGCTCGAGGGTCCCGCCGCGGAGTCCGCTCGCGGCGACCGGGCGGCACCCTGGTCGACTGCGCCTTCCGGACCACCGCAGCACCCCTCCGACGCGGCGGGATGTACGGAGCCGGCTTCGGCAGGCGAAGCAGACGTGAGAGGCGCCCGTCCTGGCCGCCGTGCAACGCCGCGACCGCTTCCGGTTCGTGCCGAGCCGCGCTCGCGACGAGCCCGAACATCAGAAGTGTCGTCGCCGCCGACGTACCACCCGCAGACACCAGCGGCAACTGAAGACCTGTCACCGGCAGCACACCGACCACATAACCGATATTGATGAAGGCCTGTCCGGTGATCCAAGCGGTCGCAGTCGCCGTGAGCAACTGCAGGAAAGGATCCACCGAGCGTCGCGCGATCCGCAGGCCGGTGTATACGAACAGACCGAACAGGCCGATCACCGCGCCCGCACCAATGAACCCGAGTTCCTCGCCGATGATCGCGAAGATGAAGTCGTTGTGGGCATTGGGCAGATAGCTCCACTTCGCACGACTCTGCCCGAGTCCCTCACCGAACAAACTGCCGTCCGCAAGGGCGTACTTTGCCTGTCGGGCCTGGTAGCCGCTTCCTTGCGGATCCGCTTCGGGATCGAAGAACGCCCGGACGCGCGCGGATCGGTAGCCGGCAGTCATGGCTAGGGTGACCGCCGCGACCGCGCCCGCACCGAGGATGGCGAAGAAGATCTTGAGCGGCAGTCCCGCGAACCACAGCAGCGCAAGCAAGATGATCGCGAGGGAGAAGGCGGTGCCATAGTCCGGCTGGAGCACAATGAGCGCCAAGACGATCATCGCCGCCGGAACCAGCGGAGTCAGCATCTCCTTCAGCGACGGATTGTCCCGCCGCCGTGTTGCCAGCAGATGTGCACCCCAGACCGAGAACGCGATCTTCGCGAGTTCCGATGGCTGCAGCGAGAACGGGCCGATCACGAACCATCCGCGCGTACCCTGCGACCTCGTGCCGATGCCCGGGATGAGCACCAATACGAGCATCACGACGGTGACCGCGAAGGCCGGTAGCGACCACTCCCGAACCACCCGGATCGGGATCATCAACGCGACGTAGAAGATCACGAGCCCGCCGGCCAAGAAGATCAGTTGCGAGACGAAGGTCCCGTAGGCGGACCCGTCCTGTGCCACCGATGCGACACTCGATGACGACAGAACCATCACCAGTCCGAGCACCGTCAGCAACATCGCGATGGTGACGACCAGGTGAAAGGACGTCAGCGGGCGCGCCAGCCACGCGCCGATCCGGGTCCGGGGCCCACGGTCGGCCCGGCCGGTGCGGCGCTCGGTCTCGATTCTCATCAGCTTGGCCCGGACTCCCCGGCCAAATCTGTCGGCTCGGCCGTCGGCGCATCTGCCGGCTCGGCCGTAGACGGCCCGATCTCCTCGTCCGACAGTCCACCCGCGGCCGCGGCGAAGCTACGTCCCCGATGCCCGTACGAGTCGAACATGTCCAGCGACGCGGCCGCGGGCGCAAGCAGAACAGTATCGCCCGGAGCGGCCAAAGCCGCCCCGGAGCGCACGGCAGCCACCATCACCGAGTCGGCGTCGGCTTCGGGGAGATCGAGTAGCACTGTATCGGGGTTTCGTGCACCCATGGATGCATCGTCTCCCGATCGGATGTGCACCACCGGGACCTCCGGGGCGTGTCGCGCCAGCGCGTCCGCGATCTGGTCCGCGTCCTGCCCGATCAGGACCGCGCCGACCAACCGGCCGGCGACTTCCGCCACGAGATCGTCCACCCGCGCGCCCTTGAGTTGGCCGCCGGCGATCCACACGACTGAGTCACGCCCGATGATCGACGATCGCGCCGCATGCGGATTGGTCGCCTTCGAATCATCCACGAAGGCGACACCCTTCACCTCGCGCACCGTTTGTGCGCGGTGCGGCCCGACGCGGTGGGCTCGGAGTCCAGCGCTAACCGCGTCCGCTGACACACCGATCGCGCGGGACAGCGCGGCGGCGGCCAGGGCATCGCAGACGCCGGCTGGCCCCGGTGGGCTGATCTGGCCGGCTGGGAGCAGAGTCGCCGAGTCCGCGAACGCGCGATCGACCAGCACACCATCGACCACGCCCAGCTCGCCACGACCCGGCACGCCCAGCCTGAAGCCCACTGTGCGCCCGACCCGCGGCCGCTCCGCCAGCGCGGCCGCCGGGGCGTTGTCCAGACCCACGATCGCGATGTCGCCAGTCAGGGCCCGCGCCTTGGCGTCGATGTATCCCTGCATGCCCCCGTGCCAGTCCAGATGATCCTCAGCGATGTTGAGGACGACGCCGGCCGCGGGCCGCACCGAGGGCGCCCAGTACAGCTGGAAAGACGACAACTCGACAGCGAGCGCGTCCGCGCGAGGCTGCTGTTCCCGCAGCGCGTCGAGCACCGGCAGCCCTATGTTCCCGCAGGCCAACGACGGAATACCCGCGGCCTCGAGGATCGAGTCCAGCATCGAGGTGGTGGTGGTCTTGCCGTTGGTGCCGGTCACGACCAGCCAGCGGCGCGGCGGTCCGTACATCCGGGCCTGATCGACCCGCCACGAGAACTCGATGTCGCCCCAGATGGGAACGCTCATCCCGGCAGCCGCCGACATGATCGGTGCGTCGGGCCGGAACCCCGGGCTCGCGATTACCAGGGCGAAGTCGGCGACCCGCCCGGGGAAGGCCACAAGCTCGTCTATCCCGATCGTCGCCGCGCCCAGGTCCGCGCAGTGTGCCAGGGCGTCCGCGTTGGCGTCGGTAACCGTGACCCTCGCACCGAGGTCCCGCAAAGGCGCGACGACCGCCCGACCGGAAACACCCGCACCGGCCACCAGGACGTCGGCGTCGCGTAGCCGACTCAAACCCGACTCGTCGAGGTACTGCTCCTCGAAACGCATTGCGTCAATCCCCGATCGCGGCGAGATACTCGCTGTAGAAGAGGGCCAGACCGACCGCGGACGCGATCGCGGCCAACAACCAGAATCTGATGATCACCTGGGTCTCCGCCCACCCGCCGAGTTCGAAGTGGTGGTGGAATGGCGCCATCCGGAACACGCGTCGTCGACTTGACCGGAAAACGGCGACCTGGATGACCACCGATGCGGCCTCCGCCACGAACAGCGCGCCGATGACGACCATCAGCAGCTCGGTGCGAGTGGTGATGGACAGACCCGCGAGCATGCCGCCGAGTGCCAGTGACCCGGTGTCACCCATGAAGATCTTTGCCGGGGCCGCATTCCACCACAGGAAGCCGATGCATGCAGCGGCACCGGCCGCACACAACAAGGCCAGGTCCAGCGGGTCGCGGACGTCATAGCATCCCTTGGCCGGACCGAGGCTTCCCGGACCCGTACTGCACGCGTTGCGGTACTGCCAGAACGTGATTATCACGTACGCACCGAGGACGAGGCTCATCGACCCTGCCGCCAAGCCATCGAGTCCATCGGTGAGGTTCACCGCGTTCGACCAAGCGCTGACCAGCAGGTAGACGAAGAGGATGAATACGATCGAGCCCAGGCTCACCGTGGCGATGTCACGTACGTACGACAGATGCACGCTGCCGGGGGTCAACCCGTTCTCATCCCGGAACTGCAGCGCCAAGATTCCGAACGCGACCGCGGCCACCAACTGACCCACGAGCTTGGCGGTCTTGTTCAGGCCCAGATTGCGCTGCTTGCGAATCTTGATGAAGTCATCGAGAAAGCCGACAACGCCGAGCGCAGTGGTCAAACCGAGCACGAGTAGACCTGACGCTGACGGACCCTCCGCCTCATAGCCGATGCCGATCAGGTGTGAACCCCAGTAGCCTGCCCACAGGCCCACGAGGATCGCAACGCCACCCATAGTCGGAGTACCACGCTTGGCCTGGTGGCTTTCGGGACCCTCGACGCGGATTTCCTGTCCGAAGCCCTGTCGGGAGAAGATCTTGATCAGAACGGGCGTCAACAGGATGGACACCGCGAGAGCGATGCCCGCAGCGAAGAGAATCTGCCTCACTGAGACGCCCCCTTGCCCGTCGTCTCGTTGCCCGCGGTAACCGAACCTGTCGCCGGCGTGGCGAGCACAGCTTCCGCAACCTCCCACAGACCGATCGAACTCGACGCCTTCACCAGCACCAGGTCGCCGGCTTGAAGTTCCTGTTCGAGCAGTGCGATCGCGCTCGCGCGGTCGGGTACGTGGACCGCCTCCTCACCCCACGAACCTTCCATCACCGCTCCCTGGTACATAGCGCGGACGGGACGGCCCGGTCCGACGAGAATCAATTTGGACACGTCCAAGCGCACTGCGAACCGTCCGATGGCGTCGTGTTCGACCACTGATTCTGGTCCCAGTTCGGCCATTTCTCCGAGGACTGCCCAACTCCGGCGCGCCGGACCGCTGCCAGAACGCGCCATCGATACCAGCGCCTTGAGCGCGGCGCGCATCGAGTCGGGATTGGCGTTGTACGAGTCGTTGACGACAGTCACGCCGTCGGAGCGGTCCCGGACCTCCATGCGGCGCGCCGACACCGGCGTCGCCCCGCCCAGAGCAGCGGCGATCTGCTCGAGAGTTGCACCGCACTCGAGCGCGACAGCCGCAGCGGCGAGGGCGTTGCCGATGTGATGCTCACCGTGGACGGCGAGGGTGACCCGGACTCTGCCGACCTCGCACTCGAGCGTGAAACTCGCACGGGCTTGGTCGTCGAGGTGCACGTCGGTCGCACGGACATCGGCGTTGGCAGACAGCCCGACCAGCACGACCCGAGCCTTGGTGCGCTCGGCCATGGAGGCGACCAACGGATCATCTGCATTGAGCACCGCGACGCCCCCATCCAGCGCCGAAGGCAGCGACGCGGGGAGTTCGCCTTTGGTCTCGGCGATCGCCTCACGCGATCCGAACTCGCCGAGGTGGGCTGTGCCGACGTTGAGCACCACACCGATGCGCGGCGGTACGGTCTTCGCGAGATCTGCGATGTTCCCCCGCCTACGGGCGGACATCTCGAGCACCAGGAATCGGGTGTCGGCGTCAGCGCGCAGCGCAGTCCACGGGTGGCCGAGTTCGTTGTTGAACGAACCGGGTGGAGCGATGACCGAACCGAGCGGTGCCAGCACGGCCGCCAGCAGGTCCTTCGTGGAGGTCTTGCCTGACGAACCCGTGACACCGACGACCGTCATTCCCGTTCCCTCGACGATCGCGTCCGTGCTCACACGCGCGAGCTTCGCGAGGGCCCCGAGTACCGCGGCACCCGAGCCGTCGCTGTCGTGTTCGAGCGCCAGCGCCCCGCTTCCCGACGCGCCGAGCGGTTCGACGACGATCGCCGGGACGCCGACGGGCCGCGCCGCGAGGACGGCCACCGCGCCAGCCGCGACAGCGGCGGCAGCGTGGTCATGGCCATCGGTCCGGGCTCCGGGCAGCGCCAGAAACAACCCACCCGGAGTGACCTCGCGGGAATCGAACTCCACCGTTCCCGTGACGGTGGCCGACGGATCGTCGACATCGTGCAGCGTCCCGCCGACCGCTTGTGCGATCTTGGCGAGCGTCATCGGGATCATGCATCTCCTCCGTATGCAGGTCCGTCGCCGGAGGCGATCCGGTCGATCGCCTCTCTCAGAACCTCGCGGTCGTCGAATGGGTACTTCACCCCGTTGATCTCCTGGCCAGTCTCGTGTCCTTTGCCGGCGACCAGGACCACATCGCCCGGGCGCGCCCATAGGACCGCCACCCCTATAGCCTCGGCGCGGTCACCGATCTCGCGAACCTCACCACGCTCAGCGGATGGAACTGCCAGTGCTCCCGCGGCCAACGCGGCTCGAATAGCGGCCGGGTCCTCGGTGCGCGGGTTGTCGTCGGTGATTACGAGCAGGTCAGCGCCGCGGGCACCCATTTCCCCCATCAGCGTTCGCTTGCCGGTGTCGCGGTCTCCCCCGGCACCGACGACAACCGCGATCCGACCCGATGTCTGTCCACGTAGTGTGGCGATGACGGCCTCGAGCGCTGCCGGCTTGTGCGCGTAGTCCACAACAGCGAGGAAGTCCTGCCCCCGGTCGACACGCTGTACCCGGCCCGGAACATCCACCTCGGCGATCCCGGCCAGCGCGGTGTCGAGGTCGACGCCCGCAGCCACACACACCGCCGCCGCAAGTGCAGCGTTTGCGACGTTGTACTGGCCGGGCAGGCGCAGTGACACCTCGCGCGTGGCCCTGTCCGGTCCTTTGAGCGTGAAGACCTGACTGCCCAACGTCGTCGGCTGGCTCGGTCCGGCGGTCCAGTCGGGCTGGTATTCCCACTCCCCCTGGGCATCCACGCGGGTTCCGATCGTGACAACCGCGTCAGGCTGATCCGGGTTCGCGCGGCGTGCTATCTCCGCCATGCGCACGCCCCACTCGTCGTCGATGCAGACAACCGCACTATCTGCTCGGACGGTCGAGTCCGCCGCGAACAATCGACTCTTGGTCGCGAAGTAGTCGTCGAAGTCCTTGTGGAAGTCGAGGTGATCCTGCGAGAGGTTGGTGAATGCACCGATCGAGAAACGGACGCCGTCGACGCGGCCGAGGGCGAGCGCGTGGCTCGACACCTCCATGACTACGGTGTCGATGCCGCGTTCGTACATCGCCGCGAACAACGCGTGAAGTTGCGGAGCCTCCGGCGTGGTGAGGGCGCTTGGCACACAGCGACCCGCGACGCGCGTCTCGATGGTGCCCACCAATCCCATGCTGCGTCCTGCTGCGGCGAGACCGGCTTCGATCAGGTACGACGATGTCGTCTTGCCGGATGTCCCGGTGATACCGATCACCTGCATCCGCTCCGACGGGCTGCCATAGATCGTTGCCGAAGCCTCGCCGAGTACGCGGCGCGGATCGGGATGCACGAGGACCGGCAACGACATGGTCGAACCGGCGGCGACGAGACGCTCGCTGACCGAAGCCAGCCCCGTGTCGTCGGTGAACACTGCGACGGCGCCGGCCGCGAGAGCTGTCACGACGAATTGGGCGCCGTGTGTCTGCGCTCCCGGTAGGGCAGCGAACAGATCACCCGGCCGCACTGTCTGCGCGCGCAACTCGACCCCGGTAACGGTCATCCTCGCTGATCCGTGCGGGTGCTCCGGCCCCACCCACTCGAGACGAGCGCCGATCCTCACCGCGAGATCCGCGAGATCGGTCTCCGGCGGGTTGCTCGGGCGAAGACCGCTCTCCGGCGCCGCGCCTGGCGTGGAAGGCTGCGGAGTCGGAAGCACGGTCAACGGGTCCTCTCTGATCGGTCGGATGTCGGTGGGACGAACAAGTCGGTCGTGGTCGAGCGTGCGGGGACCACCACCGAATCGTGCGGCCAAGATCGACATGCCAGATTACCGGCGTCGGCGCCCGATTTACGAGTCGCCACCCCCTCGGGGAGGCACGCTTGCGGAGAACCTGGCGGGAAGGTGTTTCGCGGCACGCTTCTCAGTCGGGCTGTAGAACCAACCGCCGACCAGGGTCCGGTGAAAGCGGCACACTCTCGCGCTGGAGTAGCCACGACGCGATGTTGTGGAACAACGGCGCTGCCGACGTCCCCCCGCCGCCGTCGATGCCACGAACGGGCGCGTCCAGCATGATGCCAATGATGTAGCGCGGATCGTCCGCGGGTGCGATACCGGCGAATGTGATCCAGTACCTGGAGTTCGAGTAGCAACGACATGCTGGATCCACCTGTTGCGCAGTGCCCGTCTTGCCGCTGATCTGGAAGCCCTCGACAGCGGCTTGCGGACCGGTCCCCTGCTGATAGCCCATCGGGTCTCTCTGAGTAACTGCCCGGAACATGTCACGCACCGTGCGCGCGGTCTCCTCGCTGACGACCCGAACCGGTTCGGGCCGCTCCGTCTGCGTCCGGTTGCCGTCCGGGTCCACCGTCGCCTTGACGATCCGCGGCGGGACGCGCTCTCCGTCGTTCGCTATCGCCTGGTACATACCGGTCATCTGCAGCAGCGTCATCGACAGACCCTGGCCGATCGGCAGGTTCGCGAACGTTCCCGCGGTCCAGTCGTCGAGCTGTGGAACGCTGCCTGCGCTCTCGCCCGGGAGACCGACGCCGGTGGCCTGGCCGAGGCCGAAACGGTGCAGCATGTCCGCGAATCGTTCCTCGCCGACACGCTGGGCAAGCATCAGGGTGCCTACGTTCGACGACTTCCCGAAGACACCGGTGGAGGTGTAGGACACGAGCCCGTGCGCCCACGCGTCACTGACCGAGACCCCGGCCATACGGATCGAGCCGGGTACCTGCAGCACCTCTTCCGGAGTGGTCAGCCCGTATTCGATGGCGGCGGCCGCGGTGACGATCTTGTTGACGGATCCGGGTTCGAACGGCGAGCTGACCGGCAGATTGCCCAACTGCGCGGTTTCCGGGTTGTTCCCGACGCCGATCGCCGGGTTGAACGTGCCGTCGTTGGTCATCGCGAGTACTTCGGAGTTCTTCGCGTCGAGCACCACGACGGATGCGTTCTGCGCGCCCGACAGATCCTTCGCCTGCTGCACCTGCTGTTGCACGTAGTACTGCAAGTCGGAGTCGATCGTGAGCTCCACCGCCGAACCGTCGACCGCGGGTTGTTGATCGCGTCGGCTCCCGGGGATCACAGCGCCGTCGGAACCGCGGTCGTAGATCTCGGAACCGTCCACACCCGCGAGGGTCGAGTCCATCGACTCCTCGAGCCCGAGCAGCCCGTGTCCGTCCCAGCCGGTCGAGCCGAGGATGTTCGCTGCGAGGGAACCACCCGGGTACTCGCGGATGTCCTGCCGCTCGAGTCCGACCTCCGGGAACTCTTCGGCGATGTCGGCGGCCACCGCCGGGTCCACATTGCGGACCAAGTAGACGAACGTCTCGTCGCTTTGCAACTTCGTCAGGAGGTCCCTCTCGCTGGTGACATCACCGAGCCTGTCGTGGATGCCCTTCGCGATCGCCTTCAACCGAGTCTCGGGATCGGGGAGGGAATCGTCCTTGGCGCGCAGGTCGTCCATGTTCTTACGCACGACGACCGGCTGGAACGTGAGCGCCTTCGCGTCGAGCGTGTAGGCGAGCTTGTTGCCGTTGCGATCAAGGATCTCTCCCCGCACCGCGGGAAGGGTGAGCTTGGTGGCCCTTTGGTTGGCAGCCTCCGCCGACAGCCGCGGTGCATCGATACCCTGCACCCACAACAGCTGAAACGCCACGGCGCCGAGCGCGACGAACATCACCGCTCGCCCGTACCGGAGCCGGAACGCGAAGGAATCGGTCCGGCGCACCGACGACTTCCGCCCCCGCGCGGTTCGCGGGGGCGGTGCAGTCGGCCTACGCCGGCGCGAGGCAGGTTGGCGTCCACGCGGGGACGTCACTGTGGCGTACCTGCCAATGGTGCAGTGACGACCGCCAACGGCGTCAGTCGCTCACCATGAGCCTGGATCCTTCCGTCATTGCTCGGCCGCGGTGAAGGCTGCACGATCTCAGAGGGCTGTGCTGTCTGCACTTCCCGTGCCGGTTCCTCAGGTGCCTCTGGCGCCGGAGGTGGGGTCCGGTCGAGCGGCGCGACGGGCTCGCCCGCAGCGGGTTCGGGAGTACCGATCACGCGCACAGTGCCGTCTGCGTCCAAGACCAGCCGCGCCGGATCCTTCGCCGGAATGAGTCCCTGCTCCGCCGCTTTCGCAGCCAAGACCGGAGCCGAGTTACCCGCGATGACGTGACGCTGGAGTGTCGCTGCCTGCTCCCGCAAGCCCTGGTTGTGGGCCCGGGCGTCCGCAAGCTCGTACGAATCCTCGGCTGCGCGCGTCGTCAGCAGCAGTGTCGCAGCCAGTCCCAGGCACAGCAGACCGATAATCATGGCCACGAACGGGATTCGGGCGACGATCGTCCGGGGCGAGGTCCCCTGCGAGATCACTGCAGCAGCATGGCCGTCGACGGCCGAGGAGCGCTGGTCACGGCGCTTGTACGCCCGTTTCACCGCTTTGGACCGCCGGACCCCTTCGGTGGGAGCCGCCTGAACAGTCATGCTGTCGTCCTCCTCGCGATTCGTTCCGCTGCGCGCAGACGCACGGGCGCTGCCCTGGGGTTGTCCTCGATTTCCTGCTCGGACGCACGCTCCGCACCCCGGGTGAGGATCCGGAACTCCGGTCCCATGCCCGGCAGTTCCATGGGCAGACCCTCGGGCGTCTTGGACTTGGAACGCGGGGTCAGTTCCTGCTTGACGACGCGGTCCTCGAGTGACTGATAAGACATGAACACGGCGCGTCCACCGACCGCCAAGGCGTCGAGGGCTGCGGGGATCGCGGCCCGCAACGAATCCAACTCACCGTTGACCTCGATTCGCAGCGCCTGGAACGTCCGCTTCGCGGGATGCCCGCCAGTCCGGCGAGTCGCGGCCGGAATGGCGTCGTAGATGAGTTCGACCAGTGCCCCGCTGGTAGTGAACGGCTGCTTCTGACGGCGTCGCACGATCTCGGACGCGATGCGGCTCGCGAAGCGTTCCTCGCCATACGCGCTGAGGATGCGAGCCAACTCGCCGCGGCTGTAGGTGTTGAGCACCTCGGCAGCGGTGATGCCCGCCGTCGGATTCATCCGCATGTCCAGCGGAGCGTCGACCGAGTAGGCAAACCCGCGATCGGCCTCGTCGAGTTGCATCGAAGACACACCGAGGTCGAACAGGATGGCGTGGACGGTACCGATCGCGTCCAGCCCAGCCTGTTCGAGCGCATCAACGATGCCGTCGTAGCGGGTGTGTACATACGTGGTGCGGTCGGCGTATGACACCAGCCGATCGGATGCGATCCGGAGTGCCTCGGGGTCACGGTCGAGACCGATCAGGTGCAGACCCGGGTATGCGCGTAGGAAATGTTCGGAGTGTCCACCGAGGCCGAGCGTCGCATCGATCATCACTGCGCCGTCGCCTCGCGGGTTCTCGGCGGTGATTGCCGGGCCCAAGAGTTCATCCGCGCGGCGCAAGAGGACGGGGACATGACCGAATTCGCCCGGGGCGAACTCGGTGTCGTCCTCGCCGTCGACCATTTCTCCTCCGGCTCTTGCTCGATGCTCTGGTGCTTGCGCGTCGTCGGGTGTGGAGGGCGAATGCCTCGAGGTCCCTGTCCGATCAGGGAACCTGGCGCTGGGGAAGGGCGTCAGGGTCCCGGTGGTGAACCTGGCGCTGGGGAAGTGCGCCAGGGTCACGCTCGGGCAGAGGCCTCGCGGCACTCGCGGCGTCGGTGGGCTAGAAGATCCCCTCGAGCGCCTCGTCTCTGGCCTGTGAGTAACTTTCTTCGTGCTCCCCGAGGTAGTCCGTCCATGCCTGGGCGTCCCAGATCTCGAGGAAGTCGACCGATCCGACGACCACACAGTCCTTGGACAGCCCCGCGTAGCGGCGATGGTCCACGGACAACGTGATCCGACCTTGAGCGTCGGGGTGCTGCTCATCGGTGCCCGCCGCGAGCCCTCGCACGAAGGCGCGAGCCTGCGGATTGCTACGGGATGCCGCTGCGGCACGACGAGCCAGCGCAGTGAACTCCTCGCGTGGATACACCGCGAGGCTGTGGTCCTGTCCTTTCGTGACCATCAACCCTCCCGCCAACGCGTCCCGGAACTTCGCGGGCAGCGTGAGCCGCCCCTTGTCGTCCAACTTCGGCGTGTAGGTACCGAGGAACATCTCGACACCTCCCGCCGGGGCCTGTAGCGAACGTCGGGATCGATACCGGTCGGTACCCCCCACTTGCAGTGGATCACCTCCCCGATCCACTGCCCGCCACTTTACCCCACTCTCCCCCACATTCGACTCGATTTGATCTTCACTTCGGCGAGATTCGGCGAATAAGCGCAGTTCACAGCGGGTGCCGGAAGTGGTGGAACTACGCGCGTGATGGCGAACACATTTTGCCCAAAACGCGCATACCAAGATCAATCGGTCCGCCTGGAGACAAGGCAAGGCCTGTCCAGGACACCCATGCTCGATGCCTCAACCAGCCGCATCAGCACGTTCGATCCGTGGTCGGACTCCGGTGGGGAACGGTGGGGCGCCCGAGTGGGGAACCGTGGGGGTCCGGCGGACGCTGGGCACACGGCGGCTCAGGCGGCCGGCGCCCGCGGGCCGACACCGGCGCTCACGACGGCGAGCAGTCGAAAGCGGCGGTGGCGCGACCGTATCGGTCGGCGCCACCGCCGCTTCGAAACCTGCGAACTACTCCTGCTCGAACCTCCGCCGGAAGCGATCCTCCATACGAGAGGAGAATCCGCCGGACTTCTTGCCACCTTGGGACTTGCGCGGATTCGATCCGCCCGACTCGCTCGGAGTGCCGTCCCCGTCGGGAACCGCCGCCAGGTGACCCTTCGCTCCGCCGAGGAGGAAGAGAATACCGGCACCGAACATCACGACGAACCCGACCAGACTGATGATCGGAAACTCGCCCACCCGCACATCTAGAGCCACGCCCGCGACAAGGAGAACGAGACCCAATACGAAAAGGGCCACCGCCTGCAATCGACGCTTGGCGGAAGGGGCACGCATGCGCCCGCCCCGCACTGTGGACGCGAACTTGGGATCCTCAGCGTAGAGCGCGCTCTCGATCTGGTCGAGCATGCGCTGCTCGTGCTCGGAGAGTGGCACGGTACCTCCCCCGGCACTAAAGAATCGGCACCTCGCCCGCGGTACGGGAAGGTGGGTAACTCACTGGCGGCTACCTGAATTCAATAATACGAGGTGCACCCATTCCATACCACCTACTCCACCGACGAGTTCCCGACGAATCAGTGATTATCCCGGACATCTCCATTCACGGCAGCGCCAACGTGCCCGGAATCACCCCTTGGATGCCGGCCCGCCAGCCCGGGAAGGTCGCCCTTCCGAGCGCCGTCCGCGAGGAAATCCTCGACCGCCATCAGGAACCGCCCTACCTGCAAGTAGAAGTGGTCTGCATCTGCATCCGAAACCGTCTGCGCGACACCGGCCTCGATCGAGGCTCGCAGCGCGGAATGTTCCGCGAAATAGTTAGCCCATTCGACGAACTCGGGCACCGCCCGCGCCATGAGCACCCACGCACTTCGTGACCGTGGCCGCCGAGAACTTACCGAACCGACATTAATCTCCACCACTGCGAGCAGCGCCGCAGCACCCTTCAGAGCCCCGAGATAGGAGCAACGGAAACGTTCCCCGGCCTCCCCCGCCCCTACGGCCTCCGACAGCAAGCCATCCGCCCGGCGCAATAGCGTCGTCGCTCGAACCGGCATCGACCACGGTGAACTCACTGGAGTTGCGCACCCGACCGCAATCCTCGACAGACTGGATACAGACCGTGCACCAATCCCCCGAATGACTTCCGACATGACCCCGCGCACCTCCCACCGCTCCCGAGTGCAGACCCGGAGATCCGGTGATGATTCGCTTCCCTCGAACATCACCGGATCGCCGATGTCGAACACATGTTCGACATATTCAATATAGCTGGACCCACCGACACGTCGTCAAGAAAAGAGGGCGAGCGCGAGCATGGACAGCACCGGCGCGCACCCCGGCGCCAGCCCCGGCGAGGGCCGCACCGCGAACCAGGACGTTCCGGTGGTCGTGGACCTGTCGGAGGCCGAGATGCGCGCCCGACTGCCCGAGGCGCTGGGAATTTACATCGCGGCTATGGGCTACCCACGTGGTACCGAGTCCCACCGCGCCCCGATGTGGACCGAACACACGGGGCGCTCTGGGTGGCGTGCGGTCGGTGCCGTGCAACCTGACCCCACGCACACGGACCGCCACGCTCCCCTCGTTGCCATCGCGTACGGCTACCGCGGTGCGCCCGATCAGTGGTGGCACCAACAAGTCCGCCGCGGCATGCAGGCAACAGGGTGGGGCCGCGACCAGATCGAATACATCCTGGGTAACTACTTCGAACTGACCGAGTTGCACGTCCACCCGAGTGCACAGGGCCACGGGATCGGGGAACGACTGCTGCGCCGGCTCCTGAACGATCGCCCGGAGCGCGGAGTTCTGCTGTCCACTCCCGAAGTGGAGCAGGAGGACAACCGTGCATGGAGGCTGTACCGGAGATTGGGTTTCCGAGACGTCGTTCGGCACTTCGCGTTCGCCGGTGACCGGAGGCCGTTCGCGGTTCTGGGCCGGGGGTTGCCTCTGTGATCGGCGCACCTGCGAGCACCGATGTGGTCGTGGTCGGCTCCGGCCACAACGCCTTGGTGTCCGCGTGTTATCTCGCTCGCGCGGGCCGGTCGGTCGAGGTGCTCGAACGCGACACAGTGCTCGGCGGCGCCGTCTCGACGGTCGAGAGATTTCCCGGCCACAAGGTGGACCGGGGATCTTCGGCGCACATCATGATCCGACACACCGGGATCATCGAGGAACTCGACCTCGCCGCTCACGGGCTGCGCTACATCGACTGCGACCCATGGGCCTTCGCGCCCGCCCCGGCGGGTTCGGACCGGCCGGGAATCGTCTTTCATCGCAGCCTCGACGAGACATGTCGGTCGATCGAGGGGGCGTGCGGAGTCGCCGACGCGCACGCCTACCGGCGCTTCGTGCACACGTGGGGCCCACGCAGCGAGAGGGTGATGCGGGCGTTCTCGGCACCACCGACAGGCGCTCACCTCCTGCGTTCCTTCTGGGGCCTGGATGCCTCCGGCGGTGGCGCCGCCCTCTCCCGCGAGTTCCTCTCGACAGGCGACGCACTGCTCGACGGCTACTTCGACAGCGAACCGCTCAAGGCTGCACTCGCATGGTTCGGTGCCCAGTCGGGACCGCCGATGTCCGAGCCCGGCACCGCGCCGATGGTCGGCTTCGCAGCACTGATGCACACGCTTCCGCCGGGCCGCGCAGTCGGCGGCAGTGGCGCGCTGACCACCGCCCTGGCTTCGCGTCTCGAATCGGACGGCGGCACCGTCACCCTCGGTGACTGCGTCACCGAATTGCGGCGTGACAGCGGCGGATGGACGGTGGTCACCGAGTCCGGGCGCCGGGTCCAGACCCGCACCGTCATCGCCGGCTGTCACGTGCTGACCACGCTGGACCTCCTCGAGCGCGGCGGCTACGACCGGGACACGCTCGCCGGGTGGCGTCGACGGATCCGGGTGGGCCCCGGCATCGGCATGGTGCTGAGGCTGGGCACCGACGCCCTGCCCTCGTACCCGAGCGCGCCTGCCGACGTGATCACCACGTCGGGTCTGCAGTTGCTCGTCTCGGACCGCGCCCAGCTCAGGGCGGCGCACGGCGCCGCCCTCGCCGGGGAACTGCCAGCAGAGCCCGCCGTGCTCGCGATGAGCTTCAGTGGCATCGATCCCACGATCTCGCCCGCCGGCGAGCATCAAGTGACGTTGTGGTCGCAGTGGCACCCGTACGCACTGTCCCGCGGCCGAAACTGGGCCGACCTCGGCGAGCGGGAGGCCGACCGTGTCGTCGCGGGCGTCGACGCCCTCGCACCCGGCTTCGCCGACAGCATCCGTCACCGGTATGTGCAGACGCCCATCGACATCGAGCACGAGATGGGCCTGCTCGGCGGCAACGTGATGCACATCGAGATGTCGCTGGACCAGATGATGTTGTGGCGGCCGATCCCGGAATTGTCGGCGCACCGCGTCCCGGGCGCCGACAACCTGTACCTGACCGGTGCGTCGACGCATCCCGGCGGTGGAGTGTCGGGAGCGAGCGGGCGCAGCGCCGCCCGGATCGCACTCGCGGACGCCCACGGTGGACGC
The DNA here is from genome assembly GCF_004011825.1 of Rhodococcus xishaensis. Lineage (GTDB taxonomy): Bacteria > Actinomycetota > Actinomycetes > Mycobacteriales > Mycobacteriaceae > Prescottella > Prescottella xishaensis. Next base: position 743,876 of record NZ_RKLO01000001.1, on the reverse strand, counting down.
CTGCGTCAGGTCCTCCGCAAGACCCTGCGATGACGGCCTCGAAATCGCTCGTGCAGCTGTCCGCGGTGATCGCGGCCGTGGCAATCGCGACCCAGATCGTCTATCCGTTGGTAGAGGGCCGGGCCCGCGACGTCGTGACGGTCGCGGTGGTCACATCCCTGGCGGCCGCATCGATCGTGCACTCGCTCGCCACCCGCGGCGGCCGGTGGACGGCCGGCATGGTCTTGGTGACCGCCGGAATCGGCCTGATGTCCGAGGTCGTCGGTACCGCGACGGGAATCCCGTATGGCTGCTACCAGTACGCGACCGAGCGACTGGGGTGGTCGGTCGCAGATGTTCCGTTGGTGGTGCCGTTCGCTTGGACGGCCGGCTTCTACCCGGTGTGGTGCGCTGCGTCGCTGATCACATCCGGCAGACTGCCGCGTTTCGCGCTCGTGACGGTCGGCGTCGTCGGCTGGGACCTGTACCTCGATCCGCAAATGGTCGCCGACGGACAGTGGCGCTGGTGTGTCACCGACGCCGGACTTCCCGGGATCGCGCACATCCCGCTGACCAACTACGGGGGCTGGCTCCTCGTGGCGGCGGTCATGGCGATCCTTGTCGACCTGCTCGATCGCCGGGTCGGTCCGGCGCGGAGGTCCGCGCGAGGTGATGCGGTGCCGATCGCATTGTTCCTATGGACGTGGCTCGGCTCGGCCCTGGCGCACGCAGTCTTCCTGAACGCACCGGAACTGCGATACTCGGCTGTCTACGGGCTGGTCGTGATGGGCGCGGTCGGAGTTCCACTGCTGCTGCGGCTGGCCCGCCTGTACCGCGACGAAACCCGTGCCCGATTGGACGACACCCCCACTGCCTGACACGAATCGCGGTGCCTGGCACGATGTCCGCTGTGCAGCCGTCCACTCCTGACCTCGTTCTTCGCTCCCGCCGGCGCCGCCTGCTCGCGTCCTCAGCGCTCGCGCTGCTTGTAGTTCCGTTGCTGGCCGGATGTCTCCGGGTGCAGGTGTCGATGGGCATCTCCGCCGACGACAAGGTGTCAGGGCAGATCGTTGCGGCGACTGTCCCGACAGACGAGAACGATCGAGGACCGCAGCTGACGCCGCCCGGCGCCCTCACCAACCGGATTCGGGTTCAGGAGTACCGGCGGGACGGCTACGTCGGTACGGAGGCCTTCTTCAACGGGCTCTCCTTCGGCGAGGTCCAACAACTCGGTTCGATGTACAGCGAGACCGGCACCGACCTACAGCTGGCGTTGCGGCGGTCCGGCGACCTGGTGAGCCTCGACGGCCGCATCAACCTCGAGGACGTTCCCGCCCAGGGAGCCGACGTGCAGTTCACGGTCGCCTTCCCGGCCAGAGTCGCGACCACGAACGGCGTCCGCCAGGGCGACTCGACCGTCACGTGGAAGCTCCCGGCCGGTGAGGTCAGCACGCTGCGCGCCGAGGTCCGATATCCAGACCCCGACACACGCAGCTTTGCCGGTTGGGCCGGCATGGCGGCCGGTGTCGCGATCGCGGTCGCTGCGATCGTCGGTGTGATGGCGTGGTCCAACCGGAACCGTCCGACACCTCGGGGCCCGCGGCGGAAGACGCCGCTCTCATCGTCGACGCGGTAAACCCAGCAGCCGTGGTTCGACCGTTCCGCCTCCTCGCCGTCGCCACCCGCGTCGGCGCCGGATTCGCGGTCGGCGGCGCGGTGGTCGCAGCCGCGAACGCCATTGCACTGCCCGGCTTGACGCTGCCCCGCTCGCGATCGGAGCCGGTAGTCGACCCGGTGACGGTCGTCGTGCCGGCGCGCAACGAGGCCGATCGCATCTCCACGCTCATCGCAGACCTGAGGGCCCAACGTGGGCTGAGCACCCTTCGTGTTCTCGTCCTCGACGATGACTCCTCGGACGGGACAGCCGACGTCGCACGGCGTGCGTTCGCCGGCGACGGGCGATTCGCGTTGATCCGCAGCACCGACCCACCGCCGTCGGGCTGGCTCGGAAAGACGGCGGCGTGCCACCTAGCCGCCGAGCACGCGAGCCGTTTGATGGATCCACAACGCCCGGGCGTGCTGATGTTCCTCGACGCCGACGTCCGCGTGGCGCCCGACGCTCTCGCCGTCGCGGCGGCCGAGTTGCGTCGTTGCGGCGCCGCCCTCGTGTCGCCCTGGCCCCGACAGGAAGCCGGAGCGCTCGTCGAGCGCCTGCTCCAGCCGCTGCTGTGCTGGTCGTGGTTCGCGACCCTGCCCGTGAGTGCAGCCAACCGCAGCACCCGTCCGTCGATGGCGGTCGCGTGTGGGCAGTTTCTTGTGTTCGACGCGGCCTCGTACTACCGACTCGGTGGCCACGCTGCGGTCGCGGACAACGTCACCGAGGATCTCGGCATCGCCCGCGCTCTGCGACGTCGGGGGGAACGCACGATCGTTGCCGCCGCCCGGGACCTGGCGTCGTGCCGGATGTACACCGATCCGACCGAGCTGCGCGAGGGCTATACGCGATGGCTGTGGAGCGCCTTCGGCTCCCCCGTCGGATCCACGGTTGTATCGACCCTCGCCGCGGTCGCGTACGTGCTCCCACCGGCGGCCCTCCTGTTCGGGCGCGGCCACACCCGGGGATGGGGCGCGGCGGGGTACGCAGCCGCCGCGGCGTCGCGGCTCATCGCACGTGCGGCTGAGACCGGCGGTCGCCCACGTCTGCGGGACTTGGCGGACGCGGCCACCCACCCGGCTTCAGTCCTGGGGCTGATCCACCTGACCACGGCGTCCCACTTCCGCCGGCGACGCGGCAGGCTGCGGTGGAAGGGTCGCGACCTCAGCTGCGGCGGGATGCGCCCCGAAGCCTGAAGGCTTCAGACCCTGGCCGAGATCGACGTCCCCAGGTTCGCGAGTACCTCACTGGTAGCGCGCGCGAAGTTGAGGGTGATGAAGTGCAGGCACGGTGCACCTTCGGAGATGAGCCGCTCTGCCATCTCGGTCGCGACCTCGATCCCGACCTCGCGAACCGCCGCACGGTCCTCTTCGGGGCCGTCGCCGGCGGCACGGCGCAGACGCTCCTCCAACGCACGCGGCAGGTGTGAACCGGACAGTTCGAGGCTTCGCCGGGCCGACCGCAGCGATGTGATCGGCATGATCTCCGGAATGATCGGCTTCTCCGCCTGTTCGGGATCGTGCGCAGCGACCCGATCCCGGAGCCGCAGGTAGTCCTCGACGTCGAAGAACATCTGAGTGATCGAGTACTCGGCGCCCGCACGCAACTTCTGCACCAGGTACCTGGTGTCGTGCTCGAGGTCAGGGGCGCGGTAGTGCCCTTCCGGGAACGACGCGACACCGACGTGGAAGTCGCCCATATCGCGGACGAGGCGCACGAGTTCCTCGGCGTACTCGACACCCTCGGGGTGCTTGACCCACTCACCGAGAGGGTCGCCTGGCGGGTCGCCGCGCAACGCGAGGATGTTGCTGATTCCCCGGTCAGCGTAAGCACCGCACATGGCGCGCAGTTCGTCGATGCTGTGCCCGACCGCGGTCAGGTGCGCCACGGGCAACAGGGTGGTCTCCTCGGCGATCTGCCCGGTGACGCGCACGGTACGGTCCCGGGTCGAACCCCCGGCGCCGTAGGTCATGGACACGAATGCCGGATTCAACCGTTCGAACTCGCGGACGGCACGCCACAACCGCGCCTCGGCAGCGGCGTCGCGAGGCGGAGAGAACTCGACCGAGAAGGGGATCCGACCGCTCGCGGAGGAGCGGATCCGGTTCACGATCGAGGGGGTCTGACTGACCCGACCCGCGCTGTTGTGTGGCCGAACTGCTTCGAATGTCACCAGCCAAGCATAGGTTGACCCGCGCGACCGACCCGCAGCACGTCGAGCCCTGGCCTCGGGCGCCGTTTCCGTGGCGACCACCGGCGACCACTAAGGTGGGAACGAGGCATTTCGCGCGCGCCACGTCCGCCGTGCGGCAATCTGACCCGGCATCGAGTCCCACCCAACTTGGAGGCAGTCCTGTCCGCTGGAGCAGGTGAGTCCACTCGCCCAACCCAACCCACCCCGCCTCTCACCGCCCTCGTCGAGCAGGCGCTCCGGGACTTCTTCGCGTCGCGCTCCGACACGATCAAGACCGTCGGGAGCGGGTATGCCACTGCCGTCGCTGCGCTCGAGAACTTCGTCCTGCGCGGCGGCAAGAGGGTGCGGCCGGCGTTCGCCTGGACGGGTTGGCTCGGGGCCGGCGGCGATCCGCACGGTCCGCAGGCGCCCGCCGCTCTCCGCACCGCAGCGGCCCTCGAACTCGTCCAGGCGTGCGCCCTCGTCCACGACGACATCATCGACGCCTCCACCACTCGACGTGGGTTCCCCACCGTGCACGTCGAATTCGCCGAGCAACACGGCGCGCAGCGCTGGAGCGGTGGCTCGGCGGAGTTCGGCAACGCAGTCGCGATACTCCTCGGCGACCTTGCGCTGGCGTGGGCCGACGACATGATCCGCGACGCCGGCCTGGACCACGATGCGCTCGGCCGCATCTCGCCGGTCTGGTCGGCGATGCGGACCGAAGTGCTCGGCGGCCAGTTTCTCGACATCAGTAACGAGGTACGGGCGGACGAGTCCATAGAGTCCGCCCTGCGGGTCAACCGGTACAAGACGGCCGCGTACACCATCGAGCGGCCACTGCACCTCGGTGCGGTGATTGCCGCCGCCGATTCCTCCCTCGTGGATGCGTATCGACGCTTCGGCACCGACGTCGGGATCGCGTTCCAGTTGCGCGACGACCTGCTCGGCGTGTTCGGGGATCCAGACGTCACCGGCAAGCCGTCCGGGGACGACCTGCGTGCAGGCAAGCGAACCGTATTGTTTGCCGTCGCGCTCCGGCGGGCCGACGACACCGATCCGGCGGCCGCGACCCTGCTGCGCGAGTCGATCGGCACCGACCTCTCGGAGGCACAGGTCGCGCGACTGCGATCGGTCATCACCGACCTCGGCGCGGTCGATGACGCCGAGCGCCGCATCGCCGAACTCACCGACAGTGCCCTGACCGCACTGGATGCCAGCACCGCCACCGATGAGGGCAAGCGCCTGTTGCGGGAGATGGCGATAGCGGTCACTCGCCGGGACGCCTGATCACCGTGCGGACCGTCCGCGGTACGACCGACCGCGTCGTGGTCGTGGGCGCGGGACTCTCTGGACTTTCGGCGGCCCTGCATCTGCGTGGCAGCGGCCGTGACGTGACCTTGCTCGAGCGCGACGACCGACCGGGTGGCCGCGTCGGGACGTACGAGGGACCCGGGTACGTCATCGACAACGGCGCCACCGTACTCACGATGCCCGAACTGGTGCGCGACGCTCTCGGGGCCGTCGGCTCGGACCTCGACGCCACGACACCCCCTCTTCTGCTGCACCGCCTCGATCCGGCGTACCACGCCAGGTTCTCGGACGGTTCGACGATCAACGTGCACTCCGATCCGGAGCGGATGGTCGCCGAGATCACACGTGTGTGCGGTCCGGCCGAGGCGCGCCGATACCTCGACCTGCGCCACTGGCTGGCCCGGGTTTTCGACGCCGAGTTCGACTCGTTCATCGACGCCAACTTCGATTCACCGTTGGATCTGTTCGCGACCAGGAAGTCGGCGACCGGCCTGCTGCGGCTGATCGCGGCAGGCGGATTCGGCAGGCTGGGTCGGCAGGTGGCCCGCCGGGTCACCGATCCCCGGCTTCAACGGATCTTCACGTTCCAGGCGCTGTACGCGGGCGTGGCGCCGGCGAAAGCGCTCGCGGTATACGGCGCGATAGCCCACATGGACACCTCGCTCGGGGTGTCGTTTCCCAGCGGCGGGATGCACGCCATCGCCGAGGCGATGGCCGACGCGTTCACCTCGGCGGGCGGGCACCTGCACTTCGGGGCCGATGTCATTCGCATCGAACGATCGGGTGAACGGGCACGATCGGTGCACACCGCCGACGGCCGAGCCTTCCCGTGCGATGCGCTGGTACTCACCCCGGATCTGCCGGTCGTCGACGATCTTCTGCGTAGCAGACGGCGACGACGGCAACGCATCTCACCGTCGGCGGTCGTGCTGCACGGAACGATCCCTCGTGCGACCACGTCCCGCTGGGGTGAGGCACATCACCATACGATCGACTTCGGCGCCGAGTGGGAGCACACCTTCACCGAGATCGCCGCGGGTCGCGGCCGCGGTCGGCTGATGACCGACCCGTCGCTGCTGATCACCCGGCCAGCCGTCACCGATCCGGGACTCACCGTCAGCCGAGACGGCGTCGAACACGAACCCCTGTCGGTGCTCGCACCCTGCCCCAACCTCGAGAGTGCTCCGCTCGACTGGCGGCGGCTGACCAATGCTTACCAGCGCGAACTCCTGCAAACCCTGGAGAGCCGCGGCTACCGCGGAATCGCCTCCGACTATGTCGTTGACCACATCGATACCCCGTTGACATGGGCAGACCGCGGGATGGCGGCAGGCAGTCCCTTCGCGCCGGCACACATTTTCCGGCAGACCGGCCCTTTCCGACGCCGCAACTTGGCCTCGTCTGGCACGAACGTCGTTCTGGCCGGCTCGGGGACGACGCCGGGCGTGGGCGTACCGACGGTCTTGATCTCGGGCAAGCTGGCTGCGGAACGCATCTGCGGCCCCCTCGAGCCGGGGCTTGCCCAGCGATGGCCGGCGACCCGATAAACTAGCTAGCCGTCCTATGCTGCCGGCAGCCCACGACCCCTGCAGGCACCACCTAACGACCCTTCCGGGGGAGGAACCTGCACCGATGTCGGCCCGTTCCGGAACCCTCGATTCCCCTGTGGACCGACGGTCCCGGCTGCGCGCAAGCTCCGACTACCTGCGGACTCCCGAGGGGCACGCGACCGTCCTCGGCTTCGTCGGCGCGCTCATGCTCACGTTCGGAGGATTCGGCGCCGGCAGCGTTCGTCGCCACGATCCCCTCCTCGAGGAGATGCGGCTGTCTTGGCTGCGGTTCGGCCACGGCTATGCCCTCTCCACGCTGATCGTCTGGGGCGGCGTGCTCGCAATGATCATCGCGTGGGTGCGCCTGGGTCGCTCTGCCATCAACGGCCGCGTCGGCCTGCGGGCCCTGTCGTGGACCGTTCCGGTCTGGACAGCCCCGATGTTGTTGGCAGTCCCGATGTTCAGCCGGGACGCCTACTCGTACCTCGCGCAGGGCGCCCTGCTCCGAGACGGCTTCGACCCATATGCGGTGGGACCGGTGGCCAACCCCGGCCTCCTGCTCGACAACGTCAGCAACGTGTGGACCACGACCACGGCGCCGTACGGTCCGATCTCCTTGCTGCTCGGCGCGGGTATCACGACGATCACGGGCGACAACGTCGTCGCCGGCACAATGCTGCTACGCCTGACGATGCTGCCCGGGCTGGCGCTACTGGTGTGGGCACTGCCGCGGCTGGCCCGCCAACTCGGCGGCAAGCCGACCATCGCTGTGTGGCTCGCTGTCCTCAACCCGCTGGTGCTGATCCACCTGATCGGCGGTGTCCATAACGAACTCCTCATGGTCGGACTGATGGTCGCCGGCATCACCCTCGCTCTCGACCGCCGGCACGTCGCGGCCGTCGCAATCATCGCCGTCGGGGTGGCAGTCAAGGCGATGGCCGCGATCGCATTGCCGTTCGTCGTGTGGATCTGGATGATCCATGAGCGCGAACGTGCCTTGGCCGAGGACCGGGAGCCCGCGACACCGATTGCGTCGTTCGTCCGGACAGCGGGGGCCGGGGTCGCGGTGTTCGCTGCGATCTTCACGGGTGCGTCGGCGGTTGCCGGGGTCGGCCTCGGCTGGCTGACCGCGCTCTCCGGCTCAGCAAAGATCGTCAACTGGCTGTCGCTGCCGACGATCATGGCGCACATCGTGACGGTCGGCACCGGATGGTTTACGGGTTTGCGGCTCGAGCCCGTCCTCGACGTCACCCGCACGATCTGCGCGGTCGCGCTCGTGGGCCTGCTCGTCTGGATCTGGTGGCGGTCCCGAAAGACCGAACGAGACGCGGTCATGGGCATCCTGCTCGCTCTGGTCGCGATCGTGATCCTGTCCCCTGCCGCCCTGCCGTGGTATTACTCGTGGCCGCTCGCCATCGCCGCCGGTTTCGCGATGTCGACGCGGACGCTCCAGATCCTCGTCGGCCTGTCGACCTGGCTCATGTTGGTATTCCAGCCCGACGGATCGATCGGCCTGTACACGTTCTTCCACGTTGCCCTCGCCGTTGTCGCCGCAATCGTCGCGGCGATCTCGCTCAGGACGGTGGACCCGCTGCGGCTGCGATCGGTGTCGGAGAAGACTCACACTTCGACCGAACAGATCGCAGAAGAACCGGTTCAGACGACTTCCGAGCGCCAATCGTCGCCGCTGTGACCCTAGTGCTGTGACCCGACGAGTTCCGAGCGGCGACTTGGCCTCGGCGTACCGCCGGTGCCGGCGACTCGCGGCCGAACACGGCCGGACCTACTTCCTTGCCACCCGCCTTCTGCCCGCGCACCGGCGTCCCGCGGTGCACGCCCTGTACGGGTTCGCGCGCACCGTCGACGACGTCGTCGACGTCGACTGCTCTGGCCGGACCCCCATGGAGCGCGCCACCACGCTCGACGTTGTCGAGGCACAGTTGCATGACGCGCTCGCGGGCCGCCCGGTCGACGGTTCATGCGCCGGACCAGTGCTCCCCGCCCTCGCCGACACCATCGACCGGTACGCGATTCCGGTCGAGTACTTCTGCGCGTTCCTCGATTCGATGCGCATGGACATCCCGGGCACACCGACCTTCCATGCCGCCTACCCCGACATGGCTACGTTGCGGCGATACATGTACGGGTCCGCCGAGGTGATCGGGCTGCAGATGCTGCCGATCCTCGGCACCACCGTCCCTATCGACGAAGCCGAACCGTACGCGGCCGCGCTAGGTGAGGCCTTCCAGCTGACGAATTTCCTGCGCGACTTCGGTGAGGACCTCGATCGCGGACGCGTGTACCTACCCGCAGACGAGCTGGGCGCGTTCGGCGTCGACAGCGAATTAGTGCAGCACTGCCGTCGGACCGGGACCGTCGACCGGCGATTACACCGGGCACTCGCCCATTTCGTCGCCGTCACCCGCGCGGTCTACCGCCGCGCCGAGCCGGGACTCGACATGCTCGAACCCCGGGTCCGACCGGGTATCCGTGCCGCGAACGTCCTGTACGCCGAAATCCTCGACGAGATCGAGAAGAGCGGTTTCAGGGTGTTCGATCAACGTGCGACCGTGCCCCGGCACCGGCGTCTGACGGTGGCTCTACCCCTGCTCGCCTGGTCGCTCGTCGGATCGCGGTGAGAATCGACCAAGGCCGGTCAAAAAGCCATCGCCTGGGCGCGCCGGACGACCTCGCGCGCCTGATGACCGTGCATGGCGTTGATCGGGGATCCCGGCAACGTGTCGTCCTCGGTGAACAACCAGCGCAGAATCTCGACGTCCTCGTAGCCGCCGTCACGCAGTACGACGATCAGCCCGGACAGCAACCGGACGGGGTGCCCGTCCTCCCCGAAGAACGCTTCAGGGATACCGAGGACGCCATCGCGCTTGACAGCGATCAGATGGTGGTCACGCAGCAACTGATGCACGCGCGTAACCGCGAGACCCATCCCCTTCGACACGTCTGCCAGCTGCAGCAGCGGAATCGACGGGTCCAGCACGTCTTCGCAGTAGGGGATAGCGCTCATTCTCGATACGTTATCCGGTCACCGCTGGTACGACCACGGTCGGCGCTGCGGTGACGGAACTGCGGCTCGAGCTGACTACGATCGAGAAGAATCCATGCACGCCGAACGAGAGGGCGCGAGCTTGAATCCCGGAGGTCAAGGGTTGATCGGTGTCGTGCTGGACCGGCGCTATCGCATCGACGCACCCATCGCGCGCGGTGGAATGTCCATGGTCTACCGCGGCATGGACCTTAGGTTGGACCGTCCGGTCGCGATCAAGGTCATGGACCCGCAGTTCGCGGCCGACCCCCAGTTCCTCGCCCGCTTCGAGTTCGAGGCCCGCGCGGTGGCTCGGCTCAACCACCCAGGATTGGTCGGCGTTCACGATCAGGGCAGCGACGGCGCACACGCGTTTCTCGTCATGGAACTCGTCGAAGGCGGCACGCTGCGTGAGCTGCTCCGTGAACGGGGACCCATGCCGCCGCACGCGGTCGTGGCGGTCGCACGGCCCGTCCTCGAGGCGCTCGCCGTCGCCCACCGGGCCGGACTGGTCCATCGCGACATCAAGCCGGAGAACGTACTGATCTCCCACGCTGGGGATGTCAAGATCGCCGACTTCGGTCTGGTGCGGGCGATCGCCGCGTCGAACACGACATCACGCAGCGTGATTCTCGGCACAGCCCAGTACCTCTCCCCCGAGCAGGTCACCACCGGCACAGCCGATCCGCGCAGTGACGTCTACGCCGCGGGTGTGCTGCTGTTCGAGATGCTCACAGGCACCGCTCCGTTCACTGGCGACACATCGCTGTCGATCGCCTACCAGCGGATCGACAACGACGTTCCCGAGCCGAGCGGACTCATCGAGGGAGTGCCACCGGAGTTCGATGAACTCGTGGTCCGGGCGACCGAACGCGATCCCGACGAGCGCTTCGCCGACGCGGGCGTGATGGCAACGCAGCTTCGCTCGGTCAGTGCACAGTTGCAGCTGCCGACCTATCGGGTTCCGGCGCCTCGCCGTGTCCCCCAGCAACCACCCGCGTCGGCGGACACGACCTCACGGACACCGAACGAGCCCGTCGCCGCCCACCCGACGCGACCCGCCTCGGATCACAGCCCGGATCAAACCCCCGGCCACGATGCGACCACAGTGCTGGCGTCGCCGGCACCGGAATCGGGACTCCAACACACCAAGGTCGTCACGACCGTGACTGCACGTCTCCCCCAGGACGAGCCCCCACCCCCGGTCGATGACCCCGCCGCCGATCCGTTCGGAAATGTCGAGGCACGCCTGCGTCGCTCCCGGCGCACGGTTCTCGTGTGGCTCCTGGCCGTACTGCTGATCGCGGCCACCGTCGGATTCGGCGGCTGGTGGCTCGGTTCCGGCCGCTACGCCGCGGTTCCGGTGATCGACGGTCAGGACCGGGCTGCGGCCGCGGCGACCATCGAGGCTGCGGGTTTCACGACGAAGACCAGAGGGCAGTACTCCGACGCTGCCGCGGTGGATTCCGTCCTCGGGACCGACCCGAGTGCCGGGTCGAAAGTGCCGCGTGGCTCCTCGGTCACCATCCTCGTGTCGTTGGGGCGGCCAGCCGTCCCGGAGGTAACCGGTAACGGCGATCTCGCGGCGGTCGAGGCGGCCCTGCAAGAGCGCACGTTCGTGCCGGTCAAAGGTGGTGAGGCGTTCAGCGCCCGGGTCCCGGTCGGCGCGGTTGCAGCGCTGGAACCAGCGCCAGGGACGGTGCTCGACGTCGGCTCTCAGGTCCAGATGATCCTGAGCAAAGGCGCGCCGCCGGTGGACGTACCCGATGTCTCCGGGATGTCCGAGGACGCAGCACGAGAGGCGCTCGACGCGGTGGGGATCACGGTGCGCGAAGTGCAACAAGTCTTCGACGCCGACGTCGACGCCGGCGACGCGATCGGCACCGACCCGGCCGTGGGCGCGAACGTCGAGGCCGGGTCGAGCGTGGTCCTGACGGTGTCCAACGCGGTGAAGGTGCCGGTGCTGTTGGGACGCTCGGTCGAATCGGCGAAGAGTGAACTCGATCGGCTCGGACTGGGCTACCAGGTGCGCCAGCTCGTCAGCTCCGACCGGTCGCTCGTCATCGGCCAGAGCCCCAGCGCGGGCGATCGGGTCCCACCGGGCACCACGATCACCCTCACCTCGCTACTCTGATCTAACCGCACTCTGATCTAACCGCGCAGCATCTCCGCGACCAGGAACGCCAGCTCGAGAGACTGCTGGGTGTTCAGCCGCGGATCGCATGCGGTCTCGTAGCGACCGGACAAATCGACATCCGAGATATCTTGCGCGCCACCGAGACACTCGGTGACGTGTTCACCGGTGATCTCGACGTGGATGCCCCCCGGGTGGGTGCCCAGGCCGTTGTGAACCTCGAAGAAGCCCTGCACTTCGTCGACGATGCGGTCGAAGTGGCGGGTCTTGTAGCCGGTGGTGGCCTCGTGGGTGTTGCCGTGCATGGGGTCGCACTGCCAGATCACCTGGTGGCCGGTGGCCTGCACCTTCTCGATGATCGGCGGCAGCAGATCACGCACCTTCTGATTGCCCATCCGGGAAATCAGCGTCAGCCGGCCTGGCTTGTTGGTCGGGTCGAGGCGCTCGACGTACTCGATAGCCTGCTCAGGCGTCGTGGTCGGACCGATCTTGAGACCGATCGGGTTCGACACGAGTTCCGCGAAGGCAACGTGCGCGCCGTCGAGTTGGCGGGTGCGGTCACCGATCCAAAGGAAGTGCGCGGAAAGGTCGTACAGCTTGGGGTGGTCGTCGCTGTTGTCCAGGCGCAGCATCGCTCGCTCGTAGTCGAGCACGAGGGCCTCGTGGCTGGCGAAAATCTGCGCCGACTGCAGGTTGGGGTCGGTGACCCGGCATGCGTCCATGAATCGCAGGCCGCGGTCGATCTCGGCGGCGAGGGCCTCGTAGCGGGCTCCAGCGGGAGAGGAGGTGACGAACTCGCGGTTCCAGTCGTGAACTTTGTGCAGATCGGCCATCCCGGAACCCGTCAGCGCTCGGACGAGATTCATCGCGGCGCTGGCGTTCGCGTACGCGCGCACCAGACGCGAAGGATCATGGACACGGACCGCCTCGTCGGCGACGAGCGAGTTCACCATGTCCCCGCGGTAGGACGGCAGGCCGAGCGAGTCGGTGTTCGACGAACGCGGCTTGGCGTACTGACCGGCGATACGCGCGACCTTGACCACCGGGAGGCTCGCACCGTAGGTGAGCACGACGGCCATCTGAAGGAGCGTGCGGATGTTCCCCTTGATGTGCGGTTCGGTGTTGTCCGCGAAGGTCTCCGCGCAGTCACCCCCTTGCAGCAGGAAGGCTTCACCGCGGGCCACTTCAGCAAGCTTCCGCGACAGTGCCTCGACCTCGTTGGCCACCGTGATCGGCGGCACGCTCTCGAGGACGGTGCGCATGGCTGCGGCCTGGTCGGCGGGCCACTGCGGCTGCTGCGCGGCCGGCCTTGCGAGCGCGGCGTCGAGCTGCGCCCGCATGGCGGCGGGCAGTGGCGGCAGTTGGGGCAAGCGGTCGATCGGAACGTCGACAGTCCAGTTCACCACTTCAGGATATTCGCCTCGTCGAGCCCGAGGGAGCGAAGGCCCTCATTCATAGAGAATCGTTGCCCCGTCCCGGCGCGCGATTCCTGTCACCGAACTGTGCGGAAGGCTTCGATCGCCTCGAATTTCGCGAGGTTGTGCCGGGCGTCGGCGAGCGCGTCGTGCGCCTCGTCCGGAACCGGTGGCAGCGGCGGACACCCGTGGAACTCCCAGTGTTGACGCAGTTCACGGGTGTAGCGGGGCATGCACGACGGCAGTTCGGTCATCGCACCCCACAACTGACACAGCGCGACATGGTCGTATGCGGCGACCCAGGCCCATAACTCGGGCTCGATTCCGGGCCTCGGAACGAGAAACTTCATCAAATCGTCCCGAATTCGCGACCGGCTCTTCCAGAGCGGCGACGATGGCGGCGGCAGCTTCGGCAACACGTTGCGGCGTACCCATTTGCCGGCCCGCTCAGGAGCGAACTCGGTGGACACGGCGTAGAACTCTCGTCCGTCCTCGCAAACCACACCGATCGAGACGAGCTCGATTGTGCGACCATCCTCGATGAACTCGCAGTCGTAGAAGTAGCGCACGGTGGGGAGCCTATGCCCACGTGCCGGGGCTCTCGACACTGCCCCGGGTCGGGCCCGAGCGGCGGGTCACTGGACACTGCGCCCCCTGTTCGTAGAAAGATGGTCTGGTGCGCACCCGCTCCCCCGAGTCTGCCGACCCGATTCCTACCGACGGCGTAGGCCCCGCACCGGAGGTGTCCGCCCGGTTGTCGCCGCTGGGCATCCTCGCCCGTGTCGCGATCGTGCTCGCCGCCGCGGTCGGTGCGGCATACCACCTGATCGGGGTTCCCGGCCTGCGTGACATCGGCTTCTACTACCGCATCGACCTGGACGTCTATCGGTTGGGCGGTTCGGTGTTCGTCGATGGCGGACCGTTGTACGGCACGATGCCTCCAACACTCGCGGGCGTGGGCCTTCCGTTCACCTATCCCCCGCTCGCGGCCGTGGTGTTCAGCCCGATGTCACTGATCCCGCTCGAGGCGGCCGGGGTCGTGCTGACCACACTCTCGCTGCTGGCGCTGCTGGCGACCCTCGCCCTCACACTCGCATCGCTCGGGGTTTCGCCTCGCGCCACGCTGACCTGGACGGCACTCGCCGCAGCCGCCGCCGCTCTCACCCTCGAGCCCGTGCGCTCGACGCTCGACTACGGACAGGTGAACATCCTGCTGATGGCGTTCGTGGCGGCCGACTGCTTGTTGAAGAAGACTCCGTGGCCACGCGGCATGTTGATCGGCTTCGTAGCCGCACTCAAGTTGACGCCCGCGGCGTTCGTTCTGTTCTTTCTGGTGCGCAAGGACTTCCGCGCTGCGGTGACGTCAGGACTGAGCTTCCTCGCGGCAGGAGCGGTCGGATTCGTCCTCACTCGGGCAGATTCCTGGCAGTACTGGACCCACACGCTGTTCGACTCCGGACGAATCGGCCGTGCGGCGTACCCGCCGAATCAAAGCATCACCGGAGTCCTTGCGCGCCTGGGCGTGGACCCGTCGCTGCGCAGCCTGTTGTGGCTGGGGCTCAGCGCCGCCGTCCTCATGCTCGCGGCGGTCGCGATGCACCGCGCGCTCGCCGCTGGGGCGACAGCGTTGGCCCTGTGCGTCAACGCCCTGCTTGCCCTGCTCGTCTCGCCCGTCTCGTGGTCGCACCACTGGGTCTGGGTGGCTCCGCTGCTGCTATTGGTCGGGGTCGAGGCGTACCGGCGTCGCAGTGCACTCCTCGCCGCGGGAGGGCTGGCAAGCTGGGCAATGTTCGTGATCGCGCCCCACTGGCGCCTGGGGCAGGGTCGCTGGGAGGGCACCGACTGGCCCCTGTGGGACCAGCTCCTCGCGTCAGCGTACGTATGGTGGGCTGTCGTCTTGTTGGCAATCGTAGTCGTGAGCCTCGGACGACGGGACGTCAGCTCGAGCGAGCACAGCGGACACCGAATTCGCCTACGGTGATACACCTTTCGGATTCCGCCGCCGCAAGCCATCCCGCACTGTCTCGGGGTAGACAGGGTACTCGCAGGCCGAGTTCACCGGCGTCGGCCGTCGCCCATCGGCCCGGCCAGCGTGGACACCGGAACTGTTGATTCCCCGCGCCGCGGGGCCAACGCTAGCTGGGGGTCAACGCTACTGTCCGGGGCCAACGGCGTCGTCGTCGAGGCCTCGCCCGCGGGGCCGGAACATCAGCCGGCTCGGGTGTCCGGGAGGCGGGTGACATCGTTGACTGACTGCCCGGTCTCCGGTGCCGGGTTCCTGAGCGTCGCTGCATAGATGTCGACGTACTCCTGACCCGACAGGCGCATCAGCTTGTACATGACCTCGTCCGTGACGGCACGTTCGACGAACCGGTTGCCGCCCATGCCCTCGAAGCGCGAGAAGTCGATCGGCTCACCGACTCGGATGGTCACCTTCGCCGGCCTCCACATCTTGGAGCCGATCGGGTTGACCTTCGCGGTACCGATCATCGCGACTGGGATGACCTTGACGCCGGATTCCAACGCGAGCCGTGCCATGCCCGTCTTGCCCTTGTACAGGCGGCCGTCGGGAGAGCGGGTGCCCTCGGGGTAGATGCCGAGAAGCTTGCCCTGGGACAGCACTCGCAAGCCCGCGTCGAGCGCATCCTTGGCGGCATCGGCTCCCGTCCGGTCGATCGGCACCTGGCCGACCACGGAGAAGAACCACCTCTGGAACGCGCCCTTGAGGCCCCTGCCGGTGAAGTACTCACTCTTCGCCAGGAACGTGATGCGGCGCCTGACTCGCAGGGGAAAGAAGAACGAGTCGAGCACAGCCTGATGGTTGCTGGCCAGAATCGCCGGACCGTCGCTCGGAATATGCTCGACGCCTTCGATTTTCGGGCGACCGAGCAGCCACAGCATTGGACCCAACAACACGTACTTAAACAGCCAGTACCACATGGCGCCCTTCCGTCCCAGCTCTTTTCCCCCGGGTCTACCCAGGTTCGTCCCAGGCTCGCCTTTGTCCAAGACTGTACTCAGCAGTCTCTGAAGCTGCCACACGGCGCCCCACCTGCCGTCTCGCGGCAGGAGCTGCGGGGGTGCTCAACGATCACCCGGAGGATCGGACACAGACGCGCGAGCGAGATCCGCTGCACCGATCATGCCGGCGGCCTCGCCGAGGAGCGTGTGCCGGACCCGGGCGAGCGGGCGGTGACCCGACCCGGTGACAAGCCGGGCATAGTGCTCACGGGCGGCGTCGAGGAACAGCGGAGCGGAGCTGCCCACGCCGCCGCAGATCACGATCAGATCCGGATCGAACACGTCGGCGACCGTGGCGAGCCCAACCCCGAGCCACTTCGCGAAGTCCGCGAACGTGGCCAAGGCCAGTGGGTCGCCGTCTTCCGCGGCGGCCGCGATCCGGCGTCCCGTCAGCGCCCCCGGATCGACCGCGACGTCGCGGGCGAGGACCGTCGACGCGGACGGGTCGGCGGCCAACAATTCGAGCGCTGTCTCGACCAGCGCGGTCCCGCTGCAGTATCGCTCCCAGCATCCCAGCTTGCCGCACGGGCAGGCGCGACCATCGGGGACGACCTGCAAGTGCCCCAGTTCCGGTGCCACACCAAAGCTTCCACGATAGAGGCGCCCGTCGATCAGCAGCGCCGCGCCGATCCCGGTGCCGATCGCGACAATTACGACGTTGTGACCACCGGCGGCCGCTCCGAAGTGGCATTCCGCCCACGCGGCTGCGTTCGCGTCGTGTTCGAGGACGATCGGCAGGCCGAGTCGTTCCCCGAGCGAGCGTGCGACGGACGCGTCCACCCACGGCAGGTGCGGGGCGAAACGGACCGTCGTGCGGTCGGAGTCGATGAATCCGGCCACCGCGAGACCGACTGCCGCGACGTCATGCCGGTGGGCGAGTTCGCGGACCGCGCGCTCGACACCCCGTTCGAGGGCATCGGCCGAGTGCGGAGTCGGCGCGTGGGCCGAGTCGAGCACCTGTCCGTCGCCGTCGACGACGGACGCCCAGATGCTGGTGCCACCGATATCGACACCCACGGTGAGAGGTCCGGCGCTGTCCACGCCGTCGATTGTGCCCAGCCTCATGGAGGCGCGGCTACGCCGGGTCCCGCGTGTCCGACATTCTTGATCGCCACGAGCCCCTGTTCGTCACCAGTTCCTGATAGTCACGAGTTCCTGATCGTCACGTCAATCGGCACGAAGGGCGGCGCGGGGGCCGCTTCCTCGCCCATGGTCGACGTGGCCCCGTCGTGGGCGACCTGGGCGGCGTGCTCCTCGAGCGCGTTGCGCAACTCCGCGAGAAACGTCGACGCCTGGGCGGCGACATGCGTGACGAGATCGTGCTGTTCACCGCGGATCAACGCGGCAAGAGCGCACAGCGGACACCACGAGCAGCTACTGCCGGTCGGCTCACCGTCGGCCGCGCTGTCCTTGACCGCTCCGGTTGCTGCCCTCTCCAGAATCGGGTCGAGCCGGTCGAGCACGGTCTCCGCGAGGGCGCGCAGTTCGGCGACCAGTTCGGTGTGTTCTTCGGTCACTGCGGCCACACCGCCGGATCTGGGACGAAGCGCACGACCAGCTCGGTCCCGTCCAAAATCGCGTCCCGCACGACGCACCGGCGCAGCACCGATGCCAGACGCACGCGACGGCGTCTGCCGTCGGCCCCCACCAACAAGTCGTCCTCCACTCGTCCCAACGTCAATGTCCCGGAGTCGACGAGCGGAAGGTGCATCCGCATCGTGTACACCGATTCCCGGTCACCCGAACCCGATTCGAGCGCGACCAGCACCGGCGCGCGGTCGCTCCGGCAGACCTCCGACACATCGACGGCAGCCGGATAGACCGTCCGCGCGACAGCGCCGAGAGCATCCCACCCTATCGGCTCTACGGGCAGTTCGTCGGTCGAGAGGACGGTAACCCCACCCGACCCGGATCGAAATTCGGCGAGAGCGGTCTGCTGCGCCGTTCGGCGGGTGCGGTACCAGTCCGCGACACCGCTCGGGGTGCCATCCGAATCCAGCTGCGGTAGGAGCTTGTTCACGACAACTGCATCGACCCGCAGGCCCGCGAGTGCTGCTGCGGAAAGGACGCGCCGGGTCTCGGCAAATCCGACATGGTCGGCAGAGGTCACCACCCTCACCGAGGTCCGGGACCGGTCGGTCAGCAGTGTCGACACCGCCGCGGTCGCGTCGAGGAAGCGGTCGACCATCGCGACGACGAACGCCAATCGCGCGTCGGAGCCCGTCGCGGCGGTGACCCGGCGGTGCTGGGGCCAGACCCGCTCGACATACCCGGTCACCGATTCGGGAACCGTCAACGCACGCAACGCGTCCGCGGTCGGCGGACAGTCCACGACGATGACGTCCCAACGTCCCTGACTCGCGAGACGCACGATCTCCCCCAGTCCCAGCAACTCCTCGACGCCGGGCAACCCCGTCAGCTCCTCGGGGGCAAGGTCCGTGAGTTGGACTCCGTGAGCGTGCGCCCCGCCCAGTGCGAGCAGCATCGCGAGCCCACGGTAGCGCTCCTCGAGCAACGCGAGCGTGTCGACCTCGACTGCGTCGAGCCCGGCCGCGACCTGGGTCTCGGCGCCGCGTGCGACAGAGCAGTCGAGCACTTCCGACAGGGAATGTGCCTGATCGACAGACGCCAGCAGGACCCTTTGCCCCTGTTCGGCGAGCGCGACAGCCGTCGCAGCCGCAATCGTCGTCCTGCCCGCGCCGCCTTTGCCGACGAACAGCCGAACCTGTGCGCCGCGGGCGGGGTCGGTGGCGTTCAGCCCTCCACCCGCTTCTTCAGTTCCTTGAGCGCCGTGTCGGTGATGACCCTCTCCGCTTTGCGCTTGAACAGTCCGATCATCGGGATCGTGAGGTCGACTGTCAGCTCGTAAGTCACCCGGGTTCCGCCGTCATCCTCGCGCTCAAGCGTGTACGAACCCGACTGCGCCTTCTGGATCTCGCCGGAGACGAGCTCCCAGCGGACGGACATCCCGTCCGGCGCCCATCGGTACTTCAGAACATAGGTGTCCTTGACCATGCCGGCGTCGAGCACGAACCTGACCTCTTCGGCCCGCCCACCGGGACCGGGCACGAGAACCTCGACGGATTTCGCCGCCTCCACCCACAGCGGGTACGAGTCGAAGTCGGCGATCACACCCATCACCCGCTCGGCGGGTGCGTCGATGGTGATCGACCGTTTGGTCTTCTCGGCCATACCTCGAACGCTTCCTTTCAGAACAGCTCGCAGCGAGCGGGAGCGACGCAACGTGCGTCTCACCGCACCTTCATCTCACACGATTCCGGGGCGGAACGCACAATTCTCTACTCGGGCGGCCCGTTTCTCTACTACTCGGGCGGCTCGCCCGCGGGACGACCGGCCTCTAGCTGTTTCTTGAGCTCGAAGGTCATCACCTTGCCTGCGATACGCCGAGCGTGGTTCATGGCAGCGAGGTCGAGGGACGCCAACGCGTGGGGGCTCACTCCGGTCGGTTCGGCGTGCAGGAAGTAGTGGACGATCGTGCCGTCCATCACAGGCTCGAGCCACACTTCCATCGTCCCGGTCAGCGGCCCTGCGACGGTCCATCGGATCCCCTTCTCCGCGCGATCCTCGCGCACGTCGAGAGCGAGGTCCGGCCACCAAGCACGCCAACGAGCGGGCACGGACACGCGGGCAGCCACCTTCTCCGGGGCTGCGGCTACGAAAGTCTGGTCGGAGACCTGAATGCTGCTCACTCCCACAGCTTCACACATTGGGTCCAGCGCTGGTGATCTGGACTACACCGCTTTGCGGACCGATTTCGACAACCTGCAGGTAGGTGGCGGTGCCGTGGATCACGACGCGGCGGTCTATCGTGAGGACCAGCAAATCCTACTCGCCAGTATCTGCAGTACCGGAGGTTGTCGTGTCCGAGTTCAGCGTTCCCGCCACATTCACCATTCCGGAGGACGCATCCGCGGTCGACTCCGTCTTCGACCACGCGCAGACGAAGCCCGGGCACATCGTCTACCGGCGATTGGTGAACGGTTCATGGACCAACGTCAGCGCTGGTGAGTTCGCCGATCAGGTGACCGCCGTCGCGAAGGGCTTGATTGCCGACGGCGTCCAGCCCGGCGACCGGGTCGCGCTCATGTCCGCAACGCGCTACGAATGGCAGCTGATCGACT
The DNA here is from genome assembly GCF_004011825.1 of Rhodococcus xishaensis. Classification (GTDB taxonomy): domain Bacteria; phylum Actinomycetota; class Actinomycetes; order Mycobacteriales; family Mycobacteriaceae; genus Prescottella; species Prescottella xishaensis. The sequence goes on along the minus strand of NZ_RKLO01000001.1, from coordinate 723,451 downwards.
ACGCCATCTGGGCGGCCGGTGCGGTCACGGTGCCCATCTACGAGACGTCTTCGGCCGACCAGGTGCGCTGGATCCTCGAGGACTCCGGAGCGGTCGGCCTGATAGTCGAGACAGATAAGCACTCGAAGACGGTCGCCGAAGTCGCCGAGGCCGCACCGGATCTGCGTGGAGTACTCCAGATCGAGTCCTCGCAGCCCGGCGGGGGTGCCGTCGCCATCCTGACCGCGCGCGGCGCCGACATCTCCGATGACGAGGTCCGGGCCCGCGTGCAGGGTTTGAAGGCCGCCGATCCCGCGACGCTCATCTACACCTCCGGTACCACCGGACGCCCGAAGGGCTGCCAGCTCACCCACGCGAACCTCATCGCCCAGTCCAAGAGCATCATCGCGTCGTCGCTCGGCGGTCTGCTCACCACGCCGGGTGCGAGCACGCTGATGTTCCTGCCCCTCGCACACGTCCTTGCGCGCGCGGTCAGCATTGCCGCCTTCGACGCCGGTGCTTCGGTCGGCCACACCAGTGACATCCCGAACCTGGTCCCGACCTTCGCAGAGTTCAAGCCCGATTTCATCCTGTCGGTCCCGCGCGTTTTCGAGAAGGTCTACAACAGCGCTCGGCAGAAGGCACGCAGCGAGGGTAGGGGCAAGATTTTCGACGCGGCCGCAGCTACGGCCGTCGCGTGGAGCGAGGCGCAGGACAAGGGCGGGCCGGGCCTGTTGCTGAACCTCAAGCACGCAGTGTTCGACAAGCTCGTCTACTCGAAGCTGCGGGCCGCGCTCGGCGGCAAGTGCCAGCTCGCCATCTCCGGCGGCGCGCCGCTGGGCGCCCGACTGGGCCACTTCTTCCGCGGGATCGGCATCACGATCTACGAGGGCTACGGCCTGACCGAGACCACAGCCGCCGTCGCCGTCAACACGATCGGCAACCAAAAGGTCGGCACGGTCGGAAGACCGTTGGACGGCAACGCCGTTCGCATCGCCGAGGACGGCGAGATCATGCTCCGCGGCCCGGTCGTGTTCTCCGGTTACTGGCACAACGAGGCGGCGACGAAGGAGGCGATCGAGGACGGTTGGTTCCACACCGGCGACCTCGGCACGGTCGACCCCGACGGCTACATCAGCATCACCGGCCGCAAGAAGGAAATCATCGTCACCGCGGGAGGCAAGAACGTAGCGCCGGCGCAACTGGAGGACCACCTGCGGGCGCACCCGCTCATCAGCCAGGCGATCGTGGTCGGTGATCAGAAGCCGTTCATCGGCGCGCTCATCACCATCGACGCCGAGGCCCTGCCGGGCTGGAACGAGCGCAATGGTAAGCCGGCCGCAACCGCGGTCGCCGAGTTGCTGGCCGACGCCGATCTCAATGCCGAGATCGACGAGGCCGTCGCAGAGGCCAACAAGCTCGTGTCGCAGGCCGAGGCGATCAAGAAGTACCGCATCCTGCCGGTGGACTTCACCGAGGAGACAGGCGAACTCACCCCGACCATGAAGCTCAAGCGCAACGTGGTGCATGAGAGCTTCGCCGACGACATCGCCTCTCTGTACGCAAAGTAGGACACCACGCAGCGGTCGTCGTGACACCCGGATTCCGGGAGTTGCGGCGACCGTTGCGTTTTCGGCTGAACGCAAGTTCCTCGTGGTATCGACCCACGTGGGGGGACGCAGCCTCGGACCGGGGGTCACCCACCCGAGGCCGATGGTGGCGTGAACGGCGCCGGCAGCCAGGCAGGCGGGAACGCCCGGGCCGGGCTCTGCCGGCCGAGCGTTCCAAGTAACCTGTTGCCCACCAAACGGATCCGGAGCACGTTCCGACACGCGACGTGTATTCAGGTGCTCGCCCCGACCTCCGGTTGATCCTCCTCCGGTTGCTCCTGCTCCGGTTGATCCTTCTGGCGCGAACGGTCCCGCGCGGCCCCGATGAACATGGACCCGGCATAGATCAGCAGTGCGCCCACGACGACGGTCACCATCAGCTCCCGTTGCTGGCCGGTGATCAGAGTGTTCACATGCCCCATGTAGGGGACGCTGTACCAGACCTTCCCCCTGACCTGCTCCGGGACAACAGGATTGGTATCACGTACCGGGTTCGCGTCACCCTGCGTGACGAAGGTCCTCTCACCCTGCGAGTTCTGCCGCACCATCACGATCCGGTGAGTGACCACCTCGGGGTTGCCCGACTCCTTCTGGAACGTGATCACATCACCGGCCTCGAGCGCCACCGGATCCTCCGGCTTGACCACGATCAAAGTCCCCGGCGGATAGGTGGGCACCATCGAACCGGTGAGCACGGTGAAGGGCGTCGCCCCCGCGATCCGAGGGATCACGATCGTCAACGCGAGGATGCCCACCAGCGCCAGGAGCACCAGCCAGGAGACGATGCTCTTGACCCACCCCCACACACCGGTGTCCGACTCGACGCCCTGCACCGCATCACTCATCGGGATTCAGCTGCGAAGGTGAACGTCGCAGTGGTGCTCGCGTTCTGCTCGGCGTCCTCACCGACAGTTCCCCGCATGCACAACACCTCACTGGCACCCGGTTCGACAGTGCGCCACTCGGGTGCCTGTGCGCCGATCATCGGCCCGTCGTACACCACACTCGCCCCGGCCGGGTCACCCTCCTCCGAGCACGCGTCCTCCGATGCCACCACCGAGACTTTCAAGTCCAGAGACACACCCGGATTGGACTGATTTGCATCCTGCAACCGGTACTTCATCACCACGTCACCGGAGTTGTAGATGCTCAGCGGCGCCTGCGCGTAGTCACCCGCACCGAGACCATCCTTGCCCAACGCCTCGAACGCGTAGTCACTGACCCCCGCACTCCCGACCGCGAGATCCAAAGTGCCCGAGGAGATGGTGCCCGGGTTCAGGGTCTGCGTCTGACCCCACAAAGCACCGGTCCCCAGTGTGGGCCAGAACGCCACGCCGACAATCGCTGCACCGCCGATCGCCAGCCATCGAGTCTTGTTCGACATATCCCTACACCTGCCTGAGAGTGACGTTGAAATTGGACAGGTCGACCTGAACGTTCTGCGCCGCATCACCGTCGGTGTCCGCCGCGAAAGTGATGATCACCTTCACGTCGACGATCGCGCCGTCCAGCGCCGGCGTAACCACCACACCCTCGGAATCAACAGGGACCGGGTCACCACCGGACGTCGCGGTGATCTTGTGATCGACCACCGACTCGAACGCCGGATCACCCGCGATGGTTGCCTCGTCGACCGCCAGGCTCGCCCGCAGATTCGTTCCCTGAGCGGTCACCTCGAAACTCGCCGTGTAGGTCAGAACGTCACCGGGAACCGCACGGAAATCGGTGACTGCGATCGGGCCGTTCTGATCCGCCCAATTCGGTGCCACCGTCTGAGTCAGGGCCAGCGCACCCGCGCCGACCGACCCGCCCCCGATACCGGTACCAGAGTTCCACGCGGCCATCGTGCCCGCTCCCCCGGCCAACAACACCGTCGCAGCACCCGCGGCAATAGCGCCTTTCAACTTCTTGTTCATGTCATGGTCAGCTTTCGTAGGACCCCGTCGGGGTAGGAGACTTCGGACCCATCACCGGAAATGCACACAGTCGGCACCACTACTGGACAAGTGCCGCGATACCCGCCGGCACACCATCAGCACTCGGATCAGCCTCGGTCTTCACCCAGCCACCCGACGATCCGACCAGATACAACTCGCCGGAATCCACAATCCACAACTCATCGGAATCCTTCGCCCACTGCACAACGGCCTTCTCACCCACCGCAATGCTCGACATCACCGAACCCGACTCGTCCGTGATCACCACCCGCGACGAAGACACCTCCGCCACGAAGCTCCCCGACGAGGACACATTCGTGATCGCCGAAGAAGACGAATCCTCCACCGATTCAACAGTGTCCGTCACGTCATCGGCAGGATCCCCCGCCGGCTCGTCAGCGGGCTCTTCGGTCGGCTCGTCTGCGGGCTCTTCCGTTGGCTCGTCGGCGGGCTCGTCGATCGGTTCGTCGGCGGGCTCGTCGATCGGCTCCTCGACGAACGGATCAGTCGACGCCAGGCTCACACTCTTCGCGGACAGGCTCTGCACGTTCTCATCGGGCGGGTTCGCGACATACCTCTCGCCGCCGTCGCACTGCGTGATAGTGACAGTCCTGGCCTGGACTCTCTGTCCACGCCACCCGGTCGACGTGTTCGGCCCGTTCACTGTGTGCACCTCGACGGTGTAATCCCTGCCGGTGTCGTTGATGTCGGCCGTATACGACGTCGCTGTGCCCACGTTCTTTCTTGTCTTGACGTTTCCATTGCTGTCCCGGCGCACAACGACCTCGTACTCGTAGTCGTCCCCCAGGGGTGTCTCCCCGAGGCTGGTCCAGGACACCTTCGCGTCATCAGCCAGCCAACCGCCCACGGTCTGGCAACTGGTGGAGGTGACCACCGGGGTCGGGTAGAAGTTCGCGTTCGCACTGAACGTACTCGCCGCGGTCGCCGTGTCGGTGAACGCGGCGGTGGTACCCGCCGCAGTCCCAACGAACGCCGTCAAACCAGCCGCACCGACCGCCATCAGGGACCGTGTCGGCGACAGCGTGCGGGTCGCGTTGACCGGCACGGCCTCCAACTCGCGTGACGAGTTGGCAGCGATGTCACTGCCCCCCATAGGGTTCGGCTCGACATCAACAGACGGCCCCACCGCGGATGTGCTACCGCCTGCCGCCGAATTCCTGCCCGCGGTGGGCCGGAACGCGATCACCATCAGACTGCCGACGAGGGCACCGCCGAGGAAGATCGCAACCGGTGTCGACAGCCACGCCACCGCGTAACCGAGCCCGGGGACACTGAAGAACACACGATCAGCCTCGCTCACCGTGTACGGAGACACGTCGGCGGCCTCGTTCGCGTCACCCTTGAGGATCAACACCGAACTGTTCGGATTGGACGAGACGATCTCCTCGACCCGGTGGGTGATCCGGGTGCCCTGCGCGTCGAGGACACTGACCACGTCACCGACGGCCAGATCTGATGCCGACACACTACGCGAGAGCGCGAGCGAACCGGTGGTGATCTCCGGCGACATCGAACCCGAACGGAAGACAAGCGGCTTGATGCCGAAGAAGAACGACGCCGCTGCGGCCAGCACACAGATCAGGCCGGCGATCGCCCCCACGTTCAGGGCGATCTCACGAATGGACAGCTTGCGATCCGATCCCATCGGATTTGGATGTGTAGTCATGATGCTCACGCCGCCGTCGCGTGGAAGCTGAACGCAACGTCTACCGACTTGCCCTCAACGCTGTTCGACGTACCCGCAGTGTCCGCCGCGTCCGGATGCAGCCTTATCTGGAAGCACACGTACTCACTCTCCCCCGGTGCCAACGTCCTCGGCTCGTCGAACGCGTCCAACGTTCCACCCTTCTCCATCCACGTAACCGGGCCGAGGTTGTTGCCACTGCACCTGTTACCCGACTCACCATTCGGCTCACCGTCCTTGAGCACAAAAACCATGTACGGAGCCAAGTCCGACGATGACGCCGTCGCCGATATCGTGTAGCTCAGCGGTGTCGTTCCCGTGTTCTGCACCGGCAACTTCGCGCTCGAGCGTTCGCCCGGCAACAGCCCCGCCTTCGACCACGCCGTAAACGCGTACGCGTCAGGGTTGCCCTGCTGACCGTCGATCTGCAGATCGATCGAACCGGTCGAGAACACCCCGGAAGTCGCCGTCGCCGTGTCACTCCAAGCCGCGAGCGTGACGATCGCGCCTAGACCGAAAACGATTCCCAGCGACGCGACCGCCCGCGGCTTACCCCCCGACATCCACGACCGCACCCGGGCACCGAACCCCGGCGGTGAACTCGAAACCTCTTGACGAGACAATGCTGTGCCCTTCCTGATCCATCTAGCCGGGGCGCCGGTGCGCCGGAGTCAGTGCTCTGTATGCGGCCGAACCTCATGTGCGGCAGCCGCGGTCGAAACCCGATGGACGCCGGCCGCCGACCCGATCGGGCCGATGACCTTCGCACCTAGGCGGGCGCCCACCCGAAACCGGGTGGGCGACTACGACTAGGAGATGGTCTGCTGCAGCGTGACACTGAACTCGCTGAGATCGGCCTGCTGCCCCTGCGCCTCGGTGCCACTCGTGTCCGGATCGAAGGTGATCGCAACCTCGACGTCGACGACCTTGTCGTTATGCTCGTCGGTGATTTCCAGGCCCTCACCACTCGGATCGAGCGCGACGCCGTCGATCGTCGCGGTGGTGTCGATTCCCAACCGGTCAGCGAGCTCGTTCCCACCACCGATCGAGCCCAGATCAGCAGTCAGAGTCGCGGACAGGTTGTTGCCCTCGGCCCCGACCAAGAAGCTCGCGCTGTAGGTGAGCACATCACCCGGCACCGCCTTGAAGGTGGTGATATCGATCGGTTCACCGCCGACCGCCCAGCCAGCCTCGCCCTCCTGAGTGAGCGACAGGCTACCGGACTGCACGCCGTCGCCGCCGACCGTCTCCGAGGCGCTCCACGCCGCCCACGTGCCCGCCCCACCGGCGAGCAGGAGTGCGGCCGCACCCGCAGCGATCGCACCCTTGGTCTGCTTGTTCATCTGATATCCCCAGCTTTCGTCGAGTCCCAATAAGGGATTTGGCGGTCGGTCTTGACCCGAATATTCGTGTCCCAAACCGAACTCAGGTTGTCGTCATCGCAACGGCCAACTCGACCCCCCAGAACCCAAGAGCGAGTTGCCCGTTCATGCGATGCGCATGATGTCTATCACAGTGAACGAGCTCGAGTCTCGAGAATCCGAGAAGTAATTGGTCATTCGTCCAACTGGAATTACCAGCTTGCATGGAGTGTCAACAGAAAACTTGGCGGTCGGTCGCGACCCGAATATTCGTGCCCTAGAGATCTGATGTCCTCGACCGCCGATCTCGATGGGCAAAGTTGATCGTGGTCTCTCGGTGCACGCGCTCGCGATCCGCCTATTCCAACAAGATTCATCTCCAAAACTATTGGCTCGGACCAACTTCGGCATCTATGCTGCGCGTCATGAAGACAACCATCAGCGCACCCGGCAGCCTCAAACGGTTGACGACTGCCATCGGCGGCGCAATCTTGGCCTTGTTCCTCGCAGCATTTGGTGCACTGGTGAATCCAGCAGCGGCCCATGCTGACCCCAGCGTGCTCGAATACTCCGCCGACAACGAGAACTGGGGCGGCTTGGAGCAGATTCCGGCCATCACCGGCCAACTCATTCCCAACGGCGAGCTGACGTCCACCTTCTACGCCAGGAACCAGACCGAGCAGGGCGGCGAGCTCCAGGTGTACCTCGGCAACTGGTCGAAGACCTCGCCGGATATGCAGGTCTATGTCCGGGTCGAGATCAACGACGCCTCCGGTGAGCTCGTGGACCTCACCGACAACTCTGCCCAGCCGGGCACCGAACTGAACGCGATCCGCGTCGAACCCGGCGAGACCGCCAAGGTGACTCTCGTGGTCGGGATGCCCGCTGAGGCAGGCAATGAGTCGCAGAATGAGTCCGTCAACCCGGCCTTCGCACTCGACTTCGAGGTCGACGACACCACACCGGGCGGGGGCAACGGGTCGGTCGACAGCCTCTTCGGGTCGCTCGGCAACATCTTCGGTTCCTAGCTCTTCCCTGACAATCGCCCCTACTATGCACGGCTTGTAGCGGTCGTCGCGACACCTGTTTTTCCGGGAGTTGCGGCGACCGTTGCGTTTTCGTGTGAACGACTAGTTCCTCGTGGCGTCGGCTCGGGTGAAGGCATGCTCCCTCGGGCGGGTCATCCATCCGAGCCCGGTTGTGTGAGCGCGGCGCCCACAGCTGGCGTTGATCCTGCACCGGGACAACACGATTAGCATCACGAACCGGTGAGAACGGTGAAGTATGCAGGCTGCCCTGTGGCGACCCGATTCTTGTCGCGACTCCTTCGGGCACGGAGTAATCAAGCCTCCGGGTTCGGGAAGCGCCCAACGGTACAAACCGGTGCACAACCTCCCGGCTAGAGCAGTCGACGGGGTGATGCACCACCCGGGGACGAGAGTGTTGGGGTACGGGTTCCCGACCGTCGCCGCACCGCCGACACACTCGAGGGTTACCAGAACGCCGCAAACCATCTGCACGGAGGAGGCGGACGAGACTCGGGGGTAGTGGGAACCTAAGCGAGCAACGACTGCAGCTTTCCGGCGAGAACGCCCCATTGCCACTCGGCCTTGACCCACTCGCGGCCCGCCGCACCCATTGCAGCAGCGCGGTCGGGATCCGAGAGCACTGTGATCACCGAGCGCGCGACCTCCCCCACCGAGGTGCCGTCAACCACGAGTCCGGTCTTGTGCTCGATGACCGTCTCCGGGGCTCCCCCAGAACGGCCGGCGATGACCGGAACACCCGTCGCCGATGCCTCGAGGTAGACGATGCCCAGTCCCTCGACGTCCAGCCCTGCACCTCGCGTGCGGGACGGCATCGCGAAGACGTCCGCGATAGCGTGGTGCGCGGCGAGTTCGGCGGCGGGAACACCACCGGTGAAGACGACATGCTCGGCCACCCCACACTCGCCGGCGAGTGCGCGCAAGCGTTCGGCATACGGGCCACCACCCACGATCACGAGGACCGCGCCGTCGATGCTCTTCCGGATTTTCGGGAGCGCGCGGATCAGCTGATCCTGCCCCTTCCGGGGCACGAGGCGCGACAGGCACAGGATCGTCGGGCGATTCCCTAGCCCGTAGCGGGCCCGCAGTTCCGCCCGCGCGGACGGATCAGGACGGAACACGTCCGTGTCGACGCCCGGCGGGAGGTGTTCGAGTGCCGCGCCGGCTCCGAACGCCGACGCGAAGCGGCCCCGTGTGTACTTGCTGACGTAGGTGACGGCGTCTGTGTGGTCGCCGATGCGACGCAGCGCCTGCCGCGCACCTGGAATCATCGACCACCCCACCTCGTGGCCGTGGGTCGACGCGACTACCCGTTGCGCTCCAGCCCTGCGAAGTGTCGGGGCGAGCAGAGCGAGCGGGGCTGCGGCCCCGAACCAAACCGCGGTGCATTCGTACTTCTCGACCAGCTTCGCCGCACGCCGTGCGACGAACGGAGTGGGCACCATCAGGGTCGTGGGATGCCGCACGACGTCGTAGGGCTGGTCGGCATCGAACCGGACGTGGCTGTCGCCACGCCAACGGGGGGCGTACACCACCAGCTCCTCCGCCGGGAGCTGGGCGGCGAAGGTGTGCAGGTACGACTGGATCCCACCAGGTCGCGGGGGAAAATCATTCGTCACCAACAGGGTTCGGCGCATGCATCCACCGTATTCGCCCAGGCCCCGGCACCTCGAGCCAGGGTCACAGCACCTGCTTGCTGACCCACGTGCTCCAAGAATGAACCAGTTCGTCGGCGCTCATGCCGAGCACTTCGTGGATTCGGTCGTCGAACTGGGCCGCTGTCATCTCTCCCTGCGCCAGGTCACGGTACATCTCCCCGAGTCGAGCCTCCCCGTACTCGCTCGCGACGAAAATCGCCAGAGACCAGGCTGATTCGTAGGCCAGGCGGGCGGTGTCACCACCGGCGTGGAAGTCCTTGTCCGTGGGAAGTGACGTCGGAGGCGCGCCCGCGGCCACCGACGCTGCAAGGGTCGGCGCGACAGCCCCGAACGTCGACTCGATACCGCGGTAGCCGACGTAATCCGCGTAGCCCTCGAGAATCCACATCGGTGATCCGTCCTCGGTGACCACGCGTGCGGCGACGTGGGTCAGTTCATGCCGCAGCACGGCGACTCGGGTGATGTCGGTAAGGCGGTCGGCCGACTCCGGGCTGAACACGATCCGCTGCCCGGACACGGTCCCCGACCGACGGTCGACGGCGTCCGAAACCGCCACCGCCGCGACGTCCGAACCGCTGTAGGACGTTCCCACGAGCGACTCGAACTCCGCCTCGGAAGCTGCGACGAACACGACGGCGCGGCGCGGCCAGTCCTCACCCCATACCTGGCTCACCTCGTCGACCGCGTCAGCGAGTTCAGTGGCGATCAGATCGACCATCTCGGATTGCGCTGGATGGCCGAGGACGACCGATGACCGTCCGTCGGCACCGGGCACATCACGTACGACAACTGGCCCGAAATCCCAAGGTCCTCGCCAGGTTTCGCGTTGGGAACCGGGAAGACCGGAGTCGCTGACAAGCTTCCACGTGTCCCCCCGTCGTGCCAGGACGAGCGCCACTGGCTTGCGTGTCGGCTGGGTGTCCGCGCCAGCGATCGCATAGCGGAGGTACACCGTCGGTGCCCACACGTCGGACGCTCCGAGTTCGTCGGCCAGTTCGGGAGGGACAGGTTGCTCGGGTTCGGATCCGATGTCGTACCCGAATTCGGAGAACGGAACCTGTGCGGCGTTTTTCGCGCGCCGGATCTCCGCGTCGAGGAAACCTGGTGTGGCCGCAGGATCGAAAAGGTCCGGCAGTGCAGCGGTATCACCCGAACGCACCGCCCGGGCCCACTGGTCGAGCACTTCCTGAGCGCCGACGCGTCGACCGTCCTCGTACGGATTGCCGATCGACGTGGCACCGCCCACGCCGGGCTCCCCGGGACGATGGTCGAATGCGGTCAGCGAGAGCACGAGCGCGACCGCGACCGCGAGACCTGCCAGGGCCACCCATTCCCACCGACGCACACGCCGCTTCGGCGCGGGACTCGGAGGGTGATGGTCGGCCGACACGTCCGACAGTGTAGGAGTCGCTCACCCCGAAAGGCCCGCGACCCGTTGGATCGGGGGTACCGGACCGATCCACCGCTGGCGCATCGGATGAATACCGGGGCCTCGTTTCGTGCTCAGTAGCGGCGAGCGCCGTAGAACGGCATCGCTGCCATGGGAGCTACCTTGACCGGCGTGCCATACGTCGACGCGTGCAAGACGTAGCCGTCGCCGGCATAGATGCCGACGTGCGATGCGTCCTCGTAGAAGGCCACGATGTCGCCGGGCTGCAGTTCGCTCTTGTCCACGGGCACGCCGCCTTGCACCTGTGCCTGACTCGACCGCGGCAGGGTCTTGCCGATCTGCTGGTAGGACCACACCACCAGGCCCGAACAGTCGTAGGCGTCCGGCCCGGTCGCCCCCCAGCTGTAGGGCTTGCCGACCTGGGTCAATCCAGCCTGTAGAGCCTCGGACCCCGATCCCGGAGGGAGGTTCGCAAGGATGCGTTCGGCGTCGATCCCGGGTGGGAACGTCGTGCCTGCCAACTGCGCGCGCTCGGCATCGGTGAGCCGGTCGAACGCCTGCATGACCGAGTCGATCTGGGTCTGCAGTTCACTCTGCTTGTTCTGCAGTTCGTCGCTCACGCGCTTGGCCTCTTCGGTGGCCGCGCGCGCCGCATCCGCAGATTCCCGCGAAGCCTCGGCGGCCGCCTCGGCGTCGGATGTGGCCTGCTTGAATTGCGCGACCGCCTTCGACGTCTCGTTGGAGATCGCATCGAGCGCCGTCATCTGGTCCAGCAGCTGCTGCGGCGAATCGCTGACCATGATCGCGAACAGGCGGTTGGTGCGGGCACCCTGATAGTTCGCCGCTACGAGCTTGTTCACGACGGGGCGAAACTGGTCCATACCGGCCTGCGCGGCGGCGAGCGCCTCCTGGTCGCTGGCGAGTCGAGCCTCGGCGTCGCGCTGCGCCGCCTGCTTGTTGTCGAGTTCGATCTGCGCGTCGTGCAGGGCCTCGGTGGTCTGCTCGGACTCGCGCGACAGTTCAGCGAGTTGCTCCAAAGCGGCGGTCGGATTGTTCAGGACAGGATCCGCCCCGGCCGAGGAGGCGGGCAGTCCCACGATGGTCAGGGAGAGCACTCCCGCCGCCAGGGCGGTACACATCGAGCGCTTCATATTGAGCGACGGCTTACGGTCGAACACAGTTGCGCGACTCTCCGTTTCTGCATTCGTCTCCACCGCGCACCAGCGATGGACTCCGGAAGGTCTCGAATAGGTTACGGAATCCCGTTTGTCCGTGTCTACCCGAAAGTTGGGTTTCTAGCCGAGAGTTTCGGGTTTCCAGCCGAGCGTTGAGCACCCACGATGAACAACCCACCGCGCGCGCCGGGCGGATCCAACCCAGGTCGGACCCGCCCGATGCGTGAATCCCCTACGAATCACACGTAACGACGTGCACCGTCGAACGGCATCGCCGAGACCGGCGACATCTTGACCGGCTGCCCCGACGTGGAGGCGTGGATGACGTTTCCGTTCCCGGCGTAGATGCCCGAGTGGCCCCCGCCGTAGAACGAAACCACGTCGCCGACCTGAAGGTTGTTCTGCGAGACCGGAACGCCCACGGCGGCCTGGTCGTAGCTGGTGCGAGGGAGGTCCAGCCCGGCCTGCTTGTAGGCCCACTGCACCAGACCCGAGCAGTCGAAGGCGTTCGGGCCGGCCGCACCGTACACGTAGGGGGCACCGAGCTTGGTTTCGGCGGCCTTGACAGCCCTTTCCGCGGTGCTGGTGACGGGCGCCTGCGGAGCCGGGGCGGGAGTGACTGGGGCAGCCTGGGCTGGGGCGGGATTTCCTGTGTCCATGCCCTGGCCGAGCGCGGGGGCGAAGGTCGCGATCGCGTCGTCGACCTGTTTCTGGGTGACACCCGGGATTTCGATCGGGCCGACGCCGGGGACGCTGATCGGTTCGGCGAGTGCGGGTGCCGCGGAGGCCGAGACAGCTCCGACGGCGAGTGCGCCGGCGACGGCTGCGCGTTGTGCTGAACGTTTGAAAGCTTTTGACGCCACGGTAAAGAACTCCGTTTCTTCCGTTCGTACGCCGACCGGGTTAGCTGACGGGTTCGGGCTGGGAAGATCAGCCCTACCGACCGGCACCGCGGATGCGGCTCCGGCGGGATTCACCCCAATTTGGAAAGGTGGGTTCCCGGTTCGTCCCTCCGAGGAGGATCCGATTAGGCGGCCCCAGCGACGCCGCTCCAAGGTCGAGCGACAAGACTTCGCTAGGTCTCGAAAAGATTACGAAAGCATCTCCGTCATGTCGACCTGAGCCAGGGTGTTTCGCGTGTTCGCGCGTGTTATAGGTCACTCCCGCAAGGACCCGACTCAAGATCACAACGGGATAACAACCGGTCCGCTACTCCTCGCATGGCGCGCTGCACGCATGATGCGTGTGCCCGACCCGGTACCGCGGACGGACACGTCGGCACAGGTCATGGACGGATACCGACAGGCGCCCCCGGGACACCCGCTCTGGATTCCGCGACTCCGCGCGTGTGCGGCCACGCCGAAATCGATCTCCGGTACCGAGAACCTGAATCGAACACTGTGATGCTCGTCTCTCTTCGCCGAAAACTGCCCCGCGGCGCTGTCGGTGGGTGCGTCTACTGTCTCCCGGCGTGAGAGCACAGCCCGCCGACAGCGCCCACGACGGTCAGCTGGCCCTCGACGAGCTGGATGCACCACTGCGTGAAGTCACCTTCGTGGTTGTCGACCTCGAAACCACGGGGGGCAGCGCCGCGACCGACGCGATCACCGAGATCGGCGCCGTCAAGGTCCGAGGCGGGGAGGTCCTCGGCGAACTGGGCACCCTCATCGACCCGGGGCGGGGGATTCCGCCGCACATCGTCGAGATCACGGGAATCACGACAGCCATGGTGCGCGGCGCACCCCGGATCGACGTCGTTCTACCGACCTTTCTCGAGTTCGCGCGCGGCAGCGTGCTTGTCGCCCACAACGCCGGTTTCGACGTCGGGTTCCTGAAGGCGGCCGCGACCCGCGCCGGCATCCCGTGGCCTCGTTTCCAGGTGCTGTGCACGGTCAAGCTTGCACGTCGGATACTCAGCCGTGACGAAGCTCCGTCCGTCAAACTCTCGGTCTTGGCGCCGCTGCTCGGCGCCGACACCACCCCGACCCACCGCGCCCTCGACGACGCCCGAGCCACCGTCGACGTCCTCCATGCCCTCATCGGGCGGGTAGGCAACCAGGGCGTGCAGAGCCTGCCCGAACTCCTCGACTACCTACCACGGGCGTCGAGGGAGCAGCGCGCGAAGCGCACCCTTGCGAGCCATTTGCCCCGAACCCCCGGCGTCTATCTCTTCCGCGGCCCCTCGGACGAGGTGCTCTACGTCGGCACCGCCGTCGACCTCCGCCGCCGGGTCCGCACCTACTTCACCGGTGCGGAGACGCGCGCCCGGATGAAAGAGATGGTGGCGCTCGCCAGTCGTATCGACCACGTCGAGTGCGCGCACGCTCTCGAGGCAGGAGTCCGCGAGCTTCGGCTGCTCAGCGCTCACACGCCGCCCTACAACCGACGATCCAAGTTTCCTCTGCGGGGATGGTGGATCACCCTCACCACGGAGGCGTTCCCCCGTCTGTCAGTCGTCCGTACCCCAACGGCCGATTCGCTGGGCCCCTTCCGCTCCCGCGCCGACGCCCTCGACGCCGCATTGACGATCGCCGAACACTGCGGCCTGCGGACCTGCACCTCCAGAATCGGGAAGGGGCAACGCCACGGGCCCAAGTGCCCGCCACGGGAGATCGGTGGTTGCCCCGCCGTCGCCGACGAGGAGAACGCCTACCAGGTCGCACCGGAACTCGCACGTGCGCTCCTGCGCGGCACGGACGATACGCCGCTACATCGCGTGCGCGACCGAATCGACCAACTCGTGGCGCGTGAACTGTTCGAGGGCGCTGCGCGTCTGCGCGACCGGCTCGCCGCCCTCGGTCTCGCTCTGCGGCGCATGCAGCGGCTTGCCTCGCTCGCCGCGGTCGACGAGCTCGTCGCCGCCCGCCCAGCCGGGGACGGTGGCTGGGAACTCGCCGTCATCCGGGCTGGACGCCTGGCCTCCGCAGGCGTCGCACGACGCGGAGTCGCACCGATGCCGGTGGTCCAGGCACTGGTCGCGTCCGCCGAGACAGTCCTCCCCGAAGCGACCCCCTTCAGGGGCGCTTCTCCCGAGGAACTCGCGCTCATAGCCTCGTGGCTCGGCGACGACGGCGTGCGGATCGTGCAGACCAGCCACGGATATCGCGAACCCGTCCACGGGGCGGGGTCGTGGGAGAAATGGTGCACACTCGCCCGCGCCGCCCGGCCGCTCGCCCAACCGCCTACTGTGTTCGACGAACGTAAGAACGCCGTGTTCGACGAACGTAAGAACGCCGTGTTCGACGAACGTCAGAACGTTGAAGGAGCGAGATGATCAACGCCATCGTCCTGATCCACGCCGAGGCCGACCGGATCCCCGAAACCGCACAGGCGGTGGCAGATCTCGCCGGGGTATCCGAAGTCTATTCGTGTGCCGGTGACATCGACCTGATCGCGATCGTCAGGGTGCGTGACCATGCGCAGATCGCCGAGGTCGTCACCGAACGGATCAACAGGGTGCAGGGCGTAGTCAAGACCGCGACTCACATTGCGTTCCAGTCGTACTCGAGCGCAGACGTCGAAGCGGGCTTCTCGATCGGCGGGTAGACGCCTTTCTGCTCGCCGAGCTCAGTGGGCGGCGGCCGCGAGTTCCGTGGTCAGGGCCGCCCACCGCTCGAGTAGCGCGCCCGCCGCCCCCGAATCGATCGCGCGGGCGGCCTTCTCCATTCCAGCCGCCAACGCCTCCTCGAGGTCACCTTCGAGGCCGTCGAAGGCCGCGATGGCGCCTGCCGCGTTCAACAGCACCGCGTCCCGCGCCGGCCCCTCGTCGCCGGCGAAGATGCCGCGCGCGACGACAGCATTGTCGGCCGCGTCCCCGCCGCGTAGGGCCTCGAGCGGTACCCGAGCAATGCCGAGGTCGGTCGGATCCAGCTTCTGCGGCCGTACCGTGCCGCCGGAAACGACGTACACCACTGACGTGGTCGACGTCGTCAGCTCGTCGAGACCATCGTCGCCGCGCACCACCAGCGCGGAGTTGCCGCGCTCGGCCATGACGCCGGCGATCACCTCGATGAGATCATCGAAGGCGCACCCGATCAGGCCCGCCCGCGGACGCGCCGGGTTGGTCAGCGGCCCGAGAACGTTGAACACCGTCGGGATACCGATCTCCTTGCGCGGTGCTCCCGCGAACCGCAGCGCCGGATGGAAGACCGGGGCGAAGCAGAAGCCGATACCGACTTCCTCGACGCACCGCGCAACCTCCGCCGCGCCGAGGTTGATGTGCACACCGAGCGCCTCGAGGACGTCTGCGCCGCCGCTCTTCGACGACGCCGCCCGGTTGCCGTGCTTGACGACACGGAGGCCGGACGCAGCCACGACGATCGATGCCATTGTCGAAATGTTGACCGTGTGCGAGCGATCGCCGCCGGTGCCCACGATGTCGACCACGTCCGACGAGACCGGCACCTGGCGGGCGTGCTCGAGCATCGAGTCGGCGAGGCCTCGCAACTCGGCCGGCGTCGGGCCCTTCATCTTCAGGGCGACGCCGAAGGCCGCGATCTGCGCGGAGGTCGCGTTGTCGGACATGATCTCGTCCATCGCCCACGCGGTATCGGCGGCGGTGAGGTCACGGCCGTCGGTGAGCGCACCGAGGACGGCCGGCCAGCTCCGGTCGGTCGCGCCCGCCGCTCGCTCCATGCCTTGTGCTGCCGACCGCCGCACCATCCGACCCCTCCTGCCATTCGCCCACCGACCGCTCGGTGGAGCCTAGTCGCACCGCAGCCTAGTGCGCGACGCCCGGAGTCAGGGTGCCGCGTGCGGCTGCAGCCCCTCCCAGCCGAGCGCTGTGCCGCCGTGTCGCTGCGCCAGACCCACCATTCGGGAGCGCTCCTGCGAGCAATGCAAGGCATCGAGCACCTGGACCCGTTCGAGCCGGAGCACGACGACACCGTCTGCCACCGACTCCGGAGCACTGGTCGGCGCGTAGCCGTCCTGGGCCGCGATATCTAGTACGCCCCGGACGGCGTCGGCCGGCAGACGCAGGTGGTGACGGAGCACGGCGTCTGCGTCCACGACCCACACCGGGTCGTCTTCGATGCCACGTTCGAGCGCCGTAGAGCATGCCTCCGCATCGTCGAAACCCGAGACCACCACGACCAGGTCGGAGCGGGTGCGGTCCAGTCGCGCCGGGGCGCGTCGAGACAGAACTCCGCCTATCAAACGAGCCATGCCGCGCCGGAGTTCCATGTGCCTACATTGTCACGTCGGCCGAGAACGGCGCCCACCCCGGTCGAACGGCTTATGACGTGCTCAGACGCACTGAGTTAGGACCCGGATTACCGCCTTTTACGACAAGGCGTCATACTTCAGTGCGTGACGAGCGCAGTAGGGACTTCAGGATCGGCAATCACCCAGCGCGTGCACTCGCTGAACCGGCCAAACATGGTCAGCGTCGGCACTATCGTGTGGTTGTCAAGCGAGCTCATGTTCTTCGCAGGGCTCTTCGCCATGTATTTCGTTGCACGAGCGCAGGCGAATGGGAACTGGCCGCCGGAGCCGACCCATCTCAACCTCGCGTTGGCCGTGCCGGTGACGCTGGTGCTGATCGCGTCGTCCTTCACCTGCCAGATGGGCGTCTTCGCTGCGGAGCGGGGTGACGTCTACGGCCTGCGGCGGTGGTACATCCTCACTCTCGTGATGGGCACCTTCTTCGTGCTCGGCCAGGGCTACGAGTACATCGCCCTGGTGCAGGACGGCACCACGATCTCGAGCAGCGTCTACGGCTCGGTCTTCTACATGACGACCGGCTTCCACGGCCTGCACGTCATCGGTGGTCTGATTGCGTTCGTCTTCTTGATCGTCCGCACCAAGGTCAGCAAGTTCACGCCTGCACAGGCCACTGCGGCGATCGTTGTTTCGTACTACTGGCACTTCGTCGACATTGTGTGGATCGGCCTGTTCGCCACGATTTATTTCATCCGTTAGCCAGCTGAACGACCAGGCTGCCCCCTGACGCTTCAGCCGTCCCGAGATACCAAAGGGATACAGATACAGATGAGTTCATCCCCCCCTCCCGCAATCGAGGGTGACATGCCCAGCCGAGCCACAGCCGCCAAGGCGCGCCGCCAGCGCAAGCTGCGCCGTCGCGTCACAGGCGCGCTGATCCTCATGATGGGACTGGTCAGCGCTGGATTCCTCGCATCCGCGCTCACGCCTACGCCGCAGGTCGCCACAGCGGACGAAGACTCCGCGGCATTGATCCGCGAGGGCAAGCAGCTCTACGACACCTCCTGCATCACCTGCCACGGTGCGAACCTGCAGGGTGTCCAGGACCGCGGCCCCAGCTTGATCGGTGTCGGCGAGGCGGCCGTGTACTTCCAGGTATCGTCCGGTCGTATGCCGGCCGTCCGCAACGAGGCGCAGGCTTCCCGCAAGCCCGCCAAGTTCGACGCCCGCCAGACCGACGCCATCGGCGCCTACGTCCAGTCGCAGGGTGGCGGCCCGACCGTCATCCGCGACGAGAACGGCGAGATCGCGCAGTCGTCGTTGCGCGGCAACGACATCGCACGCGGCAGCGAGCTGTTCCGCATGAACTGCGCGTCGTGTCACAACTTCACCGGCCGCGGCGGCGCGTTGTCCTCCGGCAAGTACGCGCCCGTTCTGGATCCGGCCAACGAGCAGCAGATCTATACCGCCATGGTCACCGGCCCCCAGAACATGCCCAAGTTCTCCGATCGTCAGCTGACGCTCGAGGAGAAGGAGGACATCATCGCCTACGTCAAGCACTCGAGCGAGGTTGCGGACCCGGGTGGCTACGGCCTCGGCGGTCTCGGACCGTCGTCCGAGGGAGTCGTGGCTTGGGTCGTCGGCATCGTCGCTGTCGTCGGTGCAGCACTGTGGATCGGAGCAAGGTCATGAGCGACGCCGGCAGCGGCGATGCGCCGAAGAAGTACACCGACGACGAACTCGCTCAAATGAGCCGGGACGAGCTCGTCGAGCTCGGCACAAACCTCGATGGGGTCGATGTCGCGTTCCAGCGCGACCGCTGGCCGGTCGAGGGCACCAAGGCCGAGAAGCGCGCCGAGCGCTCGGTGGCCTTCTGGTTCATCCTCGCCGGACTCTCGGCACTCGCCTTCATCGGAATCTTCCTGTTCTGGCCGTGGCAGTGGGCGGGACCGGGTGAGGACACCTACTGGGCGTACAACCTGTACACCCCGCTCATCGGCCTGACGATGGGTGTGGCGATCCTCAGTGTCGGCGTCGGCGCGGTGAAGTACACCAAGAAGTTCATTCCCGAAGAGGTCTCGATCCAGGATCGCCACGACGGCGGTTCCGCCGAGGTCGACAAGCAGACCCTCGGGGCCCAGCTGGGCGACACCCTCGACAAGTCGACGATCGGTCGCCGCAAGATGATCAAGCGCAGCCTGATCTTCGGCGGCGGAGCGGTCGGCATCATGTCGGTGTTGCCCCTCGGCGGCATGATCAAGAACCCGTGGGCGCAGGGCGACAACTCCCCGCTGTGGGTGTCCGGCTGGACACCCCGCTACCCGGGCGAGACGATCTACCTGCGTCGCGACACCGGCCGCCCGCACGACATCGTGCTCGTGCGTCCCGAGGACCTCGACGCCGGCGCCATGGAGACGGTGTTCCCGTTCCGTGAGTCCGAGCGTGGCAACGACCACGAGTTGTTCGCGGCACTGCGCGGTATCCGCAACTCCGTGATGCTGCTCCGACTGCGCACCGAGGACACCGAGAGGGCTGTCAAGCGCAAGGGCCAGGAGAGCTTCAACTACGGCGACTACTTTGCCTACTCGAAGATCTGCACGCACCTCGGTTGCCCCACCTCGCTGTACGAGCAGCAGACCAACAGAATCCTGTGCCCGTGCCATCAGTCGCAGTTCGACGCGCTGCAGTACGGCAAGCCGATCTTCGGACCAGCAGCTCGTCCCCTTCCGCAGCTGCCTATTACTGTGAATGAAGAGGGCTACCTCGTCGCCAACGGTGACTTCATCGAAGCCCTCGGCCCGGCATTTTGGGAGCGTCGACCGTGAGTACTACTACCCAGGCCCGGATGGCGGAGCGAGCAGAAGCTGTCGACTCGCGCTATCACCTCTCAGCCGGCCTCAAGCGCCAGATCAACAAGGTCTTTCCGAGCCACTGGTCCTTCATGCTCGGCGAGATCGCGCTCTACAGCTTCATCATTCTGCTGATCTCGGGTGTCTACCTGACGCTGTTCTTCGACCCGTCATTGGCAGAGGTCACCTACAACGGTGCATACGAGCCGCTCCGCGGCATCGAGATGTCCCGCGCCTACGAGACGACGCTGAACATCTCGTTCGAGGTTCGCGGCGGCCTGTTCGTGCGACAGGTCCACCACTGGGCCGCGCTGCTGTTCGCCGCGTCGATCATCGTGCACCTGCTGCGCATCTTCTTCACCGGCGCGTTCCGTCGTCCGCGTGAGGCGAACTGGGTCATCGGCGTGCTGCTGCTGATCCTGGCGATGTTCGAGGGCTTCTTCGGCTACTCGCTGCCGGACGACCTGCTCTCCGGTACGGGCCTCCGGGCCGCGCTGTCCGGGATCACGATCAGTATTCCGATCGCCGGCACCTGGTTGCACTGGCTGATCTTCGGTGGAGACTTCCCCGGCACGCTGATCATCCCGCGCCTGTACGTCGCACACGTGCTGCTCTTCCCGGGCATCATGCTCGCCCTCATCGCCGCGCACCTCGCGCTGGTGTGGTACCAGAAGCACACGCAGTTCCCCGGACCGGGCCGCACGGAACAGAACGTCGTCGGGGTTCGGATCCTCCCCGTGTTCGCCCTCAAGGGTGGTGCGTTCTTCGCGTTCACCTTCGGCATCCTCGCCCTCATGGGCGGCTTGCTGCAGATCAACCCGATCTGGAACCTCGGCCCGTACAACCCGTCGCAGGTGTCGGCCGGTGTGCAGCCCGACTTCTACCTGATGTGGACCGACGGCATGGCTCGCCTGTGGCCGGCGTGGGAGTTCTACCTGTTCGACCGCTACACCATCCCCGCGGTGTTCGCCGTCGCGGTGATCATGGGCCTCGTGTTCACGCTGCTGATCGCGTACCCGTGGATCGAGAAGAAGTTCACGAAGGACGATGCGCACCACAACCTGCTGCAGCGTCCGCGGGACGTCCCGGTCCGCACCGGCATCGGCGCGATGGCCATCGCGTTCTACGTGGTACTGACCCTCTCCTGCATCAACGACATCATCGCCTACCATCTGGACATCTCGCTGAACGCGATGACCTGGATCGGTCGCATCGGCATGGTGCTCCTGCCTCCGATCGCCTACTACGTCACCTACCGGTTCTGCCTGGGTCTGCAGCGCAGCGACCGTGCGGTGCTCGAGCACGGCATCGAGACGGGCATCATCAAGCGACTGCCGCACGGTGAGTACGTCGAGATCCACCAGCCGCTCGGACCGGTCGACGATCACGGCCACCCGATCCCGCTGGAGTACCAGGGTGCACCGATCCCGAAGAAGATGAACCGGCTCGGCTCGGCCGGCAAGCCCGGCTCGGGCAGCTGGGTCAC
Source organism: Rhodococcus xishaensis (assembly GCF_004011825.1). Classification (GTDB taxonomy): domain Bacteria; phylum Actinomycetota; class Actinomycetes; order Mycobacteriales; family Mycobacteriaceae; genus Prescottella; species Prescottella xishaensis. Next base: position 702,092 of record NZ_RKLO01000001.1, on the reverse strand, counting down.
CCCCGACCCGGTCGAACAGAGCCAGGCGCTCGAGGCCGCCGAGCACGCCGCAGAGCACGAGCAGATGCGTGTTCTCACGGAGTACCAGGACCGCGCCCGCGGAGACGGCTCCGGCAACGGCGAGGCGCACTAGTTCGCCAGAGATCGAACGGGAGAGGCCCCGAACCATACCGGTTCGGGGCCTCTCCCGTTCTCGGTGTTCCTGAAGAGCTGGTGTTCCTGAAGAGCTGGTGTTCCTGAAGAGCTGGTGTGCCTGAAGGAACGTCGGAGCTTCAGCAACCGAGCTGATCGGCAAGATCGAGGAAGTCCGCGGCGTTGACGTCGAAATCCGATTCGTAGGTCGTGTCGACGACCCCGTGTGGGCCGAACTCCACCGGGCGGGCCACGAAGGCCGTCCGGAAGCCGAGTTCCCCTGCCGCTCGCAGGTCGTATTTGTGGCACGCGACCATCATGATGTCTTGTTGCGCAAACCCCAGGTAGCGGGCCGCCATGCGATAGATCCTCGGGTCGGGCTTGAACACACCGCCCATCTCCGCGGTGAACACGGCGTCCCACCTCATGCCGCCGGACTTCGACATCTCCACGACCGCAGCAACGTCCGCGTTGGAGAGCGTGGCGATCGTGAACCGTCCACGTAACCGATCCAGGCCAGCAGTCGTGTCCGGCCACGGTTCGAGTCGTCGCCATGCACTCGTCGCACGCTCACGATCGGCATCCGACCAGCCGGTCACGCCCCACTCGTCCAACAGGACATCAAGCGCATCCCGGTACATCGAGTGCACGGATACCCACTCGCCTCCCCTGATCGACGCGTGCTCGACGGATGCGAAGTACGCTGCGCGCCAGCGATCGACGATCCCCTCCCAATCCTGTCGGATGTTGCGCCCGGCATCGACGGCACGAAGCACACCCGACACGGTCGCGTGAAACTCGGCGGCTGTTCCCTGGACGTCGAACAGCAGAGCCTTCGGCATGTCAGTCGCCATCACGATCCCTTCGCTCACTCCGACACCGCCCGCGGTTCCAGGCGCACCCAATTCCCCGACGCACCCAATTCTCGGACAACACCGCTACCGATCGGGGTCCCGACGGCGACGAGTTTCGCGACGGACGCTACGCAACGGTCCGCGACGGATCACCGAGGCAGCACCGACTGGCCGGAACGCCGAAGGCGCCGAACCCCGGACGGGTTCGGCGCCTTCGGTGAATCGGAGGGTGCTAGTGCTTCTCCGGCCCTATGTGGTACTCGAAGACCAGGCCGGCGGCAGCGGCGAGCACCAGGGCCACCGCAGCGACGATCATCCACGCCTGGAAGAAGGCCAGCGCGAGCGCAGCGATCGCGGCGGCACCGGCCAGCAGGATGGGCCAGAAGCTACCCGGGCTGAAGAAGCCTAGATCGCCCGAGCCGTCGGAAACCTCTGCCTCCTCGTAGTCCTCGGGACGAACGTCGAGGCGACGCGCTACGAACCGGAAGTATGTTCCGACGATCAGACTCAGACCAGCCGACAGGACGATCGCGGTGAGGCCGGCCCATTCGATTCCGGTGCGCGAGTAAGCGGTGAAGACACCGTAGACGATCGCGACGAGAATGAAGAACACCGTCAGGATCTCGAAGAGCTTGGCTTCGATCTTCATATCAGTTCTTGTCCTTGGTCAGGGCACTAGGGCCGTCAGTTGCCGGTGGCCGATGCTTCGCGCGCAGTGCGGTCGGTGTTGAACGGCGAGGTCGAGGTAGCGGTGGGAGATTCACCGATCGACGCCAGCGCCTCGGCGGTGCTCAGACCCTGCCCGCCTTCCTCGACAGACTTGCGAGCCTCGATGTACTGCATGAACTTCTCCGGCGTCACGGCACGGACCTCGAAGTTCATCATCGAGTGGAAGGTGCCGCACATTTCCGCGCAGCGGCCCACGAACGCACCCTCCCTCTCGATCTCGCTGATCTGGAAGACGTTGTCCGAGTGGTTCTCCTTGGGGTTAGGGAGCACGTCACGCTTGAACAGGAACTCCGGGACCCAGAACGAGTGGATGACATCGGCGGAAGCGAGTTCGAACTGGATGCTCCGGTTGGTCGGCAGAACGAGGATCGGGATCTCGTTGCTGGAACCGACGGTCTCGATCTTGTCGTAGCGCAGGTAGGACAGATCCTGCGGGATCTTGCCGTGGATCGGGCCGACAATCTCCCGCCCCTCCTCGTCCACGCCCTCGGGCGTTGATGCAGCGAGTGCGGCGGCGGTGGCGGCCTCGTCGATGCCCTCGTACCTCGCGGTGCCGTCGCCCATGTCGATGGTGCGGTAGCCGAACTTCCAGTTCCACTGGTAGGCAGTGACGTCGACAACGACGTTCGGGTTGTCCTCCTTCTCCGAAACGTAGTTCTGGACAACCACGGTGAAGTAGAAGAGAACGGCGATGATTACGAACGGAACGGCCGTATAGAACAGTTCCAGCGGCACGTTGTATGCCGTCTGACGCGGGAACTCCGGCGAGTCCTTCTTCTTGCGGTGGAAAACGACCACCCAGAAGGTAAGGCCCCACACGATGACACCCATGACGAGGGCCGCGATGACCGACCACGTCCACAGTTCGCGCATACGCTCGGCCTGCGGAGTAACTCCTGATGGCCACCCGAAGCGAAGCACCGAATTGTCGATTGAGCAACCCGACAGCAGCACGGCAGCTGTACCCAGAGATGCTGCCAGCCCGGCTCGCCGAAGGATCCGACCTTGCGCCACGTTCACGCCTTCCTGATCGCCGCAATTCCACTAGGGCACACCCGACGGGAAGGCCCAATTACTACGCAGCGTAGACCAACCGCGCCCAACCTCCACTCCCGGGTCGGGGACGGCGCCGCAGTCGGGAGCGGAGCCCGCCGACCGTACCGGCGCGACCTGGGATTCAGCTGAGAGCGCGGTCCCCTCCGACCCGTCCCCCGTGCAAACTGCGGCATACTTCCCTCGGGAATTCCGACGCTCTCCGGAGCCGTCGGGCCGGGACCGACAAACGACTCTGAATCGAGGGACTCGACGCTGTGTGCGGACTGCTCGGACTACTCACCACGGACGGTACCGGCGACGACGCAGTCACGCGTGTCGACGGGGCCATGCACTGCCTGCGCCATCGTGGTCCTGACGAGCACGGCACGTGGCACGACGAGGATCTGATCCTCGGTTTCAACCGGTTGTCGATCATCGACCTCGAGCACTCGCACCAGCCGTTGCGCTGGGGTCCGCCGGAGAACCCCGGGCGCTACGCGCTCACCTTCAACGGCGAGATCTACAACTACCTAGAGGTTCGCGCAGAGCTGGCGAGGGATCACGGCGCCGAGTTCAACACCGAGGGCGACAGTGAGGCGATCGTCGCCGCGTACCACTACTGGGGAGCCGAGGCGGTCCGCCGGCTGCGTGGCATGTTCGCGTTCGCGGTGTGGGACACCGAGACCCGTGAGCTGTTCCTGGCACGCGACCCGTTCGGCATCAAGCCCCTGTTCATAGCGACCGGAACGAACGGCACCGCTTTCGGTAGCGAGAAGAAGAGCTTGCTCGAACTAGCCGACGTCATCGGGATCGACACCGAACTCGATCCGCGGGCGATCGAGCACTACACGGTCCTGCAGTACGTGCCCGAGCCCGAGACGCTGCACGCGCGGATCCGACGCCTCGAATCGGGATGCTACGCACGCCTGGAACCGGGAAAGGCGCCCGAGGTCACCCGATACTTCACACCGACCTTCCCGGCGGCGCCATTCGCTCCCGGTTCCGAGCAGTCCCGCTACCGCGAGATCACGGAGGCGCTCGAGGACTCGGTCGCCAAGCACATGCGGGCAGACGTCACCGTGGGCTCGTTCCTGTCGGGCGGCATCGACTCGACGGCGATCGCGGCGCTCGCCATGCGGCACAACCCGAACCTGATCACGTTCACGACCGGCTTCGAACGCGAGGGCTATTCCGAGGTCGACGTCGCGGCCGAGTCCGCGGCAGCGATCGGCGCCCGGCACGTGGTCAAGGTCGTGAGCCCCGCTGAGTTCGCGGCCGCCATTCCCGAGATCGTGTGGTATCTCGACGACCCGGTCGCCGACCCGGCACTGGTCCCGCTGTGGTTCGTCGCGAAAGAGGCCCGCAAGCACGTCAAGGTGGTGCTCTCGGGCGAGGGCGCCGACGAACTGTTCGGCGGCTACACCATCTACCGCGAGCCGATCTCGCTTCGGCCGTTCGACCACCTGCCGACTGTGTTGCGCCGCGCGGCCGGCAAACTGTCGGATCGGATCCCCGAGGGCACGCGCGGCAAGAGCCTGCTGCATCGCGGCTCGATGACCCTCGAAGAACGGTACTACGGCAACGCACGCAGCTTCAGCGACGCTCAGTTGCGGGCAGCCCTGCGGGACTTCCGGCCCGAGTGGACGCACCAGGACGTGACGGCGCCGATCTACGCGCAGTCGCGCGGCTGGGATCCCGTGGCACGCATGCAGCACCTCGACCTGTTCACGTGGCTGCGCGGCGACATCCTCGTCAAGGCCGACAAGATGACGATGGCGAACTCCCTCGAACTGCGCGTCCCCTTCCTCGACCCCGAGGTGTTCGCGGTCGCGTCCCGGGTGCCGCTGGACCAGAAGATCACGACCAGGCGAACGAAGCGAGCAGCGTCCGCGCCGTCGACCACCAAGTACGCACTACGGCGGGCGCTCGAAGGAATCGTGCCGCCTCATGTGCTGCACCGCGCGAAGCTGGGCTTTCCGGTGCCGCTACGACACTGGCTGCGCGGAACCGAGTTGTTCGACTGGGCACACCAGCAGATCGTGGAGTCGGGCACCGACCACATCTTCGACAAGGCCGCGATCACCCGGATGCTGACCGAGCACCGTGACGGTTCGTCGGATCACAGCCGCCGACTGTGGACGATCCTGACGTTCATGGTCTGGCACGGCATCTTCGTCGAGCAGCGCATCGTTCCGCAGATCCAGGAGCCGCTCTACCCCGTCAGTCTCTGAGGGCGGAACCGTCCGTCTTCACCTACGGCAGCAGCAGCGCGGCTATCTCGTCGGCCGACTCCCTGCCGTAGGCCTCGGTCAGCCGCTTGACCGCGTCGTCGCGGTCAAGGGTCCACTCCTGGGTGCCGACCGTCTCCAGTACGTACACGGCAACGAGCGAGCCGAGCTGAGCGGAGCGTTCCGCGCTCAGTCCACCCGAATGCGCGAGCAGGAACCCGGCACGGAACGCGTCGCCCACGCCCGTTGGGTCGACCTTCCCACGCTCGGGCACCACGCCGACGCGGACCCAGTTGCCGTCGGCGTCGACGATCTCGACGCCCTTCGAGCCGAGGGTGGTGACCCGCATCCCGACCTGCGCCCGGATCTCTTCCTCCGACAGCCCGGTCTTCTGCTGAAGCAGACCCCACTCGTACTCGTTGGTGAACAGGTACGTCGCGCCCTCGATCAGTCGCTTGGCATCGTCGCCGGACAGTCGGGCGAGCTGCTGGGACGGGTCGGCCGCGAACGGGATGCCGAGCAGTCGGCACTCGTCTGTGTGGCGGAGCATGGCGTCGGGGTCGTTGGCACCGATCAGCACCAGGTCGAGGCCACCGGCGGTCTTCGCGACTGCCGCGAGTTCGATGTCACGGGCTTCGCTCATAGCGCCCGGGTAGAAGGAGGCGATCTGCGCCATGTCGTCGTCGGTGGTGCAAACGAACCGGGCGGTGTGCGCGTCATCCGAGATGCGCACCGCACTACAGTCGACGCCGTTCGATTCCAGCCATGCCCGGTAGTCGGTGAAGTCGGCACCGACCGCGCCGACCAACAACGGCGAACCGCCCAGCACGCCCATCGCGTAGGAGATGTTGCCGCCGACGCCACCGCGGCGGATCACAAGGTCGTCGACGAGAAAGCTCAGCGAGATGTGCGCGAGCTGGTCGGCGAGCAACTGATCGGCAAAGCGGCCCGGAAACCGCATCAGGTGGTCGGTGGCGATTGAACCGGTTACCGCAATGGTCACGCGAGTGTGCCTTTCAGCTCTGGTCTCTGGTGGCAGTACTGGTCTCGGATGGCGCCGGAAGCTGCGTCCCGGCGGAATATAGTCCGACGCGGAGCCCGCCGGTGTAGCGGACTCCGCGTCAGGAGCATCGTTGAGGCCGTATCGGACTCAGTTGAAGGAATCGCCGCAGGCGCACGATCCGGTCGCGTTCGGGTTGTCGATCGTGAAGCCCTGCTTCTCGATGGAGTCGACGAAGTCGATGGAGGCACCGTCGACGTAGGGAGCACTCATCCGATCGACGGTGAGGTTGACACCTCCGAACTCGACGACGAGGTCACCGTCCAGCGCGCGGTCGTCGAAGAACAGCTGATAGCGCAGACCCGCGCAACCACCGGGCTGCACGGCAATGCGCAGCGCAAGGTCATCGCGCCCCTCTTGATCGAGCAGCGCCTTCGCCTTCGCAGACGCAGCCTCGGTCATCGTGACGCCGTGCGTGGCGGTCTCGTTCTGCACAGTCATCGGCTCTCCCTGTCGCTCGTATCAAACCCGTGACCGCTTCAACGGTACTCCGCGCCCCCCTATTCCTCTTGGCCCGGCCCGGACTGGACCGAGCCCTCTACCCCTTCCATTCATCACCGACCCTCGAGGTCAACGCCTCGAGTTGGCCGGCGGCCTCGGCCATGGCCTGCTCGACGGATCCAGCGAAATCCGTGACCGAGAAGGCCGCCACGATCCCGACCTCCCGGGCCGCCTCGTCGTCGACGTCGACCTGACCGGCGATCACGATGGCCGGCACCCCAGCGACCGCCGCAGTGCGGGACAGCGAGGTGACGAGCTTGCCGCGCAACGACTGCTGGTCGAATCTCCCCTCGCCGGTGAGCACCACGTCTGCCGACGCGACCTGACGGGCCTGGTCGGTGAACCGGGCGACGACCGCTGCACCCGACTCCCTGGCGGCACCGAGCGCAAACAGTGCGGCGCCGATCCCACCGGCCGCGCCCGCGCCGGGCAGATCGTCGACATCACGGCCGCACGCTTCGCGTAGTTCGGCCGCCCACGCGGCGTTGCGCTGTTCGAGGATCTCGATCGCGGCACCGTCGGCGCCCTTCTGCGGTCCGAAGACCCGGGCGGCACCGTGCTCACCGAGCAGCGGATGCTCGACGTCGGTGGCTGCGACGACGTCGATCCCGTCGAGCCGCTGCCGAGCGCGATCGAGACCGTCGAGCGCCGTCACCATGCCGCGTCCGCCATCGGTGCAGCAACTGCCGCCGAGTCCGACAACGATCCGCTGAGCCCCCGCATCGATCGCGGCTGCGATCAGCTGCCCCACGCCTCGGCTATGGGCGTGCAGCGCGGTCTCCGGGGTCGGCGGTACCTCGAGCAGTGCAAGCCCGACGGCCTGCGCCGATTCGATGTACGCGACGCCCTCGACAAGGGCCCACCGGGCATCAGTAGGGCTATCCAGCGGTCCGTCGACCCACGTCGTACGGATGCCGGTCGTCCGGGCACCAGTCGCGTCGAGATCAGCTGTTTGGAGATCACTGACGGTGCCCGCGATCACGTCGACGAACCCCGGGCCCCCGTCGGACTGCGGCGCGAGGACGACGTCGTCACCGGGCCGCGCGGCCGACCACCCGGCGGCCATCGCGTCGGCTGCCTGTACCGCAGTGAGGGTTTCGCCGAACGAGTCGGGGGCGATCAGCACGCGCATCAGCGCAGTGTATGGCGACCGCCCGACCACGGCATTTCTCCGCTCGTCCTGAGGTGTCGGCCACAGTCACTTTCGCCAGAAGGACCGTCATCCAATAACCTGGTGACGTGAAGCTGCTACGCCGAGGCGACTCCGACAATTCCGATAAGCGTGACGCCGAGGTCATCGAGTCGACCGCTACGACGTCCGAGCCGCCCGAAACATCGGGGGCGACCGAGACCGCCGGAGCATCGACGCCGGGCAAGGGCCGCCCCACCCCCAAGCGCCGCGAAGCCACTGCCAAGCGCCGCGGTCCGGTTGCGCCTGCACCGCTCACGGCCAAAGAAGCCCGCGCTCGCCGCAGGGCCAACCGCGGCAACAAGGTGGAACGCAAAGCGGCCGCCGCCCAGCGACGCGCCGAGTCGGCCGACCGTCGCGCCCGGATGCTCGCCGGCGAGGACAAGTACCTGCTCCCTCGCGACAAGGGCCCGGTCAGGGCGTTCGCACGCGATCTCGTCGACAGCCGCCGCAACCTGGTCGGGCTGTTCATGCCGCTCGCCCTGATCCTGATCATGGCGATGTTCCTCAATCCCGTGATCCAGAACTACGTCACCCTCGGCATGCTCGTCCTGATGCTGTTCATGGCGGGCGAGGGCTACTTCCTCGGCCGGATGATCAACAACAGAGTCCGCGAACGCTTCCCGGACTCCACCGACGGTGGTTTCCGCCTCGGCTGGTACGCGTTCGTCCGGGCGTCACAGATCCGCAAGATGCGCGCACCCAAGCCGCGCGTCGGCCCCGGCGACGCCGTCTGAACCATTTGCGCTGCGGGCCGGTTCTCGCACAGATCAGACCGGCCCGACTCGATTGGTAGCGTCTACCCTCGTGCCCTCCCCCGATCCGCTCTCCTCTCGCCGCACACTCGTGCTCGGCGGCGCCCGGTCCGGCAAGTCGGCTCGAGCGGAAGGCATGCTCGCCGACCTCGACGAGCACACCGCGGTCCGGTACGTGGCGACTGCCCGCCACGATCCGCGTGACGACGACTGGGCGGCTCGGATCGATCTGCACCGCCGCAGGCGACCGGCGTCGTGGGCGACGGTCGAGATCGGCGCCGACGGCAGCCTCGTCGACCTCCTCGACGCACCCGGTCCACACCCACCGACGCTCGTCGATGATCTGGGCACGTGGCTGACCTGTGAACTCGACGACGCCTCGGCCTGGGCGGCCCCGCGCGGTGCGATCGCGGCCCGCATCGATGCGCTTGTCGCAGCCGTGTCCGGCTTCGACGGCCGGTTGCTGCTGGTCAGCCCCGAGGTCGGTTTGGGCGTGATCCCCCAAACCCGATCGGGCCGACTGTTCCGCGACGAGATCGGCGCTCTCAATTCCCGCCTTGCCTCCGTGTGCGACGACGTGCTCCTCGTAGTCGCCGGTATCGCCCTGACGCTCAAGTGATCGAAGCCGAGAATGAAAGGCCGCCGAGAATGAAAGGCCCCAGCGTGACAAGCGAATCCGTGATTCCGCCGGCTCCCGACTTCGAACCACCCGCTCCGCCGGACCCCGAGATCCGAGCACAGGCGCAGGCCCGACAGGTACTGCTGACCAAGCCGTCCGGCTCACTGGGCCGACTCGAGGAGCTCTCCGTGTGGGTGGCCTCCTGCCAGGGCGTCTGCCCACCCCGGATGTTCCAACGACCCCGCGTGATCGTGTTCGCCGGCGACCACGGCATCGCGCAGGGCGGAGTATCGGCGTTTCCGACCGAGGTAACAGCCCAAATGGTCGCGAACATCCGCGCCGGCGGGGCGGCGATCAACGTGCTCGCCGACAACGCCGGTGCCGGGGTGCGCGTGCTCGATATGGCGGTCGACGCGGATACCGACCCGTCGGTCTCGGCCTACAAGGTGCGCCGGTCGTCCGGGTCGATCGACCGCGAGGACGCGATGACCGACGAGGAGACCCTGCGCGCGATCGCGGCGGGCCGTGCGATCGCCGATGAGGAGGTCGACTCCGGTGCCGACCTGCTGATCGTCGGTGACATGGGCATCGGCAATACGACGCCTGCCGCGACCCTGATCGCCGCGATCACAGACACCGAGCCGGTCGCTGCCGTCGGACGCGGCACCGGCATCGATGACGCCGGATGGATGCTCAAGACGGCCGCTATCCGTGATGGATTGCGGCGAGCGCGCTCCTACACCCGCGACGCCGTCGGTCTGCTCCGTACGGTCTCGGGAGCCGACCTGGCCGCGATGGCCGGGTTCCTCGCGCAGGCCGCCGTCCGCCGCACACCGGTAATCCTCGACGGTCTCGTCGTCACCGCCTCCGCGCTCATCTCCGAGGAGTTCGCCCCCGGCGCTCGCGAGTGGTGGGTCGCCGGCCACCGCTCCACCGAACCGGCCCACACGATCGCCCTGCGGCACCTCGGTCTCGAACCGATTCTCGAGTTGAACATGCGCCTCGGCGAGGGCTCGGGCGCCATCATGGCCCTGCCGGTGCTCCAGGGGGCCGTGGCAACTCTGGCGCACATGGCGACGTTCGCCGAGGCCGGCGTGAGCGACAACACCGGCGTGGACGCCGAAGACCACCCAGCCGTGGACGCCGAAGACCACCCAGCCGTGGACGCCGAAGACCACCCAGCCGTGGACGCCGAACACCACCCAGCCGTGGACGCCGAACACCACCCAGCCGTGGACGCCGGAACGGGATCGGACTGATCGTGCGGAGCGCGGTCACCGGGCTGGCACTGGCCCTGTCCTGGTTGACGGTGCTGCCGGTCCGCGGCCCGCGCGACATCGGTCGCCCCGAGGGCCGACGCGCAATCGCCGCGGCCCCCGTGGTGGGCGTGGTACTAGGGGCTGTCGCGGCCGGCTTGCTCTGGCTGCTGCAGTGGGGCCGCCTCGAACCGGCACTCGCGGGCCTGCTGACCGTCGGGGCCCTGGCACTTGTCACCCGCGGCATGCACATCGACGGTCTCGCCGACACCGCCGACGGCCTCGGTTGCTACGGGCCGCCCGAGCGGGCACGCCAGATCATGCACAGCGGCAGTGCCGGCCCATTCGGGGTCACCGCGCTGGTCGTGACGATCGGCGTCCAAGCTCTAGCCTTCGGGACACTGGCGGCCTACAGCTCCTGGTTCGCGGTGGCCGTCGCCCTCACTGCGGGGCGGGTCGCGGTCGTATTCGCTTGCCGCCGTGGGATTCCCGCGTCCAGTGAACACGGTTTCGGTGCGCTTGTGGCAGGTTCTCAGCCGTCGTGGGCTGCGGCGATGTGGGGCACGGCATTGGTCGTCGCCGCCGCGTGGGCGGTCCCGGACCGGTGGTGGCAGGGCCCGCTCGTGGTGGCCGTGGCCCTGGCCGCCGCCGTGCTGCTGGTGCGGCACTGCGTCCGGCGCTTCGAAGGCATCAACGGCGACGTGCTCGGCGCCGCTGTCGAGTTCACGGTCGCGGCGACCGCTGTCGGGTTCCTGCTCGGAGGCTGACGGGCCAACGGCCAGTTCCCGAACCATCGGCCGACAGGCCCGTCAGCCAACCCCCTGTCCGTCGTGCGCAGGCGCGTTGCGCAGCGTGGTCATCCAGCCGTGGGTGTCGGCGAAAGTGCCACGCTGGATGCCGGTGAGAGTGTCGCGTAGTGCCATCGAGATCTTGCCGGGCTCGCCGTCGCCGATCGTGAACTCGCCCTCGGCTGATTTGACCCAGGCGACAGGGGTGATGACGGCTGCGGTGCCACACGCGAACACCTCGGTGAGCTCCCCCGACAGAGCCTTCTCGGTCCACTCATCGGTACTGATCCTGCGCTCCTCGACAGCGAAACCGGCATCGGTCGCGAGAGTCACCAGAGAGTCCCGGGTGATGCCCGGCAGCAGCGATCCGGACAGCGAAGGCGTCACCAAGCGAGCCTCGGGGCCCGAGCCGAAGATGAAGAACAGGTTCATCGCACCCATCTCTTCGACATACTTGCGCTCGATCGCGTCGAGCCACACCACCTGGTCGCAGCCATGGTTTGCGGCCTCCGCCTGCGCGAGCAGGGACCCCGCATAGTTGCCGGCGAACTTGGCGGCTCCGGTGCCGCCTGGGGCGGCCCGCACGTACTCGCGCGACAGCCACACACTCACGGGCTTGACCCCGCGCGGGAAGTAGGCGCCAGCCGGAGACGCGATCAGCAGGTAGCGGTACTGCTTGGCCGGACGAATGCCCAGACCGACCTCGCTGGCGTACATGAAAGGACGCAAGTACAACGCGTCTTCGCTGCCGGCGGCGGGAACCCACGCCTCGTCCACCTCGAGCAGCGCTTCGATAGAACCCACGAACAGCTCGTCGGGCAGTTCCGGCATCGCCAGCCGGCGAGCCGAGTCGCGCATGCGCTCGGCGTTGGCGGTGACACGGAACGACCCGATACTGCCGTCCGGCTGACGGTACGCCTTGAGGCCCTCGAAGATCGCCTGCCCGTAGTGCAGCACCATCGCGGCAGGGTCGAGCTCGAGGGGGCCGTACGGCACAACCTCGGCGTCGTGCCAACCCCGGCCCTCGGTGTACATGATCGAGACCATGTGATCGGTGAAGTACCGGCCGAACCCGGGCGACTCCAGAATCCCGCGCCGCGCCTCGTCGGTCGCGGGGGAAGGATGCTGGGTGAGCACGAATTCGAGGCCGTCTGTCATGAGCCGGAATCCTATCGAACGGAGATTCGCCGCTTGCCAGGTATGGAGCGTTACTTGGTGTGAACCGGCACGAACGGAGGGGTGACGACCTCGCAGCGAAGGGTACGTCCACGCACGTCGACGGTGACCTCGTCGCCGGCCGACAGGTCCGCGGAGGTGTCGAGCAAGGCAAGCGCTATGCCGACCTTCAAAGTCGGCGAGAACGTGCCCGACGTCGTCTCCCCGATCGCGGCACCGTCACGCGAGACGGCCTGCCCCTGACGCAGCACCCCCCGGTCGAGGGCCTTGATCCCCCACAGACGCCGGGCCGGGCCGGCCTCCTTCTCTGCGACGAGCGCATCGCGGCCGAAGAACTGGGGTTTGGACCATCCGATCGCCCAGCCACACCGCGCCTGCAGCGGAGAGATTTCGAGCGACAGTTCGTGCCCGTGCAGCGGGTAACCCGCCTCGGTTCGGAGGGTGTCGCGGGCGCCCAGGCCCGCGACCTCACCGCCGTGGGCGCGGACGGCGTCGACCAACGCCCGGAAGAGCGCCTCACTGTCGGCCCAGCGCGGCACCAGTTCGTAGCCCCGCTCACCGGTGTAGCCGCTGCGGCACACCCGGACAGGCGCGCCGTTCCAATCGGCGTCCACGAAGGCCATGTACGGGATGTCGGTGGGCAGACCCAGTGCCGTGAGGACCTCGGCGGACCTCGGCCCCTGGACAGCGAACACACCGTAGTCGCGGTGCTGATCGGTGATCTCGAGCCCCACCGGCGCGACGGCCTGCAGACGCGCGACGACATCGGCGGTGTTGGCTGCGTTCGGCACGAGGAACACCTCGTCGTCGGCGACGTAGTAGGCGATCAGATCATCGACGACTCCGCCTGTTTCGGTGCAGCACAGCGTGTACTGGGCCCGGCCCGGTCCGATCTTGGCGAGATCGGCGGTGAGGGTCGAGTTGACGAAGCCCGCTGCGCCGGCACCCTTGACGAGCGCCTTACCGAGGTGGCTCACGTCGAACACGCCCACCGACTCACGCACAGCGGTGTGCTCGGCGACGGTACCGGCGTACGAGACTGGCATCTCCCACCCGCCGAACGGTGCAAATGTGGCACCGAGGTCGACGTGGACGGAATGGATGGGACCCCGAAGCAGCTGCGCGTCGCTCATGGGCGACAACGCTAGCCGACGCCGCCGGCACTCCCGCACCGCATTCTGGGCACTAACATCGGACTTCGGTCATCACGTTTCCCTACTCGCATCGTCACACGCAGGAGATACTCGTGCCCGCAACCGCTTTCCCCTCCCGCCTTCTGGGCCCCGAACTGGTGCTCTCCGGTTCGCTCGGCAAGCGGGTCGACGTTCTCGTGATCGGTCTGGCTACCGGTTCCGACGGCCCCGAGGCGCTGGTTGGCGCCGGGGTGGACGAACAGGTACTTGCGGATCTGGTCGACGACCTGCAGTCGGTGGGCGCCACCGGCAAGGTGGAGGAACTCACCCGTGTCCCGGCCCCCACCGAGTTGCCTGTGTCGAGCGTGCTCGCTGTCGGACTCGGCGCCGCCGACGAGATCGACGCGGAGCAGGTCCGCAAGTCTGCCGGTGTCGCTGCGCGTGCCCTTTCCGGTGTCACGACGGCCGCAACCACGCTCTCCGATACGGATCTCGGTGCCGCGGCCGAGGGCTTCTACCTCGGCGCGTACGACTTCGGCGAATTCAAGTCGAAGTCCGCGCCGGACGGCGACGGATTGCCGCTCGCTCGTGTCGAACTGCTCGTCGAATCGCCGCGCGCAAAGACGTCCAAGGACGCGCTGGCAAGGTCGGCGGCGATTGCCGAGGCCGTCGCCACCGCCCGTGAACTCGTCAACACCCCGCCCAGCCACCTCTTCCCCTCCGAGTTCGCTGCCCGAGCGAAGGCCGTCGGCACCGCCGCCGGGCTGACGGTCAAAGTGTTGGACGAGAAGCAACTCGCGAAGGCCGGGTTCGGCGGGATCATCGGGGTCGGCCAGGGATCGTCTCGCCCGCCGCGCCTGGTACAGATGACGTACTCGGCCAAGAAGCGTCGCGGTGTCAAGAAGGTCGCGCTCGTCGGCAAGGGCGTCACGTTCGACACCGGCGGCATCTCGATCAAGCCGGCCGCAGGTATGGAGAACATGACCTCCGACATGGGTGGTGCCGCCGCCGTCGTCGCGACGGTCGTGCTCGCCGCCAAGCTGGGCCTGCCAGTCGATGTCACGGCGTGGGTGCCGATGGCGGAGAACATGCCCTCGGCTACGGCGCAACGCCCTGGTGACGTCCTTACCCAGTACGACGGCACCACCGTCGAGGTCATCAACACCGATGCCGAGGGCCGCCTGATCCTCGCCGACGCGATCTTGCGGGCCTGCGAGGACGCGCCCGATTATCTGATCGACACGGCCACGCTCACGGGGGCGCAGGTGGTGGCGCTCGGTAATCGCACGCCCGGTGTCATGGGCACCGACGAATTCCGGGACCGGGTCGCCGCGATCTCACAGGAAGTAGGCGAGAACGCCTGGCCCATGCCCCTGCCTGCCGAATTGCGCACCGACCTGAAGTCTCGAGTCGCGGACCTGGCCAACGTCACCTCACACCGCTCGGGGGGCATGCTTGCGGCAGCAATCTTCCTGAAGGAGTTCGTCGCAGACGGTGTGCAGTGGGCGCACATCGACGTCGCCGGGCCGGCGTTCAATACCGGCGGGCCGTTCGGGTACACCGGCAAGGGCGGCACCGGCGTGCCGGTTCGGACCATGATCTCGGTTCTCGAGGACATCGCCGACCACGGCTAGAGGACATCGCCGGCCACGGCTAGAGGACATCGCCCGCCTGGGCTGGAGGCGGCGGCAACGGGCGGCGTGGCGAGGAAGTCCCGCTGCCCGTCACTCGAACTCGCGGGCGCGGGCGCGCTTGCGCTCGATCCGCTGCCGGGCGTCGTAGTCACGCATCCGCTGCGGGTAGCCGGTCTTGCGGACGTCGTAGACGGGAATATGAAGTTCCTGGCCGAGCCGCCTGGCACCGCGTTCACCGCCGACCTTGCGACGCGTCCACTCCCCGTTTGCCGCAACGAGGACCACCGTCAGCTCGGTCACCGTGGTCTCCGGTTCGATGAACGCCTCTACGCCGTAGCGCGAGCGAGCCCAGTCTGCGAGGTGACGCGCGTCGGACACCTCGGCCGAAACCGTTCGCGCCCTGGCGCGAGTGAACCTGTCGAACAGCCCCACGTGAACCTCTCCTCCCTGCCACGCAGGCCAACTGCGGGGCGATCTGTCCGATTTTGCCAGTCGAAACGGTCGGCGGCGAGAAGTCCAGATGACACGCCCCGCGCGACACGCGGTCGGCGCATCAATGAAAGGATGGGCGAAGCACGGCGCACGACGACTCCGAGGCCCTGCACACCATCGGTGTGAAGCACCTCGGAATCGTCGTATTGTCACCGCAACCGTGCATCTCGGGGCATCTCGAGCACAATGGTCTTCGACCACAAGTCGACAAAAACTCAACAACCTGAACACAACAGTCGAGGAGTCAAACGAAATGGCCTTCTCCGTCCAGATGCCAGCCCTTGGTGAGTCTGTCACCGAGGGAACTGTCACGCGGTGGCTCAAGCAGGAAGGGGACACGGTCGAAGTAGACGAGCCGCTCCTCGAGGTCTCGACCGACAAGGTCGACACCGAGATCCCGTCCCCCTCCGCCGGCGTCCTGACGAAGATCGTCGCGCAGGAGGACGACGTCGTCCCGATTGGTGGAGAGCTGGCCGTGATCGGTGATGCCAGCGAGGCTGCCGCGCCCGCCGCCGCTGCTCCGGCCGTACAGACACCTGCAGCGCAGGCTCCCGCAGCTGCCGAGCCCTCCCCTGCGCCCGCCGCTCAAGCTCCGGCACCGACGACTCCCGCTCCTGCCCCGACTCCTCCCGCCGGATCCGCGTCCACCTCGGTCACCATGCCTGAGCTCGGTGAGTCGGTCACCGAGGGCACCGTCACCCGCTGGCTCAAGGCCGTCGGTGACGAAGTCGCCGTGGACGAGCCGCTCCTCGAGGTCTCCACCGACAAGGTCGACACTGAGATCCCCTCACCCGTCGCCGGCGTGCTGCTGGAGATCAGCGCGCAGGAGGACGACGTCGTCGGCGTGGGTGGCCAGCTCGCTGTCGTCGGTTCCGGCGCCCCGGCTGCTTCGGCTCCCCCGCCGGCACCGGCCCCCACTCCGCAGCCCACGCCTGCCCCTGCAGCTGCCGCCCCCGCCGCCCCGGCACCAGCCGGCCCCGCCGCCCCGGCACCTGCTGCCCCGGTCACCAAGCCGTCGTCGGCCGGCGCTACCCCGTACGTAACCCCGCTGGTGCGCAAGCTCGCGGCGGACAACAATGTCGACCTGTCGACGGTCAAGGGCACCGGTGTCGGCGGCCGCATCCGCAAGCAGGACGTCCTCGCCGCAGCCGAGGCCGCGAAAGCTCCCGCACCCGCACCCGCGCCGGCCGCCGCTCCGGCCGCTCCGACGCCGGCCGCCACCGCCGGGGTCCGTCCGGAGTTGGCGCACCTACGCGGCACCACGCAAAAGGCCAACCGCATCCGCCAGATCACCGCGGTCAAGACGCGCGAGTCACTGCAGACCACGGCACAGTTGACCCAGACCTTCGAGGTCGACGTCACCAAGATCGCGACACTGCGTGCGCAGGCCAAGGACGAGTTCGCCGAGCGCGAGGGCGTGAATCTCACCTTCCTGCCGTTCTTCGCGAAGGCTGTCGTCGAGGCGCTCAAGGTTCACCCGAACGTGAACGCGAGCTACGACGAGGACACCAAGCAGATCACCTACCACCCGGCCGAGCACCTGGGCATCGCCGTCGACACCGAGCAGGGCCTGCTCTCACCGGTGATCCACAACGCAGGTGACCTCTCGCTGGCCGGCCTCGCCCGCGCGATCGCCGACATCGCCAAGCGCGCCCGGTCCGGTGGCCTCAAGCCGGACGAGTTGGCCGGCGGCACCTTCACGATCACCAACATCGGCAGCCAGGGCGCCCTGTTCGACACCCCGATCCTGGTTCCGCCGCAGGCGGCGATGCTGGGTACCGGCGCGATCGTCAAGCGTCCGGTCGTCCTGCAGGACGAGAACGGCAACGAGTCCATCGGCGTCCGCTCGATGTGTTACTTGCCGCTCACCTACGACCACCGCCTGGTCGACGGCGCAGACGCGGGTCGCTTCCTGACGACGATCAAGCAACGCCTCGAGGAGGCGGCGTTCGAGGCCGACCTGGGACTGTAGGGCCCCGGGCCACGAACTCGACGTGATACTTCACCGAGGGGCACCATCTCGCGAGGGATGGTGCCCCTCTGTGCGTTCGAGAGCGGTGTGTTCGAGAGCGGTGTGTTCGAGAGCGAGGAGGACGCCATGCGTGTGATCGTCGCCGGATCGTCCGGCCTGATCGGGAAGGCGCTCGTCGAGTCCCTGCGCGGCGCCGGCCACGACGTCGCACGTCTTGTGCGACACGCGCCGGCCGGCCGCGACGAGTTCGAGTGGAATCCGGAGACCGGGTTCGTCGACGCGGGCGCGCTGCGCGGCGCCGACGCAGTGGTCAACCTGTGCGGCGCGGGCATCGGCGACAAGCGTTGGTCGGGGGCCTACAAGCAGGCCATCCGCGATAGTCGGCTCACCACGACGGACGTGCTGGCGCATGCAGTGGTCGAGGCTCAGGTGCCGGTCCTCGTCAACGGCAGCGCCGTCGGGTACTACGGCGACACCGGAGACCGGATTGTCGACGAGCGCTCGTCGGCGGGCAGCGGTTTCCTCGCGCAGGTCTGTCAGGACTGGGAGGACGCGACCACCCCTGCCTACGACGGCGGGGTCCGCACCGTGTCGATCCGCACCGCGACCGTACTGTCTCCGCACGGCGGGATGCTCGGCCGCTTGCGACGGCTGTACTCGTTCGGCCTCGGTGGCCGGCTCGGGAGCGGCCGCCAGTACATGTCGTGGATCTCCCTCGCCGACGAGGTGGCCGCCATCGAGTTCGTCCTGACCCACGGCGAGGTCCAAGGGCCGGTGAACCTGTGCGCACCGGAACCCGTCACGAACGCACGGTTCAATGCGGCCATGGGGCGCGCACTCCGCCGCCCGGCGCCGTGGATGGTGCCGGGATTCGCGGTTACCGCAATGATCGGCGAATTCGGCCGTGAGGCAGTGCTGACCGGACAACGCGCCGTCCCGGCCGCCCTCGAACAGGCGGGATTCTCGTTCCTGCACCCGAGCATCGACGCGGCCCTCGCGTACGCGCTCGAGCCGTGACGGACCATCGGGTCGGCGGGCGTAACGTCTATCCCATGCGCAGTACCACCGCGTCGGCCCGATCCAGTTCCCAGCCGGTGTCCGTCGAACTCCTCGGACACGTCGACTACATGCAGGCCTGGGAGCATCAGCGGGTTCTCGCCACCGCTCGCGCGGACGACCTGGGACCCGACACGCTGCTCCTCCTCGAGCATCCCGCCGTCTACACGGCCGGCCGCCGGACCGCTCCGGAGGACCGGCCAGTCGACGGCACCCCGGTCATCGACGTCGACCGCGGCGGCAAGATCACCTGGCACGGCCCGGGGCAGCTGGTCGGCTACCCCATCGTCAAGCTCGCCGAACCCGTCGACGTCGTCAGCTACGTGCGGCGGATCGAACAAGCACTGATCACTGTGTGCACCGACCTCGGTCTGCTGTGCGGCCGGGTCGAGGGCCGCTCGGGTGTGTGGCTTCCCGCCGCGACGGTCGACGGGCGGTGGCTGCCCGAGCGCAAGATCGCCGCAATCGGCGTGCGAGTCCAGCGTGGGGTCACGATGCACGGCTTCGCTCTCAACTGCAACGCCGCGCTGAGCGGTTTCGACAACATCGTTCCGTGCGGTATCCACGACGCCGGCGTGACGACGCTCTCGCGCGAACTCGGCCGCGATGTCACAGTCGACGAGGTCACCCCAGCGGTCACTACGGCGGTCATGGCGGCCCTGGACGGAAGCCTCCCGGTCACCGCCCACGACATCGAGCGTGTAGCGTCCGGCAGCGCATCGCTGGCGCCCGAGTTCACCACCACCCGGTTCGGCTGAGCCGCCCTGCCCAGTCCCGAGCGCGAGATCCGGTCAGGCGTACGATCAACTTCGTGAGTGTCGCCCCAGACGGACGGAAGCTGCTCCGCATCGAGATCCGAAACGCGGAAACCCCGATCGAGCGCAAGCCCGAGTGGATCCGGACCCGCGCGAAGATGGGCCCGGAGTACACCGAGCTCAAGGGCTTGGTGAAAAGCGAAGGCTTGCATACCGTCTGCGAGGAAGCGGGCTGTCCCAACATCTACGAGTGCTGGGAGGACCGCGAGGCCACCTTCCTCATTGGTGGCGAACAGTGCACGCGCCGTTGCGATTTCTGTCAGATCGACACCGGAAAACCAGCGGAGCTGGATCGGGACGAGCCCCGCCGTGTCGCCGAAAGCGTCAAGGCTATGGGCCTGCGGTACTCGACGATCACCGGCGTCGCGCGTGACGATCTCCCCGACGGCGGTGCGTGGCTGTACGCGGAGACGGTCCGGCAGATCCACGCGATGAACCCGGGTACGGGCGTCGAGAACCTGATCCCCGACTTCAACGGCAAGCCCGAGCTGCTGGCCGAGGTGTTCGAATCGCGCCCGGAGGTGCTCGCACACAACCTCGAGACGGTGCCGCGCATCTTCAAGCGGATTCGTCCGGCGTTCCGCTACGAGCGTTCGCTGGGCGTGATCAGCGCCGCCCGCGACTTCGGCCTGGTCACCAAGTCCAATCTCATCCTCGGTTTGGGCGAGACCCCCGAGGAGGTGCACCAGGCGATGGTGGACCTGCATGAGGCAGGCTGCGACATCATCACCATCACCCAGTACCTGCGCCCGTCACCGCGACACCACCCGGTCGAGCGTTGGGTGAAGCCGGAGGAGTTCGTCGAGCACTCCAAGGCCGCAGAGGAGATCGGCTTCGCGGGTGTCATGGCGGGGCCGCTGGTTCGCTCGTCGTACCGCGCGGGACGTCTCTACGCCCAGGCGATGGCACACCATGGGCGGCCGCTGCCGGCGGGACAGGCACACCTCGCCACGCACGGCACCGCTTCCCAGGAAGCCAGTTCGGTCCTCGAACGTCTCGCTCGCGTCTGACGTGCATTTCCCCTCACCGCGCGCGTGTGGTGCGCGGTGCGGGACGTATCCTGTGAGGTATGGCGAACGGCAGTAAATCCGGAAAAGCGGGCAAACCGAGCAAGGAAGCCAAGGCGGCGGCGAAGGCAGCCCGCAAGCAGGCGTCGAAGGAACGCCGGACTCAGCTCTGGCAGGCGTTCAAGATGCAGCGCAGGGAAGACAAGCTGCTGCTCCCGCTGATCATCGGCGCCGTTGTGCTGAGTGCACTCGTGTTCTTCGTTATCGGCCTGATCTTCGGAATCCAGTGGTTCCTGCTGCCGATCGGCATTCTCGTCGGCGTCCTGCTCGGCTTCATCATCTTCGGGAAGCGAGTCCAGAAGACGGTTTACGGCAAGGCCGAGGGGCAGGCCGGTGCCGCGGCGTGGGCGCTCGACAACATGCAGGGCGCCTGGCGAGTCACCAGTGCCGTCGCGGGCACTACGCAACTCGACGCGGTGCATCGTGTGATCGGTCGCCCCGGCGTGATCCTGATCGCCGAGGGCTCGCCGCAGCGAGTCAAGGGCCTGCTCGCGCAGGAGAAGAAGAAGACCGCGCGACTGGTCGGCGACACCCCAATCTACGACTTCGTCGTCGGTAACGACGAGGGCCAGGTACCGCTCTCACAGCTCACCAAACGGCTGAACAAACTGCCGCGCAACATCAACACCAAGCGCATGGACTCGATCGAGTCCCGGTTGGCGGCACTCGGCGGCCGCGCCGGCGCCGCAACGCCGAAGGGCCCCCTTCCTCCCGGCGCCAAGATGAAGGGCATGCAGCGCACGATTCGCCGCCGCTGACGCCTCCCCTCACGGGTGACCCAATGTCACATCGGTTCGGTCCGAGAACTCGGTCCAGCCGAACCGATGTGACATTCGCCGTTTCGTGATGTGTGCTCAGCGCACGCGGACGAGCGCCGTGCCGGTTGCACGATCGTGCATGCCACGCCCGTCGACGTCGGTGATGACCGCGGGAACGATGAACACCATCAGCACCTGACGGCCCAGCGCCCGGAGGAATCCGACCTTGGCAGGGGCGTCGACTCGAGCGACCTGCAGTCCCAGCATGTACTGACCGGGCGTGAACGAGAACAGCGATACACACGCGACGCCGACCAGGAACCACAACATCAGGGTGTAGGTGCCGAGCCGCGGGTTCTCGAGCGGCGCCTCACCGATCAGCAGCATCACTACGCCCGCCGCGGTGAACCAGTCGACCGCGAGGGCCAGGACGCGCCGTCCGGTCGCCGCGAGCGAACCGGGCCCGTCCGCCGGCAAACCCAGTAGTTCACCCCGATAGGCCTGCGCTTCGGTCTGCCCCTTCGGCAGTGCGGCGGAGGGTCCAGAGAGCCAGGAACCGGTCATACGTGCCATGCCGTCCAGGATAGGCGCCGCCGCCGCGAGCACCGCGCCCCAGTCGGCATCGGTGCTGCGCGTCACACCTGTTCGGTACGGAAACGGTCACATCGACCGTGCGTGCGAACAACCAAGTCAACTCCGACGTGTAACACCCACGAAACATAAGGTTGACTAACGGGCAACACCAGCTCTCTAGCCTCGGGCCTCGACGAAACCGCCGCAACTCAACCGGCAGGTAACCGACTGAAGGAGCACCAACGTGGCTTTCTCCACGGCCGAAGAGGTCATCAAATACATCGCCGACGAGAATGTCGAGTACGTCGACATCCGCTTCAGCGACCTGCCCGGCGTTCTGCAGCACTTCTCCATCCCGGCCACGGCTTTCGGCAAGGAAATCTTCGACGACGGCCTCGCATTCGACGGTTCCTCGGTTCGCGGTTTCCAGTCGATCCACGAGTCGGACATGATGCTGCTTCCCGACATCTCCACCGCGCAGCTCGACCCTTTCCGTACGGCCAAGACGCTGAACATCAACTTCTTCGTCCACGATCCGTTCACTCGTGAGGCTTACAGCCGCGACCCGCGCAACGTCGCACGCAAGGCGGAGGAGTACCTGAGGTCGACCGGCATCGCCGACACCGCCTACTTCGGTGCCGAGGCCGAGTTCTACATCTTCGACAACGTCTCCTACGACTCGAGCATGAACGGCGCGTTCTACAAGGTGGACGCGATCGCGGGCACCTGGAACACCGGAAACGAGCGCAACGCCGACGGCAGCGCGAACCTCGGGTACAAGGTCCGCCCGAAGGGCGGCTACTTCCCGGTCGCACCGTACGACCACTACGTCGACCTGCGCGACGACATCTCCACCAAGCTCCAGCGGGCGGGCTTCGAACTGGAGCGCGGCCACCACGAGGTCGGCACCGGCGGCCAGGCGGAGATCAACTACAAGTTCAACACGCTGCTCTCCGCAGCCGACGACCTGCAGCTGTTCAAGTACATCGTGAAGAACACCGCGTGGCAGCACGGCAAGTCCGTCACCTTCATGCCGAAGCCGCTGTTCGGTGACAACGGGTCGGGCATGCACGTGCACCAGTCGCTGTGGAAGGACGGCAAGCCGCTGTTCCACGACGAGGCCGGCTACGCGGGTCTGTCCGATACTGCTCGGTGGTACATCGGCGGCATCCTGCACCACGCGCCGTCGCTGCTGGCGTTCACGAACCCGACGATCAACTCCTACCACCGCCTGGTGCCGGGCTTCGAGGCCCCGATCAACCTGGTCTACAGCCAGCGCAACCGCTCGGCGGCCGTTCGCATCCCGATCACGGGCAACAACCCGAAGGCCAAGCGCCTCGAGTTCCGCGCCCCGGACTCGTCGGGTAACCCGTACCTGAACTTCGCGGCGCAGATGATGGCCGGCCTGGACGGCATCAAGAACAAGATCGAGCCGATGGCCCCGGTCGACAAGGACCTCTACGAGCTCCCGCCGGAGGAGGCCCGCAACATCCCGCAGGCTCCCACCAGCCTGTCCGCGGTCATCGACCGGCTCGAGCAGGACCACGACTACCTCACCGAGGGTGGCGTGTTCACCAACGACCTCATCGAGACCTGGATCTCGCTCAAGCGTGAGCAGGAGATCGCGCCGGTGAACCTGCGTCCGCACCCCTACGAGTTCAACCTGTACTACGACTGCTGAGGCATAGTGCGCTCTGATTTGTCCTAGCGCAACAACTTGCTTGACCCGAGTCCACCCCCATTGCGATCACCACACCGATCGCAATGGGGGTGGACTCTTCCGTGTCTGGCCGCCGGTTCGCGTTCGATCAACCGCGACATGGCCGACCTTCCACACCCGTCGGTAGCCATCTTCGTGATCTACTAGCCACCGGCCATACTGGCCCTCATTGCGAGGCTCGGTCATAGCCGACACCCTCTTGACTGCAGAACAGGACACCTACTACATGACGACCGCCCCGCAGCCGTTCGACGAGAACGCCGACAAGGCCCCGGCGCCGTACCCGGACAACCAGCCGGAAACTGCGCAGAAGCAACCGCAGTACGGGCCGCCGAACACCGGCTACCCATATCCCCAGCCACAGCAGCAACCGCAGTACGGGCCGCCGAACACAAGCTACCCGTATCCCCAGCCTCAGCAGCAGCCGCAGGCATACGACCAAAACGGTGCGGCGCAGGCATACGCGCAAAGTGGCGGACAGCCATCCCAACACCCTGAATATCAGTACCCATATGGGCAGTACGGGCAGCACCCGCACGGGCATTTCCCGCCGCAGGGTTACTACCCACCACCGGCCGCGCCGACGTCCGTTGCTCAGGCAGTCACCGTGAACAACGTGATCCGTGGAGGGGGTCCCCGCACACAGCACCTGGTGCACTTCATCATGACGCTTCTGACGGGCGGATTGTGGCTGCCGGTCTGGATCATCCGCGCATCAATCAACGCGTCCCGCCGAAATTCCATGTGATCCCTCACGCCGTACTGGCGTAAGAAGTCGTCCAAACGGTGGATCTGTACCGTCGATCAGTGGTTGATGCATCCTGCGAAAGGTCATCAAGAAGGCCTTCGACCGGCCGGACCGCCGGGGACTGTCCTACCAGCCGAATTACGCCGCCGCCTTCACGACCGGTGTTGCTGCACAGTGGTCTCGACAGTGTGCAGGTATCAGTCGCGGCAAAGCTGCAGTCAGGTGACAGGTGCGTCGTTGTCCCCTTACTGCGATTTTCACGTCGTCAGGTTGGATTTCAGTAGTACTCGCCGTCTGGTGCCTACCCGAACAAGGACGGCATCCCGCTTTCCACCTGCATCAACGCCGTTGCCGCTGGGGTTCACGAACCCGACGATCAACTCCTACCACCACATGGTTCCGGGCTTCGAGGCCCCGAACAAACTGGCCTACAGCCAGCGCAACCGTTCGGCGGCCGTGCGCATCCCGACCACGGACAACAACTCGAACGGGTGCCGAACCCTTCAGCAGGTTCGAACGCGGATTCAACGAAACGAACCCGTCACCCCTGCAAGGGTGACGGGATCGGTTCACGTCGAGCGACGCTCGGATCAGTAGCGGGTCGCCCCGTCGAAAGGCATCGAGTCCAACGGCGAGATCTTCACGACGTCGCCCGAGGTCGGGGCGTGGACAACTTGGCCGTCGCCGACGTAGATGCCGATGTGGTTGGCCCCGTAGAAGGAGACGACGTCACCCGGCTGCAGGTTGGCTTTGGACACCGAGGTGCCGCCAGCGATCTGGTCGTAGCTGACCCGGGGGACGGAGATGCCGGCCTGCTTGTGGGCCCACTGGACCAGTCCCGAGCAGTCGAACGAACTCGGCCCTGTCGCGCCCCACACGTACGGGGCGCCAAGCTTGGACTTCGCGGCGTTCGCGATTGCTTGCCCCTGCGAGTCCTGCTGGATGACGGAGTTGCCCCAGCCGGGGATGCCCCAGTCCGGGAGGCCGAAGGGCTGTGCCATCGCAGGGGCGACGGGGATCACCAGAGCGCCAACGGTGACGGCACCGAGCACGAGTCCACGGGTGGTGCGGGTCAGTCGGGTCTTCTTCTGTGCGCGGTGCTTAGCCATTCGAGGTCCTCCGGGTCTTACTTGGGGTCCGACACCTCCGTGGCATCGGTGTTCGGGCACAACCCAGAGTTCCGCCGTTACCAATTCGAGACATCCGCATATCTACCGGGGTGGGTACCTAGTCAGGTATAGGGGGTATACGTGCGAGCGCTCGACGACCCGCTCGAGAGTCCGTCAAAAATGCCTTTGAACAGGCGATTTATGCACCCTGGCCTGAGAAGCCTGATCCCGACGAACTGCCAGGTTCGTGATGTAGCTGACAGCCATGTGTCCCGCGCTCAGGACGCTGCATAACGTCCGCGCTCGACAATCACGACGATGAGATCCAAAAGGTAACGGCTCCGCAACGGACATTTCGGGCAGTTGACGCTGCGGAACCCGTGACGCAGGAACGGGCGTCTACGGACTCCGCGAACCACGTCGGCGCCAACTCGGCCGCAATCGACGCATCCGCATGTTCAGCTGCCCCGGCGTTGAACGCCAGAGCAGCCGATAGATTGGCCCGTCACTCGGGCAACTTGCTCGCCAGCACGTCGACGTTCGTAATGGTGGGGTGAGCGACGAACAGTTCGCCTGCCCGCGCCATCAGTGCCTCCGCGACCTGCCCGGCGAGGTGAGCTTGCCGCCCGGTGTCATCGGGGAATGCATCGAATATGCCGAAGGTCGCCGGCCCGAAGCGAAGCGCGAACCAGGCCGTGGTGTCCGGTTCCTCCTGCACGAGCGCCAACGCGCTCTCTAGGAACTCCGCAACCTCCGCCTCCTTGCCCCGTTTGGCTTCCACTCGCACCAGCAGCGCTGCGCTGACCATCGAGCACCTCCCAAAGAGACCGGTGCCCTTTACTGTTCTCGGAGGCATCGGCCGAGTCAACGCACCCCGGCCTCCGGCCGGTGGAGCGCCATGACGCGTCTCCCCTGAGACCGAAACAAGCTCGTGGCGAGGCACAGGACCCTCGCGTATACGCGAGTATTCGATCGTCGGCGGTGGCATAATCGGCACGTCCGAAGACGGAGCCGATTGGGATGGGACAACGATGACGCGCGAGGACGACCTGGCAGATCTGGGCGTGCTACTGCCGTCGGGCACGGGCCGCTCCGACCAGACGTCCAAGCAATACCTGCGACTGCGCGCCGACATCCTCGAAGGTAAGTTCCCGCAGGGTGCCGCACTGCACGAGACGCAGCTGAGCGAGACCTACGGCGCATCTCGCACGCCGATTCGCGAGGCCCTCAACTGGCTCGCCCACGACGGCTTGCTCGAGCGTGCGGCGCGCGGGTTCCGCGTGCGCTCCGGAACCCCCGAGGACGTCATCGAGATCTATGCGGCGCGGGTGGCGCTGGAATCGGAGGCCGCCGGCGCCGCCGCAGTTCGGCACACCGACCTCGACATGGCCCGCCTCGAACGACTGCACGACTCGTGCTGCCATACCGACGACGACACCGCTGCCCGCGTGGACAACTTTCGGTTCCACGAGGCACTCTGGCAGGCCGCCCACAACGCGACGATCACGACACTGCTCGTTCGCTTGACCACGCAGTTGCGGATCTACGACAGCGGCCCGCCGTCGAACTACGGCGAACCGGAACTGCTCAATTCCGAGCATGAGCACATCCTCGACGCACTACGCGCCCGGGACGCGAAGGCCGCACGCGAACACATGCGAACCCACCTCGAGCACAGCCGAGAGCAGCGGATCCGCGTCTTCGCGAGCGGGTGACCGACCGTCACACTCCCCCGAACACCCGCTGCACGACGGCCTTCGCCCGGCGGGTGATACGCAGGTAGTTGTCGAGGAACTCGTTCGGGTCCCCGTCCGGCGAGCCCGCCACCTGCGCGACGGCCGAGAGCACTTTGCCCGGACCGGGCAGTTGGTCGGTCGGCTTGCCACGAACGAGAACAAGCGCGTTGCGGGCCTTGGTCGCGGTGAGCCAGGCGTCACGCAGCAGTTCGATGTCGGTCTCGCTCAACAACTCCGCCGCACCGATCGCATCGAGGGTCTCGAGGGTCGAGGTGTTGTGGAGCGACGGGACCTCGTGGGCGTGCCGTAGTTGGATCAGCTGCACAGTCCACTCGATGTCGGCGAGACCGCCACGACCGAGCTTCGTGTGAGTGGCAGGGTCCGCACCGCGCGGTAGGCGCTCGGAGTCGACCCGGGCCTTGATCCGCCTGATCTCCTGGACCGCCTGGTCCGACACCCCACCCTTGGGGTACCGAGTCTTGTCGATCATCTTCAAGAACCGCAGACCGAGCTCTTCGTCCCCCGCGACGGTGTGGGCCCGGAGCAGCGCCTGGACCTCCCAGGACTGCGCCCACTGCGCGTAGTACGCCTCGTACGATGCCAGCGTCCGAACAAGCGGACCACTGCGCCCCTCAGGCCGCAGTCCGGTATCCACCACCAGCGGCGGATCGGTGCTGGGAGCACCGAGCAGCGTCCGCACGCGGTCGCCGATCAGGTTGGCCCACTTCACTGCCTGTGTCTCGTCGACACCGGGGCGGGGCTCGCACACGAACAGCACGTCCGCGTCGGAGCCGTAGCCGAGTTCGTTGCCGCCGAGCCGGCCCATGCCGATCACCGCGAAAGTGGCGGGTGCAGGTCCACCCAAATCCGTCTCGCTCGCTCGGATCACAGCGGCGAGCGCAGCGTTGAGCACCGCAGCCCATACCGAAGAAAGCGCCCGGCACACCTGCGGAACGTCGAGCATGCCGAGGATGTCGGCGCTCGCAACACGCGCCAGTTCGTATCGGCGCAGCGAACGCGCCGCGCCGACCGCCCGAATCGGCTCGACGTACCGCGCGGACGACGAGAGGATGCCGCGCGCCACATCTTCGGGGTGCGGCTCGAGCAGGCGCGGACCGGACGGGCCGTCGGCGAGGAGTCGGATGACATCGGGCGCCTTGATCAACAGGTCCGGAATGTACGCCGACGAACCGAGAACCGTCATCAGTCGCTGCGCCACCGACGCCTCGTCCCGCAGCAGCCGCAGGAACCACGTGGCGTTGACGAGGGCATCCGACAGCCGACGGTACGCAAGCAGACCGGCGTCGGGGTCCGGTGTGTCACCGAGCCATTCGAGCAGGGTCGGCAACAGCAGCGCCTGGATGCGTCCCTTTCGGGACGCGCCGCTGGTGAGCGCGGTGAGGTGGCCGAGGGCGTTCTGGGGTGCCGAGTAGCCGAGTGCCGCCAACTGCCGTACGGCCGCATCCGGGCTGAGCCGCAGCGCCTCCTTGTCGATGCGGGCGACCGACTCGAGTAGCGGCCGGTAGAACAGCTTGGCGTGCAGGCGACGCACCCGGTGCGAGTTCCGCTTGATCTCTGCGTTCAGCACGCCCAGGGCGTCGTGGCGCCCGTCCGGACGCATGTGAGCCGCGCGGGCGAGCCACCGCAGTGCCTCCTCGTCCTCCGGCGACGGCAGCGTGTGCGTACGCTTCAGCTTCTGGAGTTGCAGCCGGTGTTCGAGCAATCGCAGGAACTCGTACGACGCCGTGAGGTTGGCCGCGTCTTCACGTCCGACGTAGCCGCCGGCCGCGAGTGCGGTCAGGGCGTCGATCGTGCTCATGACCCGCAGTGACGTGTCGGCGCGGCCGTGGACCAGTTGGAGCAGCTGTACGGCGAACTCGACGTCCCGCAGGCTCCCGCGCCCCAGTTTCAGTTCGCGCTCGCGCAGTTCCGGTGGCACCGAGGCCTCGACGCGACGTCGCATGGCCTGCACCTCGGGCACGAAGTCTTCACGCTCAGCCGCCGCCCACACCATCGGGCCCAACGCGTCGGTGTACTGCCGCCCCAGCTCGACGTCTCCGGTCATCGGACGGGCCTTCAGCAGCGCCTGGAACTCCCAGGTCTTGGCCCACCGCTTGTAGTAGGCGACGTGCGATTCGAGGGTGCGCACCAGCTCGCCGCGCTTGCCCTCCGGCCGCAGAGCAGCGTCGACCTCGAAGAACGCCGATGACCCGATGCGCATCATCTCACCGGCAATCCGGCTTGCCACCGCATTGGACGGTTCGGCGACGAACACGACGTCGACGTCGCTGACGTAGTTGAGCTCGCGGGCGCCGCACTTGCCCATCGCGATCACCGCGATCCGCACCGGACACGGCTCGTCCGGGCACACCACCGTGACGGCCACTGCTAGCGCAGCCGTCAGGGCGGCATCAGCCATGTCGGAAAGCTGGTGTCCCACAGTCTGATACGGGACCACCGGCTCGTTCTCGACTGTTGGGGCGAGGTCGGCGGCAGCCAGGACCATCAACTGGTCGCGATAGCATTTCCGCAGTGCCGCAATGGCTTCGGGCCCGGTCAGCACGGCCCGGTGGAGCATCGGCGAGGCATTTGGACCCGCCTCAGGAACTGCCCCGACGCACGCCAGCAATCGTCGCGTCAGCTCCCCCTTGGAGGGCAAAGTCATGTCTCCAGCCAGCAGCTTCCACGACGACGGGTCCGCCACCAGGTGGTCACCGAAAGCGCTGGACGCGCCGATCAATCCGAACAGCCTGCCACGCAATCTCTGGTCCGAGCGCAGCGCTGAGTCGAGCTCGGTCCACCCGGCGCCCAGCCCCTCCTGCAGCCGCACGAGCGTGCGCAGAGCGAGATCGGCGTTCGCGGCTCGCGAGAGCGCCCACAGAAGCTCGACGCCGTCGAGGTTGGACCACCCGAGTGAATCGAGTTCCTCCGGCGCGGTCGGCTCGATCAACCCCAGTCGGCCGACTCCCGGCACGGCCGACCTCGCGTACGGCGGCTTCACCGTCTTCCCCCGACCTCGACGTCATCACGAATATGTGGACCAGCCGGATGGGGCACGGCTTTCACCTCTTCGGGATCGAGTTCATCAGTCGGCCCCTTACAGGCCGAGGTAGGCCTTCAGTTCGAAGGGAGTGACCTGGCTGCGGTACTCCGCCCACTCGCGTCGCTTGTTGCGGAGGAAGAAGTCGAACACGTGCTCGCCGAGCGCCTCGGCGACCAACTCGGACGTCTCCATCTCGCGCAGCGCTTCGGCGAGGCTTCCGGGCAGCGGCCGGTATCCCATCGCCCGACGCTCGGCCTCGGTCAGCGACCACACGTCATCCTCCGCTTGGGGAGGCAGGTCGTAACCCTTTTCGATGCCACGCAGACCCGCGGCGAGCAGTACCGCGAATGTCAGGTAGGGGTTGCACGCCGAGTCGGGGCTGCGGATCTCGACGCGGCGCGACGACGCCTTGTTCGGCGTATACATCGGCACACGGATCAACGCCGAGCGGTTGGACGGCCCCCAGGTGGCCGCGGTCGGGGCCTCGCCGCCTTGGACCAGGCGCTTGTAGGAGTTCACCCACTGGTTGGTGACGGCGCTGATCTCGCTTGCGTGCTCGAGGACCCCCGCGATGAAGGCCTTGCCGGTCGCCGACAGTTGCATCGGATCGTCGGGGTTGTGGAACGCGTTGGTGTCACCCTCGAACAGGCTCATGTGCGTGTGCATCGCAGAGCCGGCCTGATCGCTGAACGGCTTCGGCATGAACGACGCGCGCACTCCCTCCTCGATCGCGACCTCTTTGACGACGTACCGGAACGTCATCACATTGTCTGCCATCGACAGCGCGTCGGCGTAACGGAGATCGATCTCCTGCTGCCCGGGCGCTGCCTCGTGGTGACTGAACTCCACCGAGATGCCCATCGATTCGAGCGCGTCGATCGCGTGTCGACGGAAGCTGGGGGCCCGGTCGTGGACCGCTTGATCGAAGTAGCCACCGCTGTCGGCGGGCACAGGGGGGTGACCGTCGATCGGACCGTTCTCGAGGAGGAAGAACTCGATCTCAGGATGCACGTAGCACGAGAAGCCCAGATCGCTGGCCTTGTTCAGTTGGCGGCGCAGAACGTTGCGTGGGTCCGCCCACGACGGCGTTCCGTCGGGCATCGCGATGTCGCAGAACATGCGCGCCGAGTGCTGGGCACCATCCTTGTGGGCCCATGGCAAGATCTGGAACGTCGAGGCGTCCGGCATTGCGACGGTATCGGCCTCCGAAACGCGTGAGAAGCCCTCGATCGCGGAGCCGTCGAAGCCGATGCCCTCTTCGAAGGCGCCTTCCAGTTCCGCGGGCGCGATCGCCACCGATTTGAGGTAGCCGAGAACATCGGTGAACCACAACCGCACGAACCGAATGTCGCGCTCTTCGAGGGTGCGAAGCACGAACTCCTTTTGGCGATCCATGCCCGCGAGACTAGGCAAACTCCGTTAATTCTGTGTTACATCGCGGAATTTCGCTTCGTGTCCCGCCTCAACAGGTCAAGTCCGGCTCGGGTGTGGCCAGATCGACGAGATACGCGGTAACCGGATCGTCCACGCACGCGACCCCGTCGAAAGTAGCGGTGTGCTGGGCACCCTGGTATGAGATCAGTGAGGCCCCGAGTCGCTTGGCCAGATCGACTCCCGCCTGGTAAGGGGTCGCAGGGTCCTCGGTGGTCGATACCACGACGACAGGAGGCAACCCCTGCAGGTCGTCGATTCCGCGCGGTCCGTTGGTCGGCGGCACCGTCCAGAACGCGCATGCGTCCAACGGGGCGTATCCGGTGCCGCGACCGTCGTCGAGGAACGGCGCGGCCTGGCGGTACCGGGTGTCCATCTCCCCGACGACACCCCGATCGAGCAGTGGGGGGTCGTCGACACAGCGGATCGCGTTGAAGGCGTCCTCGAGATTCGAGTAGCTGCCATCGTCGAGTCGACCCGCGTACCGGTCCGCGAGCAGCAGGAGCGTGTCCCCGCGCCCCTCGGCCAGTTCGGTCAGGCCGCCCCGCAGGGGCGTCCACAAGCTTGGTGAGTACAGCGCCTGCAGTACACCGGTGACCGCGTCTTCGTAGCTCAGACCCCGAGGATCCGTCGTCGCCGCGGGCTGCGTGACAAGCGGGTCGACCAGAGCCCGGAAATTTGCGTTCGCCACCGCTGGATCGGACCCCAAGGGGCATTCCGGAGATTGTGTGCACTGGGCCACGAACGCATCGAACGCCTGTTGGAAACCTGCCCCTTGCAGGACCGTCTCCTCGACGGGGCTCTGGGCGTTGTCGACTGCCCCGTCGAGAACCATCGCGCGCACGTTCTCCGGGAAGGTCTCGGCGTATTCGGTGCCGATCCGGGTGCCGTAGGAGAATCCGAGATAGTTGAGCTCGGCGTCGCCGAGCGCCGAGCGGATGACGTCCATGTCGCGAACGACGTCTCGCGTCCCGACATTCGCCAGCACCGGCAGCCCGGACCGCTGTGCGCAGCGCTCCGCGTAGGTTCGATTCTTCTGCTCGGTGCGGGCGACCCCGCCCGGGCTCATATCGACGTCGGGATCGCTACGCTCTGCATCGATTTCCTGGGCCGTCTGGCATCGCACCTGCGGGGTGGACGCTCCGACTCCGCGCGGGTCGAATCCGATGACGTCGAACCGCTGCGCCACTTCGGTACCGTCGGCCACCGACGCCTGGCTCAGACCCGAAGCGCCGGGGCCACCTGGGTTGACCAGCAGCGACCCGACCCGGGCACCAGTGGCGGGCGAACGCGAGATCGCTATCTGTGCGGTGGCCCCGGCGGGGTTGTCGTAGTCGAGGGGCACGGTGACCCTGGCGCACTCGAGAGTCGGCTTCAGATGGTCCCCGTCCGTCGCGAAACCGTCGCACGACCCCCACTCGATCTGCTGGGTGTAGAACAACTCGAGTCCGGCCGGGACCACCCCCGCCCCGGGTGGCGGTGCCGCCGCGAACGAGGTTCCGGACAGGGTCTCCGATCCCTGCCGGGCCGTCCCGAGGGTGCATCCGGCAACTAGGACGGCCACCGCGCCGATGGCGGTGGCCAGAAGCAATCGAGGTCTCGGCTGCATGTCTTCGATCGTGCCACGCCGCTCTCGGCCGCGACACGCATGTAGAACGCGACCAACCAGTGTGATGAACAGCACCTGGGCGGCTCTTCGCGGCCCCACGACACGGTGGCAGACTGATCCACGTCATCACCCAACCCGGGGACCCGCCACAGCCGGGCCTCGAGGCCAGAAAGGGACAACGATGTCCGAGACCGCTCCATACGGTTCGACCGGCTCCGGCCCCACCGATACGCCGAGGCGCAGGACCCGGGTCCATCACTTGCAGGCGATGAAGGCCGAGGGCACCCGCTGGGCGGAGCTGACCGCCTACGACTACTCCAGCGCCCGCCTCTTCGAGGAGGCTGGGATCCCCGTGCTGCTCGTCGGCGACTCGGCCGCGAACGTGGTGTACGGCTACGACACCACCGTGCCGGTCACGATCGACGAGATGATTCCCCTCGTCCGTGGCGTCGTGCGCGGCGCACCACACGCCCTCGTAATCGCCGACCTGCCGTTCGGCAGCTACGAGGTGTCGCCGCAGCAGGCACTCGAAACCGCATTCCGCTTCATGAAGGAGGGACAGGCCCACGCCGTGAAGCTCGAGGGCGGCGAACGGGTGGCCCCGCAGATCGCGGCCCTCACAGCCGCCGGCATTCCGGTTCAGGCGCATATCGGGTTCACCCCGCAATCCGTGAACACCCTCGGCGGCTTCCGGGTCCAGGGCCGCGGTGACGGTGCCGAGCAGCTCATCGCCGACGCGATCGCGGTCCAGGAGGCCGGCGCGTTCTCGGTGGTGATGGAGATGGTTCCCGCCGAGCTCGCCGGTCAGGTGACACGCAAGCTCACCATTCCGACGGTCGGCATCGGCGCCGGAAACGAGTGTGACGCCCAAGTGCTGGTATGGCAGGACATGGCCGGCTTCACCAGTGGCAAGACGCCGAAGTTCGTCAAGCTGTTCGGAGAGGTCGGTCCGGCCCTGCGCACCGCGGCCGCGGACTACGCCGCAGAGGTTGCCGCAGGTACGTTCCCGGCCGCCGAGCACAGCTTCTGACGCCACCGGCTGCTGCATTCTCAGTGAGGGACGCCGACCGAAGATACCGGGCGGCGTCCCGAACTTTGGCACACTCGACATTCCGGACCGCGAAGTCGGTCCCCGAGAGAACCGAGGTGCACAATGACCGCACGCCGAGGACGCCTCGCGGCCTCCGTGGCCGCCACAGCCGCACTCGCCGCACTTGTGGGCGCGTGCAGCAACGACCCGTCCCCGACACCCGGTAACGCGGCCCAGAGCACAGCTTCGACGTCTGCCGCAGCCCCGACACCGGACGGCGGCACGAGCAACTCGGCGGGCGGGGTCACCAACGCCCAGGCCGTGCAGCTGTGCTCGGACATGGAGTTGCAGTTGCAGAACTGGCGCACCTACCCGCCGACGTTAGGCAAGAGCGGCCTCAACACAGTCGTAATCTCGTGGGCCACCGCGAACGGCGTCGACCTGCTCGCGCTCGCCGGCGACCGCGAGCGAATCGACACGATCACGTCGACGCAGTGCCCGCAGGTACGCCAGGGGGCGCTCGACGCGCTCGAGATCCCGACGCTGGCGTCCGCTCTGATCGGATTCTGAGCCGTGCGAACGCTCTATCCGCCGATCTCGCCGCACGAGACGGGCTTCCTCGCGGTCGGCGACAACCAGCGGGTGTACTGGGAGGTCAGCGGCAACCCCGGCGGTAAACCCGTCGTCTTCCTCCACGGTGGCCCAGGCGGCGGCACCGACCCCGTGCATCGGCAGTTCTTCGATCCCGACGCTTACCGGATCACGCTGTTCGACCAACGCGGCTGTGGTCGTTCGATACCTCATGTCGCCGACGGTGCGGACTTGTCGGTAAACACCACCGATCACCTCGTAGCCGACATCGAAGCACTCCGAAGACATCTCGGTGTCGACCGCTGGCAGGTC
Organism: Rhodococcus xishaensis; assembly: GCF_004011825.1. Classification (GTDB taxonomy): domain Bacteria; phylum Actinomycetota; class Actinomycetes; order Mycobacteriales; family Mycobacteriaceae; genus Prescottella; species Prescottella xishaensis. Next base: position 666,941 of record NZ_RKLO01000001.1, on the reverse strand, counting down.
TTCGGTGGGTCGTGGGGGTCGACACTGGCGCTGGCGTACGCGCAGCGCTTCCCGGAACGGGTTACCGAACTGGTGCTACGCGGGATCTTTCTGCTGCGCCGCAGTGAGATCGACTGGTACTACAACGGCGGGACCGCTCACTTGTTTCCCGAGCGCTGGGAGCAGTTCCTGGCTCCGGTTCCGCCCGAGGATCGTTCGGGCGACCTCGTCGAGGCGTACCACCGTTTGCTGCACGCCGACGACCCCGACGTCGCACTGCGCGCGGCGATCGCCTGGTCCGGCTGGGAAGGCGCGACGAGCAACCTCCTTCCGAACCCCGAACGTGTCCGAGAGGCCTCCGATCCGCGATTCGCGTTGGCGTTCGCGCGGATCGAGAACCACTACATGCGCAATGCCGGCTTCATCGACGAAGGGCAGCTTCTGCGCGAAGCCGACACGCTCGAGTCCCTTCCGGGCGTCATCGTGCAGGGTCGTTACGACGTGGTCTGTCCCGCGACGAGCGCGTGGGAGCTGCATCGCGCTTGGCCCGGGTCCGAACTGCACATTGTGGACGACGCCGGCCACGCCGCTGCCGAACCGGGCATCACCCACCATCTCGTAGAGGCCACGGATCGCTTCCGTGCCTGACGGCTTCCGTCGACGTGCGCGATCCGTACTGGTAGACCAGAACTGTGGGAGCACGGACGCACGGCACCGCTGTCGCCGACGTCATTGTCCCGGCGACGCGGCAGCACTACGAGCGGCTCACGTCGCTTGTCGCCGACGTCCGTGTGTCCGCTCCGGACTCGGTGCATCAGATGCGCGTATCCGCGCGCCGGCTTCGTAGCCTGCTCGGCTCCTTCCGACTCGCCTTCCCCCCCAAGGCGACGGCCACGGCCCGCGACGAACTGCGTTGGCTCGGATCAGTTCTCGGCGGTGCCCGCGACGCCGAGGTGCTCGCCGAGCGCTTCTCGGAATTGATCGACACCCAGCCGGCCGATCTCGTGCTCGGCTCGGTGAGCCAGAGGTTGGTCGGGACCCAAGAAGACCTGTGCCGGGCCTCTCACGCGCGCGCGGTCGAAGTGCTCGGCGGGGCGAGGTACGCCGCCCTGTGTGCGCTGCTCGACGAGGTCACGTCCGGCACCCACCCGGTCCCGGCGGACATGACGCTGCGCGGAGGGCTCGACAAGGCATACCGGCAGCTGCGCAGGGCCGCACGGAAGGTACTCGCACACTCCCGGGAGGAAGCTCCGGACATAGGGCCCGCGTTGCATCGGGTCCGCAAGCGTGCCAAGAAACTACGGTACGCAGCCGAGGCCGTCGCCGAGGCTGAGCCGTCCGCCGCAGACCTGGCCACCGCGGCGAAATCCCTCCAGACGGTGCTCGGTGACCATCAGGACGGCGTGCTCGCCAGGAGTTGGATCATGGACACCGCCGCGCGAGCCCGAGACGACGGCGAGGACACCTTTACCTACGGACTCCTGTATGCAATCGAGGAGCAACGCGCCGGCCGAGCAGCCGAGGAACTGCCGCGTCATGTCGAAGCGATTCGCCGGGCACACCGAGAACTAGATTTCCGGAACTGACACCGCCGGCGGTCAGGCCTATTTGTTCCACTCGTCGTCTGCGTCGTCCGCTGCCTTGTTCCGTTCGGCCGCGATCTGCAGCGCACGTTCCGCGCTCGCTTTGTCCGGATACGGACCCATCCGGTTGAAGACATCGCTGTCCTTACCCTGGTGGACCGTGCCGTCGGAAAGGTCGAAGTACCACTGCTTGTCGTCATCGCGCATGCCCTCAGTTTGCCCGGTGACCGGAACGGTCACCACCGCACCACGAACGCGACGTTACTGCCGAGTGAACAAAACGATATGGATCTGTGATAAAGGGGCCTTGGCTGATAACCTCTGCGTGTACGGAGCAACTTCGTCGACGCCTCCGCGTTACCGCAGCAGCCCGTCACCATGTACCGACGCGTCGCGTCAAAGATCGGAGTACCGCATGTCCAACCTCCTCTTCGAGACCCTGCTTCCGCATCTTGGGCCCTCTGCAGCCGAGTACTGGGCCAAGCTCCTCGTCGTGAATCCGATCGGCGGCCACTTCTAGTAGGGCAGACCACGAAGGCCCCGGGTGTCCGGGGCCTTCGTCGTATTCGGTTCGGGCGGACGAGTCGGCGTGTAAGCCGGATCCTGTCCCCGGCGCGAGCGCCGGGTGGCGACCATCCATCTGGGCACACCGTCACCGGGTACCTCGAGCGGTTCACCCGCAGGCTCGGACGAGCAGCCCTCGAACACCTGCGCAGCCGCACTGGTCTCCCGGAGGTCACCAGTGCGGCCTTCAACCTTGCTCCGGGCGGGGTTTACCGAGCCGCCCCAGTCACCTGGGGCGCTGGTGCGCTCTTACCGCACCTTTTCACCCTCACCGACGCACGGCGTCGGCGGTCTGTTTTCTGTGGCACTGTCCCGCGGGTCACCCCGGGTTGCCGTTAGCAACCGCCCTGCTCTGTGGAGTCCGGACTTTCCTCGGCTCCGGGCCTGACACCTCATGGATGTCGGTTCCCGTCGCCGCGGCCGCCCGGCCAACTCGTCCGCATGACAAGCCTACTGGGTGACCAGTCATCGGACCGAATCGACAGGCGCAGTGACACAGTTCGTCGTCGGTGGAGGATAGTAATTTCGTCCCATGGCCCGATACGTAGCGCTCCTGCGCGGCATCAACGTCGGTGGAATCAACATCAAGATGGCCGACCTTCGCAGGGTCTTCGCCGACCTCGGGTTCGACGACGTCAAGACCGTTCTCGCGTCGGGGAACGTGCTCTTCACCTCCGACTCGGCGGACGCCACGGCACTGAAGTCCACTATCGAGGCCGCCCTGCGAGCGGCATTCGCCTACGAGGCCTGGGTAGTCGTGCTGGACACCGACAGCGTGGCCCGGGTCGTCGAGGCCTACCCGTTCGACCCCGCCCACTCCGGCCGGCAGCCGTACGTGATGTTCGCGACGCAACCAGACGTCCTCTCGGAGCTACTCACAGTGCAGGACGCCCTCGATCCGGCGATCGAGCGGATAGCAGCCGGTGACGGCGTCGTGTACTGGGAGGTCGAGCGTGGTCGAACTCTCGACAGCATCTTCGGCAAGAACATCGGCAAACCAAAGCTCAAGGCCGTGATCACCACCCGCAACCTCCGAACGCTGGTCAAACTGCTCGGCTAGACCCGACGTGGCATCATTCGGCGGTGACGGTTGTCGCGGTGATGCTGGTAGCCGCCGTGTTGGTCTTCGCAATCGTGCGGCCGCGCGGCCTGCCGGAGATCGTGGTCGCCGGCCCCGCCGCCGCGATCGCGCTCGCGATCGGGTTGGTGACACCCGGTCAGGCCTGGGACGAGATCACCGAATTGCTGCCTACCGTCGGCTTCCTGGCTGCGATCCTCGTCCTGGCTCATTTCGTCGATGCGTTGGGCGTGTTCACCTGGGTCGCGTCCGTGCTCACCCGGACCGGAGGCGGGAATCCGCGCCGACTACTCACGCTCGTGTTCGTCGTGGCCGCTGTCACCACAGCAGTGCTGAGTCTCGATGCAACGGTGGTGCTACTGACCCCGGTCGTCATTCGCGCGGCACGCGCTCTCCGAATGCAAGTTCGCCCGCACGCGTACGCGACCGCGCACCTTTCGAATTCGGCATCGACGCTCCTGCCGGTATCGAATCTGACGAATCTCATCGCCTTCTCCGCGACCGGGCTCACGTTCATCCACTTCGCCGCTGTGATGGCGCTGCCGTGGCTGGTCACCGTGGCGATCGAACTCGCGGTCTTCCTGGTGTTCTTCCGCCGTGACCTGGCCGATCCGATCGCCGAACCCGTACCTTCCGAAGCACCGGTGCAGCCGGCACCAATCCTGGCGCTGTCCGTCCTGACCGCCACGCTGGTCGGGTTCGCACTCGGGGGCCTCGTCGGGATTGCGCCGGGCTGGATCGCCGCCGCCGGTGCCGCCGTGCTCGCGGTACCGGCGTTGCGTGAAGGCCTCACGACCCCGCGTCGCATCCTGTTCGCCGCGGACCTGTGGTTCTGCGCATTCGTGCTCGCACTGGGCGTGGTGGTGGCCGGACTGTCCGCCGGTCCGGTAGGCAGTTGGCTCGGTGACCGCCTACCCACCGAGGCGAGCCTGCTCGGCATGCTCCTGACTGCCGGGATCGCGGCGGTCGCGGCGAACCTGCTCAACAACCTCCCGGCTACCCTGCTGCTGCTCGCAGCGCTCGGGCCCGGCGCCCCGGCAGGCCTGGTGCTGGCGCTGCTGATCGGGGTCAATCTCGGACCGAACCTCACCTACGTCGGATCCCTCGCGACGATGCTGTGGCGGCGGGTCGCAACCGACGGCCGATGCCGACCCGAACTCGGCACGTTCACCAGGCTCGGGCTGGCAACCACCCCGCTGGCAATCGTCGCGGCGACGACGACGCTGTGGCTCGTCCTGTGAGTGTCAGGCCGGGGCTGGGGCCGGGGCCGGGGCCGGCGTCGGGGCCGGTTCGAGCGACTCGTCGGCGAACGGGTCGCCCCGCCGGGGAGCGTTGTACAGCGACTCGTCGAGGATCTTCTCCCGTTTGGCGACGATCGTCGGCACGAGCGCCTGCCCGGTGACGTTGACGGCGGTGCGGCCCATGTCGACGATCGGCTCCACGGCGAGCAGCAGACCGACACCGGCGAGCGGCAGGCCGAGGGTGGACAGGGTCAACGTGAGCATCACCGTCGCGCCGGTTGTTCCGGCCGTCGCCGCCGATCCGATGACCGATACCACGATGATCAGAAGGTAGTCGGTCAGGCTCAGGTGCACACCGTAGAACTCGGCGACGAAGATCGCCGCGATCGCCGGATACACTGCAGCGCAGCCGTCCATCTTTGTCGTCGCCCCCAGCGGCACCGCGAACGACGCGTACTCGCGGGGCACACCGAGGTTCCGTTCGGTGACCCGCTCGGTAAGCGGCAGGGTGCCGATCGAGGAACGGGATACGAAGCCGAGTTGCGTTGCCGGCCACACCCCGGAGTAGAACCGCTTCACCGAAAGGCCGTGCACGCGAATCAGAGTCGGGTACACCACAAGGAAGATGACAGCCAGGCCGAGGTACACGGCGACGGTGAACACACCGAGCTGGCCGATGGCATCCCAGCCATAGGTGGCGACGGCCTTCGCGATCAGAGCCGCGGTACCGATCGGAGCGAGGCGAATGATCCACCACAGCACCTTCTGGACGATCGCGAGGAGCGATGCGTTGAAGTTCAGGAACGGCTCGGCCTTTTGCCCGACCTTGAGGGCAGCGATGCCAATGGCGATCGCGACCACGAGCAACTGCAGCACGTTGAAGCTCAGCGACGTGGTTGCCGTCAGCGACGAGGCGTTGTCACCGGAGACGGTCGTCTGTGCCCCCAGGCCGAGGAAGTTCTGCGGCACGAGTCCGGTGAGAAATGCCCACCACGATCCGGAACTGCCGGGCTCCGTTGCGTTCGTTGCGTCGACCGTGGTGTTGGTGCCGGGCTGGGTGATCAGCCCGATCGTGATGCCGACCAGCACAGCAATGAAGGCGGTGATCGCGAACCACAAGAGTGTCTGCACCGCCAGGCGGGCGGCATTGGCGACGTTGCGCAAGTTTGCGATGGAACTGACGACGGCCGTGAAGATCAGGGGGATGACCGCGACGGTAAGCAGCGAGACGTAGCTGGATCCGATCGTGGTGACGGTTCCGACAAGCCAGTTCTCGTTGCCGTCCGCGGCGTCGGGCATCGACCGGGCCACCAGACCGAGGATGACACCGACGATCAGACCGGCGACGATCTGAGGACCGAAGGATGTTGCCCACTTGGGCAGGACACGCCGGGGCGCATCGAAGGTAGCGGCCGACATGAGGGCCTTTCCGGTAGGGATCTGGAGACGGCGGCGCAAGACGGACAACGCGCGCGACCGCGAGATGGGCGCAAGGAAGACTCGAACATTCCGAGCTCGAACATTCCGGGCCGAACATTCCGAGCCCGGCCCCGGACACTGGAGGTCGGGGCGTCAGGCGTGACAGACCGCGCTGGCCTGCAGACAGTTGTCGACGTAGAGGCGACAGGTCAACAGGGCATTCACAACGTTCCAGGCTACGCCTGACGTCGACCGGCGAGCCAATCGGAAACCTCACGTGCTGAATCGTCGAAGAATGGGTACCCACGCACCAGACAGCGTGAGCACTCACAGTGCGCCACCGGAGGTGGGACGATGGACCGGCCCGAGGGCCTCGCGCGGACCACGACGCAACTTGCAACGACCGTGGTCGCGGCCGCGATTCTGTTGATCGGGTTTCTCGGTTTCGTCCCCGGCCTCACCTCCGAACTGGACGGCATCGCCTGGGCGGGACCCGGCACCGAGGCCGAACTGTTCGGCTCGTTGGATGTGTCGGTCCTGACCAACGTCGCGCGCATCGGGGCCGGGATCGTGGGACTCGCCATGTCGCGCACGCTGGCCGCATCCGAGATGTTCCTCATCGGCGGCGGGCTGCTGGCCGTTCTACTGGGTGTCTTCGGGCTGGTCATCGACGTCGAGAGCGCGTCGAACTTCATGCCCATCGACCGTGCCTCGAGCTGGCTCCATATCGTCGCTGGGGTCGCCCTGGTGTTCCTCGGTATCGCGCTACCTCGGCGCGACGACGGCCCTACAAGTGCGACGTATCGTTGACCAGCCGCACCGACGACCCGCCGTCCGGGTAGAACTCGGCGATGCTGAGCGACGCCGGGTCCAGGTGCAGGCGATAGAGCAGGGACGGCCCCACACCGAGTGCCAGCTGGAGCAGTGTCTTGATCGGCGTCACGTGCGTCACGACCAGGATGTTGGACCCTGCGTAGGCTGCGGTCAGGTCGTCGCGGACAGCTTCGATCCGTGCCTTGACCTCGTCGAAACTCTCGCCCTCCGGCGGTCGAACCGTCGTATCCGACAGCCACCGTCGATGCAGCTCGGGATCACGCTGGGCCGCCTCGCCGAACGTCAGGCCCTCCCACTTGCCGAAGTCCGTCTCCACGAGCCCCTCGTGGACCGTGACCGGCAGCCCGAGCGCACGGGCGGCCGCCTCGGCGGTCTCTCGCGCACGCCCGAGCGGAGACGACACGACCGCCGCGATCGCACCTCTCGCTGCAATCCGCTCGGCCGCCGCCAGTGCTTGAGCACGGCCCTGGGCGGTGAGCGGCGGGTTGCCTCGACCTGAGTAGCGGCGTTCGATCGAGAGCTCGGTTTGGCCGTGACGCAGCAGCAGCATGCGGGCCGGGGCGCCTACCGCACCCGTCCAGCCCGCCGCCGAGCCGGTGGCGGGACGCGGGGCCGGAGCTTCCTCGGTCTCGTCTTCTGCGGCGAAACCCGACGTGATCGCGTCCGCACCGTCCATCGCCTCGTTCGCGAGACGGTCGGCGTGGGGGTTCTCGCTGCGTGGGATCCACGTGTACGTCACCCGCGCGAACGATCCGGCCAACTCCTGCGCCCGCTGCGCGAGCGGAATCATGTCGGAGTGCTTGACCTTCCACCGCCCCGACATCTGCTCGACCACGAGCTTGGAGTCCATCCGCACGTCCACCTCGCGCGCCTCCAGGTCGCGGGCCGCGGTCAGGCCCGCGATCAGCCCCCGATACTCGGCGACGTTGTTGGTGGCCACACCGAGGAACTCGCGGCGTTCGGCGAGGACACGGCGACGGTCGACGTCGAAGACCACCGCACCGTAGCCGGCCGGTCCCGGGTTGCCCCGCGAACCGCCGTCGGCTTCGACGATGACCCGATCATGGGTCACAGACCGGACTCCTTGGTTCGCACCATGATTGCGCCGCACTCGGGGCAGCGTACGACGACGTCCGCGGGCGTCGCAGCGATGCGCGCGATCTCGCCGCGATCGATCTCGATCCGGCACGCGCCGCACCGCCGGGCCTGCAACAGCGCCGCCCCGACACCACGCCGCTCGAGCTGCTTCTCGTAGATCGCCAACAAGTCCGCGGGAATCTGCCCGACCAGGGCTGCACGGTCGGCTTCACATCGCTGGCATGCGTTCTCGAGGTCGGCTACGGCGTCGTCTCGGCGCCGCTCGGCGTCGATCAACTCGTCCTCGGCTTTTGTCAATCGGGCGCCGGCGTGATCGTGGTCGGCCTGCGACGCCTCCCGCCGCTCCATCACCTCGAGCAGCTCGTCCTCGAGCACACTCTGCCGCCGCTCGAGGCTGCCGAGCTCGTGCTGCAACTCCGACAGCTGCTTCGGGGCCAGCGTGCCGCCGTCGAGTAGCTTGCGGTCACGTGCCTCACGCTGGCGAACAGCATCCACCTCGCCTTCGAGCTTCTTGATGTCGCGGTCCAGGTCGTCGAGCACGATCTCGACGGCAACCGCCGCGTCTTTCCGGGAGAGTCGCTCAGCCTCGAGCCGTTCCACCTCTGCCTGCTCGGGCAGTGTCGAGCGACGGTGCGCGAGCCGTGCCAGCTCGGTGTCCGCATCGGCCAGCTGGAGAAGCTTGGACTGCACTGTGGGATCGGCGTTCACGCGTGGAAGCTCCTGCTGTGTTCTTGTTGTTCGGGGTGCTCGGACGGCCCGAGATCAGAAAACAACCGTACCCCTGAAAACACCCTCCACCGACCACATCGGCCGCCCCTCAGTGACGGGCAACGGTCCACGGATCGGTCCGAAGAGCCGTGACATGCACATCCCAACCGTCGACTTCGGAGAACCGAGCGTCCAGCACGCCCTTCGCCTGCGCGCACCACGGCTGTTCGCTGGCCCAGTGCGCGACGTCGACGAGCGCCGGACCGTCCTTGCGCAGATGCTCGTCCGCCGGGTGGTGCCGCAGGTCGGCTGTGACGTAAGCGTCGGCACGAAGTTTGGCGACGGTGTCGAGCAGCGAGTCCCCGGACCCGCCGCACACCGCGACCGTGCGGATGATCCGTTCGGGATCACCGGCCGCCCGCACACCCCACTCCGTCCGAGGCAGCGCCGACGCGACGTGGGCGGTGAATTCCTGCAGAGTCAGCGGGCGTGGCAGCTCGCCGACGCGGCCGAGTCCCCGGCGGCCGGGCAGATCGGCGGTCTCGAACACGTCGAACGCCGGCTCCTCGTAGGGGTGTGCGGCGAGCAGCGCCCGCAGAATCGACGAGCGCGCCGATCGGGGCGCGATTACCTCGACCCGGTCTTCGACCACCACCTCGAGTTCGCCGATGGTCCCCCGTGCGGGGCTCGCACCGGCCAGCGGACGGAACTGTCCCTCGCTGGTCACGGTCCAGCTGCAGTCGCTGTAGCGGCCGAGTTGCCCGGCGCCTGCGTCGAACAGCGCCGCACGCACCCGGGCGGTTTCCGGGGACGGCACCATCACCACCCACTTGTCGGTCACCACGTCCGGGATCGGGACGAGCGGACGGCGGTTGACCAAGCCCAGTGCCCCGGCGAGCGCGTCGGACACCCCCGGATCTGCACGGTCAGCGTTGGTGTGCGCGGAGAAGAGCGCGCAGCCCCCACGGATCAGGCGGTGCAGCAGTGCCCCTTTGGGGGTGTGGGCGCCCACAGTGTCGACGCCGCGCAGCAGCAGCGGGTGATGCACCAGCAGCAGTTGCGCACCCGAGTCGAGTGCCTCGTCGACGACCGCGGCGGTCGCATCGACGGCGACCACGACCTTTCGGATCTCGTCCGCGGGATCGCCGGCCACCAAGCCGACCGAATCCCACGGCTCGGCCAGCGCCGGCGGGTACGCCGTATCGAGGACCCCGATCACGTCGGCCAGAGTCGGGGTCGGGACAGTCGGGGTCGGAGTCACGGCATCTCCCTCGTCAGCTCGCTCATGGCGGTAATCAACTGTTCGGTCAGCGCCCGCGGCCGGACCGCGACGCGCAGAAAGTCGGGGCCCAGGCCCGGGAAGGTATCGCAGCGGCGCACCGCGATGCCCCGCCGACGCAGGTGAGCCCGCATACGTTCGCCGTCCGGCAGCTGCACCAACAGGAACGGCGCCGCGGCGGGTGTCCGGACCTCGATCCCAGCTTCACGCAGCAACGCGACGGCGACGGCGCGATCCGCGCCGATCCGTCGCGCCCTCTCCTGGGCCTCGGCCACCGCTGCGGGCTCACTGCAGGCGGTGATCGCCTCGAGTTGCAGGCTGCCGACCGGCCAATGCGCCCGGCCACGCACCAGCCGTTCCAAGAGCTCGGGATGCCCGAGCGCGTACCCGCACCGTAGGCCCGCGAGCGCCCACGTCTTCGTCAGACTCCGCAGAACCAACACGTCGGGTAGCGAGCGGCCCGCGACCGATTCGGTCTCGCCGGGCACCGCGTCCATGAATGCCTCGTCGACCACGAGGATGCGCCCCGGACGACGCAACGCGAGCACGTCGGCAACCGGGTGCAGCACCGATGTGGGGTTGGTGGGGTTGCCGAGCACGACGAGGTCGGCGGAATCGGGCACCGCGGACGGGTCCAGCTGGTACGGCGCGTCGAGCGTCACGGGCGTCACCGTGATCCCAGCTTCCCGTAGCGCCAGTTCCGGCTCGGTGAACGACGGGTGGATCAACGCGGCCTCGCGCACGCCGAGTCGGGGCAGCATGGCGAACCCCTCGGCGCCTCCGGCGAGCGGTAGCACCTCGGCTGGCGTCCTCCCGTGACGGGCAGCGACCTGCTCCCGGGCTCGCCCGTCGGCCGCGGCGCTCGGATAGCGACCCAGGCCCACGACCGCGTCGGTGAGCCTGCGTCGCAACCACTCCGGCGGCCCGTCACCCTGCACATTGACCGCGAAATCGAGCAGACCGGGAGCCAGCTCGGCGTCACCGTGGTGCCGCAGCCGCGCGAGGGCGTCCACCGTCGGTCCCGAACCGGATTCCATAGCCGTCGAGCCTACGGTGCACGCAGGTGAATGCCGGGACCGAGCGTCCCGCACGATGGTGGTCCGACGGTTGACAGCACAATGGAGCAGTGACATCCCCCGCGACATCCTCCCCGTCCGGTCCCCTGGCCCCGGTGATGCTGTTCGACCTCGACGGCACCCTCACCGACTCGGCGCTCGGCATCCACAACGGCTTCCGGCACGCCCTCGCTGCTATCGGCCGTCCGGAGCCCACCGCCGAGATGCTCGCGACGGTCATCGGTCCGCCGCTGATGGACTCGATGCGGGCGATGGGGTTGGACGAGGAGGGAACAGCGGCGGCGCTGGCCGCGTACTTCGAACGGTACGACGCCGTCGGCTGGTCGGAAAACGAGGTCTACAACGGCATCGAACCGATGCTCGCGACCGTGCAGGCTGCTGGCGCGAGGCTCGCCGTCGCGACATCCAAGACCGAGAAATTCGCGATCCGTATTCTCGAACACTTCGGTCTCGCCCCCTACTTCGAGGTGATCGGCGGGGCCAGTGCCAACGGTTCCCGTCGCGCCAAGGCCGACGTCATCGAGCACGTCCTCGGCGGGCTCGGGATACCGACGACCGGAGGTTCGGCCGACATCGTGATGATCGGCGACCGGGAGCACGACGTCCTCGGCGCGGCGCAATGGGGTATTCCGACGGTGTTCGTCGAGTGGGGCTACGGCTCCGCCGAGGAGGCACGCGAAGCTCGCTGGTCCGCCCCGACCGTGGCGGATCTGGAGAAAATTCTCACGCAGGCGCGCTGAGATGACGGCGATTCACGTCACATTCGTGTGCACCGGCAACATCTGCCGCTCGCCAATGGCGGAGCGGATCTTCGCCGATCACCTGTCTCGCGCGGGCCTGGGCGATCGAGTCCGGGTCACCAGTGCGGGCACCCACAGCTATCACGTCGGTGGCGGCGCCGACCCGCGGACCGACCTGGTGCTCGAGGCCGCCGGCTACCCGACCGGGCACCGCGCCGCGCAGGTCAGCGACGACCATCTGTCCGCCGACCTGGTCGTTCCCCTCGATCGCGGGCATGACCGGATTCTGGCCCAACTAGGCGTGCCCAGCGACCGGCGGCGACTACTGCGCAGCTTCGACCCAGGGGCCGACGGGGAATCGGTCCCGGATCCCTACTACGGCGACATGGCCGATTTCGAGCTCGTCCGCGATCAGATCGAGGCTGCGGTGCCCGGCCTGCTTGCGTGGGTGCGGCAGAACTGACCTGCTGCGAGCCAGTACGGTAGGAGCCGTGGGAAGGCTGAAGTTTCTATTGCGGCCGGGCTGGCTGGCGTTGGCAGCCGTGGTGGCCGGTTTCGCCTTCATGTGCTTCACGGTGCTGGCGCCGTGGCAGCTGGGCAAGAACACCCGGACGTCCGAGCGCAACAGTCTGCTCGAACAGTCGATCAACGCCGACGCCGTCCCGATCGCCCCGCTGATCAGCGGGGCGGGCCCGGCACCGGGTGACGAGTGGCGCAAGGTGACCGCGACGGGGACGTACGTCCCCGACAGCGACGTACTCGTTCGGCTACGTTCGATCGAGGAGAAACCCGCCTTCGAGGTACTCACACCGCTGCGCCTGACCGACGGGCAGACCATGCTCGTCAACCGTGGCTATGTGCGCCCGGTCGAGGGCTCCCAGCCACCGCCTATCCCCGCGCCCCCCATCGGCGAGGTGACCCTCGAGGGCCGGATCCGTATGTCCGAGGGCACCGTTCCCGGCAAGGATCCGATCACCGAGTCCGGCACCAGACAGGTGTACTACATCGACTCCGATCAGATCGGGCAGTTCACCGGTACCGACCTCGTCAGCGGCTACCTGCAACTAGACGACGGCCAGCCGGGCGGGCTCGGCACGATCCCGCTACCACAACTCGACGCGGGACCGTACCTGTCGTACGGCCTGCAGTGGCTCGCGTTCGGGATCATGGCACCGCTGGGTCTGGCCTATTTCATCCGCGCCGAACTGAGGGAGCGCCGAAGGACGCGGGAAGCCACCGCGGCGGCAGCCGCAGCGCCCCCATCAGCGGACTTGGCCACCTCAGCCCCGGAACATACCGACACCCCCGCGCCTACGCAGCGCGAGGCGGAGACGGCCGGTGGCGACGACTTCCAGCTTCCGACCCGTCGGCGATGGCGTGGGAAGTCCACGGCGCCTGTCGCTCAACTCACCGAATCACAGGCGAAACTGGCCGAGCGCTACGGCAAGCGACGCTGAGCGGGACCGACGCCCCAAGCGAGGACGGCGGCACCGACGCCCCAAGCGAGGACGGCGGCACCGACAGCCGCCGCCGTCTGGACGGCGGTGGACAACCGCACCGCCCGCTCCAGGTCGGCGAGCGCCGGTTCGGGCCCTGCACCGAGCGCCGGACGCATCTCCACTCCGTGCGCGTATTCCGTCCGGCCCCCCAACTGCACTCCGAGTGCACCGGCCGCCGCGGCCTCGGCGACACCGGCGTTGGGGCTCGGGTGCTTGGACGCGTCTCCCCGCCACGCCCGCAGGGCTTTGCGGGACGAGCCTCCGACCATGGGCGCGGCTGCGACGGTGAGCGCACCGGCGAGTCGGGCCGGGACGAGGTTGACGACGTCGTCCCACCGAGCCGCGGCCCAGCCGAATCGGCGGTACTTCGGCGACCGGTAGCCGATCATCGCGTCGAGAGTATTCGAGGCGCGGTATGCGACCAGGCCGGGAACGCCGGCCACAGCTCCCCAGAACAGCGCACCGACCGTCGCGTCGGAGGTGTTCTCGGCTACCGATTCCAGGCTCGCGCGGGCGAGCCCGTCGGCGTCGAGGACGCTCGGATCACGCCCACACAGCGACGGCAGCAGAGCCCGCGCCGCAACGAGATCATCGGCTTCGAGATGCCGTGCCATCGCGCGGCCGGTACTCGCGAGCGAGGCACCGCCCAGGACCGTCCAGGTGGCCGCTGCGGTGATCGTCGTCTCCCCGGCCCAACCGGCGCGAGCACCGAGACGCTCAACCAAGACACCGGCCGCCGCGGTGGAACCGATAAGAATGGCGGCGTGCGCAGTCCCCCGCAGTCGGCTGTCGGCGTAGGTACTCTTCTCCAAAGTCATTGCGGTGCGACCGAATCCGGCTACCGGGTGCCAGCGTCTCGGATCACCGAAGGCGCGGTCGGCGGCGTAGCCGAGTAGAAGACCGGCGGCCCGCGACCAGGGACGGCAACGCCGGGCGGAAACTCGAGGGCCTGACCGAGACACGACGGTATTTCTATCAACCCGGAGGCGGGCTCCGATCGCCGGCACCTCCGGGATCAGGCGTCCCCGGGATCTGACGCAGGAAGCGCTGAACCCTCGGGCACAACCTTCCCGGTCAGGAGCCACGTCTCGAACGCCTCATTGCACAGGCAGGCTGCAGATCGTCGTTCCCGTAGCAGGGCCACCGCGCCGGGCGGGTCCGCTTCACCCGACAGCACCAGCGCCCGGGCAGCTACGAGGCTCGACCGGTTGAGCCCCACCTGGCAGTGGACGAGTACCGTGCCTGTCCGCCGGCAGGAGTTCACCCAGTCCGCGAGCGCATCGACTTGCTCGAACCCTTGCTCGCAGCTGTCGTACATGCGGACGTACATCTCGGTACCGATAGCGTGGCAAACCTCGTACTGCTCCCACGGGTACAGCGAGACCAGGTGGGTGACGAACTCCGGCAATACCAGACCGCTGCGGCACCCTCCCTGCCACAAGTTGGGGGCGATTTCGCTGATGACCGGGACATCGAACGGGATGTGACCGTGCGCGGTTATACCGACCAGGTGCTGACGCATCGGGTCGATCTCGATATCGATTGCTGTCGGGTCGAGGTTGTCGTTCACACTCGATATCCGTTCGGATCGTGGCCTGGGATTCCAGTGATTCCAGTATCGCCGTTATTCGGCCCGTCACCACAGGTTTTTTTGCTGGTGCCACCGCGTCGCACGCTCGCGCGCCTGCCTGATCCAGATCGGGAGCTTGACCCAGGTCGACAACCGTGACGAACAACGTCAGGTCTTCCGGAGCTGCCCCGCGGGCCTTAGGCCTTGGCGATAATGTCCTCAACCACGGCTAGCGACGCTCACTTGGAGGAGCGATGACCCAGCCAGACAATCCGTACGGTGCACGGCCCGGCGGTGGAATCAGCCTTCCCGACTATTACCGGCCGATGACCTCGATCAACAACCGGAACTTCTACTCACCGGGGACCGAGATCCTGCCCGAGGGTGAGATGCGCATCAGCATCTTGGGCAGCACACCGTGGCCCCCAACTCGCCTTCAAGCGGGAACTTGCATCCTCGTCGAGTGCGGCAACGGCCAGCCCCAACCACGACGGTTCTTCTTCGATATGGGCAACGGCAGCGTGAAGAATGCGTTGGCCATGCAGGTGCCACCGATCTTCATCAATGACATCTTCATCAGTCACCTACATGGCGATCACTACGCCGATCTGCCGTACATGTACCCGTTCACGGCTTGGGCAGGACGGTGGCAGCCGTTGCGCCTCTACGGCCCGTCGGGAGCGACGCCCGAGTTGGGGATCAAGCACATGGCCAAGCACATGCGCGAGATGATGCGCTGGCACGAGGAGAACTTCCTGCACGCGACTATTTCGGCGGGCTACGAAATGGACGTCACCGAGTTCGATTGGAAGGAAGAGAACGGCATCTGCTACGACCAGGACGGCATCGTAGTTCGGCACTGGCCGCGTTCCCACGTCAAGGACGGAGCCTCCGCGTACCGCCTCGACTGGGAAGACGCCGGGCTCTCGGTGGTGTGGACCGGCGACGGTCGTCCCGACGAGAAAACTGAGCAGTACGCCGCTGGCTGCGACGTGTTCATCACCGAGGGACAGATCGACACACCGTCGCTGATGTCGTTGAAGTTCGGTGTTCCCGAGGAACTAGCCAAGTACACGATCGATTCGTGGCACACGATGTACTACGCGGCGGGATATCTGATGAACAAGGTCCAACCGCGGATGGGAATGATCGTCCACTATGAGGCCGGAGGAGCGGCGCTGGACGCCGAGTCGGTTGCCGAGGTCCGAGCGAACTACGAGGGACTGTTCCAGTTCGGCGGCCCTGACATCCAGGTTGTCAACGTGACCAAGGACCGGATCTGGTCTCGGGAGGCTGCGATCCCGGACGGCGCCGCGATCGCACCGCTCGACCCGCGGTGGCTGCTGCCCTCGCCGCTACCGGCCGAGCTGGAGCTGCCGCGTCCGGAACTGCCTCGCGAACAGCAACAACAAGCGTTCCTGCGGGAGATGGAAATCGATCCACACAAGTACTACCCGCCTGACGCCGACCGCGAACCCGTCCAGAGTTGGCCGGCCGAGGGCTTCAAGATCGACCCGCGCGGCATGCTGCGGGCTCGGGGAATCGATCCCGATGAGTCTTGACGCGTCGTCCGTCCCGGAACCGGATACGGCCGACAGGGTCGATTCCGGCAGGGGCGACTCCGGCGCGACTCCACTGACGATAATCACCGGGTTTCTGGGTGCGGGGAAAACCACGCTGTTGAACCGGCTCCTGGGCGGCGGTCATGGTCTGCGCGCCGCCGTCTTGGTCAACGACTTCGGATCGATCAACATTGACGCCGACCTTGTGGTCGGCGTCGCGGACGACATGATCAGCCTGGCCAACGGCTGCGTCTGTTGTGAGATCCGCGACGACCTGGTCGGCGCAGTCGAGCGTCTCGTCAGCTCTGCGACGCCACCGGAGCACATCATCCTGGAAGCCAGCGGCGTCGCCGACCCCGCCAGTATCTGGGCGACGTTCGCCGGCTCGCAGCGACCTGATTGGGTTCGGCTGGACGGAGTCACTTGTGTGGTGGATACAGAGCAGATCTTCGAACACCTCGACGAGGCCCCCGACTTGTTGATGCTCAAGGCGCGCCAGATCGGTTTCGCAGACCTGGTTGTGCTCAACAAGGTCGACCTTGCCGGGCCCGCAACCGTGGCATGGGTACGGCGGTGGATCGACACGATGATGGATCGCGTTCGGATCGTGGAGGCTGTCCAAGCCGACGTCCCGCTGGAGATCCTGCTCGGGATTCGATGCGAGGAACGGGAGCCCAGCCTTGAACAATCCCCGCGGGGCCTGAGCCACAGGGAACGGTTTCAGACGTGGACCTTCAGAACCAACCGCTTGTTCGACCCACGATCGCTTCAAGAGATGATCCGCCGCGACCTGCCCGGCGAGGTCTACCGCTGCAAAGGCTTTGTGCAAGTTGCCGGCGACACTCCACAACGCATGCTGCTGCAATCCGTTGGGCGGCGCTCCGAACTCATCCCCGCAGGGACGAGAGCAATCGCGACCCATAGCGAGATCGTGGCGATAGGAACGTCCGCGCTGGACCCGCAGCGCCTGCACCGGCTATTCGAACGTTGCCTCGTCACGAGGTGACGCGCAGGCGCGTTCCCCTGGCGTTTCGACCGCTGACAGTGCCGGAACCGCTTCGTGGGCTACCGCATCCAGTCGACAAGCGCTTCGGCGAGGACGCCCCCGCGATCCTCCTGGACGAAGTGGCCACCGCCCTCGATGGTCCGGTGTGGCTGCCCGGCAGCACCGGCGATCTTGGGGATCAGGGCCCGTTCGCTTCCTGCGGTGATGGGATCCTTGTCGGAGAACAGGCACAGGAACGGCTTGTCGAACTTCGCCAACGTAGCCCATGCCGCCCGATTGTCGGGGGTGGCGACGTTGTCCTCGTCCTGCGGAATGAGGTCGGGGAACGCTCTAGCGCCGGCCTTGTAGGAGGCGTCGGGAAACGGGGCCTCGTAGGCTGCGGTCACCTCCGGGGTCAGCGGCTCGGTGCACCCACCGGAAATCAGATTGCCGATCGGCAGGTCCGGGGTGCTCGCTACGAAGTTGCGGAAGATCTGCCACGCCTCCGGGAGTTTGCGGGTCCCGTCCGGAAGCCCGGTGTTGGATGCGCAGACGCGGGCGAATCGCTCAGGATGTTCACCGACCAGTCGTAGACCGATCAGCCCTCCCCAGTCCTGGCAGAACAGGGTGATGTCGTGCAGGTCCAGAGCATCGAACAGGAACGATCGCATCCATTCGACGTGCCGCGCATAGGTGTAGTCGGATACCGCGGTGGGCTTGTCGCTGCGTCCGAACCCGATCAGGTCCGGGGCGACCACGCGCATACCGGCGTCGACGAGGACGGGGATCATGTGCCGGTACAGATACGACCAGGTCGGTTCTCCGTGCAGCAGGAGCACCAACGGACCGTCCTTCGGCCCCTCGTCGATATAGGCCATTCGCAGGCCGTCCGACGTCTCTGCATAGTGGGGGCTCCACGGAAATCCCGGCAGGTCCGCGAAGCATTCGTCAGGTGTTCTCACTGTGTCCACCCCTCGACCCTAGCCGCGAACGAACGTCTGCGATAGATCTGGGACATCGTCAGATGCCCCACCGGACAGCCGTCGACTGAGCATGAACGTTCAATAGTGACAACAGGTTTCGAGTAGCCTATCCCCTCGATCGGACCGAGTCCTGGGAAGCCAGCCGATATGAACGACGGTTGACGGGGTTGTCTCAGCGGTAGTCCGGATTGGCAAAGTCTGGGCGGCAACCGGCATCCCATTCCGATCGCTGATTTCCGTACGCAGGGAACCCACCTGCATTCTTCAGCATCGCGGCGGTGTGCATCAGGTTGTAGGTCATGAAGGTCGTGTTGCGATTGGTGAAGTCGTTCTCAGGGCCACCGGACCCCTCGTCAAGGTACGACGGGCCGGGCCCGACCTCACCGATCCATCCGGCGTCCGCCTGAGGCGGGATCACGTATCCCAGATGCTGGAGGCTGTAGAGAATATTCATCGCGCAATGCTTGACGCCGTCCTCGTTGCCGGTGATCAGACACCCACCCGCTCGGCCGTAGTAGGCGTACTGGCCCTGGTCGTTGAGAATTGACGAGCAACCGTAGAGCCGTTCGATCACCAGTTTCGTGACGGAGCCGTTGTCGCCCAGCCAGATCGGTCCGGCCAGTACCAGGATGTCCGCGTCCAATACGCGTCGAAACAGTTGCGGCCACTCGTCGCGCGACCATCCGTGCTCGGTCATGTCCGGGTAGACGCCAGTCGCTATGTCGTGATCGACGGCCCGGATCTGATCGACGGTGACGCCTTCGTTTTCCATCACACGAACGCTGCGGTCGATGAGTCCCTGGGTGTTGCTCACATCCGGAGATCGCTTCAACGTGCAGTTGATGTACAGGGCACGCAGACCGCTGAAGCGGGGTGCGTCGTCTCTGGGCGATGAATTGGCCATCGGCTTCTCCCGCGAAGAGGGGTCTGGAGTCAGCAAGAAATCCGAAGCCCAGGATATGCCGCGGCAGGTCGTCGCGGGTGAAAAGTTCTCCGACGGCTGGGGGAAGGAACCCCTGCTATCCGGACCGACTTTCGATGTGCCTGTGCACCAACTTCTTTGAGGATTCGCCTACAGTACGTCCGGTGCGCTCCCGAGCTGTACCAGTTCCCTGTCCCGCGCGTCGGTAGCGCTGCGCGCTGAACGCTACGCATTCAAACAATTCGGGCTTCTGATCGTTGTTCCGAACCCGGCCGAGCCCTGAGCGTGACACCCCGGATAGAACCTTGCTGGAACGTAGGACGGCGAACGTGCAGGCGGTACGGACGATGCGCGGACACGCTTCGGCCGCAATGACGTTGGACTGTGGACTATGCGGACCTGTTCGACGACGCCCTCGAGGCAGTGGCGATGTCACTCAGCACGACCCGATCTCGAGCGAGTCTGCGCAATAGGTGGGCAGACCAAGCTAGTGCATCGAAACAGAAAGGCCCCCACCTGCACTTACACGCAGATCGGAGCCAACTCGTCGAGTGGGCGCGGAGGGTTTCGAACCCCCGACCGCTGGTGTGTAAAACCAGAGCTCTACCACTGAGCTACACGCCCCAGACCCGGCGAGTCTGACCGCCGGAACCGCTTCAGGACTTTAGCGCGGTGAGCGCTTTCTCCCAAGCTGCCTGGTCACGGGGCTCGCCGGGACCGTTCATTTCCGCGAACCGGATGATGCCGGCCTTGTCGACGGCGAACGTGCCGCGATTGGCGAAACCGAGCGAGTCGTTGAACACCCCGTACGCCTCGGCAACTGCGCCGTGCGGCCAGAAGTCCGACAGCAGTGGGAAGGTGTAGCCCTGTTCGGCCGCCCAGATCTTGTGGGTCGGCGACGGTCCGACCGAGATGGCGAGAATCTCGGCCTCGTCGTTCTGGAACTTGGGCAACTCGTCGCGCACTCGGCACAATTCGCCCTGGCACACACCGGTGAAGGCCAGCGGATAGAAGACGATCAGCACGTTCTTCTTGCCACGGAAATCCGACAGAGTGACTTCCTGGTTGTCTTGATCCTTGAGTGTGAAATCGGGTGCGATAGCACCCACCTCGAGAGGCATACGTGGTCCTTACGTCGGATATGTCGGCGCATCCGCCACGACAAACCTACGCCGCGCGGATGAACAGGAACGGGACATCGAAAGCGATGAGCGCTCTTGATCAGCGTTTCGGGGCGCGGGCTTTCGGCTGAACCAGTCGACTACCGCTCCACGACCCGAGGTTCGACGCAGAGGTCTGCGTCAGCCCCGCGGTGGGTGCCGATTCGGCGATCTCGCTGGGCTCGACGTGTCCCGGCTGACCTGTCTTGGGGGTGAGGACCCACACGAAGCCGTCGTCGGAGAGCGGACCGATCGCATCCATCAGCGCGTCGACCAGATCGCCATCACCGTCCCGCCACCACAGCAGCACGACGTCCACGACCTCGTCAGAGTCCTCGTCGACCATCTCTCCACCGATGGCGTCCTCCACCGCTACGCGCAGTTCGTCATCGGTGTCCTCGTCCCAGCCCAGTTCCTGAACCACCATGTCGTGGGTAATGCCAAGCTTCTGAACGAAGTTCTGAGCGTCCGCCGCGGCGACCACGGTGGTGTCCTCCTTTGTTCGGTGGGGTGCGGGTATCGCGCACATCGAGTCGGGATCGAGCGTGCCTCGATCAGTAGGTGAAAGCGAACATGGTCGAAGCCATTCGCGCAAGCCGACGAACCCGAAAATCTCGAGAAAGTGTGCGGAAGAGCTCGTAGATCGCCTCGATCAGGGCAAACCGCCGAGTTCGCATGGGGCCGCGACGCGCCGAGTGCCGAAGTACGGCGGTGGGGGTGCTCCACCCGCCCTGATGGTGAAAGATGAGAGTTGCGCCATATTCATAGGGAAACTCGGACCTCCCAACAAGGACGGTCCGTACGGAGTGGACGCGACACCACGCGTCTCACCGAAACGAGGAGCACACCTTGTCAGACCTGATCCAGGGGCCCGCGACTTCACCGAATGCTGACACGCCACGCATCTCCGGGGAGTCCTCGTCATCCGCTGCACACGCGCCCGGCACCGACGGCCGGGTACGCGTCATCCGTGAAGGTGTGGCCTCCTATCTGCCGGACATCGATCCGGACGAGACGAACGAGTGGCTCGAATCGTTCGACGGCTTGCTCGCTCGGGCTGGTCACGCCCGTGCTCGCTACCTGATGCTGCGCCTGCTCGAGCGCGCCGGTGAGAAGCACGTCGCGATCCCCGCACTGACGTCCACGGACTATGTCAATACGATCCCCACCGAGAACGAGCCGTGGTTCCCCGGTGACGAGGAAGTCGAGCGCCGCTACCGCGCCTGGATCCGCTGGAACGCCGCGATCATGGTTCATCGCGCACAGCGTCCCGGTGTAGGCGTCGGTGGCCACATCTCGACCTATGCTTCGTCGGCAGCGCTGTACGAGGTCGGTTTCAACCACTTCTTCCGCGGCAAGGACCACCCAGGCGGCGGCGACCACATCTTCGTCCAGGGCCATGCCTCTCCCGGTATATACGCTCGCGCTTTCCTCGAAGGACGCATCGACGCCGACCAACTCGACGGGTTCCGCCAGGAGGCCAGCCACGCGAAGTCCGGGGGCGGACTTCCGTCGTACCCGCATCCGCGGCTGCTCCCCGACTTCTGGGAGTTCCCGACGGTGTCCATGGGCCTGGGCCCCATGAACGCCATCTACCAGGCGCGTTTCAACCACTACCTACACGACCGTGGCATCAAGGACACGTCCGACCAGCATGTGTGGGCGTTCCTCGGCGACGGGGAGATGGACGAGCCGGAGTCGCGCGGTCTCGCGCACGTCGCGGCAACCGAAGGCCTCGACAACCTGACCTTTGTCGTCAACTGCAACCTGCAGCGCCTCGACGGCCCGGTGCGCGGCAACGGCAAGATCATCCAGGAACTCGAGTCGTTCTTCCGTGGCGCCGGCTGGAACGTCATCAAGGTCGTGTGGGGTCGCGAGTGGGATGCGCTTCTCCACGCCGACAAGGACGGCGCGCTCGTCAACCTCATGAACGAGACACCCGACGGCGACTACCAGACATACAAGGCCAACGACGGCGCCTTCGTCCGGGAGCATTTCTTCGGACGCGACCCTCGGACGAAGGCCCTCGTCGCCGGTCTCACCGACCAGGAGATCTGGAACCTCAAGCGCGGCGGCCACGACTACCGCAAGATCTACGCGGCCTACGCCGCCGCGATGGCGCACAAGGGCCAGCCGACAGTCATCCTTGCCCACACCATCAAGGGCTACACACTGGGCAAGCACTTCGAGGGCCGCAACGCGACACACCAGATGAAGAAGCTCACGCTGGACGATCTCAAGCACTTCCGCGACATCCAGCGCATCCCGATCTCCGACGAGGAACTCGAGAAGGATCCATACCTGCCGCCGTACTACCACCCCGGCCCGAACGCGCCGGAGATCCAGTACATGTTGCAGCGCCGCAAAGCCCTCGGCGGATTCCTCCCCTCGCGGCGCACGGACGCCGCACCGCTGACACTTCCGGGCGACAAGACATACGCGCCGATCCTCAAGGGTTCGGGCAAGCAGGAAGTCGCGACCACGATGGCGACCGTCCGCGTCCTCAAGGAATTGTTGCGGGACAAGGAGATCGGTCACCGCATCGTGCCGATCATCCCGGACGAGGCCCGCACGTTCGGGATGGACTCGTGGTTCCCCTCGCTGAAGATCTACAACCCCAACGGTCAGCTGTACACGTCCGTCGACGCCGAACTGATGCTCGCCTACAAGGAGAGCGTGGTGGGCCAGATCCTGCACGAGGGCATCAACGAGGCCGGTTCGACGGCGTCGTTCACCGCGGCGGGCACGTCTTACGCCACCCACGGCGAGCCGATGATCCCGGTGTACATCTTCTACTCCATGTTCGGCTTCCAACGAACCGGTGACGGTCTGTGGGCGGCAGCGGACCAAATGGCTCGCGGCTTCGTACTCGGCGCAACGGCAGGCCGCACGACGCTCACCGGCGAGGGCCTGCAGCACGCCGACGGCCACTCGCTGCTGCTCGCCTCGACCAACCCGGCCGCGGTCTCCTACGATCCGGCGTTCTCATACGAGATCGCACACATCGTCCGGGACGGCCTACGCCGCATGTACGGCGGAACCAGGAACCCAGACGGAACGACTGTGCCGGGGTTCGGTGGCGAGAACATCTTCTACTACCTCACCGTCTACAACGAGCCGTACGTCCAGCCCGCCGAACCGGAGAACCTCGACGTCGACGGCTTGCTCCGGGGCATCTACCTCTACAAGGGGGCAGAGATCCCCGGCGATGCGGACGGGCGCCCCGCACCACGCGCCCAGATCCTGGTCTCGGGCGTCACGATGCCCGAGGGGCTGCGCGCCCAGCAACTACTCGGCGACGAGTGGGGGGTCGCCGCGGACGTGTGGTCAGTGACGTCGTGGGGCGAGTTGCGGCGTGAGGGCCTCGATTGCGAGCGCGAGGCATTGCACAAGCCCGGTATCGACGCCCCGCAGCCGTACGTCGCCAAGGTGCTGTCGCAGTCCCAGGGGCCATTCGTCGCCGCATCGGATTGGATGCGGGCCGTGCCGGATCAGATCCGCCCGTGGGTCCCAGGCCCCTTCACGACGCTGGGAACCGACGGGTTCGGCTTCTCCGACACCCGCCCGGCTGCCCGCAGGTTCTTCAACGTGGACGCCGAGTCCATCGCCGTCGCGGTTCTGTCGGCGCTTGCGAAGACGGGTGAACTCGACCGTTCCAAGGCTGTCGAGGCGGCCGCGCGCTACCGAATCGACGACGTCCTCGCCGCGCCGGAGCAGGCATCGGACCCCGGCGTGGCGTAGGGCCGTACCAACCAGCAGGACCCAGAGTGCGACCGACAATGAATACACCTGCTGCCGGCACGAGTGTCCGCAAGGTCTCGTGCCGGCTGCGGGCGTAAGTTCCTACACATGGCAGTGGATCAGCCGGAGAGTTCAACGACCTCCCCTCCTCAGCCCCCGTCTCAGCCGGCCGGGAAGGAGGCTTCACCTCCGCTGCATCCACGTCGTACGCGCTACCAACCGGCCGTCCAGGACACCTCGAGCAGGCCGAGCCGTGACTCCCTGCCCGATGCACTGCTGCGTCGGGTCAAGCAGTTCTCGGGTCGGCTCTCTACCGAGGCGATCGCGTCGATGCAGGACCAGCTGCCGTTCTTCGCCGACCTCGACGCCGAGCAGCGGGCAAGCGTGCAGATGCTCGTGCAGACATCGGTGGTCAATTTCCTCGAATGGCTTACCGACGCCGATACCGATATCCGTTTCAGCATCGACGCCTTCCAGGTGATTCCCCAGGATCTCGCCCGTCGCCTGACGCTGCGGCAGACGGTCGACATGGTGCGAGTGGCGATGGAGTTCTTCGAGCAGCGCCTGCCCGCGCTCGCGCGCAATGACCGACAGCTCGTCGCGCTGACCGAGTCGATCCTGCGCTACGGCCGTGAACTCGGCTTCGCGGCCGCGGCGGTGTACGCGAGTGCCGCTGAGTCCCGCGGAGCATGGGATACACGGCTCGAAGCGTTGGTCGTCGACGCGGTGGTCCGTGGTGACACCGGATCCGACCTGCAGTCACGGGCCGCGACCCTGAACTGGGATGCAACCGCGCACGCGACGGTGATCGTCGGCACGCCCCCGCCAGAGGAGAGCGTGTCTGTGATCGGGACCGTGCACAGCACCGCACAGAAACACGGTCGGGCCGCGCTGGCCGTGGTCCAGGGCGAGTTACTCGTAATGGTGGTCAGCGGCGAGTTGAAGGGCAGCAGGGGCGCACGCAAGTTTATGGACGAGTTGATGGAGAGCTTCTCCGGTGGTCCGGTGGTGATAGGCCCCACCACCCCAACGCTCGGGGCTGCTCACTTGAGCGCGGTGGAGGCGCTCGCCGGGATGGAAGCCGTCGTAGGTTGGCGCGGCGCACCTCGCCCGGTATTCGCTGCGGATCTGCTTCCCGAACGCGCCCTGCTCGGCGACACCGCGGCGGTCGTCGCGCTCAACGAACGCCTGATCCATCCGCTGTCGGTCGCGGGAACTGCGCTCTCGGAGACTCTCGACGCCTACCTGGACTCCGGCGGTGCCATCGAGGCCTGTGCCCGCCAGCTGTTTGTTCATCCAAACACCGTTCGGTACCGCCTGAAGAGAATCTCGGAGATCACGGGACGCGATCCGACAAATCCACGCGATGCCTATGTGCTCCGCGTCGCAGCAACTCTCGGCCGACTAGCCCAAACAAACTCTCATACACCTACTTCTGGCACATCGACCCCAAAATTCACATTCCGGAATGTCGGGGCGTAACGCTAGGCGCCCCAATTCCGATCCTGCACTGCGACGTGCAATTTTGTGGGAACCCTACAAATCATCTGTGCAGAGTTCATTCTCGATAACATCTCGCGGGCGACGCTCACAGTGTTCCCATGAATGCGTGATTTCGTTGCTTGCCCCGGGTCAGGGCTCTCAAACTCCCGGCATGCTCAGCCCATGGCTGGAGTTGCCGGGCACACACGATCGCGTCGCGCTGTGGTCGAAGGCATCCGGCCTCGACCTTGTTCGCCTGGGCACCACCGCATCGGCCGACGAGATCACGGATACTGCCGTGACCCAGCCGCTCGTAGTGGCTGCCGCTCTCCTCGCATACGAGGAACTCGAACGCCGGAACCTGGTCCCAGCGGAGACCATCGTCGCCGGCCATTCCGTGGGCGAACTCGCCGCCGCGGCCATCGCCGGCATTCTGTCCGCCGACGATGCCGTGCTGCTCGCCGCAATCCGAGGCAGGGAGATGGCGAGAGCGTGCGCACTCGAACCCACCGGGATGTCCGCTGTACTCGGCGGTGACGAGGCTGCGGTCCTGTCCCGACTCGAAGAACTCGATCTCACGCCGGCCAACCGCAACGCGGCGGGTCAGATCGTCGCGGCGGGATCCCACGACGCCCTCGAGCAACTGGCCGCGAACCCGCCCGAGAAAGCCCGCGTTCGAGCGCTGCCGGTGGCGGGGGCGTTCCACACTCGGTACATGGCACCCGCCCAGGACGCCGTCGCCGAGGCCGCGTCACGGATCACGCCCAGCGATCCCACCCGCACCCTGCTCTCCAACTCGGATGGCGCGCCAGTCACCTCCGGTGCCGACGCCCTGACCAAACTGGCCGCGCAGGTGACCCGACCTGTGCGCTGGGACCTGTGCACCGAGAGCCTTCGGGCTGCCCAGGTCACAGCGATCGCGGAACTCCCCCCGGCGGGAACCCTGATCGGGATCGCCAAGCGTGAGATGCGCGGCACACCGACCGCGGCGCTCAAAGAACCCGGAGATCTCTCGGCACTGACCGAGTTCACCGGAGGAGGCTAGGACACCACGCCCTCACCCAGCGCGTGACCGATGGCCCAACGACCATCCCACGGAAACCCAACCAAGAAAGGAGCCACATAGTGGCCACCAACCAGGAAGACATCATCGCCGGCCTCGCCGAGATCATCGAAGAGGTCACCGGCATCGAGCCCTCCGAGGTCACGATCGACAAGTCCTTCGTCGACGATCTGGACATCGACTCGCTTTCCATGGTCGAGATCGCCGTCCAGACCGAGGACAAGTACGGCGTGAAGATCCCGGACGAGGATCTGGCCAGCCTCCGCACCGTCGGCGACGCCGTCACCTACATCCAGAAGCTGGAAGCCGAGGGCGGCGAGGCTGCCGAAGCGGTCAAGGCAAAGCTCGAGGCCGCGAAGAACGACGACGAGTGAGCCCATCGTGACTTCCGCTTCTACCAAAGGGAGATTTCCCAACATCGTCGTCACGAGCCTCGCGGCTACGACGTCGGTCGCCGGAGATGTGGATGGCACGTGGAAGGGTCTGCTTGCCGGTGAGAGCGGCATCGACGTGCTCGAGGGCTCGTTCGTGGAGGAGTTCGATCTACCGGTGCGTTTCGGTGGCCAACTGAAGGTCCCCTTCGACGACGCGCTGAGCCGGGTCGAGATCCGTCGGATGAGCTATGTCGAGCGTCTCGCGTTGGTGTTGGGCAGGCAGGTCTGGCGAAATGCCGGCAGCCCCGAGGTCGACAAGGATCGTCTCGGGGTTGTCATCGGCACCGGGCTCGGCGGTGGAGAGGCGCTCATCGATGCCGTCGACAAGCTGCGCACAGGCGGATACCGCAAGGTGTCACCGTTCGCGGTTCAGATGGTGATGCCGAATGGTCCTTCGGCCACCGTCGGACTCGAACTGGGCGCGCGCGCTGGTGTCATCACGCCGGTATCGGCGTGTTCATCCGGGTCGGAGGCCATCGTTCATGCCTTCCGCATGATCGCGATGGGCGACGCGGATATCGTCGTCACCGGCGGAGTCGAGGGCAACATCGACTCCGTGCCGATCGCGAGCTTCGCCATGATGCGAGCGCTCAGCACCCGCAACGACGACCCGAAGGCGGCATCGCGCCCCTTCGACAAGGACCGGGACGGGTTCGTCTTCGGTGAGGCCGGCGCCATGATGGTCCTCGAGACGGAGGAGCATGCGAAGGCGCGTGGGGCGACCATCCACGCTCGCATACTGGGCGCAGGCATCACCTCGGACGGCTACCACATCGTGGCACCCGATCCGGAGGGCGTCGGGGCGGCTCGCGCCATGACCCGGGCTCTCGAAACTTCCGGTCTCGCCAAGTCCGACATCAAGCACGTCAACGCACATGCGACCGCAACGCCGATCGGCGACATCGCCGAGAGCATCGCCATCAAGGCCGCGGTCGGCACGCATCCTGCGGTGTACGGGCCCAAGTCGGCTCTGGGTCACTCGATCGGCGCCGTCGGCGCTCTCGAGGCAGTGCTCACCGTCCTGAGTGTCCGTGAGGGCGTCATCCCCCCCACGCTCAATCTGGACAACCAGGATCCGGAGATCGATCTCGACGTCGTCAAGGGTGAACCCCGCTACGGCGACATCGACTTCGCGATCAACAACTCGTTCGGTTTCGGTGGGCACAACGTTGCACTCGCCTTCGGACGGGCGTAACCCCACTCGAACCTCGCTGGATCGCAGGGTGGGGACGCCGCACCCGGGGTCCCCACCCCGAACTTTCGCCCAACATGGGCTAGCTCAAGGAGGACACGATGACCGTCTTGGCCCCCGCGACGCACTCCGAAGCATCCGTCGATCCGCGCGACCCTCTCGCGCGCCTCGCCAAGCTGTTCGATGCCGGAACCGTCGTACCCCTACACCCCCGCGACAAATCCGGGGTGCTCACCGCATCGGGTGAGATCGATGGCGTTCGCACTATCGCCTATGCCTCCGACGCCACCGTCATGGGCGGCGCGATGGGCGTCGATGGCTGCAAACACATCGTCGACGCGATCGATACCGCGATCGCCGAGAACGCCCCGGTCGTCGGGTTGTGGCATTCGGGGGGCGCCCGACTGGCCGAAGGGGTCGAGGCCCTCCATGCCGTCGGTCTCGTCTTCGAGGCCATGGTGCGCGCGTCGGGCCTGATTCCGCAGATCTCCGTCGTGCTCGGCTTCGCCGCGGGTGGCGCCGCCTACGGCCCCGCCCTCACCGATATCGTGATCATGGCGCCCGAGGGCCGCGTCTTCGTCACCGGCCCCGACGTGGTCAAGAGCGTGACCGGCGAGCAGGTCGACATGGCGTCGCTCGGCGGGCCGGACACGCACAGCAAGAAGTCCGGAGTGGCGCACATCGCGGCCCGCGACGAGAGCGACGCCTACCGTCGAGCCCGCCGCCTGGTGTCGATGATGAGTGAGCAGGGCGAGTTCGACCTCGCGGCCGCCGAACACGGCGATCGCGACCTCCGCGAGCTGATGCCGGAATCCGCGAAGCGCGCGTACGACGTGCGCCCGATCGTCCGGGAACTGCTCGACAACGTCGAGGGCGAGTCGAGTTTCGAAGAGTTGCAGACCAACTGGGCGCGCAGCATCGTCACCGGGTTGGGCCGTCTCGGCGGCCGCACGGTCGGTGTGATCGCGAACAACCCGCTCCACCTCGGTGGTTGCCTCAACAGCGAGAGTGCGGAGAAGTCCGCCCGCTTCGTCCGCCTGTGCAACGCCTTCGGCATCCCACTGGTGGTCATCGTCGACGTCCCCGGCTATCTCCCCGGCGTCAGCCAGGAGTGGGAGGGCGTTGTGCGACGCGGCGCGAAGCTGCTGCACGCGTTCGCCGAGGCCTCCGTTCCCCGCGTCACGTTGGTGACGCGCAAGATCTACGGCGGCGCATACATCGCGATGAACTCGCGCGCCCTCGGCGCAACCGCGGTGTACGCGTGGCCCGACTCCGAGGTCGCGGTGATGGGCGCCAAAGCGGCCGTCGGCATCCTCCACAAGCGCGCCCTCGCGGCCGCACCGGAAGAGGAGCGCGAAGCCCTGCACGATCGTCTCGCCGAGGAGCACGAAGCCATCGCGGGCGGCGTCGGGCGGGCGATCTCGATCGGTGTCGTCGACGAGACGATCGATCCGGCCAAGACCCGCAGCGTCCTCGCCGGCGCACTCGCCGCAGTCCCCGCAACGCGTGCCCGGCACAAGAACATCCCGCTCTGACGCGCACGATCCGACAACTCCCGGCAAGGGCCCCGCAAGCGCGGGGCCCTTCTCTCGTCTTCGGTGTCTTCCGACCTCATCCGACTTCGCGGCGCAGCCAGGTCACCTCGGCTCCCTCTCCCCCACTCCGATACGGCTCGAGTGCGTCGTCCCAGGCGGTTCCCAGTGCATGCTCCACCGCTGCGGCGAAGCCGTCCCGCCCCTTCTCCAAAAGGGCCCGGAGCTGCATCTCGCCAACGACCACATCGCCGTTCGCGCTGGTGTTCCCCCGCCACAGCCCCAACTCGGGAACGTGGCTGAAGCGCTCGCCGTCGACACGGTCGCTCGGGTCCTCGGTGACTTCGAAGTACAGCAGCGGCCACGCCCTCATCGCTGCCGCCAACCGGGATCCCGTGCCGACGGGGCCGATCCAGTCACAAGTCGCTCTGAGCGTGCCGACGGCCGCGGGTTGCGCAGTCCAGCGCAGGTTGGCGCGGGCATCAAGGATCGAGGTGAGCGCCCATTCGACGTGCGGGCACAGAGCGGCGGGCGACGAATGGACGTAGATCACTCCGGTCGTCGCATCCGCGAACTGGTTCAACGAGCGCACTACAACACCTCCAGCCTCGACGAGGGACGTCTTCCCCAACGACCTCGCCCGGAGAGCCGGAGTCGTGCGCTGCTTTGCAACACACAGTGCACTAGTGTGCACTGTGATACCACTGTTACGCCAGTGATTCCAGTGAATTGGTTTAGGCGCGTGCCGAGAGTTCGGCGACGACCCCGTCGCTGACCTCGGACCACAGCGGTTTGGCCCAGTCACCGAAGACCCGGTCGGTGAGCACTACGCAGGCCGCCTCGACCTGCGGATCCACCCAGAGGAACGTGCCCGACTGGCCGAAATGCCCGTAGGTCGCGGGTGAGTTGTCGGCACCGGTCCAGTGCGGGTGTTTGCCATCACGGATCTCGAAGCCGAGCCCCCAGTCGTTCGGCCGCTGAGGTCCGTAACCCGGCAGGAGCCCGGCCAAGCCCGGGAACTGGATGGTGGTCGCCTCGGCATGGGTCTGCGGCGAGACCAGTGTCGGCCGCAGCAACTCGGCCGCGAATGCCGTGAGGTCGCGGACGCAGGACTGGGCGCCGTGCCCGGCCGGGCCGACAAGCGCCGAACTTCTCATGCCGAGCGGCTCGAAAACCCCCTCGGCGACGTAGTCCGGAAAAGCGATGCCGGTCTCGGCCTCGACGACGTCGGCGAGTACTTCGAAGCCGGCGCTCGAGTAGATGCGCTTGGCCCCCGGTTCCGCCTGAACCGTTCGCTCGCCGAACGCCAGCCCGGACGCGTGTGACAGCAGATGCCGCACCGTCGCCCCAGGTGGACCGGCGGGCTGGTCGAGGTCGATGGCACCCTCCTCGACGGCGACGAGTACGGCGTAGGCGCACAGTAGCTTCGTCACCGAGGCCAGTGGGTAGACCTGTTCCTGATCTCCGAATTGCGCAACGCCCCGCCCACCGTCGTAGACGACGGCGGCCGAGGCGTTGTCTACCGGCCATTGCCCGATCCGATCGAGGGTCTGCACCCGATCAGACTACGAGGGCGTGTGATCGACGATCTACCAGTCCGCTTCGGTGTAGCGGACCACGCCGCGAATGATCTTGCCGTCGAGCATGTCCTGGTAGCCCTCGTTCAGCTGCTCGAGCGAGTAGGTCTTGGTGACCATGTCATCCAGGTTGAGCAGGCCCGCCTTGTACAGGTTCATCAGGTTCGGGATGTCGACGCGGGCGTTGCAGCCGCCGAAGATGTTGCCCTGCAGGTCCTTCTGCAGCATCGCAAACAGGAAGGAGTTGAGCTTGACGTCCATGTCCGCCATGTGACCCATGGCCGTGACAACGCAGCGACCGGCCTTCGAGGTCAACGTCAGGGCCTCGTCGATGTACTCACCCTTCATCTCACCGACCGTGATGATCGTCTTCTGCGCCATACGGCCCCAGGTGATCTCCATGATCGGCGCGATCGCCTCGGCCATTGACGGGAAGGCGTGCGTCGCACCGAACTTGAGCGCCTGCTCACGTTTGAACGGCACCGGGTCGATTGCGAACACATGGCGCGCTCCCGACGCCACGGCGCCCTGGACAGCGCTCATGCCGACGCCACCGACACCGATGACCGCGACGGACTCGCCCGGCTTCACGTCGGCGACGTGTGTGGCCGAACCCCAGCCGGTCGGAACACCACAGCCCACGAGAGACGCGAGTTCGAACGGAATGTCCTTGTCGATCTTGACGACCGAAGTCTCGTGAACCGTCATGTAAGGCGCGAATGTGCCGAGCAGGCACATAGGGATCACGTTCTGGCCGCGGGCCTGGATACGGAACGTGCCATCGGAGATGGCCTGGCCTTGAAGCAGGCCCATGCCGAGGTCGCACAGGTTCGATTGCCCCGCCGAACACGAAGGGCACTTGCCACAGGCCGGGATGAAGGACAGCACGACGTGATCGCCGACCTCGAGATCGGTGACGCCTTCGCCGACCTTGGTGATCACGCCGGCACCCTCGTGACCGCCCATCACCGGGTAGGACGGCATCGGGGTCGCGCCCGTGACGATGTGGTGATCGGAGTGGCACATGCCAGCCGCTTCCATGCGGATCTGCACTTCGCCAGCCACCGGATCACCGAGCTCGATCTCCTCGATCGACCACTCCTCGTTGACGCCCCACAGCACCGCGCCCTTGGTCTTCATTGCAACCGTCCTTCCGTAGCTAACTACCGGTGGCTGTGACGATAGCCACAAATCGTTCAAATTGAAACATGTTCTAGCGGTTCAGGCACCAAGCGGCCGCTCAGCAGAAGATTTACGCAGTTCACGGCTTCGCGACGCACCACGACGGCCTTGGGTCGCGGCAGGTAGAGGGGGCAGGTCTCGAGTGCGCGCTCGCAGCTCGGCACCGAATTCATACTCGAACTCCCGTTCTAGTACGGAGCTAGAGTTGCGCCGTGGCCTGAGCGAAACGGCCATGGGAGAGCGGTGTACCGTGCTAGCCAATCTCGAGGCAGGACAATCCATGACCGTTCCCGTCGATTCCGACACGCGCATCAGACAGATCACACTGCCTGATGCGACGGCGGCCTGGGAGATATCCGGCTACACCACCGTGCGGCA
Organism: Rhodococcus xishaensis; assembly: GCF_004011825.1. Classification (GTDB taxonomy): domain Bacteria; phylum Actinomycetota; class Actinomycetes; order Mycobacteriales; family Mycobacteriaceae; genus Prescottella; species Prescottella xishaensis. Next base: position 634,080 of record NZ_RKLO01000001.1, on the reverse strand, counting down.
TCTCCTGGCTGATCAGCGTCTGTCGCTGAACCGGAAGAACTCCACCGCCGGCTATCAAGGGTTGTCGTTGCCCCCCGCCCTCGATGCAAACCTGCTGAACATGGACCCGCCGGAACATACCCGGATCCGCAAACTGGTGGCCGCAGCTTTCACCGCACGCCGGACCGAAGCCCTCGAGCCACACGTGCGGTCCGCATGCAGAGAACTCCTTGCCGAGTTGCCGGTCCAGGCCGACGCGGACGGCGTCGTCGATCTGATCCCAGCATTCACCAACGTGATCCCATCTCGTGCCATCGCCGACCTGCTGGGTGTCCCTGCCGAAGATTCGGCGGACTTCTCCCGCTGGACAACGACATTGGCGAACGACGCCACAGCTGACCGGGAAGCTGTCAAACAGGCCGCCGTCGCGATCGTCGTCTACCTGACGGAGTTGATTGCCGCGAAACGCAGCCACCCCCAGGATGATCTGATCAGCGACCTGATTGCCGCACGCGATCACCACGACGCACTGACAGATGACGAGCTGCTGTCCCTGACGTTCCTACTCCTCGGGGCGGGATACGAGAATGCCGCAAACCTGCTCACCAACACACTGCATGCGATGCTTTCTTCCGCGGATCTCGCAGCCGAGATCACCGAATCACTCACGCGTAGAGGCAAGATCGACGATCGGCTCCGGGAAACTCTCATTCGCCGCTACGACGGGCTGAAGCATGCGATACGCCGCTTCCCCACAACCGACATCGCGGTCGGTGACACGACCATTCCCGCCGGCAGCACGATACTTCTGGCGATACGCGAAACGAACGCCAGAGCTCACCATCATCTCAGTTTCGGGCACGGTATTCATTTCTGCATCGGAGCCTCTCTGGCGCGACTGGAGCTCGCCATTGCACTCGAAGAGTTCCTCAGCACCTACCCAAGAGCGCGGCTCGCGGACCGGGAGATCAGTTTGCGGCCTTCCACGCGCGTCCACGCACCCAACACCCTGCCCGCCGTCCTGGTGTAGGGGACCCTGGAACGCGCCGGGCGCTACCGTGTGCCGCCGTGACGATTGAGCGGGTCGAGCGGAGCGGAACGTTGGAGTCCCAAGTAGTGTCTCGCCGCGTTCGGTCCTCCTACCTGTTGACTACCGGCCAAATCTCCTGCACTGACATGTTCGCCAGCGCGGCAACCTGCCGAAACGACGCCCCGTAGACCACCGCGGCGCGAATCGCCTCGTCCCGTGCCTCCACAGCCGATCGCACAGCTTCTTGCGCCGCGGTCAGCGCCTGCGAGGCCGCATGCTCCGCGGCGCGTACCGCCTCGTCCCGTGCCTCCACGGCCGATCGCACAGCCTCTTGCGCCGCGGTCAACGCCTGCGAGGCCGCACGCTCCGCGGCCTGGCCCACCTCGAGGGCCGCTACAGCGGCGACTACCGCATACAGCGGGACCTCGCGACTGGCCATCCTGGGCCTGAGCACGGCGTGGAAATGGAACTCCGGGGCGTCTGGTGCAGCATCCCACCTGTTGGAGACCGACTCGAACCCGAACTCGTCGGTGCTCTCCCCTACGACGGTGTCGTATCCGAGTTTGCCGAGGATTTCGAATGCCTGACGGGTAGTTCCCGTGGAGACGAGTATGCGTGGTTCGTCGTTCTGGTCGTGATCATGGTTGTAGATCGTCAACTCGCGACCACCCAGTTCGGCCCGGTCAGGGATGACGAACTCGTTCAATGCAGTCCTCCATTGGCTTTGGAGTGCCCAACGCTCATCTCGGTGCAAACAAGCTGCGCGTGAAGTAGATACCAGTACCCGGATTCAACCAGACCGGATGGCGGGGCTTCGCCCGGTTCCAGCATGGACACCCACATGGACACGCACGAGGAGCTAGGCGCGGAGATCCGCGAGGCCCGGAACGAAACGGGGACGTCGACCGTCATCAGCCACAAGCGATGAACAATCGATGAATGCCCACTCCCGAAAGTGCGGAAACGGGCTCTGACGTGGGGCGGGCGGGGCTCGAACCCGCGACCAATGGATTATGAGTCCACGGCTCTAACCGACTGAGCTACCGCCCCGGCTCGCGACGACGTCTCGTCGACAGCCAAATGCTACCGCCTGCGCTCGGCAGACTCCGCCCACGGGGTGGCGAGTGTCGCACTCGACCGAAGGACTGTCGGTGCCTGCGCGCAGACTCGGTGTCAACACCAGCGAGCAGCAGGCTCCCGTGACATTCGGAGGACCGTCAATGAGCAACTCGACCGCGAGCGACTGGACCACGGGCGACTGGACCACCCGCCCGATCTGTGCGTTCGATCTGGAAACCACTGGCCGAGACCCACTCTCGGCCCGAATCGTCACCGCGTGTGTCGTCCTCTTCGACGTCCCGGACGACGACGTCCCGGACGACGACGTCCCGGTCGATGACGTGACGCCGCGGGCGCGAAACTGGATCGTCGACCCCGGTATCGAGATACCTGCGGATGCAGTCGCGATACACGGCATCTCCACCACCTACGCACGCCACTACGGCCAGGACTACGCCTCGGGGTATCTCGAGATCCGGGAAGCACTCACTGACGCGTGGGCGGCCGGGTACGCCGTCGTCGCGTTCAACGCGGCATACGACCTCACCGTGATGGATGCCGAGGGCCGCCGCCTCGACCTGCCCCCGCTCGATGGCTACGGGCTCGTGCTGGATCCGTACGTGATCGATCGAGAGGTCGACCAGAATCGCCGCGGCAAACGTACGCTCGGCGCGCTGTGCGAGCACTACGGGATCGATCTCGGCTTCGCCCACCAAGCCGAGGCCGACGCTCTCGCCGCTGCCGAACTCGCTCGCCTGCTCCCGCAGCGCTTTCCACACCTCGCCGACCTCGACGACATGATGACCAGCCAGGCGACGTGGCATGCCAAGCGCCAGCTCGACCGCGTCGAGTACCTGCAACGAGAGGGCAGGGACGCATCGGACGTCGACGGCCGCTGGCCGATCCGAACAGTGGCCTGATTCGACGAAGATCCCGGGCCCTTGCGGCGCTGCCCTTGCCCACGTCCGATGCGTCAGCGGACGATGCGTCAGCGGAGCGAAGGCGGACAAGTGCAAAAGGGAAGGCCCTCACCCGATCGGGTGAGGGCCTTCCCTGGGAGCTCCCCCGGCTGGACTCGAACCAGCAACCGTTCGATTAACAGTCGAATGCTCTGCCAATTGAGCTACAGGGGAATGTCCTGCATGCACTGCCATCCCGGCGGCGCCTGGAAAACTGTAGCCCATACCCCCACCTATGCACCAAATCGCCTGAACAGAGGCTGATCGGGCAGGATGTAGGCAGGCACTTCGACGGGAGGAATCCGGAATGTTGCAGTTGTTGGTTGGTGTTGCGGCGGGCTACGTCCTAGGCACCCGAGCCGGGCGGGCCCGGTACGAACAGATCAGCAAGGCGGCCAAGGCAGTGGCGACCAGTCCGGCCACCAAGAAGGTGGTCGAAGCAGGCCGACAGAAGCTGTCGGACTCGCTCAACACGCAGCCACGACTCGAGCCGATGAAGCCGATCGACGAAAGGACCACCATCTTGGTCCCCCACGACCGCTTACGGCGGAATTGACGCCGAGAGGCGACCGGTCAGGCGATCCCTTCACCGCTGGTGTCGCCGATCGCCTGATCGAGCAGGCTGCGACGGTATTGCTCGAGCGCGACGAGATCACCCAGCAGGGAATGGAACTCGTCGGAGTCGGTAGTCGGCGAAATCCGCTGCAGTCTGGACTTGAGTTCGGCCACCTGTTCACCGACCCACGCCTCCTGCAGTCGCGCGAGCACACCCCGGATGTACCGGGGTGCGGTGTCATCGTCGGCCGGCAGGGGCTCGACTGCCAGCTCCATCACGACCGACTGCACAACCAGATCACCGGCGTTGCGACCGACTGCGTCGACCCATTCGCCGCCACCGAGACCGGCCGATGTTCCACCCGCCGCGGCAACTGCCTCACGCACCGCGGCGTACGCCGGGTGTGTGAAGGTCTCGCGCGGTAGTGAGTCGAAGACCGTGCCCGCGATCGCGGGGTATTGCAGCGCGGCTTTGAGTGCGTCCCGCTGCGGCCACAATGCCGGATCGTTCGGGCGTGGCCGCGACAAACCCGGCGCCGGCGTACCGACGTCGGCCTGTGACGCACTGGCCGGACGGCGCTTCCCGGTCCCGCCGCCCCCGCGCCCGATCTTGCGTGCCTCGTCACGCACCCGGCGCCGGACCGCCGGGATGTCGTCCCACCCCACCCAGCCGGACAACTGCACGGCGTAACCGTCGCGCAGCGTCGGCTCCTTGATCCGTGCCACCACCGGAACGGTGCGGCGCAGGGCTTCGACACGCCCTTCCGCAGTGTCCAGATCATGTTCGGCGAGAAGTGATTTGACGACGAACTCGAACATCGGCGTGCGACGTGCGACCAGGTCGCGCACGGCCACGTCGCCGGACTGCTGCCGCAGTTCACACGGGTCCATTCCGTCGGGAGCGATCGCGACGAACGTCTGTCCGGCCATCTTCTGGTCACCCTCGAAGGCCTTCATTGCCGCCGCCTGCCCGGCGGCGTCGCCATCGAACGTGTAGATCACCTCACCACGGAAGTAGCTATCGTCCATGAGGAGTCGGCGCAACATCGCAAGATGCTCGTCACCGAACGCGGTGCCGCACGACGCGACCGCCGTCTTCACACCCGCAAGGTGCATCGCCATCACGTCGGTGTATCCCTCGACGACGACCGCCTGGTGCCCCTTGGCGATCTCCCGCTTGGCCAGATCGAGTCCGAACAGCACCTGCGACTTCTTGTAGAGAATCGTCTCGGGCGTGTTGACGTACTTACCGGGCATGGTGTCGTCGTCGAACAGCTTCCGGGCACCGAAACCGATTACGTCACCTGCAAGGTTGCGGATGGGCCACAGCAGCCGCCGACGGAACCGGTCGATCGGTCCGCGACGTCCCTCCTTGGACAGTCCGGCGGCCTCCAGTTCCTTCGCCTCGAATCCCTTCCCCATCAGGTGCTTGGTGAGGGTGTCCCACCCGTCGGGGGCGTAACCGCAGCCGAACTGGGCAGCGGCGGCCGCGTCGAAGTTCCGCTCGGTCAGGTAGTCCCGCGCGGCCTGGGCATCAGGTTCGCTCAACCGCGCCGCGTAGAACTCCTGCGCCGCGGCATTGGCGGCGACCAAACGCGCGCGGGTTCCGCGGTCACGCTGGACCGACGTGCCACCGCCCTCGTAGGAGATCTGGTACCCGATGCGGTCGGCGAGTTGTTCGACCGCCTCGACGAAGCTGACGTGCTCGATCTTCTGCAGGAAGGAATAAACGTCACCGCCCTCGCCGCAGCCGAAGCAGTGGAAGTGACCGTGGTTGGGACGGACGTGGAACGATGGCGACTTCTCGTCGTGAAAGGGGCAGAGCCCCTTCATCGAATCGCCGCCCGCGCGCTTGAGCGAGACGTACTCGCCGACGATGTCCTCGATCCGGGTGCGCTCGCGAACGGCCGCGATGTCTCTGTCAGGAATTCGGCCCGCCACGAAGGCAGTCTAGGCCCTCTTCCTCGGACGCACCTACCCCCAGCTGGCCTGCGCGCCGAGGCTTTGCTTGTCGATGCGTTCGAGCCGACTCTCGGTGCACGACGCGATCTGGTCGACGATCACCCGCATCCGCGCGCCGTCGTCCGTGGCGCCACTCCAGGCAGGCAGGAACAGCGGATCCAGACTGGCCGGCGCGGTCCGCAGTAGCCATTCCGCTACTCGGTGTATTCGTTCCCGCTGCCGATCCTGACGACTCTTGTGACCGACATCGGACATCACGTAGTGCAACGCGACGGTCTTGAGCAGCGCCACCTCGGCGGCCACGATCGGCGGCACCTCGAGGGTTGCCTGGTACCGCGCAAGCCGACCCGGGCCGGTGACGGCGCGGGTGCCATCGACCGCTGCGGACGCGAACCGGCCGACGAGCTCGCTTGTGAGGTTCTTCAGCGCCACCGAGCTGGTCAGCGTTCCGTCGAACTCGCCGACGGAAGCAACGACGGGAAGCTGTGACAACCGCTCGGCCGCCTCGACCAGTTCGTCGGCGATCAGCGCCGTGAACTGCGTAGCACCCAACTCGGCCAGCGCTCGGACCTCGGAGGGATCACCGAGAACACGTAGATCGATCCGGCCCGCGATCACGCCGTCCTCGACATCGTGCACCGAGTACGCCACGTCGTCGGCCCAGTCCATCACCTGCGCCTCCAAACACTGCCGATCCTCGGGGGCGCCCTCGCGCACCCAGGCCAGGACCCCCGCGTCGTCGGCGTACGCACCGAACTTGGCGCCGGGCGCGGGCCGTGTCCACGGGTACTTGATCACCGCGTCGAGCGAGGCCCGGGTCAGGTTGAGGCCGACGCTACGACTGTGCGGGTCGAGGACCTTCGGTTCGAGACTGGTGAGGATACGCAGGTTCTGGGCGTTGCCCTCGAAGCCACCGCACCCGGCGGCCACCTCGTCGAGGGCCTTCTCCCCGTTGTGGCCGTAGGGCGGATGACCGATATCGTGTGCGAGGCCGGCGAGATCGACGAGATCAGGGTCGAGCCCGAGACCGTCCGCGATACCACGCCCGATCTGCGCCACCTCGATCGAGTGGGTGAGCCGGGTGCGAGGGGTATCACCGTCACGAGGGCCGACAACCTGGGTCTTGTCCGCCAGGCGACGTAGTGCCGCGGAGTGCTGGACGCGCGACCGGTCGCGGGAGAACGCCGAGCGATGCTGCGACGCTTCCGCCGCCGGCACCAACCCGGCGGTCTTCGGCGCCTCGGGCACCCGCCGTTCAAGATCGTGCTCGACGTAGCCCGCGTGGGCCGCGGCATCGCTCATTGGCCCGCCGTGTACGCGAAGTCCACGGAGAAGTGGGTGAGCTGGTACCACAGCAAAGCGCCTGTCTCCCTGGCAATTCCGTTCAATTGCGACTCCCGTGTGATCACCGCCGGACCCTGGCGGGTCGGCGCCGTCCACGCCTCGAGACCCGCGTCGCGCGCCATCGTTCGGGTGCGCAACGAATGCCACGGGTCACTCACGAGGACGGCCGAGCGCATCCCCTGACGTTCCATCTCCCGACTGACCGCCTCGACGCTGAGCAGCGTGTCAGATCCTTCTTCGACGGCGATGATCGCATCAGCGGGCACGCCCTCGTCGATCAGGAAGCTCTTCCCGGACGCGGCCTCGGTGTACCTGTCGCCGTCCTGCTTGCCTCCGACGGTCACGATCACGGGCGCTACACCCTGCTCGTACAATTTGTGGGCCTGGTCCAACCGGGCCTCGAACACCGACGATGGAGTGCCGGCGTACTGCGCAGCCCCGAGCACCACGATCGCGTCGGCCGGGGTGGTGTCAATGATCCGGGCAACCTGCCACACTCGGAACGCGGTTCCGCCGACGAGTACCACCGCCATCACGATCCCACCCAGCAGCACGCGGCGGACCCAACGCCCGACTGCCCCACCGAACGAACGCCGGGGTGAACGGCCCGGCACGGGGGGTGACGACAACCCCGGCAGGTTGAAACTGGGCGCGGTACTCACTCCCCGATTCTGCCAGTCGGTCGACCGGGCGGCGGCGGGCGACGCGCCAGACCGGCTAGATTCGGAGCATGGTCCAGGCTCCGTCGCGTCCGCTCCCCCGCCACCACGTATTTCGCCGACCGCTCGCCATGACAGTCCTCGGCGCGCTGCTGTCGGTGATGATCCTCGCCTTCTCCCCCGCCACCGCGGCGGCAGAGTCGCCGCTGCGGTTGCCCGAGCCTCTCACCGATCAAGCGGGGGTCCTCGACCCCACCCAGCGGTCCGACGTCCAAAGCGCCCTCGACACGCTCTACGACGACCACCGGGCGTCGCTCTGGGTGGTCTATGTAGACGATTTCGACGGGCTCCCTCCCGAAGCGTGGGCCGACCGCACTTTCGGCCTGAGTGGACTCGGCGACCGGGACGCACTGCTCGCGGTTGCGACCACGGCTCGGGCGTACTACTTCTACACTCCGCCGGGGCTGTCGGAGATCTCCAGCTCCGACGCTCAGTCGATCAGGCAGAACTCGGTGGAACCCGCACTACGGCAAGGGGACTGGTCCGGTGCCGCGATCGCGGCGGCGAGCGGGATCGGGGACGCGATGACGGCCACCCCCCTGTCGCTGGGGGTTCTCGGCATCGGGGTCGTAGTGCTTGTCGTCGTGGGGACCGGAGTCTTCCTGTTCTCGCGCAGGAGACAGGCCGAGCGCCTCGAGCAGTCCGTGGCCGCCGCACGCAAGGTCGATCCCACCGACGCCGCCGCACTTGCCGCGCTTCCCATTCCGGCGCTGGATGCGCTCGCCAAGGACGCGCTGGTCGAAATGGACAACGCGATCCGCACCAGCGAAGAGGAATTGAACCTGGCAGTCGGCGAGTTCGGGCCCGACACCACCGAACCGTTCACTGCGGCGTTCGAGCGGGCCCGTAGCACCCTGGCGTCTGCGTTCACCATCCGCCAGCGTCTCGACGACGACATCCCCGAGACTCCCCAGCAGCAGCGACAGATGCTCGTCGAACTCGTGACGACGTGTGCCCGTGCCGACAAAGAGCTCAATGACCGTGTGGACGAGTTCGACTCGATGCGCGACCTGCTGCTCGACGCCCCTGCCCGCCTCGACACCCTCACGCAGTCAGTCGTCGCACAGACCGTCCGGGTGCCCCAGGCCGAGACCAAACTGACCACCCTGCGCACCGAGTTCCCGGCTTCCGTCTTGGCCACGATCGAGCACAACCCGGCGATGGCTCGGGAACGCATCGAGCTCGCCGAGCAAAGCATCGCCTCCGGACGCGACGCGGTGGCACTCCCCGCCGGCAAGCAGGGCCCGGCCGTTGTCGCGATCCGTACGGCGGAGGGCGCGCTGGAACAGGCCCGCGCCCTCCTCGACGCCGTGGACCGCGCCGACACCGACATCCGGCATGCGATCGCGACCCTGCCGGAAGCGATGGCAGACGTACAGCGCGGCATCACGCACGCCGAGGGGCTCGCCGCCCAAGGCGGCCAGAAACTCGCCGACGCGAAGGCAGCCGCTGAGGAAGCACTGCGAAACGCTCAGGCCACCAAGGACACCGACCCGCTCGGCAGTTTCAGCAAGGTCGTCGAGGCCGATGCGAAACTCGACGCCGCCCTGGCCGAGGCGCAGGAGTCCAAGCAGCAGGCCGATCGGGCCCGCGCGCGACTCGAGCAGGATCTGACCGCCGCCCGGTCGCAGGTGGCGGCGGCGTCGGACTTCATCTCCACCCGGCGCGGCGCCGTCGGAGCAGAGGCACGCACGAGGCTGTCGGAGGCGCAGCGGCATCTGCAGGCGGCGCAGCAACTGGCCGACTCGGACCCTTCGCAGGCGCTGCAGCACGCCCAGGCGGCGACCCAACTGGCTTCGCGAGCCCTGTGGGCGGCCCAGGCGGACGTGAACCGGTACCAGGACAACCATCGACCACCCAGCGGCGGCACCCGCGGCGGTGGCGGCAATCTGGGCGGTGCCATTCTCGGCGGCATCCTCATCGACGCCGTGCTGCGCGGCGGCCTCGGAGGCGGCGGCCACTGGGGCGGCCGGGGCAGCGGCGGATGGGGTGGACCGGGTCCCGGGTCGTTCGGCGGGCCGAGTAGTTCGGGCCGCATCGGCCACGGAGGCGGAGGCCGCTTCTAGGAGGGACTTGCTCTACGGCAAGGCGCAACATCGCGCGGTGCCCGGACCCAGGTCCGGACACCGCGCGCATAGGCGTCAGGCGCCGATCAGACGCTGGGCCAGGTAGCCCTCCACCTGGTCGAGGGCGACCCGATCCTGCGTCATCGTGTCACGTTCCCGGATTGTGACCGCCTGGTCGTCGAGGGTGTCGAAGTCGACCGTGATGCAGAACGGCGTGCCGATCTCGTCCTGGCGACGGTAGCGGCGGCCGATGGCGCCGGCGTCGTCGAACTCGACGTTCCAGTACTGGCGCAGGGTAGTCGCCAGTTCCTTTGCCTTGGGCGACAGGTCGGCGTTGCGGCTGAGCGGAAGGACCGCGGCCTTGACCGGTGCGAGACGACGGTCCAGGCGCAGCACGGTGCGCTTGTCCACGCCACCCTTGGCATTGGGGGCCTCGTCCTCGGTGTACGCGTCGACCAGGAAGGCCATCAGCGAGCGGGTGAGGCCGGCTGCGGGCTCGATGACGTACGGCGTGTAGCGCTCACCGGTCGTCTGGTCGAAGTAGCCGAGATCCACGCCGGAGGCTTTGGCGTGAGTCGCGAGGTCGAAATCGGTACGGTTCGCGACGCCCTCGAGTTCACCCCACTCGGTGCCCGGGAACTGGAAGCGGTACTCGATGTCGACGGTGCGCTTGGAGTAGTGCGACAGCTTGTCCTGCGCGTGCTCGTACAGACGCAGGTTGTCCTTGTTGATGCCGAGGCCCGTGTACCAGTCCATGCGGTAGTCGATCCAGTACTGGTGCCATTCCTCGTCGTCGCCTGGCTTGACGAAGAACTCCATCTCCATCTGCTCGAACTCGCGGGTGCGGAAGATGAAGTTGCCCGGCGTGATCTCGTTACGGAAGCTCTTGCCGATCTGGCCGATGCCGAACGGGGGCTTCTTGCGCGACGTGGTGAGCACGTTGGCGAAGTTCACGAAGATGCCCTGTGCGGTCTCGGGGCGCAGGTAGTGCAGCCCGGTCTCGCTGTCGACGGGGCCGAGGAACGTCTTGAGCAGGCCGGAGAAAGCCCTGGGCTCGGTCCACTGGCCCTTGGTTCCGCAGTCGGGGCACACGACCTCGGCCATCGGAACGGCGTCGGGGTCGTCAAGGTTGTTCTTCGCGGCGTACGCCTCCTGCAGGTGGTCCTGGCGGTGGCGCTTGTGGCAGTTGAGGCACTCTACGAGCGGGTCGGTGAACACCTCGACGTGGCCCGACGCCTCCCACACTTGGCGGGGCAGAATTACCGACGAGTCGAGGCCGACGACGTCGTCGCGGCTGGTGACCATGTTGCGCCACCACTGCTTCTTGATGTTCTCCTTGAGTTCCACGCCGAGCGGACCGTAGTCCCAGGCCGACTTGGTACCGCCGTAGATCTCACCGCATGGGTAGACGAGGCCCCGGCGCTTGGCAAGGTTGGCGACGGTATCGATCTTGGACTTGGGTGCCACTTGGATGCTCTCCATCTGGGTAATAGATGCGTGGTTTACATGCGGATTTCGCCCGTCCAGACTATCGGTAGCCGCGCCGGGGCCTCACGGGCCCGGTTGACATGCATATTCGTGCATATCAAAATGGAATTGATTTGCAATAAGGGGCGTGTCCGACCACGTTCGATCCACGTGAGGAGTTCCGCTGTGAGTGTCGCCGATGCGGGTCACCGGCACCCCGAAACAGCCGACCACGGGGAGTGCGCCAAAACCCCGCTGGCCCCGATGCCGTCGAAGGAGACGCTCGCCGGGGCGGGCGAGATCCTGCGCGCCCTCGCCGCACCCGTACGGATAGCAATCGTGTTGCAACTCCGCCAGTCGCAGCGGTGCGTTCACGAACTCGTCGGAGCGTTGGGCGTCACCCAACCTCTGATCAGCCAGCACCTGCGGGTACTCAAGTCCGTGGGTGTCGTGCACGGCGAGCGCACCGGTCGCGAAGTGATGTACCGACTCGTCGACGACCACCTCGCACACATCGTGGTCGATGCCGTCGCCCATGCGGAGGAAGGATGACCGAGAACGCAATGGACAAGATCGGCCCACGTGGACGCGCTGTCGTCGGAGTACGCGCCACCAAACAGCGCAGCGCAATTTCTGCACTGCTCGACGAGATCACCGACTTCCGGTCGGCCCAGGAACTGCACGATGAACTTCGCAAACGCGGCGAAGGAATCGGACTGACCACCGTGTACCGGACGCTCCAGGCCCTCGCCGAGGCCGGCACAGTCGATGTGTTGCGCACCGACAGCGGCGAATCGGTCTACCGCCGTTGCTCGTCCGGACACCACCACCACCTGGTGTGCCGCCGGTGCGGATTCACGGTCGAGGTCGATGGCCCCGCCGTCGAGCAGTGGTCCGAGACCATCGCCGACAAGAACGGTTTCACGGACGTCAGCCACACCGTCGAAATCTTCGGCACGTGCCGCGAGTGCTCGGAAACGGGATAGCAACAGTGACGGGATAGCGACGGTATCGAAACCCCCTACGCCAGCAGCCCCTTTCGGGCGTCTTCGATGCCCGAAAGTACGAGCAACAGCATGGTCGCAAGTGGCGCGTCGGCCAATCCAGTCGCCGGGAACGTGTAGCGAAGCACCACGTCGGCATACTTACCGCGCGTAATCACGCTGATCGTGCCGAACTGAACCTGCGAATTCCGCTCGGCCACCCGCTTGTGCAGGGTGGGCTTGACCGTACGGTCCCACGCCAGCACACCGGTCAGTGACAGCACGTCCAGGCCGGCCGCGAGGGTGACCGCACGCAGCGAGCACAGAGCGCCCCCATACTCGAACCGCAGTGAACCGTCGTTGTCGGATTCGACTGGAACGAAGTTCCCGAGCGCTCCACCCGCCCGCGCCTGCAACTCCTCGGCCGCGTCCATCCCGGTGCTCACCGGTCATTCACCCCGTCACTGTGGCTGATCATCGGACACCGCCAAAGCGACGATCACGCGACGCGTACTCGACGCACGCCGCCCACAGGTCGCGGCGATCGAAGTCGGGAAACAGTTTCTCCTGGAACACCATCTCCGCGTACGCCGACTGCCAGATCAGAAAGTTCGATGTCCGCTGCTCTCCGGACGGGCGTAGGAAGAGGTCCACGTCGGGCATGTCCGGTTCGTCGAGGTACTTCGCGAACGCCGCCTCGGAGATCTTCTCCGGGTCGATCTCCCCTGCGGCAGCCCGACGAGCGATCTCCCTTGCCGCGTCGGCGATCTCGGCCCGACCTCCGTAGTTGACGCACATTGTGAGCGTCATGACGGTGTTGTCCTTGGTGAGTTCCTCGGCGACCTCGAGTTCCTTGATGACGCTGCGCCACAGGCGAGGCCGACGACCAGCCCATCGGACACGCACACCCATCTCGTGCATCTCGTCACGACGCCGCCGAATCACGTCTCGGTTGAAGCCCATCAGGAACTTGACTTCGTCGGGGCTGCGCTTCCAGTTCTCGGTCGAGAAGGCATACGCGGACAACCACTTCACACCGATCTCGATGCACCCCGCGATGGTGTCCATGAGGACGTCCTCGCCGCGCTCATGCCCGGCGGTCCGCGGCAACCCACGCTCCTGCGCCCAGCGCCCGTTGCCGTCCATCACGAGCGCCACGTGGTTGGGGATCAACTCGGGCTGCAGAATAGGCGGACGGGCGCCCGAGGGATGCGGGAACGGCGGGCGGATCTCCCCCTCAGGTCGAGCTTGCGGATCGCGTCGTCGAATCACGCTCCCCATCCTGCCTGACCGCTTCGCCGTCCCCTACCGCCGCACGTGAACGGGCACGTTCGATCAGGGGCAGCGTGCGTAACTGCCGTTCGAGATGCCACTGCAGGTGCGCGGCAATGAGCCCGCTCGCCTGGTTACGCGTCGCTGGTGTCGCGGACTCGGCGTGCTGCCACTGCCCGCGTGCGAGCGCGTCCATGAATTCGAGCACGCCGGGTGCCGGGGTGACCGCGCCCGGCGGCCGACAGTGCACGCACACCGCGCCACCAGCAGCAACGTGGAACGCACGATGCGGCCCAGGGGCCGCGCACCGTGCGCACTCGCGGAGGGCCGGTGCCCACCCCGCATATCCCATCGCCCGCAGCAGGTAGGCGTCGAGGATCAGTTCGGTCGGCCGAGTCTGCTCCCCCACTGCCCGCAAGGCCCCGACAGTGAGACCGTGCAACCGCGGAGCGGGAGCCCGCTCCTCACCCGCCAGACGCTCGGCGGTCTCGAGAATCGCGCAGGCGGTGGTGTAGCGGCCGTAGTCGTCGACGATGTCGGCACCGAACGCGTCGACGGTGTGTACCTGGGTGACGACGTCGAGACTGCGGCCGGGATGCAACTGCACGTCGATGTGCGCGAACGGTTCGAGGCGTGCCCCGAACTTCGACTTGGTCCTCCGCACGCCCTTGGCGACCGCTCGCACCAGGCCGTGCTGCCGGGTCAACAGGGTCACGATGCGGTCGGCTTCGCCCAGCTTGTGCTGGCGCAGCACCACCGCATGGTCCCGGTACAACCTCACGTGCCTCAGTCTCCCACGCCACGATGACGCCGGCGGACAAGCACGTCCACAGGACCGTTTCCCCGAGAACTAGAACTTGTTACTGTTCGTTCGAACGAGCAGCGCGATCGAACGGGACAGGAATGACAACTGAACTGCGGGAACAGTCCGCCGAACAGCACGCGCCGGGGCTCGAGGACCAGGCCGCCGCCCTCGCCGCGGGCCGCACCTCGTCGGTTGCCGCGGTCACCGCCGCCCTGGACCGGATCGAGGCGAGCCAGTCGACCCTCAACGCGTTCCGGATCGTGCGCCGTGACGCCGCGCTGGCGGAGGCCGCCGGCGCCGACCGCCGCTTGGCCGCTGGGGAACGGCTGCCCCTGCTTGGTGTCCCCATCGCAGTCAAAGACGACGTCGACGTTGCGGGCGAGCCGACGGCCTTCGGGTGCCCTGGGGATTTCCCAGCGAAGTTCGCCGACTCGGAGGTGGTTCGACGGCTGCGGGCCGCCGGCGCGGTGATCGTCGGGAAGACGAACAGTCCAGAACTCGGTCAGTGGCCGTTCACGGGTGGCGCGTTCGGCCACACCCGCAATCCGTGGAACGGCGGGCACACCCCGGGCGGGTCCTCCGGCGGCGGAGCCGCCGCGGTCGCCGCCGGTCTCGTTCCCGCCGCGGTCGGATCGGACGGTGCCGGGTCCGTCCGCATCCCCGCAGCCTGGACGAATCTCGTCGGGATCAAGCCACAGCGCGGCCGCCTGTCGACGTGGCCCGAGAGCGAGGCGTTCAACGGCTTGACCGTCAACGGCCCCTTGGCCCGAACCGTCGCCGATGCTGCATTGCTGTTCGACGTCGCCGCAGGAAACCACGACGGTGACCTGCACAAGCCGCGACCAGTCACGGTGCGCGACGCGGTCGGCCGGGACCCCGGGCGGCTACGGATCGCACTGTCGTTGCGGATTCCGTTCAAGGCGACACCGATGGAACTGCACCCGGAGATCCATGCCGCCGCAGGACGCATGGCACACACCCTCCGCCGACTCGGTCACGACGTCGTCGTCGACGATCCCGCGTACGGACTCTTGCTGGGGCTCAACTTTCTTCCTCGCTCACTCGCCGGGGTCGACGACTGGCTCGACCGGGTTCCCGACCCCGCACTCGTCGACCCGCGCACCCGAGCCAACGCCTGCACCGGGCGACTGCTGTCGGGCTGGCCCTTGCGCGCCGCCCGGGCCGCCGAGCCTCGGCTTCGACGCCGAATCGGCGCGATCTTCGACGACTACGACGTGATCCTCGCCCCCACCACAGCAACTCCCCCACCGCGAGTGGACGCCATGGACGGGATCGGGGGCGTGAAGACCAACGAGGTGATCACCACCGCGTGCCCCTACACGTGGCCGTGGAACATCCTGGGCTGGCCCAGCGTGAACGTGCCCGCAGGCTTCACCGCCGACGGCCTGCCGATCGGCGTTCAGCTCATGGGCCACGACAACACCGAGCCACTCCTGGTTTCCCTTGCAGCGCAACTCGAGTCCGTTGAACGATGGCACGAACGTAGACCCCGGCAGTGGTGGTGACCGGTGCCTTGCTTCAGCTGATCGGGGGCGGTGAGTCAGTCCGCCTCGGGGTCGAGGACGATCACGGGGATCCGGCGACCCGTGACACGCTGTTCGTAGTCCGCCCATCCCGGGTAGTACTGCAGCGCCAGTTGCCACAATCGCTCGCGCTCACTGCCCTCGGCCTCCCGCGCCAGGACCTGCTGTGAGGGTCCGCCCGCAACCGCCATCGAAACACGCGGATGGGCGCGCAGGTTGTGGTACCAAGACGGATTGCCCGCCCGCCCGTAGTTCGACGCGATCACGACGATTCGGTTCCCGTCCGGGAGGCCGAGGAGCGGAACCGTCCGAGACAGTCCACTTCTCGCGCCAACGGTTGTCAGCAGGACGATCGGCCAACCCAGCGCCATGCTCGTCAGCGTTCGCCGGCCCTTGCTGATCCGGAAGATCAGTGCATCGACGTGACGCTGTGTCGGGGCAAGAATCCGACCCGCGGCCACCGAAGCGCCGTTCCTGATAACGAACCTCTGCAGCGGGTTCGCGGCTCGATACCTTCCGTTCTTGGACATCGGATCCCTCGTTTCGACCGGCATCGGGTAAACGTCGAGGATCCGATGATCGCATACGGCAGCAGCCCGGGCCGGAGACCGCCGCGCCCGCGAAACTAGAAACCCAGTCGGCCCAACTGTTTCGGATCGCGCTGCCAGTCCTTGGCGACCTTGACGTGCAGGTCCAGATAGATCTTGGTGCCGAGCAGCTTCTCGATCTGCTTGCGTGCCACCGTGCCGACCTCGCGCAGCCGTCGGCCGCCCTTGCCGATCACGATGCCCTTCTGGCTGGGTCGCTCGACATACAGCAGCGCATGAACGTCGAGCATGTCGTCGCGGCCCTCACGCTCACGAACCTCTTCGATGACAACGGCCAGCGAGTGCGGCAACTCGTCCCCCAGGCCTTCGAGGGCGGCCTCACGGATCAGCTCGGCCATCAGGGTTTCCTCGGGCTCGTCGGTGAGCTCACCGTCCGGGTAGAACGCCGGTCCGGGCTCCATCAGCTCTGCAAGCACCTTTACCAACAACTCAACCTGCTCACCCGAGACAGCAGAAACCGGGATCACCTCGGCCTCCGAGCCCAGGAGCTTGGAGACCGCTACGAGTTGCGCGGCCAGAGCGTCCTTGCTCACCTTGTCGATCTTGGTGACGATGCCGACGAGCTTGGTCTTCGGTGCCATTCGCCGGACCTGGTCGAGAATCCATCGGTCACCCGGGCCGATCTTCTCGTCGCCGGGGATGCACAGACAGATCACGTCGACCTCGGAGTACGTATCGCGCACGAGATCGTTGAGGCGCTGACCCAGCAGGGTCCGCGGCCGATGCAGTCCCGGCGTGTCCACCAGGATCAGCTGCGCGAAGTCGCGGTGCACGATGCCGCGGATCGTGTGCCGGGTGGTCTGTGGCCGCGACGACGTGATCGCAATCTTCTCGCCCACCAGAGCGTTTGTCAGCGTCGACTTGCCGGTGTTGGGCCGTCCGACGAAACAGACGAAGCCGGAACGGAATTCGCTGTCGGTCATGGTCACTCCTGGTCCACGTTCCCGTCTTCGTTCACATCATCGACCGCAGCCGACTCCTCGGTGGGTAGACGCTCGACGTGCACCGTGCTGATACGCACCCGCCCGCGCGCATCGGCGCCGCCCTCGCCGCGTAGCCGCAGCCCCGTGGTGACAACCTCCGCCCCGGGGAGGGGCACGCGTCCGAGTTCGAATCCGAGCAGTCCCCCGACCGTCTCGACCTCGTCGGTCTCGATCTCGAGGTCGAAGAGCTCACCGAGATCCTCAACCGGAAGCCGCGCCGAAACCCGGTACGTGCCATCACCGAGGTCCTCGATCGGCGGCGTCTCATCGGTGTCGTACTCGTCGGCGATCTCCCCGACGATCTCCTCGAGCACGTCCTCGATGGTGACGAGTCCGGCGATGCCGCCGTACTCGTCGACCAGGATGGCCATGTGGTTGCGGTCGCGCTGCATCTCGGCGAGGAGGCTGTCGAGCGGCTTCGAGTCGGGCACGAACACCGCTGGGCGCATCACCTGCGACACGGTGACGCTCCGACCACCGTCCGACGAGTAGTAGGTCTGCTGCACAAGGTCTTTGAGATAGACCACGCCCAGCACGTCGTCGACGTTCTCACCGATCACCGGAATACGGGAGTGGCCGCTGCGAACCGCCAATGACGTGGCCTGACCGGCCGTCTTGTCCACCTCGATCCACACCATCTCGGGTCGTGGCACCATGACCTCGCGCGCCGAAGTGTCGCCGAGTTCGAACACGGACTGAATCATTCGGCGTTCCTCGTCCGCCACCACGCCGCGCTCCTGGGCGAGGTCGACCAACTCACGCAGCTCGATCTCGGACGCGAAGGGTCCGGCACGGAAACCCCGCCCCGGGGTGAGCGCGTTGCCGACCACGATCAGTAGCCGGGTGACCGGGCTGAGGAGGACGCCGAGCGTGACCAGCGGCATCGAACCGGCGAGTGTGAGCGGGTATGCATGCTGACGGCCAAGGGTTCTGGGCCCGACCCCCATCGCGACGTAGTCGACGAGAACCATCACCACGATCGTGACGACCACGCCCCAAACCGGGCCGATCAGCTCGATCAACGCCCTTGCGAGCAAGACCGCGGCTGCGATCTCGCACAGGATCCGCAGCAGGACCATGAGATTGATGTACCGGGGTCGGTCCGAGACGATCCGCACCAGGCGCGCTGCGCCTGCGTGCCCATCCTTCGCCAGTTCCTCGACCCGAGCGGGTGAGAGCGTGTTCAGTGCCGAATCCAGAGCGGCGAAGAGACCGCCGAGCGGAACGAGGACGACCGCGATCGCTATGAGGATTACGACGTCACTCACCGGCCGATCACCACCCGTCGCGGGTCACTGCCCCGCCTCGTCGACGAACCCTGTCTTGCCCAGCAGCCGCTGGTCCCGCGCCGCTAACTCGGCCTCGCGCTCCGCGCGACGCAGGTCCTCGTACCATTCGGCAAGCAGCTCGTTCTGCAGGGCGAACATCTCCTTCTCCGCCTCGGGCTCGGCGTGGTCGTAGCCGAGGAGATGAAGGACACCGTGCACGGTCAGTAGGGCCAGCTCGTGATCGACGGAATGACCCGCCTTGTGGGCCTGTTCGGCCGCGAACGACGGGCAAAGCACGATGTCGCCGAGCATCCCCGGTCCAGGCTCCTGCGCGTCGGGGCGTCCGCCGGGCTCGAGCTCGTCCATCGGGAAGGACATGACGTCCGTCGGTCCGGGCAGGTCCATCCAGCGCATGTGCAGATCCGCCATGGTCGCCGAATCGACAAGCACCATAGACAGTTCCGCCGCGGGGTGAACGTCCATGCGAGCGATCACGAATCGGGCGACGCTGATCAGGTCCTCGCCTGAGACGTCCATCCCCGATTCGTTGGAGATCTCGATGCTCATCTACGTTGCTCTCTCGTCGGTCTCGGGCCGTCCATGGCCCAGTCGCGCGGAAACTGTCACGCGGAAACTGTGGGGCGGGGACAACCCTACCGCCGGTGCGAACGCGACTGGACAGCTCGCCTCTGCGCGCGGTTCCCGAGCGGCAACTCGTCGGCACGAGACGCCTCGAAGCGGTCGTACGCTTCGACTATGTCTGAGACCAGGCGGTGCCGCACGACGTCGCTGCTGTCGAGGACCGTGAACTGAATACCGCCGATACCGTCGAGGATCTCTGTTGCCGCACGCAGACCCGAGCGCGCCCCGCCCGGAAGGTCGACCTGTGTGATGTCGCCCGTGACGACGATCTTCGAACCGAAGCCCAGCCGGGTCAGGAACATCTTCATCTGCTCGGCCGTGGTGTTCTGGGCCTCGTCGAGGATGATGAACGCATCGTTGAGGGTGCGGCCCCGCATGTAGGCGAGTGGAGCGACCTCGATGACGCCGGCCTGCATCAGCTTCGGGATCGCCTCCGGATCCATCATGTCGTGCAGGGCATCGTGCAGAGGACGTAGGTACGGGTCGATCTTCTCGTGAAGCGTGCCCGGAAGGAAACCCAGCCGCTCACCCGCCTCGACTGCGGGTCGGGTGAGGATGATCCGCGTCACCTGCTTGCTCTGCAGGGCCTGCACGGCCTTCGCCATCGCAAGATAGGTCTTGCCGGTGCCGGCCGGGCCGATGCCGAACACGATTGTGTTCTCGTCGATCGCATCGACGTATCGCTTCTGATTGAGCGTCTTGGGCCGGATCGTCTTTCCGCGGCGGGACAGGATGTCGAGGCTCAGCACGTCCGCCGGCGACTCCGACAGCCCCTGGGTGAGCATGCCGAAGGTGCGGCGAACCACGTCGGGAGTGACCGGCTGATCGCGGCGGACCAGTGCGGAGAGCTGCTCGAGCACCCTTTCGGCAAACGCGACCTCGGCTGGCGTCCCGGTCAGGGTGACGGAGTTCCCACGGACATGAATGTCGGCGTCGAGGACCCGTTCGAGAGCGATCAGATTCTCATCGGAGGCTCCGAGTAGCGGCGGCACCACCTCGGGCGGCAGTTCCATGCTCGAACGCACGGTGCGCTCGGCCGGCTGAGCAGGATCCTGCGGGGCGCCGCTGTAGCGCGGTGAGCCGTTCTCGATTTGTTCACTCACGTGAGGGCTATGGCCTTCTTTCAGATCTGACGGGTCACTGTTCTCACACGACAGGCTGTCGTGCGTGCCCAAAGTCTAACGCCGACGACGACACCGCACAGCGAGTTACCTGGCCGAACCGGTGTGGGGATTCCAAGCCGAGCAGGGCCGCCTCGGGCGCATCCTGCCTCTGCCCACGTCAGGGGAGGTCAGGCCTGGTCGTCAGGTCTGATCTGTCAGGTCTGACTATCGAGGAGCAGCTCGCGTGAGAGCTTCCAACTGCGCGTACTCGGATCCAGGAAGGCGAAGTGATCCTCCCCGTCGATCAGGTGCAGGTCAACGGGATCGCCGATGGCGTGGGCAGCGTCGTGATAGCGAGAGGCGATCTTCGCCGGAACCTGTTCGTCCTCCGTGCCGTGGATACACACCACAGGCACACCGATCGGCAGCCGATGCAGTGGCGACGCCGAACGGTACAGGTCGGGATCCTCCCCGTACGCGACACCGAACAGGTCCTCTATGTAGCTGATCCGACGGCCCCGTTCCCCCGCTGACGCCAGATCCAATGCTCCGGCCTGCGACACGAACAATTCAGGACGAACCGCTGTATCGCGTTGGCCGGCAAGCCAGACCGCGAGCTGCCCACCCGCGGAGTGCCCGACGACACGCACTCGATCCAGGTCGAGCGGCACCGGTGACGCCTCGGCGACCGGGCCGGCGATGGCCTCGAGTGCGGCGACGACGTCCGCCGATATCTCCGGCCATCGTCCGCCCGCGCCGATCCGTCGGTACTCGACGTTCCACACCGCAACGCCGCTCTGGGCCAATTCGACCGAGAACGGCGTTCCGAGGTTCAGGTGATACTCGCCACTCCAGAAGCCACCGTGGACCACCATGACCACCGGAACGGGCTCCTCCCCAACCCCCTCAGGCACATAGAAGTGTCCGAACTGTTGCGGCTCGGGGCCGTATTCGATGCATGTCCTGGGCACTATGGTCGCTCCGCTCCTGGGCACTATGGTCGCTCCGCTCCTGGGCACTATGGTCGCTCCCCGTCAGTCGATTAGCAGTCGGTCGATCGGCAGTCAGTCGATCGGCGCCGAGGTCCAGCGGTCGGTGAGCACACCGATCGCGCCGAGCGCCACGGCAGCCGCCGTCGAAGTGCGCAGCACGGTCGGGCCCAGCAGCACCGCCGTGGCGCCGGCGTCGGTCAGGTCGGTGACCTCCTCGTCGGACAATCCACCCTCGGGGCCGACGACGAGCACCAGTTCAGGTACCTCCCGCAGCGGCAACGCTGCCAGCGGCGTGCGCGCCGACTCGTGCAGGACCGCGACGGCGCCGCCGCGACCGACGACGGCGCGGACCAGCTCAAGCACCTGAGGGGTGTGGTGCAATTCGGCGACGTCGGGCACGAACGAGCGGCGGGACTGTTTGGCCGCGGCGATCGCCGCGTTACGCCAGCGAGTGACCCCTTTGTAGGTCTTGGCGCCCTCCCACCGCGCCACACACCGCGCCGACTGCCATGGCACCACCGCGTCGACGCCCGCTTCCGTAGCGAGTTCGACGGCGAGCTCGGAGCGCTCGGCCTTGGGAAGCGCCTGCACCAGCGTCACCGCCGGCGTCGGCCGCTGCTGCTCCCGGCGGGCGGTGACCTCGAGGTCCAGTCGGTCCTTCGCGGCTGCGGTGACGGTCGCGTCGGCGATCCCGCCGCGACCGTCGGCGAGCAACAACCGCTCACCTGGCTTGATCCTGCGCACCGTCGCGGCATGCCGACCCTCGGGACCGTCGAGCACGGCGGGCTGCCCGACGCCGGGCAGCGGCTCCAGGTAGAAGACCGACGCAACCATCAGCGGCCCGCTCCGGTCACCGACCGCTGAAGGCGTCGCGCAGCCGGGAGAACAGACCCCCGCTGTGTTGCGACCCCGTCGACACCACTTCGGCGTGGTCGCGGTCGCGGTGGGCTTTGAGTTCCTCCAGCAACTTGATCTGTTTGCCGTCGAGGCGTGCCGGGACGACCACCTCGAGATGCGCGTGCAGGTCACCACGGACGGTCGAGCGCAGCTTCGGCATGCCGTGTCCACGCAGCACGGACACCGAGCCGGGCTGCGTGCCTGGGTCGACCGTGATCTCGGTGGGACCGTCGATGATCGTGTCGAGCGTGACGGTGGTGCCAAGAGCCGCGTCGACCATCGGCACCCGGATCGTGCAGTGGAGGTCGTCGCCGTCGCGCACGAAGGTCTCGTGCGGCTGCTCGATCACCTCGACATACAGGTCACCGGCCGGACCGCCGCCCGGCCCCACCTCGCCCTGTGCGGCGAGCCGGATCCGCATGCCGTTGCTCACGCCCGCGGGCACCTTGACGTTGATGTCCCGGCGTGCCCGCACGCGACCGTCGCCGCCGCACTTGTGGCACGGGTCTGGGATCGTCTCGCCGGCGCCACGACAGGTGGGGCACGGTCGCGATGTCATGACCTGGCCGAGGAACGAGCGCTGCACGGACTGGACCTCACCGGCACCGCCGCAGGTCTCGCAGCGGATCGGCTTGGAGTTGTCGTGGGTTCCCGCGCCGGCACAGCCGTCGCACAGGATCGCGGTTTCGACCGTGATGGTCTTGGTGACACCGGTGGCGCACTCGGCGAGCGTCAACCTGGTGCGCAGCAGCGAGTCGGCGCCGGGCTGGACACGCCCCCGGGGCCCGCGGGTGGCCCCGCCACCGCCGCCGAAGAACGCCTCGAACACGTCCCCGAGACCACCGAAGCCGGCACCGGAGAACCCGGCACCACCCCCAGCAGCGGATTCCATGGGGTCGCCCCCCAGGTCGACGATGCGACGCTTCTCCGGGTCCGACAGCACCTCGTACGCGGTGGAGACCTCACGGAAGCGGGTCTGCGCCGACTCGTCCGGGTTGACGTCCGGATGCAGCTCGCGGGCGAGCTTTCGGTACGCCCGCTTGATCTCCTGATCGGTCGCCTTCGGCCCGACGCCGAGTATGCCGTAGTAATCCCGTGCCACTTTGGGTATCTCGTCCTTCTCTACTTCGTTCGCACCACGCGGTGAACAGCTCCGACCGGAGCAACCTGGCCGACGTCCGGTCCGACATCGTCGCCCGGACGCACACTACCGCTCGGCGAGTACCTCGCCGATGTACCTCGCAACGGCAGCGACCGAGGCAATTGTTCCCGGATAGTCCATTCGGGTGGGACCGAGGACCCCCATACCGCCGAGGACGGTGCCGGCGGCGCCGTAACCGGTCGAGATGACCGACGTGCCCCGCATCTCCTCGACCTGCGTCTCTTCACCGATCCGGACCGTCACCCGGCCGGCGCCCTGTGTCGCGGCAATCAACTTGAGGACCACGACCTGTTCCTCGAGCGCTTCGAGGACGGATCGCAGGGAACCGGGCAGGCCGGCCTGGGGCGCGAAGTCGGCCGCGTTGCGGGTCAGGTTCGCGGTGCCGCCGAGCAGCAGCCGGTCCTCGGGATGCTCCACGAGAGTCTCGACCAGTACCGTCGCCGACCGCACAACCGCGTCACGGATACTCTCCGGTGCGTCCTCGGCGAGTTCGGACACCGCAATCGAGGCCGCGGCGAGCCGCTTGCCCTCGAGCGCACCGCCGAGCAGGGACCGCAGCCGGGACAGATCCGCGTCGTCGATCACGTCCCCGAGTTCGACGATCCGCTGATCGACCCGGCCAGAGTCGGTGATCAGGACCAACAGCAGACGAGCAGGCGTGAGAGCGACCACTTCGATGTGGCGCACCGACGACGCCGACAGCGTCGGATACTGCACGATCGCGACCTGGCGGGTGAGCTGCGCCAAGAGACGAACCCCTCGCCGCAGGACGTCGTCCAGGTCCACACCGGATTCGAGGAACTCGAGAATGGCGCGGCGTTCCGCTGGTGACAGGGGCTTGACGTCGGCGATGCGGTCGACGAACTGACGGTATCCCTTGTCCGTCGGTACCCGACCCGAGCTCGTGTGCGGCTGTGTGATGTAGCCCTCGGCCTCTAGAGCGGCCATGTCGTTGCGGATCGTGGCGCTCGACACACCGAGGTTGTGGCGCTCGACCAGCGTCTTCGACCCGATCGGCTCCTGGGTGGAGACGTAGTCGGCGACGATCGCCCGGAGTACCTCGAAGCGCCTTTCCTCCGTGCTCGGCACCGTCGACCACCTCCACTTCGCCACAAGATCTGAGCCTGCCGTAGGGCACCCCCCGGCATCGGATACCGCGGTTCGTGGCACCCACCTCGGTACCAAGTCTAATGGCCGGTTGGAATGCTAACGGCGCAGGCTGCGCTCGGCATTTGTCACCAGCCGGGCAACCCGTCAGGCCGTAGGGTTGTCGTGGGGTCGGTATGTAGGTCCGGCCGCAGACGAAGAACACCGCTGACAAAGAGCGCAGGCAGAACGCAATGATCTTCAAGGGTGTCCGGGACGGCAGGCCATACCCAGATCACGGATTGACGCTGAGGGACTGGTCCCGGATCCCGCCTCGCCAGATACGCCTGAACGAGATCGTGACCACGACGAGGGTCCTCGAACTCGACCGACTGCTTTCCGAGGACTCCACCTTCTACGGCGATCTGTTTCCCCACGCGGTGATGTGGCACGGCGTGCTCTACCTCGAGGACGGCGTACACCACGCGGTGCGGTCGGCACTTCGCAACCGGGCTGTCCTTCACGCGCGGGTCTACGACCTCGATGCCGAGCAAGGCTCCGAGCAGTGAACTCCTTCCGGCACTGAGCACCGTCCGAGGGACGGCGCTGGAGATACCCGCTGGTCGCGATGGGACGACGCGAGGTCCGCCTACGCGAGGAGGTCCCGCACCACCGCATCGGCGAGCAGGCGCCCCCGATCAGTGAGCACCAGGTGGTCGGACTCGACCACCGCGAGACCGTCGTCCAAGACCCGCTCGGCCGCGACGCGTTCACCGTCTCGCAGAGCCGACAACGGCAGCCCGCTCCGCAGGCGCACGGTCAGCAGGACTCGCTCGACGTGGATGTCTTCCTCGGTGAGCGTTTCACTGCCCTCGACCGGCAACTGCCCGGCGGACAGCCGATCCGCGTACCGCGCCGGATGCTTCACGTTCCACCACCGCACGCCGCCGACGTGGCTGTGAGCGCCGGGCCCGACACCCCACCAGTGACCGCCGTCCCAGTAGCCGAGGTTGTGGCGGCAGCGCGCGTCGTCGTTCGACGCCCAGTTCGACACCTCGTACCAGTGCAGCCCGGCATCGGCCAGACGCGCGTCGATCCGCTCGTAGCGGGACGCGAGGACGTCGTCGTCGGGGGCGGGCAGTTCGCCGCGCCGCACCTTCCGAGCCAGTGCGGTCCCATCCTCGACGATCAGCGCATACGCGGAAACGTGGTCGACGCCGGCACCGAGCACGGCGTCGAGCGACGCGTCGAGGTCGGCCTCCGTCTCACCGGGCGTGCCGTAGATGAGATCGAGGTTGACGTGATCGAACCCGGCGGCGCGTGCCTCCCGGGCCGCGGCGACGGCCCGGCCCGGAGTGTGGGTGCGGTCGAGGACCTTCAGCACGTGTTCGGCCGCGGACTGCATGCCGAGCGAGATCCGGGTGAATCCCGCCTCGCGAAGGGCCGCGAAGAACTCCGGTGACGTCGATTCCGGATTCGATTCGGTTGTCACTTCGGCGCCGTGCGCGAGCCCGAAGGTGGCCTTGACCGCCCCGAGGACGCTTGCGAGCACGTCGCCGCCGAGCAACGACGGCGTCCCACCACCGACGAAGACGGTGTCGACCAGGGGGCCGCCGGTGATCTCGGCTGCCCGCGCGAGTTCGCGCTCGGCTGCCTCGAGCCACGACTGCGGCGAGGCGGAGGTACCCAACTCACCGGCCGTGTAGGTGTTGAAGTCGCAGTAGCCGCACCGTGTCGCACAGAACGGGACGTGGACGTAAATACCGAACGGACGCGTGCCTACCTCGGCCAGCGCCGAATCGGGAAGTTCGAAGGGCGTCGAGGCGACCGCGGGGGTCGAGAGGGCGGATCCACTCACGGCTCCAGTGTCCCAGTCGCCCACGTTCGCGCCAGGGCCGCCTCGACGATCAGGCATTTCCCGCGGTTTCGAGGGAAATATGCTCCCGGCGGTCGGCACAGCGGGATTCCCATGGCACAATGGCCCGCATGACAGATGCAGGGGTGCGATTGGTGGTCAGGCGCCACGTCGACCTCAAGCGTGTCTGTAGCTGTTGCTGTCTGTCCTGCGGCGCGTAAGCAGCCCAGCGACTCCCTGCCCCAGAGCAGTCGACGCTGGCCTGCGTCTCCCCCCGTTTCGCCCGCCAATCCCGGCCGGCCGAGCCTGACTCCGTGAGGAAGCAGCCCTCCTCCCGTGTCTTCGACCGGTGCACTGCGAGATTGCACACAATTCAGGAGCATTCATGACGTCGACCACCGACGCCAACTCGACGACGAGCCCTCCCGGCAAGGCCCGTGCCGCCCGTCCGAAAAAGCGCCGATCCGAAGGCCAATGGGCGCTCGGCTACCGCGAACCGCTCAACGCGAACGAGCAGACGAAGAAGGACGACAACCCACTCAACGTCCGCGCTCGCATCGAGAACATCTACTCGAAGCAGGGTTTCGACAGCATCGACAAGGCCGACCTGAGGGGCCGGTTTCGCTGGTGGGGCCTGTACACGCAGCGTGAAGAAGGCTACGACGGCACCTACACCGGTGACGAGAACATCGACCTGCTCGAGGCCAAGTACTTCATGATGCGGGTGCGGTGCGACGCCGGCGCTCTCAACGTCGAGCAGTTGCGCACCCTCGGCGGCATCTCCACCGAGTTCGGTCGGGACACCGCCGACCTGTCCGATCGCGAGAACGTCCAGTACCACTGGATCCGCATCGAGGACGTTCCGGAGATCTGGAACCGCCTCGAGTCGGTCGGCCTCCAGACCACCGAGGCGTGCGGCGATTGCCCGCGCGTCGTCCTCGGCTCCCCACTGGCCGGCGAGTCCCTGGACGAGATCATCGACCCGACGCCGGCGATCGACGAGATCGTCCGCCGGTACATCGGCGATCCGCGCTACTCGAACCTTCCCCGCAAGTTCAAGACCGCGATTTCCGGGCAGCAGGACGTGGTCCACGAGATCAACGACGTCGCGTTCGTCGGCGTCGTCCACCCCGAGCACGGTCCGGGGCTGGATCTGTGGGTCGGCGGTGGGCTCTCGACGAACCCCATGCTGGCGCAGCGCGTCGGCGTCTGGGTGCCGCTGGACGAGGTGCCGGACGTGTGGGAGGCCGTCGTCGCCATCTTCCGGGACTACGGATATCGCCGTCTGCGCGCCAAGGCACGGCTGAAGTTCCTTATCAAGGACTGGGGCATCGAGAAGTTCCGCGAGGTTCTCGAAACCGAGTACCTGAAGCGCAAGCTCATCGACGGTCCCGCCCCCGAGAAGCCGGCCCGCCCGATCGACCACGTCGGCGTCCAGCGGCTGCGCAACGGCCTCAACGCCATCGGGTTCTCGCCCATCGCCGGTCGGGTCTCGGGCACGATCCTGACGAAGGTGGCCGCCGCGGTCGAGGCCGTCGGCTCCGACCGTGTTCGCTTCACCCCGTACCAGAAGCTCGTCGTGCTCGACGTGCCGGACGACAAGGTCGAATGGCTCATCGACGAACTCCGGCCACTCGGGCTGCACGGCCGGCCGTCGCATTGGCGGCGGAACCTGCTGGCGTGCAGTGGAATCGAGTTCTGCAAGCTGTCGTTCGTGGAAACCCGCAAGCGGTCGCAGGTGCTCGCACCCGAACTCGAGGAACGACTCGCGGACGTGAACGCGCAGCTCGACGTCCCGATCACCGTCAACATCAACGGTTGCCCCAACTCGTGCGGTCGATCACAGATCGCAGACATCGGGTTCAAGGGTCAGCTGGTCGACGACGGCGAGGGCAATCAGGTCGAAGGCTTCCAGGTGCACCTGGGCGGCAGCCTCGGCCTCGACAGCGCATTCGGGCGGAAGCTGCGACAGCACAAGGTGACCAGCGCCGAACTCGGCGACTACATCGACCGTGTGGTGCGCAACTTCGTCAAGAACCGTCACGAAGGCGAACGGTTCGCACAGTGGGCAATTCGAGCAGACGAGGGAGACTTGCGATGACGGTGGATCTGACCACGGCAACCGCGGACGAGCTCCGCGCGCTCGCCGCCCGCGGAGCAGCAGACCTGGACGGTGCATCCGCACTGGAGTTGCTGCGGTGGACCGAGGACACATTCGGATCGAACTACATCGTGGCCTCGAACATGCAGGACGGCGTCCTCGTTCACCTTGCGACACAGGTGCGTCCCGGCGTCGACGTGCTGTTCCTCGACACCGGATACCACTTCGCCGAGACCATCGGGACCCGGGACGCGGTCGAGCAGGTGTACGGCGTCAACGTCATCAATGCCAGGCCGGCCACCACGGTCGCCGAGCAGGACTCGATCGAGGGCAAGGACCTGTTCGCCCGTGATCCCAACCGCTGCTGCGCGCTGCGCAAGGTCGCGCCACTGAAGGCGACGCTCAGTGGCTACCAGGCGTGGGTCACCGGCATCCGCCGGGTGGAGTCCCCCACCCGGGCGAACGCCCCGCTTGTCTCGTTCGACGAGGCGTTCGGGCTGGTGAAGATCAATCCCATCGCCGCATGGTCCGACGAGGACATGCAGGCGTACATCGACGAGCACTCAATTCTGGTCAATCCGCTCGTCGACGAGGGATATCCGTCCATCGGGTGCGCTCCCTGCACCGCCAAACCACTCCCCGGCACCGATCCGCGTAGCGGTCGGTGGGCCGGTTCGGCCAAGACAGAATGCGGGTTGCACGCGTCATGACAATCGACATTACTGAGACCGTCCCGACTCTCGGCGCCGCGGTGCCGCGACCTCAGCTCGATACCACCGAGCGAGTTCGACTCGACGGCAACAAGTTCGACACCCTCGATGCTCTCGAGTCCGAGGCCATCCACGTCTTCCGCGAGGTGGCCGGCGAGTTCGAGCGGCCCGTGATCCTGTTCTCGGGTGGCAAGGACTCGACAGTGCTGCTGCACCTGGCGTTAAAGGCGTTCTGGCCTGCGCCGCTGCCGTTCGCGCTGCTGCACGTCGACACCGGCCACAACCTGCCCGAGGTTCTCGAGTTCCGCGACCACGTCGTCGCGAAGTATGACCTGCGTCTGCACGTCGCCAAGGTCGAGGACTACCTCGCCGACGGCCGGCTCACCGAACGTCCCGACGGGATCCGGAACCCGCTGCAGACGGTTCCGCTTCTCGATGCCATCACCGAAAACCGCTTCGACGCGGTCTTCGGCGGCGGCCGCCGTGACGAGGAGCGCTCACGAGCCAAGGAGCGGATCTTCTCGCTGCGCAACGCCTTCGGGCAGTGGGATCCCAAACGGCAGCGCCCCGAGCTGTGGAACCTGTACAACGGGCGGCACGCGCCGGGTGAGCACGTGCGGGTGTTCCCGCTGAGCAACTTCACCGAGCTCGACATCTGGCGGTACATCGCTCGTGACGACGTCGAACTCGCGAGCATCTACTACGCGCACCAGCGTCAGGTCTACCGGCGCGACGGCATGTGGATGACGCCGGGCGTGTGGGGTGGTCCGGCCGAGGGCGAAGAACTCGAGGTCCGGTCGGTGCGGTACCGCACCGTCGGCGACGGCTCCACCACCGGCGCCATCCTGTCCGACGCCGCCGACAACGAGGCCATCCTGTCCGAGGTCGCGGCGTCCCGGCTGACCGAACGCGGCGCCACCCGCGGCGACGACCGAGTGTCCGAGGCCGCCATGGAGGACCGCAAGCGAGAGGGCTACTTCTGATCATGAGCGACCTTCACGAGCGTAGCCCGCGAAGCGAGACGAAACTCCTGCGACTGGCCACTGCCGGCAGCGTCGACGACGGCAAGTCCACCCTGGTGGGTCGGCTGCTCTACGACACCAAATCCGTTCTGGCCGACCAGATCGACGCGGTCACCCGTGCGTCGGTCGACAAGGGCCTGTCCACCCCGGACCTGTCTCTGCTGGTCGACGGCCTGCGCGCCGAACGCGAGCAGGGCATTACGATCGACGTCGCGTACCGCTACTTCGCGACCCCGCGCCGGTCGTTCGTACTCGCCGACACCCCCGGCCACGTGCAGTACACCCGCAACACCGTCTCCGGCGCCTCGACCGCCCAGTTGGTGATCCTGCTCGTCGACGCTCGCAAGGGTGTCGTTGCGCAGACCCGCAAGCACGCCGCGGTCCTGGCACTGCTCGGCGTGCCGCGATTGGTGCTGGCGGTCAACAAAATCGATCTCGTCGACAATCCGGCGACGGTGTTCGCCGACATCTCCAGCGAGTTCAACGAGCTGACCACGTCCCTGGGCTGGGCGCCCGAGGACGTCGTGGAGATCCCGGTCTCGGCACTGCACGGCGACAACGTCGCGGTGCACTCGCAGAACACGCCGTACTACGACGGCCCGACGCTGATCGAGCACCTGGAGTCGGTGCCGGTGGACGGCGACAACGAAGGTAAACACGATGTGGGCCTGCGGTTCCCGGTCCAGTACGTGATCCGACCGCGCACCGCCGATTTCCCCGACTACCGCGGCTACGCCGGTCAGGTGGCCGCCGGTTCGGTCGTGGCCGGCGACGAGGTCGTCATCCTGCCGTCAGGCACCCGGACCACCGTGTCCCGGATCGACACGGCCGACGGCGAACTCGACGTCGCCCACGCAGGACGCAGTGTCACGCTGGTGCTCGCCGACGACGTCGACGTCTCCCGCGGTGACACGATCGCGTCTCCGTCGAACTCGCCCGAGCCGATCGATCAGTTCGACGCGACCGTGTGCTGGCTCGCCGAGAAGCCGCTGCGCCCGGGCGCGCGCCTGCTACTGAAGCACGGCACGCGCACCACGCAGGCGATCGTGGGTGCACTCGTGGAGCGCTTGGACGAGCAGGAACTGGTGTCAGAGGCGTCCCCGGAGACGCTCGAACTCAACGAGATCGGCAAGATCTCGGTGCGTGTCGCCGACCCGATCGTGGCCGACGACTACACCGTGAACCGGCACACCGGTAGCTTCCTGCTGATCGACCCGGCCGGCGGCAACACGCTGGCGGCTGGACTCGTCGGCGATGCGATCGCCGCCGTCGAACTCGGCGAACGGGTCTGAGACAGTGCACCCGCAGGTCGCTGCCGCGACGGGGCACCCGCAGGTCGCTGCCGCGACGGGGCACCCGCAGGTCGCTGCCGCGACGGTTCCGCTCATCGCTGTCGCCCATGGCAGCCGCGACCCCCGCTCCGCGCGGGTGGTCACGGCCGCCGTGGCGGCGATCCGCGCCCGGCACCCGGAACTCGACGTCCGAGTGTGTTTCCTGGATCTCACCGCGCCTTCGGTCGACCAGGTGCTCGACGCCGTCGCCGCAGAGGGCCATTCGACGGCCGTCGTTGTTCCACTCCTCCTCGGCAGCGCCTACCACGCACGGGTGGACCTGCCGGGCATTCTCGCCGCAGCCCGCGCCCGCCATCCGCAGTTGAGCGTGTTCCCGTCGGACGTGCTGGGGCACGATCCCCGCCTCGTCGCTGCGGTGCGGGAGCGGATCGTCGCGGCGGGTATCGCCACGGACGACGCCGAGACCGGAGTCGTCCTCGCTGCAGTCGGCTCGTCCGATCCGTCGGCGAACGACCGCACCCGCGCGCTGGCCGCCGTCCTCAGCGAGGGGACCGGGTGGGGTGTCGAGACCTGCTTCGTGACGTCCGCGGAGCCCACTGTCGGACAGGCGATCACCCGGCTGCGTTCGCGGGGCGCGGGGCGGATCGCGATCGCACCGTGGTTCCTGGCGCCCGGCCGACTGACCGACCGCCTCGGCCGAGCCGCATTGGAAGTCGCCCCCGATGCGGTGTTCGCGGACACCATCGGCGCGCACCCCAGCGTCGCCGAAGTCGCCCTCGACCGCTATGCCTCCGGTAGGGCCCAGACCTTCCAGACACAGGCCAAACGATCGGCCTGAGTGCTGATCCACTCAGAGGGGACTGCCGGAAGGACTACGCGGAGAGGGCTTGGCTCGGAGAGCGCAGGGATCCTCTCTTCCCTAGCCGGATATGTCGGTCGGCCGGATGTAGATGGTCTCCCCCTCGCGGAGGTCCAGTGCCTCCGCGTCGCTGCGCGTGATCTGCGCGGATAGTTCCTGCGCACCGGTCTTCGGCTGCAGCTCCACCCGCACCTCGAAGCCGAGGCGCACGACACGGGAGACAGTGGCCGCGAACGACTGCGGTAGCTGGTTGCGGTCCAGGCGCAGGTCATGTGGGCGCACCAGTTGCCCGTTGAGCCGGGCGACCGGTCCCAGGAACGACATCACGAAGTCGTTGGCGGGGGTGTCGTAGAGCTCCTGCGGGGTTCCGACCTGTTCGATTCGCCCCCGGTTGAGCACCGCGATCCGGTCGGCGACGTCGAGCGCCTCCTCCTGATCGTGGGTGACGAGCACGGTCGTCACGTGGACCTCGTCGTGCAGGCGCCGCAGCCACGCACGCAGGTCGTCGCGCACCTTCGCGTCGAGCGCACCGAACGGCTCGTCGAGCAGAAGCACCTGCGGGTCCACCGCGAGGGCACGCGCGAGAGCCATGCGCTGACGCTGGCCACCCGACAGCTGCGCGGGGTAGCGGTGTTGGAAGCCGTCGAGTCCGACGATGCCGAGCAGGTCGTCGACCTTCCTGGCGACTTCCGCCTTGGGACGCTTGCGGATCTTCAACCCGAAGGCAACGTTGTCACGCACCGTCATGTGTTTGAACGCGGCGTAGTGCTGGAAGACGAACCCGATGTCGCGCTTCTGCGGCGGCACGCCGGTGACGTCCTTGCCGGCGATCGTGATCGTGCCCGAATCCGGATGCTCGAGTCCGGCGATCGACCGCAGCAGCGTCGACTTGCCCGAGCCGCTCGGTCCGAGCAGGGCCGTCAGCGAACCCGAGGGAATCTCGAGGGTGACGTCGTCGAGCGCGGCGAAGTCGCCGTAGTTCTTGCGCGCTCCGGTCACGGTAATCATGTCGTGCTCCTCTTGCGGTCGAGCAGAGTCATCAGCAGCAGGGTGAGCAGCGCGATCGCCATCAGTAGCGTCGCCGCCGAGTACGCCCCGAAAGTGTTGTGGTCGTCGATGTATCGCGCATGCACCAGCAGCGTCAAGGTCTGAGACTCACCTGGAATGCCGGACGAGACCATGATCACCGCACCGAACTCGCCGAGCGCGCGCGCCACCGTGAGCACGACACCGTATGTAAGGCCCCAGCGGATAGCCGGCAGCGTGATCCTAGAGAACGTTTGCCACTTCGACGCGCCGAGGGTTGCGGCGGCCTGCTCCTGCTCGTCGCCGATCTCGTGCAGGACCGGTTCGACTTCACGGACCACGAACGGCAGTGTCACGAAGATCGTGGCGATCACCATGCCGGGCAGCCCGAAGATCACCCGGAAGCCCAACGATTCGACGCCGCCGAGCCAGCCACCGGCACCCCAGAGCAGGATCAGCGAGACGCCGACGACGACGGGAGAGACCGCGAACGGAAGGTCCACGACCGACTGCAGCAGACCGCGTCCAGGGAAACGGCCGCGGACGAGGGCGAGCGCCGTGACGATCCCGAAGACCACGTTGACGGGGACGACGATCGCCACGATCAGCAGCGACAGATTGAGCGCCGAGATGGCGGCGGGCGTGCTGATGGACTCGTAGAACGCGACGAACCCGTTCTCGAACGTGCGGTAGAGGATGACCGCGACCGGGGTGAACAGCAGCGCGAACAGATACACCAGCACGACCGTGCGCAGACTGATGCGAGCCAGCGGGGAGATCTTCACTGTGCGTGCTCCTCTCTGCGCTGGTTGCGGGCCGCGAAGACACGGAGCACGAACAACGTCGCGAACGCGATCGCGAGCAGGGCCATCGACACCGCGGCCGCACTGACCGGCCTGTCGATCTCGATCTGCTGCTGAATGTACTGCGAGGCCACCTGGGTCTCACGTGGGATGTTGCCGCCGATCAGTACCACCGAGCCGTACTCGCCGATCGCGCGGGCGAATGCCAATCCGGCACCGCTGATGATCGCCGGCGTCAGGGTCGGCAGGACCACCCGGCGGAAGATGGTCCAGTTGCTCGCTCCGAGTGAGGCGGCCGCTTCCTCGACTTCGCGGTCAGCTTCGATCAGCACGGGCTGCACGGATCGCACGACGAACGGCAGCGTCACGAATGCCAGCGCGATGATCAGGGCGGGCCGCGTCGCGCTCAGGTGCACGCCGATCGGGCTCTCCGGCCCGTACAGCGACAAAAGCACGATGCTCGCGACGATCGTGGGCAGCGCGAACGGCAGATCAATGAGCGCGTTGATGATCCGCTTACCAGGAAACTCGTCGCGCACGAGGACCCACGCGATCATCGTTCCCATCACGACGTTGATCAGTGCGACGATCGCCGACACCGCTACCGTCACCTGGAGGGCGGCGAGCGCGCTGGGCGCGGTGATCGCTTCCCAGAATCCGCCGATTCCGTCCTCGAGCGAGGCGACGGTCAGCGCGGCCAGCGGCAGCAGCACGATGACGCTGAGCCACAGCGACGCGACTCCGATACCCAGCGGGCCGACGGTCCCGGTGACCGCGAGCCAGTTCTTGCGGCGCGCCACTACTTCGTCGCGTTGTCGTAGACGGCGGCGATGCTGCCGGTACGCGAATCGAACAGATCCGCGTCGACGGTCTCCCAGCCACCGAGGTCGGCTATGGTCCACAGCTGCTGCGGCTGCGGGAAGTCGTCTGCGAACTCCTTCGCGACCGCCGGATCGACCGGACGGAAGCCGGCTTCGGCCCACAGTCGTTGCGCCTCAGGCGTGTACAGGTAGTCCCGGAAAGCCCTCGCCTGAACAATGTTCGGGCTGTTCGAGATCACAGCAGCCGGGTTTTCTATCTTGAACGTTGCCGATGGAATCACGTGCTCGACCGGGTCGCCGCTCCGCTCGATGAACAGCGCCTCGTTCTCGTAGCTCAACAGGACGTCGCCGCGACCCTGCAGGAAGGCCTCCGTTGCCTCCCGCCCGGACTTGGGCTGCACCTTGATGTGCTCGCCGACCAACTTCTCGAGGTAGTCGATCCCGGCCTGCGGATCACTGCCGCCGCCGCTCTCGGCGGCATACGGCGCCAGGAGATTCCACTTGGCCGAGCCCGAACTGAACGGATTCGGGGTGACGACCTCGACACCTGGCCGAATGAGATCGTCCCAGTCCCGGATGTTCTTCGGATTGCCCTCGCGGACGACGAATGTGACGACCGAGCCGAAGGGAATCCCGTGGTACGCGTCACTGTTCCAGTGCTCGTCGACGCGACCTGCTTCCACCAGTCGGGTGATGTCGGGTTCGACCGAGAAGCTCACGAAGTCGGCCGGGGCACCGTCCTCGACCTTGCGGGACTGATCTCCCGATGCACCGTAGGAGGGCTTGAAAGCGATGCCCTCGCCTTCCTCGGTCTCGGCGAACCCCTCCATGACTTTGTCGAAACCGGGCTTGGGAACCCCGTATGCGAACACGCTGACGGTGCCCCTACTGCCGTCCCCACCGATATCGCCGCCGCCCACGACGTCACTCGAACCGCCACTGCACGCGGTCAGCGCGACTGCGCCGATCGCGACGAGCGCGGTCAGTAACAAGCGGGAACGGTGCCTCATGGCGGATAACCTTCCAAGCGAGCCGGCAAGTGCAGAAGACCACATAGGGAATCAACCCGGCAAACACCGGGTCTCGGCGTTCGGAACTCTCACCGAGTTCCTGGGAGGGACGGCGCTCGGCGCGATGACGCTCTGAGGACGGATCACACCACGTCCGCGGTCGACATCGCATGAGCAGGATCGCGGTGGTCAGCGACCGGGCCTCATGCGGGAGACAACGCCGAGAGTCGAATCAGCAACAGTGAATGTCGGCAACCGTCAGAGCACCGACAGCGATCAACGCCAATTCATGGCGGACCCTGGGAGCAGCGGCGACAGACACAGGGCAGACTTTAGCAGAGGCGCGGAGGGGGTCCGAATCCCGACAAGAAGGACGGCTCAGCGGGTCAGGAACCAGGCGACGACAACAAGCACGAGCAGTGCGATCAGCGCGATAGTCACGCGGGAGCGTGGCATCAGGAACCCCCCACCTTCGTCTGCTCGTCCGGGTACACACCGGGATCGGCCTCCGCGCGCCCCACCAGGACGAACACTGCGGACAAGACGCGGTCCAGCACCCAGGCGATGCCGAAACAGAGCGGGATCATCACCGCCAGCACCAGGATGACCTGGGGAATGAACGGCAGCCCGGCGATCCACAACTCGGCGCCGTCCCACCAACTCGCGAGTTGGTCCACACGACCACCCTAGCCGCTGCCCTCACCGCCACCGAACAGGCCAACCATCACGGGCCCCCGAACCGTGGACGGTGAAGGCAGTGCAGGTCGATGATGAGGTGATGACGTCCTCCGAGCAGTCCACTGCCACCCCGCTGGGAGACTCCGCCGAGGTGCCACACAAGCATCGCAGTGCCTTCCCTCCAATCGACGACTATGCGTTCCTGTCCGACTGCGAGACGAACTGCCTGGTCGCCCGCAACGGCGCAGTGGAGTGGATGTGCATTCCGCGTCCAGACTCCCCCAGCGTGTTCGGCGCGATCCTCGACCGCAGCGCCGGACACTTTCGGATCGGGCCGTACGGCCAGAACGTGCCGGCAGCGCGTCGGTACTTGCCGGGAGGTTTGATTCTCGAGACCACGTGGCAGACGCAGACGGGATGGCTGATCGTGCGTGACGCGCTTGTCATGGGGCGGTGGCATGCGACCGAGCAACGCTCCCCCACCCGGCGTCGCACACCGTCGGATTGGGACGCCGAGCACATCCTGCTGCGCACGGTGAAGTGCGTGAGCGGCACCGTCGAGGTCGAGATGAGCTGCGAACCGGCCTTCGACTATCACCGAGCCCCCGTGCGCTGGGAGTACACGGGCAAGGTGTACGAGGAGGCCACCGCGAGCTGTCGCACCACAGCGCCCGGCCTACACCCGACACTGCGGTTGACCTCGAACCTGCGTCTGGGGCTCGAGGGTCGCGAGGCTCGGGCCCGAACCCGCATGGTGGAGGGGGACAACGCGTTCGTGGCGCTGTCGTGGTCCGAAGTGTCCGCCCCGCAGACGTTCGCGGAGGCTGCCGAGAAGATGTGGCAGACCACCGAGTGCTGGCGGCAGTGGGTGACGATCGGACACTTCCCGGACCATCCGTGGCGCGGTCACTTGCAGCGCAGCGCTCTGACGCTCAAGGGTCTGACCTATGCTCCGACCGGTGCACTGCTCGCGGCCCCTACCACGTCTCTGCCGGAAACCCCTCAGGGAGAGCGGAACTGGGACTACCGGTACGCATGGGTGCGGGACTCCACCTTCGCCCTGTGGGGCCTGTACACCCTGGGGCTCGACCGCGAGGCCAACGATTTCTTCTCCTTCATCTTCGATGCGGCGCAATCCGACGACGGCGAGCCGACGTCCCTGCAGGTGATGTACGGCGTCGGTGGCGAGCACACCCTCGTCGAGGAGGAACTCGGCCACCTGAGGGGGTATGACGGTGCACGGCCCGTGCGGATCGGAAACGGCGCCTACAACCAGAATCAGCACGACATTTGGGGCACCATGCTCGACTCGGTGTATGTGCACGTCCGGTCCCGCCACCAGGTACCCGAGACGCTGTGGCCGCTGCTCGAGCGGCAGATCGAGGAGGTCGTCGAGAACTGGCGCCTACCGGACCGCGGGATCTGGGAAGTGCGCGGGGAGCCACAACACTTCACGTCCTCGAAGATCATGTGCTGGGTAGCGCTCGACCGTGGCGCCAAGCTCGCCGCAATGCACGGCGAAAGCGCCTACGCGGAACAGTGGGCCGAGCTCGCGGAGGAGGTCAGGGCCGATGTCCTCGAGCACGGCGTCGACGAGCGCGGAGTGTTCACGCAGCGTTACGGGCATCCGTCCCTCGACGCGTCCCTGCTCCTGGCGCCGCTGCTGCGGTTCCTGCCCGCCGATGACCCGCGCATCCGGGCGACGGTTTTGGCGATTGCGGATGAACTCACCGAGGACGGACTGGTGCTGCGCTACCGGGTCGAGTCCACCGACGACGGCTTGTCGGGCAAGGAGGGAACGTTCACGATCTGCTCGTTCTGGCTGGTCTCGGCACTCGTCGAGATCGGCGAGTTCCATCGTGCCAAGCAGTTGTGCGAGCGCCTGCTCGGGTACGCCAGCCCCCTGAAGCTCTACGCCGAGGAGATCGAACCCAAGACCGGTCGGCACCTGGGCAATTTCCCGCAGGCGTTCACCCACCTCGCGCTGATCAATGCCGTCGTCCACGTCATCCGCGCTGAGGAGTCCGGCGACACGGGGACCTTCCAGCCCGCGCACGGGCGCTCCTGACGGATCCGGGCTTCGCCCCGGCGCGTCAGAACGGACGACGCAACAGCCGTTCTGCGTCGGTCGCGATGACGCGCACCACCTCACTCGCGGGACGTTCCGACGTCACGAGACCGGCCACCTCGCCCGCGTACACGACACCCAGATCCGGGTCCTCGGGATCGTAAGCTGCGGAAAGGGTTTCGTTGTCGGCGCCCTGCCCGTGCCACATGGTGGTGTACTCGTTGGCGAGGGCGCGCCCACCCCACCGGGCCGGCCATGGCTGGTCACGCGCCCGGTCGAAGATCGACGTGTAGACGGTGTCGGCGCTGCCCGCCTCAATCAGCTTGCCACGCGCATACTCCGGGCCAATCGTCTCGGGGCTGGCGAGTAGGGCCGTGCCGATCATGGCGCCTTCCGCACCTGCCGCGATGACAGCGGCCAGCCCGCGGCCCGTCCCGATTCCGCCGGCCGCGAGCACCGGCAGGCTCGTCGCGTCGAGCACCTCCTGCAGCAGCGGCAACGTCCCGATCCGTCCGGTGTGGCCACCTGCCTCGTGGCCCTGCGCGACGACGAAGTCGACCCCGGCCCGCTCCACGACCCGCAAGTCATCGAGCGTGTTGACCTGCGAGATGGCCAGCGCCCCGGCCGCGTGGACCCGCTCGACGTACGGTGCAGGATCTCCGAACGACAACGACACCAGGCTCGGATCCTCGGCCAGCACCGCATCGAGCAGGGAGTCGTCGGCGTCGAGCGCCCAGGTCATCAGCCCGACGCCGAGCGGTCCTCCGCCGATTTCACGAGCGATCGCAGCCTCCTCGGCGACCCAGTCGGGGGTGGCGTATCGGGCAGCCCCGAGGAGACCGAGCCCGCCGGCGCGGGTGACCTCGCCGGCCAGGCGCCCGCCCGCGCGCCCGCCCATCGGGGCACCGAGGATCGGCACCGCCAGCTCCAGCTCGCGGGTCAGCCGGGTGTCGATCATCGAGTCCCCCTTACTTCTTGGGCCCTACTTCTTGGGCTTGTCTGCGCTCGCCTCCGAAGACAGCGCCGCGACGAAGGCCTCCTGGGGGACCTCGACGCGACCGATCGTCTTCATGCGCTTCTTGCCTTCCTTCTGCTTCTCGAGCAGCTTGCGCTTGCGGGAGATGTCACCGCCGTAGCACTTGGCGAGCACGTCCTTGCGGATCGCGCGGATGTTCTCGCGGGCGATGATCTTCGATCCGATCGCGGCCTGGATCGGCACCTCGAACTGCTGCCGCGGGATCAGTTCCTTGAGCTTGGTGGCCATCTTGTTGCCGTACGTGTACGCGGCGTCCTTGTGGACGATCGCGCTGAACGCGTCGACCGCCTCACCCTGCAGCAGGATGTCGACCTTGACCAGGTCGGACAGCTGCTCACCAGCCTCCTCGTAGTCGAGGCTCGCGTAGCCACGGGTGCGCGACTTGAGCGAGTCGAAGAAGTCGAAGATGATCTCCGCCATCGGCAGCGTGTAGCGGAGCTCGACGCGCGTCTCGGAGAGGTAGTCCATGCCGCCGAGCTCACCGCGGCGGGACTGACACAGCTCCATGATGGAGCCGATGAACTCGCTCGGCGTGATGATCGTGCACTTGACGATCGGCTCGTAGATCTCCCGCGACTTGCCCTCGGGCCAGTAAGAAGGATTGGTGACGATCTGTTCCTCGCCGCCCTCGAGCACGACGCGGTAGACCACGTTGGGCGAGGTGGAGATCAGGTCGAGACCGAACTCGCGCTGGAGGCGCTCCCGGGTGATCTCCATGTGCAGCAGCCCGAGGAAGCCGCACCGGAATCCGAAGCCGAGGGCCACCGACGTCTCGGGCTCGTACGTCAGCGCTGCATCGTTGAGCTGCAGCTTGTCGAGCGCGTCACGCAGGTCCGGGTAGTCGGAACCGTCCACCGGATACAGACCCGAGTACACCATCGGTTGTGGTTCGCGGTATCCGGTCAGTGGATCGGCGGCGCCGCCGCGCGCGGTGGTGACGGTGTCGCCGACCTTCGACTGGCGCACGTCCTTGACCCCGGTGATGAGGTATCCCACCTCACCGACGCCGAGACCGGCGGTCGGCTTGGGTTCGGGCGAGACGATGCCGACCTCGAGCAACTCGTGGGTGGCACCCGTCGACATCATCTTGATCTTCTCGCGCGGGACGATCTTGCCGTCCACCACACGGACGTACGTGACGACGCCGCGGTAGGTGTCGTAGACGGAGTCGAAGATCATCGCGCGTGCCGGGGCTTCCGGGTCACCGACGGGCGACGGCACCTGACGCACCACCTCGTCGAGAAGTTCCGCCACGCCGACACCGGTCTTGCCGGAGACCCGCAGCACGTCCTCGGGTTCACAGCCCACGATGTGGGCGATCTCGGCGGCGTACTTGTCAGGGTCGGCGGCCGGAAGGTCGATCTTGTTGAGCACCGGGATGATCGTGAGGTCCTTGTCGAGGGCCAGGTACAGATTCGCCAGCGTCTGCGCCTCGATGCCCTGCGCGGCGTCGACGAGTAGCACCGCGCCCTCGCACGCCTCCAGCGCACGGGATACCTCGTAGGTGAAGTCGACGTGACCGGGCGTGTCGATGAGGTGCATGACGTAGTCCTGCTCGACGCCGTCATCGTCCTTGACCTTCCACGGCAGGCGCACGTTCTGCGCCTTGATGGTGATGCCGCGCTCGCGTTCGATATCCATGCGGTCGAGGTACTGCGCACGCATGGCCCGCTCCTCGACGACGCCGGTGAGCTGGAGCATCCGGTCGGCCAGGGTGGATTTTCCGTGATCGATGTGCGCGATGATGCAGAAGTTCCGGATCCTCGCCGGATCGGTGAACGTCTTCTCCGCAAAGTTGCTGCTCAAGCCCTATTCCCTCGTCTCACTCACGCACCTACACCGACCCGGTCCGACATCCGCCGCGTCCCGCGCCCACCATCATCCCTTGAACACCGCTGCGCGTACACATCCAGGGTCAGAGGCCGGTTCGCGTCGGCCGCACCACTACTCTCGGACTCATGGCGAGCACCTGGGGCAGCATCGGCAGAATGCTCGGCGACTATGCCGCCAAGCAGGGACCGAAACTGCTTCGGCAGCTGCAGAACAGCCGACCCGTCAGGCGCGCAACCGAGGCGATCGCCGGCCCGCCGCATCCCGGTGCCAAGCCCGGTCGCCCCGTGTCACGCACGTCTGCACCCACCGCGCACCGGGCACGGAAGATCGAGTACGCCCCCAACCTCGATGGACAGGCCGACCCGGGCGAAATCGTTTGGACGTGGGTCGCGTACGAGGAGGACCCGAGCCGCGGCA
Source organism: Rhodococcus xishaensis (assembly GCF_004011825.1). Taxonomy (GTDB): domain Bacteria; phylum Actinomycetota; class Actinomycetes; order Mycobacteriales; family Mycobacteriaceae; genus Prescottella; species Prescottella xishaensis. The sequence continues at coordinate 592,064 of NZ_RKLO01000001.1, read as the reverse complement.
AGGATCGCCCGGTCCTCGTCATCGGCCGTGACGGGCACACGCTGCTCGGGCTGATGCTCTCGTCGAACAGCGAACGCGGCACCGATCCCGATTGGTTGGCTCTGGGCACCGGCAGGTGGGACCCGCAGAGCCGGCCGAGTTGGGTCCGACTGGACCGGGTCCTCGACGTCCCGGAGGAAGGCATCCGCCGCGAGGGAGCGATCCTCGACCGCGAACGCTTCAACTCCGTCGCCGCGCGCTTGAAGAGCGACTACAGCTGGCACTGACCGCCCATTTGAGAACACCAAACGGCTACTGGTAGTGTCGTCGGTCGGCGCACACGTGTGCCCAGAGCTTTTGACAGAAACCAAAGACAGGATTTTACGCGTGGCCAACATCAAGTCCCAGGTGAAGCGGATCCGCACCAACGAGCGCAACCGACTCCGCAACCAGTCGGTCAAGTCCTCGCTGCGTACGGCTATCCGTTCCTTCCGCGAGGCCGCGGCAGCCGGTGACAAGGACAAGGCCAACGAGCTCCTGATCTCCACCAGCCGCAAGCTCGACAAGGCCGCCAGCAAGGGCGTCATTCACGCCAACCAGGCCGCCAACAAGAAGTCGGCGCTCGCGAAGCTCGCCAACTCGCTCTGACAAGTTTCTGACGGTTCCGCCGTCGCAAGCTCTGCGGAAGTAGCCCCCGGTCGCAGATCGGGGGCTACTTTCTGTTCGGGGTCTTCCCCCACTCCCTATTCGGTGACGCTCCTCGTCCGGTGACGGAGCGACAGCGCCGAACGCTCAGCCACCCCCGTACAGGTCCGCGACCTTCTGCACAGCCCACTCGAGGGCGTAGTCCGCGTCGGCGGCCTGACCCTTGACGTCCGCATTGAGCTTTGCGACGACCTGCAGTGCCTCACCGATCGAGGCGGGATTCCACCCACGGGCCTGCGCCTGTGCCTTCTTGATCTTCCACGGCGGCATGCCCAACTCGGATGCCATCCGGAACGGGTCACCGCGACCGGCCGAGCCAACTCTCGCGATCGTGTGGACCGCATCGGCGAGCGCATCGGCGAGCAGGACGTGTGCCACCCCACGATGCATCGCCCATCGGAGGGCCTCCAGCGCGCCGCGACTGTCGCCGGCAACGGCCTTGTCCGCGACGTCGAATCCCGACACCTCGGCCCTACCCGAGTAGTACCGCTGAACCGCGGCCGCATCGATCTTCCCACCGGTGTCGGCGACCAACTGCGAGCAGGCCGAAGCGAGTTCGCGCAGGTCCGATCCGACAGCCTCGACGACCGCTTCCAGCACCTCGGTACCCACCCGCACCCCCGCGGCACGGAACTCACCGCGCACGAAGTCCACCCGCTCGCTGGGCTTGAGCTTCGCGCACTGGTGCACGGTGGCGCCGGACTTTTGCAGCACCCCCGCCATCGCCTTCGCCCGGCCAGCGCCGGAGTGCAGCACGATCAGCACCACACCTTCCGGCAGGTCAGCGGCGGCGTCCTGGACGAGCGTGACCGCGTCCTTGCCCGCCTCGGCGGCCGCCCCGAGCACGATCACCCGATCCTCCGCGAAGAGCGACGGGCTGAGCAGTTCCGCCAACTCGGGGGCGCTCGCGTCCCCGGTCCGCAGGCGAGAGACAGGGATGTCCTCACCGGCCGGACCCGCAGCCGCGCGGACCGCACGGACCACCGAGGCGACTGCGCGCTCGACCAACAACTCCTCGTCGCCGAGAACGAGGTGGAGCGAATCAGGTCGTGTTGAAAGGCTCACCGGACGATCGTGCCACGGGAACTCCCCACCACCGCAAGTGCCCCGGCCCCGGAGCGAACCACGGCGACGTCGCCATCGACATCGGTTCGGGCCGTCATAGCGCCCAGTGCTGAAATCCAGTCGACGACGGCCCCATTCGGGTGCCCGAAGGAATTACCGGCACCGACACTGATCACCACGAGACGCGGCCGTACCGCTTCGATGAATTCCCTTGCTGTCGTGCGCGATCCGTGATGTGGAAGTTTGAGCACGTCGGCCCGCAGGGGCACGCCCGCCCGCAGCAGTGCGTGCTGTCCCCGCGCCTCCACGTCGCCGGTCAGCAGGATCGTCCCGGCCGGCGTGTGCGCCATGATCACTAGCGAACCGTCGTTGGCCGCCTCGTCGGCCGCCTCGGGGTCGCGTGGCGGCGGGACCAAGGGTCCCAGAACCTGTAGCCGCAGTTCCCCCGTCGTCACCTCCTGTCCCGGAGCCAACCGAACCAGGGCGACGCCGGCACGGGCGGCCGTCGCCGAGACGAATCGGAACCCACCGTGAGGCAGATCCGACGGACCGATCGCGATTGCGCCGACCGCACGGCCGTCCAGCACTCCCTCGAGGCCGCCATAGTGGTCGGCGTGCAAATGCGTCACGATCACCAGAGCCACCTCGCCGACCCCGAGGCCTCGCAGACACCGATCCATCGGCGCAGGATCAGGACCTGCGTCGACGACCACGGCGCGACCGTCGCCCGAGGACAGCACCAGACCATCCCCCTGCCCCACGTCGCACGCGACGAATGACCATCCCGCGGCCGGCCATCCCGGGTAGTACACCCGCGTTGGGAGCCACACCGCGGCCACACCGATCCCAAGCGCCAACAGGATCCGCCGCGACCACCGATACCGCATGGCGGGCACCACAACCGCGACACCGACCGCCACAACGATCGCTCCCGCCAGCCCGTCCGGGACCGCGACCGTCGCTCCCGGGACCGCCGCTGCGCGATCGGCAACCTCGAGCAGCCACCACAGCGGCGGGCCCGCGATCCGCACGACGAGGATGGCCGCCGGAAGCCACACCGTAGCAAGGACTGCGGCCACCGCGCCGACGACCGTGATCGGCGCGATGACCGGTGCGACAAGGATGTTCGCGACGACCGATACGACACTGACCGTGCCCGACATGGCCGCCACAAGTGGCGCCGTGACCACGAACGCTGCGAGCGCCACAGCGCACATCTCGGCGATCCATCGCGGCCAACCCCGATCCCGCATTCGGTCCACCAAGACCGGGGCCACGAGGATCAGGCCCGCGGTCGCGACCACAGATAGTGCGAAACCGAAATCCACTGCGAGTGAGGGGAACAGGGCGAGCAACACGACGACGGACGCAGCCAGCGCAGGCAGCGCCTGTTTCCGTCTCCCCGTCACCAGCGCGAGCAGGGCAATACATCCCATTGCAGCGGCGCGAAGCACACTCGGCGACGGCCGGGCGATGACGACGAACGCGGCCAGTGCCGCGGCAGCCAGCAACGCACCGGAGCGTGGGCCGATCCCGACTCCGCGGACCACGAGCAGCACCGCGCCCACAATGATCGAAACGTTGGCCCCGGACACAGCGGTGAGGTGCGTCAGCCCAGCCGCGGTGAACTCGCCCTCGACGTCCTGCGACAGCCGAGAGGTGTCCCCGACGACCAGTCCCGGCAGCAGACCAGCCTGATCGGCCGGCAGTGCAGCTGAAGCCGCTGCAGCCAACCGGTCGCGAACGCCGCCGGCCCAACGCTGGATCGTCGATGGTGGATCGACGTGCACCGGCGGCCCCGTGGCCCTGACGACGGCGACGGTGAGATCACTGCGCTCGGGCTCCATGAGACGTCCGCGCAGGGTCACCCTCTGGCCGGGTAGCAGACCGCCCCACCGCGATCCCTCAGCGAAGACGAGCACCGATCCCCCGACCCGAACCCGCGAATCGCCGTCCCACACCTCACGCAACGATGCCCGGACCAACAGCTGCCTATCGCCTCCGAATCCTCTGCCACGAAGCGCCTTCGGATCTTCCTCGAGTACGACGGTCACAGTCGCGAAGCCGCCCGACTCCGCCTCTTGTGCAAGCGGATGAACCGCGGCAGCGTGCGTGCGCACCGCGATCGCGGCGGCGAACCCGGCACCGAGCAGCGCAGCCGCGACGACCCCCACGCGCACAGCGACCCGAGCCGCGTCCGGCCAGACCCCGCGCCTGCGGTACGCTGCGAGACCCGTCAGCACGGCACCAAACCCGGCGAGCCCGACGGCGAGCACCGCCACGGGACGCCATCCCGCGAGCAAACCGACGATCGTCACGGCCCAACACACCGCCGCGGACGGTACGAGACGTACGTCGAGCGGGCGGTCCGAATCCGTCACAGCATCACCAGGTCCCGCAGTTTCGCGAGTCGGGCGGGTCCGATGCCATCCACCTCACTCAGCTGCTCGACGTCGGTGAACCTGCCGTTGGTCTGCCGCCACGACACGATCGCCGCCGCAGTGACGGGGCCGACGCCGGGCAACGCGTCGAGTTCCGTCTCAGCGGCCGTGTTCAGATTGATCTTCCCGACACGCCTTGCCTGCGCACCTATGGCGGTGCCCGAGGCCGTGCCGGCGCCCACATGTGCACTTCCGACAGGGCTCGGCCCACCGTCGGGCGGCACCACCCCGACCAGGATCTGGTCCCCGTCGTGCACGCGTTCGGCCATGTTCAGCCCGAGCAGGTCCGCCCCCGGCCGCGGTCCCCCCGCGGCTTCGAGAGCGTCGGCAACACGCGAGCCGGGCGGAAGCAGAACCAGACCAGCATGATTGACAAGCCCGACGACACTCACCACCAGATGCTCGTCGGGTGGAGGTGTCGTCGACGGACTTGGTGGCGCCGACGGACTTGTCGAGGTCCCCGCCGGTGCCGCGCCACCGTCAGGCACGGCCTCCGCGTCCCGGACCTCGACGATCGGCAGCGGCGGAACCGCTTGTGCAGTGGGTCGATCCCGCCACACCGACACCGCCGCGATCCCCGCCGCGACCAGCCCGACGACGACGAGTGCAGCAGCTCCCCTACGCCCCGGGCTCAGACGCGGGCCGCTCCACCTGGAAGTCTCCGGCCACCGGTCAGCCTCGTCGAATGCGGCGTCCGTGCCGGACAACCATTCCGGCACCCACATCGAGGTGTCGCCGGCATCGAGGTCGTCGGTCTCGTGGTGGTGGCCCTTGGGCGTTGGCGCCGATCCCGCGGACGCTACCGCGAGCCGACTGCGCGCCCTCGCTCGATCCTGATCGGTACCCATACTGGCGACCGTAGGTTCCGGCGACCACGCGCAATCGGCCGAAAACGTCTCGTGGAGAAAACCTGTGGATCAGCGAGCGGCTGTGGATGAATCCCCGACTTCCACACCACTCGGACAGACCACGACACCGACGGACCCTGGACCGAGGTGTGCCCCGAGCACACTCCCGATCTCGGTGACGACCAGTTCGCTGACCGAGGGGATACGTTCCTTCAGCTGCGCCGCAACGTCATCCGCACGTTCACGCGCGTGACAATGGTGCACCGCGACTGCAACGGCGTCCCCACCGGCCAGCTCGACGGCCGCGTCGATCAACTTGGCCCGAGCCTTGGTCGACGTTCGCGTCTTCTCCCGCAGCACGAGCTTGCCGTCGACCAGATGCAGGACCGGCTTCATCGCCAGTGCCGTGCCGAGCAGGGCGGCTGCCGTGCCGATCCGCCCGCCGCGCCGCAAGTGCTCCAGGCGGTCGACCACGACCAGCGTGCGCCCGCCTGCTGCAACCTCGACAGCTTTCTGGTAAACGTCCTCGAGGCTGCCTCCGGCCAGAGCGACCCTGGCCGCCGCAAGCGCAGGGTAGCCGAGCCCCATCCCTGTCGACTTCGAATCGACGATCCGAACCTTCTCGCCCAGATCCTCTGCCGCCCGACGTCCCGCCTCCCAGGTTCCCGACAGGTGGGTCGAGATGTGCACGGCAACGACGCCGTCACCGCCGCTGGCCGCCAGCGCCGCCGCGTACGCTTCGCCGAGCTCCCCGGGCGAAGCCCCAGACGTGGTCGCCCCGGATAGGTCTTCCGGAGTCTCGTCGACGCCATCGCGCAAGTCACGGCCGTCGTGGAGCACATGCAGGGGCACAACCCGAATGCCGTATTGGTCGGCCAGTTCCGGCGACAGGCACGACGAGGAGTCGGTGACGACGACGACCGCCACGCCTCTACCCCTCTTCGATCTCGACGGAGGTCGCTGAGCGACGGGCGTTCTTGATTGCGTCGATCATTGCCGCCGCGACCTCCTCGTGGGCTTCCCAGCCCCAGTGGATGCCGTCCGGATTGGCCCGATCGGAGAAGATGTTCTCGCGGACTGCGGCCGCGAGATCGACCATCGGTACGGACTTCTCGGCCGACCACGCCTCGAGCGCCCGCACCGCTGGCGTACGACCGGTGTGCACCTGCCCGTACGCGTCGCATCGGTGCACCGACGGATAGGTGCCTATCACCGGCAGGTCCGGCCGGATCGCGACGAGCGCGTCCCGGCACCTCTCGAGGTATCGGACCGACAGCGACGGCGGCAACGCGACCGGGCGGCCCAGTTTCGACAGCCGCGGCTGGAGCCACTGATAGCCGGAACGGACGACACGCCGCAGCGCAGGCGGGCGGATGTAACGCAGCTGTTCGCGCAGTGCCGTCGGCAGCGGAGACGGGAGCGAGTCCATGCCGCCGACCGCGAATACGACGGCCTCGGCGTGCGATACCGCGGCCCACACCCGCGGATCCTGCGTGATCGCCCACCACGCGTCCCGGCTGGTCCAACCGATCCGCGCCACGAGCTCGACCTCCCACCCCAGTTCCTTCGCGACCAGGCTCGGCCAGATCCGGGGGTGGTCTGCGGGTAGCCCGCCCTTGGGTCCGTAGTAGGCAAGCGAATCCGCGATCACCAGGAGAACGGGCCGCTGGACGTCCTCTGCAGCGGCACCGTCAGAGGACGTCGCGACGGCCGAGCCGTCAGAGGATGTCACGACGGCCGAGCCGTCAGAGGACGTCACGACGGCCGAGCCGTCAGAGGACGTCACTGGCCACGCTCGCTGACGCGTTCCATACATCCAACCGCCATGCTTGTTCCGTACCCTCCCGATGTCCGCTGAGCTGCACCCAGCTGGTGTTCCCGAGTCCCCCGAGTACCGGCCACCGATCCACCGGTAGGTCGAGCAACCGCGCGGTCAGCGCGGCGATGAGGCCGCCATGCGCCACCAGCACCAGCGGGTCCGATCCCCACTCCTCGTGCCGGTCGAGCAGTTCCTGCACCACCGGGAGGCTACGTGCGGCGACGTCAACGCGGCTTTCTCCGGCCGGTGGCGCCCATTCGGCGTCGTCGCGCCACTGGGCTCGCGCGCCGGGCGCGATCGCGTCGACGTCTGTGTGGGTGAGCCCCTGCCAGTCGCCGAGATGCGTTTCCCGGAGCCGCCTGTCGGTCTCGACAGGAAGCCCGGCGTGGTCGCCGAGCGCGAGCGCGGTGTCGTGCGCGCGCCGCAGGTCTGATGCAACGATCGCGAACGGACGCTTTTCGGCGAGGGCCTGCGCGGCTGTCTTCGCCTGCGCCCGTCCCAGATCGGATAGGTCGGTGTCGAGCTGTCCTTGCATCCGGTTCGTGGCGTTGAACTGGGTCTCCCCGTGTCGCAACAGGATCAGCCGCCTGACTGCCGACCCGGACTCGGCCGCTTTCACAGTCCCGGCTCCTCCGCCTCGCTCACCGACTCGGAGTCGGCCGGCGGTTCCCGCTGCTCGATGCCCTCGACGGTGATCTCCGGGCAGTCCTTCCACAGCCGATCCAGCGCATAGAAGTTGCGCTCGTCGGTGTGCTGGACGTGTACGACGACGTCGACGTAGTCGAGCAGCGCCCACCGTCCTTCTCGGGTGCCCTCTCGACGCACCGGCTTGTGCCCGGCCTCGCGGAGCTTGTCCTCGATGTTCTCGACAACCGCGTTTACCTGACGCTCGTTGGGGGCGGAGGCAAGGACGAAGCAGTCCGTGATCACGAGCTGCTCCGCAACGTCCAGCACCACGACGTCGGAGGCCAACTTTTCGTCGGCCGCCAGCGCGGCGATGCGTGCCAAGGCGATGGCCTCGTTCGAAGCGCTCACTCAGTGTTCTCCCGGTTCTGCTGGTGTTGTCGATTCTGGTGGTTGGGCGCTGGCCTGTCTCGTCGGGGCCGGCTCGGAAATCGAGACCGCGCCGTCGGACCGGGCGTCGCCGCTAGCGCGGTACAGGTTGCGCTTGCTGATGTACTGCACGACGCCGTCCGGGACGAGATACCAAACGGGCCGGTTTTCGGCTGCCCGCTGACGGCAGTCGGTCGAAGAGATGGCCAGGGCCGGGATTTCGATCAGGTGAACCGCGTCAGCCGGCAGTTGCTGGAGGTGCGAGACGAGATGCTCGGTGTGCAACTTGTAGCCGGGGCGGGAGACGCCGACGAACTTCGCGAGTCCGAACAGCTCCTCCCAGTCCTGCCACGTCAGGATGCTCTCGAGCGCGTCGGCACCAGTGATGAAGTACAGATCCGCGTCCGGGTGCTGGGCCCGCAGGTCGCGAAGTGTGTCGACGGTATACGTGACCTTGTGGCGGTCGATGTCGACCCGGCTCACGGAGAACCTCGGATTGGAGGCGGTCGCGATGACCGTCATGAGGTAGCGGTCCTCAGGGGAGCTGACATGCCGGGCGCCCTTCTGCCACGGCTGCCCGGTGGGGACGAAGATCACCTCGTCGAGCGCGAACCGATCCGCGACCTCGCTGGCCGCCACGAGGTGGCCGTGGTGGATGGGATCGAAGGTTCCACCCATCACGCCGAGGCGGCGCCGGGGGGTAGTCTGCGTCGGCTGCTGCACGGGGATCCAGCTTACGGTCTGTCGCGGCGTCGACTCACACAGGCAGCAATCCGGCGACTACCGCGGCGAGTTGCTGGGCGGATCTGCACTCGTGCATGTCGATCACCTCGTTGTAGACGAGCGCTGCCGAGTCCCCGGTCCCCCATTGTCCCCGGGGCTCGGGGTTGAGCCAGTGGGCATGTTTGGCGACGGACACGAGATGCGCGAGGGTGGGCAACGCGGGATCGCGGTAGTTGTTACGTCCGTCGCCGAGCACGAGCAGCGAGCTGCGGTTCGTAAGGCTGTGCGCATACCTTTCGGCGAATACGCCCAGCGCGTTCCCGTAGTCCGAGTGACCGTCGTAGGTGATCAGTTCAGCCTCCCGGATCATTCGGGACATCGCCACGCCCAGATCGGAACCGGACTCGAAGAAGCGGGTCACCTCGTCCGTGCTGTCGATGAACGCGAAGACTCGCACACGCGAGAACTGTTCACGAAGCGCATGCACGAGAAGCAGCGTGAAGTGCGAGAACCCGGCGACCGACCCGGAGACATCACACAGCAGAACCAATTCGGGTCGAGCCGGACGCGGCTTGCGCTGCACCAGGTCGATCGGAACACCGCCGGTCGACATGGACTTTCGGAGCGTGCGGCGCAGGTCGACCGCACCCGCGCGAGCACGGCTTCGCCGGACAGCCAGGCGGCTCGCGAGCAGCCGCGCCAGCGGCGTGACGCTACGTCGGAGTGCCCCGAGTTCGGAGTCGGACGCCCGCAGGAAGTCGACCTCCTCGGCCAGTTTCGGCACCCCGTAGTTCGCGACCCGTTCCCGGCCGATCTGCTCGGCGGACCTTCGTTGCGTCTCGGATTCGATCATCTTGCGAAAATCCATGATCCGCTGGATCGCGCCGCGCTTGGCCACCTCGGAGGTGTAGTCACCGCCGGACTTGTCCTCGCTCGGCTGGTTACCGAGCAGACCGGAGAGGATCTTCTCGAGTAGATTGTCCGGCGGTACGTTGCGCAACGCTTGATAAGCGGAGAACGCCGGCCCGTTCCTGGACTCGTACTGTCCGATCTCCTCGACCATCCGAGCCGCGAGATCCTCGAGTTGTGCGAGCGCCTCGGGCGAGTCGTCGGAGAGCAACTCGGCGAGCATCGCCTGCAATGCCTCGTAGTCGATGTCGCCGTCGGGCGTGCGCGGCAGCGGCTGGTCGGTGTCACCGTCGTCGCGGACGCCGACGCCGACGGGGAACCACAGGTTGAACAGGGCGTCGAACGTAGCCCGGTGGGTCGGGCGGCGAAGCAGCGCGCAGGCCAATCCTTCCCGGAGTGCCTCTCTGTCGAGCAGGTCCAGGACGGCCATCACCTGCCCGGCGTCGACGGTTTCGGATGGCCCGACGGGGATGCCTCGACGACGCAGAGCCTCGACGAAATCGACGAGGTGCCCGGGGATCCCATGCGGGGCGGGCGGACCGTTGCGACGCACGGGCGAGGAGACCATCGGTTCGACCCTCTCAGTTCAGACGCAGCTCTGCAGCGACACGCTGCTGGTCGGCACGATGCTTGAGCACGACGCCCAGTGTTGCGCGCAATGCATCGGTGTCCAGTGTGTCCAGGCCGAGCGCGAGCAGCGTGCGGCCCCAGTCGATCGTCTCGGACACCGACGGAACCTTCTTGAGTTGCATGCCGCGTAGCACGCCCACCGTGCGAACGAGCTGTTCCGCGACCGCCTCGGGAAGCTCGGGCACCCGGCTCGCGAGGATACGACGCTCGAGTTCGGCGTCCGGGAAGTCGAGATGCAGGAACAAACAGCGCCGCTTGAGCGCCTCCGACAATTCCCGGGTCGCATTCGACGTCAGAACCGCGAACGGCTTGCGAGATGCGGTGATCGTGCCGAGTTCGGGGATTGTCACCGCGAAGTCGCTGAGGACCTCGAGCAGCAGACCCTCGATCTCCACGTCAGCCTTGTCAACCTCGTCGACGAGCAACACCGTCGGGTCGTCGCGACGGATCGCGGTCAGCAGCGGCCGCGCCAGGAGGAACTCCTCCGAGAACACGTCCTGCCTGGTCGCGTCCCAGCCGTCGACGCCGCCATGTCCGTTCCCTGCCGCTCCGGCTTGGATGCGCAGGATCTGCTTCGCGTGGTTCCACTCGTACAGCGCGCGGGATTCGTCGACGCCCTCGTAGCACTGGAGCCGCACCATCTCGGCGCCGGACGTCTGCGCGACGGCACGGGCCAGCTCGGTCTTGCCGACACCGGCGGGACCTTCGATGAGCAGCGGCTTGCCGAGCCGGTCCGCGAGATAGACCGCGGTCGCGGTCGCCTTGTCGGACAGGTATCCGGTCTCGGCGAGACGATCGACGACGTCGTCGACGCTCGCGAACAGCGGGGGTGCGGTCGGTAGTGCCCGGTCCACACTCACTCCTTTCGGCCGTCAGGCAGGTCGGGTATGACCGTCTCCCCAGACGGTCCACTTGGTCGAGGTGAGTTCGCCCAATCCCATTGGGCCGCGGGCGTGCAGTTTTTGTGTGGAGATCCCGATCTCCGCGCCGAATCCGAACTGCTCTCCGTCGGTGAACGCGGTCGAGGCGTTGACCATGACCGCGGCGGCATCGACCCGAGCCGTGAACTCTCTGGCGGCGGATAAATCGGACGTGACGATCGCCTCGGTGTGGCCGGTCCCGTACCGATCGATGTGGGCGACTGCCTCGTCGATGCCATCTACGACCTTGAGGGCGATGTCGAGGGTCAGGTACTCCTCGGACCAATCCTCCTCGGTGGCCGGGACCAGGCCCGGCAGATCGCCGTGCACCGTGACGCTTTGCATCTGCAGGGCTTGGAGCAACTGCGGGACCGCGGTCTCGGCTACCGCCGCGTCGACCAGCACCGTCTCGGCCGTGTTGCAGACGCTGGGGCGGCGGGTCTTGGCGTTGATGAGGATCTTTTCGGCCATCTCCAGATCCGCGGCAGCATGGACATAGACGTGGCAGTTGCCGACGCCGGTCTCGATCGTGGGGACCGTCGCGTCCCGAACCACCGCGTTGATCAGGCCGGCACCACCGCGCGGGATGACCACGTCGACGAGTCCCCGGGCCTGGATCAGGTGGGTGACGCTGGAACGGTCGGCGCTGGGCAATAGTTGGACCGCGTCCGCGGGCAGGCCCTGCGCTGCGAGCGACGCCCGGAGCGCCTTCACGAGCGCGGCATTGGAGCGCGCCGCCGACGAGGATCCGCGCAACAGTGCTGCGTTTCCGGACTTGAGCGCGAGGCCGAAAGCATCGACGGTCACGTTCGGGCGTGCCTCGTACACCATGCCGACCACGCCGAGCGGGACCCGCACCTGGCGGATCTCGAGGCCGTTCGGCAGTGTCGAACCGCGGACGACCTCTCCGACCGGGTCGGCCAGGCCGGCGACCTGACGCAAACCAGATGCAATGCCCTCGATGCGGGCGTGGGTCAAACGCAGGCGGTCGAGCAGGGACTCCTCGGTACCCGTCGCGCGGGCCGCCTCGATGTCCTCGGCGTTCGCCGACAGGACTGCGTCGGCGGCGGCGAGCACCGCATCCGCGGCAGCGTGCAGTGCGGCATCCTTGCGCGCGGTGGTGAGCAGCGCGAGGGCACGGGACGCGACGCGCGCTCGAAGGGCGGCGTCGTGTACCTCCTGGCGGATGTCCCCGGAGTCACTCACGGCCGGTGTGGTGGGCGTCGCGGCGGTCATGCCTACAGGTTAGCGACCGGCTCGACATCGAAATGAAGCGGATAATCGCACTGGCCACTCACCGCCGGTAAGGAGACAGCCGGTGTCGCAGCACAAGACGATCCACATGGCCCCCTCCGAAGAGGGATACAACCGCGGACTCAACGCCCGCACGGTGCAGATGATCGCGATCGGCGGCGCGATCGGGACCGGACTGTTCTACGGTGCCGGCGGGGCCATCGAGAAGGCGGGCCCCTCCCTCATCCTGGTCTACCTGGCGGCGGGTCTGGCGATGTTCGTCATCATGCGTGCTCTCGGCGAATTGCTGACGTATCGGCCGATCTCGGGCAGTTTCGGCGAGTACGCCGAGGAGTTCCTCGGACGGTTCTTCGGATTCGCCACCGGCTGGGCGTACTGGGCAATGGGGGCGGCCACCTGCATGGCCGAGATCACGGTGGCGGGCAAGTACGTCGAGTACTGGTGGCCGAGCATCCCGACCTGGCTGACCGCACTCGTGGTCTTGTTCGTGCTGTTCAGCGCAAACCTCGTCTCGGTGCGACTGTTCGGCGAGACCGAGTTCTGGTTCTCCTCAATCAAGATCACCGCAATCGTCGGCATGATCCTGATCGGCATCGGCGTCCTGACCCTCGGCTTCGGACACGCGAGGAACCCGACCGTGACGAACCTGTGGGCCGACGGTGGTGTGTTCCCGAACGGATTCGGCAGTGCGCTGATGACTCTGCAGGTGGTGCTGTTCGCGTACGTGGGAGTCGAACTCGTCGGAGTCACGGCCGGTGAGGCGAAGGACCCCCGGCGGACGCTCAGAAAGGCGATCAACACCCTGCCGTTCCGCATCGGGCTGTTCTACATCGGATCGCTGCTAGTGATCTTGTCGGTCGCAAGCTGGCGGGACTTCCATGCGGGCAAGAGCCCCTTCGTCGAGGTACTCGAGCAGATCGGCATTCCCGCTGCGGCGGGAATCATGAACTTCGTCCTGCTGACTGCTGCGCTGTCGTCGTGCAACTCGGGCATCTACGCGACGGGTCGGATGCTTCGTAGTCTGTCGCAGCGCCGCGAAGCGCCCGCCGCGCTGGCCAGGCTCAGCAGCCGACATGTGCCGTACGCGGGAATCACCATGTCCGCCGGCGTGATGGTCATCGGTGTGATCGTGAACGTGCTCTCGCCCAACCGTGCCTTCCTCTACATCACCTCGGTGTCCACGGTCGGGATCATCTTCGTGTGGGGCGTGATCCTGGTCTGCCACCTCCGCTACCGGCGTCTTGTCAACCGCGGGGCGCTGCCGGCGTCCGACTATCGTCTTCCCGCCGCGCCGTACACCACCTGGATCACGCTGGCATTCCTCGCGTCCGTCGTCGTGCTGTTGTTCTTCACCGACGCCGGACGAATCGCACTCGTTGTCGGCGCGGTGTTCGGTGTGATGGTGAGCGTCGGTTACTACGCGCTGCTGGGGCGCGAGTCGTCTCGGTACTGAAGTTTCGTTTCGGGGACTCGAGGTTTCGGCAGGCAGCTGACCCATCACCCTTTTGTTACCGTCACGAAGGTAGTGCCTGGTGGACCGGGGACTACTCTCGGGGGAAAGACCTGGGCACCGCGCCGGAGAGCGCTGGAGAGCACAGCCATGACAACACCAGACCCCCCGTCGACCGCCGGGAAGGATCCGGTCCTCGCGTCCACCGCGGTCACGGTGACCGACGGCGCCGCCGTCAAGCGGGCGGTCATGGCCACCATGCTCGGAAACGCCATGGAGTGGTTCGACTTCGGCGTGTATGCGTACCTGGCTACCACGATCGGCCAGGTGTTCTTCCCGGAAGCGAGCGGCCCTGCACAGCTCATGTCCACGTTCGCAATCTTCGCCGTGGCGTTACTCGTTCGACCACTCGGCGGACTGTACTTCGGCCCGCTCGGCGATCGGATCGGCCGCAAGAAGGTCCTGGCCGCCACGATGATCCTGATGGCTTGCAGTACCTTTGCGATCGGATTGATCCCGAGCTACGACTCGATCGGCATTGTTGCGCCGATCCTCCTGGTGATATTCCGTCTGTTGCAAGGATTCTCGACCGGCGGCGAGTACGGCGGCGCTAGCACGTTCATCGCCGAGTACGCGCCTGACAAGCGTCGCGGATTCCTGGCAAGCTTCCTCGAGTTCGGGACCCTGGCAGGCTTCGCGGCCGCCGCAGGACTCGTCACGCTCATCGCCGCGTCGGTAAGCGAGGAAGCACTCGTCGACTGGGCTTGGCGCATCCCGTTCCTCGTCGCCGGCCCGATCGGCGCCATAGGTGTCTACCTGCGAGTCCGCATCGAAGAGACTCCCGCCTTCCAGCAGTACGAGGCAGCCGAACACCTCGCCGAATCCTCACTCTCGGCCGCCGGGCGCCTGCACGAGACGCTCGTGACCAACTGGCGTCCACTGGTGCTGTGTATCGTCCTGGTCGCGGCCTACGACATCACGGACTACGGACTGCTCACCTACATGCCGACCTACCTGTCGAGCACCCTCGGCTACGACGAAAGCCACGGCCTGGTCCTGATGGTCGTCGTTATGGTCCTCATGATGGCCGGCATCACCTTCGTCGGTCGCTTCTCCGACATCGTGGGACGAAAACCGCTGCTGCTCGCAGGGTGCATCGGATTCTTCGTGCTTTCACTGCCCGCATACCTACTGATCGGACTCGGCGCGTACGCGACGATTTTCCTGGGCCTGCTCATCCTCGGATGTCTGCTGCTCCTGTTCGTCGGCGTGTTTCCCTCGACACTGCCTGCACTCTTCCCCACCGGCGTACGCTACAGCGGCGTCGCGATCGGCTACAACGTCTCAGCCGCGCTGTTCGGCGGGACGACTCCACTCTTGATGACCGCACTGCAGGAGGCGACAGGAAGCCACCTGGTCGCCCCGATGTACATGATGATCGCAGCGGTCCTCGGTGGCATTGCGGTCCTGCTCATCCCCGAGACCGCACGCAGGCCCCTCCGAGGGAGCCCGCCCTCGGTGGCCACCCGGGAAGAAGCGCTCGAGGTGCTTTACCACAACCGAAGGTCGGGCCGGTCCCGGCCCGCAGACGGTTGAGGCAGCCACCGGGCCCGATCCGCTTCACGAATCCGTATGCGGGCATACCTCGATATGCCTAGTGTCAGGGCATGCCCGCACTCAGCGTCGTGGTCGTCGGCAGTATCAACATGGATCTGGTTGCCACGGCTCCGCGCCTGCCCTCACCCGGGGAGACAATCCTAGGGACGTCGTTCACGACGACACCCGGCGGTAAGGGGGCCAACCAGGCGATCGCGGCCGCGAAGGCCGGGGCGGACGTCGTGTTCGTAGGCGCTGTCGGGGAAGACACCTTCGCGCTCGAGTTGCGCCAAGCTCTCGTGGACGCGGAGGTCGACAGTGAGCATCTGCGGGAAGTCGACGGCCCCAGCGGTATTGCCACTATCACCGTCAACGGCGATGGACAGAATTCGATCGTCGCGGTCTCGGGGGCCAACTCCCGTGTCACCGAGCTCACCGATGACGATCTCGAGGCTCTTGCCGGCGCCGATGTCCTGTTGTGTCAGTTGGAGATACCACTCGACACCGTGACGACCGCGGCCCGGTACGCTGCCCGGTCCGAGACCGCTGTGATGCTCAATCCGTCACCGGTACAAACTCTTCCACCGGCACTCCTCGAATTGGTCGATGTCCTGATCGTCAACGAAACCGAGGAACGGCAGCTCTCCGAGGACGCCCTCGCCGCAGTACCGCATGTCGTGACGACCCTGGGCGCTGCCGGGGCGCGCTACCGTGGACCCGACGGCGAGCGCCTACGCATCGACTCCCCCATCGTGGGCCCGGTCGACACAACCGGCGCCGGCGATGCCTTCGCCGGGGCGCTCGCGTCCATGTGGAATCGGGGCCCTCGCGAAGCTTTGACCTTCGCATGCGCGGCCGGTGCGCTCGCTACCACTCGTCCGGGAGCAAGCTGCGCATCTCCGACGCGGCCCGAGATCGAGGCTTTGCTGGCCAAGCAGGGCTGACACCCCGAAAAGGTGTTGGCACACTCACCCGGTGCCCGTACGGTCCACGCCATGAGCACATCGCGCGGTCCTGTGCTACGGCCGTGCCTCGGCGAGCAGGAATGGCCCGTACTCGTCGGCATCTGGCGCAGCGCGGTCGAGGCGACACACGACTTCCTCACCCGCGAGGAAGTCGAGTCATACGAGTCCCGCATGGTGAGCGACTACCTACCTGCCGTCGACGTGGTTGTCGCCGAGGTCGACGGGATCCCGGCGGGTTTTTTCGGACTCGTAGACAATTCCCTGGAGATGCTGTTCGTCGACGACTCCTATCGGGGTCACGGCGTCGGCGCCGCGCTGCTCGGACGCGCGGTCGCAGACCATCCCGACCTGGTCCTCGACGTCAACGAGCAGAACCCTCAGGCCGTCGGATTCTACGAGCGCCACGGTTTCGTCACGCTGAGTCGCTCGGCGACCGACTCGGACGGGCTACCGTTCCCGACCCTGCACATGGGACGTCCGGCCGGCTGATCCGATCCGCCGAGATTGCAGTCGATATTCCAGGGGGTGTCTGCGACCTCGGGCACGATGGAGCCATGACGACCGCGACCACAGCAGATCTCCGCGATGAGGCCGAACGGTTGCTCCGGGTACTCGCCGGCCCGGACGCTCGGCTGCGTGAGGATCAGTGGACGGCGATCGAAGCACTCGTCGTGGGACGCCGACGGGCCCTTGTCGTCCAGCGCACGGGCTGGGGCAAATCGGCGGTCTACTTCATCGCCGCGAAGCTGCTCCGGTCCCGCGGACACGGCCCGACAGTCATCGTCTCGCCGCTGCTGGCACTGATGCGGAACCAGGTAAGCTCCGCCGAGCGGGCGGGTGTGCGCGCCGCCACGATCAACTCCGGCAACGTCACCGAGTGGGACGAGATCCACCAGCGCGTCGCGGCACGCGAGCTGGACGTTCTGCTGGTCAGTCCCGAGCGGCTCAACAACCCCGATTTCCGCGATCAAGTGCTCCCGTCCCTCGCCGCCGACTCGGGCCTGGTCGTCGTCGACGAGGCACACTGCGTCTCCGACTGGGGGCACGACTTCCGGCCCGACTATCGGCGCATCCGCACCCTCGTCGAGGATCTCGGGGAGGGCATTCCCGTCCTCGCGACCACCGCGACTGCCAACGACCGCGTCGTCTCCGACGTCGCCACCCAGCTCGGAGTCGGCGGCACCGAGACTCTCGTCCTGCGCGGCACCCTCGAACGTCACTCGCTGAGCCTGTCCGTCGTTCGCATCGCGGAGGCGACCCAGCGCGCGGCCTGGCTCGCCGAACACCTCGACGAACTCCCCGGTTCCGGCATCGTCTACACACTCACGGTCTCCGCCGCGCGAGACCTGGCGAGTCTGCTCGCCGATCGCGGACACCAGGTGGCTGCCTACACGGGTCAGACCGATGCTGCCGAGCGCGAGGTCCTCGAGAGCGACCTGCTGAACAACCGGGTCAAGGCACTGGTGGCTACGTCCGCACTGGGCATGGGCTTCGACAAGCCCGACCTCGGGTTCGTCGTGCACGTGGGCGCGCCGTCGTCGCCCATCTCGTACTACCAGCAGGTCGGCCGCGCGGGACGCGCCACCGACAGCGCCGAGGTGGTGTTACTGCCAGGGCCCGAGGATCAGCAGATCTGGAGCTACTTCGCTTCGGTGTCGTTCCCCCGCGAGCACATTGTCCGCAAAGTGATCGACGTCCTCGAAACCGAACGCCCCCAATCCACGATGGCCCTCGAGCCCCTCGTCGAGCTAGGCCGCACCCGGCTCGAACTGGTCCTGAAGGTCCTCGACGTGGACGGTGCCGTCCGGCGCGTGCGAGGCGGCTGGGTCGCGACCGGACAGCCGTGGTCGTACGACGCGGATCGTTACGGCCGGCTCGAGGCGGCTCGCGGGGCCGAGCAGCGGGCGATGCTCGAATACGAGCGCACCGACGAGTGCCGAATGATGTTCCTACGGCGCCAACTCGACGATCCGGGGCTTGACGGCGACAGTTACTGCGGACGTTGCGACAACTGCACCGGCCCGAAGTACAGCACCGATGTCGCTGCGGAGGCGGTCGCTGACACGCAACGCCGGCTCGACCGGCCGGGCATCGATCTTCCACCACGCAAGCAGTGGCCCACCGGAATGGCGAAGTTGGGAATCGACCTGTCCGGCAAGATCACCGACGGACCGGAGCCTGGCCGCGTCTTGGGCCGCCTGTCGGATCTCGGCTGGGGGCAGCGCCTTCGCACACTGATCGGCGGTTCCGACGCCCCGGTGCCGGATGCGATCGTCGACGCCTGCGTCAAGGTGCTCGCCTCGTGGGACTGGGCCGAGCGCCCGGGCTCGGTGATGTGCGTTGAATCGCCCACCCACCCTGCGTTGATGCGCTCACTCACCACACGGCTCGCGCGCGTGGGGCGTCTTTCCGACCTGGGGGACCTTCGGGTGCAGCCCGGACATTCACCAGCGTCGACGGCGAACTCCGCTTACCGCGTCGCGGGTCTGGTCAACGCGTGGGAGACCCCGGATCTGTCCGGACTCGACCGGCCCGTCCTGCTGCTGGACGCGGTCACCGACTCTGGTTGGACATTGACGATGGCGGCACGGGCGATACGTAGGGCAGGGGCTCCCTCGGTCCTTCCTTTCGCCCTCGCGACCCCGAAATGACACCGAATGTGATAAGCCTCACATTCTGGCTCTCACCTGCGCGGGTGCACGGTCTCCCTCGGCCGATTTCGTCGCGACGATGAAATCCTTAGGCCTGCTTGTTACGTTCGATTGTCGAGGACGCCAACCGCCATGATGCCAACACAATCTAGAACTACCCCAACCACCGCGCCGGACGCGGTGAAGTTCCGTAAACCACAGATCTCAGACGGAGTCCGGCTCTGGGAGATTGCCAAGGATACGCAGGTGCTCGACCTCAACTCGAGCTATTCGTACCTGCTGTGGTGCAGAGATTTTCGGGAAACCTCGATTGTCGCCACCGTGAACAACCGGGCAGTCGGATTTGTCACTGGCTATGTGCGCCCCGGGGTAGTACCCGCCACCCTGTTCGTCTGGCAGGTCGCCGTGGACGAAGAGCATCGCGGGCACGGGCTGGCGGGAAGAATGCTGACCAGTCTGATGGACCACGTCGCACTTCAGGGTGTCTGGGCGTTGGAGACCACGATCAGCCCCGACAATGCAGCATCGATTGCGCTGTTCACATCCGTCGCGCATCGACGTGGATGCACCATCACCAGGCAAGAACTCTTCTCCCCGAAAGACTTTCCCGACAGCCACGAATCCGAAGATCTCTACATCATCTCGCCACAGAACGCTTCCTGAGGAAGGGCTCTCATGACCACTGTCGAGACCAGCATCTTCGAATCCCTCGAATCCGAGGTGCGCAGCTACTGCCGCAGCTGGCCGACTGTCTTCGAAACGGGATCGGGCGCATGGATCCAGGACGAGTCCGGGCGTGAGTACCTCGACTTCTTCGCGGGTGCGGGCGTGCTCAACTACGGCCACAACAACCCGGTGATGAAGAAGGCGCTGATCCAGTACATCACCGACGACGGAATCACTCACGGCTTGGACATGTCCACCGTTGCCAAGCGTGAATTCCTCGAAAGCTTCAAGCGCAACATCCTCGACCCGCGCGCACTCGACTACAAGGTGCAGTTCCCTGGCCCCACCGGTACCAACGCCGTCGAGTCAGCCCTCAAGCTCGCCCGCAAGGTAACCGGCCGAGAATCGATCATCAGCTTCACCAACGCTTTTCACGGTATGACGCTGGGTTCGCTCTCGGTGACCGGCAACTCGATGAAACGTGCCGGTGCCGGCATTCCGCTGGTGCACACCACCCCGATGCCGTTCGACAACTACTTCGGCGGAGTGAGTGAGGATTTCCAGTGGTTCGAGCGGGTGCTGGACGACGGCGGCAGCGGCCTGAACCAGCCCGCCGCCGTCATCGTCGAGACCGTACAGGGCGAGGGTGGTGTCAATGTGGCTCGGCCCGAATGGCTTCGGGCACTGGCTGACCTGTGCAAGCGGCATGACATGCTGCTGATCGTCGATGACGTACAGATGGGTTGCGGCCGGACCGGTCCGTTCTTCTCGTTCGAGGTCGCAGGTATCACCCCCGATATCGTCACGCTGTCGAAGTCCATCGGCGGCTATGGTCTGCCACTGGCGCTGACTCTGTTCAAGCCCGAACTCGATTTGTGGGGTCCGGGAGAGCACAACGGCACCTTCCGTGGCAACAACCCCGCGTTCGTAACCGCAACCACAGCACTGGACCACTACTGGTCTGACGACAGACTGCAGAATGAGACCCTCGCCAAGGGCGAGCGCATCAACGAGGTCCTCTCGAACCTTGCCGACGCGTTCGACGGCGTCAGCACCCGCGGCCGCGGCATGGTCCGAGGATTGGCATTCGACGAACCCCAGAGGGCAGTCACCGTCTGTGGACTGGCATTCGACGAAGGCCTGCTGGCAGAGACATCCGGTCCCTCGGACGAGGTGGTGAAACTGCTTCCGCCGCTAACCATCACCGATGCCGAATTGGACCACGGGCTGAGCATTCTCGCCGAGGCCACCGCCAGGACGTTGGCCTGAGCCACTCCTTCGAGGGTCTGCTTGGTCGGCTTCGAGTCGGCGATTGTTGACCCCCGTAGATGTCCCGCCCGGGTCGATGACGCGGCCGCCGCAACCTCCCGAATCGAGAGTGTTACGGCGACCGCGTGAACCCGCTCGGAGCGGACCCAGGGCCCGGCTTCCGATCCAGAGCGTTTCCGCGTCAGCCCACAGTCTGCAGTTCCGGAGACGGTTCCGGCAACGGCTCCACGTCTTCGACCTCGGGTTCCTGCCTGCGTCGCCACCAGATGGTGAAGGCCGCCGCAGCAACGACGAGTGCAGCGAGAGCGAAGACCACGACCCAGAAACGCGGCCCGTAGTACCCGACAAGCACCATGCGCATCGAGTTGTGTGCCCACGTCAGCGGCATCAATGAATGGATCCACTGCACCGGCGCCGGCAGCTGCTCGATCGGGTAGACGGCACCGAACGTGAAGATCTGGATCATCAAGGCGCCCAGCGCCACGAAGGTTCCGTTCACCGCTCCGAGCACCACGGTGAAGACACGCCCGGCTGCGACAGCAGCGGCGCCGACCAGGATCATGACAGCGATCATCGCCAGGACACTCGGTGGGTCGACGTCAGCGACGACGAGGGACACCACCGACGCCACCAGCGCGGCGACCAGGGCGACGGCGGCAGGGATCCGGTACCGACGCAGACCCTCCTGGATCACGCCGTCATGCACCTGCCGCGCCGGTCCACGACGCGGACGGACGACGAACCAGACCAGGATGCCGACCAGGAACAGCAGCACCGATATCACGGCCGGTACTGCGCCCGGACCGAACCCGGCTGCGGGATAGGCGTATACCTCATCAACACCGACCGGCGAGGCCAATAGTCCCGCGGTGGTGAGGCGCTGCTCCTCGGTGAACTGCGGAACCTGCGCCAGACCCTCGGTGAGCCCGGTTGCAAGTTCGACGCTGCCGGAGTCGAGCTCGCCCATACCGGCGGCAAGCTGTCCCAGTCCGGACGAGAGTTCACCGGCGCCGGCGCTCAACTCTTGCGCACCGGCCGCCAGCTCGCCCAGACCCGCGTCGAGATCAGCTGCACCGGCAGTAGCGGCGAGCACTCCGCCGCGGTAGTCGCTCGAGGGATCGGTGAGCTGGTACGCCAACTCACGAGCACCATCACGCAGTTCGACAAGCTGAGAGGCAATGTCGCCCTGCTCTCCCATAACGCTCAAGATCGGGCCGGTGACCAGGTCGACGACCTCACTGATCTGGCGGGCTCCGTCACCGAGCAGGTCTGTGCCTCCGACGAGCTCATTCATACCTGCGCTCAGCTCACTCGAGCCTGCCGCAGCCTGGTCCGCTCCCGCCGATAGCTCAACGGCGCCGGCAGCGAGTTCCCGGCTTCCTGCGTACGCCTCGTTGGCACCCGCCAGGGCCTCGCCCGCACCGTCCGAGAGTTGCTGGGCACCGGCCGCCGCCTCACCGAAGCCCTGGCCCAGCTCGCCCAGACCGATGAGGACCTCGTCCGCGGACTGCTGACCAATGGACTCCGACACAGCGGACCGCACCTGCGCAATGACACTCTCCCCGACCGGCGTCGCGACCAGGCTGTTGAAATCGTTGTAGACGACTTCGAGCTGGGCCCTGCGCCCGTCCCCGGTCGCGGCGCTGGCCACGTCCGCACTGAACGTCTCCGGGATCACGACCGAGTAGTAGTAGGTACCGTCGTCGACGCCCTCCCGCGCCTGCTCGGCAGTAACCACCTTCCAATCCACGTCACCGCTCTCGACCAGCGCCGCGACTACTTCGTCGCCCACCTCGAGCGGAGTTCCGTCGACCTCCGCGCCCACGTCCGAATTCACGATCGCCACTGGGAGCCGGTTGACGGTGTCACCCGGATTCCACAGAGCCCACATGTAGAAGGCGGCGATCGCGAGAGGGGCGATCACGAGGATGGCGAGAATCGACCGAACGGTATGAGGCCGACGCGCGGACGCGCCAGGCCTACCGGGGGAGCCGGTAGAGAAATCCATTGACTGCTCTCTCGTCGAAGGAACGGGAGCGCGGATGGCGCACGAAAGCACCACCCCGCGATTGACATGTATCGAATTAGTCACGATAGAGAAGAGAACCCGTCGAGGGGGGCGTTTCCGACAAAATGCCCGTGACGGGTCTTCGACGCCTGCATCGGCCCCACCAAATCGGGGGTGGACCGATTCCCGCCCGGTGAGTCACCTCGTCCGTCAGGGGTGCGCGGTGACGTGACGGCCCGACGACAAGCACGGGCCTACCCTGGATCGGGTGATCGACCGGATACTCGAACTGCTCGGCGGCCGGCGCCTGTGCGTGCTTACCGGGGCGGGCGTCTCCACCGACTCGGGTATCCCCGACTACCGGGGCCCCGACTCACAACCCCGGAACCCGATGACCTACCAGCAGTTCGTCGGCGATGTGGCGTTCCGTCGCCGCTACTGGGCTCGAAATCACCTCGGCTGGCGATACATGGACGCCGCCCGCCCCAACTCCGGGCACCGCGCCTTGGCGGGGCTCGAACGCGCCGGCGTGGTACGCGGAGTGATTACCCAGAACGTCGACTTGTTGCACACGAAGGCTGGAAGCCGCCGCGTCATCGACCTACATGGGACCTACGCCCAAGTACGCTGTCTCACTTGCGAACACCGGATCTCGCGGATGACACTCGCCGAACGCCTCGACGCCGCGAACCCCGGCCTCGCCGACACGGGGGCCGTGGCCACCGGCGTCGAAATCGCGCCCGACGCCGACGCGGTCGTCCAGAGCACCAACGACTTTCGGGTGGTCGACTGCGACCGGTGCGGCGGCATGCTCAAACCCGACATCGTCTACTTCGGCGAGAGCGTCCCGAAGCCGCGGGTTGCCTGCGGCTTCGAGATGCTTGCCGAAACCGACGCCCTGATGGTCGTCGGCTCCTCACTCACAGTGATGTCGGGTCTGAGGTACGTCCGCCGCGCCGCTCGCGACGGCAAGCCGATCGTCATCGTCAACCGGGGCGCAACCCGCGGCGACGAATTCGCAGCGCTCAAGGCTGAACTCGGCAGCTCCGAGCTTCTGGTGGAACTAGAGGCCGCCCTACCCGCCTGACTTCGACAACAGAGTGACCAGGGCTACAGCGGGACCAGGTCATCTGCGTGAACGACCGGACGCTGCATGTACGCAGGCAACTCGCTCGTCGAACGACCGAGCATGTCCTCGATCTCGGTCGAATCGTATGCAACGACGCCCCGCGCCACGGGGCGCTCGTCCGGCGCAATGAGAGCAACCACGTCGCCGCCGTAGAAGCGGCCCACGACCTGGGTGATGCCGGCCGGCAGGAGCGACCTCCGTCGCTCCACAATCGCGTTCACAGCTCCCGTATCCAAGTGGATCGCGCCCTGCGTGTCCGCGGCGTGTCGCACCCAGAACTTGCGCGCCGACATCCGGTGCGGCCGAGCGGCGAACACCGTGCCGACATCAGCTGTCGCCAGCGCCGTCGCGGCGTCCGATGCGGCCGCGAGCAGCACGGGCACCCCCGAATCTGCCGCCAACCGCGCCGCCGACAGCTTGGATGCCATACCTCCGGTTCCGAGCGCTCCCCCGGATCCGGCAACCACTCCATCGAGGTCCTCGGGACTGTTGACCTCGGGAATGAGTGTGGCCCCGCCCTTTCGGGGATCGCCGTCGTACAGTCCGTCGACGTCGGACAACAGCACGAGGGCGTCCGCACCCACAAGGTGCGAGACGAGTGCGGCGAGCCGATCATTGTCGCCGAAGCGCAGTTCGGTAGTCGCGACGGTGTCATTCTCGTTCACGATCGCTACCGCGTGCAGCGCGCGCAGCCGATCGAGAGTGCGCTGCGCATTGCGATGCTGCGTGCGACGGGCGATGTCGTCCGCTGTGAGCAGCACCTGGCCAACGGTGCGCCCGTACCGCGCGAACGACGTACCCCACGCGTGCGCCACGGCCAACTGGCCGACACTCGCCGCTGCCTGCTTGGTTGCGAGATCCCTTGGACGATGGGTCAACCCGAGAGGTGCCAGCCCGGCACCCACCGCCCCTGAGGACACCACGACGACGTCCGAACCGGCCCGCATGCGCGCCTCGAGGGCATCGGCCAGCAGGTTCAACCGTCCGAGGTCGAGTCCACCGACCATGCTCGTGACGGCCGAGGATCCGATCTTGACGACGACGCTGCGCGCCGACGCGATCGCAGCCCTGATCTCACTCACTGCTCTTCAGAATCCGTGTCATCGTGCCCACGACGGACGCGGCGGGCGTGTTTGCGTTCGGCCGCGCCGATCCGCTCGACCTGGTCGAGTCGGGCATCGGTGCCGCGACCGGTCCGGACGACGTCGACACCGGCGGGAGTCTGCGGCTCCCATTCGAATCCGACGTCACCGATCGTGACGAAGGCGCCGGGCTCGGCACCCTGCCTGACGAGTTCGTCCTCGACACCGAGGCGCGCCAACCGGTCGGCGAGGTAGCCGACGGCCTCGTCGTTGTCGAACGCGGTCTGCTGCACCCACCGCTCGGGTCGTGCGCCCCGCACTATGAAGCCGCCCGGATTCTCGGGATCGGCGACGACACTGAAGCTGTCCTCGTCGGCCGCGATGGGTCGGATCACCTGACGTTTGGGCGCCGCCGGCGGATGCGACTCACGATAGTCCGCCACCAGCTTCGCAAGCGCGAAGGTCAAGGGACGCAATCCTTCTCGGCTCACCGCGGAGATCGTGAACACCGGCCATCCACGCTCGACGAAATCGGGCGTGACCATCTCGGCCAGTTCCGCGGCCTCCGGCACATCGGCCTTGTTGAGGATCACGATGCGCGGACGATCCGCCAGGTCGCCGAGACCGGTATCGCCCTCGAGGGCGGGCTGGTAGGCCGCCAACTCAGCCTCGAGGGCTTCGACGTCAGAGATCGGATCCCGGCCGGGCTCCAGCGTCGCGCAGTCGACGACGTGCGCGAGAACCGCGCAGCGCTCGAGGTGACGCAGGAAGTCCAGGCCCAGGCCGCGGCCCTGGCTGGCGCCGGGGATGAGGCCGGGAACGTCGGCGACGGTGAACGTCGTCTCGCCGACCGAGACCACGCCGAGGTTCGGCTGGAGGGTCGTGAACGGATAGTCGGCGATCTTCGGCTTGGCAGCCGACAAGACCGACACGAGCGAGGACTTGCCGGCGGACGGGAAGCCGACCAACCCGACATCGGCAACCGACTTGAGTTCGAGGACGAGGTCCCGCTCCTCCCCCGCCTCACCGAGCAGAGCGAAGCCAGGAGCCTTGCGCGCCTTGGATGCGAGTGCCGCATTGCCGAGCCCACCTCGGCCACCGCGGGCCGCCACGTACCGAGTCCCAATGCCGATGAGATCGGCGAGAACCCCACCCTTTGCGTCGAGGACGACGGTGCCGTCGGGAACCTTGAGGATCAGATCCGAGCCGTTGGCGCCCTCCCGGTTGCCACCCATGCCCTGCGCACCGTTGGTCGCCTTCGCACGCGGATGGAAGTGGAAGTCGAGGAGGGTGTGGACGCTGCGGTCCACCTCGAGCACAACATTCCCGCCGCGCCCTCCGTTACCACCATCCGGACCTCCGAGCGGCTTGAACTTCTCGCGGTGGACGGAGGCGCAACCATTGCCGCCTTTTCCGGCGCTGACGTGCAGCACCACGCGGTCAATGAATCGGGACATGACTTCCGGATCCTCCTCGGTCCGTATTTGTTGGCGATTTCCGGGCACTTCCGGAGCAAATGCCCTCGGTGATACACAGTGTGCCGCAGCAGACGCAGCATGGATGAAACAACAATGATGAAACAACAGTAGGGGCGGGCAGGGTTCTGAGACCCTCGCCCGCCCCTACTGGGAAGATCGGAACGGAATCGAACTCGTCACCGAGCCCGGACCGTACGTGGCGGCAGACTAGGCCTCCGCCGCTTCCGGAACAACATTCACGGTCTTGCGCCCGCGCTTGGTGCCGAACTCGACGGCACCCGCAGCGAGAGCGAACAGTGTGTCGTCACCGCCACGACCGACGTTGACGCCGGGGTGGAAGTGGGTGCCGCGCTGACGGACGAGGATCTCGCCGGCGTTGACGGACTGACCGCCGAAGCGCTTCACGCCAAGTCGCTGCGCGTTCGAGTCGCGACCGTTACGGGAGCTGGATGCACCCTTCTTGTGTGCCATGTCGAATCCCTCCCAGGAATCGGAAAAGCTGTATCGGTAGAAGCTGTCTCAGTAGCTCGAGCTACTTGATGCCGGTGACCTTGAGGACCGTCAGCTTCTGCCGGTGACCTTGGCGCTTGTGGTAGCCGGTCTTGTTCTTGAACTTGTGGATCCGGATCTTCGGGCCCTTGGTCTGCTCGACGACCTCGCCGGTCACGGAGATCTTCGCCAGCTTGGCGGTGTCGGTGGTCAACTTCGAACCATCGACCACGAGAACCGGGGCAAGCGAGACAGCGGTGCCGGGCTCACCCTCGATCTTCTCGACCTTGACGAGGTCACCAACAGCGACCTTGTACTGCTTTCCGCCAGTCTTGACGATCGCGTACGTTGCCATCGGACGGCTACCCCTTGCTAATTCGAACGTGCTCGCGCCGCTGCCGTGAGGCCTTCGATGCTGCGCGACTGGTCTGGTATGGCGGCTACCCCTTGCGCGCCCGATGTAGGCCCGAATCGGGCGCAGCAGAGCGATATCGCCGGGTAGCGACCGGTCAAGATTACGGGAAGGCGACCGCCAGGGTCAAACCGGGCCATCGCGTTGCCCCGCAGTAGCGGCAGCTCGCCGCGACGTGCTCCACGGGCGGCGAACTGCCACGATCTCATCAGGTTTCCATCAGGCCTCGGTGTCGGTGGGCGGGCCTGCGGGGCGGGCCGCTGCACGGCGACGACGGGGCCGGCGGACAACCTGTACATCGGCGTCAGCGACTGCCTCCGACGGTGCGGGCGGAGTCGGTGCAGCCTGGGGTTCGACTTCGTGATCGCCCATCGACTGCGAGGTGGGCTCGAGAACCGGGATCACGAACACCGTGCCCGCGTCGGACGCCTCACCCGTCGGTGCCGCCGCCGCCCGCGACACCCGCCGACTCCGCCGTCGCGCCCGCGGTTTCGGCGCTGCCTCCGGCTCGGCTTCGGTCGTATCGGGTTCGCGCTCCTCGGCCTCAGCCGTCCGAGCCTCGACCCGTTCTGCCTCAGCCTGGTCTGCCTCAGCGTGCTCTGCCTCAGCCTCCACGCCCTCGACCTGGGGGATTCCGGCCTTTGCAGCGTCCGAATCGACGTCCCCTGTGTCCGACTCGACCTTCACAGCGTCCGACTCGACCTTCACAGCGTCCGACTCGACCTTCACAGCGTCCGACTCGGAGTCCTCCATGTGGTCGTCCGCGTGGTGGGAAGCCATTGCCAGCGCCACCGGGTGTGCCCGCTTGACGGACGCGTCCGCGGCCGCTTCCTCTGGCGTCTGGTGAGCGTGCTGGCCGTTGGTCGCCGGTTCCTGAGCAGCCGCAGTCGCCCGGTCCCGACCACGCTTCTTTCGAGAGCCCGACTCCTTGGCCTGTCCTCGGCCGTCGTCCCCCGATTTCGTCTCGATGGGGTCGCTGTGCACGACGATCCCGCGTCCGTGGCAGTGCTCGCATGTGGTGGAGAATGCCTCCACCAGGCCCGTGCCGAGCTTCTTGCGGGTCATCTGGACCAGACCCAGAGAGGTGACCTCGGAGACCTGGTGGCGTGTGCGGTCCCGGCTCAGCGCCTCGGTGAGGCGGCGCAGGACCAGGTCGCGGTTGGATTCGAGCACCATGTCGATGAAGTCGACGACGATCATGCCGCCGATATCGCGCAGCCGCATCTGTCGGACTATCTCCTCGGCGGCCTCGAGGTTGTTCCGTGTGACGGTCTCCTCGAGATTGCCGCCTGAACCGGTGAACTTGCCGGTGTTGACGTCGATGACAGTCATCGCCTCGGTTCGATCGATCACGAGCGTGCCTCCCGACGGCAGCCACACCTTGCGATCGAGTGCCTTCGCGAGTTGCTCGTCGATGCGGTGCGTCTCGAAAACGTCGGGTGTGCCCGGCTCCGGGTCGTGCCGCTGGGCCCGCGGCAGCAGGTCCGGGGCCACGTTCTTGATGTACGCCTCGACGGTGGTCCACGCCTTCTCACCCTCGATGACGAGCTTCGAGAAGTCCTCGTTGAAGAGGTCCCGCACGACCTTGACGAGTAGATCGGGCTCCTCATAGAGCGCCTGCGGGCTTCCGCTCCCCTTCGCCTGCGCCTTGTCGGCCTGATCCTGGATCCTCGTCCACTCCGTCTGCAGGCGGTTCACATCGCGTGACAGTTCCTCCTCGCTGACACCCTCGGACGCCGTCCGAATGATCACGCCGGCGTCGGCCGGAACGATCTCTCGCAGGATCTCCTTGAGCCGCTTGCGTTCGGTGTCCGGCAACTTGCGGCTGATGCCCGTGGAACTGCCTTTGGGCACGTACACCAGGAAGCGGCCGGCGAGGCTGATCTGCGTCGTGAGCCGCGCACCCTTGTGACCCACCGGGTCCTTACTGACCTGGACGAGCACCTGGTCGCCAGGCTTGAGCGCCTGCTCGATCTTGCGTTCCTTGCCGCCGAGACCAGCAGCCTCCCAGTTGACCTCGCCGGCATACAGGACACCGTTGCGGCCACGGCCGATGTCGATGAACGCCGCTTCCATGCTGGGCAGCACGTTCTGCACGCGGCCGAGATAGACGTTGCCGACCATCGACGCGGACGACGAACCCGTCACGAAGTGCTCGACCAGGACGCCGTCCTCGAGAACCGCGACCTGGGTCGACGCAGCCGGATTGGCACCGTTGACCCGCTCGCGCACGACCATCACACGGTCGACAGATTCACGACGAGCCAGAAATTCCGACTCGCTCAGGATCGGCGGGCGGCGGCGGCCGGCGTCCCGACCGTCCCGGCGACGCTGACGCTTCGCCTCGAGGCGCGTGGATCCGGTGATCCCCTGGACCTCGTCCTTGGCGCGGGCCTTGTTGCGCGGCTCCCGCTCGTGCACGACGGTGTTCGGCGGATCGTCCTCCGCCGCGACTTCGCCACCCTCGGCGCCGCCCTTGCGACGCCGACGCCGACGCCGACGCCGACTGGTGCCCTCGGCGGCTTGGTCCGACTCTTCCTGCTCGACCTCTCCGGACTCAACGTCCGAGCCGGGTTCGGTGCCCTCGGTGCGCTC
This sequence comes from Rhodococcus xishaensis, assembly GCF_004011825.1. Taxonomy (GTDB): domain Bacteria; phylum Actinomycetota; class Actinomycetes; order Mycobacteriales; family Mycobacteriaceae; genus Prescottella; species Prescottella xishaensis. The sequence goes on along the minus strand of NZ_RKLO01000001.1, from coordinate 561,928 downwards.
ACCTGTGGGCTGCGACGAGTCCCGAATCTCGCTGGTGCCATCGGCACCGACCCCGCCATCGGTGGGGCCTTCCTGACTCACGCCCGACTCGGCTCCCTCGGCGGGCTGTTCACCGCGGCCACGCCCGCGACCGCGCCGCCCCCGACGACGTCGACGCTGTTGGTCGCCCCCCTCGGTTTCGGTTGGCGTGGCTTCGGTTGACGGGGCTTCGGTTGACGTGGCTTCGGTCGACCCAGCCGAACCCGCTGTTTCCTCGGCGTCGTCGGCGCCTGTTTCCTCGGTCGCCTCGGCTTGCTGCTCGTCGGCAGGTTCTGGAGCTGCGGCGCCGCGGCGGCTGCGACGACGTGGCGCGGGCTCGGCAACCACAGGCTCGGGCTGCAGAAACAGGGGCGCCTCCATGGCGGCCGTTGCCGCGGTGGGCGGCGGCTCCTGTGCTTGACCTCGATCGAACACGGCGTCGGTGAACAGGCCGGCGCTGGATGATTCGAGCACGTCGGTTCCGGGCGTCGTCTCGACCTCTACATGCGCCGGGTTGACCCCGGTCTCAGCTGGGGTGTCCGGTTCGGACGCGGTCTCCGCCTCGGGGGCAGCCTTCTTGCGGGTGCGCTTGCGCGACGCGGGCTTGACGGCCGCATCCGCGGCCGCGTCAGTTGAGACCGCCGCGTCGACCTGGGACTCGGCGACCGAAGCCTCGGTGAGCAGGGTCTCCGGTTCCCGGGAGGGCTCGGCGGCACCGGACACGGCCAGGTGGATTCGCTCGGCGATCTCGCGCGGCAGGCTGGAGTGTGCGCTGCGCAGCTCGGTTCCGAACGCGGCAGCCTCGGCGAGGACCTGCTTGCTGGTCACACCCAGCAGCTTCGCCAGCGCATGGACGCGAATCTTCTCGGGGAGTACCGGGGGGGTACTCGGTTCGACCGACGCTTCCGCGATCGGTTCCTGAACGTTGTCGGGCGGCGCTTGTTCGGCCACGTATTCTCCTCGAGCCCCCGGGCGCGTCCGTCCGTCTGGTAACCGGAAATGACGCGGCCGCGCGGGGGCGATCGTTGTGTACTCGCACCGAGGTACGAGATTGTATGGTCTCGCTCCACGTGCTTCGCAGTGCCGTTATCACTACAAAATCGCGCGGTGCCTGGCAGGATGGCGGCGATCCACGGCGCGAGCGCCTGACCGCTCACGAAGCGAGCGCCTGATCATCCAGCGTGCCGCACGTGGAAGGATTTCTTCCGTACCAGTGGGCAGCGATGACGGGCTTCGCGCCGTGGTGTCATCCGATCGGATCCGCGTGTAGCAAAATTGCGGCCCGACCGATTCAAGTATCCCACACCCGCGCTGTGTATCTGTCTATTGACGCTCAGGTAGGTGGTGAAACGAAAGGACGCCCCATGGACTCGACGGCCATGCAGCGTCCTGGATGGCGGGAATCAGCGCTGTGCGAGAACCGGGAACCAGAGTGCGATCTCACGCTCGGCCGACTCGATCGAATCGGAACCGTGGACGAGATTCTGGCCTCCGTCGAGCGCGAGGTCAGCGCGTATGGTGCCGGGAACCGCCTTCAAGACAGGGTCGGTTCCGCCGGCGATCTGACGGAATGCGGCGATGGCTCGTGGCCCCTCGATGACCGCGGCCACGAGCGGGCCCGACGTGATGAACTCGAGCAGTCCCGGGTAGAACGGCTTGCCCTCGTGTTCGGCGTAGTGTGTCGCGGCGACATCGGTGGATGCGGTCCGCAACTCCATTGCCGCGATGGTCAGACCCTTGCGTTCGATACGGGCGAGGATCTCGCCGACGTAGCCGCGTGCTACGCCGTCGGGCTTGATCAATACCAGGGTGCGCTCAGTCACGGGAAGTAGCGTAGACGGTCAGTCTCGTTGCCCGGGAAGCAGACCCCGCTCGATCCGGCGGGTGATGTCCTTCCGCAAGTACAGGATGTACAGCCACACCGCACCGAACAACAACCCGATGACACCGAGTGCTGTGTCCACGAAGAAGCCAAGGATCGTGAAGACCTGCAGTGTCAGGTTGAACTTCATCGCCCACGGACGGCCCTGAACGCCGGCACCGAGAATCATCAGGAGTGCGAGCAAACAGATGTAGATGCCGGAGAACCACGTCAGGCCCCTCGAGTTGACGACGGCCACCACTGGAAGCGCCAGCAGCACGACGATCGCTTCGAGGACGAGTGTCCCCGACAGCACGCCGCGGAAGCCCTTCCAGGGATCGTTCGCCGGAGGGCGGAATTCGGGCTCGGAGTTGCCAGGGGTCTCGCTCACACGGGGTCCTTTCCGAATAGGGATCGGGCAACGCCCGCAGTCACGACCGAACCGGTCACTACCACGCCCGCACCCGAGACTGCTTCACCGGGCTCGGCAACTTCCTCCGCCAGCCCGATCGCGGTCTCGAGAGCGTCGGCCAGCGTGGGCGCCACGACGACCCGCTCGTCGCCGTACCTGGCCACGGCGCGACTGGCCAGGTCCTCGACGTCCATCGCCCGCGGGGAGCCGTTGTGGGTGACAACGAGCTCGTCGAAGACTGGTTCGAGGGCGTCGAGGATCCCGTCGATGTCCTTGTCGTGCATGACGCTGACGACACCGACGAGCTTGCGGAAGTCGAACTCCGTGGAGAGTGCGGCGGCGAGCGCCTTGGCCCCTTGGGGGTTGTGCGCAGCGTCGAGGAACACCGTCGGCGCGCTGCGGACGCGCTCGAGTCGACCCGGGTTGATCACTGACGCGAAGCCAGCGCGAATAGCGTCGGCGTCGAGCTGACGATCCTGACCGGCGCCGAAGAACGCCTCCACCGCAGCCAGCGCGAGGGAGGCGTTGCGGGCCTGATGCTCGCCGTGCAGCGGCAGGAAGATGTCGTGGTACACACCGCCGAGACCCTGCAGTTCGAGCTGCTGGCCACCGACCGCGATCTGCCGACGCAGCACCTTGAACTCGGATCCTTCACGGGCGACGGCCGCGTCGACCTCGACCGCGCGCCGGAGCAGCACGTCCATCGCCTCGGGAGCCTGCTCCGCAAGGATCGCGACGGTGTCGGTCGAGACAATGCCGTCGTCGCGGCCGGTCTTGATGATCCCAGCCTTCTCCCCCGCGATCGACGCGAGGTCGGGACCGAGATAGTCGACGTGGTCGAGGCCGATCGGGGTAATCACCGCGACCTGCGCGTCGATGACGTTGGTGGCGTCCCACTTGCCGCCGAGACCGGTCTCCACGACGGCGACATCGACGGGCGCCTCGGCGAACGCGGCGTACGCCATCGCGGTGGTGACCTCGAACTTGCTCATCACCGGACCGCCGGCAGCCTCGGACTGCTGGTCGATCATCTTGATGTACGGTTCGATCTCTCGATAGGTGTCGATGTAGGTGCGCACCGGAATCGGCGCCCCGTCGATGCTGATCCGCTCGGTCGCCAACTGCAGGTGCGGACTGGTGGTCCGTCCGGTCCGGCGATGCAGGTGGGTGAGCAGCGCATCGACCATCCGAGTAACCGACGTCTTGCCGTTGGTGCCGGCGACATGGATGGCCGGATAGTTCCGCTGCGGTGAACCGAGCAGATCCATCAACGCGGAAATCCTCGTCAGCGACGGCTCGATCTTGTTCTCGGGCCAGCGCCTATCCAGTTCCGCCTCGACGAGCGCGAGTTCGGCCAGATCGACCGGGGAAGGTTCTCCCGGGCGTTCGGTGGTCACGCTCCGCCCAACTCCTTCAGACGGGAGGTCAGGCGGGCGATCTCCTCCTGGGCCACCTGCCGGCGGCCACGGATCTTCTCGACGACCGCTTCTGGCGCCTTGGCGAGGAACGCCTCGTTGGACAGCTTGGCGGCAGTGCCCGAAAGCTCCTTCTCGGCGACCGCGAGGTCCTTCTCGAGGCGCTTCTTCTCGGCCGTCAGGTCGACGGCGCCCGAGGTATCGAGTTCGACGGTCACGGTGGCCCTGCTCAGGCGCACCTCGACGGACGCTGTCGCCGCGAAGCCGTTCCCGGACTCGGTGAGCTTGGCGAGCGACGCGACGGACGTCAGCTGGGCCTCGATGTCTGCCTCCGCGGCACCGGAGAGGCGGGCAGCCACCTTCTGCGACGGCTTGAGGCCTTGGTCACTGCGGAAGCGACGGACCTCGGTCACGAGCCTCTGCATGTCCTCGATGCGCTGGGCCGCAACGGGATCGGCGGCAACGTCACTGGCATCCGGCCACTGTGCGACGACGACGGACTCGCCGCCGGTGAGCGCCTTCCACAGCGTCTCCGTGACGAACGGGATGACGGGGTGCAGCATCCGCAGAAGAGTGTCGAGAACGTTTCCGAGGACGGCACGGGTCGATGCTGCCTGCTCCTCCCCGCCGGCGAGCTGGACCTTCGTGAGCTCGAGGTACCAGTCGCACACCTCGTCCCACGCGAAGTGGTAGAGAGCCTCGCACGCCTTGGAGAACTCGAACTTCTCGAACGCCTCATCGACCTCGGCGCGGACCTGCTCGAGCCGGTCCAGGATCCAACGGTCGGCGTCGCTGAGCCGGTCCCGGGCAGGCAGATCGGCGACCACGGCACCGTTCATCAGCGCGAACTTGGTGGCGTTGAACAACTTGTTCGCAAAGTTACGGGACGACTGCGCGTGGTCCTCGCCGACTGCGAGATCGCTGCCCGGGTTGGCGCCACGGGCGAGCGTGAAGCGCAGGGCATCCGCACCGTAGTGATCCACCCAGTCGAGGGGGTCGATGCCGTTGCCGCGGGACTTCGACATCTTCTTGCCGAACTGGTCACGGACGAGGCCGTGCAGGAACAGGTCCTTGAACGGAACATTGCCCTGGAGATTGCGCTCGTCACTTCGCTCGCCGGCGGCGTAGGTACCGAACATCATCATCCGGGCCACCCAGAAGAACAGGATGTCGTAGCCGGTGACGAGGACGCTGGTCGGGTAGAACTTCTCGAGTTCGGGGGTCTTGTCGGGCCAGCCCATCGTGGAGAACGGCCACAGCGCCGACGAGAACCACGTGTCGAGCACGTCGGGGTCCTGCTCCCAACCCTCGGGTGCGGTCTCGTCCGGACCGACGCACTGGACCTCGCCGTTCGGGCCGTACCAGATCGGGATGCGGTGGCCCCACCAGAGTTGCCGCGAGATGCACCAGTCATACATGTTGTCGACCCAGCCGAACCAGCGCGGTTCCTGGCTTGCTGGATGGATGACGGTGTCGCCGTTGCGGACCGCGTCACCGGCGGCCTTGGCGAGCGCATCGACCTTGACCCACCACTGCATCGACAGACGCGGCTCGATCGTCTCCCCCGAGCGCTCGGAGTGGCCGACACTGTGCAGGTAGGGACGCTTCTCGGCGACGATGCGGCCCTGCCCGGCGAGTGCCTCCCGCACCTTCACGCGCGCCTCGAAGCGGTCCATGCCGTCGAACTGGGTTCCGGTCTCGGCGATCCGACCAGCCTTGTCCATGATCGTGGGCATCGGCAGGTTGTGCCGCAGGCCCATCTCGAAGTCGTTGGGATCGTGTGCGGGCGTGATCTTCACAGCGCCCGTGCCGAACTCGGGGTCGACGTAGTCGTCGGCGATGATCGGGATCTGGCGTCCGGTGAACGGGTGCTCGAGTGTGGTGCCGACGAGATGCTTGTAACGCTCGTCGTCGGGGTGGACCGCGACCGCTGTGTCGCCGAGCATCGTCTCGACACGGGTGGTGGCGACGATCACGTGCGGCTCGCCGTCGTCCAGCGAGCCGTAGCGCAGCGAGACAAGTTCGCCCTCCACCTCCTCGAACTTGACCTCGATGTCGGAGATCGCGGTCTGCAGCACCGGCGACCAGTTGACCAGACGCTCGGCCCGATAGATCAGGCCCTGGTCGTAGAGACTCTTGAAGATCGTCTGGACGGCACGCGAGAGACCCTCGTCCATCGTGAAGCGGTCACGGCTCCAATCCACACCGTCGCCGATGCGGCGCATCTGCCCCTGGATCGTGCCTCCGGACTGGCGCTTCCACTCCCAGACCTTCTCGACGAAGGCCTCGCGGCCGAAGTCTTCCTTGGTCACGCCGTCGGCAGCGAGTTGCTTCTCGACGATCGTCTGCGTCGCGATGCCGGCGTGGTCCATGCCCGGCAGCCACAACACCTCGTAGCCCTGCATGCGCCTGCGTCGCGTCAGGGCATCCATCAGGGTGTGGTCGAGGGCATGGCCCATGTGCAGCGAGCCGGTGACGTTCGGCGGCGGCAGCACTATCGAGTAGCCGGGCTTCTCGCTCGACGGATCGGCGGTGAAGTAACCGGCGTCCACCCAGCCCTGGTACAACTCGGCCTCTACCGCGCTGGGATCCCAGCTCTTGGGAAGGGCATCTGCGGCATTCTGGGGAGTCTCTGGCGCACTGGTCACCCCCCAATCGTAATCAGTGGCGGCGAATCGCCCGGATCCGGCTCGGGGCGGTGGCCATACCCGCGACGGGAGCTGAGGCCGTGCTCGGCGAGGAAGGACTGCACGACGACCACCCGGGAACCGTCAACGCGGATTTCGCCACATCTTCCACAGTGTCGGGCCGCCGTCGGGCAGCGCGATCTCCCCGGTGACCTCGAAACCGAACCGCTCGTAGTAAGGGATGTTCTCCTTCTTACTGGATTCGAGGTAGGCCGGAGAACCTTCGGCGTCGCACCGGGCCAACCGCGAGTTCAGCAACGCCTTCCCGTGACCCCGACCGCGACCGGCGGCGGTCGTACCGATCGCCGCCAGATACCAGTGCGGCTCGGTGGGATGCGCCGATTCGAGGGCGTGCACAGCCCCGGCGCCGGCCCGAAGGTGTCGGCCCAGTGCGCGTGCAACCGCCGGAAAACCGAGAAGGGAGTTCAGCGTCGACTGCTTCCACCGCCCCGGTGGATCCCAGAGCGCTCCCCCGACGATGACGCCCTCAGGCGTCTCGGCCAGTTCGGCTCCACCTCCGGCAAGGTGGTGGTAGCGGATCTCGGCACCGAACAGCCTGGCAAGGCCCACCGGGCGCTTGGCGGCGTCGGGCAGCATCCAGGATGACACCGGATCGTCATCGAACGCTTCCGCCAGTGCGCGAGATACGGCGGGGATGTCCGATCGGGTCACAGGTCGCACGACGACTCCCATGTCGCCAGAATACCGGCCGCTCAGTCCATCAGTGGTGCGATGCGCCCAGGGATGTTGTCAAGCGCGTGCGGCAGACTCAGCACCGTGCTCCAGGCCATGGCCTGGGCAGCCTCGTCGTCGAGAATGATGGCCCGACCGTCCTTGACGACGTCGAGAGTCTGATACAACGGCGTCCTGTCGAGTTCGGTCCTCAGCTGGTCGCCGAAACCTTCACTCGCGTACCACACCAGTAGGTCGACGTCGGCGAGCGAGAGCTGTTCTGCGCTGATCTCGGCGAAGTTTGTGGACCGGAGTTGTTCGGCGACAGGGGGATTGACGAACCCAAGCTCCGTGAAGAATCGAACCTTGGGATCGTCCGGTCCGTACACACCGAACTGGCCGGGGCCCTTGAGCGCGCCGACGAGGACGGTCTTGCCCGCGAACATGGGATGCGCATCGGCGGTGTCGGCGAACTGGTTCTGCACGCCCGCCACCAACTCTGCAGCCCGTTCCTGCTCGCCGAGCGCCTCCCCGAGGATCCGTGTCTGGTCCTGCCAGGACACGCCGTAGTCCGCGACACCGGCCGGTTGAGCGATGGTCGGTGCCAGGGCCGAGAGCATGTTGTACTGCCCCTGAGTCAGCCCCGAGTACGTCCCGACGATCAGGTCCGGCGCCGCTGCGGCCACCTTCTCGATATCGATTCCGGTGCCTGCGCTCCCGACGATCGCCGGCTCACCATCGCCGAGCAAGTCCTGAGCCCATGGCCACACCGCGCTCGGATAGTCGCCGTACCAGTCGAACACGCCGACCGGGACCGCACCCAGCGCAAGCAACGCGTCCTGGTCGTTGTAGCCGACACTGACGATCCGCTGAGGGTTCACGGGAACCGTTGTCTCGCCGTACTTGTGGGCGATCGTGGCGCCGCCTGCGACCGCACCGCCGTCACCGGTGCCGCCGCCACACGCCACAGCGAATGCGAGCACCGCGACTGCGCTTCCGATCAGAAACCCGCGGCGCGATAGTTCGCCGGCTCGCGTCTGGAGATCACCCATGAGGACCCTTCGTGTCGTGGCGGCACCCCACCGGAGAAGGTAAGGCTAGCCGATCTTAGCGTCACCCTCAGTGGGTCGAATCGTGCGTCTTCGACAGATCAGGGCCAGTATGGGCTTATGACGCGTAAGGGCCCCAGGGACGACATCAACGAGAACGAGCTCGTCGTCAGCCACCCCAAAGACTCTGCAGCCGGCATTCCGGCTGTACTGGTGTCGCTGGACCGCGCGATCGAGCAGATGGGGGTCGCCCGCACCGCCCGCACACTCATCCGACTCAACCAGCCACACGGTTTCGACTGCCCGGGCTGCGCGTGGCCCGAGACGCCCGGCCACCACAAGCCTGCAGAGTTCTGCGAGAACGGCGCCAAGGCCGTAGCCGAGGAAGCCACGCTACGGACTGTGACCCCGGCGTTCTTCGCGGCGCACCCGGTCTCGGAATTGGCTGGACACACCGACTACTGGATGGGTCAACAGGGCCGACTTACGCACCCGATGGTGCTTCGACCCGGCAGCGACCGCTACGAGCCGATCGGGTGGGACGCCGCATACCGGCTGATCGCCACCCACCTCCGCGAACTCGACAGCCCTGACGAAGCGGTTTTCTATACCTCCGGGCGGACCAGCAACGAAGCAGCGTTCTTGTACCAGTTGATGATTCGCAGCTTCGGCACGAACAACATGCCGGACTGCTCCAACATGTGCCACGAATCCTCCGGCAGCGCGTTGACCGAGGCCATCGGCATCGGCAAGGGATCTGTCTCCGTGACCGATATCGAGCAGGCCGACCTGATCCTGATCGCCGGCCAGAACCCGGGAACCAACCACCCCCGGATGCTCTTGACACTCGAGAAGGCCAAAGCGAACGGCGCGCGGATCATCGCGATCAACCCGCTGCCCGAGGCAGGCCTGCGCCGCTTCAAGGACCCGCAGAAAGTGGGCCGGGTGCTCGGCCGCGGCGTCGACATCGCTGACGAGTTCCTCCAGATTCGCCTCGGCGGCGACATGGCGCTGTTCCAGGGTCTGGGCCGACTGCTGCTCGAGGCCGAGGACCGCGCGCCCGGCACCGTCGTCGACCGCGCGTTCGTCGACACTTACTGCGCCGACTTCGACGAGTACGCAGCGCACGTACGCGCGGTCGATCTCGACACCGTCGTGCAGGCCACCGGGCTGTCGATGAGACAACTCGAGGACACCGCCCGCGCGCTGATCGACTCCGAACGCACCGTGACCTGCTGGGCGATGGGCCTGACCCAGCAGACGCACGCCGTCGCGACCATCCAGGAGGCCACCAACCTGCTGCTGCTGCGCGGCATGATCGGCAAGCCGGGGGCGGGCGTCTGCCCCGTCCGCGGCCACTCGAACGTCCAGGGCGACCGGACGATGGGTATCTGGGAGAAGATGCCCGAGGAGTTTCTCGCCGCGCTCGACGCCGAATTCTCCATCGAGAGTCCGCGTCGGCACGGATGGGACACCGTCGACGCGATCCGAGCCATGCGCGACGGGCACGCCCGGGTGTTCATGGCGATGGGCGGAAACTTCGTATCTGCCACTCCCGACACCGCCGCCACCGAGCAGGCGCTGCGCAATTGCGAACTGACGGTTCAGGTCTCGACGAAGCTCAATCGCAGCCACGTCGTTCACGGTCGCACCGCACTGATCCTGCCGACGCTCGGACGGTCCGATCTCGACGTCCAGTCGACCGGCAAGCAGTCGGTGTCGGTGGAGGATTCGATGTCGATGGTGCACCTGTCGCGGGGCCGGCTGAAGCCCCTCAGCGACCACCTGCGCAGCGAGGTCGCGATCATTTGCCAGCTCGCGCGGGAACTGCTCGGCCCCGACCATCCCGTGCCGTGGACGCAGTTCGAGGGCGACTACGACCTGATCCGGGACTCGATCTCGCGCGTCGTCCCGGGGTTCGAGGACTACAACACACGCGTCCGGCAGCGCGACGGCTTCCTACTGCCGCATCCGCCGCGTGACTCCCGCGAGTTCCTCACCCACACCGGCAAGGCCAACTTCGCGGTGAACCCGCTCGAATGGGTGCCGACCCCACCCGGCCGCCTGATCCTGCAGACACTGCGCAGCCACGACCAGTACAACACCACTATCTACGGGCTCGACGATCGCTACCGTGGCGTCAAGAACGGCCGCAAGGTGGTATTCGTCAACGCCGACGACATCGCCGAACTCGGCCTGCGCGACGGCCAGATAGTGGACGTCGTGTCCGAATGGACGCCCGGCAACGACACCGACACGGTGGAGGAGCGCCGGATCCACGACTTCCGGATCGTCGAGTACAACACGCCGCGCGGCAACGCGGCCGCGTACTATCCCGAGACCAATCCGCTCGTACCACTCGATCACGTTGCCGCCAAATCGAACACACCGGTGTCGAAGGCGATCGTCGTGCGGCTCGAACCGAACGGGAGCAGATAGATGGGCCGGGTCACCGCCCGCCGCCCCGTTCTGCGGATCACCGCAGACGGCACTCGGCGACGGCCGGACACCCTGGCCGTCGAAGAGCCGCTCGAGATCCGCCTCGGCGGGCACCCTCTCACGGTCACGATGCGCACCCCCGGCAACGACGTGGACCTGGTCCACGGGTTCTTGTTGGCAGAGGGGATCATCGAGTCCGCCCGGGACGTCAGCATCGTGCGCTACTGCGACGGCGTCGGAGAGGACGGCGCCAACACCTACAACGTGCTCGACGTCGAACTCGCTTCCGGAGTGCCGGATCCGGGGAACCGGGGGCGACGCGAGTTCCTGACGACCTCCGCGTGTGGCGTGTGCGGCAAGGCGTCACTCGACGAGGTCGCGGTCCGCAGCAGGTTCTCCTTGTCCGACAGCTCGCTCGAGGCCACAGCGACGGCGCTTTCGTCGATGCCGTCCACCTTGCGACGCAGTCAGCGGGTGTTCGCCGCAACGGGCGGGCTTCACGCGGCCGGACTGTTCACTGCCGACGGCGCCCTACTGGCAGTTCGCGAGGACGTCGGTCGGCACAACGCGGTCGACAAGGTCCTGGGCTGGGCTCTCACCGAGAACCGGATCCCGCTTACCGACGCGATCCTCATCGTCAGCGGCCGCGCCTCGTTCGAACTGGCCCAGAAGGCGACCGTGGCCGGGGTTCCTCTCCTCGGTGCTGTGTCCGCACCGTCGTCGCTCGCCGTCGACCTCGCGCGCGATCGCGAGATGACGCTCATAGGCTTTCTGCGCGGCGAGACCATGAACGTCTATGCGGGCGAGCACCGCATCAAGATCTGAGCCGGGGCACGTCCAGTACCCTTGTCCGTCGTGGACTCCCCGAACACGGTGCTGGGCAAGGTGGTCACCGTCCTCGACGCCTTCACCGCGGAGGACCACTGGGTGAGCTTCAGCGAGCTCGTGCGTCGTACGGGGCTGAACAAGACCACACTGCACCGACTGCTCGCGGAACTGGTCGGGACCCGACTGATCGACCGGTCCGGCGCCGGGTACCGCTTGGGTCGGCACCTGTTCGAGTTGGGGATGCGCGCTTCGGTGGAACGCGGCCTGATCGAGGTGGCGACCCCGTTCCTGGAGGACCTCCGTGAGCGCACACGTGAAACCGTGCACCTCGGCGTGCTCGAGGGCGAAGAGGTCGTGTACGTCGCCAAGATCGGTGGCCATTCGCAGGCCGAGTCACCCTCGCGTGTCGGCGGGCGAATGCCGTTGTACTGCACCGCAATCGGCAAGGCCATGCTCGCTCACTCCCCGAGCGAACTGAAGGCGCGCACACTCGCCGGCCCGCTCCCGCGCCGCACGCCTCGGACCATCACCGTTCCCGGCCGCCTGGCCCGACAACTCGACACCATCGCTGAGACGGGTGTGGCCTTCGAGTACGAGGAGTCGGCCGTCGGGATCGTGTGCGTCGCGGCGGCGATCCTCGACGCCGACGATCGTCCGGTTGCCGGGGTGAGCGTGACCGGCCCGGCCACGCGCCTGCGACCCGACGCCCACACCAACCAGGTCCGCGCGGCCGCCGCGGGAATCGCCGCGACCCTCGTGCGCCGCGAAAAGCTGCGCAACGACTGACCTCACCAGGAGAGTTTCGTTCAGCGAAACTGATTGCTCGCGGCGAACGGGTGACATCCCGCACAGTCCTTCCAGGAACAATCCAGCCAGGGACACCGACAAGGACACCCATGCCTCCACTCGAACCGACAATCTCCGCCGAGGCGATCACCCGGGCCGCCGAACGCCTCGCGGGGGCCGCGAAGACCGGCATCCCGTGCCCCCCGGTGCGGGACCTGATCGGCCCGTCCGACATCGGCGTGGCTTACCAGGTGCAGCAGAAACTGACCGACTGGCGCGTGGCTGACGGTGCCACCATCGTCGGACGCAAGACCGGCCTGACCTCCGAGGCGGTCCAGAACCAGCTAGGCGTCAACCAGCCCGACTTCGGTGTGCTGTTCGCCGATATGGACGTCACCGATCTGCCCGAGGTCCCCAGCGAGCGCATGCTGCAGCCCAAGGCCGAGGCCGAGGTCGCGTTCCGCCTGGGCGCCGATCTGACCGAGGGTGACCTCGACATGGATCAGATCCGTGCAGCGGTGTCCGGTGCCGTAGCCGCACTCGAACTGGTCGACAGCCGGGTAGCCAACTGGGAGATCGGTATCACCGATACCGTCGCGGACAACGCCTCCTCGGGCCTGTACGTGCTCGGCGACAACTGGCTCACCCTCGACGAGGTCGAACCGAAGGATGTCGTGATGCGCATGTACGCGGACGGCGAACTGGTCTCCGAGGGCAACGGCGAAGCATGCCTCGGTGACCCGCTCATCGCCCTGCAGTGGCTCGCGCGCACTGCCCTCGAGTACGGCCAACCGCTGCGCGCCGGCCAGATCGTGCTCTCCGGCGCCCTGGGCCCGATGGTCTCCGCGACGCCCGGCATGGCCATCCGCGCCGAGCTGTCCACCCTCGGCACCGTGACTGCCGCTTTCTCCCGGAAGGAATCGTGACGAACGTGACGAACAACGCTGAGCCGAAGAAGATTCGGGTCGCCATCATCGGATCGGGCAACATCGGCACCGACCTGATGATCAAGGTGCTCAACAAGTCCGACGTACTCGAGATGGGCGCCATGGTCGGTATCGACCCCAACTCCGACGGCCTCGCCCGCGCGGAGCGTCTGGGCGTGCCCACCACCGCCAAGGGTGTCGACGGCCTCATCGCCATGGACGGCTTCGGCGATATCGACATCGTCATGGATGCGACGTCTGCCAAAGCTCACGTCGCCAACGCCGAGAAGCTCGCGCCGTTCGGCAAGAAGCTCGTCGACCTCACTCCGGCCGCGATCGGCCCGTTCGTGGTGCCGCCGGTCAACCTCGACGAGCATCTCGACGACGACCTCGACAACCTCAACATGGTGACCTGTGGCGGCCAGGCCACCATTCCGATGGTCGCGGCCATCGCCGCGGTCACCGCGGTCCCCTATGCCGAGATCGTCGCCTCGATCTCCTCGAAGTCCGCCGGCCCCGGTACCCGCGCCAACATCGACGAGTTCACCGAGACCACCTCGAACGCCATCGAACACGTCGGCGGCGCCGGGCGCGGCAAGGCGATCATCATCCTGAACCCTGCGGAGCCGCCCATGCTCATGCGCGACACCGTCCTGGCGCTGGTCGGCGACGCCGACCAGGAGGCGATCCGCACCTCGGTCAAGGAGATGACCGCACGCGTCGCCGAGTACGTGCCCGGCTACCGCCTCAAGCAGGAGGTGCAGTTCACGCCGATCGCACCGGACGAGCCGGTTCACACCCTGCTGCCCGAGGGCGTAGACCCGGTCACCACCAAGGTCACCGTGTTCCTCGAGGTCGAGGGCGCTGCGGACTACCTGCCCGCATACGCCGGCAACCTCGACATCATGACCGCGGCTGCCCAGCGCACCGCCGAGTCCATTGCGCGTCGTCTCATCGCCGCGCGCAGCACCGACAACACCCCCGCGGAGGTCTGAGCGTGTCCACCAAGCTCTACATTCAGGACGTCACCCTGCGCGACGGCATGCACGCCGTCCGGCACCGGATGACCCCGGAGGACGTCGCCCGGATCTCCGGCGCCGTCGACGCCGCGGGTGTCGATGCGATCGAGGTCTCGCACGGTGACGGTCTCGCCGGCGGTTCGCTCAACTACGGCCCCGGCAGCAACACCGACTGGGAGTGGATCGAGGCGGCCGCTGATGCCATAAAGAACGCCAAGCTCACCACGCTGCTGCTGCCGGGTATCGGCACGATCGAGGAACTCGAACACGCCTACAAGCTGGGCGTGCGGTCGATCCGCATCGCCACCCACTGCACCGAGGCCGACGTGTCCGCCCAGCACATCGCCAAGGCGCGCGAACTGGGCATGGACGTCTCCGGCTTCCTCATGATGAGCCACATGGCCCCGGCCGAAGCGCTCGCCCAGCAGGCCAAGCTCATGGAATCGTATGGGGCACACTGTGTCTACGTCACCGACTCGGGCGGACGGCTGACGATGGATGGCGTCCGCGAACGCATCCGCGCCTACCGCGACGTCCTCGACGCCGACACCCAGATCGGCATCCACGCCCACGAGAACCTGTCGCTGTCGGTCGCGAACAGTGTCGTCGCCGTCGAGAACGGCGTCTACCGCGTCGATGCGTCGCTGGCCGGTCAGGGCGCCGGTGCCGGCAACTGTCCGATCGAGGCGTTCATCGCCGTCGCGAACCTGTACGGCTGGGAGCACGGCTGCGACGTGTTCGCGCTCCAGGATGCCGCCGACGATATCGTCCGGCCATTGCAGGACCGACCCGTGCGGGTGGACCGCGAGACGCTCACCCTCGGCTATGCCGGTGTGTACTCGAGCTTCCTCCGCCACGCCGAGAAGGCGGCGCGCGACTACGGTCTCGACGCCCGCGCGATCCTGCTCGAGGTCGGCAAGAGGGCACTCGTCGGCGGCCAGGAGGACATGATCGTCGACATCGCGCTCGACCTGCTGAACAGTGCCCCTGAAACGAAGGCCCCCGAAACGAAGGCCCCTGAACCGAAGGCCCCCGAGACGGCAGCCGCCTCCGCCTGAGCCACTGACGGGGCGGGCCCATTCGTTCGCGGACGGGCCCGCCCTCAGTCCATCCGAGTCAGTCCATCCGAGTCGGCGGTTCGTTCGCGTCGGGCCGGACCCGTGCCCGCTCAGGTGAGCATCTGGTAGACGAACAGAGCGGACACGCTGAGAATCGCGCAGAACCCGAGAACGCCGAGTACGTTTTGCCACGGCTTGTTGCGCAGGGGCCCCATGAGGGCCGTGTTGTTGCTCATCACAAACAACAGGAACCCCAGAAGCGGAGCGACGAGCACGGTCAGTGCCTGGGCGCCGATGATGAGCTGGATCGGGTTGGCCTGAACGACGAGGGTGACGACCAGCCCGACGGTGAGGATCGCCCCGCTCGCAAATTTGGCGGTGGTGCTCGACGAAGTCGGGCCCTTGCCGAGTGCGTCAGAGAAGATGATGCCGCCACCGGTGGCGTTCGCGACCATCGAAGAGAACGCCGCGCCGGTGAGTCCGATGGCGAAGATCGTCGATCCGACGGGTCCCGCGAGGGGTTCGAAGATCTTTGCGAGGGCGGCGAACGTGGTCGCCTCGATGCCCTCACGACCGAGGACCGCGGCGGAGACGATCATCACCAGCGACGACATCACCGTCGGTGCGACGATCCCCGGGATGGTGCCGACGACGGTCGCCTCGCGGTACTGAGCCTCGGTGCGGTTGCGTTCGTGGGTTGTGTAGGAGGCGAAGAATGCCGCGTTCAGGGAGAAGTTGGTGCCGACGATGGCGACGACCAGTAGCTGCGCACCGGGCGGAATGCTGGGAATCATGCTGTTCACCGCCTCGTACCAGTCCGGCTTGGCGATGACCGCACTGATGACGAAGGTGGCCGCCATGATCGCGATGGCCGCCACCACGATTCGCTCGACCACGCGGTAGACGTTGCGGAACAGCAAGATCATTCCGACGGCAACGGTGCACACCACGCTCCAGACCAGCGGGGATCCACCGAACACCAACGACAATCCCAGCCCGGAACCGACCGCATTGCCGACCGAGAAACACAGGGTGATACAGAAGACACCGACACCGGCGGCAACGCCGGCACCACGGCCGAGTACCTCTTTGACAGAGCTGATGAGCGAGACGGGTGTGCGAATGCCAAGGCGGACACTCATGTCCGCATAGGTGAGCGAGAAGATCGCCGAGCACGCGAGGACCCACACCAGCGCGTAGCCGTATTCACTACCGGCCTGAATCGAGGTCGCGAGGGCGCCAGGTCCGAACTGCCAGGCCCCGACGATGAATGCGGGCCCGGCCATCGCCAGCATCCGGACCCAGCCACGCCGTGCGCTGGGCCGGCGAACGCGCAGCTCAGGATCTCGGGCGATCACTGCTCTGCCGGCGGGTGCACCGCCTGAGGTTCGAGCTTGTTTTGCCATCTGTGAGCATTCCCTCCATTATTCGAACCTCAGGCGGAGATTGGCCAGACCAGGAGTGCAGATCGGCGGGCAATCTTCCGCTGATGGCGCGAAGTGTGGCGCGTGGCGACTGCTACACGTAGGCCACGACCGCATGCAGGCCCGCAGATTCGAGGGCCTTGGCGATCTCGAGCCCTGCTCCTTCAGCCAGAGGAAGAAGCGGCGACCGAACGGTGGCGTGTTCGAGGATGCCCCGGGCGACCAGTCCTTCCTTGAGCGCGACGGTGCCCTCCATGTGCGAGCCGCGGTGGTAGACGGTGCGGGTCACCGGCAACAAGCGGTCATGGATGGCCCGAGCAGCGGTGTAGTCCTTCGCCTTTCCGGCGGCGATGAGTTCGATCAGCGGCTCGGGCGCGAGTCCTCCGTATCCGACGAGGGCACCGTCGACGTCGAACATGGTGTGGAGCAGGTACTCGTCGTGGCAGGTGAGGATCTGCAGGTCTGGGTTCTCTGCGCGCAGGACCGGGATTTCAGTGTCCCAACGACGCATGTTGCGCACGCCGTTCTTGGTGGCGAACACTCCCGGCTGAGCAGCAATCTCGAGCTGGGTTTCGAGGTCGTAGGTCGCCTTGGTGACGTCGGGGTACTGGAACAGGATCAGCGGCAGGCCGGACTCCTCGTGGATCTGTCGGTAGCGATCCTGCGGGGCACCCTTCTGAAAGCCGAATCGTAGCCATCCGTGGGACGGGTAGACGAGGCCGGCCGCAGCTCCGGCGGTCACTGCCCCCTTGGCTTCTTCAGCTGCGACAGCGGTCCCCTCGCCCGTGATGCCGGCAATGATCGGGACACGGTCGTCGACTGCTTCCCGGAACGCCGAAATCACGGCCGCCCGCTCACCGGCAGTGAGAAAGGTGCCCTCACCGGCGTGGCCGAGAACGACAAGACCCTTTACTCCGTCCACGCCGGCCAGCCAAGTACCGAGTCGATTGATCGCTTCGAAGTCGAGGGACTCGTCCCGATTGAAAGGGGTGATAGGGGCGGGGACAAGTCCTCGGAGGTCGAGTGACATCACAATCTTCCTTCTCCGTCGTCGGTACAAAGCAGTCGATGCAAACGTTTCCGGTAACGTTTGCATCGTGCTTGTAGCCTGGTCCCTGTGTCAAGGGTCACGTGTTCGACCGTCGGAGATCATGAGTCGGAGCGGAAGTGCTTAGGCTTTCCGGCGGGCGATGTTCCAGCAGCGTGAGCAGACAGACAGGCGTGAGCAGACAGATAGGTAGGGATGGAGTGGAATCGAGGCGGAGCATGGAACCGAGGCAGAGCATGGAATCGAGGAGCGCTTCGCGGCCGAGGGCGGACAGGCACGCACCCGTCACACTGCGTGACGTCGCCACCGCAGCTGGCGTAAGCCCTTCGACGGTGAGCCGGATCCTCGACGACCGTGTCCCGCCCTCACGAACGGCTACTGCAGAGCGCGTTCGAGCCGTTGCCGCCTCCCTCGGCTACCGCCGCAATACATTCGCCTCCAACCTGCGCCGCGGTAGAACCGCCACGATCGGAGTTCTCGTACCCCGGTTGTCCGACACCGTCATGGCTCTCATGTTCGAAGCGATCGAACGGGCAGCGAACCGGATCGGCTACTTCACCGTGGTAGCGACGACTGGCGATGACCCCGCCGACACGCAGGAGGCGGCACAGACGCTTCTCGGGCGTAATGTCGACGGCTTGATCATCGCCTCGAGCCAGCGAAAGGACGACTTGCCGCGCCAACTGCGCGAGGAAGGCGTCCCACACGCCCTGGTCCTCCGCACCGACGGCATCAGCCCGTCTTCGCTCGGTGACGACGAGGCCGGCGGCTACCTCGCCACCCGGCACCTCATAGACCTCGGCCACACCGATATCGCCGTCCTGTCGGGACCACTGTTCACCTCGACTGCCGCCGGCCGCCTTACGGGGAGCATGAGGGCTCTGAACGAAGCAGGCATCGACATCGACCCGAGCTGGGTCATCGAATCGGGCTTCGGCATCGAAAGCGGGGCGGAAGCCGGCCGTCGTCTATTCGGATCATCCACGCGGCCCACCGCAATCTTCGCTGCCAACGACAACCTCGCGTTGGGGGTCATGGCTGCGGCACACCAACGATCCCTATCCGTCGGTGATGATTTCGCGCTGGTCGGGTACAACGACATCCCGCTGGCGCACCTACTCTCGGTCCCCCTGACCTCGGTACGCACACCCTTCGACCAGATCGCAGCGACCGCTCTTGATCTGATGCTCGCACCCGCGCCCGTCAGCGACCCGATCCGGCATACGCTTCCCACCCTCATCCCCCGCAGGTCGTCCGGTATGCCGGTGAACAGGGCCGGCGGCACTTGATCAGTTCACTGCTCGCGCTCAGCGGTCGGCGATGTGACATATGAGATTAGGATCCGGGGGCGCACTGCAGAATGGGGCCCGGCTACCGCGGGTTGACCGTCCTCCGGATAGTCATGGGCGTCGCGAGCCAGTTCTTCGATGGTTCTCGGCGCTGGCCCTACAACGATGGGGTCGGCTTCCCAATCATGATCATCTGGGATTCCAGCCGGCATAGTTGAGCCTGGCTCCCCTATCCCGTCCCCGTCGCAAGCACGAATGGCCTGCGGCTCGTCAGGCCGACTTGTCACGGCGCTCGCGTTCCGGTTTGCGAGGCACGATTGTCGGGAGCACGTTGTCGTTGACGGTCTCGGCGGAGACGACCACCTTCGCGACGTCGTCGCGGCTGGGGATGTCGTACATCACCGGCAGCAGGACTTCCTCCATGATGGCGCGCAGGCCACGAGCGCCGGTACCACGGTGGATGGCCTGGTCGGCGACCGCCTCGAGCGCGTCGACGGTGAACTCCAACTCGACGCCGTCCATCTCGAAAAGCCGGGTGTACTGCTTGACGAGCGCGTTCTTGGGCGTGGAGAGAATTTTGACGAGCGAGTCCTTGTCGAGGTTCGTCACAGACGCGACAACCGGGAGGCGGCCGATGAACTCGGGGATCAACCCGAACTTGATCAAATCCTCGGGCATGACCTCGGCGAAATGATCCTGTGTGTCGATCTCGGCTTTGGAGCGCACCTCGGCACCGAAACCGATGCCCCGCTTGCCGACCCTCTCGGAGACGATCTTCTCGAGGCCCGCAAAGGCGCCGGCGACGATGAACAGCACGTTCGTCGTATCGATCTGGATGAACTCCTGGTGCGGATGCTTGCGCCCACCCTGAGGGGGGACGCTTGCCTGGGTGCCTTCGAGGATCTTCAGAAGCGCCTGCTGCACACCTTCGCCAGAGACGTCACGGGTGATCGACGGGTTCTCGCTCTTGCGGGCGATCTTGTCGACCTCGTCGATGTAGATGATGCCGGTCTCGGCACGCTTGACGTCGTAGTCGGCCGCCTGAATCAGCTTCAACAGGATGTTCTCGACGTCCTCACCGACATAGCCGGCCTCGGTCAGCGCCGTCGCGTCGGCGATCGCGAACGGCACGTTGAGCATCTTCGCAAGCGTTTGCGCCAGGTAAGTCTTGCCGCAGCCGGTGGGGCCGAGCATCAGAATGTTCGACTTCGCCAACTCGACGGTCTCGCCCCGCGCGTCCCGGCTGCGGTCGCCGGCCTGGATCCGCTTGTAGTGGTTGTAGACGGCCACCGCCAGCGTCCGTTTCGCGGAGTCCTGCCCGATGACGTAGTTCTCCAGGAAGCTACGAATCTCCGCAGGCTTCGGAAGCTCGTCGAGCTTGACCTCACTCGACTCGGCCAGTTCTTCCTCGATTATCTCGTTGCACAGATCGATGCACTCATCGCAGATGTAGACCCCTGGTCCCGCAATGAGCTTCTTGACCTGCTTCTGGCTCTTACCGCAGAACGAGCACTTGAGCAGATCCCCGCCGTCACCGATGCGTGCCATCTCGTAAGGTCCCTACTTCCTTGTCTACGTGCCAACCCCGACACCCACTCCCGCAAGCCACCTGAGCGACTCCGCATCCCGGGTCAGGTTCGAGGGGTCATGGTGTGACCGTACCCGCAGATCGCGAACGAGGTCGACCAAAAGCCCGCTATTTCCCCAGTGCAAACTTTGTTACTTCGGACGAAACCTGCCCACGGGATGAGCGCGGAATACCCAAGCTTGACCGGTATTCACCCCGGCCCACCGCAACCAGAGAACTCGGCGTGTCGGCGGGCCGGGGATGCCGCATTTCACTTCTGGATGGAGAGCTTCCGGTACTCGAGCACATCGTCGATGATGCCGTACTCCTTGGCCTCCTCGGCGGTGAGGATCTTGTCACGATCGGTGTCCTTGCGGATTACGTCGGGATCCTTACCGGTGTGCTTCGACAGGGTCGTTTCCATGAGACGGCGCATCCGCTCGATTTCTGCCGCCTGGATCTCGAGGTCGGAGACCTGACCCTGGATGCCGCCGGTCGCCGGCTGATGGATCAGGACGCGAGCGTTCGGCAGCGCGAGACGCTTGCCCCGGGAGCCGGCCGCGAGCAGCACCGCAGCGGCGGAGGCCGCCTGGCCCAGGCACACGGTCGTGATGTCGGCACGGACGTACTGCATCGTGTCGTAGATCGCCATGAGCGACGTGAACGAGCCACCGGGCGAGTTGATGTACATCGTGATGTCGCGGTCTGGATCTAGCGACTCGAGCACCAGCAACTGGGCCATGATGTCGTTGGCCGACGCATCGTCGACCTGGGTGCCGAGGAAGATGATCCGCTCCTCGAACAACTTGTTGTACGGGTTGGACTCCTTGACGCCGTAACTGGAGTGCTCGATGAACGACGGCAGGATGTACCGGGACTGGGCGCCGGCCGGAGCCTGGCCGCCGAGACCATGGGCAGCTCCGCCGCCGAGGTTGCGGGCGGCACCGCCGTCGTGAGCACGAGGATCGAAAAGGTTGGTCATCGGTTCTCCAAGGGTGGTCTGTGCGGATGGGCGAGGGGCGGGCGCGGGCCTAGTTGCCGGTGCCACCCGCCTGCCGCGCGCGGGCGACGACGTGGTCGACGAAGCCGTACTCGAGCGCCTCCTTGGCGGTGAACCAACGATCCCGGTCCGAATCGGCGGTGATCTGCTCGACCGTCTGGCCGGTGTGCTCGGCGATGAGCTCGGCCATCTCGCGCTTGGTGTGCGCAAACTGCTCCGCCATGATCGCGATGTCGGACGCGGTGCCACCGATACCGGCGGACGGCTGGTGCATCATGATCCGCGCGTGCGGCAGTGCATATCGCTTGCCCTTTGTGCCGGCCGAGAGCAGGAACTGCCCCATCGAGGCGGCCAGACCCATCCCGAAGGTCGCGACGTCGCACTCGGCGAACTGCATGGTGTCGTAGATCGCCATTCCGGCCGTCACCGAACCGCCGGGCGAGTTGATGTAGAGGTTGATGTCCCGCGTCGGATCCTCCGCCGACAGCAGCAGGATCTGAGCGCACAGCTTGTTCGCGATGTCGTCGTCCACCTGGGTGCCGAGGAAGATGATGCGCTCGCGAAGCAGGCGTTCGTACACCGAGTCGCTGAGATTCAGACCTGAGGTGGCCGAAGTCATGGCGGGATTCTGGTAAGTCACGGTACCTGCCTTCTGGATATGTCGTTGGGGCCTGACACAGACACTAACGAAGTAGGGCGGCACCGGAGTCCCGGTGCCGCCCTACTTCGCTGAAAGCGGAAAAGTCGATCCCTGCGCGACGTCCTTTGACGACGTCACAGACGTCGCGAGGGTCTACCTCTACTTGTTGTCCTCGGCGTCGCCACCCTCGGTCGACTCGGCCGCGCCGAACATCTCGGCGGTGTCGACCGTCTCGCCGGCAGTGTCGGTCACCGAAGCGGCTTCGACGACGCCCGCGAGCGCCTTACCCCGGCGGACGTCCGCAAAAACGGCGCCGAGCTGGTTGGCCTGCTGGATCTGCTGAATGAACTCCTCAGGGGCCATGCCGTAGCGCTGCGCCTGGAACAGGATCCGCTCGGTGAGCTCATCCTGGCCGACGGTGGTGCCTGCGGCATCGGCGATGGCGTCGAGCAGCAGCTGGGTCTTCACCGAGCGCTCGGCGGACTCCTTGGCGTCTGCGTCGAACTGCTCGCGCGTGGTGCCCTGCTCCTCCAGCAGCGCGTTGAGCTTCGCCTCGTCGTGGTCGAGACCATGGATGGCGTCGTGCAGAGCGGCATCGACCTCCGCTTGGACGACGGCCTCGGGCAGCGGAACCTCGACGGTCTCGAGCAGCGACTCGAGGACCTTGTCGCGGATCTGGCCGGCCTGCTCGACCTTGCGGACCCGTCCAACGCGCTCACGCAGATCGGCCTCGAGTTCTGCGAGGGTGTCGAACTCGCTTGCCATCTGAGCGAACTCGTCGTCGGCCACGGGCAACTCGCGCTCCTTGACCGAGTTGACGGTGACGGTGATGACTGCTTCCTGACCGGCGTGCTCGCCCGCAACCAGCTTGGAGGTGAACTCCTTCGACTCGCTGACGCCGACGCCGACGATCGCCTCATCGAGGCCCTCGATCAGCTGGCCGGAGCCGACCTCATGGGACAGGCCAGAGGTGGAGGCCTCGGGTACGTCCTCACCGTCGACGGTGGCGGACAGATCGATCGAAACGAAGTCACCGTCCTGCACGGCGCGCTCGACGCCCGTGAGGGTGCCGAAACGCTGACGCAGCGACAGCAGTTGCTCGTCGACGGCCTCGTCGGTGATCTCGATCGGGTCGACCGTGACGGAAATCGTGCTGAAGTCGGGGAGGGTGATCTCCGGGCGAACGTCGACCTCGGCTGTGAACACGAGTTCCTCGCCGTCCTCGAGCTTCGTGACCTCGATGTTCGGCTGACCGATGGCCTTCACCTCGGAGGCCGAGACGGCTTCGGAGTAGCGGGACGGCAGAGCGTCGTTGACGACCTGCTCGAGCACGGTACCCCGACCGACGCGGGCCTCGAGCAGTTTCGCCGGGGCCTTGCCCGGGCGGAAGCCGGGGAGACGAACCTGCTGGGCGAGCGTCTTGTAGACCTTGTCGAAATCCGACTTGAGCTCCTCGAAGGGCACCTCAACGTTGATACGGACTCGCGTCGGGCTGAGCTGCTCGACGGTGCTCTTCACGGATCTGACTCCTTCGTTGCGGGTGGTGCTCAGTTCGATATGTCGTTCGTACGCGAGCGGGCCGCATCCACGACGCCGTCACGCGATTGGTCGGGGTGACAGGATTTGAACCTGCGACCCTCCGCTCCCAAAGCGGATGCGCTACCAAGCTGCGCCACACCCCGTCCGGAAAAGGACTTCGCGAATCTCGCGAGGACCCGGGGCAGAATCCTACGGCCCCCGGATTAGGAATTCCAAAGCGAGGTCGGTACAGTCTCATCTCGCACACGGCACCACTGGCGATCCCACGAATGCCGTTTGCACGGGGATGTAGCTCAATGGTAGAGCCCCAGTCTTCCAAACTGGCTACGCGGGTTCGATTCCCGTCATCCCCTCTCACAGAAAACCCCGGATCATCTGCGCAGACGCAGTGGCCGGGGTTTTTTCGTTTCCTGGCATCCTGCCGACGCCATCCGATATGCGGCCGAGACCTACAGGTCCGCTGGACATCAAGGCCCGGTATTCTGGTCGATGTCCGCTTTGCCGCTCTCGGAAGGCACCCCGTGGAACTCCTTCTCATCGCCGCCGTTCTCGCCGCCGTCGTATTTCTGGTCATGAAGAGTCAGAACAAGGACAAGGCCAGCTCGGCAAACCAACTCGACGACGCCAAGGCGGATGCTCGCCAGTCGATCGAGCGACTCGGTGGCCAGGTCTTCAATCTCACCGGCACCGACGACGCCTCCAAGCAGGCGCTCGCGGACGCATCCGAGCGGTACACCGCTGCCGGTTCGCAGATCGAGCAGGCGACGACGCCCGTGCAGGCGCGTCTGGCCAAGCAGACCGCGCTCGAAGGCCTCTACTACATTCGTGCCGCGCGCACCGCGATGGGCATGGATCCTGGCCCGGAGGTCCCGAGCATCGACGGACAGAAGTCGGCCGGTGCTGTCACCGAGGACCGAGAGATCGAGTTCGAGGGCCGTCAGGTGTCGGCGTCGCCGAACCCGTCGGCACGCACGCCCAACTACTACCCCGGCGGCCGGGTCGCCGGACGCCCGGTTCCGGCGGGCTGGTACTCCGAGCCGTGGTGGAAGCCGGCGCTCGTCGCGGGCGCCTGGGGCGTCGGGTCGATGTTCCTGTTCTCGGCCATGTTCTCCGGCATGGCCGGCGTTCCCTATGACGCCAACGAGTTCGCCGACGGCTACGAGGCCGGCCTCGAGGACGGTATGGCCGGTGACGGCGCCGAAGGTGGGGACTTCGGCGGCGGCGAGGATTACACCGCGATGGACGGCGGCGACTTCGGCGGGGGCGACTTCGGCGGGGGCGACTTCGGCGGGGGCGACTTCGGAGGGGGCGACTTCGGCGGGGGCGACTTCGGCGGCGGCGACTTCGGCGACTTCGGCTTCTAGTCAGCCTGACAAGCGGGGCACCAGAACAGGTTGCGCCCTTTCATGACCAGGTGAGCGATCGGCGTGCCGCAGATGCGGCACGCCGATCCTGCTCTTCGGTAGGCGTAGGTACGCGGACGATCCTTCACGTACGACGGCTCGCCGTGATCGTCCTCGGGACGCACCACGTGCATCTTGCCGCGGCGCACTCCGATCGTCATGAGTTCGACGAGGTCGGCCCACATCGCATCGAACTCGGCACGGCTCACGCGGCGACCGGGGCGCTGGGGGCTGATGCCGTGCCGGAACAGGATCTCGGCCCGGTAGACGTTCCCGACACCGGCGATGACGGCCTGGTCCATCAGCAGGGCGCCGATCGGTGTCGGCGACTTGCAGATGCGCGCCCACACGCGCTCGGGATCGGCGTCCCTGCGAAGCGGATCGGGCCCCAGCCGCGCCTCGATCGCCGCTACCTGTGGTGGATGCAGCACCTCACATGCGGTGGGACCGCGTAGGTCCGAACCGTACTCGGCGCCGACCATGCGCATGCGGACCTGCCCGACAGGGGGTTCGAGCGGCACCGCGGACTCGGTGAAGGATCCGTACAGACCCAGATGGACGTGGACGACGAGCCCGCCCTCGTAGTGATGCCACAGGTGCTTGCCCCAGGCATCGGATCGGACGAGGACGCGGCCGTCGATCAGGGCCGCATCCTCGGCGAATCGCCCCTGCGGGCTCGACACACGCACCGGAGATCCCGCGAACCGACGCTGGTGCAGGCGCGCAAGTCGGTGCAGCGTGTGACCCTCGGGCAACGCGGCCTACTCAGGCTTCGGGAGCGCCGGGGACTGCCGGAGCCACGCCCGTCTTCTCGTACTCCGCGAGGATGTCGATGCGGCGTTGGTGGCGCTCCTCCTGCGACCACGGCGTCGACAAGAATGCGTCGACGATCGCGAGAGTCTCCTCGAGGGTGTGCATGCGACCGCCGATGCCGATCAGCTGCGCGTTGTTGTGCTGACGCGCGAGTTGCGCGGTCTCTACGCTCCAGGCCAGCGCACATCGCGCACCCGGCACCTTGTTCGCGGCGATCTGCTCGCCGTTGCCGCTACCGCCGAGGACCAAGCCCAGGCTGCCAGGATCGGCTACGACGCGGCGGGCCGCCTCGATGCAGAAGGCCGGGTAGTCGTCGAGGGCGTCGTAGACGTGTGCACCGCAGTCGATGGCCTCATGGCCGTTCGCGGTGAGGTGTTCGATGATCTGGTTCTTGCGTTCGAAGCCGGCGTGGTCGGCACCCAGGTATACGCGCATGCCCCCAATTCTGACAGGCCACGTCGACGTCACACCCCTGGGGACTCGGGACCACGCCGCACTCGTCGGCGCCGAGACGCGCAGGAAGGCATCGGGATACGTCGGAGCCCATCGGAACCCATCCCGGCCCCGTGGGAGCGGGCTTGCGCCGGTAGATTCCGGTCATGTATCCGAACCATCCGCACAGCGCCGGGCCTACCGTGTCGCCACAGGCCTCCACGTGGGCGCACTCGCCGGTCCCGACTCCCCCTGGGCTTTCTCCATACGGGCCACCGGCCCGGCACCCGTGGGAGATCCCGCTGCTGGTGCTGGTCGTGGTGATCACGGCAGTCACCTACGTCGTCGCGATGGTGGTCTTCCTGCGCGGCGACCTGCCGTACTGGGCGATGGTGGTGTTGGCCGCGCCGATCCTGATCTTCGTGGCCCGCGGCCAGATGTACGGGACCCAACGGGTGAACGGCATCAAGATGTCGCCGACGCAGTTCCCCGACGGCTACCGCATGGTGACCGAGGCGGCGGCCAGGTTCGGGATGGCCGAAGTACCCGATGCGTATGTCGTACTGGGGAACGGACGGATCAACGCCTTCGCGTCCGGTCACGGGTTCCGGCGCTACGTCGTCGTCTACAGCGACCTCTTCGAGATCGGCGGGCAGGCCCGCAACCCCGAAGCCCTGGCCTTCATCATCGGGCACGAGGTGGGCCACATCGCGGCCGGCCACGTCGGATACTGGCGACAACTCGGCATGTTCGCCACCAGATACGTGCCGGTGGTCGGCTCGGCGCTATCCCGGTCCATGGAGTACACCGCGGACAATCACGGCTACTGCAACAACCCGACCGGTGCGCCCGGAGCGATGGGTGTACTCGGCGCCGGCAAATACCTCGTCGGCCACGTGGGCTTCGACGAGTTGGCCGATCGCGCGACCAACGAACGCGGCTTCTTCCCCTGGCTGGTGAACCTGCTGTCGAGTCACCCAGTCCTGACGTGGCGTGCCGCGGCCCTGCGGGACCGGACACGCCACGGCAGGCTGTTCCAGCGACCGGACTACATCTATCGCGACCCGAACTTTTCGTTCACGAACCGCTGAGGGGACTCAGTCGAATATGGGTCCTTCGGTGCGGGTCCGCTTGAGCTCGTAGAAGTAGGGGTAGGACGCGAGGGTCACTGCCCCGTCCCACACCTTGCCGGCGTCCTCGCCGCGCGGGATGCGCGACAGGACCGGGCCGAAGAATGCCGTGCCGTTGACGTGGATGGTCGGGGTGCCGACATCGTCGCCGACCTTGTCCATGCCGGCATGGTGACTACGGCGCAACTCGGCGTCGAACTCCTCGGTCTCCGCGGCGGCGGCCAACTCCGCGGGCAGCCCGAGTGACGCGAGCGACTTGACGATCACGTCGGTCAGGTCCTTGTTGTCCTCGTTATGGATACGGGTGCCCATCTCCGTGTAGAGCGGAGACAGGATCTCGTCACCCCGCTGTTGCGCGGCTGCGATGAGCACTCGTACCGGCCCCCACGCCTTGGTCATCGCCTCGCGGTATTCGTCCGGCAACTCGCGGCCCTCGTTAAGGACGGCGAGGCTCATGACGTGGAAGTTCGCGTCGATGTCACGGACCTTCGTTACCTCCAGGATCCAACGTGAAGTAATCCAGCACCACGGGCAGAGTGGATCGAACCAGAAATCGACAGTGTCCTTGGCAGCCCCGTCCTTGACAGCCCCGCTTGCGGCGCTTGTATCACTCACGTGCGTCTCCTTACTCGAAGTGGTGTGACGGTCCGGTGGTGTGACGTCTGCACGACGTCGGAGTACACCTTTCCGTCAAAGACAACCACGACCCCGTACGGATCCTTCCCGGACACCCTCGCCCCCGATAGTGTCGATGGAGGACAGCCACCAGCGAGAGTCGCCTACGGCGGTCGACAGCGACGGCCGTCGCGACTCGGAGACGGAGCAATCCGTGACACTTCACGAGTCATCCCATCGCACATTCGTCATCGTCGGCGGCGGCCTGGCCGGCGCCAAGATCGCAGAAGCGCTCAGAGACAGGGACTTCGACGGATCGATCGTGCTGCTGTGCGGCGAGGAGCACCTGCCGTACGATCGGCCGCCACTCTCGAAGGAGCACGTCGCCGGAAAGAAGGATTTGCCCGATTTCACCGTCCAGCGCGGGGACTGGTATCGCGACCACAAGATCGACGTCCGCCTGGGAACTACCGTCACATCGATCGATCGCGAGCACAAGAAGGTCGTCCTCCCAGACGATTCGACGATCGACTACGACAAGCTCGCCCTGGCCACGGGGTCGCGACCGCGACGCCCGCCGATCCCCGGCGCCGACGCGGCGGGCGTGCACTATCTGCGAACTATCGACGAATCGGACTCGCTGATCTCCGAACTGACCGCGGGATCACGCCTGGTGATCGTCGGCGCCGGCTGGATCGGACTCGAGATCGCGGCCGGCGCGCGGGCTCGCGACGTGGCCGTATCCATCGTCCAGCCGTCCGACCTGCCTCTGCTGCACGCCCTCGGCAAGGAAATGGGCGCGGTGTTCGCAGATCTGCACCGTGAGCACGACGTCGACTTCCACTTCGGCGTGAGGGCCGAGGAGATCACCGTCTCGGCCGGACGTGCAGACGGCGTCCGGCTCAGCGACGGCACGGTCCTGCCCGCCGACGAGGTCCTGGTGGCGGTCGGCGCCGAGCCGAACGTCGAGATCGCCGAGGCCGCGGGGCTCTCGGTGGACGGCGGTGTACTCGTGGACGAGCACCTCGCCACGTCCGACCCCGACATCGTGGCGGTCGGCGACATCGCCATGCAGCAGCATCCACGGTTGGGCACCCGGATTCGTGTGGAGCACTGGGCCAATGCCTTGAACCAACCTGCGATCGCGGCCGCAACGATGCTCGGGCGTCCAGCGGAGTACACGAATCTGCCGTACTTCTTCACCGACCAGTACGACCTCGGCATGGAGTACGTCGGCTGGGCACCTGAGTACTCGAGGGTGGTCACCCGCGGCGACGTCGCTGAACGCGAGTTCCTGGCCTTCTGGCTGGACGAGGAGAACCACGTGCTGGCTGGGATGAACGTCAATATCTGGGATGTCAACGACGACATCAAGGCGATCGTGTCGTCGTCCGCCTCGGTAGATCCGGCCCGACTCGCCGCTCCCGACGTGCCGCTGTCCGACCTCGTCCGCTGAACGACAGGCTTACGTGATGGGATGGCAGTGCTGACTGTCCATCCCTGAAGATGGCCGTGCTGACTGTCCATCACCGAAGATGGACGTGCTGACTGTCCATCCCTGAAGGAGATCTTCGTGGCCCCACCGAATCTGACCCGTGAACAGGCCGCCGAGCGGTCGGCGCTGGTCTCGGTCGACAACTACCGCGTCGAACTCGACCTGACCGACGGTTCCGGCGGCCCGGGCGAGAAGACCTTCCGTTCACGGACCACGGTCGCCTTCAGCGCCCGGGCCGGGGCTTCGACGTTCATCGACATCGTCGCCGCCACAGTGCATTCCGCGGTGCTCAACGGTTCACCGGTGGATGTGTCGTCCTACGACGAGGCCAGCGGCGTCACGCTCGCCGGCTTGGCCGAAACCAACGAACTGGTCGTCGATGCCGACTGCCTCTACACGAACACAGGTGAGGGGCTGCACCGCTTCGTCGACCCCACCGACAGTGCGGTATACCTGTACTCGCAGTTCGAGACCGCCGACGCCAAACGGATGTTCGCGTGCTTCGACCAGCCCGATCTCAAGGCCACCTTCGACATCGCGGTCACCGCGCCAGAGAACTGGAAGGTGGTCTCGAACGCCGCGCCTGTCGAGGCTCCCGCGGCGACCCCGGGCCGGCACATCTTCCGCACCACTGCCCGCATGAGCACGTACCTGGTGGCGCTGATCGCCGGCCCGTACGCGCAGTGGTCGGACATCTACTCCGACGAGCACGGCGATATCCCTCTCGGCATCTATTGCCGAGCCTCGCTCGCCGAGCACATGGATGCCGAACGGCTCTTCGCCGAGACCAAGCAGGGGTTCGGCTTCTACCATCGCAACTTCGGAATGCCGTACGCGTTCGGCAAATACGACCAGCTGTTCGTGCCTGAGTTCAACGCCGGCGCGATGGAGAACGCGGGCGCGGTCACGTTCCTCGAGGACTACGTGTTCCGGTCCAAGGTGACCCGCGCGGCGTACGAGCGACGCGCCGAGACGGTGCTGCACGAGATGGCGCACATGTGGTTCGGCGATCTCGTCACCATGCAGTGGTGGGACGACCTGTGGCTCAATGAGTCCTTCGCGACGTTCGCCTCGGTGCTGTGCCAGAGCGAGGCCACCGAGTACGCCAACGCGTGGACCACGTTCGCGAACGTCGAGAAGTCTTGGGCGTATCGGCAGGACCAGCTGCCGTCGACGCATCCCATCGCTGCCGACATCCCCGACCTGGCGGCCGTCGAGGTGAACTTCGACGGCATCACGTACGCCAAGGGTGCGAGCGTGCTCAAACAACTCGTTGCGTACGTGGGTCTCGAGCCGTTCATGACGGGTCTGCGCGACTACTTCGCCGCCCACGCGTTCGCCAACGCGACGTTCGACGATCTATTGCGGGCGCTGGAGAAGGCGTCCGGGCGCGACCTGTCGAACTGGGGCGCGCAGTGGCTCAAGACCACGGGCCTGAACATTCTGCGACCGGACTTCCAGATCGAGCCGGACGGAACCTTCTCTCGTTTCGCCGTGCTCCAGGAGGGCGCTGACCCTGGCGCCGGCGAGACTCGTGTGCACCGTCTCGCGGTCGGCATCTACGACGACGACCCGGCAACAGGCAAGCTGGTCCGCACCCACCGCGTCGAACTCGACGTCGAAGACGCCAGCACAGATGTCCCCGAACTGGTGGGTGTCCCGCGCGGCAAGCTGATCCTCGTCAACGACGACGACCTGACCTACTGCTCGCTGCGCCTCGACCGCGACTCGCTCGACACCCTCGTCGGCCGCATCGATGACATCGCCGAGCCGCTCCCGCGCACGCTCGCATGGTCGGCGGCATGGGAGATGACGCGGCAGGCCGAGATGCGGGCGCGCGACTTCGTCGGCCTCGTCCAGCGCGGCATCGGTGCCGAGACTGAAGTC
This sequence comes from Rhodococcus xishaensis, assembly GCF_004011825.1. GTDB lineage: Bacteria > Actinomycetota > Actinomycetes > Mycobacteriales > Mycobacteriaceae > Prescottella > Prescottella xishaensis. The sequence continues at coordinate 530,476 of NZ_RKLO01000001.1, read as the reverse complement.
GGCGTCGTGCAGCGACTGCTACTGCAGGCACAGACGGCGCTGTCGGCGTACGCCGATCCCGGCTGGGCCGACGCGTTCGGCTGGCCGGCGTTCGCGAACCGTCTGCTCGAGTTGGCCCGCGAGGCCGAGCCGGGCTCGGACCACCAGTTGGCGTTCGTCAATGCGTTGGCCGGTTCGCAGCTGTCGGCGTGGCACACCGAGGTCCTACAGGAACTGCTGGACGTCGAGGATCCCGCGACGCTCGGCCTGAAGGGGCTGGTCGTCGACACCGACCTGCGCTGGCGACTGGTGCATGCGCTCGCGGCTGCCGGGGAGGTGGACGCGGACGGACTCGACACTCCGTTCATCGACGCAGAGGCGATGCTCGATCCCACTGCCGCCGGAGCCCGGCAGGCCGCGGCGGCGGCAGCCGCCCGCCCACAGGCCGCGGTCAAGGAGAAGGCTTGGACGACGGTGTTCGACGACGACACCGTCCCGAACATCACAGCCCGCGCCATCATCGGCGGGATCGTCGCGCCGGGACAGTCGCAGTTGCTCGAGCCGTACGTCGCACGGTATTTCGCGGAGGTTCCCGCGGTGTGGGAGCGACGGTCGAGCGAGGTCGCGCAGACCGTCGTCGTCGGGCTGTACCCGTCGTGGTCGATCAGTGAACAGTCCGTGGAGGCCGCCGATCAATTCCTGACGGGTGATCACCCGCCCGCGCTGCGTCGTCTCGTGGTCGAGGGCCGGGCTGGGGTGGTCCGGTCGCTGAAGGCCCGCGCATTCGACGCGACCTGAGCCCTGCGACTCGAGGCTCGCCACCTGAAGAAGAAGTGCCGGTGACCCGATGTCTGGTGCGGTCAGCCGAGCTGAACCGCCGAGACGCCGGGTCACCGGAGGTGGAGCGATGAGTGCGAGGCTTACCTGGGCGCTATCGCGGCGCTCATGACACGAAGAGCGGACACGAGGCCGTCGATGAGGTTGCCCTCGGTGAACGAGGCGACAGCGGCCGTGACGCCGAGCTGCGCGACCCGGTCGGTGACGCGGTTGGCGACAGCGCTACCGCCACGGACCTCGATCACCCGCTGGTTCGGCGACACCGCGATCAGGACCGAACGCTCGGCCTCCGGGGTGGTCGGGAACACGGCATCGGCACCCATAGCCGGGTCTTCGCCGAGGTCGCCGATGTAGATGTTGAACCGCACCTTGGTCAGGCGAGTCGCGTCGATGAGTGCGTCGTCGATGCGCACCAGGTCGTCCGTTGTGAACGGCGGCTGATCGAGCAACTCCCCGACGTGGTGGACTGCGGAGAGGCGGCCGCTGGTGGTCACGACCGTGCCCACCGGCAGGTCCTCCGGCGCCACTGCCGGGGTCTGGAGAACGTCACCACTTGCCACTTGCGGTACCTCCGATCAGATCTGCGTCCAGCGCGGTGTGCGCCGCGTGGTGACCGTGCGTGGTCACCTCGTCGGTGGCGCTCCACAGGATCGGCCCGCGCGTCCACTGCTCACCGAGGCGGTACGCCGCCGGTTGGGGGTTCGCCAACCGCCGGCCTCGGAGGGACAGGAGACCGATGATCGCGACGACCAGGAGGGGAATCCCTACGAATATCAGCGCTGTCTCGAGAATGCTCACGAGGCCAACCTAGCCCAGTGCTGCCGAAATGGAAGTTCCGGGTCCTGTCAGGCAGCACCCTCGCCGAGATACGGAAGCCAGGTGGGGTGTACCTCGGTGATCGTCGCGAGCAGTCGCCAGTGCGGGCCGGTCGGAGGCACCAGCGCGGTGCGCAGGGACCACCCTAGTTCGCCGAGTAGTTTGTCGGCTTTGCGATGGTTGCAGGGAGCGCAGCAGGCGACGCAGTTCTCCCAGGTGTGTCCGCCGCCACGGCTTCGGGGAACGACGTGATCGATGGTCTCGGCCTTGTCACCGCAGTAGCCGCAGCGGAATCGGTCGCGGTACATGAGGGCCGCGCGAGTCAACGGCACGCGGGTCCGGTACGGCACCCGCACGTAGTTGCGAAGCCGGATCACGGACGGCACCTGGAGAGCCCAACCCTCGGAATGGATGACGGGCCCGAAGGGATCCTCGTGGACGGTGTCGGCCTTGGCGCACACCATCAGCACCACCGCGCGACGCGCGGGCAAGGCGGTGAGCGGCTCGAAGGTGGCATTGAGTAGCAGTACTCGACGTTTGTTCCACGGGGTCGGTGTGCTGCCACCGGACAGTCCAGGAACTGACGAACTCGACTCGGGGATGACGTGCAACGGGTAAGCCCCCGACGTGCGGTGTTCACGCACGTCAGTGGGCATAAGTTGTCGGTGCGATCGACCGCTCTTTCGGTGTGTCATGCCACCTCCGCGAAGACTGCCACAAGTTGACCACGGATGGTCGGTTCACGCACACCCATTTCGGCAAAAATACTGCCCCACATCGGGGTAAACAACCATCGACGGCCGCGGTCGTCGACTGCAGGCACAATGGAGCGTGACATGACTGAGACGAACCCAGAAACCATCGGCGGAGCGCAGCCGCAGCAGACCTTCTACGAGGCAGTCGGCGGCGCCGAGACGTTCCGCAAGCTCACCGCCCGATTCTACGAGGAAGTGGCGAAGGACGAGATCGTCCGCCCGCTCTATCCCGAAGCCGATCTCGGGCCGGCCGAACGCCGCATGCGCATGTTCCTCGAGCAGTACTGGGGTGGGCCGCGCACATACTCCGACGAGCGGGGCCATCCCCGACTGCGGATGCGGCACGCCCCGTTCCGGATCGGCCCGATCGAGCGGGACGCCTGGCTGCGCTGCATGCACACGGCGATCGCATCCATCGACGACCGAACCCTCGACGAATCGCACCGGCGTGCCCTCATCGACTACATGGAGATGGCGGCAGCGTCGATGGTGAACTCGCCGGTCTAGCCCCTGTGCGATGACCGAGGTCGTTGCCGGGCATTCAATGCGGCACTATGAGTGAATGTGTCCACGCGAGAGGATTCGTCCGTCGCCCAGGAGCCGTCGGACTCGCACCGGTGGTGGACGGACGCCGTCTTCTACCAGGTCTATCCGCGGTCGTTCGCCGACTCCAACGGCGACGGTGTCGGTGACCTTCGTGGCGTGACCGATCGCCTCGGCTATCTCGAACTACTCGGGGTCGACGCGATCTGGCTCAGTCCGATCGCCCGTTCTCCGATGGCAGACCACGGCTACGACGTGTCGGACCCGCGGGATATCGATCCTCTCTTCGGCGACCTCGCGACGATGGACACCCTCATCGCCGAGGCGCACACGCGCGGCATCCGGGTCACGATGGACCTGGTCCCGAACCACACCAGCGATCAGCACCCGTGGTTCCAGGAAGCCCTCTCGTCCGGACCCGACAGCAACGCCCGCGAACGCTACATCTTTCGCGAGGGCCGCGGACCGGACGGTTCGCAGCCTCCGAACAACTGGCCGAGCGTCTTCGGTGGCCCCGCCTGGACGCGCATCACCGAACCCGACGGCACCCCTGGCCAGTGGTATCTGCACATCTTCGCGGCCGAACAGCCCGATCTGAACTGGGACAACCCGGAGGTCTTCGCTGACCTCGAGGAGACACTGAGGTTCTGGTTGCATCGCGGAGTCGACGGCTTCCGGATCGACGTCGCACACGGAATGGCCAAACCGGAGGGCCTTCCCGACCACGACTGGGACACCAACGCGCTGCTCCGCAACGACGACGACGATCCCCGGTTCAACAACCCGGGCGTCCACGAGATCCACCGCGGCATCCGGCGGGTCATGGACGAGTATCCGTTCGCGATGTCCGTCGGCGAGATCTGGGTACGGGACAACGAGCGGTTCGGCGAGTACATCCGTCCGGACGAACTGCACCTGGGCTTCAACTTCCGCCTCGCCGAGACACCCTTCGACGCCGACTCGGTGCGGGCTGCCATCGAGAACTCTCTCGATGCGGTCGAGCGGGTCGGCGGCACACCCACATGGACACTGTCCAATCACGACGTCGAGCGTGAGGTCACCCGCTACGGCGACGGCGACCGCGGAGTAGCCCGCGCCCGGGCGATGGCCCTCGTCGAACTCGCACTTCCTGGCGCATCGTTCATCTACAACGGCGCCGAGTTGGGCCTGCCGAACGTGGACCTGCCGGACTCGGCGCTCGAGGACCCGGTGTGGGAGCGATCCGGGCGCACCGAACGCGGCCGCGACGGGTGCCGCGTGCCGATGCCGTGGGAGGGAGCGCGCCCACCGTTCGGCTTCTCGACCGTTACGGACACGTGGCTGCCGATGCCACCGGAATGGGAGTCCCTGACGGTCGAGTCGCAACTCGAGGACGTCGATTCGACGTTGTCGCTGTACCGGACGGCCCTCGAGTTGCGATCGTCGCTCGCGGAGTGCTCCGGCGCGGAAATCGACTGGTATGGAAGCCCGCCCGGATGCATGGCCTTCCGCCGCAGGGGCGGACTGATCTGTGTCCTCAACGCCACCGAGGCGCCGATCCGGCTTCCGGCCGGCACTGTCGTGCTGACGAGTCTGCCCCTTGTCGAGGGGCTGCTACCCGCCGATTCCGCAGCCTGGCTGGTCTGATCCGGTCGCCCGTCGAGCCGCTCCGGCACCTCCGGCCACCATTGACAAATCGAGTGATCTGTCTCACGGTTGAGACATGACGAAGACAATGTCTGGCAAAGCGGCCTACGTCCCTCGCTCCGGCCCCACGTGGCGGGACCCGTGGCCGATGTACGCGGCGCTGCGCGAGCACGATCCCGTCCACAACGTCGTGCCGGAGGGAGCACCGGACTACGACTACTGGGTGCTGACCCGGCACGCCGACGTATACAACGCGGCCCGTGACGCCGAGACGTTCTCGTCCGCCGAGGGGCTGACGATGACCTACGGCGAACTCGACAAGATCGGGTTACGTGACAATCCCCCGCTGGTCATGCTCGACCCACCGGTGCACACTCAGTTCCGCCGTCTCGTAGCCCGTGGGTTCACGCCGCGCCAGGTCGAGACGGTCGAACCGGAGGTACGCCGCTTCGTCGTCGAGCGGCTGGAGCGACTGCGCGCCGCCGGTGAGGGTGACATCGTCACCGAGCTGTTCAAGCCGCTGCCGAGCATGGTCGTCGCGCACTACCTGGGTGTGCCTCCGGAGGACCGCGGCCAGTTCGACGGTTGGACCGAGGCGATCGTGGCGGCGAACGCGAACGGCGACCCGCTCGAGGCAGCGTCCGCGGTCGGAGATCTCATGGCCTACTTCGGCGAACTGATCGAACGACGCAAGACCGACGCCGCCAATGGGGACGCCGGTGACGACACCATCTCACATCTCGTCGCCGCTGGCATGGGCGCCGACGACGATGTTGCAGGCATCCTGTCGATTCTCGGTTTCGCGTTCACGATGGTCACCGGAGGCAACGACACCACCACCGGAATGCTCGGTGGCGCAGTGCAACTGCTGACCCAGCGTCGCGACCAGCGGCAGCTGCTTCTCGACGACCTCGGACGGATCACCGCTGCGGTCGAGGAGTTGCTGAGGCTCACCTCCCCCGTCCAGGGCCTCGCGCGCACCACCACCTGCGACGTGACGATCGAGGATGTGACGATCCCCGCCGGCCGCAAGGTACTGCTCGCCTATGGCTCTGCGAATCGCGATCCCCGCGTGTTCGGCCCCGACTCCGAGGAACTGGACGTGCTGCGCAACCCGCGGCAGATCCTCACGTTCAGCAATGGCAACCACCACTGCCTCGGTGCGGCCGCCGCACGCATGCAGGCGCGAGTCGCGCTCGAGGAACTGCTCGCACGTTGCCCCGACTTCGACGTCGACATCGACGGAGTCGAGTACGCGGCCGGGAACTACGTCCGGCGCCCCACCCGGGTGCCGTTCCGCGCCGGATGATCATGAACGCCAGGACATCCGGTTCGTGGCTGCAGGACGATCGCGTCGAGGCTGCGGCAGAGCGGATTCTCGACGCGGCCGCGGCACTCTTTGTCGAGCGTGGCGTGGCCACAACGGGTATGGCTGAGGTCGCCAAGGCCGCGGGATGCTCGCGGGCGACTCTGTATCGCTACTTCGAGAACCGGCGAGCCCTGCACCGCGCCTTCGTGCACCGTGAGGCCCGCCGCCTCGGGGAACGTATCGCCGCGGCACTCGCCCCCGTCACCGATCCTCGGGAGCGCGTGACCGAGGCAGTGATCATGGCGGTACGCGAGGTCCGGTCTACACCAACCCTCGCCGCGTGGTTCGGTCTCGGCGACGCAGGAGTCGCATCCGAACTCGCGAGTACATCCGAGGTGATCGAGGTGCTCGGCATCTCGTTCCTCTCCGACGAGCGGGGCCGCGACAACCGGAGCGCCGACCGCCGAAACAGTGACGTCCGATTCAGGGAGGACGCCGATATCGCTGGTCGCGCGCGGTGGTTGGTACGCGCAATCGTCTCGCTTCTCACCGTCCCGGGCGCCGACGTGGACGACGAGCGCGCCATGGTGGAGCAGTTCGTGGTCCCGGTCGTCCTACCTACATGGTGAGCTGTCCTGGCTACACGGAGAGCTGCCCTAGCTACACGGTGAACAAGGGGATCGCCCCCGCGCGGCGCGCGTAGACCGAGCCGAACCGGGCGTCGAGGCGCAACCAGGACGGCGCAGCGCGCACCCGAACGATCTCGTTCTCGGCGATGGCGTCGAGATCAGTCTCCGCGGCCGCCGGCCGGCCGTCCGCGCGCGGCACGAAGCCCATGCCGGTGAGAGCGAAGACGGTCCGCATCGATACCTCAACGGTCGTCCCGCCCCCCTCGACCTCGAGAACCTTCTGGTCGAGCAACGACGTAGGTGGCCCCTGTGTGCTGCCGTGTTCTCTCGCCAGAGCGGCACCACGCTGGGCCAGCCCGAGCAGGACCCGGGCTGGCACGTCGTCCACGTGGAGGAAGCCGGCCTCCGGCGGGAGTGCCCCGCGCCACGCCGAGTCCATAGCGAACCCGGGATCGATGTCGGTCGCTGCTTCACCGAGCGCCCGAAGCAGCATGTCGCCGCCCGCAGTCGTGTCCTGCGGGCGGACGTCTCCGGCGACGGAACAAGTGGCGAGAGCATCGAATCCGGTCGGCACCCACACCGACACACGCCCGTCGTCTCGACGCCGCAGGCGGATCACCGCCGACTCGTCGAGGCGCAGCGCGCGCCCGACGAACATCGCGAGGTTCGCGCGATCCGCGGCGTCGGGAACCCTCAGAACCCGTTCATCCACGCTTCAACTGCTCCAGGTATCCGCGCTCGGACGCGGTCAGTCGACGCAGCCTCTGGGTGGCGATGTCGAACGCGGCGATCTGTGTCGAGGCGACGATCGATGCCGGCGTCGAGGCCGCCGCTCCTCCGGGGCGCACCTCATAGGCGAGCGTGAAGTCGACGGCGCGTATCTGCTCGACCCACATCAGGACGTCGAGGGGGCTGTCGTCGTGGCGGAGTTGGCCGCGATAGCGCACGTGCAGATCGGCGATGACCGCGCCGTCGCGCAGTGTCGCCGTCGGTAAGCCTTCCTCGAAGAGCAGCGGGACCCGTGCCTCCTCGAGCAGCGTCACCATCCGTGCGTGATTGATGTGCTGGAAGGCGTCCATGTCGGACCAACGGACCACCACCTTCGTGTGGAAGCCCGCGCGACGCCCTTCGACGACAGCCCTTACAACACTCCCGTTCCGCATGGCGTCCTGCGCCCCACTCACCGTCCGACCTCCGATCTGGTGCCCATGCCTCGCACCATGCTCCGTACCTGACGCGCCGCCACCGACAACGTCGCGAGATCCAGGGTTCCAGATTCGAAGATCTCCGCGAGCGCGGACCTCGCGCGCGCAAGTCGCGACGCGTTCGTCGACTCCCAGTAGTCGATCTTCTCCTCCGGCGTTTCGCTCGGCTCACCGGCGACCAGCACCTCGAGCGTCAGCGACCGTAGCGACCCGTACAGGTCGTCCCGCAATGCCAATCGCGCCAGCGCGTGCCAGCGGTCGCCACGCTCGAGGTCGGAGACAGCGGTGAGCAGCCAATCGACGCCCAGGTGAGCATCGAGCGCGAAGTACAGCTCGGCGACCTCCTCACCGTCACGCTCGCAGATGTCGGCGACATCGATGATGTCGAGCAGACTGAACAGGTCCAGCAGCCCGTACACCTCGAGGGCGAGGTCGCGGGGTGCTCCGTCCGCCACGACCTCCCCGGCGCTCCGCTCGAGGTCGGTCAGACGGTGGCCCTGCACCCAACCGGGGACCCTGGGGGCCAGCTTGCGGAACTCGGAGGAGTACCTGCTGATCTCGGCTCCGACCGCGATCGGCTGGGGACGACTCGACAGGAACCAGCGCGAAGCCCGATCCAACACCCGCCGGGACTGCAGCATCAGCAGATCCGACACCTGTGTCGGCATCTCGGCGGCGCGCACCCGCTCCCACACGTCGTGTAGTTCGAAGATCTCGGTCACCGCGGCGTACGCCCGGATCGAGTCGGTGCTGGACGCCCCTGCGTCCTCGGCGAGCCGGTACGCATAGGTGATGCCGCCGTTGTCGATCGCGTCGTTGACCAGCATCGTCGCGATGATCTCGCGACGCAGTGGGTGCGAGCGGATCGACGACTTGAACCGAGAACGCAGCTGGATCGGGAAGTAGTCCGGGAGCCAGGCCGCGAAGTAGTCGCTGTCGGGCAGTTCCGTCGCCAGCAAGTCCTGCGCGAATGCGAGTTTGACATGCGCCATCACCGTGGCCAGCTCCGGCGAGGTGAGGCCGTGGCCGGCTTGTGCGCGCTTGGTGAGCTCGGGTGAGGTAGGCAACGCCTCGAGCCTCCGGTCGAGACCATGCTGGGAGACGAGGGAGGCGATCAGGCGACGATGGACGCCGAGCATCTGCGGCGCGCTCGCTCGCGACATACCCAGCTGATCGTTCTGCGAGATGTTGTCCGCCAGCACCAGCCTCGCCACCTCGTCGGTCATCGCCACGAGCAACGGGTCGCGCTCCTCCGGTGCCAACTCGCCACTGCTGACCTGCGCGTCGAGCAGGATCTTGATGTTCACCTCGTGGTCCGAGCAGTCCACACCGGCCGAGTTGTCGATCGCATCGGTGTTGATCTTGCCGCCGTGCAGTGCGTACTCGATTCGTCCCAGCTGGGTGGCGCCGAGATTGCCGCCCTCACCGACGACCCTGGCCCGCAGGTCGGCGCCGTCGACCCGCACGGCGTCGTTGCTCTTGTCGCCCACCGCGGCGTCGGACTCGGACGCCGCCTTGACATACGTGCCGATGCCGCCGTTCCACAACAGATCCACGGGTGCGGTCAGGATCGCCTTCACCAGGTCCGGCGGCGGCAGTTCGGTCACGCCCTCGTCGATGCCCAGCGCCGCCCGCACCTGCGGGCTGATCGGCACCGACTTCGCCGTTCGCGCGTACACACCGCCACCGTCACTGATCAGTGTGGGGTCGTAGTCCGCCCACGACGAGCGCGGCATCGCGAACATCCGACTCCGTTCGGCGAACGACCGGGCCGCGTCCGGATTCGGATCGAGGAACACGTGCCGATGGTCGAAGGCGGCGACCAGGCGGATGTGCTCGCTGAGGAGCATCCCGTTGCCGAACACGTCGCCGCTCATGTCACCGATTCCGACGACCGTGAAATCGTCTGTAGTGACATCGATTCCGAGTTCCCGGAAGTGTCGTTTGACGCTCTCCCACGCACCGCGCGCGGTGATACCCATCTCCTTGTGGTCGTATCCCGACGAACCTCCGGACGCGAACGCGTCACCCAGCCAGAACCCGTACTCCGCCGCGACCTCGTTCGCGATGTCGGAGAACGTCGCCGTGCCCTTGTCCGCCGCCACGACGAGGTAGGCATCGTCGCCGTCGCGGCGCACCACCCGCGCAGGTGGCACCACCCCACCGGCTGCCCGGTCGACGTTGTCGGTGATGTCGAGCAGACCCGAGATGAAGGTTCGGTAGCACGCGACTCCCTGATCACGAGCCGCCTGCCGGTCGGCGGTGATGTCACCCGTGACCGGCACGGACTTCTTCACGACGAACCCGCCCTTCGCTCCGACCGGTACGATCACAGCGTTCTTGACGGCCTGAGCCTTCGCGAGCCCGAGGATCTCGGTGCGGAAGTCGTCACGGCGGTCCGACCATCGCAGGCCACCGCGCGCGACGGGGCCGAAACGGAGGTGGACGCCCTCGACGTCGGGTGAGTACACGAACACCTCGAACCGCGGGCGGGGCTTGGGCAGTTCCGAGATCCGGCCCGGGTCGAACTTGAGCGAGAGGTACCCGCGCGAGTTGCCATCGCCGTCGACGACGAAGTGGTTGGTCCGCAACGTCGCTCGTACGAGACCGAAGAGCGCACGCAGAATGCGGTCGACATCGAGACTGACGACCTCGCCTATGTCTGCCCGCAACGCAGCCTCCAGGTCGCGCGAGCGCTCGTCAGAGGCGTGGTCCGGGTCGAACAACGCCTCGAACAACTCGATCAGCTCCCGGGCGATCTCCGGATGATCGAGCACCACCCTTTCGATGTGGATCTGGCTGTACGCGAAACCGGCCTGGCGCAGGTACTTCACGTACCCGCGGAGCACCGTGACCTGCCGCCAGGCCAGGCCGCCGCGCAGCACCAGTTCGTTGAACCGGTCGGCCGCGCACCGACCGTGCCAAATGGCGGTGAACGCCTCCGTGAAGCGATTCCGCAACCGTTCGTCCGGTCCGCCGGCACTCAAGTCCACGACTGCGCCGCCCAGGAGTTCCGCCGGGACCTCCAGACCGAATTCGTATATCCAGCAATGCATTGCGTCCGGCCTCACGATCAAGTACGGACGCTCGTCGAGAACTTCGACGCCCAAGCTGTGCAAGACCGGTAGCACATGCGACAGCGAGATGCCCTCACCAGCGAAGTACAGCGCGAATCGCCACTGCCCTGCAGGTGCCGACGCGTCCTGGTAGAGCCGCAAGTCGATGGAGTCGGCGTCGAGGGCCTCGACACGCACAATGTCCGCCAACGCCCGCTCGGCGTCGAAGTCCTCCTTGTAGCTCTCCGGCAGCGCGGCCGCATATCGCGCCGCCAGCGCGGGATCCACCGTCGGATCGTCGGCCACGGCATCCGAGAAGTGGTCGTCCCAGCTACGGCTCGCAGCGGCCAACAGACCCTGGATGCGGAGGCGGTTCCACTCCCCCGTGTCGATATAGACGTCGCGCGCACTCGGTGGCTTGCGGATGGTTACGTGCAGCATCGCGAGATCGCCCTCGGTGACGCGGACGGTGTACTCGAGCGAGCCACCGCCGAGTTCGTCGAGCAGAATCTGCTGCATCGCCCGCCGCACCCGGGTGTTGTACCGGTCCCGCGGCAAATAGACCAGGCACGAGACGAAGCGCTTGAAACCGTCCTCGCGCATGAACAATCGAACCTGGCGCCGCAGCCCGATGTTGAGCACTGCGGTCATCGTTTCGACCAGGGTGTCGGTGTCGATGGAGAAGAGCTCGGTGCGCGGGAACGACTGCACCACCTCGAGCATCGCCTGACCCGAGAACGATTCGATATCGAACCCGGCACGTTCGATCGCGGTTCGCACCCGGCGTTCGATCACCGGAATGTCGAGCACGTTCTCGTGCATCGCCGTCACGGTGAACACCCCGAGGAATCGGTGTTCGCCAATGATCGCACCGTCGTCGTCGACGATGCTGACGCCGACGAAGTAGGGATAGACCGACCGATGCACCGTCGCCGGCACAGACCCCTGGGTCAGTACCAGCAACGGACAATCCGGGATGTCCACCGCCAAAGGGACTTTGACGTACTCCCCGATGAGCCGGTCCGCACGCAGCACGCCCAGCCCGCTGCCCCGGACAACCTCAGCTCGGTGCCCACTGCCGATTTCGTAGCGTCGGTAGCCGAGCACGGTGTAGTGGCCGTCCGCAAGCCAACGCAGCAGATTCGCACAATCGCGCACCTCGTCGGCCGACCGTCCCGGTGGCGGACTGTCAGCGCGCGAATCGAGTTCGGCCGCGATCGTGCGCTCCAGCGCCCGGATCTCTTCGGTGTCGGCCACGACCTGCGCCACGTCAGTAAGGACGTCAGCGATCGACGATTCGAGGGAGTCGAGAAGGGCACCTTCGGTTGCGGGGTGCAACTGCACGTGAATCCACGACTCCAAGGCGACGCCGCTGGGCACGTCGTGGGTGGAGACCTCCGGCAGGACCTCTTCCAACGCCCCCTCCGCGTCCCTGCGCACGCCGAAGATCGGGTGGACCACTTCACTGATCGTCAGATTGAGCCTTACCAGAAGCGCGGTGACCGATTCGACGAGCAGGGGCATGTCGTCGGTGACGATCTGCAGTGCCGCCCCGACTCCGGTGTTGTCGCTACGACGGTGGACGCGGACTGCTGCCCGGCCGAGCTTGCGGCGTCGAGCGAGGCGCAGATGCTCGCGAAGAATGGAATCCAAACGGCCGTTCAGGACGCTATCGGGTTCACCGGCGGAGGTGTGCCGAAAGTAGGCGTTCCTCAGCGCCGGCAGACACTCGCGCAAAGCGGCAGGCAATTCGAGGGTCCAGTCGGCATCTACAGATTCCGTCATCGCGACGCTCCGTCCCTGGTTCGAGGTCACCGGGTGGCTCAATGGCGAGCCTAACGCGGCGACCGCACCGCGGGTGAGACGCAGACCACAGCAGACGGTCGTATCTACTCGGAGTGCATCGTGCAGGTAACGGCGACGTGGGTGCGGCGCCGACCGGCACCGCACCCACGATCATCAGATCAGTCCCGGGTCAGCTTGCGGTGCGTGACCCGGTGCGGACGTGCCGCTTCGACGCCGAGGCGCTCGACCTTGTTGTTCTCATACGCCTCGAAGTTGCCCTCGAACCAGAACCACGCGCCCTCTTCGACGTTGCCTTCCCACGCCAGGATGTGGGTGCAGGTGCGGTCGAGGAACCAGCGATCGTGGGAGATCACCACGGCGCAGCCCGGGAACTGTTGGAGGGCGTTTTCGAGCGAGCCCAAGGTCTCCACGTCGAGGTCGTTCGTCGGCTCGTCGAGGAGGATCAGGTTGCCGCCCTCCTTGAGGGTGAGCGCGAGGTTCAGGCGGTTGCGCTCACCACCGGACAGGACCTCGGACGGCTTCTGCTGGTCCGGCCCCTTGAAGCCGAACGCGCTGACATATGCGCGAGACGGCATCTCGTTCTGACCGACCTCAATGAAATCGTTACCGCCCGAGACGACTTCCCACACCGTCTTCTTCGGGTCGATGTTGGCGCGGGTCTGGTCGACGTAGCTGAGCTTGACCGTATCGCCCACCTTCACCGTGCCCGAGTCCGTCTCCTCGAGGCCCACGATCGTCTTGAACAACGTGGTCTTTCCGACACCGTTCGGGCCGATGACGCCGACGATGCCGTTGCGCGGGAGAGTGAACGAGAGGTCCTTGATCAGGACACGGCCGTCGAAGCCCTTGTCCAGATGGTCGACCTCGACGACAACGTTGCCCAGACGCGGCGGCGTCGGGATCTGGATCTCCTCGAAGTCGAGCTTGCGGTGCTTCTCGGCCTCGGCAGCCATTTCCTCGTAGCGGTCGAGGCGGGCCTTGTTCTTGGTCTGACGAGCCTTTGCACCCGACCGGACCCAGGCTAGCTCCTCCTTGAGGCGCTTCTGGAGCTTCTGGTCCTTCTTGCCCTGGACCTCGAGGCGCTCGGCCTTCTTCTCCAGGTACGTGGAGTAGTTGCCTTCGTAGGGGTGCAGCTTGCCGCGATCCACCTCGCAGATCCATTGCGCGACATGGTCGAGGAAGTAACGGTCGTGGGTGATGGCGAGGACCGCTCCCGGGTAGCTGGCGAGGTGCTGCTCGAGCCACAGAACCGACTCGGCGTCGAGGTGGTTGGTGGGCTCGTCGAGGAGCAGCAGGTCCGGCTTGCTCAGCAGCAGTTTGCACAACGCGACCCGACGGCGCTCGCCACCGGACAGGTGAGTGACGGGCTCGTCGCCGGGCGGACAGCGCAGCGCGTCCATGGCCTGCTCCAGCTGGGAATCGAGGTCCCACGCGTCGGCGTGGTCGAGATCCTCCTGGAGCTTGCCCATCTCCTCCATGAGCTCGTCGGAGTAGTCGGTGGCCATCAGCTCGGCGATCTCGTTGAAGCGGTCGAGCTTGACCTTGATCTCGCCGAGGCCCTCCTCGACGTTCTGCTTGACCGTTTTCTCCTCGTTGAGCGGCGGTTCCTGCAGCAGGATGCCGACGGTGGCCTCGGGGTCGAGGAAGGCCTCACCGTTCGACGGCTGGTCCAGTCCGGCCATGATCTTCAGGATGCTCGACTTGCCGGCGCCGTTCGGGCCCACCACACCGATCTTGGCGCCCGGGTAGAAGCTCATGGTGACGTCATCGAGGATGACCTTGTCGCCATGCGCTTTGCGCACCTTTTTCATCGTGTAAATGAACTCAGCCACCCAAGGGCTCCAATCTGGACTGGAAACGTGCAGCTCACCGGCTGCGAGAACGTACGACTCGCCTGTCAGCGTACCGTGACCACCTGTTCGGCCCGACCGTGAGCCGACACCGCGAGGAGTCCGGCTATCCGGTCAGTGATGCGACGCCCTCGTCGACATCCTTGTCGGCGACCTCGCCGCTTCCGTGGCCGTTCCGATCGCAGGTGGCCGCCTCTCCCACGGCCGCCGCTTCGACCGCGGCCTCATCCGACGACGACCCGACTCGCAGCCGCCCCGACCTGTCGACTCGAACACTGCACCGCGCGAGGTCGGGGCCCACTGCGCTGGCCCGCATCTCGAGGTCCGTGCGCGGGTCACCGTCTCTTGTGCGGTACTCGTTGGTGCGCAGTTCGCCGTAGGCAATGATCGGATCGCCCTTCATCAGCGACGCGCCCACGCCCTGCACCAGCCGGCGCCAGCAACTCACCGTCAGGTACAGGGTGCCGCCGTCGACCCAATCCCCCGACTCTCGGTCGCGTCGGCGGACGTTGCTTGCCATGCGGAAACTCATCACCGCTTCGCCGGATGCCGTCTCGCGCTTGACCGGATCGGTGATGACTGTGCCGATCACTGCGGCGTGCGTCTCGTACATCGACTTCCCCCTCGTCTGTCGACCACTTCTGTCTCGACCACTTCCGTCCCCCGCAACGACGAACGCACCGCTCGTTGGAGCGGTGCGTTTGACGATGCCGCGGATTCGGCACGGATTACAGGTCCGGAAACGGATGTGGATGAACCGAAGTCGCATCCCCAACAGCACGCGGATCGGTTGCTCGGCAGCGGGGCTGTCGGCGCGACGTGCTAGAGGCCGGCCTCCCGATCGCGACGCGCGAGTTCGGCGAACATCGCGTTGTGTGCGGCCAGTTCCGCGTCGTCGTCCCGCTGGGCGGCGCGATCGACCCGGCGCGCGGTCCGCTGATCGCTGCGCGACCACTGGATCAGCAGGGCGAGCATGATGATCACGAGCGGCATCTCGCCGGTGGCCCACGCGATCGACCCACCGAGTTGCTGATCACGCAACAGGTCCTCGTTCCACCCCAGTCCCAGTGACCGGTAGAACGTCGCGCCCATGACCTCACCCATGCTCATCAACGCGATGCCGAAGAACGCGTGGAACGGCAACGACCCGAACACGACCGCCAGTTTCGTGATGGGCTGCAGGTTCCGCGGTGACGGATCGACACCGATGACGACCCAGTAGAACAGGTAGCCGCTGAGGATGAAGTGCAGATTCATCAGCAGGTGAGCGGCGTGACTGTCGACCGCGGCACTGAAGATGCCCCCGAGGTAGAGCGCGTAGAAGCCACCGACGAACAGCGCGGCCGCCACCAGTGGATGGGTGAGGAACCGCGAGATCGGGCTGTGCAGGAAACTCAGCAGCCACTCACGGGGACCCGGCACCCCGTCCTTGCCTGCAGGGCGCAACGCCCGCAGCGCCAACGTGAACGGCCCGCCGAGCGCCAGTAGCACCGGCGCGAGCATCGACAGTGCCATGTGGGCACCCATGTGGACACTGAAGACAGCCGGCGCGTATCTGCCCACGCCGGAAGACGTCGCGACGAGCAGCACGAGGCAACCGGCGAACCAGGCGATCGAGCGGCCGAGCGGCCACGAGTCGCCGCGGCTGCGCAACCGGCGCAGACCGACGGCGTAGAGCACCGCCAGCACGATCGCAGCGGTGCCGAAGATCAGGTCGAAGCGCCAATCGAGGGCCAGTCGGGCGAAGGTCGGCGGCCCGGCGAGGTTGTAGCCGAGTTCGACCTCGGTGAGCGTCGGAATAGATTCCGGTGGCGGAGGCGGTGTGCGCCCCAGTCCAACCGCCAGACCGATGGTCGCCGCGAAGACGAGCGCCTCGGCCCCGGCGAAGCGGAGCAGTGCCCCACGAGACTCGGGATCCGCCGCCAGCGCGGGCAGCGACCGGCGCCGGTGGAACCAGCCGAATACGCCGAGCACGACGAGGGCGACGACCTTGGCGATGACCAGCCGGCCGTACGTCGTGGTGAGGACCTCGTCCAGCGGCATCCGCACGAACGCGTTCACGACACCGCTCACCGCCATGGCCACGAAGCAGATCGTTGCGACGAACGAGAAGCGGCGGGCTGCGACGTCGGAGTGCGCGCCACGCCTGCGGGCATGCGCGAGGAGCGCGAACAGGCCGCCGGCCCAGAACGCGGCAGCTACCAGATGCCAGATGAGGCTGTTCGTTGCGACATCGTGTGACCCGCCGGCCGACGAGTGCCCGGTGAAGGCGAGCGGCATCATCGTGATCACGCTCAGCAGCAGGAGGAACGGCGTCCATGCCCAGCGCAGCGCCAGCCGAGCCGCTACCGCGAGCACGACCGCGAGGCCCGCCGTCCACGCCCACGCCACGGCGTTCTCGACCTGCCCGATCGCCGACCACAGGTTGCCGGGCTCGATCGCCACCGTGAACGGCTGCCCGGAGGTGTCCGACAGCGTCAGCGGCACGAGGAGCACCGCGCACAGCGCCCACGCGAAAGCGGCGTGCGATGCCGCACGGACGGCACGGTAGCCGTCGACATCGAGGACACCCGACTTCTGCGGCGGCACCATGAACGCCGCGAACAGCAGCGAACCGACCGTGATGACTGCAGCCACCTCGCCGATCGCGCTGATCGCCGGCAGCCCGTAGGTTGTGAAGGGCCCCGGGTCGGGGATCCCGAGAAGTACCAGCGCCTGAGCGGCCGACATCGCCACGACCAGTGCGGCCACGACCCCCGCAAGGACGGCACTGACCGCGTACATGACGCCGGATCCGCTACTTCGCGCTGAAACGGGAGCGAGGTCGGACTGCTCTCGCAGGGGTGTTGCCATAGCCACCAGAGTAGGACCTACGACGTAGCGTCGGACATCCTGCCACGCACAGCCCTCTGCCCGTACTGTGCGGGCGCGCCGGTGGCGGCACGCGCGACGACGTCCAACATCTCACCGAGCGCCGAGACGGTGTGGGCCGACAGGAAGTGATCGCAGTACGGCAAGGCGGCAGACATGGATCCGGCAACGGGCTCGAAATCCGGTGCGCCTGCACGGGGATTGAGCCACACGAGGCGGTGGGCGCGCCGCCGGACGCGGGCGACAGCGCGGGCGAGATCGGCGGGTGTGTCGCTGTCCCAGCCGTCGGACGCGATGATTACGACAGCCCCGCGCAGCACATTGCCATGTGGTGAGGACAACAGCGCCGCGAGGCTTCCCGCGATGTGGGTGCCGCCGAATCGGTCCACGACGCGCTCGTTGGCCAGCGCCACCGCGACATCGGCGTCGCGGTGCGCGAGGACGGCAGTCAGCCGGGTGAGCCGGGTCGCGAACGCGAACACTTCCGCGTCGCGGCCGGTACCGCGCACCACCGCGGCACGCATCAGGTGCAGATAGACGTCCGCGTACCCGTGCATCGACCGACTCACGTCGCACAGCAGGACGATCCGGCGTCGCCGGACCCGCGGGCGGCACCGAACCGGCCGGATCGGTTCGAACCCCGTTTCGCGCGCACGCCGCATCGTCGCCCGCAGATCGACCCGACCGTAGCGGTGGGGCTCGCGGCGCCGACTGCGGCGGGTGGGCCAGTGCATCCGGGCCTGTTCGAGCCAGCGCCCCAGCAGCCTCAGGTCCTCGTCCCGGAATTGGCCGAACGGCTGGTCCGCGATCGCCTCCAGCGGGCTCGGCAGCCGCAACGTGAGCCCGATCGTCTCGACGTCGGCCTCGACGTCGTCCGGGGGCGCGATCGTTGCGGCGTCGGGACTCCCCGAGTCCCGGGTCACCCACGGTGGCGCCGACCGCGGCCTGCGGGACGTCGGTGCGGACGCCGCGTCGCCGGGTTCGTGACGGTCGACGCGGCCTCGGCCGCGACCCGCGGCCCGCGCGGCCGGATCGAGTGCCAGCACCCCCTGGTCGAACACGGAAGCGAAAACCGCGTCGAACCGGGCGAGGTCGCTGCGTCGTCCGACGAGGGTGACCCGTGCCGTCCAATACAGCCGTCTACGACCGGTCGGCGGTAGCACGCGCAGCGCCTCGGTGAACCGGGCCGCGCCGCTCGCCGACACCCGCACCCCGGACTCCCGCGCCCGTGCGACCAGTGCAACCGCGAACGCCGCCCGATCGACACCGCGCAGCAACACTGGGGACGAACCGGTCACCGACGCCGGGACCTCACGACGACGAAGACGACGACGGCCGCGATGAACGCCGCGATCCACGGTGCCGCGCGTCGTGCGATCGAACCGCCTGCCAGTTCGAGCAGGTCGAGGGGCTCCGGTTCCGGCCCCACACGAACCGCCTCCGGTTCGGGAACGGAGGTCACGACGGTGGGTTCGGCCGCGGCCTCGGCTGGCCCCTTTCCCCCGGCCCCGGCGTCGGCCGCAAGTTTGTCCTCGAGCGACGCCGCGAACTGCCCCATCAGTTTCGTGGAGACCTGCTGGATCATCCCGCTGCCGAACTGGGCGAGCTTGCCCACGATCTTCATGTCGGTGTCGACGGTGACCCGGGTCGCGCTCCCGGACGCGTCCAGGTGAGCGGTGATCGTCGCCGACGCGTTGCCGCTGCCGCGCTTCTCCCGTCCACGAGCGTCGATCACGGCGGTGTGAGACTTCTCGTCCTTCTCGACGAACGACGCCCGACCCGCGAACTCGCTCGTGACCGGTCCCACCTTGATCTTCACGGTGCCGAGATAGTCGTCACCCTCGCGCCCGGTCATCTGCGCGCCCGGTAGCAGCGGCGCGATGCCCTCGAGGTCGGTCAGCACCTCCCAGGCGCGGTCGATGGGTGCGTCGACCGTGAACTCGTCTGCGATCTTCATGTTGGTCCTCTCATCCGGTTGCCCCGCTCGCCGGGTATTCGCCGACCGCCTCTGCCAGCACGGTTCGATCGTCAGGGGTCTTCGCGAGGGCGCCGAGGCTCGCTAGCGCGTCGGCCGGCACCAGGTCGGCAGCCCCGAGTGCGGCGAGCGCTGCCAGCCAGTCGATGCTCTCCGCGACACCGGGCGGCTTGTCCAAGTCCAGTGTCCGCGCCGACGACACGAATTCGGTGACGCTCGCGATCAGCGCGGCGGTGGCGCCGGGCACGGTCCGGCGCAGGATCGCCGCGGCCCGTTCGGGCATCGGATAGTCGATCCAGTGGTAGAGGCACCGTCGGCGCAGTGCATCGTGCAGGTCGCGGCTGCGATTGGACGTCAGAACCACGATCGGGGCCTGTTCCGCGACGAATGTGCCGAGTTCGGGGACCGTCACCGAGGCCTCACCGAGGAACTCGAGAAGTAGGGCCTCGAATTCGTCATCGGCCCGATCGATCTCGTCGATCAGCAGCACTGGTGGCAGTCCGCCGCGGTGGCGCACACACCGCAGGATGGGACGTTCCAGCAGGAATCGCTCCGTGAACAGATCTGCCTCCTCCAGCCGCTCACCACGCGCCTCGGACAACCGCACGGCCAACAGTTGCCGCTGGTAGTTCCAGTCGTAGAGGGCCTCGTCGGCGGCCAGCCCCTCGTAGCACTGCAGCCGAACCAATGGTGCGCCCAGCGCCGCGGCGAGCGCCTTCACCGCCGTCGTCTTTCCCACGCCGGGCTCACCCTCGAGGAGTAGCGGGCGCCCCAGGCGCAGCGCCAGGAAAAGGGCGGTGGCGGTGCCTTCGTCGAGAAGGTAGTCCTGCGCATCGAACCGTCGAATCAGGTCGTCGACGCCGGTGAAGTAGGTGTTGGGGGCCGCGGTCACGACGCGTCCTGGTCCTGGTCGAGCAGCGCCCGGTATTCATCCCAGGTATCGACGTCGAGCGGGATCCGATCGTCCACCGGAATCTCGAACGCGTCGTCCGGGTGACGGTCGAACAGGCCCCACACGGCCTTGTCACCGCGCAGCATGGCCAGTTCGCCGAACACACTGCGTCCCAACCACAGTGGATGACCGAGTCCGTCCGTGTAGCGACACATTCCGATGTTCTCCATGGCGCCGCGGGATACGAGGTCGCGCACCGTCCACGGTTGGACACCGGGTTGGTCACCGAGCAGCAGCACGATCCCGGCCGCGAGCGGATCGACCTCGGGCAGGGCCGCTTTCACCGACGCCGAGCAGCCGCTGCCCGAGTCGGGGGTGTGGACTACGGTGCAGCCGCGTAGGTCGACAATGTCCTCGATCGCTTCGGCGGCCCCTGGCACGGTCACCAGCAGCTGGTGGAAACGGCAAGCCCGGGCTGTTCGCAACGTCGCGTCGAGCAGGGTCGCGCCGCGGTACGGCAGCAGTTGCTTGGGCCGCCCCAGTCGCCGAGACCTACCGGCGGCCAGCACCAGTCCGGTCACGAACATCGGGCTCGCTCCTTCTCATAGGCTCGCAGACACCCGGGCGCACAAAACCAGTAGTCCTCACCGTCGATCTGCAGGTGCGGGGTCTCGTCGTCGACGATGACGGTCATGCCGCACACGGGGTCGACCACGGTCAGTCGGGCGGTCTCCGACCCCGTTGTCCCGGTGACTGTTCGATCCGGCAGCTGCCCGCCGCGAATCTCACGGACCAACTCGGCGAGAATCGACACCGCGATCTCGCTCGGCGTTCGCGCTCCTATGGGCAGTCCCGCCGGGGTGTGGACGGCGGCACGCGGCTCGGGGTCGAGGTCGAGTTCGTCGAGGATCGCGGCTCCGCGGGACCGGCTCGCGACGAGTCCGACGTAACCGGCTCCGGCGTCGAGCGCCTCCCGGATCACGCTCGGCTCGTCCCCGCCGAGGCTTGCGACGACCACCGCCGATTCCCCAACGCTCGGTGTGGGGCCGCGCTGGACCTCGAGGTCGAGCGACTCGGCGAACGAGGCGACCGCGTCCGCGACGGGAGTCTCGCCGACAACCCTCACGATCGGCGCGGGCAGGCACGGCTGCAGGAAGATCTCGATCGCCCCGCCGGACAGGCACGGGTTCGTGACCACACGCGCCCCGGGGACATCCGGGTAGACGGGCCCGTCGTCAGGCAGGACCCGCAGCAGCAGACTCTCGCCCGTCTCGAGTACTTCCGTCGCGGCCTGCCGTACCGAGTTCTGCACGCAGTGGCCACCGACGAAGCCTTCGATCGTACCGTCCGCCAACACGATCGCGTCATTGCCTGGCGCCGACGAGGTCGGTTGCTGGGCGCGAACTACCGTCGCGCGGACGAAGGCTCGCCGCTCGCTAGCCAACAGTGCGGCGCGTGCACCGAGATCCATTCGCACCTCCCGTCAGATCGGCGGGGCCGCCCGACCCTGCATCGCCTCCCACACGCGGGACGGCGTCAGCGGCATGTCCGCGTGACGCACCCCGTACGGCTTCAACGCATCGACGACGGCATTCACCACGGCCGGCGGCGAGCCCACGGTCGCGCTTTCCCCAACCCCCTTGGCTCCGATGGGATGGTGTGGCGACGGGGTGACCGTGAATCCCGTCTCGAAGTGCGGCACCTCGAGCGCCGTCGGGATCAGGTAGTCCATGAACGAGCCACCGAGGCAGTTGCCGTCCTCGTCGAATGCGACGATCTCCATGAGCGCCATACCGATTCCATCGGTGATGCCGCCGTGAACCTGCCCTTCGATGATCATCGGGTTGATGCGGGTGCCGCAGTCGTCGACCGCGAGGAACCGGCGCACCTTCACCTCACAGGTGCCGGGGTCGACGTCCACGATGCAGAAGTACGCTCCGTACGGGTAGGTGAGATTCTCTGGGTTGTAACAGATCTGGGCTTCGAGGCCGCCCTCGATGCCGTCGGGTAGATCTCCGGCCCCATACGAACGCATCGCGATGTCCTGGATCGTCACCGCCGCCGAGGGGTCGCCCTTCACCTGGAACGCACCGCCGCGCTCGTCGTCCTTGACCCATTCGAGGTCAGCGACGGACACCTCGAGCATGCCCGACGCGATGATCCGCGCCTTGTCACGCACCTTGCGTGCGACGAGGGCAGCCGCCGCTCCCGACACCGGGGTCGAGCGGCTTCCGTAGGTCCCGAGGCCGAAGGGGGTGTTGTCGGTGTCGCCGTGGACCACGTCGATGTCCTCGGGTGGAATGCCGAGTTCTTCGCCGACGATCTGCGCGAACGTCGTCTCGTGCCCCTGCCCCTGTGTCTGCACCGAGATCCGGACGACCGCCTTGCCGGTCGGGTGAACGGTGAGTTCACACCCGTCCGCCATACCGAGCCCGAGGATGTCCATGTCCTTGCGCGGTCCGGCGCCGACGGCCTCGGTGAAGAAGGACATCCCGATGCCCATCAACTCGCCACGCTCGCGGCGCTCGGCCTGCTCCCGGCGTAGCTCGTCGTAGCCGATCATGTCCATCGCCTTGCGCATCGTCGTGGCGTAGTCGCCCGAGTCGTACTTCCACCCGGTCTTGGACGTGTACGGGAACTGGTCGGGGCGCAGCAGGTTCTTCAACCTCAGCTCCGCCGGGTCCATGTCGAGGTCGTACGCGAGGCAGTCGACCATTCGCTCGACGAGGTACACCGCCTCGGTGATGCGGAACGAACACGCGTACGCCACACCGCCAGGGGCCTTGTTCGTGTACACGGCGGTCATGTGGCAGTACGCAGCCTCGAGGTCGTAGCTGCCAGTGAAAACCCCGAAGAAGCCAGCCGGATACTTGATCGGGGCCGCGGTGCCGTTGAACGCGCCGTGGTCGGCCAGGACGTCGGTGCGGATCGCGAGGATCTTGCCCTCGCTGGTCGCGGCGATCTCGCCGACCATGATGTAGTCACGCGCGAAGCCGGTGCTGGTGAGGTTCTCGCTGCGGTCCTCCATCCACTTGACGGGCTTGCCGGTGACCAGTGATCCGACGATCGCGCACACGTAGCCCGGGTAGATCGGCACCTTGTTGCCGAAGCCACCGCCGATGTCCGGCGAGATCACCCGGATCTTGTGCTCCGGCAACCCCGCGACCAGCGCGTACAGGGTGCGGTGGGCGTGCGGGGCCTGACTCGTGGACCACAGTGTGAGCTTGCCGTTCACCGCGTCGTAGTCGGCGACGGCGCCGCACGTCTCCATCGGCGCCGGGTGCACCCGCGGGTACACGACCTCCTGTCGCACCACCACATCGGCCTTCGCGAAGACCGCATCGGTGGCCGCAGAATCTCCTGTCTCCCACTCGAAGCAGTGGTTGTCGGTCTTACCGTCCAGATCGGTGCGGATGACCGGTGCGTCCGGTGACAGTGCAGTGCGCGCATCGACGACAGGCTCGAGCGGTTCGTACTCGACATCGATCAACTCCAGCGCATCGCGCGCGGAATAGCGGTCCTCGGCGACGACGAACGCCACCTCCTGCCCCTGGAACCGCACCTTGTCGGTCGCCAGGACGGCCTGCACGTCGTTCGACAGGGTCGGCATCCATGCCAGACCCTTTTCCGCCAAATCGGCGCCGGTGACGACGGCCACAACCTTGGGATGTTCCTGCGCCGCCGTCGTGTCCACGCTCACGACCCGCGCGTGTGCGACCGGCGAACGAAGGATCGCCAGGTGCAGCATTCCGGGCAGTTGGACATCGTCGACGTAGTGGCCCTTTCCGCGGACGAACCTCGGGTCCTCCTTGCGCAGCATCCGACCGTGCCCGCACGGCTTCCCGTCGTTCGAAACGCTGTCGGGATCGACCGTCTCGGGCGCCTTGTCGAGCGTGGTCACGACGCACCTCCGGTGGTCACGTTGTCGGTGGTCGCGCCGCTGTGTTCGGCGGCCCACCGGATGGATCGGACGATCGTGGTATAGCCGGTGCAACGGCAGATCTGGCCCGAGATCGCCTCACGAATTGTCTGTTCATCAGGATCCGGATCGCGATCGAGTAGTGCGCGGGCGGTAATCATCATGCCGGGCGTGCAGAATCCGCACTGCAGTCCGTGGCATTGCATGAACCCTTCCTGCACGGGGTCGAGCACCCCGTCCCGCGAGAGTCCCTCGACCGTGCGCACGTCGCGCCCGCCGGCCATGACCGCAAGCATCGTGCACGACTTCACCGGTTCGCCGTCCACCGACACCACGCAGGTGCCGCAGTTACTCGTGTCGCAACCCCAGTGGGTTCCGGTGAGTCCCAATCGATCGCGCAGAAAGTGCACCAGCAGCGTGCGCGGTTCGATGTCGTCGTTGACCTCGGTGCCGTTGACCGTCATCGTCACTCGCATCTCATGCCTCCGTTCGTGGGACGACGGCCCGATCGGCAGCGGTGCGCAACGAGCGGACGGTCAGTTCGTCGGCCAGGTGCCGCTTGTAGGCCGCGGTGCCGCGAGGATCGGCCACCGGTTCACATGCCTGCCCGGCCAGTTCACCGGCCCTGTGGAACGTCTCCTCGGTGATCGGTTGCCCCCGAAGGAAATCGCCGATCGCCGCCACCCGCTCGGCGTCCGGTTCTACCGCGGTGAGTCCGACCGACGCCCCGCCGATGCGGTCCTCGTCGAGCCACAGTGCCGCCCCCGCGGCTGCGATGGCCCAGTCCCCCACGCGTCGTTCCACTTTCGAGTAAGCGCTGGATCCTGGATGCTCCGGCGGGGTACGGGGGACGCGGACCTCGACGAGGATCTCGTTGCTGCGTACGGCAGTTTCGTACGGGCCGACGAGAAACTCGTCCATCGGCACCTCACGCACGCCGGTCGGGCCACGAATGACGCAGACGGCGCCGACCACCGAGCACACCGTCGTCAGATCCTCGGCTGGATCGGCCTGGCAGAGCGAACCGCCGATGGTGCCACGATTGCGCACTACCGGGTCGGCGATCACACGCTCGGCGTCCCGGAAGATCGGGAACACCTTCGCCAGGTCGTCGGACTCGAGCATCTGACGATGTCGGACCATCGCGCCGATCCGGACAGCGTCTGACGCGACCAAGATGTATCCCAGTTCGTCGACAAGGTCGTTGATGTCGATGAGGTACTCGGGGTTGGCCAGCCGCAGCTTCATCATCGGCAACAGGCTGTGACCGCCCGCAACCACCCTTGCCTCGTCGCCCAGCCGATCCAGCAACGCAATCGCATCCGCGACGTCGGCGGCGCGTTCGTATTCGAACAATCCCGGAACCTGCATGTGTCACTCCTCACAGAGCCGGATCGTTTCCAGCCTGTTCCAGGGTGAAGGCCACCGTCAAGGCCTATTCAGCGATCACTTGATCTCGGTGCCGTAATCATTCGGGTCGGTCATGGTGAATACGTCCGTGCAGGTCACGTAGCGGTCGACCCCCGCCACCCCACCGCCGAGCGATGATCTCGGCGGCGATCGACACCGCTGTCTCCTCGGGTGTGCGCGCACCGAGATCGAGCCCGATAGGACTCGACAACCTCGACAATTCCTCATCCGTCAGACCGGCCTCACGCAGCCGCGCGAGACGGTCCAGGTGGGTGCGCTCGGAGCCCATCGCCCCGACGAAGCCCACGTCGGGGAGGCGCAGCGCTACCTCGAGGAGCGGGACGTCGAACTTGGGGTCGTGGGTGAGGACGCAGATCACGGTGCGCCTGTCGATCGCACCGGCCTCGGCCTGTGCGGCGAGATATCGGTGCGGCCAGTCCACCACCACCTCGTCGGCGGTCGGGAACCGGCTAGCGGTCGCGAACACCTCGCGCGCGTCACACACGGTGACCCGGTAGCCGAGGAACGCACCCTGCCGCGCGACGGCGGCGGCAAAGTCGATCGCACCGAACACGAGCATCCGCGGCGGCGGCGCGAAGCTCGAGACGAACACCCGCAGGCCCTCCCCGCGGCGCTGCCCGTCAGGTCCGTACTCGAGGACCGCGGACCGGCCTGCGGCCAGCAGCCCGCGCCCGTCGTCGGTCACGGCCTGGTCCAGACGAGCGGAGCCGAGCGATCCGCTTGCGTTCTCCGGCCGGACAACGAGATGGCGGCCCACCCGCGCACCGTCGGGGCGATCGATGTCCGCGATGACCGTAGCGACTGCGACCGGCAGGTTCTCGCGGATGTCAGCGACGACCGCATCGAGGTCCGGGAAGGTGTCGCGAGAGACCGGCTCGACGAAGACGTCGAGGACACCCCCGCAGGTGAGGCCGACCGCGAAGGCGTCCTCGTCGCTCACACCGTATCGCTCGAGAACCGGCCGGCCGGTGCCGACGACCTCCGACGCGAGGTCATACACCGCGCCCTCGACACAGCCACCCGAGACGGACCCGGTGACGCTCCCGTCCGGTGCCACCAGCATCGCGGCGCCCGGATCTCGAGGCGCAGACCGGAATGTCGCGACCACCGTGCCCAGTCCAGCTGTGCCGCCCGCCCGCCAAATTGTGAAGAGATCGGACAAGACGTCGCGCATCGCGTCAGCCCCCAGTTCCGGCCGTCGCCTTTGGTGAGGTTGTTCAACAGCGAGCTTATTCCGTGGTGACGCGGCTAGGATCGGTTCTGGTGGTGGCGTGTGAATTTGGTATTCATCAATCAGCGTGCACGGGGCACCCCGGACGGGCGGGTATGCTTCTGGCCGCGCCTCCGTAGCTCAGCTGGATAGAGCAAGAGCCTTCTAATCTCTAGGTCGCAGGTTCGAGTCCTGCCGGGGGCACTCATCTCATCAGACTTAACATGCCAGATATCGGTCTGAACTGTTGGAATTCCGATTCTCCACGACCTTCATATGACGAGTGAGAGAGCGTTGCGGAGGCCAAAGTGGGGAGTAAATGGGCAGTGGCACCTACCCGGCCCAGCCCGTTCCCGGAACACGGATCCAGCTGACTGACCCCCGATCTCCAGGGAGCCTCCGTCCTCCTGCGACGGGGTTCTCCCCCTCCCCTTCCGTGCGACCTCCCCTGCCGTGCCACGCTGTCGACGATGCGCCGCAGACACCCGCGGCGATAGCAGTGGTGGGTTCGATCGGGTTCACGGCGCCTCCTCGCCGGTCAGCTTCTGTGGGCGATGCGGGCTTCGATCAAAACGTTGTGCAGGACGATTCCCCAAACATTTGCGGTAGGCACTGTTAGATTCCTTCCCGCCGGGAGGGATTCACTCGCGTTCTTTCGAGGTACCACCGGTGCACGACCACCCGCACGCGGGCCCGCATACGGAGAACAAGAGAAAGAGAACTCCTTGATCAAGTCAGTACGTGCCGCCGCCGCAGCAGCCTTGGCCGCGCCGCTCCTGGCCGCCGTGTTCGCCGCGCCGGCCAACGCCGGAGTCAAAGACGTCACCCTCTCCGCCAAGGTTCAGGGCAACGACGTTGAAGTCATCATCACCAACGACAGCCAGAGGACAATCGTCTGCCACTGGACGGCAGCGGAAGACCGGATCTTCGGCGAGTCCTACCGAGCCTTCTTCCAGCGTGTCGAGTCCGACGAGGTGTATCGCTTCCCGGTGACCGTCGCCGATGGTAGCTATAGCATCAACTGGAACTGCGTCACCCCGCTCGGCGGCGAGACGTGGGGGTCGACGTGGGACACAGGGCGAAAGACGGCCGATCCGTTCCTGTTCACCGCCCCGGCTGATACCGACGACGAGGGCACCGGTTCAGGCAGCCTCGGCAGCCTAGGGAGCACGTCCGGCAGCTTCGGCAGTTCCTGACCGCCCCCTTTCTGGCCCGGCACCATTCACGGTGTCGGGTCAGAAGCATTTCGGGCCCGCTGTTCGTCCGTGTTGGTTCGGGTCCGCCCCCGCTTAGCACACTCGTTCGATCGTTCGGCATGTAGCTCGGCTTCCTATGAGTGCCGCCGTCAGCTGTTGTGGGGTACGGGGGCTTCGATCGGAACACTGCGCATGGCGATTTCCCGAACTTTGTCGGGCGGGACACTGTTAAATTCCTTCCCGCCGGAAGCGATTCACTCGCGTTCTTTCGAGGTACCACCGGTGCACCACCACCACCCGTACGCGGGCCTGCATACGGAGAACAAGAGAAAGAGAGCTCCTTGATCAAGTCAGTACGTGCCGCCGCAGCAGCAGCCTTGGCCGCCCCGATCCTGGCCGCCGTGTTCGCCCCGCCAGCCAACGCCGCACCCGAAGACGTCACCCTCTCCGTCGACGTCAGGGGCAACTTCGTTGACGTCGCCATCACCAACAACAGCTCGGGGATGATCACCTGCAACTGGGTGGCAACAAACGACGCCAATCCCGAAATCAAGAACGAGTCCCCGCATTTGAACATCCATCCCAACCGTGGCTGGGTCATCACGACGGTATTCATCGATGGCGACTACCACCTCAGCTGGTCGTGCGGCGACGCTTTGAGTGGCGAGACATGGGGGACAGGGGAAACCGGGCGAGAAACGGACCAGCCTCATGCATTCACCGCGGCGTTCAGCCCCGCCGGTAGCCTCGGCAGCACCGGCACTGGCAGCCTTGGCAGCCTCAAGTACGGGGGACTCGCGAGCCTCGAGTACGGCAGCCTCGGCAGCCTCGAATACGGCAGTTTCGGACTTTCTTAACCATCCCTTTCTGGCCCGGCACCATCACGGTGCCGGGCCAGAAGCATGTTCGGGCCCACTACTCGGTCGTGCTGGGTCGGGTCGGCCTCTCACCTGACACACCCCGTTCGGTCGTTCGCCATGTAGCTCGGCTTCTTGTGTGTGCTGCCGCCAGCCGTTAACGGTGATTCGGGCTTCTTCGATCAACGGCAGATGTTAATTTCCTTCAAGTCGGGGCGGAGATACCCGCGCTCTTTCGAGGTACCACCGGTGCACTACCACCCGCACGCGGGCTGCATACGGAGAACAAGCGAAAGGGGAACTTGTGATCAAGTCAGTTCGTGCCGCCGCCGCAGTAGCCTTGGCCGCTCCGCTCCTGGCCGCCGTGTTCGCCGCGCCGGCCAACGCCGCACCCGACGACGTCACCCTCGCCGCCGAGGTCGAGGGCAACGACGTTTGGGTCACCCTCACCAACAACAGCCAAGGGGAGATTGTCTGCCAATGGAATGAAAGGAACACCACCAACCCCTCAGCCGAACCAAACGTTTTCGTGACGACGCAGATCCAACGCGGCTACGAGCGTCGCATCGGGGCGACCTTCGTCGATGGCGACTATCAGATCTGGTGGACGTGTAGCCACCCAGATACTTCCGAGACGTGGGGCACGGGCGAAACCGGACGCAAGACGGCTGAGCCGTTTCCGTTCACCACCTCGGGCAGCACCGACGATGACAGCACCGGACCCGGCAGTCTCGAAGACTTCCTCGGGACCCTCGGCCTCGGCGGTCTCGAAGGCATCCTCGAGATCCTCGGCCTCGGCGGTCTCGAAGGCATCCTCGGGACCCTCGACGCCGGCAGCCTCGAAGGCATCCTCGGGACCCTCGACGCCGGCAGCCTCGAAGGCATCCTCGGGACCCTCGACGCCGGCAGCCTCGAAGGCATCCTCGGGACCCTCGACGCCGGCAGCCTCGAAGGCGCCCTCGGGGCCCGCAACTCCGGCAGTCTCGAAGGCGTCCTCGGCTTTTCCTGACCACCGCTTCCTGGCCCGGCGGCATCGCAGTGTCGGGCCGGAAGCATGTTCGCGCCCGCTGTTCGTTCGTGTTGGTTCGGGTCCGTTCAACGACGCGCTCGCCAGGTCAATGGGTTGTGTTGGCACCGAATAGGAGTCTGAGACGACCGTGGCCCGCCCCATGCGGGGACGGGCCACGGTCACACCCGGTGCGGATCATTCCTCTTCGGGCAAGTCCTCGGGCATGTCGAAACGGAGGAGTTTCTGCTCGCCGGTCTCTGCGGGGTCGGGACGATCGACCTGGTCAGCCGGCGACATGTTGTCGACCTTGGAGAGATCGGTTCGCATATAGATCACGTTGTACCGATCCCACGTCGTCAGTACGAAGTACAGGTCTGAACCGGTCGCCCACGGGTGCATGAACCCGCCGTACAGCGCCGGCAGCGTGACCGCACTGATGAGCGTCTCGGTAGCGCTCCACGGGCCCTCCAGTTGGTCGGCCATCCGGATCTTCAGGCCACCTATGTCCGTGTACATCGCGATGTACTTGCCCAGGTAGTCATTCCACTGCACCGACAGCTCGCTGACCGGCGCCTTGATCACCGGCACCGCGTCCGCGATGTCCGGCGACCAGTCGGCCCCAGTCCAG
Organism: Rhodococcus xishaensis; assembly: GCF_004011825.1. Taxonomy (GTDB): domain Bacteria; phylum Actinomycetota; class Actinomycetes; order Mycobacteriales; family Mycobacteriaceae; genus Prescottella; species Prescottella xishaensis. The sequence continues at coordinate 500,077 of NZ_RKLO01000001.1, read as the reverse complement.
TACTCGTACGTGCTCGGATCTTCTATGGCCTCCGGGGTCGCCGGCACGCGAGCCAGCCGCGCGGAGCCGGAACGCCCTGAGGGGGTGCCGAATTCGTAGATGAACCCGTCACCGCCTGGCACGAAGGCACTCATCTGCCAATCGCTGTTGTAGGGAGAAATCTCTGGTATGTCGGGGACAAGGTCCGCAGGGATTTCGGGAATGATCGAGTCGAGATTGACCCGGGCGGTCGGCAGCACTGGATTCCACGTTTCACCGTTGTCGTCCGAACGGGCGATTGCGGAGTAGTTCGTCGTCCACTCGCCGGGTTCGTCCCATGAGCGCACCGACATGAAGCGAACGTACTGGACCCCGTCCACCGCCACACCGGCCGTGGGTATCACGGTGTACTCGGGGAAGCTGCCCGGCGGAGCCTCGAGCAGGCCGTCGATGACCTGCCTGGAGAAGTTCACAGCGGGCGGCGGGGCGAGCGGCGAGTTGTCGATCCGCATGCCATCGCTCAACGTGGTGTCGCTGCTCCGGAACAAGACGTTGCTACGCCACTGGGTGCCAGGTACGTCGCAGTCACCGACGGTGTCCCCGAAGGCCATCAGCACCTGTCCTTGGCCGCCATCCCACATGATGCCGAGGTCCGTGCCCGAGACACTGTACTTCTCGATGCTCTCGTTCGGACTGCCCGGACCGGTGACCATCTCGATCGCCTTGGTGCGGCCCCTCAGCACCGGCAGCGCGCCGTCGGGCGAACCAATAATCCAGGGAAGCGAATTCACGAGGGAACCCGTCGCGCTGCCTAGGCTGCCCGAGCCCAGGCTCCCGATCAGGCCTTCGGTGCTTCCCGAGCTGCCGCCGCTGCCGGAATTGCCAGAGCTACCCAAGCTTCCGCTGCTACCCAAGCTGCCACTGCTACCCAAGCTGCCACTGCTACCCGAGCTACCGCTACCGCTCTGCCCGCACGGCCCCCCGTGCCCTTCGGCTCCGACCGGAGTCGTCATCGCCACCGACAGGCCGACGGTGACCGCAGCAGCCGACAGCGCTGCGGTCCAACTACGATTCACTGCTCTCACAGACTGTGTCCTTCCCATCGCTCGAGGGGGGAGACGAGCCGGACGAAACCTCCCCCCAGGTGTGCGCCGATCAATGAGCAAACCATGAAAGACCGACGACGACGCTGAAGCTACGAGTGCGATTTCCGTAGAGTCGCGTTCGCTTCCCGTTCTTGCCGGCAGGGTGCTCCGCCTCGGACAACGACGAACCGGCAACAGCAGCAGAATCTGCACTGTCGATGAAGGCCGAGTGCTGCTGGAGGAGTCTGCTGTCTGCGCAATCGAGCCCACCCCCTACGCCGGCACCGCCGCCGAGGTCGCAGGTTCGAGTCCTTGCCGGGGCACCGAAAACAGGGGACTCTTCGACGACAACGGCCCGTCCCCCGTCGGGACGGGCCGTACGTCACGCGCAGGTGCCGATCATTCCTACTCGGGCAGGTCGTAGCGGAGGAGTTCCTGCTCGCCGGTCTGCGCGGGGTCGGGACGGTCGAACTGGTCAGCCGGCGACATCTTGTCAACCTTGCGGAGATCAGTCCGCATGTAGATCACGTTGTACCGGTCCCACGTCGTCAGTACGAAAAACAGATCTGACCCCGTCGCCCACGGGTGCATGAACCCCGCATACAGCGACGGCAGCGTGGCCGCACTGATGAGCGTTTGGGTACCGCTCCACGGACCCCACGGGTCGTCGGCCTGGCGGATCTTGAGGCCGCCCGCGTCCGTGTACATCGCGATGTACTTGCCGAGGTAGTCATTCCACTGCACCGATAACTCGCTGACCGGTGCCCCGATCACCGGTTCCGCGTCCGCAATGTCTGACGACCAACCAGTTTCCGTCCAGTACTCGTACGTGCTCGGGTCTTCAAAGTCCGCCGGGGTCGCCGGCACGCGAGCCAGCCGCGCTGCCCCGGCACGGCCTGAGGGGGTACCGAATTCGTAGACGAACCCGTCTCCGCGGTCTGGCACGAACGCACTCATCTGCCAATCCCCGTTGCCCTTCGAAAGCGCTGAGGCGAGGGTGAGGCGGACTGTCGGCAGTACCACGTCCCATATCTCGCCATTGTCGGTCGAGCGGGCGATTGCGGAGTAGTTCGTCGTCCACTCACCGGGTTCGTCCCATGAGCGCACCGACATGAAGCGAACGTACTGGACCCCGTCCACCGCCACACCGGCCGTCGGGATCACGGTGAACTCCGGGCGGTTGCCTGGCGGAACGTTGAGCAGGCCGTGGATGACCTGCTTGGAGAAGTTCACAGCGGGCGGCGGGGCGAGCGGCGAGCTGTCGATCCGCATGCCATCGCTCAACGTGGTGTCGCTGCTCCGGAACAAGACATTGCTACGCCACTGGGTGCCAGGTACGTCGCAGTCACCGACGGTGTCCCCGAAGGCCATCAGCACCTGTCCTTGGCCGCCATCCCAGATGATGCCGAGGTCCGTGCCCGAGACACCGTACTTCTCGATGCTCTCATTCGGACTGCCGGGACCGGTGACCATCTCGATCGCCTTGGTGTTGCCTCTCAGCACCGGCAGCGCACCGTCGGGCGAATCCAGAATCCACGGAAGAGAATCCGCAACCGAACCCACCGCACTGCCCAGGCTCCCAACCAGGCTTCCCGCGCTCCCGGAACTACCTGAGCTGCTCGAACTACCCGAGCTACCGGAGCTGCCCGAGCTACCGGAACCACCGCCCCTACCGGAACCACCGCCGCTACTGAAGCTACCGGCGCTACCGGAGCTGCCGGAACTACCGGAACTACCGGAGCTGCCGGGGCTGCCGGGGCTGCCGGGGCTGTCCGGGTTACCGCCCCCGCTCTGCCCGCACGGCCCCCCAACCGGTCCCTCGGCTGCTCCCACCGGAGTCGCCATCGCCACCGACAGGCCCACGGTGACCGCAGCAGCCGACAGCACGGCGGTCCAACTACGATTCACTGCCCTCACAAACTGTGTCCTTCCCATCACTCGAGAGGTGACCTGCTCGTATTCCCCCGAGGTGTGCGCAGACCAATGAGCAAACCATGGAACACCAACGACATCGCCATTAATGGTGCGATTTCTTTGGAACCCAAACTCTTCCTGTTCTCGCAGGATCGATTCGGCTACGGTGACCGCATGACTACGGATGCACGGATCGACCGAGTTCAGCTGGGTGAATTAACGTTCGACGTCACGATTTCCGGACCGGACGACGGAACCCCGGTCGTACTCCTGCATGGGTTTCCCGAGAGTTCGGCGGCTTGGCGGCTTGTTACTCCGCGGCTGGTCGACGCGGGAATGCGCGTCATCGCGCCGAATCAGCGCGGCTATTCGCGCGACGCCCGGCCACAGGCCATCGAGGACTACCGGGCCGATCGCCTCGTCGAAGATGTCGTCGGACTGCTCGATGCCTATGGCCTGGACTCGGCGCACCTGGTGGGTCACGACTGGGGTGCGGCCGTCGCCTGGGAGGTCGCCGGACACCATCCGGACCGACTCCGTAGCCTGACCGCGGTGTCGGTCCCGCATCCGGCTGCGTTCGGATGGGCCCTACGTGAGGATGAGGACCAACAGCGCCGCTCCAGCTACATCAACCTGCTCCGTCAGGAAGGCAAAGCAGAAGCTGTCTTGCTGGAGGACAACTCGCGGCGACTGCGAGCGATGTTCGGCGACGGGGTCGACCCCGAGCTCGTCGAGGAGCACGTGCGACTCCTGTCCGAGCCCGGGGCGCTGGCGGCTGCGCTGCATTGGTACCGCGCCATGGTCCAGGAGTCCGAGAACCTGCCACCGGTACGGGTGCCCACGACGTACGTGTGGAGCACCGCGGATCCGGCGCTCGGTCCGGCTGCTGCCAAGCGGTGCGTCGAGTTCGTGGATGCGCCATACCGTTTCGTCGTCCTCGACGGTGCCAGCCACTGGATTCCCGAGGAGAACCCGGATGCCCTGACCGACGCGATCCTCGCGCACGCGACGGTCGGCTGACGCATCGGTCAGCTCGGGAGGGTGCCGGCCGCACTGCGCGCCGGCCCCTGCACCACCGACACTGCCGCGAGGCCGACACCCAGGACTACGAGCAGCCCCACGATCCCTGCCCGGTCGGCACCGAGCCACCACGCGAAGAAGCCGAACAGCGTCGGCGCAAGAAAGGACACGGCACGGCCCGTGGTGGCGTAGAGGCCGAACAACTGGCCCTCACGCCCGGGCGGGGTGATCCGGGTGAGGAAACTGCGTGCCGAGGACTGCACCGGCCCGACGAACAGCGACAGCAGCAGCCCGAAGATCCAGAACAACGCCGGACCAGAGATCGCCAGCAGCACGATGCCGACGACGATCATCGCGACCAGCGAGGCCACGATGACGAGCTTCGGACCCGTACGGTCGTCGACACGTCCGCCGACGACCGCACCCAGTGCGGCGACAACGTTGGCCGCAACGCCGAACAGCAGGACGGTGTCGGACGCGAGTCCGTATACATTGACCGCGAGCACCGCTCCGAAGGTGAAGACGCCGGCCAACCCGTCGCGGAACAAGGCACTCGCGATGAGGAATTTCACGATGCGCCGATCGACGGCCCACAACTCGCGCAGGTCTCGCCACAGCCCCCGGTAGGAGTCGATGAATCCCCCCGTGTCCGCACCCGGGTCGGCGGAGGTGCGTGGCACTTCGGGCACCATCAGCAGCACGGGGATGGCGAACACCGCCAGCCACACAGCCGCGAGCAGCGCGACCAACCTGACGTTGAGACCGCCCTCGGTGGTCAGCCCGAGCAGGCCGCGTGTGTCGCCGTCTCCGGAGATGAACCCGAAATAGCATACGAGCAGCAGCACGATGCCACCGAAATAGCCCATCGCCCAGCCGAACCCGGACACCCGACCGACGGTCTCCGGCGTCGAGACCTGACGCAGCATGGCGTTGTACGGCACCTGAGCGAGTTCGAAGATCACCGAGGCGAAGCCCAGCAGGACCAGGCCGAGCCAGAGGTAGTGATAGTCGTCGACAACGAAGAACATGCCCGCCATCGCCGCGACCGTCAGGAACGTCAGCACGGCGAGTGAGCGCTTGCGCCGACCCGTCGCATCGAATCGCTGTCCGCTCACCGGCGCGAGCACCGCGACGAAGAAGCCTGCGATGCCGAGAGACCATCCCAGCCAAGTACTCGCAGACACCGAACCGGGCAGGTCGTCCCCGACCGCGTCGGTGAGGTAGACGGAGAACACGAACGTGAGGATGACGGCGTTGAACGCCGCCCCACCCCAGTCCCAAAGGCCCCATGCCGCGATCTGGCGTCGTGTCGCCGCCTGACCGATGCCCGCCTCCCCCGCCACACCGGCGCTCATGGCTCCTGAGCCTAATCGCGCACGCCGTCGACCTGCGGCCACAACACACCAACCTATTTAAGCACCGGGTTGCATACTCACCCTGTTGCATACAAGATGTTGGTCGTGGCACTCGAACACGCGATCCTCGTGTCCCTCAGCGAACAGTCCGGCTCAGGGTACGAACTCGCGCGCCGGTTCGACAGGTCGATCGGCTTCTTCTGGAGCGCCACCCACCAGCAGATCTACCGCGTACTCAAGCGGATGGACGATGCGGGCTGGGTCACGGGCGAATCGATCGCACAGGACGGTCGCCCAGACAAGAAGGTGTACCACGTCTCGAGCGCGGGACGGGCCGAAGTGGCCCGCTGGATCGCCGAGCCCACCCAACCCGGACCCCTACGCAACGAACTCGCCGTGAAGATCCGCGGCGTCGCGAACGGGGACGTGGCCTCACTGCTCGCCGAGGTACGCCGGCACCGCGACGAGCATGCCGCGCGCCTCGACCTGTACCGGCGCATCGAACGACATGACTTCCCCGAGCCCCGGGACCGCACCGGCCGGACCCTGCACCAGTACCTCGTCCTTCGTGGCGGCATCCTCGTCGAGGGAGGATTCGTCGACTGGTGCGATGAGGTGCTGGCCACCCTCGGCAACCAGCACTGACGACGTTCCCACGGTAAACCTCCTACCCGACCGAAAGGCCAGGCATGACCTCCTCCTTCCCACACATACTCGCGCCGCTCGATCTCGGCTTCACGACGCTGAAGAACCGCGTGATCATGGGTTCGATGCACACCGGCCTCGAGGACCGCGCGAAGAACACCGGGCGCCTGGCCGAGTACTTCGCCGAACGGGCACGCGGCGGCGTCGGGCTGATCGTGACCGGCGGATACGCTCCCAACCGCACCGGGTGGCTGTTGCCGTTCGGCGCCAAGCTGACCAACCGGCTAGAGGCCCGGCGGCACCGCACCATCACCAAAGCCGTCCACGACGAGGGTGGCAAGATCGCACTGCAGATCCTGCACGCCGGCCGCTACAGCTACCAGCCGTTGAGCGTGAGCGCATCGTCGATCAAGGCGCCCATCAACCCGTTCCGCCCCCGACGGCTCACCAGTCGCGGCGTGAAGTGGCAGATCCGCAATTTCGTGCGCTGCGCGCGCCTCGCCCAGTCGGCCGGGTACGACGGCGTCGAGATCATGGGCGGCGAAGGCTATTTCATCAACCAGTTCCTGTGTGAGCGCACCAACAAGCGCACCGACGAGTGGGGCGGCACATCGCAGAAGCGTCGGCGGATGGCCGTCGAGATCGTTCGTCGCACCCGTGCCGCAGTCGGGCCGGAGTTCGTCATCATGTTCCGCCTGTCGATGGCCGATCTCGTCGAGGGCGGGCAGACCTGGGACGAGATCGTCGCGCTCGCACAGGAAGTCGAGGAGGCCGGGGCGACGATCATCAACACCGACATCGGCTGGCACGAATCTCGGGTACCGACGATCGTGACATCGGTACCGCGGGCAGCGTTCGTCGACGTCACCGAGAAGCTCGCGAAGCACGTGTCGATTCCGGTCGCGGCGTCGAACCGGATCAACATGCCCGAGGGGGCCGAGGAGATTCTCACCCGCGATCAGGTGCAGCTGATCTCGATGGCCCGGCCGATGTTGGCCGACCCGATGTGGGTTCGAAAGGCAGAGGCGGGCACGCCCGACGAGATCAACACGTGCATCGCTTGCAACCAGGCTTGTCTCGACCACGCGTTCGGCAACAAGCACGTCTCGTGCCTGCTCAACCCGCGTGCGGGCCGTGAGACCGAATTGAAGCTGCTGCCCACACGCCGGAAGAAGAAGGTGGCCGTGGTCGGTGCCGGACCCGCCGGACTCTCAGCGGCGCTTGGCCTTGCACAGCGAGGTCACGCCATCACGTTGTTCGAGGCTCGGGACGAGATCGGCGGCCAGTTCGGGATCGCGCAGAAGATCCCTGGCAAGGAAGAGTTCGCCGAGACGATTCGGTACTTCCGGCGCCAACTCGAACTCACCGGGGTCGATGTGCGACTCGGGACCCGGGCCGAGGCCGCCGACCTGATCGCAGCCGACTACGACGAGGTAGTGATCGCCACCGGCGTCACCCCGCGTGTGCCCGACATCGCCGGCATCGACCACCCGAAGGTGCTCTCCTACGCCGACGTCGTCCGGGATGGTGCGACGGTCGGAGGTACGGTCGCGGTGATCGGCGCGGGCGGCATCGGCGTCGACGTCAGCGAGTTTCTCACCCACGAGCACTCCCCCACGCTCGACCTCGCCGAATGGAAGCGCGAATGGGGTGTGACCGACCCGGAAACGGCCGCAGGCGCCCTCACCAAGCCGGAGCCGTCACCGTCACTGCGCGAGGTCTACCTGCTGCAGCGCAAGCCCGGTCGGATCGGAGCGGGACTCGCGAAGACCACCGGCTGGGTGCATCGTGCCGCACTGAAGGCCAAAGGCGTCGAAGAACTTTCCGGTGTCAACTACGAACGCATCGATGACGAAGGCCTGCACATCACGTTCGGCGAGAAGCGCGAGCGTCCCCGCACCCTCGCCGTGGACAACGTCGTGATCTGCGCCGGTCAGGAATCGGTGCGCGACCTCGTGGACGACCTCACCACGGCGGGCGTGACGACGCACATCATCGGTGGTGCCGACGTTGCGGCCGAGCTCGACGCCAAGCGCGCCATCGAGCAGGGCACGCGCCTGGCAGCGGGGATCTGACGCATGACCACCATGTTTCCCATGACCCGCTACGCTGCACAGTCGTGAGTCTGCCGAATCCCAACCCTGACGCGCGCGCGGTCGTGACCGGCGCTTCCTCCGGCATTGGCGAGGCGCTCGCCGCCGAACTGGCCGCGCGCGGACACTCGCTGATCCTCGTCGCTCGCCGCGGCGAGGTGATGGAGAAACTCGCCGCAGAGCTACGCGAGAAGTACGGCGTGGAGGTCGAGGTCCGTGCCGCGGACCTGTCCGACCGCGATGCCCGCGGCCCGCTCGTCGCCGAACTGGCGGAGCGGGAGATCTCGATCCTGTGCAACAACGCGGGCATCGCGACGTTCGGGCCGCTCACCGAGCTGGATCCGGGCTACGAGCGCGACCAGGTCGAGCTCAACGCCGTCGCTGTGCATGATCTGACGTTGGCCGTCCTGCCCGGCATGGTGGCCCGCAGGTCCGGTGCAATCCTCATGGTCGGCTCGGCCGCCGGCAACATGCCGATTCCGAACAATGCGACCTATGCCGCGACCAAGGCGTTCGTGAACACCTTCTCCGAGTCGCTGCGCGGCGAACTCAAGGACAGCGGCGTCAATGTCACGTTGCTCGCCCCGGGGCCCGTCCGCACCGAGACCCCGGACCCGGCCGAAGCGTCCATCGTCGACAAGCTCGTACCCGATTTTCTGTGGATCTCGAGCGAGTACGTCGCGAAGGTCTCGCTCGACGCCCTCGCCGAGAACAAGATGCGGATCGTACCCGGCATCCTCAGCAAGGGTATGTCGGTTGCCGGGCAGTACAGCCCCCGTTCCGTCGTCGCACCCATCGTCGGCACGTTTTACAAGAAGCTGGGCGGCTGACCCGGACCATCTAGGGTCCAGTAGTACTGCGAATACCGGAACGGGGCGCCGAAACCCGCTGATCTCAGCGCTGGTTCGGTGCCCCGTCCCGGTCACCCCGCGACCAGGCCGTGCCGGTTCATGTCGCGGGTGGAATTCGCACGCGCGCAGCCGTATTTCCTGCGCCGTCTACGAAGTTGTCCACTGTTGACACCACCCCGACCGGGCCTGACTACTGTGTGTCTCGTGCAGGACAAACTGGTATGGATCGACTGTGAAATGACGGGCCTTCGGCTCGGTTCGGACAAGCTCATCGAGATCGCCGCACTGGTGACCGACAGCGACCTGAACATCCTCGGCGACGGAGTGGACATCGTGATCCACGCCGACGACGACGCGCTGGAGGCAATGCCCGACGTCGTGGCCGAGATGCACATGCGCTCAGGGCTCACCGAGGAGGTGCGCGCGTCGACCGTGACCGTGGCCGAGGCTGAGCGAATGGTGCTGGACTACATCCGCGACCACGTACCTGTCGCCGGCACTGTGCCGCTCGCCGGCAACTCGATCGCTACCGACCGTGGATTCATCGCCCGGGACATGCCCGAACTGGATGCGCACTTGCACTACCGCATGATCGACGTCAGCTCGATCAAGGAACTCTGCCGACGTTGGTACCCGCGCATCTACTACGGCCAGCCGGAGAAGGGCCTCGCACACCGTGCACTCGTCGACATCAGGGAGTCGATTCGCGAACTGCGGTACTACCGACGGACCGCCTTCGTCTCCGATCCGGGACCGTCCAGCGTCGAGATCGCGGCCGTCGCGAAGGAGCTGGGGCCCGCCTGACCTGGCGATTGGCCCAATCGTCGATCGTCAGGCTAATATTTGTCTCGCTGAAGCCGCCGGTTCCGACCGGCAGCGATGCGATGGTGAGTGTAGTTCAGTTGGTAGAGCACCAGGTTGTGATCCTGGATGTCGCGGGTTCGAGTCCCGTCACTCACCCCGAGAAAGACGTCCTCTGGCGATGCCGGAGGGCGTTTTTCGTTGCCCCGTTTCCGAACCGCTCTCTGGGGCTCCGGGTTCGGCGCAATCCGACGAAACAGTCCCGCGCGGTGCCTAGTCGAACAGCGTGGGCGCGTCCCCGCCGCTGGGCTCGCCGGCGGCGCGCATGGTGCGAGCACCGGGTTCGGCCTTGCGGACCACGGTCAACGTGGTCGTCCGGCGCGAAAGCCGACGTCCGTCCGCGTGCTCGAGTAGCGCCATACCGTGCCTGACCTCGAGGACAGTCCACGGGCCCGCGTGCCCCGCCGCCTGAACGAGATCTCCGACTCCCACCGTTTCCACGCTCAGCTCCCGTTACTTAGGATGATTCGGTCATACCCAGAATAGTCGGAAGCTACGCATTTCCTGCGCTCCAAGTCTCCCACGGGATGTTCCAGTCACCGAGCCCGTCGGTGCCGGACAACGTCGCACCGACCGTGTTCTTGACGATCACGATGTCGCCGCGCTTGGTGTTGTCGTAGATCCACTTCGCGTTCGATGGGCTCAGGTTGAGGCACCCATGGCTGACGTTGGTGTACCCCTGCTCCGCCACCGACCACGGAGCGGAGTGGAAAAAGATGCCACTGTAGGACATTCGCGTGGCCCAGTCGACCGGTGTGCGGTAACCGTCGGGCGAGTTCACCGGCACACCATATGTGGATGAATCCATGACGAGGTGATCGAAGCGATCGCCGATGATGTATATGCCGTTTTCGGTCGGCGTGCTGTCCTTGCCCATCGACGTCGCCATCGTCTTCACGTCGCGCCCAGACACGTTGACGGTGACCTGCTTCGTGTCGTCGTCAGCGGTGATGACTACGGCGTCGCCGATCGTGAACGACGATTGCACGTCCTCCTGGCCGAACAGCCCCGTACCGAGATCGCGTCCGTACACATTGACGTCGACGGTCACCTTGGTCCCCGGGGCCCAGTAGTTCTGTGGACGCCAACGCACCTCGCGGTTGTTCAGCCAATAGAAGGCTCCCTCGACGGGCGGGCTGGTGGTGATGTCGATAGCCGCCTCGGCAGCCTTGCGGTCGGGGATGTTCTCGTCGAACTGGACCGCGACAGGTTGCCCGATACCGACGACACTTCCGTCGCCCGGCATCACATACGGCATGGTGAGGTTCCCCGGCGCACTGGTAGTGAAGGACGTGGTCGTCGTCAACGCGCCACCGAGACCGTACGCGTCGACTTGCAGCGTGTACGTGCGGTTGTATCCGAGCGGCTCCGAGTTGGTCCACGTCATCGCATCGGGCGCGACCCTGCCCGCCACGACCCGCCCCTCGGGGTTGTGAAGGGTCGCGTTCGCCAACCTGCCGTCTGCGACACGGACGGCGACGGGATCCACCGGTGACACACCCACCGCTCCGTCGGTGACCGACGTGGTGAGCTTGGGCTTGATCAGCGCCACGAGCGGATTGGAATTGACGGACGCGGAGTCGGCGGTGGAGGCACCTACTGCGCCCGTCGGGATCGTGCATCCGGTGATGAGCATCACCATGCCCAGCCCCGCCCCGCTGACTGCGACCAGCGCCTGCAGCCGCTTTCCTCTTGCCCCGCCCCTGCGCCAACACCGACCAGCGCCCCTGATCCCCATGCAAACCCCACTTCGCACTGCGCAAACCACAGAGCCGCGCCCCCAGGAAAAGGCCCAACCGCGGATCGCTGACCATCCGCATCACTGCATGATGGCAGTTCCGACGAACACCCCACTTTCACGCGCCGAAGGCCGAAGTAACGGTCGAGTACCGATCGTCAGCTGCGGGTCGAGGGTTGCCGCGTGACTGATTTGCGTTAGCTCGAGGCGGTCCGTTAGTGTTCTCCTCGCACTGAGCGGGGGTCACCTCGCGAAGGTAATGCGCCGCTAGCTCAACTGGCAGAGCAAGTGACTCTTAATCACTGGGTTCGGGGTTCGAGTCCCTGGCGGCGCACGCTGGTTCTCGCCGGCGCAACGAGCGCCTATAGCTCAATTGGTAGAGCAAGTGACTCTTAATCACTGGGTTCGGGGTTCGAGTCCCTGTGGGCGCACCGAGAAGGCCTCGCACGCGAGCCGGATTCACACGGTCGTCGCAACGTTCTCTATGCGGGAGGTTGCGACGGCCGTGTCGTTTCCGGAGGGATGAGCCCCCAAACGATCTACCGAGCGACGTTCCCCCGGACCGACGGCACGCTCAAACGTGAAGTTCAACAAGCGCTTCGGAGCCTCGAACACGCCGATGCGCAGTTGGCCGGCCGCCCGCACAGACGCTCGGCTGAGATATCCCAGCCGAGCGTCTGCATGATCTACTTACTGCCTACTCGGGCGGAGCGACGACATCGACCGTCGCCAGCGGACCGGCGCCGGCGTTGAGCGGGTCGCTGCTCGAGTCGCGAGGAACGCAGCGGGTGTTGGCCCACTGGATTCCGAAGAACGAAGCCTTCGGCAGGAAGGTGTTGAAGTTCTCGTAGGCATTGAAGTTGCCCGCGTCACCATCCGTCCGCAGCTTGGGCTCGATCGGTGTTCCAGCCTCCCCGGCGACCACCGTGACGTCGACGGCCGGCAACTGGAACCAACTGTCACCGTTCTCGTTCGGCGTGCCGTCGAGGTTCAGCTGCAGCTTCGGTGCGCGGATGCCGCCCTCGGATCTGGTACTGACACTTTCCGAGGGCCCGTTCCCGATCACTTCGTTGTCTCCGGACAGACGCAAGATCTGACCGGTGTCGGACGGGTTTCCGGTCTCGTCGACGCGGATGACGCTCGGAGGCACGTTGTCGAGGTTGGTGCCCGAGCCGACCACCGCGGCTTCGACGAAGGTCGAGTTCTCCGGGATCATGAAGTCGAGCTTGAGCCGTGAGACATTCCTCGTCGTCGCGCCGGAATCGCGGTTCGGGTACGAGGACGGACCTGGCTGAATGCGGTAGGTGAAGGTCTCGCCGGCTTCGACCTGGGTCGGGGCGGTGACGCTCACAGACGTGTCCTGGATCTTCGTCACGTCGATGATGCTGTTCGCCTGACAGGCCGCTTTGTAGTTCGTCACCGTCGTGACCGGGTCGTTTGCCGCGGACGCCGCCTGTGCGCCGATCAGAATCGTCCCTGCCACGAGCGCTGCGCCTGTGATGGGGGCGGCGCAGTGCCTGAATAACGGACTTCTCATTCGTCACTCCTCTTCAGATATTGCTGATGGATGGGAGAGAGATCCGCGCAGATCGGGAACACCATAACGACTTCATCACGGCGGTGTAGCGCTTTTGCAGAACAAACGGTCTAGTTGTTGCTGCCGGTTTGCTAGTCGGCGATTAGATTACCGGCGAGTAGCCGCCGATCGACCCGCTCAGGGCCCGTTCCCAGGGGGTATTAGCTGTACTAACGACACATGGTCCGTCCAACCCTGTGCCCGATCGATAGCTCTCGCCTCATCGCGATCTCTCGATCCTGGGTTTGCTGTGGGCTGCCAAGAGTGGACGAATCACGCATCGGCGGCGTATGCGACGGGCCGAGACTCGCGGAACGATGCCGTTGAGGTGGCTCCGAGTTCCGGTGATCAGGCCGCTCGATACGACACCGGGTTATCGCATCGATCGAGGTTGCTTGTCGAGGGCTTCGACGGGCATCTTCCATCCGAGTGGAGTGCCGAGTGTCGGGCAGGGTCTACCGTTGAGGGAAGTCTGGATCTGTCGCCTTCGGGAAGTATTGCCGCATAGGACTATTGACGTCCTGGACGGCACCGGATTGACGCGCGCTATTCGGGTCGACGAAGTAGACCTTCACCCCGGCGTCGACGGCGAGGGTGATCGGAGAGTTCTTCGCCCCGATCCCCGTTGACAGAGCGCGGCTACCGCAGATCCGTCCCCGCCGCTCGAGCGACCTTGTGCACCCCACCGCGCTGCGCCTTGCACCACGCGATGTCCCCAAGCTCCACGAACGACGGATACCGGCCCGTGAGCGGGATGACGATGTACGTCGGCATCCCGCCACGCTCCCATTCGGTTGTTCAGCGGAAGATCTTGCGTAGCACCAGGAATCCGACGACGGTACCGGCACCGATGAGAGCCGCTTTGACTGCGGGCTCGTTCAGCTTCGCGAGCAGGTTGTGCTTGGTCGTCTCGACCAGCCGCTTGGGGTTGGTCCGGACAGCGAGCACGTCGAGTGTTTCCGCGAGCTGATTGCGGGCGTTCTCGATGTCCCGCTCGATGGCCTCGGTGTCCCTGGGCACGTGTCCTCCAACTGTCGAAATCGGTGCGGCTGTGATGCTGCTGTGCCGGTCACGCTACCGGCACCGGTCGTCACAACCGTAGAACAGTGCGCGAGCGGGGCGGATTTCGTCCGTCAAGATGGTGTACGAGCCGTCGGGCGTCTTGGGTAGCCTCATTCGCTGTGACCGACAACAGGCTTGCACCCGGAGACCGCGCCCCCGACTTCACGCTGCCCGATGCCGACGGCAACGAAGTGTCGCTCGCCGACTATCGGGGACGCAAGGTGATCGTGTACTTCTACCCCGCTGCGAGCACGCCCGGGTGTACCAAGCAGGCTTGCGACTTCCGCGACAGCCTCGCCGAACTCAACGAGGCCGGCCTCGACGTCGTCGGCATCTCCCCCGACAAGCCCGCAAAGCTCGAGAAGTTCCGCGAGAGCGAGGGCTTGAACTTCCCTCTGCTGTCGGATCCGGAGAAGACAACACTCACCGCGTGGGGCGCATTCGGCGAGAAGAAGATGTACGGCAAAGTCGTCCAGGGCGTGATCCGGTCGACCTTCCTCGTCGGCGAGGACGGCCAGATCGAGGTCGCGCAGTACAACGTGCGGGCCACTGGGCACGTCGCGAAGCTGCGCCGCGACCTGTCGGTCTGACCCGCTCGATCACTCGACTCGATCGCCGAGGCCCTGTAGGAACAGGGCCTCGGCCACGGCCAGGTTCTCGATCTCAGACGGGTCGACGCTCTCGTTCGGGGCGTGGATGAGCGCTCGTGGCTCCTCGACCCCCATGAGCACGATCTCGGCATCGGGAAACTGCTCGGCCAGCACGTTGCACAACGGAATGGATCCGCCCTGGCCCGCAACCACGACATCGGCACCGAACGCAGCCGTCAATGCAGCCGTCAACGCGGCATACCCGGGTCCCGATGTCCGCGCCTGGAACGGCTCACCGAAGGCCTCCCGCTCGACCGTGACGTGCGCGCCCCAAGGCGCCGCCTTCTCGAGATGTGTGACCAGCGCATCCTGCGCCCGGACCGGATCCATCCCCGGCGGGACCCGCAGGTTGAGTCGGGCCGAGGCGCGCGGCTGGATCGCGGCAGCGGACCCCACAACCGGCGGCGCATCGATGCCGAGGATCGTCAGAGCCGGGCGGGCCCACACCGCGTCGGCGACAGACCCCGACCCGGTGAGCCGGACACCGTCGAGCACCCCGGCATCCTTGCGGAATCGCTCTTCTGGGTACTCGGCCCCGTCCCAGACCTGGGCGGTGTCGAGTCCGCTGACGACGGTATTTCCCCCGTGGTCCCGCAGTGTCGAGAGCATTTGCACGAGCGCAGCGAGTGCGTCCGGTGCCGAACCCCCATACATGCCCGAATGCAGCTCTCCTGCTAGGGTTTCCACGCTTACGACGACATTCACGATGCCCCGCAGACTGGTCGTGAGCGTGGGTGCGCCGACCGCGACGTTGCCGGTGTCGGCGATCACGACGACGTCGGCCGCGAACAGTTCGGGACGTTCGCGGACCAACTCCTCGAGTCCGCCGGTCCCCATCTCCTCGGAACCCTCCGACACGATCCGTACACCGACCGGCAACGGCTCGCCCGCCGCCGTGAGAGTTCGCAATGCCAGCAGGTGCATCACGACATTGCCCTTGCAGTCGGCGGCGCCGCGCCCGTACCAGCGCCCGTCCCGCTCGGTCAGCTCGAACGGCGGCGACTCCCACAGCGCCTCGTCTCCCGCCGGCTGCACGTCGTAGTGGCTGTAGAGCAGCACCGTCGGCGCACCCTCGGGGCCGGGCTGATGCCCGACGACGGCCGTCGCTCCGTCGGACGTCTCGACCAGGTCGACATCTGCGATGCCGGCGGCCCGGAACGCGTCGGCGACCCAGTTCGCAGCTCCTGTGCACTGCTCGGGCGGGGACTGTCGGGGATCGGCGATGGACCGGAAGGCGACCAGCGCCGCGAGCTCGTCGCGCGCGGTCGGCATGAGCTGTTCGATCCGGGAGCGGATCCGATCCGACTGTTCCACCACGGCCACCTCCACAATCGCAACGACGGGTCGCGTCCGAGCCTACGAGCCGACGGCGGTCCAGGTGTCAGCGATACCGTGGGACACACGAACAGGCGCCTCGTCGAATCCGGCCCGAAAGACCGATAACCTGTTCTCGTGGAGTCCACAGCCAGCCGCCGTCCACGCCGCAGGGTGGACCCCGCGTTGGAGGTCCAGAGCGACCCCCAGGAGCTGATGCCTCGCCGTCGCCCGACGCAGGAACGCAGCCGCCGCAAGTTCGACGCCCTTCTGACCGCGTCCCGTGAACTGCTGGTCGACGTCGGTTTCGAGTCGTTCACGTGCGAAGAGGTGGCCGCGCGTGCCGATGTCCCGATCGGTACCTTGTACCAGTTCTTCGCCAACAAGTACGTCATCGTGTGCGAGCTCAACCGGCAGGACCTGGTGGGTGTGCAGCAGGAACTCGAAGCGTTCAAGGGCGAGGTGCCCTCGATCGACTGGCTGCGGTTCCTCAACAAGTTCGTCGACCACATGGCGGGCCTGTGGACGTCGGACCCGTCCCGCCGTGAGGTGTGGCTCGCGATGCAGTCGACCCCGTCGACACGAGCTACCGGCGTGATCCACGAGAAGGAGTTCGCCGAGCAGGTCTCCCGCATGCTCGCGCCGCTTACGCCGCACACCCCGCGCGAACGCCGCACGATGATGGCCCAAGTGCTCGTGCATGTTGTGTACTCGATGCTCAACTTCTCGGTACAGGACGGCCAGAGCCACGCCGACGCGGTCGCCGAACTCAAACGGCTCATGGCCGCTTATCTGCTGGTTGCGGAGAAGGAATCTCGCTCGAGCTAGCGGGGAGTCGGTCGCCGACACCTGCCCGGACATGCGGCGAGGCCGGTCGAAGGATTGTGTCCCTCGACCGGCCTCGCGTCCTTGGGTACCCGATCAGCTGATGGGCTCGATCGGGCCAGGTTCTTCGATGACGACCATTGCACCCGCCACGTCCCCGTCGTGGGTCAGGGACAGGTGGATCTTCGCTCCAGGCAGGAACTCGGCGGCCTCACCATGCAGCTTGATGCTGGGCCGTCCCCAGGCATCGTTGACGACCTCGACCAGCTCATAGGCGTTGTCGCCGACCGCGGGCGGGCGTGCGAATCGCGACGCCGCCCATGCCTTGATCACCGCCTCCTTCGCGGCCCAGCGGACCGCGTAGTGGCGGGCCGGATCGGTACTGCGGGACTCGCAGTACCGACGCTCGGCGGGACGGAAGCTCGACTTCATCGCGGTACCCGGACGCTTCAGCTGCTCCCCGAACTCCGAGATCATGACGACGTCGAACCCGATTCCCAGGATCGCCATCTAATGGCACCCCGGCTTACCGGTGCGGTACACGTGATCGGCGCCCAGGCGGGCCTCCTCGGTGAGGAGCATGTCAGCTTCGAGCTGGCGAGCCGCCTCGCTCGGCACCGCATCGCCGCCGAAGCGACGGTCCGCAGGACGCTCGTACAGGCTCTCGCCACCGCACATCGCCGCAGCGAGACGACGCTGCCCATCGATCGTGCGCTGCTGCGCCCGGGCACGGTACGCCTCGCGCTGATCTGCCGGGATGGACTCGACGAAGGCCTGCGGGTGCACCACCGCGATCAGACCCGACACGTGACCGAAGCCGAGGCTGGTCAGTAGACCGGCCTTGAGCGAGAACCGGTCCCCGAGTCGCAGCGGTGTACGCGGCCACACGAGATGCGGGTACTCGGCCATCTTGTCGTCGACGCAGTCGAGGCTGCGGTTCGGCGGGACGACGGCCTGACCCAGGACCTGGCACAGGCCGATCAGCTGGAACGCCGCGGCGCCGCCCTTGGCGTGGCCGGTGAGCGTCTTCTGGGAGATCACGAACAGCGGGGCGCCTTCGCTACGGCCCAGGGCCTCGGCCAGCCGCTCGTGCAGTTCGGCCTCGTTCGGATCATTCGCCGCGGTCGAGGTGTCGTGCTTGGAGACCACCGAGATGTCGTCGGCGGTGACTCCGAGCGCGCCTAGCGACGACGCGAGCTGCGAACTCTGGCCACCGCGCCCAGCGCCGAGGGCGCCGATGCCGGGGGCCGGGATCGAGGTGTGCAAACCGTCGGCGAACGAGCCCGCCCACGCGACCACACCGAGCACCGGCAGACCCATCTCGAGAGCCAGGTCACCGCGCGCCAGCAGGATCGTGCCGCCACCGGCCGACTCGACGAAGCCGCCGCGACGACGGTCGTTGGCTCGCGAGAAGCGCTTGGGGTCGATCCCGCGGGCCGCCATCTCGTCCGAGTCGGCCGTTGCGGACATGTCGCCGAAGCCGACGATGCCCTCGATGCCCAGGTCGTCGAAACCGCCGGAGACGACCAGCTTGGCCTTGCCGAGCTTGATCTTGTCGACGGCCTCCTCGACCGAGACAGCGGCCGTGGCACATGCTGCGACCGGATGCACCATCGCGCCGTAGCCTCCGACGTACGACTGGACGACGTGCGCCGCAATGACGTTCGGCAGCGCCTCCTGCAGGATGTCGTTCGCCCGGGACTCGCCGAGCAGCGTGTTGATGTACAGCGACCGCATCGAGCTCATGCCACCCATGCCGGTGCCCTGCGTGTTCGCAACGAAGGCCGGGTGCACCCAACGCAGCAGTTCGGACGGGGTGAAACCACCGGAGAGGAAAGCATCGACCGTGGTGACGATGTTCCAGAGGCCCACCCGGTCCACGGATCCCGCCATGTCGGCGGGGATGCCCCACTTGGTGACGTCGAACCCGGTCGGGATCTGCCCGCCTACTGTGCGGGTGAGCTTCAGCTTGCGCGGCACGCGGATCTCGGTGCCGGCCTTCCGGGTGACGGTCCAGTCGCCACTGTCCGGATCGGCCTTGGCGGCGGTGTTCTCCGGGTCCGCGTCGACGAACGCGCGGGCCTCTGCCTCCGAGCCGACGACGAACGACAGATCCTTGTCGATGAACACCGACGTCAGCAGCGGCGCGGCGTTGTCAACCATCGCACCGTCGTCGTCGTAGGTGCGGATGCCGCAGCGCTCGACAACGGCATCGTGGTAGCGCTCGGCGATCTCCTCCTCCGGCACGAGTTCACCGGAGGCGACGTCGTACCAGCCCGGCTCGGGATCGTTCTCCCACGCCACCAAGCCCGTTGCCCACGCGAGCTCGAGCACCCCCGCGGCTGACAGCTGCTCGTCGACCTCCATCTCGAATCGCGTCCGCGCGGAGCCGTACGGCCCGAGTTCGCCGGCGCCGACGATGACGACCAGGTCCGCCGGATCGACGTCCAGCTGCGGCCACGAGGGCGCGGCCGGCTCGTCGAGGATCCGCGGCGGAGCAGGAAGGGCGGCAATGGAGTTCGCGTCCACACCGGCACGGTCGTGTGCCTCACCGGCACTCTCGGCCGCCTCTGCGACCTCCTTCGCCAGCGCGGCCAGGTCCAGATCGGCCTCGGCGAGCCCGCCGGTGAGATCGACCTGTCGCGGTGCGTTCGCGGCGGCGCGCCTGACGTCCGCCGTACACGAGCGCAGCAGTTCGGCGGCCATCTCGTCGGTCGACCAGGTGCGCACGCCCCTGGCCTCGACGGTCTCGACCATCGGGTCGTTCGCGCCCATCAGTCCGGTGCCGCGCACCCACCCGATCAGCGCGTGCACCAGGGTGACCCGCTCGGCCCACGTGCGCTCGGCCGACCATCGACCGACGATCGCGTCGAGCGCGGCCTTCGACTCGCCGTACGCACCGTCACCGCCGAACAGGCCACGGTTCGGGGATCCGGGCAGCACGACGTGGAGGTGGGTGTCGACGTCCCGATCGTGGCCGATCTGCGACAGGCCGCCGATCAGTCGCTCCACCGACCACAGCAATACCCGCATCTCCATCTCGGCGCGCGAACCCGCGTCGGACAGTTCGCCGGCCACCCGCGGTGCGGCGAACGGGAACAGCATCGTCGGGGTCATCGGCTCCTTGACGAGTTTGCTGGCGCCGCCTGCGGTCTCGGTCTGGGCGTCGCCGATCCACTCGACCAGCGCGTCGACGTCGGTGTAGGACGCCATGTTCGCGGGCACCACCCACAGGGCCGCGCCGGCGCGGGCACTGCGGCTGTAGAGCGTGCGGTAGAAACCGAGGCGTTCGCTGTCGAGACGCGAAGTGGTCACGACGACCGTCGCACCGCCGCCGAGCAGCTTGGCCGCGACGGACGCGGCGATCGAGCCCTTGCTGGCGCCGGTGACGACGGCGATCTCACCGCTGTACTGTCCCATCTCCTCGGTCGGAGCAACCGCGACCTGTGCGATGCGGCCGTAGACCTCGCCCAGCGTCGTGCGTCCGGACTTGCGAGCACGCTGCTGCCACCACTTGGCGTGCGCAGCCACTGCGGCACCGGCACCGTCGAGATGCTCGACGGTCAGATCGATTTCGCCGGTCCAGGCGCGCGCCAGGTCCTCTCGGGCCGTGGCCCAGCGGTCGTCGATCAGGACCGCCTTCGCCGCGTCGAACACCGGCGCGACCAGGCGCGGCCAGTCGGAGCCCAGCTCCGCCGACACGAGGTCGACGAGCGCGGAGTCTTCGGCCGCGACGGCGGTCGCAGGCTCGCTGAACCCGAGCTGCTCGAGGACCAGGCGAGCGGCCGAGGCCAGTACGCCGTTCCGGCCGGTGATGTGCTCGGTGAATTCTCCGAGCGCGGCCGCGTCAACGGTTCCTCCCCCGCCACCGGCAGCGGCGGGCATGGAAACCGCGACGCCGCGACGACTCGCGACGGACTGGACGGCGGTGTCGACGAGCGTGTCGACGGCGGCACCGTCGACAAGCGCGCCGTCGTGCAGACCACCCATCTCGCCACCGCGGACGCTGGAGCCGTCACGCGTTCCGAGCGCGACCTCCGCGGTCACGTGGTGAACCCAGCCGTCGCCGAGTTCCCAGACCTTCTTGACGCGATCGGCGATCGCCGCGGGACGCCGGCCCGACGGTCCGAGCACCCGACGCAGATGATCGCCTATGGAGTCGGCCAGGACCGGGCCGAACGGCTTGTAGGTGCGGGCCAGACGGTCGACGGTCACGGAGAGCGAGCCCATGTCGGCGTCGGCGGCACCGTCGATCGCGCCGAGCGAGAGCTCGGAACCGAGGTCGACGAGCAACTGGTTGCGGCGCGAGGACACACCATCGCACAGGGCCTCGATCGTGTCGGCGGGCCCAATCTGGTCCGGACGCAGCTTGGTCCACAGCGCGATGAGCACCTTGGTTGCGTCGGCGGCTTTGAACGCGATGTCGTCCGGGCGCGGTCCGCCGGCCGGTGCAGCCGGGGCCGCTGTGGGGGCGGGCGCCGCTGGCGCGGCTGCGACTGGGGCTTCGGCTGGGGCTTCGGGCTCGTCGGCCGGCTCGTGCTCGGCCGGAGCCGGATCGACGTCGGTGCTGTAGACGATCGACGCCTCGCGCTCGATGTTGAGCACCTCGACCTTGGTGTCCGTGTGCTCGGGCAGCTTGATCGTCTGCGATGCCAGGTTCGCGACGGTCGGGGTCGCACCCAGGCCGATCTCGACGAAACGTTCGACGCCCAGACCGCCGTCGGCAACGTCGGTGAACAGCAGGTCCTGCGTCTCGATCCAGCGGACCGGGCTCGCGAACTGCCACGCGAGCAGTTCGATGAGCAGCACACGGGTCAGCTGGACCGGGCGCTCGGCCCAGCCGTCGAAATCGGCGAGCACCGCTTGCAACGGCTTCGACGGCACCAGGTCGACGATCTCCTCGACGAAGTCGCGGCCCAGGTTGAACAGCTTCGGGACCAGATTCGGGATGTAGCGGCCGATCAGCAGCGACGGGTCGATCTCCTGCGGCAGCAGCTCGTCGAGCTTGGCTCGGAAGTCGTCGACGCCGTCGCGTAGCACCGTCGAGTGGAACGGCACGTCGATGCCAGGCACCATGACGAACGCACGCTTGCCGCCGAAAGCCTCACGGCGGATCCCGATCTCGCGCTCGAGCGCCTCGAGGCCCTTGACCGTTCCGGCGATCGCGTACTGCGAACCTTTGAGGTTCAGGTTCACGATCTGCAGAAACTCGCCGGCACGGGCCCCGACTTCGCGTATGAACGCCTGGAGCTGGTCATCGGTGACACCGATCTGCGACGGGCGGATCGCGGCCATGCGGTAGTCGCTACGACCGGCAGCGTCGCGGGGCACCAGCTCGTGCATTGCCGAGCCGCGCTGGAACACCACCTCGAGCAGCGCCTCGAGCGGCAGCACTCCGGCAACCGCGGCGAGGGCGTTGTACTCGCCGACCGAGTGACCGGCCAGGTACGAATCCTCGACGTAGGCGCCGGCCTCGCGGAGTTCGGCAACCTGCGCGACGCCGAGGGTCGCCATCGCGACCTGGGTGAACTGGGTCAGGTGCAGCACACCGTCCGGGTGACGATGCTCGACGCCTCGCGCCTTGACCGCGGTCGGGTTGTCGCGGACGACGGTGAGGATCGAGAAGCCGAGGGCCGCACGGGTGTGCTTGTCGGCCCGCTCCCAGACCTCGCGGGCGGCCTTGCTGCGGGCGCGGGCGTCGAGGCCCATGCCCGAACGCTGGATCCCCTGACCGGGAAAGGCGTACACGGTCTTCGGGGCGGCGACGCGGCCGGTCGCGACCATCACCAGATCGCCCTCGACACGGCAGCCGACCTCGACGATCTCGTCACCGTGATCGGTGGCGACACGTTCGATGCGGACGTCGATCTCGGCGCCGGGGCGGACCATGCCGAGGAAGCGCGCGGTCCACGCGGTCAGGCGGCGGGCCGGCACCGCTGCGTCGGCGTCGGTGGCGGCGACGGCTTGTTGGGCCGCGGCCGAGAGCCACATTCCGTGGACGATCGGGCTGTCGAGCCCGGCGAGCAGTGACGCGGCGTCCGATGTGTGGATCGGGTTGTGGTCACCGGAGACGCTGGCGAACGCAGCCATGTTGCGCGGCGCGATCATGCTCAGGTCGCGGCGCCGGCGACGGGGGGTCTCCGAGACGTCCGGGCTGAGCGATCCGCCGGCGCGCGCCGGATCAGCCAGCTCACCCTTGCCGGTGCGGCCGCGGATGGCGAAGCGCTCCACCAGCTTTGCGACGGCCGGGGCTTCGAGGCCGTCCCCCAGCATCGCGCCGACCTCGACGCAGACCTCGACGACGCGGCCGATGTCGGTGTCGACGACGTCACCGGCCTCGGCTCGGACCACGAGAATGCTGGTCTCCGTGGGCAGTTCGCCGATCAACCGCACCGAGTGGTCGAGGTGGACCAGGTCGAGCATGCCCTCGATGACGTGCACACCCGACTCGGTGGTCGTGGCACCGAGCACGGCGAACACGGCTGGCCAGCAGGCGCCGACGACGACGTCGGGTACGGCCTCGCCGCTGGTGCTCAGGGTCTGGGGCAGGCCGACGCCGGTAACACCGGCGTGGTCTGCGGTCAGGTCCGGGGTCCACGCCAGGTTGATGTGCGCGACACCGTTCTTGACCTGTGGTAGCTCCTGGCCGGCGGCCACACCGAGCAGGGCGGCCATCGAGGCCTCGGCATCGGCGGCGGTGATGACCGGCGCCCCGCCGTCCCGAACAGCGGCGGGTACGGTGATCCGGATCTCGACGGTCTTGTCCAGGGCAAGCGGCACCGTGAGGTCGACATGCTCCTCGTCGGCGACGACGAGACGGGCACCGGTCTTGTCGTGGCTCGCGACGTTGTCGGACTCGATCGTCCATTCGGCGACCTCACCGAGACGGCGGACCGGGTTTCGCGTCAGACGTGCCGCCCACAGCACGTCGGGTGCCGTCAGAACGGCGTCGAGAAGGCCGGTCCCGAAGCCGCCGTGGCGACGCCCCGCGACCCGGGTCGGGGTGGCGCCGTCGGCGACCAATTCGTCGGCGGTGGCCTTCTCGAAACGGTCGAGCAGCTCGCCGACGGGCTCGTCGACGCGGGTGATGCCGGCGACCGAGACGGGGCCGGGGATGATGCAGACCCGGTCGGCGCGGTAGCGCGCATCGTGCGCCTGCCACAGCGAATCCGACCGCCACCAACGGCGCACGTCACCGTCGACGACGGGCACGAAGTTGACCGGCTTGCCGGGGGTCTTGCACAAGGCGACGAAGAACGGCACGTCGGCCGGGTGCAGGAGAGTGGTTGCGTAGTCCGGGTACGCGGCCTCGAGCGCACACAGCGCGGCGAACGGCCGTTCGAGCGTGGCCGGGTCGGCGAACAACGTCCGGATCGGACCGCGGTCGTTGCGGTGCAGGCGCGCCTCGGCACGCTGGAGCATCTCGCCGAAGCGGTCGCGCCACGAGACGTCCAGCCACACCGAGCGGGTCGCGTCGGCGATTGCATCCTGCACGTCGCCGCCGCAGTCGAACGCCTGAGGGGAATCGACGCCGACCGCTAGTTCCAGGTAGCGGCGCAACCACTGCCGATAGGTCATGGACGAGACATCACCGAAGTACGGCTTGGCGGTCGCGTCGAGCGCGGCGATGATCTCGTCGCGGCGGGCGGCGACCGCTTCGGCGTCACCGGCGACCTCGTCGAGCAGACGACCCGTGCGCGACGCCGTGTTGTCGATCTCGTGGATGTCGGCGCCGAGCTGGCTGCGGCTCGAAGCCATGCCGCCCTGAGCGGTTCCCGCACCGACCCAGTCCGGGGTACCGGGGGTGTCCGCCAGCATCTGCTTGACCTCGGGCGAGGTGGTGGCCTCGAGTGTCGCCATCGCGGCGGTGCCGACGAGGATGCCGTCGAGCGGCATCGCGGGGAAGCCGTATGCGCTGGACCAGCTTCCGGTTAGGTAGTCGGCAGCTCGCTGCGGAGTGCCGATACCGCCGCCGACGCACAGCACGAGGTTGCCGCGAGTGCGCAGCTCGGCGTAGGTGTCCAGGAGCAGGTCGTCGAGGTCCTCCCACGAGTGGTGCCCGCCGGCGCGTCCGCCCTCGATGTGCACGATGACCGGGAAGTCCGGCACCTCGTTGGCGATGCGGATCACGGAGCGGATCTGCGCGAGGGTGCCGGGTTTGAACGCGACGTAGCTGAAGCCCGCCTCGGTCAGTTCGTCGATGAGCGAGACCGCGTCCTCGAGTTCCGGGATACCGGCGGAGACGACGACGCCGTCGAACGGCGCACCAGCCGCGCGGGCGCGCGGCACCAGGCGTTTGCCACCGACCTGCAGCTTCCACAGGTACGGGTCCAGGAAGAGCGAATTGAACTGGACGGCACGGCCGGGCTCGAGCAGACCCTTCAGCTCCTCGACGTGGGAGGCGAAGATCTGCTCGGTGACCTGTCCTCCTCCGGCGAGTTCGGCCCAGTGACCGGCGTTGGCGGCGGCCGCGACGATCGCGGGGTCGACGGTCGTGGGGGTCATGCCTGCGAGCAGGATCGGCGAGCGGCCGGTCAGCCGGGTGAACGCGGTCTCGACCGCGACGCGGCCATCGGGCAGCTGGATGGTCTTGGGCGCGAACTCGGCCCAGGCGTGCGACACCTCGGGAGCGGCACCCGGGGTGAGCAGGTTGCGGTGGCCGCCACGGGTGGAGGCGGCGACGATCCCCACCCCCTGACCGCGCAGGGTCGCGGAGGTCATGCGGGTGAGCAGGTCGCCGGGGCCGAGGTCCAGGATCCACGCGGCGCCGGACTCGATGGCGCCCTCCACGGCGTCTACCCAGTCGATGGGATCGACCAGGGCGGCCTGGGCGAGCGCACGCACCTGATCGGCGTCCAGGCCACAGCGGGCAGCCCAGCCACCAACGATCTCGACGGCCTCCTGCAGCGCCGGGTGGTGGAACCCGACCTCGACCGACAGCGACTCGAAGACGGGTGAGAACGCAGAGCCACCACGGGACTTGACCTCCCGCGCGTGGGTCTCTTCCGCAGCGATCTGCTCACAGCGCTTCTGCACGCGAGCGAGCTGCGCGGGCGGACCGGACAATACGACGCGACGACGCCCGTTGCGGATTGCCATGACGGCCGCGCGTTCCTCACCGACGCCCTCGGCCAGTTCGGCGACGATCGCAGCGAGACGTTCGGGGTCGACGTTGGAAACGGCGAGCATCGGCGAACGGTCAGCGGCTGCGATGATCCCGCGGCGGCGTCCGACGAGACCGGCGGCGGCGCCGAGAAGCTGAGCGGTCGCGAGCAGTGCGCCGTCCGCGGCACCACCACCGTGAACGGCCGCTGCGGCGATGAGCCCCTGCGAGTGCCCGATGGTGGCCACAGGCTCGGTGACAGCCGGCGAGAGGCCCTGCTGCGCCAGTGCACGCAGCGCGGCGAGCTGGGTGAGGAGCACGCCCGGCAGCGACACCGCCGCCGAGGTGAGCGCGGCCGTGGACGGGCCGGAGGTCGCGCCGTCGTCCTCGGCAAGCTCCCGCTCGAGGATCCACGCGATCGGGTCGAAGCCAACGGGGCGCACTATGAGCAGATCCTGCGCGACCGGTTCGAGGATCGCGGCGGCCTCGTTGACCAATTCAGTGAGTGCGGGCTCAAGACCGCTGTCCCTGGTGAGTTCCTCGAGCGCGCTGAGCCAGGGCGCGCCCTGCCCGCCGAATGCGAGCGCATAGGGTTCGCCCGCGCGCAATCGGTCCACGAGCGGCCGCTGGGCGCCCGGCCGCACCGCGTGACGCTCCGCGCCGATTCGGCTGTGGTCCTTCGAGGTTCGTCCGTTTCCTGCAGTGTCGTCGATCGTCACCGAAGTTGTGTCCTCTCCTGGTTCCCGAACGCTGGATGGTCATGGTCGGCCGGCCTGGGCCGAGCGGACGCGCGGTTCTCAGAGAGAACTCGGGACATCGACGACGTCTCGTCTCAGACATCGACGTCTCGGGACAACTCGGACAACCCGCGGCGCCTCTCGGGTACGCCTTCGAGCAGCGAACCCGGGTACTCCGAGGTTGGCACAGAATCATGAGGGGTTCCTCACGTTTTCGCCGGGGCACCCTTCCTACCAGCGAGTATCGAGTGACATTGGACACATATTCACCCGAAAGTGACCCGTCGGTAGACAGGGTCTCTGCGGGTCAGCGTGCATGCTTGGACGTCCACAAACCTGAGGAAATCCTCATGTTGATCGTTATAGTTTCGTGACCCTCTTGACTACACGGCCCCGACGTGCGTCACGTCCCGGAGGCAGGTCGGCACACACTCGGCCGATCGAGCCGGACTGATCACCGTGGCCTTGAACCGCTGCATGGCAATGGTGGTCGTCTTCGGGGCTACTTCGCTATCACGGAGTTGTGGCTAGCTCCGGTGTAGCCTCCGGTCAGGCCCTCACAGATGTCCTCGCTCGTGAAGGAGTCCGAACCGATGTCTACACCCCCGAGCGTGATGTTCGTCTGCGTCCACAACGCCGGTCGCTCCCAGATGGCAGCCGGGTTCCTGACCCACCTGGCCGGTGATCGGATCAGGGTCCGCTCGGCCGGCAGTGCGCCGGTCGGCCAGGTGAACCCGGCCGCGGTCGCAGCAATGGCCGAGGTCGGGATCGACATCTCCGATCAGACCCCGCAGATCATCACCGTCGACGCTGTCCGCGCATCGGACGTCGTCATCACAATGGGCTGCGGCGACACTTGCCCTGTTCTACCCGGAAAGTCCTACCGCGAGTGGGTACTCGACGACCCCGCCGGTCAGGGCATCGAAGCCGTCCGGCCGATCCGCGATGAGATCAAAGCCCGGGTCGAAGCGCTCATCGCCGAACTGACCTCGCAGCCCGCCACCCGCTCTGCCTCGACACGGTCGGGCTCGTCTATCACTTCTCGACCGGTGCAGTGACCCCGAGGGATAGGGCGCCCAGGAACTTCGGGGTGCCCTCCTCGTAGAAGGTGTCGAGGTCCTGGATCTCGAAGCCAGCGGCCCGCACGATGGCGGGGATCTCGCGGGTCAGGTGGCAGCCGCCGGCTACGGCCTTCTGGATCGGTTCGAGCCGGTACTGCCAGCGCCGGACCTTCTCGTGTGGAGCGAGCCCGTGCTCTACGAAGTGCAGGGTGCCACCGGGCTTGAGGACGCGCCGCACTTCGCGCAGCGCGGCGTCTACGTCGGGGATGGTGCACATCGTCCAGGTCGACAGCGCGGAGTCGAAGGTGTTGTCGTCGAAGGGAAGTGATTCCCCGTCGAGTCCGGATCGTTCGACGGGAACCGTGGAGGTTGCTAGCCGTTTGGCCGCCAGTTTCCAGCCGAGGTCGGCAGGCTCGACGGCGCTGATCGATTCGATGGTGGATGGGTAGAACGGGACGTTGAGACCCGATCCGAAGCCGATTTCGACAACTCGGCCGCGCAGGTCGGCGCACACTCGTTTGCGGAACGGTTCGGTCAGGGACATCCCGCACGCAATGTTCACCAGCCGTGGAACGATCCGATCGTCGTAGAACCCCATCACTGATTCCCCCTGTGGTCTTGGTCTCTCGTCCAGCATCCCACACTTCACACTGGCGGCACCGCCGACGTCTCGTCAGCGTCTCCAACGATGACGCCGGTTCGATCGGCACAAGCAACATGCGCCGCTGCAAGCCACGGAGGTCGGTGTCGGTTACCGGACGCGCGATGCCGGAATCGTCGACGGGCATCCGTGCGGTCTCGGGCCGTCGCCGGCTATTCGGGCGGCATCTTTTGTCACGAGCGGGAATTCACACAGGGGTGGGCCGGGTGCGCTGTCTACGGCTGAGCGCGGTCGTCGCGACCCAGAATGCGTCGTAGTTGTGCACGCGAGCCGAGCCGTCGCCTAGGTGGGTGTCGACTGGCTCTGGCTGCTCCAGCTTCCGGTTGATCACGAACGGGATCTGCAGTTCGCCGAGTGCCCCGTGTGAGCGCAGCGGCGCGTCGAGCTGCGTCAGATCGTGCCACTCTGCGAACCTTCCGACGGCGGTGTTCTTCTCGGCCAAGACGACGAGGTCGCCGATACGATCGGCGGGAAGTTCATAGCGGTCGGCCGCCTCCTGTCGCTCGTGCACGGCCTCGATGCCGTCGATGCCGGCCAGTGCTCGGGAGACGGCGTCGACGTCGGCGCCCGAAGGCAGGTACACACTCGCGAACGAGCCGAGCGCGCCGTGATGGACGGTGTACGGGTCGGTGATCGGCAGGATGACCCGGACGCCGTCGGTTGGCGCGTCGAGCCCGGCAAGAATGCGCTTGACCTCGTCCTCGACGAAGATGACCCTCGGGGTGCCGTCCGTCAACGACTTCGCGCTCATGCCGTGGTCTGCCGTGACCGCGACGATGGCTCCGAGCGCATCGAGTTCGCTCGCGTACCGGTCGATCATCTCGTAGAAGGCGTTCGCGACCTCGGTGCCGGGCGCGTGCTTGTGCTGGATGAAGTCGGTCAGGGTCAAGTACATCAGGTCCGGCCTACGGGTCTGGAGGATCTTGACGCCGGCGGCGAGCGCGAATTCGCTCAGGTCGGCCGAGTACACCGCGGGTAGCGGCCTATTCACGAAGCTCAGGACGTCGCCGACGCCATTCGACTCGATCGTTGCCTCGTCGGCCTTCTCGGCAGAGAAGCAGATGCCCTGCCGAGACGGAGCCGTCATCCCGGGAGTTCCGTCGAGGTTCGGCCCCTCTTCGACGAGCCCGGCACCCAGCAGGCGACGAAGTTTGTCCTTGGCGGTGACGACGGCGACGTCGAGACCCGACTCGTTGGCAGCCGCAAATATGCTCGGAATTCGCAGGAACTTCTTGTCATTCATCAACACCTCCTCGCCGGTCGCGGTGTCGAAGATGTAGTTGCCGCTGATGCCGTGGTATTTGGGCGGCCGCCCGGTAGCGATGGAGACGTTGTTGGGATTGGTAAGGGCGGGCATCGCACAGTGGGCAGGAATGTAAGTGCCGCCGCCCGCCAGCGTCGCCTCCAGCCACGGCATCCGCCCCGCCTCGATGGCCTCTTGGTGGTACTCCGGTTCACTGCCATCGATGCATATCACGACCACTGGCAGGTCGGGCACCTCGTACTCGCGGCCGTTGACACTGAACGATCTGGACATATGGACCTCCTCGGACCAAATGTGGCAGGCGGCCGCCGCGCCACTGTTTGTCGAGGACGCGTCCGGTCGTACGCCACTGTGAACCCACTTCCAGGCGGGCGCAAGAGGTACTTCCTCGAGGTGCTCCCTGCACCGCCGACGGCTGCCGCCGAGAGCATGGCGTCATCGGCACGGACCCCGTTGAACACAAACGTTTTTCGCCGGAGTTCCTCCCTACAGGGGCACACGCAAGTCCATGTAGTTGTCCGAGCCCGTGGGACCGTTCCGGCCCGCAGACCCCGACTGCCTCGCCCCCTTCGTGGAGCCGCCCGCTCGGACGGTCCCGACGATCCACCCCGGCCTACAGTGGCGTAGGCTGTTGAGCGCTCGCGCGAGTGGCGGAATTGGCAGACGCGCTGGATTTAGGTTCCAGTGTCTTAGGACGTGGGGGTTCAAGTCCCCCCTCGCGCACCATCACGATCCGTCGGACCCATTGCACCAGGATCGAGGCCGTGACCGGGACGCGAAAGTTCACCGCTCCGACACCTCGACTCACAGCACACCGCTTCGGCCGAAATCGCCCACGTGCTGCGTGCGGAATCGGTGTGTGAACACGACAGAAGGTGTGTGCCGCCGAAGCCGGGGGCTCAATGTCAGGCGAACGATCCTCGCGTCGTCACGACCTCGCCGCCGACCATCACGAGCGATGGCTCCTCGAGCACTCTCGGACCCGTCCTCGGATCTTGTTCGTAGACAATCAGATCCGCTGGCGAACCTGCTTCGAATCCACCGCCGCCGAGCCAATCCTGCGCGTTCCAGCACGCCGCACCGAGCGCCTCCGTGGGTGCCATGCCCACCTTGCCGAGTGCCTCGACCTCGTCGGCGATCCGGCCATGGCGCACGTGCCCACCCGCGTCGGTGCCCGCGTAGATCGGGATTCCCGCGTCGTGGGCAGCCCCGATAGTGTCGTTCACCCGCTCGTACAGGTCCCGCATGTGCGCGGCGTAGACCGGGAATCGTGTAGCGCCGTCCGCGATCTCGGGGAAGTTGTCGATGTTGATCAGTGTCGGCACCAGCGCCGTGCCGCGTTCGGCCATCATGGCGATCGTGGTGTCGGTCAGGCCGGTGCCATGCTCGATGCAGTCGATTCCGGCGTTGATCAGGCCCGGCAGCGCATCCTCGCCGAACACATGCGCTGTGACCCGAGCACCCTCGCGGTGCGCGGCCTCGACCGCGTCGGCGAGGATCTCGTCACTCCACAACGGCGCGAGGTCGCCGACCTCGCGGTCGATCCAGTCCCCCACCAACTTCACCCAGCCGTCGCCGGCGCGTGCCTGACGCACCACCTCGTCTGGCAACTGCGACTCGTCCTCGAGGTCCACCGGCAGTTCCCGCGCGTACCGCTTGGGCCTGGCAATGTGCCGTCCGGCCCGGATGATCCGGGGTAGGCCTGCGACGTCGTCGAGTGAACGGGTGTCGACGGGCGATCCGGCGTCGCGCACCAGGAGCACACCCCGGTCCCGCTCGATGCGGGCCTGCGCGAGCGCGCCGCCAAGGTCCTCGGCGCCACCGCCGTACCGGATACCGATGTGGCAGTGGGCGTCGACGAGGCCGGGCAGGACCCAGCCCTCGGTGCACAGCGTCTGCGCCCCGGGCACCGGCTCATCGGAAAACTCCCCGTTCCGGATCCACAGCTCGACCGGCTGCTCGCCGGGCAGGCCAATGCCCCGCACGTGAAACGAGCCCACGCGTGGGCTACTTCTTGGGGAGCTTCAGCTGCGACAGGTCGATGTCCTCGAGCCCCGGGGGCAGCTGGTCGAGACCCTTCGGCATCTTCGACAGGTCCGGGAATCCGGTCGGCATCCCGCCGGGCATCCCTGCAGGCAGACCGCCTGGGAATCCGCCCTTGACCTTCGGTGGGGTCGGGCCCTTGCCGCCCTTCTTGCCTTTCTTGCCCTTCTTCCCGCGCATCTGCTTGCGGGCGCCTGGCATCCCCATACGCCCAGCCATCGCGGCCATCATCTTGCGGGCCTCGAAGAAACGGTCGACGAGCTGATTGACGTCCGATACCTTGACGCCCGAACCGTTCGCGATGCGCAGACGGCGCGAGCCGTTGATGATCTTCGGGTTCGCACGCTCCTCCGGGGTCATACCGCGGATGATCGCCTGGATGCGGTCGAGATGCTTCTCGTCGACGTTCGTGAGCGCGTCCTTCATCTGACCGGCACCCGGGAGCATCCCGAGCAGGTTGCCGATCGGGCCCATGCGGCGCACCGCCATCATCTGCTCGAGGAAGTCCTCGAGGGTCAACTCCCCCGAACCGATCTTCGTCGCAGTGGCCTCCGCCTGCTTGGCGTCGAACACCTGCTCGGCCTGCTCGATGAGCGTGAGCACGTCGCCCATCCCGAGGATGCGGCTGGACATGCGGTCCGGGTGGAAGACGTCGAAGTCCTCGAGCTTCTCACCGGTCGACGCGAACAGGATCGGCTCACCGGTGACCTCGCGGACGCTGAGCGCGGCGCCACCGCGGGCGTCGCCGTCCAACTTGGTGAGCACGACACCGGTGAATCCGACGCCTGCACGGAACGCCTCCGCGGTGCTGACGGCGTCCTGACCGATCATCGCGTCGAGCACGAAGAGCGTCTCGTCGGGCTGGACGGCGTCCCGGATGCCCGCAGCCTGGGCCATCAGGTCGGCGTCGATGCCGAGACGGCCGGCGGTGTCCACGACCACGACGTCGTACTGCTTGGCGCGCGCCTCCTCGACGCCGGCGCGCGCCACCTCGATGGGGTCGGCGGCCGAGATGCCCAGGGGGTTCTCGCCGCCGCCCACGGAGGTGCCGGGGTGGGGCGCGAACACGGCCGCACCCGCTCGCTCACCGACGATCTGCAGCTGGCTGACGGCGCCGGGACGCTGGAGGTCACACGCCACCAGCAGCGGGGTGTGCCCCTGGTCCTTCAGCCACTTGGCGAGCTTGCCGGCGAGTGTGGTCTTACCGGAACCCTGCAGACCGGCCAGCATGATCACCGTCGGCGGGGTCTTCGCGAACTGCACGCGCCGCGTCTCACCACCGAGGATGCCGATGAGCTCCTCGTTGACGATCTTGACGACCTGCTGCGCGGGGTTGAGCGCCGCCGAGACCTCGGCGCCCTTCGCGCGTTCCTTGATCTTCGCGATGAACGTGCGAACGACGGGAAGCGCGACGTCGGCCTCGAGGAGCGCAAGACGGATCTCGCGGCAGGTGGCGTCGATGTCGGCTCCGGAGAGTCGACCCTTGCCACGCAGATCCTTGAGGGCTCCGGTCAACCGGTCGGAAAGGGATTCGAACACCGAATGCGCTCCTGAGCTCTATGCGAAGGCCGTGGATATTTCTTCGACCAGGGTAACCGTTCGATTCGGCGCCGCCGCGCGGCAACCCGGGCCAGCCGGGCGAGCTCTACTGTTCATTTGCTCACCTCGGGCTCCGGGTCGTTCGGATCTGCGTCGGGCTTCTTCGGCTCCGGAGCCGGCACGACGGCCAGTATCGCCCGCGAGAGTTGTTCCCGGCGGGTACGGGTGTCGCCGTCGGTCAACCGAACGCAGAATGCGTCGACCACCGAGGAACCGAGCGTGCTCACCTTCGCCCAGCGCACGTCCGCACCGAACCGTTCGAAGACTCGGGACAGTCGACTCAGTAGGCCCAGCCGGTCCTCCGCGCGCAGTTCCACGATCACCTCACCCGGTTCGGCGGCCCCGCCCTCGGCGGGGTCGAGCCAGATGACCCGTGGCGGAGCCTGCGCGTACTGGACGGGCACACCCGCCATGGCGCTGTCATCGAGGACCTGCTGCTCACGCGCCTCCCGCTCCTTCGTGTCGAGCTGGGCGAGAACGTCGATCTGCCCCGCAATCGCCCGGATGAGTTCCTGACGCAGCAGCCCGGCCTGCGGCGGCGTGCCGAACCGGGGAGACACGACGAAGGAGTTGATCGCCGAGTCTTCGTAGTGACCCACCGAAGCCGACAGCACCCGCAGCGAGTTCAGGGCCAGCACCCCCGCCGAGTGCGACAGCAGTCCGGGCGTGTCGGATGCGACGACCGTCACCACATAGGTGTGCGCCGAGGTGCCCGGATGCAGCGTTACATGTATCCCGCCCGCCTCCGCCACGGCCACGAGTGCCGGGTCGATCGGTTCCGGCACCGGCAGCGGCTCGCCCGCCATCGTGAGCCGGCACTTGCGCACCAGTTCCCCGATGAGCGACGACTTCCAGTCGCCCCACACCCCCGGGCCTGTCGCGAGCGAGTCCGCCTCGGACAGGGCCTGCAGCAGTTCGAGCAGCGCCGGGTCGCCGCCGAGCGTCTCGACCACCATCTCGACAGTCGCCGGATCGTCGAGATCACGTCGGGTCGCGGTATGCACCAGCAACAGGTGGTGGCGCACCATTCCGGTCAGCAATTCGATGTCGGACGGCCACAGCCCCAGACGCGCCCCTATCTGCGCGGCCAACTCGGCTCCGACGACACTGTGATCGCCGTCCCGTCCCTTGCCGATGTCGTGCAGGAGTGCGCCCAGCATCAGCAGGTCGGGCCGCGCGACACTGGTCGTGAGCGCGCTCGCCTGGGCAACGGTCTCGACGAGGTGGCGGTCGACGGTCCAGGTGTGTACCGCGTCGCGAGGAGGCAGGTCCCGTACCGCTCCCCACTCGGGCAGCAGCCGACCCCACAACCCGGTCCGGTCGAGGGCCTCGATCGTCGGGATCGCACGCTGCCCCGAGCCGAGCAACACCAGGAGATCCCCGAGCGCGCTCTTCGGCCAGGGCTCGCGCAGCTCGGGTGCACTGTCCGCCAACCGCCCCAGCGTCGACGCCGAGATCGGCAGCCCGGTCGACGCCGACGCCGCCGCGACCCGCACCACCAGCCCCGGATCTCGTTTGGGCTGGGCATCACGAGCAAGAACGAGTTCACCCGACTGCTCGACGACCCCCTCGTCGATCGGCCGACGAATCGGCACACGGCGCAGCACCGACAGTCCTCGCCGCGGCAACGCATTGCTCGCGGTTCGCAAACCCACATCGACCGAGTACCCGATCGTCCGGGCGCAATCGCTGAGGGTGCGGGCCAGATCGAACCGGTCACCGATGCGCAGTGCGGCCCCGATCTCGTCGGCATCCTGCGCCCGCAGCTGGTCGCGTGAGCGACGGGCCACCCGGTGCAATTCGGTGCGGACGTCGAGCAGGCGCCGATGCGCCAGCGCCAGCCCGCCACCAGGGGTCTGCGGTCCCAGGCCGGGCATCCCGTCCGTGAGCTGCGCGATGGACAGGGCGTTGAGGAGTTGAACGTCCCGCAGACCGCCGCGCCCGTTCTTGATGTCCGGTTCGGCGCGGTGAGCGATCTGCCCGCTGCGAGCCCAGCGCGCCTCCGTCTGCTCGACGAGTTCGTCGAAGCGGGAAGGGATCCCGGTACGCCATTGCCGGCGCACCCCGCCGATGAGCAGGTCGCTCAGTTCGGCGTCGCCGACGATGTGCCGAGCCTCGAGCATCCCGAGGGCGGCGGTGAGATCAGAGGCCGCGACCTGGAGAGCCTGCGGCACCGTCCGAACGCTGTGATCGAGTTTGATGTGTGCGTCCCACAACGGGTACCACAGCTGATCCGCCACCTTCGCGACCTGTGCCGGATCGACGTCGTCGTGCAGCAGGATCAGATCCAGATCGGAGTACGGCAGCATCTCGCTTCGCGCGAGCCCGCCGACGGCGACGATCGCGAACCCGGACTCGGGTTCGATGCCGAGCTCGTTCCCCTTTCGGGTGAGCCAGAACTCGTACAGATCGACCAGCGCCTGCCGCAGCGAGGCGGCGTCGAGGCGATGGTGCCGGGTGCCTCCCACGAGTAGTCGTTCGCGGGCCCGCGCGAGATCCCGGGCGTCGTCGGGGTGGTACGCGTCGGGGCCTCGAGAGCCGGACGGCCCCGACCCGGCCGCCATACCGGCGACTGGGTCGGGGCCGTCGAAGCCAGACCCGTGAGGGTCAGATCGCATCCGCTCCCCGCTCCCCGGTGCGAACCCGGATAACGGACTCGACCGGCGTGACCCAGACCTTCCCGTCACCGATCTTGCCGGTGCGGGAGGCCTCGATGATCACCTCGACGACCTTGTCGACGACGGAGTCGTCCACGACGACCTCGACGCGCACCTTGGGCACGAAGTCGACCGAGTACTCGGCGCCGCGGTAGACCTCGGTGTGGCCCTTCTGCCGCCCGTAACCCTGGACCTCGCTGACGGTCATCCCGAGCACACCGGCTTGTTCGAGCCCAGTCTTGACGTCCTCGAGCGTGAACGGCTTGACGATTGCGGTGATCAGCTTCATAACCTCATACCTCCCTGGCGGCTACAGTGGCGGGCGCAGGTGTGCGACCCGTGACCGGGCTACCCGAGTGCGCGACGAAGTCGTAGGCGGTCTCGGCGTGCTCGCTCTCGTCCACGCCACCCTCCTCGGCCTCGGCGGGAACCCGCAGTCCGATCGTGGCCTTCACGATAAGCGCGATGACGGCCGTAGCGACAAGCGAGTACAGAAGTACGGCACCCGCGCCGACCGCCTGACGCCACAGCTGGTCGAATCCGCCGCCGTAGAACAGTCCGTTGATACCGGTCGGAGCGGCGTCGGTCGCGACCAGACCGACCAGCATGGTGCCGACGAGGCCACCGACGAGGTGGACGCCGACGACGTCGAGCGAGTCGTCGTAGCCGAAGCGGTACTTGAGGCCGACGGCGAGGGCAGCCAGCACACCGGAAGCGACACCGATGAAGATGGCGCCGAAGACGTCCACCGAGGCGGCGGCCGGGGTGATGGCGACCAGACCGGCGACGATGCCCGACGCGCCGCCGAGGGTGGTGGCGTGGCCGTCACGAATCTTCTCCACCAGCAGCCAGGCCAGCAGCGCGGCAGCGGTCGCGACGACCGTGGTGAGGAACGCGGCACCCGTGGCTCCGTTGGACCCGACCGCCGAACCGGCGTTGAACCCGAACCAGCCGAACCACAGCAGCGCGGCGCCGAGCATCACGAACGGCAGGTTGTGCGGACGGAACGGCGTCTTGGGCCAGCCGCGGCGGTTACCCAGAATCAGAACGAGCACCAGGCCCGCGATACCGGCGTTGATGTGCACAGCGGTACCACCGGCGAAGTCGATCGCCTCGAGCTGGTTGGCGATCCAACCACCGGTCTCGGCGGTGGAACCGTCGAACGAGAACACCCAGTGCGCGACCGGGAAGTAGACGACCGTGGCCCACAGGCCCGCGAAGAGCAGCCAGGCGCCGTACTTCATGCGGTCGGCAACCGCGCCCGAGATCAGGGCGACGGTGATGATCGCGAACATTCCCTGGAAAGCGACGAACACGAGCGCCGGAATAGTACCGACGACCGGGACCGCCCCATCCGTCTCGCCCCAGTAGTCGCCCCCGAACAGGCCCCCCAGCCCGAAGAACTCGGTCGGATCCCCGATCAGCCCGCCGCCCAGGTCGTTACCGAAGGCGATGGAGTAGCCGAACAGCGCCCAGAGCACGCCGACGACGCCTATTGCGCCGACGCTCATCATGATCATGTTCAGCACGCTCTTCGCGCGGACCATGCCGCCGTAGAAGAACGCAAGGCCCGGCGTCATCAAGAGCACCAGCGCGGCTGCCATAAGCATCCACGCGGTATCCCCAGTGTCCGGGGCTCCGAGAGTGGGAAAGTCCACGGTGAGCCTCCTCATCAGAGTTTGAATGTCTGGGGACAAAGAGTGCTCAGGTGGTGTTTCATCCGTGGTTTCGCCGAGTTTCGGATAGGTGAACGGATTGGCCGATCGTGTTGCGCGCAGGTTTCGTGGTTTCCCACACGGCGTCAAACGGCGATTCCTGGCACGCTCGCACGCAGACGTGACGCCCGACGGAGTAGTGCCTCACCCTGCCCGCACACAACCGCTGCCCGGCCCCACAGAGCCGGAACCGGGCAGCAGCGTGTGAAGGACTCTCAGCCGAGCAACGCGTCTACGAACGCCTCCGGCTCGAAGGGGGCGAGATCGTCGGCGCCCTCACCGAGGCCGACGAGCTTGACCGGCACGCCGAGTTCGTGCTGAACCTGGAAGACGATGCCGCCCTTGGCGGTGCCGTCGAGCTTGGTGAGCACCACACCGGTGATGTCGACGACCTCCGCGAACACACGGGCCTGCATGAGACCGTTCTGCCCGACGGTGGCGTCGAGCACCAGCAGCACGTCGTCGACGCCGGCCTTCTTCTCGACCACACGCTTGACCTTGCCGAGTTCGTCCATCAGGCCGGTCTTTGTGTGCAAACGGCCAGCGGTGTCGATGACCACCGCGTCGATGCCGTCCTCGATGCCCTTGGAGACGGAGTCGAACGCGATTGCGGCAGGGTCGCCGCCTTCCTTGCCGCGCACCACTTCGGCACCGACGCGTTCGGCCCACGTCTGTAGTTGGTCGGCCGCGGCGGCACGGAACGTGTCGGCCGCGCCGAGCAGGACACGGCGCCCGTCGGCGACGAGGACGCGGGCGAGCTTGCCGGTGGTGGTGGTCTTGCCGGTGCCGTTGACGCCGACGATCAGCAGCACGGCGGGGTGATCGGGGTGCGGCAGCGCGTGGATCGAGCGATCCAGGTCCGGACGCAGCTCGTCGATCAGGACCTCACGCAGCAGGGCACGCGCCTCGGCCTCGGTGCGCACGCCGCGTGCGGCCATCTCCTCGCGCAGGCGCTCGACGATCTTGGTCGTGGTAGCGGCGCCGATGTCTGCGATCAGCAGCGTGTCCTCGACCTCCTCCCACGAGTCCTCGTCGAGGTCGCCGCCGCCGAGCAGACCGAGCAGGCTCTTGCCGACCGCGTTCTGCGAGCGAGACAGGCGGCCGCGCAGCCGGTCGAGGCGGCCGGCGGTTGGCGCAATCTCCTCGATCGCGGGCGCCTCCGGTTCCGCGGGAGCGGCGGCCTCGGGCGCGACGACAGGCGCGGCCTCTACAACTGGCTCAGGCTCGACGACCGGCTCGGGAGCCGCGGGCGCCTCGGGCTCCGCGACTGGCTCAGGTTCTGCAGCAGGCTTCGGCTCGACGACCGGCTCCGGGGGCGCGGTCGGCTTCACTTCACGCGCGGGCGGTGCAACCGGCCCCGGCTCGGGCGCGGGGGGCGCAATCGGCTCCGGCTCCGCGGTAGGGGGCTCAGCAGTAGGCGCGGTCGGCGGAACCGGCGGCGCGGTGGCCGACGGTCCCCGGCTGAAGTTGAATCCTCCACCTGCTTGATAACCGCCCGATTGGTCCTTGGGCTCGGTCAGCTCGGGCTTCTCAGGAGCGGCGAGGCTGATCCGTCGGCGTCGCGCCAACGTAAAGCCGACGACGAGCGCAACGACGAGGACGGCCAGCACGGCCGCGATTGCTATCCAGGCTCCGGTACTCACCCCAACATCCTGTCAGGCTGCGGGACCTCGGTCAGCCCGACACTGTCAGGTCCTGACCGCGCAGACGTTGCGAGATGACGGTGGTGATGCCGTCGCCCCGCATACTGACGCCGTACAGCGCGTCGGCGACCTCCATCGTCGGCTTCTGGTGCGTGATCACGATCAGCTGCGACTTTTCCCGCAGCTGCTCGAACAGACCGATCAGCCGCCGCAGGTTGGTGTCGTCGAGTGCGGCCTCGACCTCGTCCATGACGTAGAACGGCGACGGCCGGGCCCGGAAGATCGCCACCAGCATCGCAACCGCGGTAAGCGACTTCTCGCCACCGGAGAGCAGCGACAGGCGCTTGACCTTCTTGCCGGGCGGCCGAGCCTCGACGTCGATGCCGGTGATGAGCATGTCTGACGGGTCCGTGAGGACGAGCCGACCCTCACCGCCGGGGAACAGCGTCGCGAACACCTCGACGAACTCGCGCTCGACGTCGGCGTAGGCCTCGCTGAACAGCTGCAGGATCCGCGCGTCGACGTCGGCCACCACGCCGAGCAGGTCTTGGCGGGCGTTCTTGACGTCCTCGAGTTGAGTGGAGAGGAAGTTGTAGCGCTCCTCGAGCGCGGCGAATTCCTCCAGCGCGAGCGGGTTGACCTTGCCGAGTGTCGCTAGGTCCTTCTCGGCTCGCTTGGCCCGCCGCTCCTGCGTTGCTCGGTCGTACGGCTGCGGAGCCGGGGCCACCACCTGTTCACCACGGTCTCGTGCCTGCTCGTACTCGGCAATCTCCAGCTCGGACGGCGGCAGCGGCACGTCGGGGCCGTACTCGGCGATCAGATCGTCGGGCGCCATCGCGAACTGGTCGAGGATCATCTCCTCGAGCTGTTCGATTCGCAGCGCGGCCTGGGCACGTGCCACCTCGTCGCGGTGGACCGCGTCGGTGAGCGCCGACATCTGGGCAGTGAGCTCGCGGACGTGCTCCTTGAGGGCCTCGGCCTGCTCGGCGTGCGCCGAACGCAGCTGGGTCAGCTCGTCGCGATGCGCCACGGCCGCCGCGACCACACCCTCGAGCCGCGCCGCTACCCGCGCACCGGCCTCGGCGACCGCTGCAGCGACGGCCGCGGCAGCCTGACGGGCCCGCAGGGCCCGCTCCGCCCGCGCACGCGCCTCTCGTTCGGCCTGCGCCGCTCTCCGCAGTGAATCAGCCTTTCCACGAACTGATTCGGCACGCTCTTCCGCCGTCCGCACCGCGAGCCGGGCCTCGACCTCGACGGCCCGCACCTCTGCGAGAGCCGCCGATGCGAGCTCACGCTCGGTGTCGGTACCGTCCCCGCCGACTGAATCCGTCAGGTCGGCGCCGGACTGTTCGTGCTCCGCCAGACGCAGCCGCTCCTCGAGCTCCGCGAGCGACGCGAGATTCTCCGCCCGTCCGGTCTCGGCCTCCGTGCGCTGTGTAAGGAGACGCTCGGATTCGTCCCGTGCGGCGCGCACCACGTGACCCAATCGGCCCAGTTGCTCGTAGACCGCGGACATGTTCGCGTCGGATTCGTGGAGGGCGGCGAGGGTCTGCTCGGCCACCTCCGCGCGGTCTTTCTGCTCGGCGAGTGCCCCGGCAAGGGCCGCCGATAGCTCCTCCGCATGGCGTTCTGCTGCCTCGAGCCCCGTTACGGACGTGTCGATCGCGGCCTGCACCTCGAGCGTGCTCGGCTGGCGGTCGGATCCACCGACGATCCAACCAGGTCCGATGAGGTCGCCGTCTCGCGTCACGGCACGAACCGAGGGCACCTGTCGGACCAGTGTGAGGCCGTCGGCAAGCGAGTCGACCACCGCGACCCCGTCCAGAAGTGCGACCGTCCCGCCGCGCACGCCGTCGGGGCAGTCGACGAAGTCGACGAGCCACCGGGCCCCACTCGGAAGGTCCGACCGCGTTGCCGGGGTGGACTTTTCGATCCCGAACAGGATCGAGGCCCGTCCCTC
Source organism: Rhodococcus xishaensis (assembly GCF_004011825.1). Lineage (GTDB taxonomy): Bacteria > Actinomycetota > Actinomycetes > Mycobacteriales > Mycobacteriaceae > Prescottella > Prescottella xishaensis. The sequence continues at coordinate 458,666 of NZ_RKLO01000001.1, read as the reverse complement.
GTCGGCATCCTTGAGTGCCTGGACAGCCGCCGTGGCTGCCGTAGCGGACTCGGCGGCGATCGCGTCGGCGGCCGGCCCCAGCACGGCCGAGACCGCCGCTTCGAAACCGGGTTGGACACGCAGCAGTTCGGCTACCGGCCCGGCGAGGCCACGACCGCCGTGATGTTCGAGCAGCCAGGCCCCGCCGTCCCGGCGTTCGAGCCCGATCGACAGCGCGTCGATGCGGGCCTTCAGTGATGCGACCTGCTGGCCGGCCTCACGCTCGGCGGACTGCAGTTCCTCGACCCGCGCCGTGACGAGACTCAGTGCGGCAACGGCTCGTTCGTGCTGCCCGTCGAGCCCGACCTCGCCCGCGTCGAGATCGTCGACCGTGGCCTCGACGGCCTCGAACTCCGCCTGCGCCGCGTCGCCACGCTGCCGGGCCTCCTCGATCGCGACGTCGAGGCGAGCGACCTCGGCGTCCACGGACTCGGCGCGGGTCTGCAAGGTGTCGATCTGTCCGGCGAGGCGGGCCAGTCCTTCCCGCCGGTCCGCGACGGCGCGCACCGCCGCCAGGTGCGCACGCTCGGCCTCGGCGGCGGCCTCCTCCCGGTCGGCGAGCTGCTCGCGGGCAGCCTCGAGCGTCGCGCGGGCCAGTTCGACGGCCGCGACCAGCTCAGCTTCCTCCTGCGCGATCCGCTCGGCCCGGGCCTCCATCTCGTCCGGGTCCTGCCCACGTCCGGTCTCCGGCTCGGTCTCGAGGTGCCGCGCACGTTCCTGGGCGATGCGGATGGTCGCGCTCACCCGTTCGGCGAGTGCCGACAGCTGAAACCACGTCTGGCTCGCCGCCTCGGCCTGGGGGGCGAGCCGAGTCAAGGCCTGCTCGTGCCCGCCGAGTTCGGCGGTCGCGGCGTCGAGGGCGGTCTGGACCGCCTCCTGCTGCTGGCGGGTGAGCTTCTCGTCGTGCGTCTGATTCTCGAGTTCGGCCCGACGGGTCACAAGGTCGTCGGCGGCCAGTCGCAGCCGGGCATCGCGCAGGTCGGCCTGCACGGTCTGGGCCCGGCGTGCGACCTCGGCCTGTCTGCCGAGGGGCTTGAGCTGTCGGCGCAGTTCCGCGGTGAGGTCGGTGAGTCGGGCCAGGTTGGCCTGCATCGACTCGAGCTTGCGAACCGCCTTTTCCTTGCGCCTGCGGTGCTTGAGCACCCCGGCGGCTTCCTCGATGAACGCACGCCGCTCCTCGGGGCGCGATTCGAGAATCGCCGCCAGCTGGCCCTGCCCCACGATCACGTGCATTTCGCGGCCGATACCAGAGTCGCTGAGCAGTTCCTGCACATCCATCAGCCGACAAGAGTTCCCGTTGATCTCGTACTCGCCGGCGCCGTCACGGAACATCCGCCGCGTGATCGACACCTCGGAGTAGTCGATCGGCAGCGCGCCGTCGGAGTTGTCGATCGTGAGCGTCACCTCTGCTCGCCCCAGCGCAGCCCGTCCCGCGGTGCCGGCGAAGATCACGTCCTGCATCTTGCCGCCGCGCAGCGCCTTGACGCCCTGTTCCCCCATCACCCAGGTGAGCGCGTCGACGACATTGGACTTGCCCGAGCCGTTCGGACCGACGACACAGGTGATGCCGGGCTCGAACCGCAGAGTCGTTGCGGACGCAAAGGACTTGAAGCCTTTCAACGTCAGACTCTTCAGGTGCATGACGGTGGACTCTACCGGCGGTTCAGCGTTCGACGAATCCGGAAAGACCCCCGCGCGCCGCGTCGAAGTGCTCGACGACGAGAGTCACACTTCCGGGCGTCCGTCCGGACCGCAGCAGCACCAGCAGCCGTTCGAGGGCATGGCGCGGACCCTCCGCGATCACGAGAACCCGGCCGTCGGTGTGATTGGTCGCGTGGCCGATCAGTCCCAGCTCGAGCGCACGCGAGCGCGTCCACCACCGGAAGCCGACGCCTTGGACGTAGCCGTGGACCCACGCCGTGAGTCGTTCGGTCGCGCCAGAGTCGTGCATGGGTTCCATTATCGGACGGGCGGGATCAGTTGGCGGACGGTGCCGTCGAAGCCCGTTGCATACAGCGAGGCTTCGTCCCACCCCCGACCGGCCCCGAACTGCACCGAGGAGGTCAGCGTCAGACCGGACGCGATCTCGCAACTGGTGCCCGTCGCGGTATCCACGCGCAGTACCTTCCCGGGGAGGTTGTAGGTCACGTAGACGGCGCCGTCGGGACCGACGGTGAGATCGTCGGCGATGTTGAGCGGCCCGACACCCGGCAGCGGGATCGTCCGGACCGGACCGTGAAGGTCGTTCGCCGAGAGGATCTTCAACTCACTCACCGGATCGAAGGAGGTGCTCACATACACGCGGTCGCCGTGAGTGGCGATGCCGTTGACGGTACCGAGATCGGCACGCACCAGCTCCGGTGAGCCCGGGCGCTCGGCCGGAATCCGAGTCAGGCCCGGTGCCCCGAGATCACGGGTGGTGAGCAGATCGCCGTTGCCGAGCCTGGTCAAGCCGTTGGGCATCACCAAACCGGACGCGAGGGTGCGTCGGTCGCCGGTGCCCAGGTCGACCGCGTCGATGGTGCCGTCGGCGATCCCGAGCAGGCCCGAGAGCGCGGTGTTTCCGGTGGTGAAGTACGCGTCCTCACCGACGAGGACGAGGCCGCCGGGTCCGTTCACGTTCTCGACGAGGGTGCTGCGAGCGCCGGACGCGTCGAGCGCGCGGACCGCGCCGGGACCCACGAGCGCCGACTCCGACAGCAGCATCGAGCCCTGGCCGTCGAACGCGAGGTTCTCGAGCATCCCGTAGCCGGCCGCAACGGTCACGGCGCTCCACTGCGGACAAGGGTTGGCGCCGACGGACATCTCGGCAGCCGCCGGGGCCCCGGACACGAGCCCGATAGCAGCCGCGAGCGCACCGACAGCTCCTGTACTCCGCCGCATCCGCACGGGATCCCCCTTCCGCTACGGTCTGTGAACTCGAATTCCGTTCTTGCCCAAAGAATCTAGCAAGAACAGGACCAGGAAACCTAGTCCGTTTCGACCTTCAACGTGATGTTCGTACCGGCCTTCAGGGTGCGCCCGACGGTGCACACCTTGTCGATCGAACGCTCGACCAACGCGACCAACCGCCCCTGCGCCTCGGCATCGAGTTCACTGAGATCGAGTTCGAGGACCTCCTCGAGGTGAGGGTACAGTTCGTTTTCCCGGTCGGCGGCACCCGAGACGCGAATGGTCGCGTCGTAATCGTCACCGAGACGCCGAGAGAGCGGGAAATCCGAACTCATGCCCGAGCACGCGGCCAGGGCTATCTTGAGTAGTTCGCCGGGTGTGAAGACCCCCTCGACCGATTCCGATCCGATGCGAACCTCGGCGCCACGTGAGCTGCGCCCGGTGTAGAGACGAGTGCCGGTGCGCTCGACCCACAATTCGGTGGGAGCGGATGCAGGAGTCTGTTCAGCCATGTTCGGACATCCTGCCATGCGTGGCCGTCTCCTCCCACACCTGTACTCCGCGGATCTCCGGCAGGTCAGCGCGATGGAACACCGGATCGATCCCCTGCTTACGCTGACGCGAGTAATGCGCGAACAACGCGAACGCGACTCCCGACAGCGGCATCAACGCCAGGAGGTTGACCGTTGCCATCACACCCATGGTGAGGTCGGCCAACTCCCACACGATCGGAAGCGACCCGATGGCCCCGCCGAACACGCATGCCACGACGAGTAGCCGGTAGCCCCGCAGCGCACCCGGGGAACCTGTGAGGAACTCGACGTTGACCTCGCCGTAGTAGTAGTTGCCGATAACCGACGTGAAGGCCAGAAGGAGGATGGCGATCGCGAGGAAATGCACGGTCCAGCCGCCGAGTTGAGCAGCCAGTGCGTTCTGAGTGAGCGAGGCACCGGCCGGGGTGCCGTACTCGGGGTCGGACAGCAAGATGATGAACGCCGTGATCGAGCAGATCAGCAGGGTGTCGAAGTAGACGCCCAGGCTCTGCACCAGACCCTGCTTGACGGGATGCGAAACAGCAGCAGTGGCACCAGCATTCGGCGCGGAACCCATGCCTGCCTCGTTGGAGAACAGGCCCCGGCGGACCCCGTACATGAACGCCGCACCGAATCCACCGCTGACCACCTCGCGGATACCGAACGCGTCCTCGACGATCAGCTGGAACATCCGCGGCACTTCACCGATGTTGAGCACCACGACCAGCAACCCGAGCACGATGTATGCGCTCGCAACGAGGGGCACGAGGATCTCCGAGACCACCGAGATTCGCCGTATTCCTCCGAAGATCACGGCGGCGACCAGCACTGAGATTCCCAGCCCGACGAGGGCGGCCGGCCCGTGCCCTTCGAACCCGATCGACTCCGAAGCAGCATCGACGATCGCGTTGGCCTGCACCGCGTTGAAGGCGAACCCGTAGGTGAGGGTGATGACGACCGCGAAGATCGCGCCCATCCATCGTCGCCGCAACCCGTGCAGCATGTAGTACGCGGGACCACCCCTGAATCCGTCGCGGTCGCGCACCTTGTACAGCTGGGCGAGCGTGGATTCGATGAACGCGCTCGCCGCACCGAGTACGGCCATTGTCCACATCCAGAACACCGCACCCGGCCCGCCGACGCTGATCGCGATACCGACTCCGACGATGTTGCCGGTACCGACGCGGGCGGCGGCCGAGACCGAGAACGCACGGAAAGCGGAGATCCCCCTGGTGCCGTCGGGGAGCAGCTCGGCGCGTTCGACAATCGAACGCAGCATGTCGGGAATCAATCGAAACTGCACGAACCGCGACCAGACGGTGAAGTACGCGCCCAGGCCCACGAGGAGAACGATTACGCCGTACCAGTAGATATCGTTGATTCTCGTGACAGCATCGATGGACGCGTCCATCTGTCGATCATCGACTTTACGTAGGTGATGTGCAACACATCTATATGAGCAATATATCTACGCGCCGTAGAGCGGAGATCCGAACTCATGCCCGAGCACGCGGCGGAGCCATCTCGAGTAGCCCGCCTGCGTGAAGACCCCCGACCGATTCGATCCGATGCGCACCTCGGCGCCACGCGAGCTGCGGCGTAGAGACGAGTGCCGTTGCGCTCGACCCACAATTCGGTGGGCGCCGGTTCAGGAGTCTGTTCAGCGCTGTTCGGTCATCCTGCCATGCTCGGCGCCCGTCTCCTCCTCCCACACCTGCACTCCGCGGATCTCCGGCAGGTCAGCGCGATGGAACACCGGATCGATCCCCTGCTTACGCTGACGCGAGTAATGCGCGAACAACGCGAACGCGACTCCCGACAGCGGCATCAGCGCCAGGAGGTTGACCGTTGTCATCACACCCATGGTGAGGTCGGCCAACTCCCACACGATCGGAAGCGACCCGATGGCCCCGCCGAACACGCATGCCACGACGATCAGCCGGTAGCCCCGCAGGGCTCCCGGGGAACCTGTGAGGAACTCGACGTTGGCCTCACCGTAGTAGTAGTTGCCGATGATCGAGGTGAAGGCCAGGAAGAAGATCGCGATCGCGAGAAAATGCACGGTCCAGGCTCCGAGCTCGGCGGCCAGTGCGTTCTGAGTGAGCGAGGCACCGGCCGGGGTGCCGTACTCGGGGTTCGACAGCAAGATGATGAACGCCGTGATCGAGCAAACGAGCAAGGTGTCGAAGTAGACGCCCAGGCTCTGCACCAGACCCTGCTTGACGGGATGCGAAACAGCAGCAGTGGCACCAGCATTCGGCGCGGAACCCATGCCTGCCTCGTTGGAGAACAGGCCCCGGCGGACCCCGTACATGAACGCCGCAGCGAATCCACCGCTGACCATCTCGCGGATACCGAACGCGTCCTCGACGATCAGCTGGAACATCCGCGGCACTTCACCGATGTTGAGCACCACGACCAGCAACCCGAGCACGACGTATGCGGTCGCAACGAAAGGCACGAGGATCTGCGAGACCGCCGAGATCCGCCGAAAGCCTCCGAAGATCACGCCGGCGACCAACACTGCAACCCCCAGCCCGATCGCGGCGGCCGGCGCGCGCCCTTCGAACGCGATCGACTCCGAAGCAGCATCGACGATCGCGTTGGCCTGCACCGCGTTCCAGCTGAACCCGTAGGTGAGGGTGATCACGACCGCGAAGAGCACGCCCATCCACCGTCGCCGCAACCCGTGCAGCATGTAGTACGCGGGACCACCCCTGAATCCGTCGCGGTCGCGCACCTTGTACAGCTGGGCGAGCGTGGACTCCACGAAGGCGGTCGCCGCACCGACCACGGCCATAGCCCACATCCAGAACACTGCACCCGGCCCGCCGACGCTGATCGCGAGGCCGACCCCGACGATGTTGCCGGTACCGACGCGGGCGGCAGCCGAGACAGAGAACGCCCGGAAAGCGGAGATCCCCCTGGTGCCGTCGGGGAGCAGCTCGGCGCGTTCGACAACCGAACGGAACATGTCGGGAATCAATCGAATCTGCACGAACCGCGACCACACGGTGAAATACAAGCCCAGCCCCACGAGCAGCACGATCACGCCGTACCAGTAGATCTCGTTGATTCTCGTGACAGCATCGATGGACGCGTCCATTCGTCGATAATGGACCTGTATGAACATGATGTGCAATACATCTACATGTGCCATATATGTTCGCTGAGACGAATATATGTACGTTGACGCGAAAGTCGGGTTCACTCCCGGAAGCGGTAGCCCATTCCGGTCTCAGTCAGCAGGTGCCGCGGCTTCGACGGGTCCTTCTCGAGTTTGCGACGCAGCTGGGCGAGGTAGACCCGGAGGTAGTGCGTCTCGGTGGCGTAGGCCGGACCCCACACCTCGCGCAGGAGTTCCTTCTGCCCCACGAGCTTGCCGTTGTTGCGCACGAGCATCTCGAGCATCCCCCACTCGGTGGGCGTCAGGTGCACCTCCGCGCCGTCACGGGTGACCTTCTTTGCGGCCAAGTCAACTGTGAACGAGTCGGTGACCACGACCGGTTCGCTCGTCTCGGCTGCCGCTGCACCCCGTCGTACTGCGGCCCGCAGCCGAGCGAGGAACTCGTCCATCCCGAACGGTTTGGTGACGTAGTCATCGGCGCCGCCGTCGAGGGCTTCGACCTTGTCGGAAGAGTCGGTGCGTGCCGACAGCACGATCACCGGCGCCGTGTACCAGCCGCGCAGTCCCGCGAGGACCTCGATGCCATCCATGTCCGGCAGCCCGAGGTCGAGCACCACTACCTCAGGGTGTTTGTCGGCCGCCGCCCGCAGGGCAGCCGCGCCGGTCGAGGCCGTGGTCACCTCGTAGCCACGAACGATCAGGTTGATCCGCAGGGCACGCAGAATCTGCGGCTCGTCGTCGACCACCAACACCCGAGTCATCAGGCCTCCTCGGTGCCTCCGGTCGGGGAGGCAGCCAGTTCGACCGCCATCGTCAAACCGCCACCCGGGGTGTCCGTCGCGCTGACGGTGCCTCCCATTGCCTCGACCAATCCCTTCACCACCGACAGACCCAACCCGACGCCGATCGTGTTGTCCCGGTCGCCGAGCCGCTGAAAGGCGCCGAACACCTGGTCGTGGGTACCGCGCGCGAGCCCAGGTCCGGTGTCGGCGACCGTGATCGTCGTCCGGTCCCCCGCCCGTGCCACGCCGATCCGGATGGGTTCGTCGGGCGCGTAGCGCAGTGCGTTATCGACGAGATTGGCGATCACCCGCTCGAGCAGTCCGGCGTCGGCCATCACCGTCGCGTCGCCCACCTCGACTTTCACCTGGTCACGCACCCGCCGCGCCGAGCCCGGTCTCCTTGGTCCCGCACCGACGAGGGCCCGGTGGACCACCTCTTCGAGATACACCTTCCGCAGCGTCGGCTTGACCACGCCCGCCGCGAGCCGCGACGAGTCGAGGAGGTTGCCGACCAGCGCGGTCAGTTGATCGGTCGACTCCTCCACGGTGGCCAACAGTTCGGCGGTGTCCTCGGGCGAGAACTCGATGTCAGCGCTACGCAGGCTCGACACGGCCGCCTTCACGGCGGCCAGCGGAGTCCGCAGGTCGTGGCTGACGGCCGAGAGCAGCGACCGGCGCAACCGGTCGGCCTCCGCAAGCGCCGACGCCTGGCCGGCCTCCTCGGCGAGCTGCTTCTGTCGGATCAGTCCGACCGCCTGATTAGCCACTGCGCCAAGGACCTTGCGATCCCGCGCACCAAGTTCGGCGCCCGCGAGGAGCAGCGCGTACTCGCCGGCACCCGCCTCGCACACCGTTGCGGCCTCGTCGACCGACGTGGGCGGTGACGCGCCCACAGAACTGACCACGCCCTCGCTGCGCCGGACGACGCTGACCCCTGCCTGTGAGTATGTCTCCCGCACCTTCTCGAGTAACGCCGGCAGGTCCGCCCCGCGTAGCACCGACCCCGCGAACAGTGCCAGAAGTTCGGCCTCCTGCGATGCGCGCCGAGCCTCGCGTGCCCGTTTCGCGGCCGCGTCGACCAGCACGGCGACCGCGACGGCGACCACCATCAGCACCATCGTGGTGACGAAGTTGTCCGGCTCGGCGATCGTCAAGCTGTAGAGCGGGTCGGTGAAGAAATAGTTGAGCAGCAGCCCCGAAACGAGCGCTGACAGGATCGCCGGACCCACACCGCCGAACAGAGCGACCCCGAGCACCACTACGAAGAACAACGCGTTCTGGGCGCCGAGTCCCGTCACCTGATCGATGACCGCCATCAACGCCGCCGCCAGAGAGGGCACGACCACCGCGGCCAGCCACGAGAGGATCCGGCGCCCGCGACCCGGCATCGAAACACGGTGCCGGCGCGCGGCCTCGTCGTGCGTGACGATGTGAACGTCGATCGTCCGGGACCGCCGGACGATCTCCGAGCCGATCCCCTCCTCGAAGATCCGCGCCCACCGCGAGCGCCGGGACGTGCCGATCACCAACTGCGTGGCGTTGACCTCGCGGGCGAACTCGAGCAGCGTCGTCGGGACGTCGTCGCCGACGACATTGTGCAGACTCGCCCCTACTCCCGCGGCGAGCTTGCGCACCCTGCCCATGTCGGCGGCGGCCTCACCCTCGAGACCCTCACCGCGTACGACATGGACCACCATGAGTTCGGCGCTGGACCTGCTTGCGATGCGGCTGGCCCGCCGGACGAGGGTCTCCGATTCGGGGCCGCCGGTGACGGCCACGACGACGCGCTCACGGGCCTCTCGCGTTTCGGTGGTCTCCGTCTCGGCACTGTAATTCGCAAGTTCGGCGTCTACGTGGGCCGCAACCCACAGCAACGCGAGTTCGCGCAACGCCGTGAGGTTTCCGTGCCGGAAGTAGTCATCGAGGACTGTATCGACCTTGTCGGCGGCGTATCCGTTTCGGCGAGAGAGGCTGCGCCGCAGAGCTTCCGGTGTTAGATCGACGAGTTCAACCTGAGTGGCCTCGCGAACCACTTTGTCGGGCAAGGTCTCGCGCTGCTCGACCCCGGTGATCTGCTGGACCACGTCGCTCAGACTCTCGAGGTGCTGCACGTTGAGCGTCGACAGGACGTCGATGCCGGCGTCGAGCAACTCGTAGACGTCCTGCCAACGCTTGTCGTTGCGACTGCCCGGGGTGTTGGAGTGCGAGAGATCGTCGACCAACACCACCGCCGGCTGCCGCGCGATCACCGCTTCGACGTCGAGTTCAGGCATCGAGGTGCCCCGGTACGAGACCATCCTCGGCTCGAGGACCTCGAGTCCCGACAATTTCCCGGCGGTGCGGGCACGGTCACGGGTCTCCACGACCGCGGCAACCACGTCATCGCCCTTTTCGATGCGACGGTGCGCCTCCCCGAGCATCGCGTAGGTCTTGCCCACGCCGGGGGCCGCACCGATGTAGATCCGTAACTCGCCACGGCGCGGGGCGCGGGTCGGTTCGGGACTACTCACACACTCATCATTCACCCGGCATCGCCGCGCCGCATCCAGACGCGGTCGATCTCAGAAGTCCGAGGGAACGGTCAGTAGGGAACGGTCAGCGCACCCGCCTCGACTGAAGGCTACGCAGCACCAACGCGCATAGTGTGAATACACCGATTATCAACACGACGACGGCCAAATCAGCCATTGCGTTCTTCTTTCGAGTTCGTCGTCAGTTCAGGCTTACGGTGCCCGTACGGCAGCGCCACGCGTAGCGTTCGCTTGTCGGACGCTCATCTCCAATGCTGCACCCGTTTCGAGCCCTCACGCACCTTCCTGACAATCTGCTGACGCCCGAGTAGGTCGACATTGACGCGATCTTTACGCGTGCACCCGGTCGGTAGCCGTGGGAGTACCTACAGGGCTTCTTGGGCCTCTTTCAATTCCTCCATGGCCATAGCGGATTCGACGACGATCGCCTGCATGGCAACCTCCGCGGCATCGGCATCGCCCGCCTGAACGGACGCCGCAACGACACCGTGTAGGTGGATGGCCTCCGACTCGGCGATGTGCGGCATGAGGGAGTGCCGGGTCCGGCCCTCCAACACCTCCACGACGATCTCCGACATCGCTCGCAGAAGGGGGTTTCCCGAGGCGGCGAGCAACGTGCGATGGAAGTTCGAATCATGTGCCAGGAAGGCGTCGTTGTCAGCGGCGCGGGCCGTCGACGACATGCCGATCACTGACGCAGTCAGCACTCCACACTGCTCCGCCGTCGCGCGACTCGCCGCCAGCCTGGCTGCCAGCGGTTCGATTGCCGACCTGAGTTCGCTCAGACACGCAAGTTGCTCGAACCGTTGCGGGCCGGCCAGCTTCCATCGAATCACGTTCGGATCCAGCGAATTCCAGTGATCCTCGTTGAGTACGGTGATCCCGATCCGTCGGCGGACCGCGAGCAGCCCCAGCGATTCGAGGACGCGCACCACCTCGCGCACCACTGTTCGCGACACCGCGTACTGCACGACGATTTCATCGGCCAAGATGCGGGTACCCGGCGGTACTACACCCGCGACGATCTCACCACCCAGCCGGTTGAGGACCGATGCGTGCAACTGGCGGTTCACGGAGTCCTTGGGATCGTCGACGTTGACCATGCGCCCGATGGTGCCATGCCGACGCGTGCAGTCATACAGCAATACGGACTACGTAATACGACTGATACTTGAATTCGTAGTATTTTTCATGCACAGTTGCACAAGCCACACCGCGTGGCCTTCCAGGACCCCCAACCCGGAGCACCGACATGAGCACCGCTGAGGTCCTCGCGGCAGGCGATACCGCTGGACAGGATGTGCGGCTGATCACGGCCGCGATCGTCGGTGTCGCGGCCATCGTCGTCCTGATCACCTGGCTCAAACTGCACCCCTTCCTCGCCCTGTCCATCGGCGCGGCAGGTGTCGGCATAGGCGCGGGCCTCAGCCCAGCGGACACGGTGGCGTCCTTTGTCGAGGGCTTCGGTTCGACGATGGGCAGTGTCGGCCTCCTCATCGGCTTCGGCGCGATGTTCGGAAAGCTGCTCGCCGACTCCGGCGGCGCCGACCGGGTCGTGGACACCCTGGTCGGCCGCTCCGGGCCGCGCACCCTGCCGTGGACGATGGCGCTCGTCGGCGCGGTGATCGGCCTGCCGATGTTCTTCGAGATCGGCCTCGTGCTGCTGATGCCCGTCATCATCCTCGTCGCGCGGCGATCGGGGCAGTCGCTGATCCGTATCGCTATCCCCACGCTGGCCGGACTGTCCGCCATGCACGGACTCGTTCCGCCGCACCCCGGCCCGCTCGTGGCGGTGGCCGCGCTCGACGCCGACCTGGGGCTCACCCTCGCTCTCGGCATCGTCGTGGCGATTCCGACGGTGGTCGTCGCCGGACCGCTGTTCAGCAAGCTCGCGGCGCGGTGGGTCGATGTTCCCGTGCCCGACCTCTTCGTGACCCCGGAGGATCTCGAGGGTGCCGAGGCCGCGGCGGAGCGTCAGCGTCCCGGATTCACGGCAACGCTCTGCGCAATCCTGCTGCCCGTCGTTCTCATGCTCGGAAGAGCCCTCGCCGACGTCATTGCGCCTGACTCAGAATCCCCGTACAAGGCGTTGCTCGACTTTCTCGGGACCCCAGTCGTAGCCCTCGGCCTCGCCGTACTCGTCGGTATGGTGCTACTCGGTCGCGGCGGGGGCATGGACCGCAAGGACATCGCCAGGTCACTGGAGAGTTCGCTGCCGCCGATCGCGGGAATCGTGATGATCGTCGGCGCAGGCGGCGGCTTCAAGGAAGTCCTCGTCGACACCGGGATCGCCGACGTGATCGCCCGCGCGATCCAGGACAGCATGCTCCCCGTACTGTTCCTCGCCTGGCTCGTCGCGGTCCTCATCCGGGTTGCCACCGGTTCGGCCACTGTTGCCACGGTCACCGCATCCGGCATTCTCGCGCCAGTCGCGGCGGATCTGCCGACGACGCACGTTTCGCTGATGGTCCTGGCGATCGGGGCAGGTTCGCTGTTCCTCTCCCACGTCAACGACGCCGGATTCTGGCTCGTGAAGGAGTACCTGGGTGTCACCGTGGTGCAGAACCTCAAGACCTGGACCGTGATGGAATGCGTCATTTCCGTGACCGGTCTGGCCGGAGTGCTCGCACTGAGCACATTCATCTGAGGAGGAGCGGACCTGTGACCGACCTGAAGTTGGTGTGCCGCACATGAGTACACGCGAGCACATCCCGGAGACGACGTTCCCCGTCCTGGTGGTGATGGGAGTGTCGGGATCGGGCAAGTCGACGATCGCGGGAGTGATTGCCGGGGCGCTGGGCTGGGACCTCCAGGAAGGCGACACCCTGCACCCCCCTGCGAGCGTGGCGAAGATGGAGTCCGGGCAGCCGCTGACAGACGAGGACCGGTGGCCGTGGCTGGAGCGGATCGCGGAGTGGATCCGGGAGCACACGGACAACGGCCTGCCTGGGATCATCACCTGTTCGGCACTCAAGCGCAGCTACCGTGACGTGCTTCGCGGCGACCACGTCGTCTTCGTTCATCTCAACGGCACCCGCGAACAGATCGCAGGACGACTCACGACCCGACTGGACCACTTCATGCCCGCGTCGCTGCTCGACACCCAGATCGCGACACTCGAACCGCCCGATCCCGATGAGGACGCCATCGTCGTCGACGTCGGTGACCCGCCCAGCCAACTCGCGGCGGAAATCATCGCGCAGCTGGGGCCTCGGCGGAGATCGCACGGCGGACGAGCGGAGACACGGTGACCAGGAGTCCGGCAAGCGCGACCCCGGTGACGAGCACGAGGCCGGACTGGAACTGCTGGAATCCCGCGCCGCCGACACTGCTCGCCGCGTGCGAGCCTCCGGAGACGAGAGCGGTGGTCAGTGCCAGCACCACCGCAGCACCGACCTGAGCGGATGTCTGCACCAGTCCGGACGCCAGGCCTTGTTCGTGGTCGGCGACACCCGCCGTCGCCTGGGCCATGATCGAGGTGAAGCCGAACGCGAATCCGACTCCGAGCAGCAAGACGCTCGGCAGGATCGACACAACGTAATTCGGTTGGTCGTCACCCATGAGCAGGAACCACACATACCCGAGGGTCAGCGACGTGAGAGCCGCGATGATCATTCGTGCTGTCCCGAACATGTCGACCAGACGACCGATGAATGGCGAACCGAACGCGACGATGAGGCCGGCGGGAAGCAGGCCGAGCGCCATCTCGAGCGGCGACCAGCCGAGAACCGACTGCAGGAAGATCGTCATCATGAACTGGAAGCTGAGGTAGCTGCCGAACAGCGCGACGATGCTGACGTTCGCGCGCACGATCGCGCCGACCCGCAGGATGCTCAGTCGCACAAGGGGATGCGCCACCCGGTTCTCGATGACGAAGAACAGCGCCAGCAATGCGGCCGCCGCAACGAACGACCCCAGCGTGAGCGGGTCCGCCCACCCGCGGTCGGGTGCCGATACCACTGAGTAGACGGTGAGCAGCATGCCCGCAACCAACGTCGCAGCGCCGAAGACGTCGTGACCGCCGGTGTCCGCGGGGCGGTCCCGTGGAATGAGCGCGATGCCCGCGACGAGGGCGAGGGCTGCGAAGGGAACTGGCATCAGGAATGTCCACCGCCATCCTGCACTCGTGAGTAGTCCGCCGAGGATGAGTCCGGACGAGTACCCGCTCGCACCGAACACCGAGAAGATCGAGAGGGCGCGATTGCGGGCCGATCCCTCGCGGAAAGTGGTGGTGAGAATCGACATCGCAGTCGGTGCTGTGAAGGCAGCGGCCAGTCCCTTCACGAACCGGGTGGCGATGAGAAGTGTTCCGTTGTCGACGAGTCCACCGACGAGAGACGCGATCGCGAAGATCGCCAGTGCTATCAAGAACACTCGACGGCGACCGAGGAGATCGGCGGTGCGTCCCCCGAGCAGCAGCAGACCGCCGAAGCCGAGGACGTATCCGTTGATGATCCACTGAAGCGACGTGGTGGTCAGACCGAGTTCGATGCCGATCGATGGCAGGGCCACACCCACCATCGACACGTCGAGACCGTCGAGGAACATCACGAGGCACAGCACGGCGAGGATGCCCCAAAGTCGAGGGGTCCAGGCTTGATCGGTCGCCGGAGCGGAGGTGCCCGACGAGGTGGCGAGCTCCGGGGAGGTGTTGTTGAGAGTCACGAGGGACAACTTAGATGCATGCGCAATCACTGCGCAAGCACTTATTGCGTCTGCAATTAATTCGCTTGCATCAGTTTCGCACGCTGACTACCATGCCGGTCATGAGCTCGGACGTGGACTTGCGTGGCACGTGGCGGCTGCTCGCGAGCAAGTACAACGAGATCGCCTGTCAACTGGACCGTGAGATGCAAAATGCCCACGGCCTCAGCATGAGTGACTTCGAGACCCTCGACCGACTCATGGACGCCACCTGCGAGCACCCGCGCATGAACGAACTCGCCGCCGAGATGTACCTCAGCCCGAGCGCGCTGTCCCGCAGCGTAGCGCGGCTCGAGAAGGCCGGGCTCGTCGTCCGTGCCCTCTGCAAGGCCGACCGACGCGGCGTCTTCGTCGAAGTCACCGACGCCGGACGGAAGGTGCACACCAGCGCCAAGAAGATTCAGGTCGAAGTTCTCGCAGAACGGCTAACGGACGCAACCTGAT
Source organism: Rhodococcus xishaensis (assembly GCF_004011825.1). GTDB lineage: Bacteria > Actinomycetota > Actinomycetes > Mycobacteriales > Mycobacteriaceae > Prescottella > Prescottella xishaensis. The sequence goes on along the minus strand of NZ_RKLO01000001.1, from coordinate 443,614 downwards.
CCGTCAGACGGGCAATTCCTGAAACGTTGAACCTCGCATCGCGCGTCAGCCGAACCGAGGCCTGGGCTGACACCTGGGGCAGCTGTACGACGAACGGTTCATGAACTTCTCGCGCCGGATCGGCGCCCCGCAACGCCGGCATGGCAGGTTCTCCTGGCCGTACACCGCCAACGAACGGTCGAAGTAGCCGGACTGTCCATTGACGTTGACGTACAAGGCATCGAACGACGTTCCGCCCTCCGCGAGTGCCTCTCGCATGACATCCCCTGCGGCATTGAGCAATCGACGAAGCCGTGGTCCGCTCAGCTTGGCCGTGAGCCGATTGCCGTGAATCTCGGAGCGCCACAACGCTTCGTCGGCGTAGATGTTGCCCACGCCCGATATCAAGGTTTGGTCGAGAAGGGCGCGCTTGATCTCGGTCTGTTTGCGGCGCAACGCTTTCACGAGCATGTCGGGATCGAAGAGTGGATCGAGGGGATCCCGGGCGATGTGTGCGACCGCATCGGGGACCAGAGTGCCGTCGACGGTTAAGAGATCCGCGAGCGCCCAACCCCCGAACGTGCGCTGGTCGACGAAACGCAGATCGATCCCCGAGTCGAGTCGGGCCCGGATGCGGAGGTGCTTCTCGTCGGCGACCGTGGGCTCCTGGACGAGCATCTGACCGCTCATTCCCAGGTGGACGACGAGCGCTGTCCTACTGGGCTCAAGGACGAGCCATATGTACTTGCCGCGACGCTCGGCCGACGCGATGGTCTGGCCCTCGAGCCGCCGGACCATGTCGACCGATCCGGGCAGGTGCCGACGGACAGCCCTGGGATGCAGAATCTCGACCCAGTCGATCGCGTGGCCCACGACGTGCGCGCCGAGGCCACGTCGGACGACCTCGACCTCGGGGAGTTCAGGCACGTCCGACTCGCTTTGCCGTCGAACTACTGCTCGACAGCGGGCTCGTCGACCTCGGCTGCGGCGTAGGACGATCGGGGAGCCGACTCCGACAACGCGCTCCATGCCGTGCTGGCGGCCTTCTGTTCGGCCTCCTTCTTGGAGCGGCCCACGCCCACACCCAGCGCCCCACCACCGACGAGGACGGTCGCAGTGAACTCCTTGTCGTGGTCGGGGCCAGTTGCGCTGATCTCGTACACCGGAACCCCGATGCCACGCTCGGCGGTGAGTTCCTGGAGGCTGGTCTTCCAGTCGAGACCGGCACCGAGCTTCGGAGCGCGAGTGAGCAGATCGGCGAACAACTCGAGCACCACCTTGCGCGCGGCGTCGATGCCGTGCTGCAGATGGACCGCCCCGAGCAGCGACTCCATGCCGTCGGCGAGGATGCTCGGCTTGTCGCGTCCGCCGGTCATCTCCTCACCCTTGCCCAACAGCAGATGTGCGCCGAGCCCGCCCGGGCCCAGGCCACGGGCGACCTCCGCGAGCGCGTGCATGTTCACGATGCTGGCACGGATCTTCGCAAGCTCGCCCTCGGACTTCTCGGGGTGCGATAGGTACAAGCGCTCGGTGATGGTCAGGCCGAGGACCGAGTCACCGAGGAATTCGAGCCGTTCGTTGGTCGGCAATCCTCCGTGCTCGTACGCGTAGGAGCGGTGAGTGAGCGCGAGCGTCAGGAGCGACTCGTCGAGTGTTGCACCGAGAGCGGCGAGGAGCGATCCATGATCCCCCTCGCCGCCGACAGGTGCCGTATTGCTTTTTTTGCTGGTCACAGCGCCACTGAGCAGACTAGACCGCAGCGGTAACCTGACGGCCCCTATAGGTGCCGCACGACGGGCACGCGGTGTGAGGCAGCGTCTTCTCGCCGCAGCCACGGTTCGGGCAGGTGATGAGGGTGGGCGCAGTGGTCTTCCACTGGCTCCGCCGCGACCTCGTGTTCGACCGCGACATTCTGCGCTTGGGGACGGCCACGTCTACTTCTCCTCGTTGTTCTTGCTGGTATCAGCAGTTGCGTTGCTGGCGTCGGACCCTGCACCGAATTTGGCTGCGAGCCCAGCCCAGCGAGGGTCCATTGTCTCATGACCGTGCCCGGATTCCGCAATCGCCAGGCGAACGCCACATTCGGGGCACAATCCCTCACAGTCGTCGCTGCACAGGGGCTGGAGTGGAAGCTCCAGCCCGACCGCATCGACGATCACCGGCTCGAGGTCGATCTCGTCGTCCACGATCCGGTAGATCTCACCCTCTTCGGTGGTCTCCTCGGTCGCGCTGTCCGGGTACGCGAACAGCTCGGTGAGGTGTAGGTCCACCGAGTCGTCGAACGGTTCGAGGCAGCGCGAGCACGCGCCCACCACGTCCGCTCGAACGGAACCGGTCACGAGGACGCCCTCGGACACAGCCTCGAGCCGCAGGTCGAATTCCACGTCCGTCCCCTTCTCGATCCCGATGAGGTCGAGACCCACACGAGAAGGCGCCGGAACCGCACGCGACACCGTGCGCATCGAACCGGGGCCGCGGCCCAGCGAAAGCGTGTCGAGCACGAAGCCCTCGTCGCGAGTCGGGCGCGAGGAGCGGTGACGATGGGAAGACACCGGAATTCTCTTTCAGGAAGAACGTGGAACGGGCAACCACACCACGATACGCGATCCCGGTACCAAGACGAAAATGGAATTCCTAGCGGTGGCGACCGCCGTAGCCGGCGTCGTAGTCCGGCACCCCGGTTCCCGTCCGCAGCTGCTGACGTCCCCGGCCCACCGACCGGATTGTGCCGCTGAGGAAGTCTTCGAACTCCGCAAGCTTGGTGTCGACGTACAGGTCGCACTCGGAGCGCAGGCGGTCCGATTCTGCGTGCGCGGCGTCGATGACTCGCGCCGACTCTGCATGCGCGGCCTGGACAACCTCTGTCTGCGAAACGAGCCGCTCCTGCTCTGCGATGCCGTCCCCTACCGCCCGCTCGTATGATGCCTTGCCCGACTCGATCATGCGGTCCGACTCGGCCCGAGCACGGGAGGTCAGCGAGTCGTACTCCCGCTGCCCCTCCGCAACGGTCGAGTCCGCCTCCTCACGAGCTTCGAGAACCAGCTGCTCCGCATGCGAGCGCGCCTCGGCAACCATTCGGTCGGCCTGATCCTTGGCGTCCGCGAGGATCCGGTCGGCGTTCTCACGCGCATCGGTGATCGTCTCGTGTGCTTCCGCATTCGCGGTCGAAACGGTCTGCTCCGCGTTCTGACGCGCATCCCCGACCAGCTTGTCGCGATGGTCGAGCACGTCCTGCGCGTCGTCGAGCTCGCCCGGGATCGCATCCCGTACGTCGTCGAGAAGCTCGAGGACGTCGCCCCGCGGTACGACGCACCCCGCTGTCATCGGAACCCCACGCGCCTCCTCGACGATCGCGACAAGCTCGTCGAGTGCCTCGAATACCCGGTACACGCACAACCCCAATCGTCAGTTGCCATTGCTCGTGCTGGAACTTAAGTCTGCCCCAGTCGCCGCGGCCTGGCCGCCGCGGCGGCCGGTGTGTCGGTTCGGAGGACTCTCAGGACTTCTCGGCGGCTCTCTCGGCGAGCCGAGCGGTCAGCCGGGTATGGACCTTCTCAGGCACCATGTCCGCGACGTCGCCTCCGAACGTCGCTACCTCCTTGACCAACGAACTGGACAGGAAGCTGTACGTGGGGTTTGTCGGGATGAAGAGGGTATCGACTCCCGACAGTTTCTGGTTCATCTGCGCCATCTGCAGTTCGTAGTCGAAGTCGTTGGCGCCACGTAGTCCCTTGACGATGGCGTTGATTCCTTGAGACTTCGCGTAATCCACGAGAAGTCCGTGCCACGCGGCGACGCGCACGTTGCCCAGGTGGCCGGTGGCGTCCTCGAGCATCTCGATGCGCTCGTCGACGGTGAACAGACCACTCTTGTTCTTGTTGACCATTACGGTCACGACAACTTCATCGAACAGCGCGGAAGCGCGTCCGATCACGTCCAGATGGCCGTTGGTCACGGGGTCGAAGGATCCAGGGCAGACGGCGCCAGTCATGATTTCAGACCGTAGCAGGTAGCGATCTCGATCCTCGTCTCGCCGTAGCGCTTGACCCGCTCCGGTTGCAGCCCGTCAGGCCACCTCGTCTCGGCCGAGCGCGACGACCGTTCCACCACGACGATCGAGCCCTCCCCCACCCAGCCGTTCGCGACTAGCGTGCCCAGCGCCGCGGTCACGTCTTCTCCGGTGATCGCGTAAGGCGGATCGGCCAGCACGACGTCGAACTCGCGCTCGGCGACCGAACCCACGACGGCCGCGACCGGAGCGGTACGCACGACCGCGCCGGACAGGCCGACTGCCGTCATGTTCTGCCTGATGACCGCGGCGGCCTTGACGTCCGACTCGACGAGCAGGACGTACTCGGCACCGCGAGAGAGCGCCTCGAGCCCGAGGGCGCCCGAGCCTGCGTACAGGTCGAGCACTGCGGCGCCCTCGAGGTCGATTCGGCTGTCGAGCGAACTGAACAGGGCCTCTCGGACCCGTTCGGGCGTCGGGCGGGTCCCGCTGGCGGGCACCTTCAAGCGCCTACCCCCGGCTCGACCGGCGACGATTCTCGTCACGCTGCCTTCCTGTCCAGTCGCTCCCCATCATTCGTTGCCGGGTCATTCGCTGCCGGCGGTCTCCCTGGTCGATACGACCGCGAGGAGATCGCCGCCCTCCACCTGCGAGGCGCCACCGATGGCGACGCGCGTGACGATACCGCTGCGCGGCGCTGTGATGGCCGCCTCCATCTTCATGGCCTCGATCGTCGCGACGGTGTCGCCGGCCGAAACCTGCTGTCCCTCGGTGACGACGAGGCTGACGACGCCTGCGAACGGCGCCGGAATGTGCCCGGGGTTGTCCTTGTCGGCCTTCTCCGCCGCAGGCACCTCGCTCGCGATGGACCGGTCACGCACCGACACCGGGCGCAGTTGGCCGTTGAGGATGCACATGACGGTGCGGTAGCCGCGTTCGTCGGGTTCGGAGATCGCCTCGAGTCCGATGAGCAGCTCGACACCCTTGCCCAGCCTTACGCGATGCTCCTCGCCGCGACGCAGGCCATAGAAGAACTGGTTGGCCGACAGCTGCGACGTGTCGCCGTACTTCTCGCGGTGTTCCTCGAATTCCTTTGCGGGACCGGGGAACAGCAGACGGTTCAGGGTGGCCCGGCGGTCCTTCGACGAACCCGACAGGCCCTTGCGATCATCGGGCGTGAGCGGGGTCTCCGGCTTGGCGGGACCGCGGCCCTCGAGCGCCTTGGCACGGAAGGGCTCGGGCCATCCGCCGGCCGGGGTGCCGAGTTCGCCTCGAAGGAACCCGACGACGGAGTCGGGGATGTCGAACTTGGCCGGGTCGGAGGCGAAGTCGTCGACCGGGACGTCGGAACCGACCAGATGAAGTGCGAGGTCGCCGACGACCTTGGACGACGGGGTGACCTTGACCAGGCGGCCGAGCATGCGGTCTGCGGCGGCGTACTTGGCCTCGACTTCCTCGAAGCGGTCGGCGAGACCGAGGGCGATTGCCTGCTGACGTAGGTTCGACAGCTGGCCTCCGGGGATCTCGTGGGTGTAGACCCGCCCGGTGGGTGCTGGGATGCCGGACTCGAACGGCGCGTACACCTTCCGGAGCGCCTCCCAGTACGGTTCGAGGTCGCACACTGCGTTCAGGTCGATGCCGGTGTCGTGCTCGCCGTGCGCGGCTGCCGCGACGATCGCCGAGAGGGCGGGCTGGCTGGTCGTGCCGGCCAGCGGTGCGGCGGCACCATCGACGGCATCGGCGCCGGCCTGCCAGGCCGCAAGGTAGGTCGCGAGTTGACCGCCGGGAGTGTCGTGGGTGTGCACGTGCACCGGCAGGTCGAAGTTGCTGCGCAGTGCCGACACGAGCTTGGCGGCGGCGGGGGCACGCAGCAGCCCTGCCATGTCCTTGATCGCCAGCACATGGGCGCCGGCCTCGACAATCTCCTCGGCCAGACGTAGGTAGTAGTCGAGCGTGTAGAGGTTCTCGTTCGGGTTGGCCAGGTCGCCGGTGTAGGAGAGGGCGACCTCGGCGACGGTGGTGCCGGTCTCGCGGACGGCCTCGATCGCGGGGCGCATCTGGTCGACGTTGTTGAGGGCATCGAAGATGCGGAAGATGTCGATGCCCGTCGCCGCGGCCTCCTCGACGAAGGCGCGGGTGACTTTCTCCGGGTAGGGGGTGTAGCCGACGGTGTTGCGTCCACGCAACAGCATCTGCAGGCAGATGTTCGGCACGGCCTCCCGCAGCGCGGCCAGGCGATACCAGGGATCCTCGTGCAGGAACCGTAGAGCGACGTCGTAGGTCGCCCCACCCCACGCCTCGATCGACAACAACTCCGGCGTCATCCTGGCGACGTGGCCGGCAACGCCGAGCAGACCGGACGTCCGTACCCGGGTCGCGAGCAACGACTGGTGGGCGTCTCGGAATGTGGTGTCGGTGACTGCGAGCGCCTTCTGCTCGCGCAGCGCCTTCGCGAACCCCTCGGGTCCGAGCGCAAGCAGCTTCTGACGTGTTCCGTCCGGCGGGGCCGCATCGAGGTCGATACTGGGCAACTTGTCGTGCGGGTACACCGCCGTCGGCCGCTCACCGTGCGGCTTGTTGACGGTCACGTCCGCGAGGTAGTTGAGGATCTTCGTGCCACGGTCGGCGGAACTACGCAGCGTCAGCAACTCGGGACGCTCCTCGATGAACGAGGTCGTCACGCGTCCGGCACGGAAATCGGAATCGTCGAGAACTGCTTGCAGGAAAGGGATGTTCGTCGCGACACCCCGGATGCGGAACTCGGTCACCGCGCGACGGGCACGCGCGACGGCGGCCGCGAAATCCCGTCCGCGGCAGGTCAGCTTGACGAGCATCGAGTCGAAGTGGGCGCCGACCTCGGCGCCAAGATTCGCGCCACCGTCGAGGCGCACACCGCCGCCGCCCGGGGTGCGGTACCCGGTGATGCGGCCCGTGTCCGGCCGGAACCCGTTCGCCGGGTCCTCGGTCGTGATCCGGCACTGCAACGCCGCACCGCGGATCGTGACCGAATCCTGGGACAGGCCCAGGTCCGTGAGGGTCTCACCCGAGGCGATCCGCAGCTGAGCGTGGACCAGGTCCACATCGGTGACCTCCTCGGTCACCGTGTGCTCGACCTGGATCCGCGGATTCATCTCGATGAACACGTGGTTGCCGCGGGTATCGAGGAGGAACTCGACCGTGCCCGCGCATCGGTAGCCGATCTGCCTGGCGAAGGCGACCGCGTCCGCGCAGATCCGATCCCGCAGCTCCGGATCCAGGTTCGGAGCCGGCGCCAACTCGATCACCTTCTGGTGCCGACGCTGCACCGAACAGTCCCGCTCGAACAGGTGGATCACGTTGCCCTCACCGTCGGCGAGGATCTGCACCTCGATGTGCCGCGGATCGACCACCGCCTGCTCGAGGAACACCGTCGGATCACCGAACGCCGACTCGGCCTCCCGCGAGGCCGCCTCGATCGCTTCCCGCAACCCCGACCACTCCGCGACCCGGCGCATGCCACGACCACCGCCACCGGCGACTGCCTTGACGAACACGGGGAACTCCATGTCCTCCGCCGCCGCGAGCAGCGCATTCACGTCCGACGACGGCTCCGACGAAGCCAACACCGGCAACCCCGCCGCCTTTGCCGCCGCGATCGCCCGCGCCTTGTTCCCGGTCAACTCGAGCACCTCGGCCGACGGACCGACGAACGTGATCCCCTTCTCCTCGCACGCCGCCGCGAGGTCCGGGTTCTCCGACAGGAAGCCGTAGCCGGGATAGATCGCGTCTGCGCCCGCACGCTCGGCCGCCGAGACGATCTCCTCCACCGACAGATACGCGCGGACCGGGTGTCCGACCTCGCCGATCTGATACGACTCGTCGGCCTTCAACCGGTGCACCGAATTGCGGTCTTCGTACGGGAACACCGCCACCGTTCCAGCACCCAGTTCATAGGCCGCCCGGAAGGCACGGATCGCAATTTCGCCGCGGTTGGCGACGAGGACTTTGGTGAACATGGCAAGAAAAGTACCGTGTCGCGGGCCGCCGTGCGGTACCGCCCCTGACGCGAAACAGACACTTTGCAAACTTCACAAACAGCTACGCTGACGTGTGAAATTGCCACATTTGCAAACCGGGGAAGAATCGACGGGCAGACTCTCATCGGCCCGTTTGACGCTACGACCTCCCCAGGAACTTGATGCGTTCGGCATCGAGCGCTGAGGCCACCAGAGCCGCGAGCCCGGGATGCTCGGTCAGGTCCGGGTCGGCCTCGGTGACGTCGCGCGCGAACTCACGAGCTGCCTCGATGACGTCCTCGTGTTCGAGCAACGACAGCAGCCGTAGCGTCGTTGCGGTACCCGACTGCGCCGACCCGAGGACATCGCCTTCCCGCCGCTGTCGCAGATCCAGTTGTGCGAGCTCGAAGCCGTCGTTGGTGCCGGCGACTGCGGTGAGCCGTTCGAACGCCGGCGAACCAGGATTCATGTCGGTGATGAGAATGCACAGGCCGTGATGGCTGCCGCGGCCCACACGACCGCGAAGCTGGTGGAGCTGGCTCACCCCGAACCGATCAGCGTCGACGAGCACCATCACAGTGGCGTTCGGTACGTCGACGCCGACCTCGACGACGGTGGTGCACACCAGTACGTCGATCGTGCCGGCCTTGAAGTCACGCATGACCGCGTCCTTCTCGTCAGCCGGCAGCCGTCCGTGCAGCAGCCCCAGTCGCAGGTCCCGCATTGGCCCAGACCGCAACTGGTCGAACAAGTCCACGGCCGATGTCGTCTCGGGCGGCTCCTTGCCGGCGCCGCGCAGATCCGCCTCGTTCTCGCCGTCACCGATCCGCGAACACACCACGTATGCCTGCCGACCGTCGGCGACCTCCTCCCGGATCCGCTCCCAGGCCCGTTCGACCCACTGCGGCCTCTGCCGAGCCGCGACGACGTTGCTCACGATCGGGGCGCGGCCCTGGGGTAGCTGCCGCAGGGCCGACGTCTCCAGATCGCCGAGCACCGTCATTGCGATCGTGCGCGGAATCGGGGTCGCCGTCATGACGAGCACGTGCGGACTCAGGCCGTCACGTCCCCGCGAACGCAGCTCGTCACGTTGCTCGACACCGAACCGGTGCTGCTCGTCGACCACGACGAACCCGAGGTTGAAGAACGCCACCTCGTCCTGGATGAGCGCGTGCGTACCGATGACGATGCCGGCGTCACCGGACACGATGTCGAGCATGGCGGCCTTCCTGGCCGCCGCCGGCATCGACCCCGTCAACAGGGTCACCTTCGTCGCGACCTCGTGGGCGCCGAGCTCGCCCGCGATGCCGAGTGGCCCCAACATCTCCCGCAACGAATGGGCATGCTGCGCCGCAAGTACTTCCGTCGGCGCGAGCATCGCGCACTGATAGCCGGCATCCACCGCCTGAAGCATCGCCCGCAGTGCCACGACGGTCTTTCCGGATCCGACCTCACCCTGCAGTAGCCGGTTCATCGGGTGGGCTTCGGCCAGGTCGCTCGAGATCTCCCGCGCGACCTGCTTCTGCCCCTCGGTCAGCTCGAAGGGCAGCCGGCGGTCGAACTCGGCGGCCAACCCATCGGGTTTCGGCGGGCACTGGGGAGCCGTGCGAGCGGCGACGTCTCGGCGACGCCTGGCCAAGACCAACTGCAACGCAGCGGCCTCGTCGAAGCGCAGCCGCTCGTGCGCCCGGGCGACGTCGTCGCGGGTGTCAGGCAGATGAACCATGCGCAGCGCCTCGTAGAGGCCGACGAAGCCGTGCTCATCTCGCACTGTGCACGGCAACGGGTCCTCGATCTCGTCGAGTTGGTCGAGGACCTGCCGGACGCATCGCAGCAGGGTCCAGCTCTCGATCTCCCGCGTCGCCGGGTAGAGCGGAATCAGTTCCCGATTGAAGATCGACATGTCCACGCCGGAACCAGACTGTTGCGTGGCCCGGGCCATGCCGGCGAGTTCTCCCGCGCCCCGCACGTGCGCCAGCGAGACGACTTGATCCTCGCCCTCCGCCGGCTCCGGCAGAATCAGATAGCTCGGGTGGGTCAGACTCCACTTGCCGCGGAAGTACTTGACGGTTCCGGAGAACATGGCCCTGGCACCCTTGCGGACCGCGTGCTTGACCTTGTGCGGGTTGAAGAACGTGGCGTCTACGCTCTGCGATTCGGCCGCGAGCACCACCTTGAGCATCTGCCCGCGCCGGCTTTTCATGTTCACGACGTCGGCCTTGACGACCCTCGCGATGATCGTGATGTGGGAGCCCTCTTCGGGATCCTTCTCGGTCAGCTCCCGCCCCTGTGCCGCGTAGCGGTGGGGATAGTGCCGCAGCAGGTCCTCGACCGTGTGGATGTCGAAGGCGTCGACCAGCGCGTCCGCCGTCTTTGCCCCCAACAAGTGGTCGAGTCGATCAGTCAGCGTCGCCACGTCGGACTCCCCTGACCGGCCGCGGTTCGACCACTCGCCCGCTACCCCCCATGCATCTACCCATCCTGCCTCTACGCATCGTCACCGCCATCCGCCCGCCTTCTACTCCACCCCGAACTGCAACAGGTCGCGACTCTGGCCGCCCCGGTAGACCACCGCTTCGACGCCCGGGTGGCGAGAGGTGATGTACGCGGCCACCCGCTCTCCGAGGTCGTCCGTCGCCTTCGCGCCCAGCAGGATCGTCACTAGCTCGCCGCCCGCACCCAGGACTAGTTCCACGAGACGGCAGCCCGCCGCCACGACATCCGGGTCGATCACCACGACCTCGTGACCGACGAGTCCGAGGCCGTCCCCGGGTTCGCAGGTACCGACGTAGGTCAGCGCCCGCTCGCCGGCGATCCGCAGCGATCCCCAGCGGGTCGCCGCCGCGGCCTCGGACATCGCGAATGCGTCGTCGACGCCGATCCGGTCCGGGTCGTGCACGGCGATCGCCGCGAGGGCCTGCACCGTCGACGAACTCGGTAGGAACACGACTTCCCGGTCGTCGCCTCGGGCCTGAGCACCGACCGCAACGAGGTCCTGAGCCGGCAGGGCGCCGTTGGGTAGCACCATCACCTCACGCAGGCCGGTGCCCCGGATGGCGGCGAGAAGCTGGGTCGGGGTGATCGCGCCGTAGGAGCGCAGCACCTGCGCACCCTCCTGCGCGAACAGCTCGACCGACCCCTCCCCTTCCACCACCGCCAGAACGGCACGTGGGGCGTGCCCGGACACCGCCGCCGACCGCGACGCGTCCAGCACGAAGCACGTGATCCGCACGTCGGACAACCGTCCGGCAGCGAGCCCGGCCTCGATGGCCGCGCCCGCGTCGGCACAGTGCACGTGCACCGACCACGTGACTCCGGCCGCGGCGCCGCCGCCGTCATCACTGGCACTGTCGCCATCGTCTTCGACACCGCCGTCACTGACGATGACGACCGAGTCGCCGAGTTCACCGAGTCGTGCCCGTAGTGTCTCGATGCTTCCGTCGTCGGCGGCAACGAGGTACATCACCTCGTAGTCCTGGCCGGAAACCTCGTGAACAAGGTGAGGAGCCGAGCACCTGTTACCGGCCTCCGTTCCACCTTCCCCAGGGCGTGTCGACAGTGGTGCGCGTTCGGGTGCGTAACCGGTGACGGTCTCTACCAGGGCGTCGAGGATCACCACCAGCCCAAGTCCACCGGCATCGACCACCCCGGCTGCTCCGAGGACGTCCAGCTGGGTGGGTGTCCGCGACAGCGCCTCGGCGGCGGTGTCAGCCGCCGTCCGCACCAGCTCGGTGAGCGACGCGTTCGGTTCAGCCGCGTCGACCGCGCGCGCAGCGGACTCCAGGACAGTCACGATCGTCCCGGCCATCGGCACGCTCACGGCGGCGAGGGCCAGGTCTGTCGCGTATCTCAACGCCGACCGCAGACCCGCACCGCCGAGGAGATCGGGCGTCGCTGATTCCACGATTCCGCGAGCGAACCCGCGCAGCACCTGGGACAGGATTGCCCCGGAGTTCCCCCGGGCACCCGAGACCGCGCCTCGCGCGAGCGCCTTGGCGACGGCCGCCGCACCGTCACCTTCACCGACGGATTCCACCGCACCCACCGCGGACCGCATGGTCGCCAGAAGGTTCGTCCCCGTGTCGGCGTCGGGGACGGGAAAGACATTGAGGTAGTTGATCTCGTCGCAATGGTTCTCGAGACCGGCGATGCACACGCGAGCCCACCGACGCAGCGCAAGGCCATCCACCGTCTCCGCGACCTCGAGCACCCGCCTGTCCTCTCCCGCGCCGACTCGCACGACCGCCGACCCCGCGCGACCACTGAACCAGCGCCCCGAGGGGACGCTCTCAATCGGCAAGCCTAGCGGGGACCGCAGACACCCCATTGGTCCCGCGACATGTCTGGGAGGGCACACTCGATCGAGTCGGTCGATCGAAGTCGGTCGATCGAGTCTTCAGGGAGGTTCGAGGTGTCCTCTACGTGAGGAGACCGGTGATGTGGCCTGATTTGGCCATTCGAGGCGGCAGCGGTTAACCTTATCGGGTTGCCTCGCACGAGCAGCTGGTTGCGCGTGTTCGAAGGCCGCCCAAAACACTGTTTGACTATCACGAGGAGTTCGCGACTATGGCTGCCGTCTGCGACGTTTGCGCCAAGGGCCCCGGCTTCGGTAAGTCGGTCTCGCACTCGCACCGGCGTACCAATCGTCGCTGGAACCCGAACATCCAGACCGTTCGCGCTCAGGTTGCCCCCGGCAACACCAAGAAGCTGAACGTCTGCACCTCTTGCCTGAAGGCCGGCAAGGTCGTCCGCGGCTGATTCAGCCTACGCGGATAGTTCTCAACTGAACCCCGACACCGATGGTGTCGGGGTTCAGTCGTCTTCGGGGACGGTCCCGTGCGCACGGTCGAGAACCCGCCGTGTCGTGAGGTGGGAGGGGACCCGGGTCGGGTCGGGCGGATACTGTGCTCCACGTGACTGCAACAGATGCACCCAGCAATCTCCGGATCGAGGACGGCGTACTGCGCGTGGTCGTAGCCACCGCCGCCAACGCAACCGCGCTCGACGTCGACGAGATCACCCAGGCCACTGCCGTACTACGCGAAGCGGGTTCCGCCATCGGAGCGGTACTCCTCGTCGGTGACGGCGCGAACTTCTGCGCCGGCGGGAACGTTCGGGCGTTCGCCGCGGCCGAGCGCCGCGGCGAATACGTCGGTGAGATCGCAGGAGCTTTCCATGAGTTCGTCCGCGCGCTCGACGACACGCCAGTTCCGGTGGTCGCAGCCGTAAACGGATGGGCCGCCGGCGCCGGCATGAGCATTGTGTGCCTGGCCGACATCGCGATCGGCGGCACGTCCACCAAGCTGCGCCCCGCCTACCCAACGATCGGGTTCACCCCGGACGGTGGCATGTCCTGGACCCTGCCCCGCATAGTCGGAGCCTCCCGAGCCCGCGAGATCCTCCTGACCGACGCCATCCTGAGCGGCGACGACGCCGTGAAACTCGGACTGCTCAGCCGCCTCGTCGAGGACGATCAGATCCAGGACGAGGCCCTGCGCGTCGCGCGCTCACTCGCCGCCGGCCCGACCGCGTCCTACGCGGGCATCAAGAAGCTGTCCAGGAGCAGCCGCACCAACTCGCTGTCGGAGCAACTCGACGCCGAGGCTGCGTCCATCTCCGCCGCCGCGGACAGCCCCACCGGTCGTGAGGGAGTGGACGCGTTCGTCGAAAAGCGCCGGCCCGATTTCTCCTCGACCCGCAGTTCCTGAGCGTGCCCGTCGCTGCTGGTCAGAGGCCGGCAGCGACGGGCCACAGCCGCTGCGTCATCCCGCTCCCCAGGTCGCGGCACGTATCAGGGAAGACGCCAGTCAACCGGCTGGGCACCGAGTTCCGTGAGCAGCGCGTTGGCTCGACTGAAAGGCCGCGACCCGAAGAAGCCACGCGACGCCGACAACGGCGACGGGTGAGCCGATTCGATCGTCGGGACGTCCCCCAACATCGGTTTCAGCGTGCCGGCATCGCGTCCCCACAAGATCGCCACCATCGGTGTCCCCCGCGCGACGAGGGCACGAATCGCCTGCTCCGTCACGGCTTCCCAACCCTTGCGCCGATGCGAACCGGCCTCGCCCGGCGCAACGGTGAGCACCCTGTTGAGCAGCAGCACCCCGTTCTCGGTCCACGGTGTCAGATCTCCGTTGGATGGTGTCGGGTATCCGAGGTCCTGGGCGTACTCGGTGAAGATGTTGTCCAGGCTTCGCGGGACGGGGCGGACGTCGGGTGCCACCGAGAAGCTCAGTCCTACAGCGTGGCCGGGTGTTGGATACGGGTCCTGTCCGACGATCAACACCCTGACATCGTCGAATGGACGTGTGAAGGCCCGCAGCACGTTCTTTCCGGCCGGCAGGTAGCGGCGCCCGGCCGCGATCTCTGCGCGCAGGAAGTCACCCATCGCGGTGATCCCGGCCTCGACGGGCGCAAGCGCCTTGGCCCAGCCGGGATCGATCAGGTCGACGAGGGGTTTGGCCGCCATCAAGCGAGCCTGCGCAGCGAGTCACGGTAGTAGGCGGCGTTCGCCTGGTACAGCTTGACGTTGAGGTCGAGATGGCCCTCCGGAACCTCGAACCCCTCACGGACCTTCGCCGGCACGCCGAGCGCCATGCTGCGTCGCGGCACCTCGAACTTGAACGGGACCACAGCTCCCGCACCGACAACCGATCCCTCACCGACGACAGACCCGTTGAGCACGACCGCTCCGGACGCGATGAGGCAGTTGTCGCCGATCGTGGCGCCCTCGACGTGGGCATTGTGGCCGACGACACATCCGGCACCGATGTTCGTGGCGTCGGTCGCCGTGCAGTGAATGATGGTGCCGTCCTGGATGTTGGTGCTCGCGCCGACCCTGATGGTGCCGTAGTCGCCGCGCAGCACCGCATGCGGCCAGATCGAGACGCCGGCCTCGAGGGTAACGGCGCCGATGACGACGGCGTCCGGGTGGACGTAGACGTCCGGCGCGATGTTGGGTTCGCGATCACCGAGTGCGTAGATAGCCATCCCAGCAACCTATCCCGCGCCGAAGCTCTGCCAGCCCCCGGACGCCGTCCAGGGGCGTCCGTCGACGATTACGGCCGCACTGTCATCGCCAGAAGCGACGTCCCCTACCACCGTCCATCCCGCCGGGAGATCCGCGACGGAGGCGAACGTGGCCGCGAGGGCGTGGTCCTCACCCCCCGTCAGGATCCATTCCCACGGATCGCCTCCGACCCGCTCGGCTGCATCGGCGAGGGCGGGATCGAGTCCGATCAGTCCTCGGTCGATCCGCATCTGCACACCGGAAGCATCCGCGACGTGCCCCAGGTCCGCGACGAGACCGTCGGAGATGTCGGTCATGGCCCGCACGCCCGATCGGGCCGCGTCGACGCCGGCGTCATACGGTGGCGTCGGCACCCGGTGCGAGTCGATCAGCGCCGAGATCGAAGTATCGGGCGTGTCCTCGACTCCGATTCCGGCCGACAGCAACGCCAGCCCAGCGGCGGAGTGGCCGAGCTGACCGGCGACCGCGACGACGTCGCCGACACGCGCCCCCGACCGGAGTACCGGTGCCCGTCCCTCGAGGTCGCCGAGCACCGTCACCGACACCACGATGTGGTCCGACTGCACCAGGTCTCCCCCGACGACACCCGCGCCGAGCGCCTCCGCGGCGAGTCCGATGCCCTCGGAGATGCCGGCCGCCACGGACACCGGTGTTTCGGGCGGGCAACCCAACGAGACCAGGAAGGCCGTCGGACGGGCCCCCATCGCCGCTATGTCCGCACCGTTCTGTGCCACGGCTTTTCGCCCGACCTGCTCGGGCGTGGACCAGTCCAGCCGAAAATGTCGACCCTCGACGAGCATGTCCGCCGACACCGCGACCCGTCCGTCCGTGGCCTGCACCAGCGCCGCGTCGTCGCCCGGCCCGACAAGTGTCGTCGTCGGCTGACTACGTCGTGCCACGACCTGCTCGATCACGGCGAACTCGCCCACTTGCGCAACGGTACGCTCGCTATGGCCCTGCTGCGGTCGCGAGGTGTCGATGGTCGTCCTCCCAGTGTCTGTGCGGCGAGTGTCTCTGCCGCAAGTCGTTCACGCCCACCACTCGAGTCGGCCGTGCCAGGCAACAGGTGCCGTGCGACGACTGCGGTACCTTTTAGTTTGCGGCCGGCCGCCTGGTGCGGAACGCCGGCAGGAGTCTCGGGGGTGTCCCGATGGTCCCTCGAGACTCTACCGAGATGACGGCGCATTTCGTCGGGAAGGGATGGACCGGTGGTGCAGGCTTTCGTACTGATCCAGACAGAGGTCGGCAGGGCCGCCACGGTCGCGGCCACGCTTGCCCGAATAGACGGCGTCGACTCCGCCGAGGACGTGCTAGGACCGTACGACGTGATCGCCCGGGTGGGTGCAACTGCCGAGTCGGGGCTGTCCGGCGTCGTCGACGACATGAAGAAGGTTCAGGGCATCACCCGCATCCTGACCTGCCAGATCGCGGCGCCAGCCGCACCGACCGAGAACTGAGATGTCCGAACCCCACAATCCCCCGGCCGAACAGAATCCCCCGGCCGAACAGAACGACGACCACCCGACAGAGAGGCGTCACCCCGCGCTGATCGCGACCGCGGTCGCGCTGCCCGTGGCCCTTGTCATCGGTGTGATCGTTGCCGCCTCGATCGCCAGCCGGAACCCGGCCCAGCAGCCAGTGGGCCTCGGTCCCGTCGAGGCCCCAGCCGCCGAGTCAAGCGAATGCACCACATTGATGGCAGACCTGCCCGAGAACCTCGGCAACTACGAACGCGCGGAACTTCGGGATCCGGCGCCCGTGGCGGCCGCAGCCTGGCAGCAGACCGAAGGCGAACCGATCGTGATGCGATGCGGCCTGCCTCGGCCGCCAGAGTTCAACCAGGCGTCGCCACTGAGCATCGTCGACGGCGTGCAGTGGTTCGAAATCTCCGGCGCCGCACAGGGCATGGACGCGAGCACGTGGTACGCCGTGGACCGCGGCGTGTACGTTGCGCTCACCGTTCCGGGCGGATCGGGCCCGACGCCATTGCAGGACGCTTCCGCCGCGGTGGCGAACGCGCTGCCGGCGCAGCCGATCGACCCTGCGCCGATCCCCTTCCCCTGACTCCCAACCCGAGGTCGCGCTAGCTGAGTCCGGTCCCGCGTGCCAGCGCAGTTTCGATTAGCGTCGAGACCAGATCCGCGTACTCGATTCCCGCGGCCTGCCACATTCTGGGGAACATCGAGATCGAGGTGAACCCCGGCATCGTGTTGATCTCGTTGATCACAGGACCGTCCGCGGTGATGAAGAAGTCGACCCGTGCCAAACCCTGGCAGTCGAGCGCGCGGAACGCGCGAACCGCAAGTTCGCGGATCTGCTCGCTGACGGCGTCGTCGAGCTTGGCTGGGACGTCGAACTCACAGACGTCGTCGAGGTACTTGGTGTCGAAGTCGTAGAACGCGGACTCGTTGCCGTCGGCGTTCGGCATGCGGATCTCTGCCACCACGCTTGCTCGCACATCGCCGTCGGGGAACTCGAGGACACCGCATTCGACCTCACGTCCGACGATGGCTGACTCGACGATCACCTTGGGGTCGTGTTTGCGAGCGAGAGCGATCGCCTCGTCGAGGTGCGCCCAGTCCGCGACACGCGTGATGCCGATCGACGAGCCACCACGCGCGGGCTTGACGAACACTGGCAGACCGAGTCGATCCATCTGATCCCGTGTGAGCGTCGGGGTGCCTGGACGCAAAACCACCTGAAAGCCAACCGGGAGTCCCTCGGCGGCGAGGAGCTTCTTGGTGAACTCCTTGTCGATACCCGCGGCGCTCGCCAGCACACCGGGACCAACGTACGAGACGCCCGCCAACTCGAGCAGGCCCTGGATCGTGCCATCCTCTCCGTACGCACCATGCAGAACCGGGAACACTACGTCAATCGAACCGAGTACCTGGCCCGCTCGCGCCTCGTCGAGCACTACCAGTGCACCTGCACGGCTCGGGTCCGCGGTGATCGCCACGGCCGTACCGTTCGCGTCGACAACCGGCATCGAGCGGTCCCTCATGGCAAAGGCCGCCGGATCGGTCGACGCCAACACCCATGTCCCGTCCGTTGTGATCCCGATCGGTACCACCTCGTAGCGGTCCGGGTCGAGGTTCCTCAGGACGCTGCCGGCGGACACGCAGGACACCGAATGCTCGTTGCTGCGGCCGCCGAAGAGGACAGCGACCCTGGTACGCGGATTGGTCACGCCCCAAACCGTACCGTCGTGGTCACCGCCGGACCGAACCGATCGAATACCCGGACAGTCGCGGCGCCCTAATTTTCGGGCTCACTCCGGCTTGACCCGTCGGCCGAGCAACATGCCGACCGCGTCACGGACCGCCAACCCCTCATGGCACACCTGGTGGACGGCCTCGGTCAACGGCATCTCGACCCCGTGAGCCGCCGCGAGAGCCCGCACCGAGGTACAGGACTTGACGCCCTCGGCGACTTGCCCGTTCGTCGCGGCCTGTGCGCTCTCGAGCGACCCGCCGAGCCCCAGCCGCTCACCGAACGACCTGTTGCGTGACAGCGGCGAGTTGCACGTCGCGACCAGATCGCCGACGCCGGCGAGGCCCGCCAGGGTCGGCGCACTGCCGCCCAGCGCGACGCCGAGCCGGATGGTCTCGGCGAGGCCCCGTGTGATGAGGGTCGCGATCGTGTTCTCGCCCAGTCCGATTCCGGACGCCATGCCACACGCCAGCGCGATGACGTTCTTACACACACCGCCGATCTCGCAACCGATCACATCGGTGTTTGTGTAGGGGCGGAAATAGCCTGTTGCACAAGACTTCTGGATGGCCATCGCACGTGCCTCATCGGTGCACGCCACGACGGTCGCGGTGGGCTGTTCCAGCGCGATTTCGCGTGCGAGATTAGGTCCCGACAGTACTGCGACCCGGGACGGGTCGACTGCGGCCACTTGGGAGATGACCTCACTCATCCGCAGCAGGGTGCCGCTCTCGATACCTTTCGCGAGGCTCAACAGTGTCGCGTCCGCACCGATCGCCCCGGCCCAGCGCTCGAGGTTGCCGCGCAACGACTGTGACGGCACGGCGAGCACGACGATGTCGGCCCCGTCGAGTGCCTTCTCGTGGTCGGTCGTGGCGGACAGTGCCGCCGGGAGCGTGATCCCGGGCAGATAATCAGGGTTCTCGTGACGCGCGACGATCGCGTCGGCCACCTCGCTTCGCCGCGTCCACAACGTGACGTCCGTCCCCGCGTCCGCGAGCACCTTCGCGAACGTGGTCCCCCACGAACCCCCGCCCAGCACCGCTGCCTTGGTCACACCGCCCCTCCGATCCGCTCACCGCTCGCGTCATTCACTGCCCACACCGTTTCGCCGCCGACCGGCCTTCGTCGTGGACTTCCTCGAGCTTTTGGACTGTTCGAGAACACGATATCCCGCCGGGGCACGAGGGGCGCCGGTCGCAGGTAGCCGCTGCTGCTGGCAAGATTGCGCGCATGCAGGCGCGGTACCGATCGGAACCAGCGGTGCACGTTCATGTGCTGGTTGCCGTCAAGGAACTTCGGGTCGCGAAGTCACGGCTCGCCGAGTCCCTGTCTTCGGACGACCGCACCGACCTCGTCGCCGCGATGCTGCACGACACACTGGACACCCTCGTGGGAGCGGGAATCGCCGACGATCCGTTCTCTGGCATCACGGTCGTCACACCCGATCCGGCAGTGGCCGCGATCGCGGAAGCGCACGGCGTAAGGCACTGGCCGGATCCGGATCCGGATCCGGCCCGGACGCATACCGAGGAGTCCGGTCTCAATGCCGCGCTCGTCGCTGCCGAGGCGGGACTCACCTCGGACCCCGACGCAACCGATCTCGTGGCGCTGCAAGCCGATCTGCCTGCGCTACGTGCCGGCGAGCTGCTCGATGCTCTCGCGGCAGCCCGCCGCGTCGGTCGCGCAATCGTCGTGGACCATGCCGGCACCGGGACTGCAGCACTGTTCGCGTGCGGAATCGGGGGCTCGCTCGACCCCCGGTTCGGCTCGGATTCGGCCGCCCGCCACATCGCGTCCGGCGCCCGAGCACTCGAAGGCGACTGGCCGGGTCTGCGGCAGGACGTGGACACCGTCGCCGATCTCGAAGCCGCCGCCCGACTCGGGCTCGGACCAGCGACCGCGGCGGTTCTCGACCGTATCGCGTGTACGCCCGATCTCGGGCGCTCGTTCTCACCGTGAACTGCCCACGGTTGCCGTGAACTGCTCACGATCGACTGTCGTGGCCGCGATTCTCGAGGGAGGATCGAAGGGTGAGCAACGAGAATGCGCTCGAGCGACGCACAACTACTGACCGATCGCGCGGGGACGGCTCCGGCGCCGCCCGCAAGATTCCGGTCGGCGGGCGCGACGGCGGGCACACACCCGGCCTTCCCACGGCACCTCCGACCGCGACCCCGAATGGGGCCGTCAATGGCGGGCTGCCGTCCGACCGCTATCTCAACCGCGAACTGAGTTGGCTCGACTTCAACTCGCGAGTCCTCGTGTTGGCCGAGGACAGCTCCATCCCGCTTCTCGAGCGGGCGAAATTCCTTGCGATCTTCGCCTCCAACCTCGACGAGTTCTACATGGTGCGCGTCGCGGGTCTCAAACGCCGCGACGAAACCGGACTGTCCGTCCGATCCGCCGATGGACTCTCGCCGCGTGAGCAATTGGCACTGATCGGCGCCCGCACCCAGGAGACTGCCGAACAGCATGCCCGGGTCTTCCTCGATTCGGTCCGGCCAGCGCTCGCCAAGGAGGGCATCTCGATCATCAGTTGGTCCGATCTCGACGCGGACGAACGTCGCCGACTGTCGGATTACTTCCATGAGCAGGTTTTCCCCGTCCTGACGCCGCTCGCCGTCGACCCAGCGCACCCGTTCCCGTACATCAGTGGCCTGAGCTTGAACCTCGCAGTGACGGTCAAGGACGCGACCACCGGCGGCGAGCACTTCGCGCGAGTGAAGGTCCCGGACAACGTCGATCGCTTCGTTCGAGTCAAGCGCACGGGGGACGCCCGCGGCGCCATCGCCGCGTTCCTGCCAACCGAGGATCTCATCGCGGCGCACCTCGACGTGCTTTTTCCTGGCATGGAAATCGTCGAGCACCACGCCTTCCGAGTCACCCGGAACGCCGACTTCGAGGTCGAGGAGGACCGGGACGAGGACCTCCTGCAGGCACTCGAGCGTGAATTGGCCCGACGCCGGTTCGGGTCCCCGGTCCGACTCGAGGTGGCCGACGACATGACCGAGCACATGCTCGACCTGCTGCTGCGGGAACTCGACGTCGATCCGGGTGACGTGATCCAAGTTCCTGGGCTACTCGATCTTTCGTCCCTGTGGCAGGTGTACGGCGTCGACCGGCCCAGCCTCAAGGACGCGCCGTTCGTTCCCGCGACCCACCCCGCATTCGGCGAGCGCGAGACACCCAAGAGTGTGTTCTCGACGTTGCGCGACGGTGACGTCCTGGTCCAGCACCCGTACGACTCGTTCTCGACGAGCGTCCAGCGGTTCATCGAACAGGCCGCAGCAGACCCACAGGTGCTCGCGATCAAGCAGACCCTCTACCGGACCTCGGGCGACTCACCAATCGTCAATGCGTTGATCGCTGCCGCGGAGGCCGGCAAACAGGTAGTAGCGCTCGTCGAGATCAAGGCCAGATTCGACGAGCAGGCGAACATCAAGTGGGCACGCAAGCTCGAGCAAGCCGGCGTCCACGTCGTCTACGGACTCGTCGGACTCAAGACGCATTGCAAGACTTGCCTCGTGGTGCGCCGGGAAGGCTCCGCGATCCGGCGCTACTGCCACATCGGGACCGGCAACTACAACCCCAAGACCGCTCGGCTGTACGAGGACGTCGGTCTGCTGACGGCTGCACCGGAGATCGGCGCCGACCTGACGGACCTGTTCAACTCGCTCACCGGATACTCGCGGAAGTCGCAGTACCGCAACCTACTCGTCGCGCCATACGGCATTCGCACCGGAATGATCAGGCGGATCGAGGCAGAGATCGAGCACAAGAACGCCGGTCGCGAGGCCGGAATTCGACTCAAGGCCAACGCACTCGTCGACGAACAGGTGATCGACGCGCTCTACCGAGCATCTCTCGCAGGTGTCCCTGTCCGGGTCGTCGTGCGAGGCATCTGCGCGCTCAAGCCGGGCGTTCCGGGGCTGAGCGAGAACATCGAGGTCCGTTCGATCCTCGGCCGGTTCCTCGAACACTCCCGGATCCTCCACTTCAGAGGCGCAAACGAATTCTGGATCGGAAGTGCGGACATGATGCACCGCAACCTCGATCGGCGGGTCGAAGTGATGGCACAGGTCAAGGATCCCCGGCTCACCCTCCAACTCGACGAGATCTTCGAATCCGCACTCGATCCGACCACTCGGTGCTGGGTGCTGCAGGCGGACGGCAGCTGGCAGGAGTCGCCCGCCGGCGGCGAGGAGGTCCGCGAACACCAGGAGGAGATGATGCGCCGCCGTAGGGCCAACGCATGACCGCCACTCGCCCGACGCGGGCTGCCGAGGACCACAGCACTGTGGCCGATGGAAGGAACGAAGCCTTTTGAAGCCCGAGAATCCGCGCGCCGACAAATCGACGAGCGGCAAACCAGTCAAAGCAAACATTTTCGCGGCGGGCGCAGTTCTGTGGCGAAAGTCCTCCTCGAATCCCTACGAGATCGAAGTCGGTCTGATTCACCGGCAACGCTACGACGACTGGTCATTTCCGAAGGGCAAAATCGATCCCGGCGAAACCGCGATCGCCGCTGCCGTGCGCGAGATCCGCGAGGAAACGGGAATCACTGCGCGATTGGGTCGGCATCTGTCGGGTGTGACCTATCCGATACCTGGGCATCGCAAGCTCAAGCGCGTCGAATACTGGGCCGCCGAGGCGGTCTCGGGTGAGTTCGAACCCAACGACGAAGTCGACGAGATGCGCTGGCTCGAGCCCCATCGAGTCGCCGAGCACCTCTCGTATCCGATGGACCGCACGATTCTCCGACGGTTCGCGCAGCTGCCGCCGGACACGACCACCGTACTACTCGTCCGGCACGGCAAGGCCGGAAACAGCCAGAAGTACACAGGGGACGACGTCGTGCGCCCCCTCGATGCCAAGGGGAAGGTCCAGGCGGAAGCCCTTGTCGCACAGTTGCAGGCTTTCGGGGCGACCGAGATCTGGTCGGCGGACCGTAGACGGTGCATCGAGACCGTCGAGCCGCTCGCCGAGAAGCTCGCGGTTCCGATCCGGATCGAGCCGCTCCTGTCCGAGGAGGGATACGCGGCCGACCCGGCGGGGGCACGGGCCCGCGTGCGCAAGATCGCGGCGATGGGGGGTGTCCAGGTGATCTGCAGCCAAGGCGGTGTCATCCCGGATCTGACGCGGTGGTGGGCCGATCGCGACGGGGTCCCCCTGCCGCCAGCACGAAATCGGAAGGCAAGTACCTGGGTTCTGTCCCTCTCCGGCGGACGGCTCATGGCGGCCGACCACATCGACAGCCCACTCCCGATCCTTCGCAACTCGAACTGATCCGACGCAACGGCGACTCGGCGGCCGCGGGAGAAATCCCGTGGCCGCCGAGTTGATTACGGAGTATTCAGGTTCCGTGACACCGAAGCGCTGCAGTTCTACCTGCGGGAGCCGCGCTTCGCCGGAGCCTTCTTAGCTGCGGTCTTCCTGGCGCCACCCCTGGCCGGAGCCTTGGCCGCAGTCTTCTTGGCCGCGGTCTTCTTCGCGACGGTCTTCTTCGCCGCCACCTTCTTCGCGGGAGCCTTGGCCGCAGTCTTCTTGGCCGCAGTCTTCTTCGCGACGGTCTTCTTCGCGACGGTCTTCTTGGCCGCAGTCTTCTTCGCGACGGTCTTCTTGGCCGCAGTCTTCTTCGCGACGGTCTTCTTCGCCGCCACCTTCTTCGCGGGAGCCTTGGCTGCCGCCTTCTTCGCGGCAGTCTTCTTAGCCGCCGCCTTCTTGGCCGCCGCCTTCTTCGCCGCCGCCTTCTTCGCGGCTGTCTTCTTCGCCGCCGCCTTCTTCACAGGCTCTGCCGCACCACGCTTGACGGCCGGTCCGGCGGAAGGGAGCTTTTGGCCGCCGGCGATGAGGGCCTTGAACTGTGCCCCCGGACGGAAAGCCGGAACCGACGTCGGCTTGACCTTGACGGTCTCGCCGGTGCGCGGGTTGCGTGCGACTCGGGCTGCGCGACGGCGCTGCTCGAAAACGCCGAAGCCCGTGATGGTCACGCTCTGACCGGCGTAGACGGCACGCACGATCGTGTCGACGACGTGCTCGACCGCCTCGGTGGCGGTGCGTCGATCCGTGCCAAGTTTCTCGGTCAGAACATCGATGAGCTCTGCCTTGTTCATGGAATTCCTCCGCAGACTAATGGTCCACCGTCGGACCGACTAGGAACTACGGTAAACCCGAAATCGGCAAGAGTCTATGTGGCACGCCAATTCTCATCCAAAACGGCCCCCCAATCTGTGATAGATGGGGGGCCGTGTCAGCGGTCGGTTTGTGTCAATTGTCGTTCACGACCGAACTCGGAAGCGTCACAGGTTTCCATGAAGGCCTTGACTTTTCGAACTCAGAAATCGCGTCTACCTGGCGCAACGTGAGGCCGATATCGTCGAGACCCTCCAACAGACGCCACCGGGTGTAGTCGTCAATCTCGAAGCGCACCACCACCGTTCCGGCGGTCACCGTCTTGTCCTCGAGATTGACGACGAGGTTGAGGCCTGGCTGCTCCTCGAGGAGCTTCCACAGCATCTCGACATCGCTCTGGTCGACCTGCGCCGCCAGCAGTCCAGCCTTGCCGGCGTTGCCGCGGAAGATGTCTGCGAAACGGGACGCAATTACGACTCGGAAGCCGTAGTCGGACAACGCCCAGACGGCGTGCTCCCGGGACGAGCCGGTGCCGAAGTCCGGACCGGCCACGAGGACGGTGCCCTTGTCGTACGGTTCCAGGTTCAGGATGAATTCGGGATCGCTACGCCACGCGGCGAAGAGTCCGTCCTCGAATCCGGTGCGAGTCACTCGCTTCAAGTACACAGCGGGGATGATCTGATCGGTGTCCACGTTCGAGCGACGCAGCGGAACACCGATTCCCTTATGAGTGGTAAAGGCTTTCATAGTTTTCTCCTAGTTCCTCGGCCCCCGTAGGCCCTATGCCAGGTCTGCGGGCGCCGCAAGCGTGCCCCGAACTGCGGTCGCTGCAGCGACAGCGGGGGAGACCAGGTGCGTACGCCCCCCCTTGCCTTGGCGGCCTTCGAAATTCCGGTTGGACGTCGAAGCCGAACGCTCACCGGGCGCCAACTGGTCCGGATTCATGCCTAGACACATCGAACAACCAGCCTGGCGCCATTCGGCACCTGCGGTTGTGAAAATCTCGCCTAGACCTTCCTCTTCCGCCTGCGCGCGCACGCGCATCGAGCCGGGGACGATGAGCATTCGGACGCCATCCGCCACTCGCCGGCCCTTCAGAACCTCTGCGACGGCCCGCAGATCCTCGATACGACCGTTGGTGCACGATCCGACGAACACGGTGTCGACGGAGATCTCACGCAGCGGAGTGCCCGCTTCCAATCCCATGTACGCCAGAGCCTTCTCGGCGGCGAGGCGTTCACTCTCGTTCGTGAAATCTGCCGGGTTCGGAACCGAATCGCCCAGCGGAGCACCCTGACCGGGGTTGGTTCCCCATGTCACAAACGGCGTCAGTGACGCGGCATCGATGTGGACCTCGGCATCGAAGACAGCATCGTCGTCCGTCTTCAGCTGCTCCCAGGCCGCGACGGCCGCATCCCAGTCTGCGCCCCGCGGTGCGTGCGGACGGCCCTTGATGAACTCGTAGGTGGTCTCGTCGGGCGCGATCATTCCTGCCCGTGCACCGGCCTCGATCGACATGTTGCAGATCGTCATCCGGGCTTCCATCGACAGCTTCCGGATCGCCTCGCCGCGGTACTCGATCACATATCCTTGTCCTCCACCGGTACCGATCTTCGCGATCACAGCGAGAATGAGGTCCTTGCTAGTGACACCGGGTGGCAGCTCACCGTCGACCGTGATCGCCATGGTCTTGAACGGCCGCAGTGACAGGGTCTGCGTGGCCATCACATGCTCGACCTCGCTGGTACCGATTCCCATTGCGAGAGCACCGAAAGCGCCGTGCGTGGATGTGTGGCTGTCCCCGCAGACCACGGTCATGCCGGGCTGCGTCAGGCCCAACTGTGGGCCGACCACGTGCACGATGCCCTGATCGAGATCGCCCATGGGGTGCAAACGGACTCCGAACTCCTCGCAGTTCTTCCGCAGGGTTTCGACCTGAGTTCGTGAGACCGGATCCGCGATCGGCTTGTCGATGTCGATCGTCGGGACGTTGTGGTCCTCGGTGGCGATCGTCAGGTCCGGCCGACGCAGCTTGCGTCCGGCCAGTCGGAGCCCGTCGAAGGCCTGCGGGCTGGTGACCTCGTGAACGAGGTGCAGGTCTATATGGATCAGGTCCGGATGCCTTGCCGCACCCTCACCTTCTCCACGAACGACTACGTGTTCGTCCCACACCTTCTCGGCCAGAGTGCGTCCTCTTTGAACCATCTATTCCACCTCTGCAATCAGAATCTCGCGCCGCCGGGCTTCGGGGCCGACCCGTGTCGCGTGACGCTTCGAACCATCCGCTCCGCATTTCGGTTATGATCCCACTATACGAGAACGGAGTATCGACCTATGAGACAGCATAGCGGCATCGGAGTGCTCGACAAAGCAGTGGGCGTACTTCGTGCGGTGGCCGAACAGCCATGCAGCCTCACCGAACTCTGCAACCGCACCGGGCTCCCCCGCGCCACCGCGCACCGCCTCGCGGTCGGCCTCGAGGTCCACAGGCTCCTGACCCGTGACACGGAAGGGCTGTGGCGCCCCGGTCCCGGCCTGAGCGAGCTCGCCGCCGGGGCCACAGACACGCTCGTCGACGCCGCAGCCCTCGTACTCCCCCGCCTGCGTGAGATCACGGGTGAGAGCGT
Source organism: Rhodococcus xishaensis (assembly GCF_004011825.1). Taxonomy (GTDB): domain Bacteria; phylum Actinomycetota; class Actinomycetes; order Mycobacteriales; family Mycobacteriaceae; genus Prescottella; species Prescottella xishaensis. Next base: position 416,626 of record NZ_RKLO01000001.1, on the reverse strand, counting down.
GCAGTTGTACCGCCGCGAGGGCGTCCAACGCGTGTGTGTCGCTTCGATGGAACCGCCGACCGGCCTCCGGGACACCGTTCTCGTGGGTGCCCGACTGCCGATGACGGCTGGGTCGGGGGCAAAGGTCCTCCTCGCATGGGCCGACCCGCAGACGCAGCGTGCCATTCTTCCCGAGGCATCCTTCGGCGAGCGGGTGCTCGTCGAGGTTCGACGTCGCGGCTGGGCGCAAAGCGCCGCCGAACGAGAACCCGGCGTCGCCAGTGTCGCGGCGCCGGTGCGTGACGCGGCCGGCAACGTCGTGGCCGCGATATCGGTGTCGGGCCCGATCGACCGCATGGGCCGCCGCCCGGGTGCGCGTTGGGCTGCAGATCTGTTGGCTGCGTCAGAGGCCCTCCACAAGCGCCTCTGACGCAGCAACCGACCCCCTTTGGGCGCAGGCCGCGTGATTCGTGGCACAGTCGTTCGATAGAACGAATTCCAGCCGAGTGGAGGTACTGCTGTGGGAGTCAATCAGCGCGGACAGATCACAATGACGGTCGAGGAAGTCACCGAGTTCATCGAACGGAGCCGCGTCGGCACAATGGCGACGATCGGACCGAGCGGCACTCCCCACCTCGTCGCCATGTGGTATGCGGTGATCGACGGCGAGCTGTGGTTCGAGACCAAGGCGAAGTCGCAGAAGGCCGTCAACCTGCGCCGCGACGATCGGCTGACCGTGATGATCGAGGACGGCGACACCTACGACACGCTTCGCGGTGTCTCGATCGAGGGTCGCGGCGAGATCGTCGACGACCCAGAGGCACTGTTCAAGGTCGGAATCAACATCTGGGAGCGCTACACCGGTCCGTACTCCGAGGACGTCAAGCCCGCTGTCGAGATGATGCTGCACAAGCGAGTTGCTGTCCGCGTCGTTCCCGATCGGCTTCGTTCGTGGGACCACCGCAAGCTCGGCCTGCCTGCCATGCCGGTCGGTGGCTCGACAGCCGCCTACCTCTAGCCCCGAAACGGTCTAAGCCCGAAAATGGAAGCGCCCTCCGATCACGTGATCGGAGGGCGCTTCTCGTGGTAGCCCCGACGGGATTTGAACCCGCGCTACCGCCTTGAGAGGGCGGCGTCCTAGGCCGCTAGACGACGGGGCCAGGACTGTGTTGCTCTGCAAATCCACTCCGCAAAAAGCCTCCGATGATCGGAGGGCGTTTCCGTGGTAGCCCCGACGGGATTTGAACCCGCGCTACCGCCTTGAGAGGGCGGCGTCCTAGGCCGCTAGACGACGGGGCCGAGAACTTGCATCCAACACTGTATGACTGCGCAGCTCTGACGAACGATCACAGTGTATGTACCGAAACACCTTGCAAACGAGGCGTTGCAGTTGGAAGGTCCGGCGAGCCGCAACTCACCAGAATCCCAGAGGCTTTCGCCTCACGGACTTCCGCTGGGGTACCAGGACTCGAACCTAGAATGGCTGAACCAGAATCAGCTGTGTTGCCAATTACACCATACCCCAATGGCCTGTTCCGAAAGCCTTACCCTGACGGGCGCCAGCCTCCGCTCCGAGCCGAGAGAAAGGTTATCAAACCCCTCCCCATTTTCCACAAATTACCTGGTCGGCGCCCAAAATCGGGCGATTCCGGAATGCTCCACCAGGCCACCGGAGACCAGCCACTCTTCGCTCGGCGGCCCAGCCTCTACTCGGTGGCCCTGCCGCTACTCGGCGGCCCTATGTTGCGGTGTCAGGCGATCGACGCGCGGGCCGAGCGCAGGCGCGCCAATGTCGCCTCCCGCCCGAGCAGTTCCATCGACTCGTACAGCGGAGGGCTGACGTGTGAGCCGGTGAGCGCCACGCGCACCGGCGCGAACGCCTTGCGCGGCTTCAACCCGAGCTTCTCGATCAGCGCGGTCTTGAGCGCCTCCTCGAGATCCGCGGTCGCCCACCTTGGCAGGGAGTCGAGGGCCGCGATGGTCTCATCCAGTACCGGAGCGGCGTCGGCGCCGAGGTTCTTCGCCGCGGCCGCCGGGTCGATGGAAAATTCGGCCTCGTCCACGAGCAGGAACTTCAGCAAGGCCCACGCATCGGAGAGCACGACGATGCGGGTCTGTACCAAGTCGGCCGCGACATCGAACTGCTCGGCGGAGAGTGCGTCGACCGGGTGGCCGTGCGTCGTCAGGTACGCACGCAGGCGGGCCGAGAAGTCCGCCGGCTCGAGAAGTCGAAGGTGCTCGGCGTTGATCGCGTCTGCCTTCTTCTGATCGAAGCGGGCCGGATTCGAGTTCACCTTGGAGATGTCGAAGGCAGCGACCATCTCGTCGAGCGAGAACACATCGCGGTCGTCGGCGAGACCCCACCCCAGCAGGGCCAGGTAGTTGAGCAGGCCTTCAGGGATGAATCCGCGGTCACGGTGAATGAAGAGATTCGACTCGGGATCACGCTTGGACAGCTTCTTGTTGCCCTGGCCCATCACAAACGGGAGGTGGCCGAACTCCGGTGTGAAATCAGCGACACCGATGCGCTGCAACGCCTCGTACAGCGCGAGCTGACGCGGCGTCGACGACAGCAAATCCTCACCCCGGAGGACGTGGGTGATCTTCATCAAAGCGTCGTCGACCGGATTCACCAGCGTGTAGAGCGGGATCCCGTTTCCACGAGTGAGCGCAAAGTCCGGCACCGTACCGGCCTTGAACGTTGTCTCGCCACGCACCAGGTCGTTCCACGTCAAATCGTGGTCGGGCATCCGCAGACGCACGACAGGCTTACGTCCCTCGTCGAGGTAGGCCTGCCGCTGCTGCGCCGTCAGGTCCCGATCGAAGTTGTCATATCCGAGCTTGGGATCGCGTCCGGCGGTCTTGTGCCGCTCCTCGACTTCCTCCGGGGTCGAGAAGGACTCGTATGCCTCACCCGCCTCTAGCAGGCGGCGTACGACGTCGAGATGCAGATCTCGCCGCTGCGACTGCCGGTACGGCTCGTGCGGACCGCCCACCTCCGGTCCCTCGTCCCAGTTCAAACCCAGCCAGCGCAACGTATCGAGGAGCGCCTCGTACGACTCCTCTGTGTCACGGGCGGCGTCGGTGTCCTCGATGCGGAACACGAACGTGCCGCCGTGGTGACGGGCGAACGCCCAGTTGAACAGAGCAGTCCGGACGAGCCCGACGTGCGGGGTCCCGGTGGGTGACGGACAGAAACGGACGCGTACTTCGCTGGTGGTCATGGCTCACTTCGATAGACGCTGCAGGGCACGGCTGGACACTGGAAAGGACCTCTACAGGCTAGTCGTGTGCCGGTTCCGTGCCCAGCCGGTGCACGCATCGATCAACGCTTGGCGGCAACCGGATTGGTCAGAGTTCCGATACCGGCGACGGTGACGCTCACGGTCTGACCGTCGACGATCGGGCCCACTCCCTCGGGCGTGCCGGTGAGTAGCACGTCCCCGGGCAGCAGGGTCATCACCGTCGACACCCACTCGATGATCTTCGGAACATCGTGCAGCAGAAGCGAAGTGCGGCTGCGCTGCTTGATCTCGCCGTCGACCTCGGTCTTGATCTCGACGTCCGAGACGTCGAGGTTGGTCTCGATCCACGGACCCAACGGGCAGAACGTGTCGTACCCCTTGCCCCGCGTCCACTGTCCGTCCCGACGCTGCTGGTCGCGCGCGGTGACGTCGTTCGCGACGGTGTATCCGAGGATGACCTCGCGGGCCTTGGCTGCCGGAACATCCTTGCAGGGCCGACCGATGACGACGGCGAGTTCACCCTCGTAGTGCACCTCATTCGACGACGGCGGCAGCACTATCCGGGCATCCGGACCCACGATTGCGGTGTTGGGCTTGATGAAAATGACCGGATCCTCGGGTGCCTCGCCACCCATCTCGGCCGCGTGCGCCGCGTAGTTCTTGCCGACGCAGATCACCTTGCTGGCGAGAATCGGGGCCAGCAGGCGAACATCGGCGAGGGGCCAGCTGCGTCCGGTGAAAGTCGGTTGCCCAAAGGGATGTTCGGCGATCTCCTTCGCGGTTTGCGCATCGCCCTCCCCCTCGATCGACACGAAAGCAACTCCGTCCGGACTGGCGATTCGACCTAGGCGCATGGGGCCGAGTCTATCGAGTCAGCGCACGCGACTCCGGAGCACCCGTCGCGCTCGACACCTTCGAGGGTCTACACTTCGTACGCATCCATATTATAAGAACTCCATTTCATATCTTGGGATTCAGATGGCCGAGACAAGGCACCAGGACGTGCGCGTCAGTGCGACGCAACGCTGGTCGATGCTCGGGCTGGGCGTGTTCGCGCAGGCCGCGGGTGCTTTGTTCTCCAACGCCCCCGCTTTTCTGCTCCCCACATTGGTCGGTGACCATGGAATGGAGCTCTCGCAGGCCGGTCTCCTCGTGGCCGCACCGACCGTCGGGTTCTTGGTCAGCCTGATTGCCTGGGGCGTGGTCGTCGACCGGATCGGGGAACGACGGGTCCTCGTCGCCGGTATGGCGGTCACGGGCCTCGCAAGCGCCGGCGCCGCGATCTCCTCGTCGTTCGCGATGCTGGGCGGGTTCCTGCTCATCGGCGGGATGGCGGCGTCGAGCGCGAACGCGGCCAGCGGACGGGTCGTGGTCGGATGGTTCCCGCCGGCACGACGCGGCCTCGCGATGGGAATCCGGCAGATGGCGATCCCACTGGGCGTGGCGGTCGCCGCGCTGACAGTGCCACGAATCGCCGAATCGCACGGTGTCGGTTGGGCATTGGTGCTACCGGCCGCTGTGACGTCGATCGCGGCGGTGACCTGTCTGTTCGTCGTCGACCCGCCCCGACCTGCCCGCTCCGCGGCACAAGACTCCGGCCTGCTCGACAACCCGTACCGCGAATCGAGCGTTCTGTGGCGGATCCACGGCGTATCGGTCATTCTCGTCGTCCCGCAGTACGTGGTCTGGACGTTCGCGCTGCTGTGGCTCATGGCGGATCGCGGCTGGTCTGCAGGATCGGCCGGTGTCCTGATCGCCGTGACCCAATTACTCGCCGCCGCAGGCCGGATCGCCGCCGGAGCACTGTCCGATCGGGTGGGCAGCAGGATGCGTCCGCTGCGCTGGGTCGCGATGGCAGCCGCAGCCTCGATGGGCGCGTTGGCGCTGACGGACTGGCTGAACTCCCCACTGGCCGTGATCCTGCTGGTGCTGGCATCTGTGATCACCGTGGCGGACAACGGGCTCGCCTTCACGGCCGTCGCCGAGATCGCCGGACCGTACTGGAGCGGCCGGGCGCTCGGCGCGCAGAACACCAGCCAGTACCTCGCCGCCTCGCTGGTGCCGCCGGTGTTCGGAGCAGTGATCGGCGTCGTCGGCTTCCCACTGACATTCGCGGTGACCGCGCTGTTCCCTGTCGGGGCCGTGCCCCTGGTACCGAAGGATCGGCCCGGACGGCAGTAGACCCGGAACCAGACCCAGAAACGAGACCGGGAACCAACGTGGCCGCCGCCCGGATTTCGGGTGGCGGCCACGTCGCCGTAGAAAACGTCGCCCTGGAAAACGTCGGCGCCGAAGTCGAGTTCGCCTAGACGGCAGCGGCGATGCGGTCGCCGACCTCGGTGGTGACGATCGGGGCGCCGCCTCGCGACGCCAGATCCGCCTCGACGGCACGCTCGACACGCGCCGCATCCTCCTCACGCCCCAGGTGACGCAGCAGCATCGCGGCCGACAGAATCGCGGCGGTCGGGTCCGCGACGCCCTGGCCGGCGATGTCCGGCGCAGATCCGTGAACCGGCTCGAACATCGACGGACTCGTGCCCGACGCATCGATGTTGCCGCTCGCAGCCAGGCCGATACCGCCGGTGACCGCGCCCGCGAGGTCGGTGATGATGTCGCCGAACAGGTTGTCCGTGACGATCACGTCGAAGCGCGACGGGTCGGTGACCATGTAGATCGTCGCCGCGTCGATGTGGCAGTACGCCGTCTCGACGTCCGGGTACTCGGCACCGATGGTCTCCATCGCACGGGTCCAGATGCGGCCCGCATTGGAGAGCACGTTCGTCTTGTGGATCAGCGTCAAGTGCTTGCGGCGGGTCCGCGCCAGCTCGTAGGCGTAGCGGACGACGCGCTCGGCACCGAACCACGTGTTGACCGAGACCTCGGTGGCGACTTCCTGCGGGGTGCCGACGCGGATCGAGCCGCCGTTGCCGGTGTACGGCCCCTCGGTGCCCTCGCGAACCACGACGAAGTCGATGTCCGGGGCGGCCGCGAGCGGCGACTTCGAGCCCGGATAGGTCCGGGCCGGTCGCAGGTTCACGTGATGATCGAGCAGGAACCGCATGTTCAGCAGCAGGCCGCGCTCGAGGATGCCTGGAGCGACGAGCCGAGGATCACCGATGGCACCGAGCAGGATTGCATCGTGTCGACGGATCTCGTCGAGTTCGGCCTCCGGCAGCAGTTCACCGGTCTCGTTGTAGCGCTTGGCACCGAGGTCGTACTCGGTGGTCTTCACGTCGGGAACCAACTTGCGCAGCACCTTCAGTGCTTCCGCAGTGACCTCGACACCGATGCCGTCACCGGGAATGACCGCGATCTTCATGGGCACACTCTCTTCCTGAGTTTGCGACTGAGAATCCGACGGTGGCCGCGACCGTCGTCGACGATCGCGGCCACCGGTCAGGGATGAGGGGAATCAGGACAGGTCGACCTGAGCGACTCGAGCGTCGAGCCGTTCCACGATCTGCGCGACCTCGCCGTCACCGACGACACTGTCGACCCGCAGGATCACCGTGGCGCCCGCTCCCTCGACGTCATGGCTGAGCGCGGCGGCCTGGATGTCGATGCCGGCGTTGCCCAGCACGGTGCCCATGACGCCGAGCACGCCCGGACGATCTTCGTAGCTCATGACGATGTTGTGGCCCTCGGCGCGCAGATCGAAGCTACGCCCGTTGATGTTGACGATCTTCTCGATCTGCTGCAGACCGGTCAACGCGCCTGCGACCGTGGTGACGGTGCCATCTGCAGCGACAGCGCGGACCTCGACGGCGCTGCGGTGGGTCTGAGCCTCGCTGTGCTTTTCGACCTCGACGCTCACACCGCGCTGCTCGGCGAGCTGCGGGGCATTGACGAACGTGACGGCCTCGTCGCTGCTTGCCGAGAACAACCCACGCAACGCGGCCAGGCCGAGGATCTCCACGTTCTCGGCCGAGAGCTCGCCGCTCGCAATGACCTGGACGTTCTGGACGGCCTCGGGCGACAACGTGCCGGCGAGCAGGCCCAGCTTGCGAACGAGCTCGAGCCACGGCGCGACCTCTTCGCCGACCGGGCCTCCGGAGACGTTGACTGCGTCCGGCACGAACTCGCCGGCGAGGGCCAATAGAACGCTCTTGGCGACGTCGGTGCCGGCACGGTCCTGGGCCTCGGCGGTGGAGGCGCCCAGGTGCGGGGTGACGACAACATTGTCGAGGTCGAACAGCTTGGAGTCGGTGCAGGGCTCGGTGTTGAACACGTCGAGGCCGGCCGCGCGAACCTTGCCCGACACGAGCGCGTCGTACAGCGCGTCCTCGTCGATCAGGCCACCGCGGGCGGCGTTGACGATGATCACGCCGTCCTTGGCCTTGGCCAGGCGCTCGGCGTTGATCAGCCCCGCGGTCTCCTTGGTCTTGGGCAGGTGCACCGAGATGAAGTCGGCGCGCTCGACGAGCTCGTCGATGTCGACCAGTTCGATGCCCAACTGCCCGGCGCGCGCAGCCGGCAGGTAGGGGTCGTAGGCGATGACGTTGGTCTCGAATGCCGCGAGACGCTGCGCGAACAGCTGGCCGATGCGGCCCAGGCCGACGACACCGACCGTCTTGCCGAGGATCTCGGTGCCGTTGAAGCTCGAACGCTTCCAGGTCTTCTCCCGCAGGGTACGGTCCGCGGCTGGGATCTGGCGGGCGGTCGACAGCAGCAGTGAGACGGCGTGCTCGGCCGCCGAGTGAATGTTGGAGGTGGGCGCGTTGACGACCATGACGCCGCGTTCGGTGGCGGCCGGGATGTCGACGTTGTCGAGGCCGACGCCGGCGCGGCCGACGATCTTCAGCTTGGAGGCGGCTGAGAGCACCTCTGCGTCGACGGTGGTGGCCGAACGTACGAGCAGGGCGTCGGCCTCGGGGACAGCCGCGAGCAGCGCGGGGCGGTCCGGGCCGTCGACCCAGCGCACCTCGACACCGTCTCCGAGCGCATCGACGGTCGATTGTGCGAGCTTGTCGGCGATCAGGACAACGGGGCGGCCATTCTGGCTCACGAGTGAACTCCCTGTGTTGGATGTCGGGCTTGCAGTGTCTTCGGATCCGCGGCCGGGCGCCTCAAAGGGGGCGGGCAGAGGTGGCCACGGTCGGGATCAGTCTAGTTGTCCGGAGGCGACGATTCTGCGGGGCATCCACTACCAGATTGCAGACACCCGCGTGAGGAAAATCGGAGATTCACATCGCTCGAACACGACTTCGGCCCGAGGAGCAACGCACACGGTGTGCGCCGTCCTCGGGCCGAGTTCGCCAGACGACCTCAGGCCGTCTCGGTGATCGGACGATCGACCCAGCTCATCAGGTCGCGCAGCTTCTTACCGGTGACCTCGATCGGGTGCTCCGCGTTCGCCTTGCGCAGAGCCTCGAGCTCCTGGTTGCCGCCCTCGACGTTGGCGACGAGCCGCTTGACGAAGGTGCCGTCCTGGATGTCCTTCAGGATGCCCTTCATGCGCTCCTTGGTACCGGCATCGATGACACGGGGGCCGCTCAGGTATCCACCGAACTCGGCGGTGTCGGAGACCGAGTAGTTCATGCGGGCGATACCACCCTCGTACATGAGGTCGACGATCAGCTTGAGCTCATGAAGGACCTCGAAGTAGGCCATCTCCGGCGCGTAGCCCGCCTCGACCATGACCTCGAAGCCGGTCTTGACGAGTTCCTCGGTACCACCGCACAGGACGGCCTGCTCACCGAAGAGGTCGGTCTCGGTCTCTTCCTTGAATGTGGTCTTGATGACGCCGGCGCGGGTGCCGCCGATGCCCTTCGCGTAGGACAGCGCCAGGGCCTGGCCCTCGCCCTTCGGATCCTGATGGACGGCGATCAGGGCGGGAACACCCTTGCCGTCGACGAACTGACGGCGCACCAGGTGGCCGGGCCCCTTCGGGGCGACCATCCCGACAGTGACGTTCTCCGGTGCCGTGATCAGCCCGAAGTGGATGTTGAGGCCGTGGCCGAAGAACAGCGCGTCGCCGTCCTTCAGGTTCGGCTGGATCTCGTTGCTGAAGATCGACGCCTGAGCGGTGTCAGGTGCGAGCACCATGATGACGTCGGCCCACGCGGCGACCTCGGCGGGCGTGCCGACGGCCAGCCCCTGCTCCTCGGCCTTGGCGCGGGACTTCGAACCCTCCTTGAGGCCGATGCGCACCTCGACACCGGAATCACGCAGGCTCAGCGAGTGCGCGTGGCCCTGGCTGCCGTAGCCGATGACCGCGACCTTGCGGCCCTGGATGATCGACAGGTCTGCATCGTCGTCGTAGAACATCTCGACTGCCACAGTTCTTACCTCTCCTCTGGGTTCTATGAACCAGTTGTTGTCAGTAGACGGCTGGACGGCTCTAGCGGGTCGCCGTGATGGACTTCGGCCCACGGCCGACCGCCACCACTCCAGACTGCACGATCTCGCGGATGCCGAACGGGTCGAGCATGCGCAGGAGCGCGTCGAGCTTGGAACGCGTACCAGTCGCCTCGATCGTGACCGACTCCGGCGAGACGTCGATCACCTTGGCGCGGAACAGATTTACGGTCTCGATCACCTGTGTGCGGACGCTCGCGTCGGCACGGACCTTGATCAGGACCAACTCGCGGGCGACCGACGCCTCGGTGTCCTGTTCAACGATCTTGATGACGTTGACCAGCTTGTTGAGCTGCTTGGTCACCTGCTCGAGCGGGAACTCGTCGACGGTCACGACGATCGTCATGCGCGAGATCTCCGGGAGCTCGGTACCGCCCACGGCGAGCGACTCGATGTTGAATCCGCGGCGGGAGAAAAGTGCAGCGACACGGGCCAGCACGCCCGGCTTGTCCTCTACGAGAACACTGAGGGTGTGGCTGGTGCTCACTGGCGTTCCTCTCCGGCCGCGGCCTGCTCGCGCGCGGTCGCCTCCCGCATAGCTTCATGGATGGTGGCGGGCTCGTCCGCCGACTCGTCTTCGTCGAACAGCGGCCGGATGCCCCGGGCCGCCATGATCTCGTCGTTGCTGGTGCCGGCGGCGACCATCGGCCACACCTGGGCATCCTTGCCGACGATGAAGTCGATGACGACGGGCTTGTCGTTGATCGACTGCGCGGTGCGGATGGCGTCCTCGACGTCCTCCTCGCGCTCGACGCGGATGCCGACGCAACCGAGTGCCTCGGCGAGCTTGACGAAGTCCGGGATGCGCACGGCGCCGTGCGTTCCGAGGTTCGTGTTGGAGTAGCGCTCGTCGTAGAACAGGGTCTGCCACTGGCGGACCATGCCGAGATTGCCGTTGTTGATGAGCGCGACCTTGATCGGCACGCCCTCGACGGCGCAGGTGGCCAGTTCCTGGTTGGTCATCTGGAAGCAGCCGTCGCCGTCGATGGCCCAGACCTCACGGTCGGGGACACCCATCTTCGCGCCCATCGCCGCCGGCACGGCGTAGCCCATCGTGCCCAGGCCACCCGAGTTCAGCCACGTGCGCGGCTTCTCGTAGTTGACGAACTGCGCGGCCCACATCTGGTGCTGGCCGACACCCGCGCAATAGATCGCATCCGGTCCCGCGATCCGGCCGATGGCCTGGATCACGAACTCGGGCGACAGTGCGCCGTCCGCCGGACGGTCGTACGACAGCGGGTAGGTACGACGGATGCCGTCGAGGTAGGCCCACCACTCGGTGAGATCGAGCGTCGTTCCCGTCGCCTGGTCGGCGCGGATCGCCTCGATCAGCTCGGTGATGACCTCCTTGCAGTCGCCCACGATCGGGACGTCCGCATGCCGGTTCTTGCCGATCTCCGCCGGATCGATATCGGCGTGAATGACCTTGGCATCGGGCGCGAACGACTCGAGGCGGCCGGTGACACGGTCGTCGAATCGGGCACCGAGAGTGATCAACAGATCGCTCTTCTGCAGCGCAGCGACGGCTGCGACCGTGCCGTGCATACCCGGCATTCCGCAGTTGAGCTGATGACTGTCGGGGAACGCGCCGCGGGCCATGAGGGTCGTGACGACCGGGATGCCAGTCAGCTCGGCCAGCTCGAGGAGCTCGGCGGACGCCTCGGCCTTGATCACGCCACCGCCGACGTACAGGACGGGAGACTTGGCCTCGGCGATGAGCCGCGCGGCCTCACGGACCTGCTTGCCGTGCGGCTTGGTGACCGGGCGGTAGCCGGGTAGGTGCATCTCGGGCGGCCACGAGAACGTGGTCTGTGCCTGAAGGATGTCCTTCGGGATGTCGACGAGGACCGGACCCGGACGACCACTCGCCGCCAGGTAGAACGCTTCGGCCAGAACGCGCGGGATGTCGGCACCATCGGTAATCAGGAAGTTGTGCTTCGTGATCGGCATCGTGATGCCGGAGATATCGGCTTCCTGGAACGCGTCCGTGCCGATCAGGCCGCGTCCGACCTGACCGGTGATCGCGACGACGGGAACGGAGTCCATCTGTGCGTCGGCGATCGGGGTCACGAGGTTGGTGGCACCAGGGCCGGACGTCGCCATGCACACACCGACCTTGCCGGTGGCCTGCGCGTAGCCCGTCGCGGCGTGGCCGGCGCCCTGCTCATGGCGCACCAGCACGTGCCGAACGCCCTTCGAGTCGAACAGCGGGTCGTACACCGGCAGGATGGCGCCACCCGGGATACCGAAGACCGTCTCGACCTCGAGCTCCTCGAGCGCACGAACCACGGACTGCGCGCCGGTGACCCGTTCGGGCGCGAGCTGACGACGGTTGGCGATCGATGTAGCTGCAGCCGCGGTTGTCGGGCTGGCTGCTCCCGACTTGCGCGGCGATGGTTGAGGCCGTGCGGTTGGTGCGCTCACTGATAGTCCTCTTTGATCTGGCTGTGTGGTTCTGAACCAAGGCAACAAAAAACCCTCGTCAGCATCAGCTGTACGAGGGTGGCGCGTCGTTATCTGGCGAGTTACAGCAACCGGCTCAGGCGACGACGCGCCGGCCGATTACGAGCAACCCATTCTGCTTCACGCGCTCGACGGTAGGCGCGCTCGTGGTGGACAGTCAACTTTGGTGAGTATGCCGTCCCAGAATGTAAGATGCCTCGGCTGCAATGCGAAGATGGTGAGGTGTCATCCTCCCAGCAGCCCGTGCCACCGCAGTCATCATCCCACACGCCCGGCGACGATCGACAGGTCATCCGAATTTCCCCTCTCGCCCTGATGGCGTGCTTTCTACTGCTGTTCTGCATCAGCTTCCCGGTCCTCGGCTGGCCGGAAGTGTTCGGCTGGATGCTGGTCATCCCGTTCCTGATCGGCGCCTGGGTCCTGCGCGTCCGCACGACCGTCACGCCCGAGGGGCTCGAACTGCGACGCCCCTTCTCCTCGGTGTCCATTTCGTGGGATCAGATCAAGGGCTTCAACTTCCCCAAGCGCGGCTGGGCAAAGGCCGACCTGGTCGACGGCTCCCAGGTGTCGCTGCCGGTCGTGACCTTCGGACGTCTGCCCCAGCTGGCGTCCGCGAGTGGCGGCCGGGTCACCGATCCGTATGCCGCGGCCCGTGCAGCGGCCAGTGAAGAGACCCGCGAAGAGACCGAAGAGCGCGAAGAGACCGCCACCGAATCTGCCGGGACGAACGCGGAGTCGGATACCGACTGACCCGTTCCCGGGGGTAGCGTCTTGCCAGGACGTCCCGCGCTCCCACCGGAGAGGACGAGACGGCCGCACAGCCGAAATCGGGTCCTGCCGACCAGCGCCTTTACGGGCCCGCCTGTTTCACGAACTACGCCGCACTCGGAACGCGGAGACGCAGCCTCCGCCGAGAACCGTTGATCGACGAAGGAATCGCCCATGCCCCCGCTCAGGTCACGCACCACCACCGTCGGACGCAACGCTGCCGGAGCCCGCTCGCTGTGGCGCGCTACCGGCATGACCGACTCCGACTTCGGTAAGCCGATCGTCGCGATCGCGAACTCGTACACCCAGTTCGTCCCCGGCCACGTCCATCTCAAGGACGTGGGCGAGATCGTCGCCGAGGCCGTTCGTGCCGCCGGCGGTGTGCCACGGGAGTTCCACACGATCGCAGTCGACGACGGCATCGCAATGGGGCACGGCGGCATGCTGTACTCGCTCCCGAGCCGCGAGATCATCGCCGACTCTGTCGAGTACATGGTCAACGCTCACACCGCCGATGCACTGGTCTGCATCTCGAACTGTGACAAGATCACCCCCGGCATGCTCAATGCCGCTATGCGCCTGAACATCCCGACGGTGTTCGTCTCGGGTGGCCCGATGGAGGCCGGGAAGGCCGTCGTCGTCGGTGGCGTGGCACAGGCCCCTACCGACCTGATCACCGCGATCTCCGCGAGTGCCAACGATTCCGTATCCGATGAGGGGCTCGACGAGGTCGAGCGCAGTGCGTGCCCGACGTGCGGTTCGTGCTCCGGCATGTTCACCGCCAACTCGATGAACTGCCTCACCGAGGCACTGGGCCTGGCGTTGCCCGGCAACGGGTCGACGCTGGCCACACATGAGGCGCGGCGGGCACTGTTCAGCCGGGCCGGCACCACGGTTGTCGAGGCCGCGCTGCGCTACTACCGCGACGACGATGAGTCCGTCCTGCCACGGAACATTGCTTCCCCCAAGGCCTTCCGAAATGCGATGGCACTCGATGTCGCGATGGGCGGCTCCACCAACACCGTCCTGCACACGCTCGCCGCGGCGCAGGAGGGCGAGGTCGACTTCGATCTGTCCACGATCGACGAGATCAGCCGTCGGGTGCCGTGCCTGTCCAAGGTCTCCCCCAACTCGGACTACCACATGGAGGACGTGCACCGCGCCGGCGGCATCCCCGCGATCCTCGGTGAACTACGCCGCGGAGGCCTGCTCGAAACTGACGTCCAAACGGTGCATTCAGCGAACTTCGACTCGTGGCTCGACACATGGGACATCCGCTCGGGCAAGGCTTCTCGAGAGGCGATCGAGTTGTTCCATGCGGCCCCGGGTGGCGTGCGGACCACCGAGCCGTTCTCGACGAACAATCGTTGGTCCTCGCTCGACACGGATGCTCAGGGGGGTTGCATCCGGGACGTCGAGCACGCCTACACCGTTGAGGGCGGTCTGTGCGTGCTGCGCGGCAACATCGCCGTCGACGGCGCAATCCTCAAGACCGCCGGCATCGACGAAGATCTGTTCTCCTTCCAGGGCCCGGCCGTCGTCGTCGAATCACAGGAGGAGGCCGTCTCGGTGATCCTCGAGAAGAAGATCAAGCCGGGCGACGTCGTCGTGGTCCGATACGAGGGACCGAAGGGAGGGCCGGGCATGCAGGAGATGCTCCACCCCACCGCCTTCCTCAAAGGGTCGGGTCTCGGCAAGGCGTGCGCCCTGATCACCGACGGTCGCTTCTCGGGCGGCACGTCCGGCTTGTCGATCGGTCACATCTCCCCCGAGGCCGCATCCGGAGGAGTGATCGGTCTGGTCGAGAACGGCGACCAGATCCGCATCGACGTCGCGAGCCGCACGCTCGAGGTCCTCGTCGACGAGGAAGTCCTCGCCGAGCGCCGCGCCAAGATGGAAGCCTCCGAGCGCCCGTGGCAGCCGACGAGCCGCCAACGTCCGGTCACCACGGCCCTGCGCGCCTACGCCGCACTGGCCACCTCCGCCGACAGGGGCGCTGTTCGCCAGGTGCCGTAGCCGCCCGCGACAGCGCGTCATGCGTTTTGCGTATGCCGTGCCACGCGCCCGGCCGGGTGCGTGGCACGGCGCGGCACAGTCGGGCTTCGCCGCCGGAGCGACGTCAGATGACGGGGTTGGCGCCGTTGAGGACGAACCACACGCCCACCCCGGCGGCGATACCGGCGATCAGGATCGCGACGGAGCCTGCGTGGGGACGGGTTGCCCACCTGCGCCGGCCGTCGAGCGCGATTCGACCGGGCCCGATCAGGATTATTGCTGCCGCCGCTGCACCGATGAGGGTCTCGTACTCGATCCCGTCGGGCTCGAAGTATTCGAGACCGAGGACCGTCGACTGCTGGAGGCACCACGCGTTGATCATCACCGCGAGCACCCCGGCCGCGGCGACTGGTGTGAACAGGCCCAAGATCAGCAGTGCCCCACCCGCCACCTCCACGAGCGCGCCCGCTACCGCAAGGACGCCTGCGTGCTCGAATCCCGCGGCGGCCAATTCGTCCCGGTAGCCGGCGAGACCGGGCCCGCTCCACCATCCCGCCAGCTTCTGCAAGCCATGTGCCAGCAGTGTGCCGCCCACAGCCAGACGCAGAATCAGCAGGCCGACGTCCAGGGTGCCGCGCCGGGACTCCGACTCGTCGGGTGTCGGCGGCGGGACGACGACCGGTCCCGCCCCCGATACGGCAGACGAGATCGGCTCGGACACGATCGGCTCGGACACGATCGGCTCGGACGAGAAGGGCTCCGGCAGGACGGACCCGACGCCCTCGACCACGGGGCTAATTTGTTCTGCCGCCGCAAATGGTGGGACCGAAGATGATGCAGACGACTGGTCGAGCGGACTCCCCCCGAACACCCCGCCGACGGACTCGGTGTGATCTTTCGGCTTGTCAGTCACGAGAAGCAGCCTAAGCGTGCCCATCGGCGTTGACCGGACACCGAACCCCGGCGCGCCGGTCGCGATGCACCGCGTGGCGACCGACGGCGGATCTTCCGTAACGTCTGCACTATGACGAAGGGTGAACACGGCCGGACGACTCGGCGTCTGGCTGTGGCCGCGATGTTGTCGATCGCCTTGCTCATCGCCGGATGCGCTCGGTTCGACGACTCCGCGTCCTCACCGTTCACCCCGGAGCCCACGTTCGGCTCCGGGGGCGAGGTGCGCCCTCGTCAGCCGACGGCCCCGCCGTCGCCGATGCCTGAACCCTCGGTACCGGACGACCCGTGCTTCGACAGTGATCCCAACGTGATCGCGACCTGCCTCGAGGCCACTGGGGGAATGGTGATGTTGCCCGGCGGCGAGTCGGCTCTTGTCACGGAGAAGCAAACGGGCCGCATCATGCGTGTTGCACAGGGTGAGAAGCCAACCGAGGTCGCCCGTATCCCGATCGATCCCAGCGCGGGCGGCGGGCTCCACGACATCGCACTGTCTCCGACGTTCGAAGAAGACAACCTGATCTACGCGTATGTCACGACGCCGAGCGACAACCGAGTCGTGAGGATCGCGCCCGGCGACACACCGAAGCAGCTGCTCACCGGTATCCCGCGGGGCGCTACCGGCAATACCGGCGCGCTGACGTTCTCGAGGCCCGATGAACTGATGGTCCTGACTGGGGACGCCGGCAACCCCGCTGCTGCGGCCGATCCGGCGTCGCTCGCGGGAAAGCTGTTACGCGTCACGGCACTCTCGCCGACACCGACTCCGCCACGCCCCGTGGTAGCGCTCTCGGGGATCGGCCTGGCCGGTGACGTGTGCCGGGATCCGAGCGGTGCGATCTGGGTGACCGACCGGACCCCGGTCGAGGACCGACTGCAGCGTGTGGCGGCCGACGGCACGGTCGGCGCGCCCGCCTGGACGTGGCCTGACAAGCCCGGTGTCGCAGGATGTTCTGCCGGTTTGGGTGCGGTCGCGGTCGCGCTGACCGATGGACAGGCGGTGGCGGTGCTGGCGACCGAGGACGACACCGGGGCGGTCACATCGGCTCCAGCGTTGCTCGCGCAGAATCTCTACGGTCGGCTCGGGGGGACGGCGATCAGCGGGGAAGGGCAGATCTGGGCCGCCACCGTCAACAAGTCCGGCGGAACACCGGCTCCGAGCGATGATCGAGTCGTCAAGGTGCCGTTGCCGGCCGGCGGTGGCGGTATCGACTGATCCGTCATGCGGGGAGTTGGTCACGCGGCGGGCCCGGGGTCTTGGCCGCCAGCATGCCTGCCAGCGACGGCAGCACGAGGACGGTGATGGCGCCGGCCGTCACAAGGATCGATGCGCTCGCGTTCGACATTCGCCCTGCCGAGACCGCAACGTCAGTGACCGCGACGATGAGTGGTAGTCCGGTCGTCGCGTACAACGCGACCTGCAGTGGCTCCCCGGCGTCAAGGTTCGCGCCCGCCGGTCCGCGGTCGTAGCGCGACGCGACGAACACCGGCAGGCCGCGCACCAGGAGCAACAGGCCGAGAAACGCGAGCAGGATCCCCGGCGCACTGACTACCGCGGACACGTCTATCGCCATGCCCGAGGTGATGAAGAAGATCGGGATGAGCAGCCCGAACCCGATGCCGTCGAGCTTGGTCTCGAGCTGCTTGTTGCCCCGCGGGACCGCCCGCCGCAGGATGAATCCGGCAGCGAAGGCGCCCAGGATGATGTCGAGGTTGAAAACGGCCGCAACCGCGATGAGGGTGATCAGTAGCAACATCACCAACCGCACGGTGGTCTGGCCGGTGGTCTCCGATCCACGCTGTACCAGCGTCAGCATCCATGATCCCTCGCGCACCCGAGCCGGCAACAAGGCGACCACGACCGCCACGACCGCGAATGCCGCCAGCACGACAGAGGACAGTACGGCGCTGCGGGTACCCAGCAGCACCGCCATCGCAATGACCGGCCCGATCTCCCCGATCGCCCCGTGATTGAGTACCGCCCGGCCTACCGGCGTGTCGACCAAGCCGCGATCCTTGAGAATCGGCAGCAGGGCGGACAGTGCCGTCGACGTGAGTGCGATCGCGACCGCGATCTCGGAGTTGATCAGCCCGACAGCACCGAAAGCGACGACGACAGCGAACGCGAGCGCGAGGCTGACCAGCCAGGTCACCGCCGCGCGACGACCCGCACGACCGGCCAACTCGTTCCTGTCGATCTCGTAGCCGGCGAGCAGAAACAGCATGCCGAGCCCCAGCTCACGCAGTAATTCGATCTCGCTGCCGACGCTCGCCAGGTCGAGGGCGTGCGGCCCGATCACGATGCCGAACGTGAGCAGCAGCACGATCTCGGGGATCGGCCAGCGCCGCACCGATCCCGCGATGAGTGGGGCTAAAGCCGCAGCGACCGCGATCCAGAACAGCGATGTGGCGACGGCGGCGCTCATGCGCCGCTACATTAGCTGCACGCAGCGAGAACGAGTTCCTTGACACGCGCCGGATCGGCTTGGCCGCGAGTCGCCTTCATGACGTCGCCGACGATCTTGCCCGCTGCCGCCACCTTGCCGCCGCGGATCTTCTCGACGATGTCGGGGTTCGCAGCAAGCGCTTCGTCCACCGCAGCCTGCAGCTTGGTGTCGTCGCGCTCGACAACGAGGCCGCGTGCCTCGACGATCTGCT
Organism: Rhodococcus xishaensis; assembly: GCF_004011825.1. Lineage (GTDB taxonomy): Bacteria > Actinomycetota > Actinomycetes > Mycobacteriales > Mycobacteriaceae > Prescottella > Prescottella xishaensis. The sequence goes on along the minus strand of NZ_RKLO01000001.1, from coordinate 398,210 downwards.
CGGGCTCCCCCTCGCCATCGAGCACGAAGTCGACAACCTGGCGGGCGACTTTGTTGTTGAGCTTGCCGCCCTCGACCAGTTCGACGACCTTGGCGACCTGCGCTGGGGTGATCGGGAGGTCGGCGAGCTCTACGCCGCGGGCGTTGGCCTGCTGGGCAAGGTACGAGACCCACCAGGACCGGGCAGCGTCGGCAGGTGCGCCGGCCTCGGTGGTCGCGATGACGAGATCCAGGGCACCGGCGTTGACGAGATCGCGCATCACCTCGTCGGAGACGCCCCACTCCTGCTGTATGCGGGCGCGGCGGAGCCACGGCAGCTCCGGCAACGTGGCCCGCAGCTGCTCGACCCACTCGGCGCTCGGGGCCACCGGCTCGAGGTCGGGCTCGGGGAAGTAGCGGTAGTCCTCGGCGGTCTCCTTGCGGCGGCCGGGGGACGTGGTGCCATCCGCCTCCTGGAAGTGCCGGGTCTCTTGAACGACCTCGTGGCCTCTTGTCAATACGGCGGCCTGGCGGCGCATCTCGTAGCGAACGGCGGTCTCGACGCTCTTGAGCGAGTTGACGTTCTTGGTCTCGGTGCGGGTGCCGAACTCCTTGGCACCGATCGGCATCAGCGAGACGTTGGCATCGCAGCGCAGCGAACCCTGGTCCATGCGGACGTCGGAGACGTCGAGGGCCTTCAGGAGATCACGCAGCGCGGTGACGTACGCGCGGGCCACCTCGGGGGCACGCGCACCGGCGCCTGTGATTGGCTTGGTGACGATCTCGATCAGCGGTACACCCGCCCGGTTGTAGTCCAGCAGCGAGTGGCTCGCACCGTGGATCCGGCCGGTGGCACCGCCGACGTGCAGCGACTTGCCGGTGTCCTCCTCCATGTGGGCGCGCTCGATCTCTACCCGCCACGTGGTGCCGTCGTCGAGGACCACGTCGAGATGGCCGTTCTGCGCGATCGGCTCGTCGTACTGCGAAATCTGGTAGTTCTTCGGTTGGTCGGGGTAGAAGTAGTTCTTCCGGGCGAACCGACCCCACGGGGTGATCGAGCAGTTCAGTGCGAGGCCGATGCGGACCGCGGACTCGACGGCCGTCTGGTTGACTACCGGCAGCGCACCGGGAAGCCCCAGGCAGACGGGACAGACCTGCGTGTTCGGCTCGGCCCCGAACGTCGTGGGGCAGCCACAGAACATCTTCGTGGCGGTGTGCAGCTCGACGTGCACTTCCATGCCCAGTACAGGCTCGAACTTCGCGAGAACGGCGTCATAGTCGAGAAGGTCAGCGGACACGGCGGCAGTCATGCACACGAGTTTATGCGCCTCGTCACCCGAAGAACGCGGCCGCCTCCCGGTACCGCTCGAGCGGTACGGTCTTGAGTTGCTTGGTCGCCTCCGACAGCGGTACGAGTTCGATCTCGGTGCCGTGCAACGCCACCATCTGGCCGAACTGTCCATCATGCGCAGCGTCCGTCGCATGCACCCCGAATCGGGTCGCAAGGATCCGGTCGTACGGCGTGGGAGTGCCGCCACGCTGCACGTGCCCGAGCACCGTCGTGCGGACCTCTTTGCCGATCCGCCGCTCGATCTCGACGGCGAGCTGCTGCGCGACGCCGGTGAAGATCTTGTGCCCGAATTCGTCGATCCCGCCCTCCCGCAAGGTCATGGACTCCGGGTCGGGTGCCGCGCCCTCGGCGACGACACAGATGAAGTGCGAGTCGCCGCGCTGGAAACGCTTCTTGACCATGTCGCACACCTCGTCGACGTCGAACGGCTGCTCGGGCACGAGAATCAGGTGCGCGCCCGAAGCCATCCCGGACTGCAACGCGATCCAGCCGGCGTGCCGGCCCATCACCTCGACGAGCATGACGCGCTGGTGCGACTCCGCGGTGGTGTGGAGCCGGTCGATCGCGTCGGTTGCGATGGTCAGGGCGGTGTCGAAGCCGAATGTGACGTCGGTGCAGTCGATGTCGTTGTCGATGGTCTTGGGGACACCCACGACGGGCACGCCGCTGTCGGCAAGCCAACTGCCGGCGGTCAGCGTTCCCTCACCTCCGATGGGAATGAGAACATCGATGCCGTTGTCGTCGAGGGTCTGTTTGATACGGTGCAGACCGTCGTACAGCTTCTGAGGATTGACCCGCGCGGTGCCGAGAATCGTTCCGCCGCGCGCGAGGATCCGGTCGATCCGGTCCTCGTTGCGCATCTGGACCTTGCGGTCCTCGAGTAACCCTCGCCAACCGTCCCGGAACCCGACGATGCTGCTGCCGTACCGCCCTTCGGCGGTTCGTACGACCGCGCGGATCACAGCGTTGAGGCCGGGGCAATCGCCGCCACCGGTCAGAATTCCGATGCGCATCACGGCCCCCTCGACGTTCGGTAGCAGAGCGGTCCCTTCTCATCTTGCCGCTCCTGTGCCGATCGGGCACCTTTCGGGCCATCAACCAGGCGTGACCAGACCCGTTTCGTACGCGAGCACGACGGCCTGTGCACGGTCCCGCAGTGAGAGCTTCGACAGGACCTTGCCCACGTGGGTCTTGACCGTTTGTTCGGCGAGGAACAGGCGTTCAGCGATCTCGGTGTTCGACAGCCCAGCCGCGATGAGTTCGAGGACCTCCCGCTCACGCGGGGTCAACGTCTCGAGTTGGCGCTGCCGACCGCGCGGGGTGGGGCGGCGACGGGTGACGTCGGCAATCAATCGCCGCGTGACACTGGGAGCGAGGAGCGCCTCCCCGGCCGCAACGACGCGCACCGCACGGATCAACTCCTCGGCGGGCGCGTCCTTGAGCATGAAACCGCTCGCACCGAGCCCGAGGGCCTCGTACACGTACTCATCGATGTCGAACGTGGTCAACATCAACACTCGAATGGGTGGATCTGTTGCCGCCGAGAGGATTTCGCGGGCGGCATCGAGCCCGTTGAGTTCCGGCATCCGCACGTCCATCAGCACCACGTCGGGGCGCAGCCGCGCGACCTCCGACACGGCGACACGACCATTCGGCGCGTCGCCGATCACGCTGATGTCGGGCTGCGCGCCCAGCAGGGCACCGAATCCCTGCCGCACCATCGCCTGATCGTCCGCAATGAAGACCGTGATCGCCACCCGGCACAGCTTAGTCTCGCCTGGACGATCGACGATCGACGAACACACTAGGTTGTCGTTGGCGAACGTAATCAAGTGCTCGATGGCCGCGCCGTGACTGGGCGAGGCACTCTACAGACCTCCGTGCGATGGGGCGCAACCTGCGGTGGTGCGAATGTGGGTGGGTCTGAGTTCATTTCCGCTGCCGTCGCGGGCGTCGGTGCTCCATCGGCACCACTCGACACTCTTCATCGGGCCGCACCAGCCCTCGAAGACTGTGAGGCACGAGACAATTTCCTCGAATAGCGACCTTCCTCACAACCATCACATAAGGTCACCGCGTGGCTGAGATCAATCGACGATCCTTCTTGACATTCGCCGGGCTCGGAGCGATCGGAGCAGCGGGACTCGGAGCGCGCCCCTGGGGGCTGCAATACGCGGGCGCAGCGCCGCTCCCCACCTCCGTCGCCGGCACCACCCTCGAGGCGGTGGCCATTCCGCTCGGTAGCTCCGGGTACCGCAAACTCGGCGCGGGCCCCGGGTGGCCGACATTGGTACGCACCGAGCTCGCCGAGGCAAAGGATGGCCGTGAAGACCGGCGCACCGCCCTCGCCTCATTCGTGCAGATCACCGACGTTCACATCATCGATGCTCAGTCTCCCATGCGCTTCGAGTTCGTCGACTCCTTCAACGGCTCTGCCCACCGCCCCCAGGAGACACTGGCCGCCCAGGGCCTCACCGCCCTGGTCAGGAGGATCAACGCTCTCGCATCCGGTCCGCACACCCAGCGCGAATTCGACGCAGTCGTCACTACCGGTGACAACACCGACAACAAGGAGTTCGCCGAACTGGACTGGTTCCTCACCGCCCTGAACGGCGGCACCATCACCCCCAACACCGGTGCATCCGACCGCTACGAAGGCGTGCAGGACTCGGATGTGGAGATGTATTGGAACCCCGGCTCGTCGATCCAGGACGAATACAAGCAGGCCGGGTTCCCCGAGATTCCGGGACTGCTCGACGCCGCGATCGCCCCCTTCACCAGCCCCGGCCTGAACACCCCGTGGTACTGCGTGTTCGGCAATCACGACGACACGCCGATAGGTACTTTCCCCAACGGAATCCCGCTGCTGGAAAGGATGTACACGGGTTCGTTGAAGTTCATGGAACCGGGATCGCCGGAGCTGGTGACGTCCGTGAGCTCGGCCGCCGTTTCCGGCAACGTCGAACTCGTGCTTGCCGCCCTGTCCTCGTTCACCAATCCGCCACGGGAGGTCACGCCCGATCTCGCCCGCACCCCATTCACGAAACGCGAGTTCGTTGCCGAGCACCTCAAACCGGAGAACACCGGGCCGGGACCAGTCGGCCACGGTTTCGCACCGGATGGCGGCGAGACCGGGATCGCGTACTACTCCTTCGAGATCGCCCCCGGCGTCGTCGGCATAGGCATGGACTCCACGAACCCCGTCGGCCTCGCCGAAGGCTCGCTGGGCGAAGAACAGTTCCAGTGGATCGAGGAGACGCTGATCGCCGGGAGCAGCCGGTACTACGACACCGACGGCTCACCGGTGTCACGACAGGGCACCGACACCTGGTTCGTGCTGTTCAGCCACCATACGAGCAGCATGGACGCCTTGCTCCCGGACCCGGCGAACCCGTCCGAACGCCGGGTGCCCGGTTCCGAGTTGGTGGATCTGCTGCACAGGTTCCCGAATGTGCTCGCGTGGGTCAACGGCCACAGCCATAGGAACAGGGTCCGCCCCTTCGAAGGAGCCACCCCGGAGCAGTCGTTCTGGGAGATCAACACGGCGTCGCACATCGACTTCCCTCAACTCGGGCGGATCATCGAGGTGGCCGACAACTCCGACGGCACGGTCTCACTGCTGGCCACCCTGTTCGAGGCCGACAGCCCCTATGCCGTCGACTACACCGATCTCTCACCGATCGGGCTTGCGTCGCTCTACCGGGAGTTCGCCTTCAACGACGCCGCCCCCAGCTCCACCAGGGCGGGCAATGCCCAGGACCAGAACGTCGAACTGATGCTCGCATCGGGTCGCTGAGCCCAAATCCCCCGATCATCCCCGGCGACAGCACAGTGCCACCCACGCTGTGCTGTCGCTGGGGATCGTCGGTGACCGTACGTTCGAGCCGAAGCTAGGCGAGCGGCACGACAGGTACCGAGGCCCGTACCTCGAAGCCGCCGTCGTCGAGGGCACGGGTCTCGACCGTGCCGCCCACCGCGGCGGCGCGCTCACGCATACCACCAATTCCACTGCCGCCCGATGATTCCGGCCGGGACGGGGCGTCCACGGCGATCAGAGCGGGACCGTTGACCACGACGAGTGACGCAACGGACGTCCCGTAGTCGAGTTCCACGGTCACGTGTGCACCCGGGCGGTGCCGCGCCGCGTTCGCGAGTGACTCCTGCAGAATCCGGTACACCGTCAGCCCCGATAACTCGGACAGGGACGTCGGATCTCCGGCCACGTTCCACGACAACGAGATGCCGGTCCGCCGGGTACCGTCGAGCAGTTCCTCGATCTGTGAGACTCCCGGCTGCGGTGCTCGCTCGACCGCTTCGGCGTCGCTTCGCAGCACCCCGAGGAGTCCGCGGATCTCGTTGAGCGCCTCGCGAGCGGTGGATCCGATGGACTCGAACTCGGCCTTGGCCTCGTCGGACAACGATGTGAGCCGGTACTCCGCGCTCTGCGCCTGCACGACGACCATCGACATGTGGTGTGCGACGACGTCGTGCAGGTCGCGTGCGATGCGCGCCTTCTCCTCGAGGATCGCGCGTCGTGCCCGTTCCAGTTCACTGGTCTGCTCCTCCGCAGCCAACTGCCGACGCGAGAGCACCAGCCAGCGCACCAACAATCCGAAGACGACCATCGCGGTGAGCCCGACGGCCCAGCCCCGCCCGTCCTCCCCCGGTGTGTCGGCGAGGAACAGCAGCACCGTCGAGATCCACGCCACCACCACTGTCGGCGGGCCGGCGGTGAGACTCACTGCCAGCAGCAGCACCATGATCACGATGATGTGCACGACCTGCCACGGGTAGGTGTACCCGGAAGCCGGGACGAGATCGAAGACGCGCGGGATGACCAGCGCCGAGACCGCCGAAATCGCCCATCCCAGAGCAGGGTTGGCGCGGACCAGGACGAACGGCCATGCCGCGAGCGCCGCGACGATCGGCTGCACCGGGCTCGGCACCTGATGAGTGATGTGCAGCGTCGGCCATGCCACCGCATAGAGAATCACGGTGACGAGACCGACGAGGGCGGTCACGCCGTGCCCACGCAACCGCCCAGTCGCTCCGCGGACCAGTTCCTTGCCACTCACAGGTTTCGACTCTAGGAAACTTGCGTCTCGTCCGGCGTCATACCCCGGGGTGAGATCGACCCGGTACCTCGGTACGAGAGGGGCGTCGGGGACGCCTCCGTCGCGGTGTGCACGTTCGGCACTTCGGAGTGACGACGCAGCCTACAGCCCGTTTCTAGCGTCCGATGGCATGCGAACGAACAGCTGGGCCGCGGCGGTTCTCACCGGCGCCGCGATCGTGACCGTCCTGGTAGTGGCCCCGTCGGCCGATGCGGACACCCCGCTACGGGAGAGCTCCACTGCGGCGCATGCGGTTCAACAACTCACGTCGCAGGTCTCGGCATCGGGTTCGACCGCCGTTCCGGCCGACTTCGCCGCTCTCCTCGGCTATCGGCCCAGGGAGGTCGACGGCATGCTGGTGAATCCTCACGGCGCTTGTTCGTCACCGGTGCCCCTGCCCGCCGAGTTCGACACTGCCTGTAAGGCACACGATCTCGGATACGACCTACTCCGATACGCGCACCTGACCGGAGGCGAGCTGGGTCCATGGGCCCGAGACGCGCTCGACGCCCAGCTCGATCGCCGAATGCACGCGGCGTGCGACACCCGGGAACGGGATCGTGCGTCCTGTTTCGCACTGGCGAACATCGCGACAACCGCTGTCTCGGTGAACTCGCGGCGGCAGGGATACGGCGTGCCCATCGACGAACCGTGGATCCGCTACTGCCTCGCCGGCGTGCTCGGCGTGCTGGGACTACTGGCCACCACGATCACTGTCCAGCGGATCCGAGGGCTGGTGACGGCGTGAGCGCGATCCCGAGCACCCAATTCACGGCGTATCGATTCCTCTCGATCACGGGCGCACTGCCCCGCGTCGGCACGTCACTGGCCATCTCGGCCGGAACCGTCGTCTCGCTGGCGCCGTCCCTGCTCCCGCGCTCACCTGTGGTCCAGGGCATGCTGACCGGCGTGGTGGTCGCAGCGCTCTGGGGACTGACATCGCTACTCGGCCGGCTCCGCCGGGGTCCGAACACCGGGCCCTTGCCGCGCCTGGTGTCTGCGGTCGTGTCGATCACGGCCGTGACCTGGTCGGTTTCGAGCGCCGACCAATGGCAGAACGCGCTCCGTGCGGCGATGGCGCTACCTCCTGTCGGGCCGGAGCACTGGGCGCAAGTCGGATTCTGGTCCGCCGCGGTGTGCCTGGTGGCCTTCGGCGTTTCCCGCGGCGTCGCCGCCGTCGCCCGCCGGTTGGGTCCACTCGGATGCACCGCCCTGCTGGCCCTCGCCTTCCCCTTCGTGTGGCTCGTGGCGGTTCCCGCAGCGGCTTCTGCTGCGGAACAACACTTCCGTACGATCAATGCAACCGTTGACGCCAGTCTGGATGCAGACGACCAAGATTCGTTCGTTCCTTGGAGCACATTGGGTGTCGAGGGCCGCCGATTCGTGGCCGACTCCTCCGGGGGTATTCGCACCTACGTCGGACTCGACTCCGCGCCCGACCACGACTCGCGTGCTGCGCTCGCGGTACGCGAACTCGACCGTGCGGGCGGCTTCGACCGCGGCCACGTCGTAGTGGCGATCCCGACCGGTTCGGGATGGATCGACGGCGAAGCGGCACGCGGTATCGAGCAGCGATTCGATGGCGACGTCGCGATCGTCGGGCAGCAGTACTCGTACGCGCCGAGCTGGGTCACGTTCCTGTTCGGTCGCTCCGACGCGGAACGGTCCGCGCGGGCACTGTTCGCGGCGGTCTCGACACACGTCGCGGCGATGCCCGCCGACACGCGCCCGGCCGTTCACGTCTTCGGGCAGAGTATGGGATCGGTCGGCGGCAGCGCGATCTTTACGGGCGACGACGGCGCCGGGGCGGCCGCGTGCAGCGCTCTGTGGGTCGGCCCACCGGCCGGCACGGTCGACTCCAGGGGTGCGACGGTACTCGCGAACAGTTCCGACCCTGTGGTGTGGTGGTCGGGTGCGCTGCTCACGCGTCCTCCCGACCTGAGTCGGACTCGGGTCGATGCGCCTGTGCCGCAATGGGTTCCGTTCGTGAGCTTCGTCCAGACGACGGTCGACATGGTGTTCTCCCTCGACGCCCCGACCGGGCACGGCCACCGGTACGGCGTCGACCAGGGCCTGCTCATGCCGGACTGCTGAGCGATCCGCTGCGCATTCGCCTGGCTGCTCCTACCGTGGAGCCATGAGCGCAAACACGGACACGGAAGCCGCACGCGCAATCCTGCGGGACAACTTCGAACGGATCCGGGAGTTGGTGGTCGACGCCACCGACGGTCTGACTCCCGAGATGTCCGATTATCGACCTGGACCGAAGGCCAACTCGATCGCTTGGCTCCTCTGGCATCTCACCCGGGTCCAGGACGACCACGTGAGCGACGCGGCCGACGCGGAGCAGGCGTGGACGTCGCGGGGCTGGCAGGAGCGTTTCGGATTCTCCTTTCCTGCCGCCGATGTCGGTTACGGACACAACAGCGTCCAGGTCGGCGAGGTACATGCCGACGCGCAACTGCTCGCGGACTATCACGGCGATGTCCACCTCGCGACCCTCGAGTACATCGACGAGTTGACCGTCGACGAACTCGACCGGATCGTCGACCGCTCGTGGGATCCACCGGTCTCCGTTTCGGTGCGGCTGGTCAGCGTGATCGGTGACTGTCTGCAGCACCTGGGGCAAGCGGCGTATCTGCGGGGCCTGTTGGACGACCGGTGATCCGGTAGTCACGCCGGCTCGGGCGCCTGGTCCGACGCCGATAGGCGGTCACCGTACCGGGCCAGTTGTTGGTGATCTTGCCCGATACTGTGCGGTACCAGTTGCTGCACAGACTCCAAACCGAGTCGGAAAGTTTGCGTTGAACACGATCGTTGAAACGCCGCTCGACGCCGGCGTCGACCTCGATGGCGCAGCCGGGGTGCTCGGCGAGCCACCCGACGAGCCCGGCGATGTGCCGGGCCTGCGACTCGAGCATGTGGACGATCGATCCGGAGCCGAGGTTCGTGTTGGGCCCGTACAGCATGAAGAGGTTGGGGAACCCGGCCGTGGTGATGCCGAGGTACGCGTGGGCGCCGTCCGACCACGCGTCGTCCAGACTTGTCCCGTCCCGACCCCGCACGGTCATGGGGGCGAGGAATTCTGTTGCCGCGAAACCGGTTCCGTAGATGATTACGTCGGCCGGGTGCAGGGTCCCGTCGACGGTACGCACCCCGTCGGGCTCGATCCGGTCGATCGAGGCGATGACGAGATCGACGTTGCTGCGGGTGAGCGTCGGGTAGTACTCGTCGGACAACAGCATCCGCTTGCAACCGGGCTCGTAGTCCGGAGTGAGCGCCGCTCGCAGCGCCGGATCCGACACCTGCCGTTCGAGGTGGCGGCGGGCGAGAACCCCGGCCAAGGCGCCCCGCCACTTGGTGTCGACGAGAGCGACAGTGAGGATTTCGAAGATCGCCCAGGTGAGGAATCGTTCGCCCCGCAGCGTCGCCGGCACCGTTCGGAAGACCCGGTGATGCCAGTCTCCGTAGACGCAATCGGGTTTGGGCAGGATCCACGGCGCTGACCGCTGAAAGAGCGTCAGGCGGCCCACCTCCGGCGCGATCTCCGGCACGAACTGGATCGCGCTGGCCCCGGTTCCGATCACCGCGACCCGCTCGCCCGAGAGGTTCAGGTCGTGGTTCCACTCGGCGGAGTGGAAGGCCGATCCGGCGAACGTCTCCCGCCCCGGGATGTTCGGCAGCGACGGCCGCGACAGCTGCCCGACCGCGGTCACGAGGACGTCCGACTCGATCACCTCGTCGTCGGCAGTGCACACCGACCACCGGTTGGTACGTTCGTCGAACTCCGCTGTGGTGACCGTGACCCCGAACCGGACGAGCCGCAACAGATCGTGCCTGGCTGCGACGTCGCGCAGATACGCGAGGATGTCGGACTGCTCCGCGAACCGGCGCGACCAGTCCGGATTGGGATTCGACGAGATCGAATACAACGGAGACGGCACGTCGCACGCCGCACCGGGGTAGGTGTTGACCCGCCATACGCCGCCGACGCCGTCACCCTGCTCGAGAATCGTGATGTCGGTGAATCCGGCCCGCCTCAGTTCGAGCGCCATTGTGATCCCGCCGAACCCGGCGCCGATGATCGTGATCGATGGCTGCCTCACTGCGGGCCTCCTCACACGCCACCTGTTCCGATGTCCCGGGGCAACCGCCCCGGTTGTAGCCGCCCCGGCGGACCTGCCCCCGTGAAATCCCTCGTGAAACGCAGCCTAGTCCGATCGGACAGCGGACGGCCCGGATCCGCCCATCGCGGATCCGGGCCGTCCGACTGACACGCTTGGTAGTTCGGTCCGTCAGCTCACCGGCGACGCGATCGGACCACGCGCAGCCTCGTAGGCGGCGCCCACGCGGTACAGACGCTCGTCTGCCAGGGCTGGGGCCATGATCTGCAGGCCGACCGGCAGACCGTCGTCCGCGGAGACGCCCGACGGGACCGACATAGCGCAGTGGCCGGCGAGGTTGGTCGGCAGCGTGCACAGGTCGGACAGGTACATCGCCAGCGGATCGTCGACCTTCTCGCCCAGCTTCCACGGGGTGAACGGGCTGGTCGGCGAGACCAGAACATCGGCCTTCTCGTAGGCCGCGTCGAAGTCACGCGCGATCAGGGTCCGGACCTTGAGCGCCGACCCGTAGTAGGCGTCGTAGTAGCCCGACGACAACGCGTAAGTGCCGATCATGATGCGGCGCTTGACTTCCTTGCCGAATCCGGCGGCGCGGGTCGCGGCCATGACCTGCTCCGCGCTCATGTCGCCGTCGTCGACTCGCAGGCCGTAGCGCATGGCGTCGAAACGTGCGAGGTTCGAGGACACCTCACTGGGCAGGATCAGGTAGTACGACGCGAGTGCGTACTCGAAGTTGGGGCAGGAAACCTCGACCACCTCAGCGCCGAGCGCCGTCAACTGTGCGACGGCGGCGTCGAACGACGCGATGACGCCTCGCTGGTAGCTGTCCGATCGCAACTCTTTGACAACGCCGACCCGAACACCCTTCAGGTCGCCCGAAGCGCCCTGGCGGGCCGCCTCGACGACCGGCCGGACCGGCTCGTCGACAGACGTGGAGTCCCGCGGGTCGTATCCAGCGATCACCTCGTGCAGCAGCGCCGTGTCCAGGACTGTGCGCCCGCACGGGCCGCCCTGGTCCAGCGACGACGCGCACGCGACCAGACCGAAACGCGACACGGTCCCGTAGGTCGGCTTGGTGCCGACGGTCGCGGTCACGGCGGCGGGCTGGCGGATCGAGCCACCAGTGTCGGTGCCGATCGCCAGCGGCGCCTGGTACGACGCGAGGGCAGCCGCGGAGCCACCACCCGAGCCGCCCGGGATCCGCGTGGTGTCCCACGGATTCCGGGTCGGGCCGTACGCGGAGTTCTCCGTGGACGAACCCATCGCGAACTCGTCCATGTTGGTCTTGCCGAGGATCGGGATGCCGGCCTCGCGCAGCTTGGTGGTGAGCGTCGCGTCGTAGGGCGACACCCAGTCCTCGAGGATCTTCGAGGCACAGGTCGTGGGCATGTCGGTCGTCGCGAAAATGTCCTTGAGCGCGATCGGTACGCCAGCGAGCGCAGAGACCGGCTCATCCCCAGCCGCGATCGCCGAGTCGACCTCCTTTGCGGCGACCAGTGCCTGTTCGCCCGCGACGTGCAAGAACGCGTGCAGTGCACCGTCGGCCTGCCCGATCCGGTCGATGTGTGCCTGCGTCACCTCCACCGACGAGACCTCGCGGGAGTGAATTTTCGACGCGAGCTCGGACGCGTCGAGGCGGGTCAGATCGGTGCTCATTCGCCCTCTCCCAGGATCTGTGGAACGGAGAACCGATCCTCTTCGACGGCCGGGGCACCCGACAGGGCCTGCTCCGGCGTGAGGCCCGGCACGATGACGTCCGGCCGCGTCACGTTCGAGACGGGGTTGGGGTTCGCGGTGGGCGGGACATCATCTGCCGCAACCTCCGAGACCGCCTTCACGTGGCTGAGAATCGAATCCAGCTGACCGGCGAACTCGTCGAGTTCGGCCTCGGTCAGGGCGAGCCGGGACAGCCGGGCGAGGTGGGCGACCTCGTCACGGGAGATGGCAGGCACCTTCGATGACCCCTTTCAGGTCGAAGTGAACGTTCCCAACCAGCCTAGAGCGTGGCGAGATCGATCGTGCAGCCCGTCACCCCAGCAGGCACAGATACGGAATGGAAGGATGGAAGACGGCAGGGACCCGGACGGTGTCCCTCCTCAGCGTCGGGGCTCGACTTCGACCGAACGGAAAGGTCTCTCGTGTCCTACCTGCTCCGCGTCCAGCTTCCCGACCGGCCCGGTAGCCTCGGTGCGCTCGCCGTCGCTCTCGGTTCGGTCGGCGCCGACATCCTCTCGCTGGACGTCGTCGAACGTGGCTCGGGGTACGCGGTCGACGATCTCGTCGTCGACGTCGAGTCCGGCTCGCTGCCGGACACGCTCATCACTGCGGCGGAGAAGCTGTCCGAGGTTCACGTCGACTCGATCCGCCCGTACTCGGGCATCCTCGACACGCATCGAGAGCTCGAACTCATCGACCACGTCGCAACCGCGCGCTCGGATCGTCTCCAGGTCCTCGTCGACAACGCGCCGAGGGTTCTGCGGGTGGGTTGGTGCACGGTCATGGACATCGGCCCGCATGGCGCGTACCGCGTCGCCGGAAGCCCCGGCGCGCCGGAGACCCACGCCGGCGATGCACCGTGGATGCCGTTGAAGCGGGCCGCCGTCCTCCACGGCGACGAGGACTGGGTGCCGAAGACGTGGCGCGATATGGACACCGCCCTCGCGGCGGCGCCGCTCGGCAACACCGGGCGGGCGCTGCTGCTGGGTCGCCCCGGCGGACCCGAGTTCCGCCCGTCGGAGGTGGCTCGACTCGGCTACCTCACCGGCATCGTCGCGACCGTCCTCGGGTGACCGACGTCAGGCGAGCTCACGAACCAGCACGGTGAGTTCGATACCCGGCGCCGGTTCCCAGTTCCGTTCCGGCGCGGGCACGAAACCGTTGCGGTCGTAGATGCGGCGGGCGTCGACCATGTCGGGCATCGTCGAGATGATCACGGCGTGGTCGCCGCGGTCGTACGCGACGTCGAGTACATACCGCACGAGAGCGGAGCCGACGCCCCTCCCGCGGGCCGACTTCGCCACGGCGAGCATCCGGAACTCGAGCTCACCCTTCTCGGCGACATCGGCGAAAGGCGACCCGGGTGCGGCAATGGTCACCGACCCCACGATCTGACCCTCGAACTCGGCCACCATGACCTCGGCCTTCTCGGCGCGGGTCGCAGTGTCGCGCAGGAGCTCGGCATACCTGTCAGTCCCCGATGCGAAGCCTTCACCGATGTAGACGTCGGCGGTGAGCTTGCCGACGGTCTCGTAGTCGGCAGGTGTGACGGGTCGGATATCGATCATGGCGTCATGATGTCAGCCAGTCGGGTTTGCCCGAAACCCGCTCCGGGCCTCGCGCTGAGACTCGCACCACACCTCGAGCGGAGTCGACCCTCGACCACGACGCCCGCAGCGTGGCGACAGCCACGCGGAGCCTGACGCCCGTGAACCGATTCCGACCAGCATCGACAGCCCGTCAACTCGGATGAGACACCACTCACGCCGCGTTTCCGATTCCGGACGACGGACCGTCGGCCCAACGACACAATGTCGTAGACGTGGCGTTGATCACGTGGAAGGCTCTGCTCGACTCGGTGAATGCCGCTGTCGCGCTGCCGTTCTCCGCGAGACGTCAGACGCCGGCTGGACCACTGTCGAGCAGGCGCCGGAAACCCGCCTCGTCGAGGATCGGCACCCCAAGTTCCTCGGCCTTGGCCGCCTTCGACCCGGGCGCGTCACCGATCACGACGAACGCCGTCTTCTTCGACACCGATCCGGCCGCCTTGCCGCCACGAACGAGGATCGCCTCCTTCGCCTCGTCTCGTGTGAAGCCCGCCAGCGAACCCGTCACGACGATCGACAGTCCCTCGAGGTTCCGGACGATCGATTCGTCCCGTTCGTCCTCCATCGTCACTCCCGCGGCGCGCCATTTCGCCACGATGTCGCGGTGCCAGTCGACCGTGAACCAGTCGGTCACCGCCGCCGCGATGGTGCCACCGACGCCGTCCACTGCCGCGAGTTCCTCGACGCTCGCGTTCTCGATCCGCTCGAGGCTGCCGAACTCACCTGCCAGTGCGCGTGCCGCGGTCGGTCCGACATGGCGTATCGAGAGAGCTACGAGTACCCGCCACAGCGGCTGTCGCTTGGCCGAATCCAAATTGTCGAGCAACCGGCGGCCATTGGCCGACAGCGTGCCGGCCTTGGTCCGGAACAACTGCGCCTCGAGGAGATCGTTCTCGGTGAGCGAGAAGAGGTCACCCTCGTCACGGATCACCCCGGCTTGCAGCAACGCGGTGGCCGCCTCATAGCCGAGCACCTCGATGTCGAAGGCACCCCGGCCCGCGACATGAAAGACCCTCTCGCGCAACTGCGCCGGGCAGGACCTGGTGTTGGGACAGCGAATGTCCGCGTCGCCCTCCTTCGCCGGCGCGAGTGTGGTGCCGCACTCGGGGCATTCGGTGGGCATCACGAACTCGCGTTCGGTGCCGTCGCGTACGTCGACAACCGGCCCGAGCACTTCGGGGATCACCTCGCCGGCCTTGCGGATCACCACCGTGTCGCCGATCAGCACGCCCTTGCGCTTGACCTCCGACGCGTTGTGCAGCGTGGCAAGCGACACCGTCGAACCGGCCACCAGGACCGGTTCCATGTACGCGAACGGTGTCACCCGTCCGGTGCGACCGACGCTGACGCGGATGTCGATCAGCTTGGTGGTGGCCTCCTCCGGCGGGTACTTGTACGCGACCGCCCAGCGTGGGGCGCGGGAGGTGGCGCCGAGGCGCCGGTGCAGCGCCATCTCGTCGACCTTGACGACCAGACCGTCGATCTCGTGCTCGACGTCGTGGCGGTGCTCGTCCCAGTACTTCACCCGCTCGATCACCGCGTCGACGCCGACGACGAGCGAGGTGTGCGTCGAAACCGGCAGTCCCCACGCGGCGAGTGCGGTGTAGGCGTCGTGCTGCGAGACCGGATCGAATCCCTCGGTGCGGCCGATCCCATGGCAGATCATGCCGAGCCGACGCCGAGCTGTGACGGCCGGATTCTTCTGCCGCAGTGAACCCGCCGCCGAGTTGCGTGGGTTCGCGAACGGCGCCTTGCCGTCCTGGACGAGCGACGCGTTGAGCGCAGCGAAGTCCTCGAGCCGGAAGAACACCTCACCGCGCACCTCGAGCAGCGTTGGGATCGGGTATTCGTCAGTGAGCGTGAGAGTTTCGGGTATGTCGGCGATGGTGCGCGCATTCAGCGTGACGTCCTCGCCGGTACGGCCGTCTCCACGCGTCGCGGCACGGACCAGCCTGCCGTTCTCGTACACCAGGTTGAGCGCGACGCCGTCTATCTTGACCTCGCACAGGTATTCCAGGCCGTGGTCTTTCGCGTGATCGGAGCCCGAGGATCGATCTCCGGCTTCGGCTTCCACGCGACTCGCCCAGGCGCGGAGTTCGTCAAAGTCGAAGACGTTGTCGAGACTGAGCATTCGCTCGAGATGGTCCACCGCGGTGAACTCGGTCGAGAACCCGCCGCCGACCAGTTGCGTAGGCGAGTCCGGCGTCCGCAAGTCGGGATGCCTCTCCTCGAGTGCGTTCAGCTGACCGAACAGTTCGTCGAACTCCCCGTCGGAGATGGTCGGCGCGTCCAGCACGTAGTAGCGGAACTGATGGTTCCGGACTACCTCGGCCAGCTCGAGCCAGCGTTCGCGATCCCCGGCGGTCGCCGGCTCCGCCGCCTCGTCGGCTTGGCTGGTCATCGCGGTATCGACTTCGCTGTGGTCCACTTCGGCAGGTTATCGCAGCCGAACGACATGTTCCGCGGTCGCGGGCAGGCTCGCCGAACTCGCGCCCGCAATCCTCCTGCGACCCACGAAAGTGCCTCGAGCTCCGTTCAGGGCATCTCGGCCGGGTCGACACCGTCGGCAAAGGCGCGGGTCACATCGCTCGCCGCGCGCAGGGCCGAGCGCGACCATTCGGGACTCGCTCCGGCCAGACCACAGCTCGGCGTCACGACCACCCGCGACGACAGCAGCGTACGGGCGAACCCGAGCCGATCCAGCAGTCGCGTCGCCGGCTCCGCGAGTTCCCTCCAATCCGGCGTGCGTTCCGGCGCGGTCGCCGGCACCAGACCCAAGGCCAGATCGACGTCCGCGTCGAGCAGTTCGCCGACACCATCGAGATCCTCGGTTCGCAGCGTCGACACGTCGAACCCGACCATCGCAGCGCCGCTACGGCGCAGCAGGCCCCACGGGACATCCGCCGCGCAGCAGTGCACGAGGACGGGGGCTCCGATGCGTTCGATCGCCGATTGCAACAGCGCGAGTGCCTCCGGCTCCGGCAGGGCTCGCGGCGCTTGGAGGATCGACACCCCGGGGAGCGAGCCGGCGAGGACGGCGTTCAGAGCGGGTTCGTCGAGCTGGACGACGATCGGCGACCCGAGGCGTCGGGCAGCTTCGGCAACATGCTCGGCGACACCCTCTGCGAGCGATTCCGTCAGGTCTCGAAGGGCGCCGCGATCGGTGAGCACGCGGTGCCCCCCGGACAACTCGACCTGCGATGCCAGCGTCAACGGGCCGACGGTTTGCACCTTGACCGGCTGCTCGGTACCGCGTCGGCCGGCCAGTTCCCATGCTTCCTCGAGCGCGTCGACGTCGCGGGCCAGCAGGTCGCGCGCCGTGCGGGTGACCATGCCGATCCGCTGCGTGAGACGGTAGCCGGTTGTGGAGGCGTCGAGAGGCATGTCGACGAGCAGCGCCGCTGCCCGGCCGATCATGTCCGCGCCGATGCCGCGAGCCGGCAGTTCCACCAGGTGTGGGAGCGCCGGCAGCTCGCCGACGACGATCTCCGCGGCCTCCCGCGGATCTGTGCCCGGCCAGGATCCGACGCCCGTCGCGACACCGACGGGGATCCGGACGTCCGTCACGACCGGTCCGACTGCGAACCCGTGCCCGAGATGGTGCCGCTGCCGATGACGACGTCGCCGGCCTCGTCCGGGCGGTACAGCACGACGGCCTGCCCCCGTGCGACACCGGTCAACGGCTCAGACAACTGGACGACGATGCCGTCGTCGTCACTTTCCGGGCCGCCTCGTGCGCCCCGGGACACTTGCGCCACAGCGCGGGCGGTTCCACCGTGCGCGCGCACTTGCACGACGCACTCGACCGGCCCCTCGGGAGCCTGCCCCGACGTCCAGACCGCACGATCAGCGGTGATGGTCCACACCTCGAGTTTGGCAGCCGAGCCGACCCGCACCGTCCCGGTCTCGGGTTCGATCGCGGTCACGTACCGCGGCTTGCCGTCGACGGCGGGACCCTGGACACCGAGCCCCTTGCGCTGGCCGATGGTGAAGCCGTGCACACCGTCGTGTTGCGCGAGCACCTCACCGGTGTCGGCATCGATCACCGCGCCGGGCCGGATCCCGATCTTCGCGCCCAAGAACGCGCGCGTGTCACCGGACGGGATGAAGCAGATGTCGTGGCTGTCGGGCTTGTTCGCCACCGCAAGACCGCGTTCGGCAGCCTCCGCCCGAATCTGATCCTTCGGGGTATCGCCCACTGGGAACAGTGCGCGAGAAAGCTGCTCGGCGGTCAACACCGCGAGAACGTACGACTGGTCCTTGTCAGCATCGACAGCACGGCGCAGCACGCCGTCGTCGAGCCGGGCGTAGTGCCCCGTCGCGACGGCATCGAAGCCGAGGGCGATCGCCCGATCGGCCAGGGCCGAGAACTTGATCTTCTCGTTGCAGCGCAGGCATGGGTTCGGGGTCTCGCCCGCGGCGTACGACTCGATGAAGTCGTCGATAACGTCTTCCTTGAAACGGTCCGCGAAATCCCATACATAGAAAGGGATTCCGAGCACGTCAGCGGCACGCTTGGCGTCGCCGGCATCCTCTTTGGAGCAGCATCCACGCGAGCCGGTGCGCAGGGTTCCCGGAGCCGTGGAGAGCGCGAGATGCACACCCACGACTTCGTGGCCGGCGGCCACCGCGCGCGCCGCCGCAACCGCGGAATCCACTCCGCCGCTCATCGCTGCCAGAACTCGCATCTAACGATTCCCTCCGTGTGTTCCCGGGGCCCCGGCACTCGCCAGTCCGGCGGCGCGGGCACGTTCGATCACCTGCGGCAGCACGGACAGCAGCGTCTCGACGTCCCGATCGGTCGACGTGTGCCCCAACGAGAAACGCAGCGAACCGCGCGCGACGACGGGATCGACACCCATCGCCGTCAGCACGTGACTCGCACTCGCGACACCCGCTGTGCATGCCGACCCGGTCGAGCACTCGACGCCCGCGACGTCGAGCAGCATCAGCAGCGAATCACCCTCGCAGCCAGCAAAAGTGAAGTGTGCGCTTCCCGGAAGACGACCAGTGCCGGTCGGGCCATTGAGAACCGCATCGGGTGCGATTCGCTGCACACCGTCGATCAGGCTGTCTCGCAACGCGATCAACTCGCCGCTACGCTTTGGCATCTCCGATGTCGTGATCCGCAGCGCCGAGGCCAGTCCGACAATCGACGCGGTGTCCTGGGTCCCGGATCGCAGATCTCGCTCGTGCCCACCGCCGTGCGACAGCGGCACACACGAAACCTGCCGGCCGAGCAACAGTGCACCGACCCCCTGCGGGCCACCGAGCTTGTGTCCGGTGATGCTCAGCGCGGACAGTCCGCTGGCCGCGAAGTCGATGGGAAGCTGGGCCGCGGCCTGTACCGCGTCACTATGGACCGGGACGTCGTATGCGGACGCAATCGCAGCTATGTCTCCGATCGGGTTGACGGTACCGGTCTCGTTGTTGGCCCACATGACGGTCACGAGCGCCGTCTCCTCGGAGTGCATCGCCAACGCCGCCCGAACCACATCAGGGGTCACCGCGCCGCTCGCGTCCACCGGCAGCCACGTCACCTGGGCACCCTCGTGCGCGACAAGCCACTCGACGGCGTCGAGCACGGCATGGTGCTCGACGGCGCTCGCGAGGATCCGAGTGCGCCGGGGATCGGCATCACGCCGCCCCCAGAAGATGCCCTTGACCGCGAGGTTGTCGCTCTCTGTGCCACCGGAGGTGAAGATCACCTCGGACGGACGTGCACCGAGGCACGCCGCGACGGACTCACGAGACTCCTCGATCCGACGTCGGGCCGACCGGCCCGAGCCGTGGAGGGACGAGGCGTTGCCCACTGTGGCGAAGACCTCCGCCATCGCCTCGATCACGGCCGGGTACATGGGGGTCGTCGCGGCGTGGTCGAGGTAGACGGCAGAGCTGTGAGCAGACGAGAACATAGCCCGTCAAGGATAGCGGTTCACCGGGAACCGGCGTGTCGGCAGCGATCCGCCTCACGCAGCCGACTCGTGGCGACGTCCCTCCAGCTGAGCGAGGATCCGCCGGGTGCTGTCATCGACGCGGCGCCGGACCTGCCACTCACACCGCCGCGCGAGCTCGCCGCGGCAGGATCCCGGGACCTGGGGGGCGCCCACAACCACCTTGACCCTCAGGCCGCGGCTGCGTAGGACCCGGCGGATCGAGGCTCCGATGCCCTCGTCGCCGACGAAGCTCAAGCCTGTCGTCCGGCTACCCGACGCGGTGATGTAGTCGATCGACACCGGCAGCACCAGGCGATCGGCGTCGATCGCCGCCTGAAACAGCGCCGGCCGGAATCGGCCGAACGCCTGCCCACACCATGTGGTCCCTTCCGGAAAGGCGATCACGGTCTCACCCGCCCCGAGACGTTCCCGAACCTGCGCGACCGTTCCCGGCAGTTCCCACAAGCGGGCCCGCTCGATCGGGATGATGCCTGCCCGCCGAGCCACCCCGCCCACCAGCGGCCACGCAACCAGGTCGGCGCGCGCCACGAACCGGCCGGGCACCACCGCGGCGAGAACCAGGGCATCCGCCCATGAGACGTGCCCCGCCACGACCAGCATCCCTGTGCCGATGCTCGCCCGTCCCTCGACGTCGAGCCGAATACCGATGCCACGCAACGCCGACCGCGCAAGAAGGCGATGAACCGCAGTCCTTGTCGTCGGGGGCAGGATGCGCACAAGTGGCAACAGCGCCGAACACGACACTGTCAGCGCCAGCGCCCCCCAGCGCGCGCACACGGTCAGAGCCGACACCCGATCAGGGCGCCGCGGCAGACATCCGTCACCACACGGGCTCGTCGGCATCCACGGGTGGCTCACGCCGCGACCTCGATCGCCGCCGACGCACGCTGTAACCGCTCGAGGTAGCGGGTGTCGGCATCGTCGAGCCTCTGGACCGCCACGAAGTCCGCGACTCCGAAGTCAGGATCGTGCGCAGGTTCGCCGCAGATCCGCGCACCCAACCGCAGGTAGCCGCGCAGCAGGGGAGGCACCGCCGGACGTTGAGCCGGCGCGATGTCGTCGAGCGAGCGCCCCTCCACCCGCACCGGGCGTAGCGGCCGCACCCACCGTGCCCGGTCGACGGCGTGGCGATCGAGAAGGAAGTCGCGCACCGCCCGCACGTTCGCGCCGGCGACAGCATCGGGCCTGTCCTGCATCGGCACCGAGACACAGCCCATGACAGTGTGGTGACCGGTGAGTTGGAGGTAGTGGAAGATGCCTGCCCACATCAGCGTGAGAACGGATCCCGAGCGGTGCGCCGGATCCACGCACGCGCGCCCCATCTCCACGACCCGCTGGGCAGCGGGGTCGAGCATGGAAAGGTCGAACTCAGTGCCGGTGTAGTAGCCGCCGGCCGCGCGCGCACGGTCCGGCGAGAGCATGCGATAGCAGCCGACGAAGTCGCCCGAGGCGTTGTCGCGGACCAGCAGATGGTCGCAGAACTCGTCGAACCTATCGGCGTCGCGCCCGTCCTTCGACCGGGGGATCACGAAGCCGGGTTCGGTGGAGAACACGCGGTAACGCAGGCACTGCGCAGCCGCTCGGTGCTCACGGTCAGAGGAGACGAGGAGGGAATAGCGCGACCCGCTCGTGGCGAGGCCGGGTTCCGGCGCAGAACAGACGGTTTCGACGAACGACGAAGTTGTCATGGCGCAGGTCTATCGCCCCCGAACGGCGGTAGGGCGTCAACCGCGTGTCGCGTCGGTGCAGCTTCGGTGAACGGACCGCGCGTCGTACCTCCGCCGTCCGCCCTTCGTTCGCGGAAGACCGTTCGTACGCGGACGGACTCGTCGAACTAGAAGCTCCGGCTCCCATGCCTGCCGATTCGGCGGCATGGGAGCCGAGGTGGGTGGACGTGCCCGACGAAAGGGCCAGCCACCGGCTCAGCAATCGAGAGACCCGAGACGGTTCAGGACAGGAATCCGTGGCCGGGTTGAAGCCTCCGAATCTCCGTGGTCCCGAGTGGAACCCCGGTCACCAGAACCTACCGAACTCGTTTCCGTAGCCGTGGTGTCCTCCATAGCCATGGTGTCCATAGCCGTGACTGACGTCGTTGATCGGCGCCGAGATCGATCCGAAGCCGTGCCCGAAGCCGAACCGGGCGTCGTTGATTGGCGCCGAGATCGATCCGAAGCTACCGCGCCCGAAGCCGTGACGATCGACATTGTTGGCTGGTGCCGAGATCGATCCGAAGCCGTGCCCGAAGCCATGACGGACGTCGTTGATCGGTGCCGAAGCCGGCGCGCTGGGCGCTGCCATGGCCGGCGCGACCCCGAGTCCGAGGGGCAGCGCGGCTAGCGCTCCGACGACAGCGATCTTGGCGAGAGTACGGCGTGAGGGGATGGCCTTTGTGTTCATCATCAAATACTCCTTGGTCCACATGCGGATCCGTCGCCTTGGCGGGCGTCGGAACCGACGGGACTCGTCCTCTACGTGACGGACGGGCCAAAACCCACCGTACGCCTGTCGACGGTGGGCTTCACTGGGTCGGAATCCCATGCCGCGCAAGCGCAATAGCCGTTTCGGACCCCATCTGATCTTCGGTTCCCGCCGCACCGCGATGATCAGCGCAAACGCTCGCTACACGAACGAACAGTTCCCCCGATACGGTCCTCGGGCGCCCCTCGAAGGTCACCGGACGACGCTCGCAGCCGTGACGAAGATCACCGAATCACGCCCGCGGCCGCAACCCGCCGCAGTCACGTCGACGCCACGCTTGGTCCGCGCCCAGGAACTCGATCGGGGTGAGACCGGGCTCGTAGCCAAGCGATCGCCAGCCTCCCATGCCTGCCGATTCGGCGGCATGGGAGGCGATAGGGGTGAACACACCCGAGAACAGGGCCGGCCCAGGGATCGAGAGACCCGGGACGGTCCACTACAGGGATCCGAATAGTTGCCCGGGAGGGCCTGATCCCCACGGCCCCCCGAAGGGTCCTCTGGCGAGCTCCGGACCGTAGCCATGACGATCGACGTTGTTGACTGGTGCCGAGATCGATCCGAAGCCGCCTCCAAAGCCATGCCCGAAGCCATGCCCGAAGCCATGACGGACGTCGTTGATCGGCGCCGAGACCGGCGCGCTGGGCGCTGCCACGGCCGGCGCGACTCCGAGTCCGAGGGGCAGCGCAGCAAGCGCTCCGACGACAGCGATCTTGGCGAGAGTACGACGTGAGGCGATGGCCTTTGTCTTCATCATCAGTTACTCCTTTGTCCACATTCAGATCCGTCGCCTTGGCGGGCGTCGGAACCGACGGGACTCGTCCTCTACGAGACGGACGGGCCAAAACCCAACGTACCCTTGTCGGCGTGGGGCTTCAGCGGAGCAGAACCCCATGCTGTGCAAGCGGAATAGCCAGTTTCGATCAGCGAACCGAACAGTCCCTCGGATGCGGTGTGTCCACCCACCTCGGCGGCATGGGAGCCGAGATGGGTGGACACACCCGATGATCTGGCCGACTGGCGGCTCAGGAATCGAGAGACACGAAACTGTTCAGGACAGGAACCCCGGCCCCCCGAACCCCGGTCCCCCAAACCCCGGTCCGAAACCCGGCCCCGGGCGGAACCCCGGTCCTCCGAAACCCGGTCCAAAGCCCGGTCCTGGGCGGAACCCCGGCCCCCCGAACCCTGGTCCTCCGAACCCAGGTCCCGGTCCCGGGTGGAACCCCGGTCCCCCGTACTGGGCGGGGTGCGGTCCATAGCCGTAGGCGACGTCGTTGACTGGCGACGAGATCGATCCGAAGCCACCGCGACCGAAGCCGTGTCCGAAGCCGTGTCCGAAGCCGTGCCCATACCCGTGATCAATGTTGCTGACTGGGGCCGAAACCGGCGCGCTGGGCGCTGCCATGGCCGGCGCGACTCCGAGCCCGAGGGGCAGCGCGGCAAGCGCTCCGACGACAGCGATCTTGGCGAGAGTACGGCGTGAGGGGATGGCCTTTGTGTTCATCATCAAATACTCCTTGGTCCACATACGGATCCGTCGCCTTGGCAGGCGTCGGAAACGACGGGACTCGTCCTCTACGAGACGGACGGGCCAAAACCCAACGTACGCCTGTTGCCGTGGGGCTTCAGCGGGGCGGAATCCCCTGCTGCGCAAGCGCAATAGTCATTTCTGACCCCTTCTGATCTTCGGTTCCGGCCGTACCACGATGAGCAGCACAAACGACCGCCCAGCGAACCGAACAGTCCCCCGGAAACAGCACTCTGGCGCCCCCGGATGGTCACGGGTCCGCTCGCAGCCGTGACGCATCTCACGTCAACGCCCGTCGCCGCCAACAGCTCCCACACGCCGACGCCGGAAAGCTCTTGCGCATCTTCTCGGCGATCTTGATCACCGTCTCACTGACTCGCTGAGCGACTAGGGTCAGGCCGCGTCCACGGACTGGTTCCGTCCCCTCATCTTTCGGACGATCCCATCGCTTGGTGTACCTGGATTGCGCCCGGCAACCACCAGGCTGCAGGTCCCGGATGATGCGGTCGAGTCGAGCATCATGGCGCCGCCCAGGAACCCGATCAGCGCGAGGTCGGTCTCGTGAAGATCAACAGGAATGATGCCCCGCCACTGACCTGCACGACGATCACGCCAAGCCAAGCGGAACACCGCGACCGGGGTCAACACATGCAACGTCCGCGACGTCGTTTCGGTTCTCAGAGTGCTGTTGTCCGACAACGGGATCGAGTCGCTGGACGAAGGAGCAGAGCCGTCCGCCATCGCTGTAGCGATCGAAGATGCCCGAATGATCCGAGCCAATCCCCCTCGGTCGGCAGAAACCCCCTACGTCAGTTCGATCCCGACCCGGTGTCCACATCGACCACCACGTCGTTCGGGCACATCGTCTGATCGAAATCGCCTTGGACACAGAACTGTTCGACGTTTGTCAGTGGCCGAAGAGGTGGGAGGCCGTCGCGCAGAGCTGCGACAGGCCGTAGGCGAAGGGGACGGCCACCGACAGCCAGGCCAAGGCGATGAGACCGCGATTGACGGGTTGGCCGGACCTGGGGTCAGGCTTTGCAGCTGTGCTGGGCTTGGTGCTTGTCACGTTTCCTGCCCCGCCTCTCTATGTGGAGTCCAGTCCCCGACGGGGGCCTCGCCCCTGACCGGAGCGACTTCGTGGTACTTGGTGTCGACCTGCCGAATCAGCTCGTTGCAGACGAACCCCACGATCAGCAGCACAATCATGACCGAGAACGACAGGATGTAGAGATCTGGACCGCTCTTGCCGGCCGAGTGCTGCGAGTCCGCGACAGCGTTCACGATGAGTGGACCGAGCACGCCGGCCGCGGACCACGCAGTAAGCAACCTGCCATGAATCGCACCGACCTCCCGGCTGCCGAACAAGTCGCGTAAGTATGCCGGGACAGTTGCGAACCCTGCGCCGTAGAAGGACACGATCAACATCGTGCAGACAAGAAACAGCGCCTTGTTGGCGTTCGTGGTCAGGGCGAGCGTCAGATACAGCAGAGCACCGCCGCCGAGATAGAGCCGGAACATGTTCTTGCGGCCGAGGACGTCGGACAACGTCGACCAGCCGAATCGACCGGCCATGTTGGCCAGGGAGACGACCGCCACGAATCCCGCAGCCGCCACGGCCAGAGCCGCGGCGCTGGATGCGTCGGGGAAGAAATCCTGGAAGATGGGTGCTGCCCTCTCGAGAATGCCGATTCCCGCAGTTACGTTGAAGCACATGGCCGCCCAAAGCAGCCAGAACTGGGGCGTCTTGATCGCGCTCGTCGCTGAGACGCTCCCCGTGATGACCGGCGATTCGGCCTTTCGCGGCGCAGGCTCCCAGTCGGCAGGCTTCCAGTCGGGGGCCGGTACACGGATCAGCAGCCAACCCAACGACATGAATACCGCATAGGCACAACCGATTACGAGAAGGGTCGCCGAAACTCCCGCCGTGCCCCGACCGAAGCCGTCGAGCAGGCTGTTGGCCAACGCCGAAGCTACCAACGCGCCACCACCGAAACCCATGATGGCCATGCCCGTCGCCATGCCGGGACGGTCAGGAAACCACTTCATCAGGGTGGACACAGGGGAGATGTACCCGATACCCAGACCGATACCGCCGACGAACCCGTAGCCGAACACGACAAGCCAGTACTGTTCGATGAATACCCCGAGGGCGGCGATCAGGTAGCCGCTGCAGAAGCATGAGGTCGCCACGACCATGGCCCATCGTGGGCCCTTGTGGTCCACGCGGGTTCCGAACAACGCAGCCGAGGCTCCGAGCATCACGATGCTGACGGTGAACGGCAGCGCACTGGCCGTTCCGGAGATGCCCATCGAGGTCTCGAGTGGGGACTTGAAGACGCTCCAGGCGTAGGTCGATCCGATGGCGAGATGTATCGAGAGTGCGGCTGGAGGAACGAGCCAGCGACTCCATCCGGGCCTGGCGACGATCCTCGAACGTTCGAGGAAGCTGACTGTCACGATCGAATGCCCCTTCTGAAATACCCAACATTCAGCGCGAGAAATCAGATTCGAATCAACGACGGTGGAGAGCAGGGCTCAGGAACCGAGAACCCGAGACGGTTCAAGACCTGAATCCGAGGCCCGGAGGAAAGCCACCGAATCCCGTGGTCGTCGGAAGCAGAACCGGTCTTCGGGGTTCCGACGACAACGACCCTGGCGGGAGTGCGGCGTGGGGAGTGGTCGCAATGTTCATCGTCGAATACTCCTTGCTCCACGCGCGGATCCGTCGCCCGGCTCGGGGACTTCGGAACCCGACTGGGCCCGTCCTATATTTGTCCTATACGTGACTGACGAACCCAAGACGCAACAGTACGCCTGGGTACTGGTCGCGGGTGGAGCGAAATCCGATCGTTGTGCTTACTTAACAAGTGCGCGCCGACCGTCCCGAATACGACACGGTCGCCGCAACCTCCCGTATAGAGAGTGTTGCGGCGACCGTGTATGAGCCCGCCGGACGGTGGCGGGATCTCAGTGAAGCGTCAGGCCCGGATTCAGCCCCGGTGGGCCTTGATGGCCTCCGTCAGCTGCGGGGCGACGTTGAACAGGTCGCCCACGATGCCGTAGTCCGCGATCTCGAAGATCGGAGCCTCTTCGTCCTTGTTGACCGCGACGATGGTCTTCGAGGTCTGCATGCCGGCTCGGTGCTGGATCGCTCCTGAGATGCCGAGAGCGATGTACAGCTGCGGCGAGACGGTCTTGCCGGTCTGGCCGACCTGGAACTGGCCCGGGTAGTAGCCGGAGTCGACCGCTGCACGCGAGGCACCGACGGCAGCACCGAGCGAATCGGCGAGCTCCTCGACAACCGAGAACTTGTCAGCCGACCCGACGCCACGGCCGCCGGAAACGACGACCGACGCCTCGGTGAGTTCGGGACGGTCGCCACCGACGATCGGCTCACTCGAGACGATCTTGACGGCGCTCTCGTCCTGAGCCGGAACCTCGACCACGACCTGCTCGCCGGCCCCAGCCTGCGGCTGGGCCTCGACGGCACCGGGACGGACCGAGATGACCGGCACCTCGCCATTGGCCTTGGCGTCGACGGTGAACGCGCCACCGAAGATCGAGTGGACGGCGCTACCGTCGGACTTGATCTCGACGACGTCGGACAGCAGGCCGGAGCCGATGCGAGCTGCGAGGCGACCGGCGACCTCCTTGCCCTCGATGCTGGCCGCGGTGACCACGGCAGCCGGGCTCGCGGACTCGACCAGGCTCGCGAGAACGTCGACCTTCGGGGTCACGAGGTAGCCCTCGACGTCGTCGGACTCGGCGACGTAGATCTTCGCGGCACCCGCGGCCGCAAGCGAGTCCGCCAGCTTGCCGGCCGTACCGGCCGGGCCGGCGACGACAGCGGACGGCTCACCGAGCGCGCGAGCGGCGGTGATGAGCTCGGTGCTGATCTTCTTCAGTGCACCCTCGGCGTGCTCGACGAGCACGAGTACTTCTGCCATTGCTTACTTCTCCCTGTCTTGTCTGCTGGTCTCGAGGGGGCTGGATCAGATGATCTTCTGGCCCACGAGGTACGCGGCGATCTTGGAGCCGCCGTCACCCTCGTCGGTGACGCGCTCGCCAGCGGTACGCGGGGGCTTCGGGGTGGAGGCGGTGACGGTGGTGCCGGCGTTGGCGACGCCCACGGTCTCGGGGTCGACACCCAGGTCGGCCAGGGTGAGGACCTGAACCTCCTTCTTCTTCGCGGCCATGATGCCCTTGAAGGACGGGAAGCGCGGCTCGTTGATCTTCTCGTTGACCGAGACGATGGCCGGCAGACCGGCCTCGAGGTTGAAGACACCCTCGTCGGTCTCACGCTCGCCGGTGACCTTGCCCTCGGCGATGGTCAGCTTGCGCAGCTGAGTCAGCTGCGGCAGGCCGAGGTACTCGGCGATGATGGCCGGGACGGCGCCGATACGGCCGTCGGTGGCCTCGTTGCCGGCGATGACCAGATCGGCAGCCTCACCGTCGTCGAAGCTGATCTGGCCGAGAGCGGCTGCCAACGTCCAGCCGGTCTGGATCGCGTCGGAGCCGTGCAGAGCCGGATCGTTGACGTGAACAGCCTTGTCGGCACCCATGGACAGGGCCTTGCGGATGGCGTCGGTGGCGCGGTCGGGGCCGGCGCACAGCACGATCACCTCACCGCCGTCGCGCTCCTTGATGAGGAGTGCTTCCTCGACAGCGCGCTCGTTGATCTCGTCGAGCACTGCGTCGGCGGCCTCGCGGTCAAGCGTGAAGTCCCCGTCTGTGAGCTTGCGCTCGGACCACGTGTCGGGGACCTGCTTGATCAAAACGACGATGTTCGTCATGGGTCTTCGTCGACCTCCTGTGTGTAGCTGGCTGATGATCGCGAGGAACTCCGCGACAAGCCGAGCTCTCGTAGACAAGTTCGTTGCACGTTGGCTGTGCGATAGATTACCCCACAGCAAGTTACCGGCCAGTAACTTGGGTGGAATCCGGTCTCACAATAACCACCAGCAGGCACCTTCACGGCTGTGATGTGGACCACCCGTACAACTCTCGGGGGTAGTGCCACTAACCTCGCTGAGGTGAGCGAATCCACTGTTGGTTGCACGACCGAGCGCGCAGACGCTGCGCCCGACCCGGCGAGCCAGGCGTCCACGCTGCCGCTGACCGGCGAACGCACGGTCCCCGGAATCCCCGAGGAGAACTACTGGTTCCGGCGCCACGAGGTCGTCTACCGCGACCTTCTCCCGCGCTGCTCCGGTCGCGATGTACTCGAGGCAGGATCGGGAGAAGGCTACGGCGCCAACATGATTGCCGACATGGCAACGAAGGTGACTGGGCTCGACTACGACATCTCGGCGGTCGAGCACGTGCGTGCCTGCTACCCCCGTGTGGAGATGGTGCACGGCAACCTCGCGGAGCTACCGCTGGCGAACGAGTCCGTCGACACCGTCGTCAACTTTCAGGTGATCGAACACCTGTGGGATCAGGCACAGTTCCTGCGGGAGTGCCATCGGGTGCTGCGCCCGGGCGGGGAACTGCTCGTGAGCACGCCCAACCGCATCACATTCTCCCCCGGTCGTGATACGCCCCTCAATCCGTTCCACACCCGTGAGCTCAACGCCGCCGAATTGACCGAACTATTGGTCGAGGCAGGCTTCAGGGTCGCGCTGATGACCGGCGTGCACCACGGCCCGCGTCTGCGCGAACTCGATGTCGAGCACGGTGGATCGTTCATCGACGCCCAGATCGAGCGGGCCCTCGCGGGCGAGCCGTGGCCGGAGCAGCTCTGTCGCGACGTCGAGGGCATCACCGCCGACGACTTCGTCCTGCGAGAAGCGGACATCGACGACAGCCTCGATCTCGTCGCCGTAGCGATCAAGGATCCCGTGGCGTGACGGGGGCACGGGAGACGGGGACCTCGCGTGAGCCGGGCATGTTCTGCCTGGTCCTGCACTCGCACTTGCCGTGGCTCGCCAATCACGGTCGCTGGCCGGTGGGCGAGGAGTGGCTGTACCAATCGTGGGCCGCGACGTACCTACCGGTGACGGCGGTGTTGCGGCGACTGGCTGCCGAGGGGCGCACCCGTCTGCTCACGCTCGGCGTCACGCCGGTGCTCGCCGCGCAACTCGACGACCCGCACTGCCTCAACGGTATGCACCACTGGCTCGGCAACTGGCAGCTCCGCGCCCACGAAGCCGCCGGGATGCCGTCGGCCTCGCACCGCGATCTGGGCGCCCGCGAGCACCGCGCGTCCGCTGCCGCCCTCGATGTCTTCGAAACCCGTTGGCGCCATGGAGGTTCCGCCGTACTGCGCGAGCTCATCGACGCCGAGACGATCGAACTCCTCGGCGGCCCGCTCGCGCACCCGTTCCAGCCGCTGCTCGATCCGCGATTACGGGCATTCTCGCTCTCCGAGGGCCTCGCAGACGCCGAGGCCCGGTGGGGCCACACCCCCGCTGGAATCTGGGCGCCGGAGTGCGGGTACACCCCGGGCATGGAGATCGGCTACGCCGCCGCAGGTGTGTCGCATTTCATGGTCGACGGCCCGGCGCTGCGCGGTGACACCACCGCGGGTCGGCCGGTGTGGGACTCCGACGTCGTCGCCTTCGGCCGCGACCTCGAGGTCAGCTACCGCGTGTGGTCGCCGAAGACCGGCTACCCCGGCCACGCGGCCTACCGCGACTTCCACACCTACGACCACGACACCGGTCTCAAGCCCGCACGCGTGACCGGCCGCACGGTTCCGTCGGAGAAGAAGGCGCCCTACGACCCGGAGCTCGCGGCGGTCGCCGTCGACCAGCACGTCGCCGACTTCGTCGACACCGTGCGCCGACGCCTGCGCAGCGAGTCCGAACGCATCGGCGGCCCCGCACTCGTCGTGGCCGCGTTCGACACCGAACTGTTCGGGCACTGGTGGCACGAGGGGCCCCAGTGGCTCGAACAGGTGCTGCGGGCACTTCCCGAGGCCGGCATCGAGATCGGCACCCTCGCCGACGCCCGCGCCCGTGGCTACGTCGGTGCACCCGTCGAACTGCAGGACTCGTCGTGGGGTTCGGGCAAGGACTGGCGGGTGTGGGCCGGCGACCAGGTGCAGGACCTGGTCCAGCTCAACGCCGAGGTCGTGCAGACCGCGCTCGACACGATCGACAAGGACCGCGACGCGAACCACCACGGATTCGAGGGCGACCCGGAACTTCGCAAAAGGGTCCACGACCAGATGCTGCGTGAGACGCTGTTGACGGTCTCGAGTGACTGGGCCTTCATGGTCAGCAAGGACTCGGCCGCCGGGTACGCTCGCGACCGAGCCCACAAGCACGCACACGCGTTGCGGGAGATCGCCGACGCCGTCGCGTCCGGACGGGACGAGGTCGCACGCCGACTCGCCGACGGATGGAACGCCGCCGACGGCCTGTTCCCCGCACTCGACGCACGGCGCCTGCCCGTTCGCTCGGCCGAAACAGCTGCATTCGCTGGGAGCACGCAATGAGAGTTCTGATCGTGTCGTGGGAATACCCGCCCGTGGTGGTGGGTGGACTGGGCAGGCACGTCCACCACCTTGCTACCGAACTGGTCTCCGCCGGCCACGAAGTGGTCGTGCTGTCGCGGCGGCCTTCAGGCACCGACCCGTCCACACACCCGACGACGACGGAGATCTCCGAGGGCGTACTTGTGGTCGCGGTCGCCGAGGATCCGCCGCACTTCATTTTCGGTGAGGACATGCTGGCCTGGACGCTGGCCATGGGACACGCGATGGTCCGCGCGGGTGTGGCGCTGTCGAAGGGCGGCATCGGCGAGGGCTGGCAGCCCGACGTCGTGCACGCCCACGACTGGCTGGTGGCGCACCCGGCGATCGCTCTCGCCGAGTTCTACGACGTCCCGTTGGTCTCCACACTGCACGCCTCCGAGGCCGGTCGGCACAGCGGCTGGATCTCCGGCCGGGTCAACCGCCAGGTGCACTCGGTGGAGTGGTGGCTCGCCAACGAATCCGACTCGATCATCGCGTGTTCGAAGTCGATGGAGGACGAGGTCACCCAGCTGTACGGTCCGGAACTGCCGCCGATCACCGTGATCCGCAACGGCATCGACGTCACGACGTGGAACTACCGTTCACGCTCGCCTCGGTCGGGACCGGCGGCTCTGCTGTATGTCGGACGCCTCGAGTACGAGAAGGGCGTGCAGGACGCGATCGCGGCGTTGCCGCGGATCCGACGCAGCCACCCGGGCACGACGTTGGCCGTCGCCGGTGAAGGCACCCAGTTCGAGTGGCTGCGGCAGCAGGCCCGCACACACCGGGTAGCGCGCTCGGTGACGTTCCTCGGCAACCTCGACCACGAGGAACTGCTCGGATGGCTGCACGGCGCCGACGCGATCGTGCTGCCGAGTCGCTACGAGCCGTTCGGGATCATTGCGCTCGAGGCCGCCGCCGCGGGCACCCCGCTGATCGCGTCGACAGCGGGCGGGCTCGGCGAGGCCGTCGTCGACGGTGTGACCGGCCTGTCCTTCGCACCGGGCGACGTGGACGGACTCAGCTCTGCCGTGCGAGAAACCCTTGACGATCCGGACTCCGCCCAGGTTCGGGCGCAGGCGGCACGCGATCGGCTGACCGCCGACTTCGATTGGCGCAAGGTGGCCGAGGAGACCGTGCAGGTCTACGCCGCGGCCAAGCGTCGTGTTCGGCATCCGTTGACGCGTCCGGAGGTTCCCGAGCGCCCGCTTCCCGGTCGGTAGCGGGCGCCCGGACCGATCACTACTTGGTGCCGGTTCCGTTGCCGTTCACCAGAGCCCCAGCACTACCACCAGCCGCGCCCTTCTTGCGGGCGATGTCCTCGAGCGCCGCGATGTACTTCGCCCGCTCCTCGGCGCCGGCCTCCCAGTCGGCGAGGCGATTCTTGACCGGTTTCGCCGGGGAACCGACGGCGATGCTGAAGTCGGGGATGTCTCCCTTGACCACGGCATGCGCACCGAGCACACAGCCACGGCCAACGCGAGTGTTGCGCAGGACCGAGACCTTGGCCGCGACCCACGTGTCCGGACCGATACGAACGGGGCCCTTGGCGATGCCCTGATCCTTGATCGGGACCGTGACGTCCTCGGTCCGGTGATCGAAGTCGCAGATGTAGCACCAGTCCGCGACGAGAGTCGATGCGCCGATCTCGATGTCGAGGTAGGTGTTGACGACGTTGTCCTTACCGAAGACGACCTTGTCGCCGATCCGGAGCGAACCCTCGTGACACCGCAGGGCGTTGCCGTCGCCGATGTGGACCCACTTGCCGATCTCCATCCGCGACAGTCCCGGTGTCGAGTGGATCTCGACGTTCTTGCCGAGGAACACCATGCCGCGCGTGATGATGTGCGGGTTCGCCAGTTTGAACTTTGCCAACCGGTAGTAGCGGACCAGGTACCACGGTGTGTACGCCTTGTTCGCGATCACCCACTTCAGCGAACCCAGCGTCAGGAAGCGGGCCTGCTCACTATCGCGACGTCGGGATCCGCGCCACCTCGTGCGCAACGGTGCGCCCCACATGCTCGTCATGAGATATAAGCCTACGGACCACCGTTGTGCGTCTCATCACGCGCCCTCGGTGGCGGCTAGGCGGCATGACGTCCGGCGACGTCGTCCTCGCGCCAGTCCCCCGCGCGCCAAGACTGGCGCGCCGACCTCCACCTAGGCGGGACAGGGGCGTGGAGCAGGCGGGAGCGGCGGTGCCGCGTCCGGCGCGCCAAGCCGTCGTCGTGCGCAACCAGATACGCGGTCGCTGCGCCGAGGGCGCCAGTGACGACCATCTCGATGAACGACACCATGACGATGCCCACCATCGCCGCCGTTCCGGTGACGAGCGCCGCGGTGACGATCCGGCCGGCCAGCGGGGACGCGAGGAGGTGGTCCTCCTCGTCGACGTCTGCCTCGTCGACGTCTGCCTCGTCGACGTCTGCGTCCGACGCGTCCTCCTCGGTTCTGGGCGCCGACGACGCATCAGCCGTCCCGTGCGCAACAGTTTCCCCCGCTTGCACTTCGGATTCTGTTCGCGTTCCCGGCTGCATGAAACCATTAGACACAATTTTCGGCGGAGTATCGGAGTGGAATTCATAAATGATCTGCAACGATCATGAAACTCGGGAATTCCATCGATGACGTTCACGCGAATCAGTCGAATCAGCCGCGGAGGGCGTTGTCCACCGTTACGTAAGAGAGAGAGTGCGCGAGCGCGACTGGGGTGTGCGTCACCTGCCCGGACCAGGTGTTTAGTCCCTTCGCGAGAGAAGGGTCGTCGCGCATCGCAGCACGCCATCCCTTTCCCGCA
The DNA here is from genome assembly GCF_004011825.1 of Rhodococcus xishaensis. Lineage (GTDB taxonomy): Bacteria > Actinomycetota > Actinomycetes > Mycobacteriales > Mycobacteriaceae > Prescottella > Prescottella xishaensis. The sequence continues at coordinate 364,101 of NZ_RKLO01000001.1, read as the reverse complement.
ACCGCGGATACGAACGGAAGCGTGACATTTACGAGGGCGCGCGTCGACGTATGCGGAACAATGCTTGGCATATTGGGCACGGCATAAATAACGGAATTGTGAACCATATATGTGGGTTGGTCGTGAGTGGTGGGGCGCGAGTCCTCGAAGCACCCGCCCTGGTCGATCGCGATGTCGACCAGCACGCTCCCCGGCAACATGCGGGAGACCAACTCGGACGAGACCAGATGCGGTGCACGAGCACCGGGAACCAGGACCGCACCGATCACCAGGTCCGCATCAAGGAGTGTCCGCTCGAGTTCGGTCCGGGTGGACACGGCCGTCGAGATGCGCGAACCGAACTGTGTGTCCAACCACCGCAGCTTCGCGACGTCACGATCGAGCACGGTCACCCGCGCGCCCATGCCCACCGCGACCGCCGTCGCGTGTATTCCGGCGTTGCCGGCGCCGATGACGACCACGCGGGCCGCCGCAACGCCCGGCACGCCGCCGAGCAGGATTCCGCGCCCCCGACGCTCGCCCGACGCGCTCGCTTGCAGTGCGTGTGCCCCCACCTGAGTTGCAAGCCTGCCGGCTACCTCGCTCATCGGCGCGAGCAAAGGCAGTGATCTGTCAGCCAGCTCAACCGTCTCGTACGCGATGGCGGTGACACCACTCGACAGCAGCGCCTGGGTGCACTCGAGCGACGCTGCAAGATGGAGGTACGTGAAGAGAATCTGCCCGCGCCGCATCAGCGCGTACTCAGGTTCCAGCGGCTCCTTGACCTTCACGATCAGGTCCGCCTCGGCCCACACCTGGTCCGCCCGATCCATGATGCGGGCGCCGGCCGCGACGAACTCCTCGTCGGGCAGCGACGACCCGTCGCCCGCCCCACGCTCGATAAGCAGCTCGTGCCCCTGCGCCCGGAGCTCGTTGACAGCGAGCGGCGTCAAGGCGACCCGCAGCTCGCCGTTCTTGATCTCCTTCGGCACCCCGATTCTCATGATGTCTCTCCTCCGCCGAAGCAAGCGGTTCAACGCCACGTCGACCGTCGCCGATAGGTCTTCGTCGAGGGTCCCACGAAATACGCCGGGGAGGTTCGACGACGCCGAATCCCGGCCGGGATAGTCTCTGGTCCGAGCAAATTCCGATTCGAGGAGATCTAATGCGGCGTGCCCTCAGGTCGTCGGCGGCGGCGCTGGCGACGATCTCGGCCCTCCTACTGGCAGGATGCGGCGGGGATTCCGGCACAGAGAACGTCTTCGGGGCGGCCGGCTGGCCAGGGATGCACGCTGACGCCCGCAACAGCGACACGAGCCCCTTGACGGGGTCGCGTTCGCTGGAATTCGCGTGGTCGCGACCGATCGGCGGCCCGACGCCCACCCGCGCGACGGTCGCGGAGAACGGCCAGATCTTCCTGACTTCGCAGACCGAGCAGGGCTGCAATCTTCTGTCCTTCCAGATGGACTCCGGCCGCAAGCGTTTTTGCAACGCGATCGGCCCGGGCGCCGCGACAGGTGCGCCGGTCGTGGACGCAGTGGCCAACGTGTACGTCGGCGAGGAAGGCGCAATGAGCTCGTTCAACGAGCACGGTCAGTTGCGCTGGCGCACACCGGTGACCGGCACCCCACTGTCCGCCCAGTTCACCGGTGACGGCAATCTTCTCTTCGTCACGCAACTCGGCCAGATCAACGTGCTCGACCCCCAGACCGGCTTCAAGGTGGTCCCGTCGTACGACCTGATCCCGCCGGCGTCGCACACGCAGGGGATCAACGTCGCGCCCATCCCGAACGGGCTCGGCCTGGACGCGTGCTTCGACGGTACGGCCGCGTGCCCGGTAGCGAACTCCCCCGCGATCGATCTGGACAGCGGCCAGTTCGTGCTCACGTTCTGGCGACCCGGGGCGACGCAGGCCGACCTGGTCGCGATGTCGTACACGGGTGGGGACGATGCCCGGATCGACACCGACTGGTCCACGACGATCCTCGAGGACGGGGCCGCGTCCGCGCCAGTCCTGTCGGCGGACGGGAGAACCGTGTACACCAACGACAACGCCAGCCAACTGTGGGCAGTCGACGCCGCCACCGGGGAGGCCAAGTGGAGCTACGACCTGGGGTACAGGCCGCTCGGTAGCCCATCCGTATCGGCCGACGGGCTGATCATCCCGGCCGGCGGAGAAGACGGCCTCCTGCTGGCGCTGCGGGATCGCGGGGACCGGGCCGAATCAATCTGGGAGCGAGGCGATCTCACTCAGGTGGGTGCCGCGGCCCAGGCTGCCGGCTCGACGGGCTACACGACGGTACGTGACGGCGAAGACGGCGTCGCATTGCTCACCTTCGACACCGAAACCGGCGAGACCGTCGACGAGGACGCGCTTCCCGGCGCCACCGGGTTCACGGCCGGCACCTCGATCGGACCAGACGGCGAGGTACTCACCCCGACTCTGATCGGCGAGTTGTTCGTCCTGAAGTGACTACTCAGTTCGGGGCGGCCTCAGTTCCGCGCGGCCTAGTTTCGTGCGGCGCACACGAACGCGACGGGAGCATGCCCGATCCGGGTGAGCACCACCGACAGCGGCGTGGTGCCGCGCAGCTTGAGGCGCGGGCGTAGCACCGCCGGATCGATGTCGAGCCCCCGGACCAGGATCTCGGCCGAACCGCAGTCGCGGGCGGCCAACTCCCGCCGCAGGGCCTTCTCCGTATACCCGAGCCGGGTCAGCACCCGGAACCCGCGCACCCCTTCGGGCACGCGGTCACCGGTGAGGTAGGCGATCCGCGGATCCAGCTGCCAGAGCCCGTGCCGGGCCGCGTAGTGGCGCACCAGTCCCGCACGGACGACGGCGCCATCCGGCTCGATGATCCACTCCCCCGGTTCGCGCTCGGGGATGTCGTCCGGTTCGGTGTCCGTGATCTGCCACGCCGTCCCGTCCGAGCGCAGCACGCTCGCCCGGCGTCGAACACCCGGATCCGACAGTCCCGGCGACCACAGACACGCCTCACGCACACCGCCGTCGAGCGAGACGATCTCCACTTCGCCATCCCAGCCCAGCCGATCGAAATCGAGGCCTGGGGCGCACTTGACCGCCAGATCGCGGCCCGCGTAGACATCCAGCAGATCCGGCAACGGCGGCATCGATGCGGCCGGATCGAACCTGCGTTTGCCGTCTGACCGACGCGCGGGGTCCGCCACCACGACGGTGTCCCGTGTGCACGGGTGCAGCGCGTCCGCGCGCAGAAGGGTCGCCCCGGGCACGTTGTGCGCGGCCATCGCCAGCCGCACCGGGTCCAGGTCGCTGCCGATCGCGACATCCGTCAGCTCGATCAGGGCCGACAGCTCTGTACCGATCGAGCAGGTGACGTCGTGGACACGTCGACCCGTCAACCGGGTCCCACGGTGCCGAGCGACCACGCGCGGCGTCGCCTGCTGCAGTGCGTCGCCGGTGAACAGCCACGAGTCGGCGTCGACGAGCTTGGCCTGCGCCTTGCGCCGCAGCAAGACCGTCTCGATCAGCGGGCCCGCCCGCTCTCCAAAGCGCGCACGCGCCCGGCCGATATCGGCCAGACGCGTGCGCGTGGACAATTCCGAACCTGCGACCATCGCCAGCGCCGCGGCGCCCTCGTCGCTGCGCAGGTAGTCGACGTCGTCGATCGTGAAGGGGTAGCCCAATACGTCGTGCGGGTCGTTCAGTCGGTGGCGCCGGGCTTCACGCCGGTGACCATGACGTTGTAGAAGAATCCGCGGGGCACAACGCGGTGCAGCACCTTCTCGTCGATCCAACTGAGCGACTTCCAGCTACCGAACGCAAACCTGGCCCAGCCCCAGCCGAGCTTCTCCGGCGGGACGGCCGCCTCGAACGTGCGTACCGGCCAGCCCAGCAGGGCCGCGGCGAACTCCTCGGTCTTCGCCTTCACCTCGACCGCACCGGCGGACTTGGCGATGTTCTCGAGATCAGTGGGATCGAACGTGTGCAGGTCGACAACGGCCTCGAGCGCGGCGGCGCGGGAGGACTCGTCCAACTCGGCCTGGGGTCGACGCCAATCCGACAGGAACGGCAGCTTGGTGATGTTCGTCGTCGCCGCCCAGGTGGCGCGGCCGAGCCAGCGGGCGTAGAAGTTGCCGACCGTCGTCGGCTCACCGGCGAACACGAAGCGGCCGCCGGGCTTGAGGACCCGCAGCACCTCCCGCAGCGACTGCTCGACGTCCGGGATGTGGTGCAGCACCGCATGCCCGACGACGAGATCGAAGGTGTCGTCGTCGTAGGGAATCGTCTCGGCATCGGCGACCCGGCCGTCGACCGGAAGCCCCAAGTTCTCGGCGTTGCGCAGGGCGACCTTGACCATGCCCGGCGACAGGTCTGTGACCGACCCCGTCTTCGCGACGCCGCCCTGCATCAGGTTGAGCAGGAAGAAGCCCGTACCGCAGCCCAGTTCCAGTGCCCGCTCGTACGGCAGCGGCTGATCGCCGGCCACGCCGTCGAACCGACCGCGCGCGTAGTCGATGCAGCGCTCGTCGTACGAGATCGACCACTTCTCGTCGTAGGTCTCGGCCTCCCAGTCGTGGTAGAGGACCTGAGCGAGCTTCGTGTCCTGCATCGCAGCCTCGACCTCTTCGGCGGTGGCGTGCGGGTTGGGAGTGGGATCTGTCGGGCTTGCACTCATGCGGGGAATCCTAGCGAAAGGTAACGGATGAACAAGTTCTACCTTTTGGCCTTCTCGGTGCGGCTACTTGCCGGTGAACTTCGCCTTGCCCGGACCGTTCTCGATGAACGACTCCATACCGATGGTGCGGTCAGCGGTCGCGAACAGTGACGCGAACAGGTGCTGTTCGATCTTCAGGCCCGTCGCGAGGTCGGCATCGAGGCCCTGGTCGATCGCGGCCTTTGCGGCGGCCAGCGCGCGACCGGCGGCGCCGGTGAACTGAGATGCCCACTTACGGGCGGCGTTGTAGACCTCGTCGGGCGCGACCATCTCGTCGATCAGACCGATCTGCAGGGCCTCCTCGGCGCCGACGAAGCGTCCCGTGAAGACCATGTCCTTGGCCTTCGCCGGGCCGACCAGGCGGGCCAGGCGCTGCGTTCCGCCCCCGCCGGGAATGATGCCGAGGAGGATTTCCGGGACGCCGAGCTTGGCGTTGTCGCCGGCGACGCGGTAATCCGCGCCGAGCGCGACCTCGAGGCCCCCGCCGAGCGCGTAGCCGGTGATCGCGGCGACCGTCGGCTTCGGGATGTCGGCGATCGACCCCAGGGCCGACTGCAGTTCGGCGATGATGTCGCTCATCTGACCGAAGTCCAGCTCTGCCATCTCCTTGACGTCGGCGCCCGCAGCGAACACCTTCTCCCCGCCGTACACGATGACAGCCTTGACTTCCGGATCGACGCTCGCGTGCCGTGCCGCAGCCCGAATCTCCTCCTGCACCTGACGGTTCAGGGCGTTCATCGGGGGGCGCGCGAGACGAATCGTGCCGATGCCTTCGGAAACCTCGAGGGTCACAAACTCAGCCATGCGGCCCAGGCTACTGGGCGTCACCCCCAGGGCAGCGCCCCGGTGCCGTAGTAGCCCGCGTCACCCGGGAACAACACCCACGGCTTGCCGTCGACGAAGCGTAACTCCGGCAGGATGGGTGAGATCTCCGGCTCGGCAGCGAGAATCGCGTCGACGTCGTCGAACTGCTCCAGCGTCGCGAGCTGACTCCAGGTTGGCGGCAACAGGACGCTGCGGCGCTCGCGCCAGTCGTCCACCGCCGCGGCCGGCGTCCGCCATGCGACCTCCGCCGCCTCCGATGTCTCGCCGTCGGCGTCCTGCCCCTCCGGCAGGATCGCGACGAAGAAACGCGTGTCGTAACGACGCCCCTCCTGGACCGGGGTGATCCAGTTGGCCCACGGTCGCAGCAGATCGGTTCGCATAACAAGGTTCTCGCGCGCAAGGAAGTCCGCGAACGACAACTCCCGCGCCTCGAGTTGACGCCGTGCTTCCGAAAACCCGGCGGTGCTCTCGACGACACTGTCCTCGGTCGGGCCGGCCAGCAGTACTCCGCACTCCTCGAACGTCTCCCGGACGGCCGCGCACACGAGGGCCTTGGCACTGGGTTCGTCGACACCGAATCGCTCGGCCCACCAGGACACGGGCGGTCCCGCCCAGCGCACGTCGGCGACACCGTCGGAGGGGTCGACGCCGCCGCCCGGGAACACCGTCATGCCACCTGCGAACGCCATCTCCGTGGCCCGCCTCAGCAGGAACACTTCGACGCCCGACTGCCCGTCACGCACGAGAATGACTGTCGACGCGTCCTTCGGCGTGGGTGCGGTGGACGCGGTCTGCGTCTCGTCGAACATTACGGGCTGCTGTGTGGCGCCGGGGGAAGAGGCGCCCGCGTCTCGACTGGTTCCCATACCGGGAACCTACGCCCCGTGTGAACCAGGCCTCACCACCAGCCCCATCGAGGACGTGCCCCGGCGTGTCAGGCCGGATCGAGCGGTCCTCACGCGCGGTGCAGCCCCGGACGGCGGGTGCGCCGGGCGAAGAACCGACCGCCGACGCGGTCGAGGCTGATCGACTGGCTGAACGCTGCGCTGAGATTCTCGGCGGTGATGACGTCGTCGAGCAGGCCCTGGGAGACGACGCGCCCCTCGGACAGCAGCAGCGCGTGCGTGAAGCTGGGCGGGATCTCCTCGACGTGATGCGTGATCAGCACGGTCGCCGGCGAATCGGGGTCTTCGGCGAGATCACTCAGACGTGCGACGAGCTCCTCACGGCCGCCCAGGTCGAGACCGGCGGCGGGCTCGTCGAGCAGCAACAATTCCGGATCGGTCATGAGTGCGCGGGCAATGAGCACACGCTTGCGCTCACCCTCCGACAGTGTCCCGTAGGTGCGGTCTGCGAGGTGTTCGGCGCCAAGACTCTCGAGCATGTCGATCGCGCGGTCGGTGTCCATGTTCTCGTACTGTTCCTGCCAACGGCCCAGGACCGCATACCCGGCGGAGACAACCAGATCCTTCACGACCTCGTCGGCCGGGACCCGATTCGCGAGGGCTGACGACGACAGGCCGATGCGGGGGCGCAACTCGGTGACGTCGACGCTCCCGAGGCGCTCGCCGAGAAGGTGCGCACCACCGGATGTCGGGTGGACCTCGGCGGCGGCGATGCGCATCAGGGTTGTCTTGCCCGCACCGTTGGGGCCGAGTATCACCCACTTCTCGTCGAGTTCAACCTTCCAGGAGACCGGGCCGACGAGGGTCGCTCCGCCCCGGCGAATCAGAACATCTTCGAAATCGATGAGGAAATCAGGGTCTGGTTCCGACACAGCCACCACCTTCGTGTTCGACACGGTGATCATCTTCGCGTACCGCCCCCGGAGGCCTCCGACTGGACCGGACCTGCACGTCGCTCCCCCGCTCAGCGGAGGGGCGCGATGACCGTCATCGAACCGGGCGCTATCTCGGTGAACCCAGCGTCACGTACCGCGATCGCCCGGCCACGGGCGACCTCGTCACAGAGCGAGGCCCACGTCGTCTCGTCCGCATCGCGGACGGCGCAATAGTAGCGGTCGGTCGCCCACGCGACCGCCCGCGCGGTGGACATCGCGCCGGCAAGGAGCATCGAGGCGTGACCGACCTGTGCGGCGGCCTTACCCACGGTCATTGCGAGCGACGCATTCACCCACAGGGTCGGCACACCGTCGGGGACCGGCCCCGGGTCGTCGTGCTCGAGGTCTGTGCCTTCGATCTGCAGCTTCTTGATCCGCGCGTCGAGGTCTCCGACCCGCCCCGGCACCAGGGCGCGGGCCTGCGCACCGTCCAGGTCGACGGTCACGCCGTCGACTTCCTGAGCGGCGACCCACTGGGCGCCGCGGGCGCGTCGGGCGACCTTGCGGATGCGTGCGCCGGTCCACTCCCGGAAGGCTCCCTGCCACGGTCCGGGTATCCCTTGAGCATCTAGGCCTACCCGCGCGTCGAGGCACAGCGCGACGGTGGCCGCGGCCGCCGCGGCCAGGACAGCGCTCCGCGCCGGCGGGTCGGCCTTGGGGATGTGCAGCACGATCGGCATCGCCAGCACCTTCGCCGCATCCAACGGGTCCGGACGGCTGCCGTACCCGGCAGCCAGCACGGCGTGACGTGCCCCGAAGCCCTCCCCGATCAGGGTCATAGGATGGGCACGCGCCGCACGACTCCGTCGACGGCGTCGGCGGCCTCGACCTCGTTGCGGGTGACACCGAGCACGAACAGCACCGCGTCGAGGAAGGGGTGCGACAGGGCGGCGTCGGCGACCTCGCGCACCGCCGGTTTCGCGTTGAACGCGACACCGAGACCGGCGGCGGTGAGCATGTCGATGTCGTTGGCGCCGTCGCCGACCGCGACGGTCTGCTCCATCGGAACACCTGCCCCGGCCGCGAACTTGCGCAACGCGGTCGCCTTGGCGGCCCTGTCGATGACGTCGCCGGTGACACGGCCGGTGAGCTTGCCGTCGACGATCTCGAGCGTGTTGGCCTGGACGAAGTCGAGTTCGAGTTCGTGAGCGAGGCCCTCGATCACCTGTCGGAAGCCACCCGAGACGACGCCGCAGTGGTAGCCGAGACGACGCAGGGTACGGATCGTCGTCCGCGCGCCGGGCATCAGCTGCAGGTTGGCGGCGACCTCGTCGATGACGGATGCATCGAGCCCGGCGAGGGTGGCAACGCGCTGGTTCAGAGATTCGGTGAAGTCGATCTCGCCGCGCATCGCTGCCTCGGTGACGGCGCGGACCTCGTCCTCGACACCGGCGCGGGCCGCAAGCATCTCGATGACCTCCCCCTGAACCAAGGTGGAGTCCACATCGAAGACGATGAGCCGCTTGGCGCGCCTTGCCAATCCCCCGCGCTCGACCGCGACATCGACGTTCACGCCGGCCGCGACCTCGGCAAGGCCGGCACGCAGCTGCGCGTCCGCCTCGGCACCGGCGCCCGAGGCCGTGACCATCAGCTCGAGCCCCGTCAGCGGGTAGTCGGCGACACCGCGGATCGAGTCGATGTTGGCGCCCTGTCGGGCCAGCTCCCGCGAAAGTGCGCGGAACGCCCGCGCACTCACCGGGCTACCGAGAACGACGACGGCGTGCGTTGAAACCTGCTGGCGGGCGTCCGGATCGGCGCCGATCTCGACGTCGACGGACATGCCGACGGTGTCCATCGCCTCCTCGAGTTCCTCCTGCAGGGACTCGGGGTCGGTTGGGCACTTCACCAGGACACCCAGGGTGAGCCGCCCTCGGATCACCACCTGCTCGACGTCGAGCAAGCTCACCTGGTGACGTGAGAGTGCACCGAAGAGCACCGAGGTGACGCCGGGCTTGTCCGGACCCGTAACCGTCACCAGAACCGTGGCGTCTGACGCACCCAAGGAGAAACTCCGTTCGTTCAACTCGAACAACCTCGAACAACCTGGATTGAAATCCGCCCCCATTCTGCCAAGTCACACCCGCAGACAACGGAAAGGCCCCGCCCATGGGCGGGGCCTTCCGATAGTGCGCGGACCTACCGGGCCTCTAAGGCTTGCTGTCCTCGAGGACCGTGGCGGCGTGCTTGCCGCCGTGTCCCGGTCCGACGTGGGCCTCGGCCCGCATGCGCTCGACCATGTGCGGGTAGTGCAACTCGAACGCCGGACGCTCCGAGCGGATCCGGGGCAGCTCGGTGAAGTTGTGCCGCGGCGGCGGGCAACTGGTGGCCCACTCGAGCGAGTTGCCGTAGCCCCACGGGTCGTCGACGGTCACGACCTGGCCGAAGCGGTAGCTCTTGAAGACATTCCACAGGAACGGCAGCGTCGAGGCACCGAGGACGAACGAACCGATTGTCGAGATCGTGTTCAGCGTGGTGAACCCGTCGGAGGGCAGGTAGTCCGCGTAGCGGCGCGGCATGCCCTCGGCCCCGACCCAGTGCTGCACGAGGAAGGTGGCGTGGAAGCCGATGAACGTGGTCCAGAAGTGCCACTTGGCCAGGCGCTCGTCCATCAAGCGTCCTGTCATCTTCGGGAACCAGAAGTAGATGCCGGCGTAGGTGGCGAACACGATGGTGCCGAACAGGACGTAGTGGAAGTGCGCGACCACGAAGTACGAGTCGGTGACCTGGAAGTCGATCGGCGGGCTCGCCAGCAGCACACCCGACAGGCCGCCGAACAGGAAGGTCACGATGAATCCGACCGAGAACAGCATGGGTGACTCGAAGGTCAGATGGCCCTTCCACATCGTGCCGATCCAGTTGAAGAACTTCACACCTGTTGGGACCGCAATCAGGAACGTCATGAACGAGAAGAACGGCAACAACACCGCGCCGGTGGCGTACATGTGGTGCGCCCACACCGCGATCGACAGCGCCGCGATGCCGATGGTCGCGTAGACCAGGCCGCTGTAGCCGAAGATCGGCTTGCGCGAGAAGACCGGGAAGATCTCCGAGACGATGCCGAAGAACGGCAGCGCGATGATGTACACCTCGGGGTGACCGAAGAACCAGAACAGGTGCTGCCACAGCAGGACGCCGCCGGAGGCCGGATCGAAGATATGGGCACCGAGGTGACGATCGGCGAACAGCCCGAAGAATGCGGCCGTCAGAATCGGGAACGCCAGCAGCACGAGGAGGCTGGTGACGAGGATGTTCCACGTGAAGATCGGCATCCGGAACATGGTCATGCCGGGTGCACGCAGGCACACGATGGTGGTGATGAAGTTGACACCACCGAGGATCGTGCCGAGTCCGGCGACGGCCAGACCCATGATCCACAGGTCAGCGCCCAGGCCCGGCGAGTACACGGCACTCGTCAGCGGGGTGTAGGCGGTCCAACCGAAGTCCGCCGCACCACCGGGGGTGATGAAGCCGGCCGTCGTGATGAGGGCGCCGAAGAGGTACAGCCAGTAGCTGAGCGCGTTCAGGCGCGGGAACGCGACGTCGGGCGCACCGATCTGCAGCGGAACGATGTAGTTCGCGAAGCCGAACACGACCGGGGTCGCGTACAGCAGCAGCATGATCGTGCCGTGCATCGTGAACAGCTGGTTGAACTGCTCGTTCGACAGGAACTGCAGGCCGGGAACCGCGAGCTCGGAGCGCATTATCAGCGCCATCAGGCCGCCGATGAGGAAGAACGCGAACGAGGTGACCAGGTACATGATCCCGAGGACCTTGGGATCGGTGGTCGTGACCATCTTGTAGATGAATGAGCCCTTGGGTCCCTGCCGCGGCGGGTACGGCCGCGTGGCTACCTCTCTGACTGGCTGGGGCGCTACGGCAGTCACTGATCCTCCTGAATGTGCCCTTGGTCGCTCCGCAGGCCCGCTCCGAACCCCTCCCCATTGCTCGAGGCGGACGTTCTCCTGGCTTGCGCTCATCGAATCGTAGACGGTCCTTTCGGACCATTTGGACCGGGTCCTACTCCCCGTCGTAATTGGGCCCTTCCACCCTCCGGCCAGTAGGGGCGCGAGCAGGACTTTGGTCCCGACCGGCCAGGCGGGGTGCAGCCCCCGTGCGCAACGACCACCTCGGCGATCGGGTTCTCACGGCCTCGCCGCTCGTGCGCGGCGTAACAGGGCCGACGCGACCTCGCGCCGCGGTTCGTGGGAATCCACACAACAGCTAGCCTGGATCGGCCTGCAACACTCCGTGCTCGCCGAACAGGAAGTCGACGCCTTGTCCAGTTCCCAGCCCGTTCGCACCGTCCGCCGCGCCGCCGTCACCGTGGTCGCGGCAACCGCGGTCCTGGCCGGGCTCACCGCGTGCGCTGACTCTACGGACGACGACGCGAGCACCATCGTGCGGACGACGACCAAGATCGCCGGCGCGGGTGTCGTGAACGTCGAACGCGACACCAGCGCTGCGTGTGCGAGACCCACAGCACCCGACCCGGGCGCGCCCGATCCGCAACGCATCGTCGTACTCGACAGCGCTGCAATGGATTCCGTTTGCGCCCTCGGGTTGTGGGAACGTGTCGTGGGCGCGGCGACAGCGCCTGGCGACGACCCGCACCCGTCGTATCTCGGAACCGGAATCTCGGTGCTGCCCAGTGTCGGTCCCGAGTCTGCACCGGATGTCGCCCAGATCACGGAGGCGGCGCCGGATCTGATCCTCGGATCCGTCCCGGCCGCGCCCGACCTCGCCGACCGACTCGACGCCATCGCGCCTACCGTGTTCGTCGGCGACGATCCGGTCCAGTGGAAGTCGCAGTTCCTCGCGGCCGGCAGGGCGCTCGGGCGCTCGGGCGCCGCACGGCAGGCGCTCGACGCGTACACGGCCGACGCGGCTCGGATCGGCACCGAGATCAACGCACGTCAGACCCAGGCGTCGGTCATCCGGTTCAGTTCGGGCGAGACCTCAATCGAAGGACCGGGCAGCTTCTCCGGTCAGGTGCTCGCCGACGCGGATGTCCAGCGTCCGGCCTACCAGCGAATCGAAGTGGCGTCGAAGGATATCGACGATCTCGCCGACGCCGAGGGTGACCTGATCTACGTCAGCTTCGACGGACCCGACGGGCTCGCGCATGGAACCTCGGTGATGGAATCCGACGCCTGGAGCGACCTCGGAGCAGTGACCGACAACCGCGTCTTCGCCGTCGACGACGAGGTCTGGAACGCCGGCAACGGTGTAGTCGCGGCTCGCGCGGTCCTCAGTGATCTGCAGCAAAGCCTCAACGCATACGTCAGTTAGGCACGCGGCGTCGGCTGGGAACACACTGGCGGTGCCGGAATTCGTTGCACCCCCGCCGGTCCACGCGGTGGCAGGTCAGCCCTGCGCGGACTGCCAGAGCCCCATGACGTTGCCCTCGGGGTCCCGGAAGTACGCCGCAAACCCGAACTCGCCAACCGCTTGCTTCGCCGAGACGGTTGCCCCACCGAGCGACTCGATCTTGGCGAGCGCCGCGTCGACGTCGTCCACGCCGACCGTGATCACCGGCCCCTTCGGCAAGTGCTCGACGCGTTCGAACATCCCGCCGCCGATGTACCCGGGCTCGGCCGCCATCCCTGACTCCGCGACCGGCCCGGTGGACACACCGGTGTACTTCACCTCGGGCATCTCGGTGAGCTGCCAACCGAACGCCTGCCGATAGAAATTGCGTGCTCGGTCACCGTCGTCGAACGGGACCTCGAAGTGCACTACTCGACCACTCATTGCCGTCTCCTCGATCATCGTCGGGTATTTCGGCTCGGTCCTACAGTTCGACAGTAGGCGCAGCCCACCCTCTCTGACAACGGCTCAAGCGAATCTCCGCCCGTGCGAACGCCTTTCAGTGGCGTTTCGCCATTCGGCCACAGCAGCAAGGTAAACTAGAAGTCCCAGTCCTCATCCTCGGTGTTGACGGCCTTGCCGATGACGTAGCTCGAACCCGATCCCGAGAAGAAGTCGTGGTTCTCATCCGCATTGGGCGACAGGGCCGACAGGATCGTCGGGTTGACGTCCGTCTCGTCCTTGGGGAACAAGCCCTCGTAGCCGAGGTTCATCAGCGCCTTGTTCGCGTTGTAGCGCAGGAATTTCTTGACATCCTCGGTGAGCCCGACCTCGTCGTAGAGGTCCTGCGTGTACTCGACCTCGTTGTCGTAGAGCTCGAACAGCAACTCGAACGTGTAGTTCTTGAGCTCTTCGCGCTCGGCTGCGCTGACCTGCTCGAGACCGCGCTGGTACTTGTAGCCGATGTAGTAGCCGTGCACTGCCTCGTCACGGATGATCAGGCGGATCATGTCGGCTGTGTTGGTGAGCTTGGCGCGTGACGACCAGTACATCGGCAGGTAGAAGCCCGAGTAGAACAAGAACGACTCGAGCAGGGTCGACGCGACCTTGCGCTTGAGCGGATCGTCACCTCGGTAGTAGTCGAGGACGATCTGCGCCTTGCGCTGCAGGTTCGGGTTCTCCTCGGACCAGCGGAACGCGTCGTCGATCTCTCGTGTGGTGCACAGCGTCGAGAAGATCTGCGAGTAGCTCTTCGCGTGCACCGACTCCATGAACGCGATGTTGGTCAGCACGGCCTCCTCGTGTGGGGTGACCGCGTCCGGGATGAGGCTGACGGCCCCGACGGTGCCCTGAATGGTGTCCAGAAGCGTCAGTCCGGTGAACACCCGCATCGTGAGCTGACGCTCGTGCGGGGTGAGAGTGGCCCACGACGGGATATCGTTTGACACCGGAACCTTCTCCGGCAGCCAGAAGTTGCCGGTGAGACGGTCCCACACCTCGGAGTCCTTCTCATCAGGCACGCGATTCCAGTTGATCGCCGACACCCGATCAATCAGCTTGATCTTCTCGCTCACGATTCCCTCACTCCGTTCGAGCCCATTCTCGAAGTCCGTTTCGCTACAGCCCGTTTCACCGTCACAACATGCACGAGACGCAGTTCTCCACCTCTGTGCCCTCGAGTGCCATCTGACGCAGGCGGATGTAGTACAGCGTCTTGATGCCCTTGCGCCACGCGTAGATCTGAGCCTTGTTGACGTCACGCGTGGTGGCGGTGTCCTTGAAGAACAACGTCAGGGACAGACCCTGGTCGACGTGCTGCGTGGCCGCGGCGTACGTGTCGACGATCTTCTCGTAGCCGATCTCGTACGCGTCCTGGTAGTAGTCCAGGTTGTCGTTCGTCATGTACGGCGCCGGGTAGTAGACGCGACCGATCTTGCCTTCCTTGCGGATCTCGATCTTCGACGCCACCGGATGAATCGAGCTGGTGGAGTGGTTGATGTACGAGATCGACCCGGTCGGCGGCACAGCCTGCAGGTTCTGGTTGTAGATGCCGTACTTGTGCACCGACGCCTTCAGCTCGCGCCAGTCCTCCTGAGTGGGGATGTGCACGCCCGCGTCGGCGAAGAGAGCCCTTACCCGTACCGTCGCCGGCTCCCATACCTGGTCGGTGTACTTGTCGAAGAACTCGCCCGACGCGTACTTCGACTGCGGGAAGCCCTTGAAGTAGGTGCCGCGTTCCTTCGCGATCAGGTTCGACGCGCGGATCGCGTGGTAGACGACGGTGTAGAAGTAGATGTTCGTGAAGTCGATGCCCTCTTCGGAGCCGTAGAAGATCCGCTCGCGAGCAAGGTAGCCGTGCAGGTTCATCTGCCCGAGGCCGATCGCGTGAGAGTCGTTGTTGCCCTGTTCGATCGACGGCACCGAGTAGATGTGCGTCTGGTCCGAGACGGCGGTCAGTGCTCGGATCGCGGTCTCGATGGTCTGTGCGAAGTCCGGCGAGTCCATCGTCTTGGCGATGTTGAGCGAACCGAGGTTGCACGAGATGTCTTTGCCGACCTGGCTGTAGGACAGATCGTCGTTGTAGTACGACGGCGTCGAGACCTGCAGGATCTCCGAGCACAGGTTGGAGTGGGTGATCTTGCCCTCGATCGGGTTCGCCCGGTTCACCGTGTCTTCGAACATGATGTACGGGTAGCCCGACTCGAACTGCAGCTCGGCCAGCGTCTGGAAGAACTCGCGGGCCTTGATCTTCGATTTGCGGATCCGCTTGTCGTCGACCATCTCGTGGTACTTCTCGGTGACGTTGATGTCCGCGAACGGCACGCCGTAGATGCGCTCGACGTCGTACGGAGAGAACAGGTACATGTCCTCGTTCTTCTTCGCGAGCTCGAACGTGATGTCCGGGATCACCACACCCAGCGACAGCGTCTTGATGCGGATCTTCTCGTCGGCGTTCTCGCGCTTGGTGTCGAGGAACCGGTAGATGTCCGGGTGGTGTGCGTGCAGGTAGACGGCGCCCGCGCCCTGTCGGGCACCGAGCTGGTTCGCGTAGGAGAAGGAGTCCTCGAGCAGCTTCATGATCGGGATGACGCCCGAACTCTGGTTCTCGATCTTCTTGATCGGCGCGCCGTGCTCACGAACGTTGGTGAGCAGCAAGGCAACTCCGCCACCGCGCTTGGACAGCTGCAACGCCGAGTTGACGGCCCGGCCGATGGACTCCATGTTGTCTTCGATGCGCAGCAGGAAGCACGACACGGGTTCTCCGCGCTGCTTCTTGCCGGAGTTGAGGAACGTCGGGGTGGCCGGCTGAAAGCGCCCGGAGATGATCTCGTCGACGAGGTGGGTGGCAAGGTCCTCGTCGCCGGCCGCGAGGGTCAGCGCGACCATGCAGACACGGTCCTCGAACCGCTCGAGGTAGCGCTTACCGTCGAACGTCTTGAGCGTGTAGGAGGTGTAGTACTTGAAGGCGCCGAGGAACGTCGGGAAGCGGAACTTCTTCGCGTATGCCCGGTCGATCAGCGACTTCACGAACTCGCGTGAGTACTGGTCGAGGACCTCTGCCTCGTAGTAGTTCTCTTCGACCAGGTAGTCGAGCTTCTCGTCCAGGTTGTGGAAGAAGACGGTGTTCTGGTTGACGTGCTGAAGGAAGTACTGACGTGCCGCGGCGACGTCCTTGTCGAACTGGATCTCGCCGTTCGGACCGTACAGGTTCAGCATCGCGTTGAGCGCGTGGTAGTCGAGCTCGCTCGCGGACGCGTCGGGTAGTGCCACGGCGCGCTCTACACCCCCAGCCGGGGCTGAATCTGTGATGGTCGGTGCCACTGTTCACTCTCCATGAATTGTTCGAGGCCCTCGCGCACGGCGACGACGTCCTCTGCTGTTCCCATGAGTTCGAAGCGGTACAGGTACGGGACCCGACACTTCTGCGAGATCACGTTCCCGGCGAAGCAATAGGATTCGCCGAAGTTCGTGTTGCCGGCAGCAATCACTCCCCGGATGAGAGAACGATTGTGCTGGTTGTTCAGAAATCGGATGACCTGCTTCGGTACGTAGCTGGTGTCGCGCCCCGTTGCCGTCGTGCCGCCCCCGTAGGTGGGGACGATCAAGACGTACGGTTCGTCGACCTCGAACGTGCCGTCGCGGTCATGAAGCGGAATGCGCGTAGCGGGGACACCGAGTCGTTGGACGAATCGGTGTGTGTTCTCCGACGCGCTGGAGAAGTACACCAGCGATGCCATCGGTGTTCACCATCTTCGATCGAGCGTGGATCAGAACCCGCGGCCGCGCTTCCCGCCGTTTCAGGCGGCGCTTGCGGCAAGGGATTTGATGCGGTCCGGACGGAACCCCGACCAGTGATCGTCACCGGCCACCACGACGGGGGCCTGGAGGTATCCCAGGGCCATCACGTAGTCGCGGGCGTCGGGGTTCTCGGAGATGTCGACGACCTCGTAATCGAGACCGACCTTGTCGAGAGCACGGTAGGTGGCATTGCACTGAACGCAGGCGGGCTTGGTGTAGACGGTGATGCTCATATTGGTCCCTCTTTCCAATGGCCTAGCGAGCGTGACGAGCTTGGGTTTGTGCAGTCTCTACGCCGTGAGCGGGGCCCGTTTTCAAGTCCGGGATCCAACTCGTTCCCGTGGTGCCCTTCCGGCTGTCTAGACACTACACCTTGTGTCCGACAGAAGCGCATAACCCGAGATCTTGTGAGTGACATGCTTGAAATTCCCAGGTCGGCACCCCTCCCAGAGCCAGTCATCAGCGTGTCGCAGGTCACATTTTCATCGTGATTTCCGCCACACCTACATCTGGGTGCCGGCCACCATTGCGCACGTGTTCGCCGACCCCACTCGCACCTGCGCGCGGGTGCACTGGGAACGTCGCGATCACCGACGTGTGCCAGGGTTGCACGTGCCCTCGAACGCGAACCCCTACTACTTCGCACCGGTGTCGCGCGTCGCCCGCATCACGCCCAACATGCTGCGAATCACACTGTCCGGCGGCGACCTCTCCCGGTTCGTCTCGAGCGGCGATCCGGACGAGCGTCTGCTCGTCGTGTTCCCAGCCGACGGCGAGAACCACCCTCCCGTGCCTCAGCCGATCGGAGACACCTGGGACTACCCAGCCGACGGGCCCCGGCCCGAGATGCGCAGTTTCACCGTCCGACACTGGAACTCGGCAACCGCTGAGATGGACATCGACTTCGTGGTCCACGACAGCGGCGTGGCTGTGCGGTGGGCTCTGCAGGCCCGGCCCGGCCAGGTTCTGGGGGTAACGACGGCGTCAGGCTGGTACCGGCCACCCGACGACACTGCCTGGCAACTCTTGATCGCCGACATGGCCGCGCTACCCGCAGTCAGCCGCATCCTCGAGGAGCTCGCATCAGGAATCCGGGTGCATGTGATCGCCGAGGTCACCACTGCCGGCGACACACAGAGCCCCGAAACCGCGGGCGACGTCACGTACACGTGGCTGCACGGCACCGGCAACGGCGTCGGACCGAGCGCCCTGGCCACCACCGCCCGCGAGTGGACCCGTCCCGACGGGCCAGGCTATGTCTGGTTCGCGGGCGAGGCCGGACTGTCTCGCGAGGTGCGCCGCTGGCTTCGGCACGGTCTGGGCTGGTCGTCCGAGCGGTACGACGTCATCGGCTACTGGCGCGCCGACAAGGAGGCGTGGACCGCGCGGTACGAGGAGGTGCGTGGGCAGATCGAAGCCGCTCGAGTGGCAGCCCTCACCGCAGGCGGGGACTTCGACTCGCTGCGCGACGCCGTCGACGCGGCGATGGACGACGCCGGCCTCTGAGTCGGAACTGGCAGCAATCACATTCGCGGATATCCACTGATCCCGGCGACGTCGGTACTACCGTGTGTCTTCACTGCTGTATGTCTGACTGCTCTATGTCTTGACCTCCGTGTGTCTTCACTTCGAAGTAGACGAGCGGGTATCACATGCGAGTACTCGTACCGGCCAGCCAGCGTCGAACATCCGAGGAACTGGCAGACGGACTCGACTTCGCCGTCGGCGATGCGGCCGCCAAGCGTTCCGCGTTCTGGACCAAGCTGGTGCTCTCCGGGATCATCGCCGTCGCGGGCGTCATCGGCGACTCGACGGCGACCGTCATCGGCGCCATGATCGTCGCACCGCTCTCGACGCCCATCCTCGGCATCGGCCTCGGCATCACGACCGGGGCTGCCGGGCTCATCGGACGCTCCGTCCTGACCGTGGTGGCCGGGGTGGCAGTCGTGACCGCACTGGGCTTCGTATTCGCCCAGCTTCTACCGAATCCATTGAACGTGCTGACCAATTCGCAGGTGCTGGGCCGGACGTCGCCCACCCTGATGGACCTGCTCGCCGCGCTCGCCACCGGACTGGTTGGTGCTATCGCCGTCACCCGGCGCGACGTCGGCGACGTGCTGCCCGGGGTGGCTATCGCGATATCCCTCGTTCCGCCACTCGCCGTCGCCGGGGTGTGCCTCGGGTCGGGCGCCCCCGGACTCGCGGTGGGCGCCGGTGTGCTGTTCGCGTCGAACGTCCTCGCGATGATCATCACCTCCACGCTGGTGTTCGTGAGCGCCGGCTACGCCCGGGCCGCCGGCAAGTTCCGAACGCGTCGCGGCTACGCATACCTGGTCCTCGCGGTCGCTCTGGTCGTCGTGGCCGTACCGATGATCGTCAACTCGATGTCCTCGATATGGACAGAGCAGATTTCGACCGCGGCTCGACAGTGGATCGGCGACGTTCCCGGTGCAGTGGTCACCGACGTGACCCTCCACGGAAACACCGCCACCGTAAGCATTCTCAGCCCCGAACTGCTTCCGCCTATCGCGGAGTTGCAAGACACGGTCGACGGTCTGCTTCCGTGGTCGCCCGACGTGGTCGTGCTCCACACCGTAGGCGGGAGAATCACAGGGACCGGCTGACAACGGCGCGGTCCCTCGCCGACGGGATCAGGCGTTGACGAGTTGCCCGGACGCCGCGACGAGGGCGCGGACGAGTTCGCCGACCTCCCGCGCGACCTCGGCGTTCTCCCGCGGGTGCTGCTCGCCGAGCTTGTGGCTGGTGCTGCCGATCGACAGCTCGGCATCCACAACCGTGCCGCCGGCGACCCGGAGCGACTTGCGGGCATCGTCGTGTGCCCACTTGGCCCCATTCCGGCTCGGGGAGGCGCTGATCACGGCGACCGGCTTGTTCGCGATGGCACCGGAACCATACGGGCGCGACAGCCAGTCGATGGCGTTCTTCAGGACGGCGGGAACGGTGCCGTTGTACTCCGGTGTGACCAGAAGCAGGGCGTCGGCCTCGGCGGCAGCGGCACGGAGCTCGTCGGCACCCGCAATCGTGGCACCGGGGACGTCGACGTCCTCGTTGTAGAAGGGCACGTCGCCGAGGCCCTCGAAGATCGTGAGCTCGGTGCCCTCGGGTGCGACCGCCGCTGCGGTCTCGGCGATCTGACGGTTGACGGAGCCGGTGCGGAGGCTGCCGACGAGAGCGAGTACGCGGGTCTGGGCCATGATTCGAGGTTTCCTTCGTGGTGCGGTTGATGACTCGGGAACAGATATAGCAAGGAAACCGGACCGTGGTCCACTTCTATTCCCGTTGGGCTACGATTCCTCACGTGAACAGCCCGCTGCCGCAACTTCCGCTGGTGGATGCCGAGATCCCCGAGCGGTGTGACGCTGCCCGCAATCGGAAGCTGCTCCTCGACGCGGCGGCCGATCTGGTTGCCGAGCTGGGCGCCGACGCGGTGACGATGGAGGCCGTCGCCGCACGGGCCGGCGTCGGCAAGGGCACCGTCTTCCGGCGGTTCGGTAATCGCGCCGGCCTCATGAATGCGCTGCTCGACCGCAGCGAGCGCGCATTGCAGCAGGAGTTCATGTTCGGCCCGCCCCCCCTCGGCCCGGACGCGGACGCAATCGTCCGGCTCGTCGCGTTCGGCCGAGCCCGCCTCGACATGGTCACGGTGCAGGGCGAGGTGCTGCGCGCGGCCGAGGACTCCCGCAAGTCCCGGTTCTCGAGTCCGGCGCGCGCGGTGAGCCTGCGGCATCTCGAGAAACTGCTCACCGACGCCGACGCCGGCGGCGACGGAGACATCGAACTGCTCGCGAGCGCCCTGCTCGCCCCACTCGAGGCAAGTCTGGTCCTGCACCAGATGCGCGTCCTCGGAATGTCGCTCACACGCATTGCCGACGGGTGGGAAGACCTCGTTCGACGCATCGCCCGCGGCGCGTCCGGCTACTAGGGTGTGGCCATGCGCACGCTGCTGGTCGTTCTCGTCCTGCTGTCCGCTGCGGCGCTGAATGCATGCGGTGGCGCCGCCGAGAGTCCCCCGGGCACCAGAGCGACCACACCCACCGGCACCATGGTGCCGGTGACCCCCATGTCTCCAGCCGATGGGCTGTGGGGACGGACGTTCGTCTCCACCTCGGTGACCGGCACGACGATCCCTGGAAACGGCCCACTCGAGGTCGGATTCCCGGAACGGGGCCAGATCGCGATGTTCGCGGGGTGCAACCGCGGCGTGGGCAGCGTCAACCTGTCCGGTGGGGTCGTCCGGACCGGTCCAATCGCGACGACGCAGATGGCCTGCGCCGGTGAACTCGCCGACGCCGACTCATGGATGATCGACCTGTTCGCCGCGGAACCCGAGTGGACGCTCACCGAGGACGGTGTCCTCATCCTGTCCTCGCCGGGAGTGACCATAACCCTCGAGAGCAAGGTTGCCGCCGACCCGGATCGGCCCGTCGTCGGTACGACGTGGGTGGTCGACACGTTGATCAGCCCGGACGCGATCACGATGTCCGCCGCACTCGACACCGCGGCCCCGAACCTGACGATCACCCCAGACGACCGGGTGACGGGTTCGACCGGGTGCGGCCGCCTCAGCGGTACGGCCCACGTCGGTGACGACACGATCACCTTCGGCCGCCTATCGACCACCCAGCTGACCTGCCCTACCGACGTGGCGGAGGTCGCACAGTCCGTGATGCACGTGCTCAACGGCGAGGTGACGTACTCGGTGAGCGGAGGCGCGATGAGACTGATCGGGCCCGACGGATTCGGGCTGGGGCTACGCGGCGAGTAGTCCGGACTAGTCGCGCTCGAGTTCCAGCTCGAGTTCCTGCTCGAGCCAGGCCCCAAGCGCGCGTGCGCTGGTATCCACCTGCGACAGCCAGTCCATGGCGGAGTCGTCGGCATTGTCGCTGACGTACTTGACCAGCCGGCACCGGGCGCCGAACTGCGCACACGCGAATGCGATCGAGAATCCCTCCATGTCGACCAGGTCGGCACGCGCAGCCAGCGCGTCCCGGGTCTCCTCGTCCGAGATATAAGCGTCGCCGGTCGCGAGGACTGTGCCGTCACCGTCTTCGAGGTCGATGGAGTCGACGACCCGGTGGTGCAGTGCGCTCAGCAGGATCTCACTGCTGATGTCGTGGTTGAGCACCTTGGAGGGGACGTACAGGCCGCTGTGGTGCGGGTGCAGCGCACCAGCGGTACCGATGTTGATGACGAGGGGCGGGTTCCCCGGCGGGTACTGCGCAAGAGCGCGGGTCACGGCGACCGCGGCCGCCACCTTGCCCATCCTGGTGATGACGATGTCGAGGCCGCCGGGCACGTGCGCGGCTTCCCCCTCGGTGGCGCTCACTACAAGGACTCCGGTGCTGCTCATGACGGTCTCCCGAGTCTGGTCCGGCGCCGGTCGGACGCCCGGGTCACATTCTGCCGCGCGATCTACACGTGTGCACCCCCGACTCGTGCTCGCTACAGTTCTGCCATGGCGATTCCACGGGCACAGATCATCGAGGAACTTGGCGTCGTGGCGGAGATCGATCCGGCTACCGAGATCCGCAGGCGCGTGCAGTTCCTCAAGGACTACCTGCGCTCGACCCCGGCGAGGGGTTTCGTGCTGGGAATCAGCGGCGGACAGGACAGCACCCTGACGGGCCGACTGACGCAACTCGCGGCCGAGGAATTGCGCGTAGAGGGCCACACCGCGGAGTTCATCGCGGTGCGCCTGCCGTACGGTAGCCAGTTCGACGAGGACGACGCTCAGGTCTCGTTGAAGTTCATCGCCCCGGACCGGTCGCTGACGGTGAACGTGAAGCCGGGGGCGGATGCGACGATCTCCGAGGCGTCGGAGGCGATGCACGATCTGCTCGAGGACGGGGACCGATTGCGAGACTTCGTGCGCGGCAACATCAAAGCGCGCGAGCGGATGATGATCCAGTACGCGATCGCGGGCGAACTCGGATACCTCGTCGTCGGCACCGACCACGCTGCCGAGGCGCTCACCGGATTCTTCACCAAGTACGGCGACGGAGGCGTCGACGTCACCCCGCTCACCGGACTTACCAAGCGTCAGGGAGCCATACTGCTGCGTGAACTCGGGGCCCCCGAGAGCACGTGGCAGAAAGTGCCGACCGCGGACCTCGAGGACAACCGCCCGTCGCTTCCCGATGAGGTCGCGCTCGGTGTGACCTACAGGCAGATCGACGACTACCTCGAGGGCAAGCAGGTCGACTCGGAAGTCGCCGACAAGCTCGAGGCGATGTACCGCAACACCCGCCACAAGAGGGCCGTACCGGTGACCCCGCTCGACACGTGGTGGCGGGCAACGCTGTAGCGCCCGCTACCCTCCAGCACAGTAGCGCCCGCTACTCTCCAGCACAGTAGCGCCCGCTACTCTCCAGCACAGTAGCGCCCGCTACCCTCCAGCACAGTAGCGCCCGCTACCCTCCTGCGAAGGGCGGCAGCACGTCCACTTGGACGCCGACGGAGCGGGTGAGGTCACGGGTGAGTTCGGAGTCGACCAGGTAGGCCGAGACTGTGAGGATCTTCTCCATCCGTCGGCCGTAGCGGTCGATCAGCGTCGTCCGCAACAGCGCGAGATCGGCATCCGTCGGCAGCGTCAGCGTCTCCTCGGTGCGGTCGGCGGCCTCCGCCGCCGCCGCGAAGTACCGGACCTCGACCGTGCGGACCGCAAGTGTCTCAGCCACCGATTGCTCCCATACTGCGTTGCGGGGGAACGAATCCCGCTGCATTGATGCCGTGCCCGGCCGACTTGTTCCACATCGCGGTCCGCCACAACCGGGCGAGCTCCTCGTCGTCGGCGCCGGATCGCAGAGTGTCCCGCAGGTCCACCTCGCGATCACTGAACAGGCAGGACCGCACCGTGCCCTGGGCGGTGATCCGGGTGCGGTCGCAGTCCTCACAGAAGGAACGGGTCACCGACGCGATGATCCCGACCGTGGCCGGTCCACCGTTCACCAGCCACTCCTCGGCGGGTGCAGACAAGTCTTCGCGCCCGACCTCCCGCAGGTCGAACCGTTCACCGAGCACATCCAGCAGAGTTCGTGCGTCGACCATGTTCGCACGCGCCCACACGTGGTCTGCGTCGAGCGGCATTTGCTCGATGAATCGCAGTGCGCATCCCGATTCCAGGCACCACTGCAGCAGATCGGCTGCCCCGTAGAGGGTTTCGGGCATCAATACCGCATTGATCTTCACGGGTGTCAGCCCGGCCTCCTGTGCGGCGCGGATCCCGGCGAGCACCGAGTCCAAGCGATCGCGACGGGTGAGTTCGGCGAAGTAGTGCCGATCGATGGTGTCCAGCGACACATTGATCCGGGACAGGCCGGCTCGTGTGAGGGCTTCGGCCCGGTGTTCGAGCCCCACGGCGTTGGTGGTCATCGACAGCGGCACCCCGGGCACCGCCTCGGCGCAGCCGGCGACGATGGCCTCGAGGTCGCGACGCATCAGCGGCTCGCCGCCTGTGAACCGGACCTCCCGGATCCCGAGCCTGTGCACCGCGATCGTGACCAGTCGGACCACTTCGTCGGCACTGAGCAACTGCTGCTGCGGTATCTCTGGCAAACCCTCGACCGGCATGCAGTACGTGCAACGCAGCGAACACTTCTCGGTGAGCGAGACCCTCAGATCCCGGGCGATCCTTCCGAACTGGTCTACCAGTTCGTGCACCTCGGGACGCCCCGTCGCCGTCTCCGCCGTCGACGACAGCGCACGGACCGACGGAAGTCCGAGGTCCACCGGAGGCGTCTGTTGTGTCGCTGCTGTCACTACCCCAGTATGCAGCCGCCCGCGACAAGCCGCCTGCTACCTACCTACACGCCCGAACGCCGAAGCCTGATCGAGGTGCCGATACCGCCTAGGATTGGCAGTCATGGCCCACCCGCAGCGGCACGCAGGCACCGCGAGGTCCGTCGAAGACCACGCCGCCGATGTGTCCGACCTGCTCGGACCGCTCCTGACCAGGCCGTCCGAGACGATCCGGCTCGGCGACGCACTCGGCCGGGTCCTGTCCGACGACATCTCCTCCCCCGTCGACCTGCCGCTGTTCCGAAACTCGCAGATGGACGGGTTCGCGGTCGACGCGGCGTCGGTCCGGACCGTCCCGGCGACACTGCCTATCGTCGCGACAGTGCCGGCCGGCCCAGCGGAACCGGCCGCGCACGTACCGGCGACCGCGGTGCGCATCATGACCGGCGCGGTAATGCCGGACGGCGCGGATGCTGTTGTGCCGGTGGAGGATACAGAAGTATCCGACGGCAAAGTCACTGTCCACCGTTCGCGGTCGGCGGGCGAGTACGTTCGTGAGCGCGGCAGCGACGTGCGCGCTGGGGCGCTCCTACTGACATCGGGCACCCTGCTCGCGCCCCGGCATATCAGCGTGCTCGCGGCGGTCGGCCTGGCTTCGGTGGCGGTGCGGACCCGACCCAGAGTGGCGATAATCACGACGGGAGCCGAGTTGGTGGACGCCGGAACGACGCCGGGCCCGGGCCAGATCTTCGATTCCAACGGCGCCGCGCTGGCGGCGAGCGTGCGAGCGAACGGTGCCGAAGTCGTCATCGTCGACCGCAGTGGCGACGAACCGGACACCTTCCGCTCTGTGTTGCGACGCGCGGTGGCCGGCGCCGAGCTGGTGATCACGTCGGGTGGGGTGTCGATGGGGGACTACGAGGTGGTCAAGGATGTCCTCACCGATCTGGGTGCCCGGTTCGGCCGGATCGCGATGCAACCAGGTGGGCCGCAGGGGCTGGCCGTCGTCGACGGAGTCCCGGTCCTGACCTTCCCAGGCAACCCGGTGAGCACGTTGGTCTCGTTCGAAGTGTTCGTGCGTCCGCTACTGCGCCGTGCGGCCGGGCTGCCACCGGTCACTGCGGCGGAGGCAGTCCTCGACCACGACGTGACCTCGGTACCTGGCAAACGACAGTTCCTCCGCGGCCGCAGCACAGCATCGGGTGTCGCGGTGGTGTCCGGGCCGGGCTCACACCTGGTGGCGGCACTGGCCTGGGCCGACGTGCTGTTGGATATTCCCGTCGAAGTGACCTCCCTGGCGGCGGGTGATCGAGTGAAGGTGTGGCCCCTCTAGTGACCGAGGAACGCATGACCGACCAGAGCAAGAACGAACTGAGCCACCTCGACGGCGAGGGCCGCGCCCGGATGGTCGACGTGAGCGCGAAGGCGGACACGACGCGTGTCGCCGTCGCGGCCGGCGAACTGGTGACCACCCCGCAGGTGGTGTCGCTTGTGCGGGCCGACGAGATGCCCAAGGCCGACGTCCTGGCAACCGCACGGATTGCGGGGATCGCCGGCGCGAAGAAGACGTCCGAGCTGATCCCCCTCTGCCACCAGCTGGCTCTGTCGTCGGTGAAGGTCGAGTTCGGTTTCACCGAGTCGTCGATCACGATCGAGGCGACCGCAAAGACCAAGGGGCCCACCGGAGTCGAGATGGAGGCGCTGACGGCGGTCGCGGTGGCCGGGCTCACCCTGCACGACATGGTCAAGGCGGTGGATCCGGCCGCGACGCTCGACGGTGTCCGGCTGTTGACCAAGGAGGGCGGCAAACGCGGGGTGTGGCTGCGCGACGAAGCGGGGCAGACAGAGGCTGGGCAAGCAGCCGAGACGAGGCCCGCTGTGCAACCCGGCTCGGCTACCGTGCTCGTCGCGTCGACGGGTGGGGCACGCGGCACCCGACCGGACACGACCGGGCCAGTGATCGCGGACTGGTTGGCCGGTCGTGGCTTGACCGTCCGCGGGCCGCTTGTGTACGCCGACGCCGACATCGCCGCCGGACTCGCCGACGCACTCTCGACCTCCCCCGCCCTGGTGATCACCACGGGCGGGACGGGTGCCTCCCCCACCGACGCCACCCCGGAGGCGACCCGCACAGTGCTGGACCGGGAACTGCCCGGGATAGCCGAGGAGATGCGTCGCCGCGGAACCGAGGTGACGCCGCACGCGACGCTCAGCCGCGGCGTCGTCGGCCTGGCCGGCCGGACGCTGATCGTCAACCTGCCGGGTTCGCCGGGTGGAGTGAAGGACGGGCTCTCGGTCCTGCATCCACTCCTCGACCATCTGCTCGCGCAGATCGCGGGAGGGGGCGCACACGATGCGTGAACTGCTGGCCGCCATCTCAGCCGAACCCCTGGATCCCGCGGTGGTCGACGCGGCCGTGGCCGGGCCCGAGCACGGGGCCGTGGTGGTGTTCACGGGCGTCGTCCGTGACCACGACGACGGCCAGTCGGTGTCCGCGCTCGAGTACCAGGCCCACCCCGACGCCGAACGGTTCCTCCGCCAGTGCCTCGAGCAGGTGTCCAAGCGCACCGGGTTGCCAGTCGCCGCCGTGCACCGCGTGGGAGAACTCACGATCGGGGACCTGGCGTTGGTCGCCGCGGTCGCCGCGCCGCATCGGGCGGAGGCCTTCGCAGCATGCGCCGAACTGGTCGAACGGATCAAGGCCGAGGTGCCGATCTGGAAGCGTCAGCGCTTCGCGACCGGGGTCTCCGAGTGGGTTGGGCTGTAGCCGAGCGGCACACCCCGACCCGCTAGCCGGTAGGGTGGCGGCCCAGGACGTTCCTTGAAGGGGCGTCCAGTGTCGTAGAACGCTTCACTGAACCGGATCCGAGCAACCGCTCGAACGCCCGATCGGGCACCACCCACGCGCCGGCTCGAGCATTTCTTGCGGCAATCGATCTTGCCGACCGGCAATGTCGCCACCTTGTGCGGGCCGTGCACCGGATACTTCCGGCTGTCGGCGCCTGCATCATGAATGCTCGAAAGGCACCGAGAAACTTGTCCAACAGTGTCATCCCAACGTCCGGCGTCATCCCAGCGTCCGGCGAGTCGACCTCGTTCGCGTCCTTGGGTGTGCCCGCCCCGATCGTTGCGGCCCTGACCGGCGGAGGGATCACCGCGCCGTTCCCGATCCAGATCGACACTCTCCCAGACACACTGGCGGGCCGGGACGTCCTGGGTCGCGGGAAGACCGGTAGCGGCAAGACGCTCGCGTTCGCGATCCCGCTCGCGGCCCGGCTCGCCGGCGGGCGGCGTCGCCCGCGGAGGCCCCGAGGACTGGTGCTCGCGCCGACCCGCGAACTGGCTACGCAGATCACCGCGACGGTCGAGCCGCTGGCCACCGCTCTCGGTCTGCGGGTAACCACGATCTTCGGTGGTGTCTCGCAGCATCGGCAGGTGCGCGCCCTCGAGGGTGGAGTGGACATCGTCGTCGCCTGCCCTGGCCGGCTCGAGGACCTGATGCAGCAGGGCTTCGTCACACTCGACGACATCGAGATCGCGATCCTCGACGAGGCCGACCACATGGCCGATCTCGGGTTCCTGCCCGGCGTCACTCGGATCCTCGCGGCGACCCCGAAGGGCGGCCAACGTCTGCTGTTCTCCGCCACGCTCGACAACGGCGTCGACAAGCTCGTCAAACGGTTCCTGCAGAACGAGGTGCTGCACTCGGTCGACGAAGCGAACTCGCCAGTTGCCGCGATGACCCACCACGTGTTCGAGGTCAGCGGAGCCGACGCGAAGAAGGCCCTCGTCCACACGCTGGCATCGGGTCGCGGTCGGCGAATCCTGTTCATGCGCACCAAACACCAGGCCCGCAAGCTTGCTCGCAAGCTCACCGATGCGGGTATCCCGTCGGTCGATCTGCACGGCAATCTGTCCCAGAATGCGCGCGACCGGAACCTGGCCGCCTTCGCCGACGGTAGCGCTCGCGTCCTGGTCGCCACCGATGTTGCGGCGCGCGGCGTCCACATCGACGAGGTCGAGCTCGTCGTTCACGTCGATCCGCCCGCCGAGCACAAGGCGTACCTGCACCGCTCGGGCCGCACAGCGCGGGCCGGCAGCGCCGGCGATGTCGTCACGATCGTGCTGCCAGACCAGCGCAAGGATCTGTCCGCGCTGATGCGCAAGGCCGCTGTCAAAGCCACCCCGGTACAGGTGACCGCCGAGTCCGAGCACGTGATTCGGCTGGTCGGTGAGCCCGCCCCGCATGTCGCGCCGGCGCCGAGGCCCGACAAGCCGGCCACTCGAGGTCACCACCCGCAGGGCAGTCAGGGAGGCAGTCGGGGCCCCCGCTCCAGGGGCAACAGCCGTCGCCGATCCGGGGGCAGCCGTGCGGTCAGCTCACGCCGCCACGGGAGCTGATCTGCTCAGAAGCGTTCCCAGTGGATCGCGTCGGCTAGTTCCCGACGACTGCGCCACCCGAAGCGCTCGAGGTCTGGTACGTCCTGGAACTTGTCCACCTTGCCGATGCACAGCCACGCGATCGGCCGCACCGGCGAGGGGATGTCAAGCAATTCGGTGAGGAAGTCCTCCTCGTAGAACGACACCCAGCCGACGCCGAGGTTCTCTGCTGCCGCAGCCAGCCACAGATTCTGGATGGAGAGCACCACCGAGAACAGTCCGGTGTCGTCGATCGTGTGCCGGCCGAGGATGTTCTCACCTCCGCGGGACGGGTCGTAGGTGACGACGATTCCCGTGCCGCTCTCCCGGATTCCCTCGATCTTGATGGGATCGAACGTCTTGCGGCGATCCTCCGGCAAGGAGTCCGCGAAAGCCTTGCGCCGCCCCGCCACGTGCCGGGCGAAGGCGTCGAGGGTTTCCGAGCTTCTCACCACGATGAAGTCCCACGGCTGAGTGTTCCCGACGCTCGGTGCGGCGTGCGCGGCGCCGAGAACCCGCTGCAACGTTTCATCCGGGATGAGGTCACCGCTGAATTCGGCCCGGACGTCGCGGCGGCGACGGATGACGTCATACACGGAAGCTGAAGGTTCGGTCACCGCTCCACGCTAGCCGCCCAGCTCGGCTCCTCCCGAACGGGTTCCATCAAACTTCGACGGTGCATTTGTGGGCACACACTATGAAGATCTGCGCCTGATCTGCTCGCGGACCGCGATGATTGCCATGAGTGCGTAAGTGCGCACCTATTGGCGTATGGTGTGTGGGTAGCCCGACTAGCGAGGAGGTTCCGGGTGCTCGAGATCCTGGGGAATCGGTCGTTCCGTCGCTTGTTCGCCGCGCAGGTCGTCGCGCTCGTCGGCACCGGCTTGTTGACCGTGGCGCTCGGCCTTCTTGCATATGACCTGGCCGGAGCGCAGGCCGGTGCGGTGCTGGGTACGGCTCTGGCGATCAAGATGGTCGCCTACGTGCTCGTTGCGCCGGTGATCTCGGCGTTGACCGATCGGGTGCCGCGGAAGGTACTACTGGTGAGCGCGGATGTGGTGCGGGCGTCGATCGCGTTGCTGCTGCCGTTCGTCGATCAGCCGTGGCAGATCTACGTGCTGATCTTCGTGTTGCAGTCGGCGTCGGCGACGTTCACCCCGGCCTTCCAGTCGATGATCCCCTCGGTCCTGGTCCACGAAAGGGAGTACACGCGCGGGCTGTCCCTGTCCCGACTGGCCTACGACCTCGAATCACTCCTGAGCCCGCTCCTGGCCGCGGCGTTGCTGTCCGTGATGACGTACAACTACCTGTTCCTCGGCACCGTCGCCGGGTTCGTGATCTCGGCGCTGCTGGTGATGACCACGGTGCTGCCGGTGATCGCTCCGGCGGATCGTTCGGTGCCCCTGGGACACCGGATCACGCTCGGCACCCGGGTGATGTTCACCCGGCCGACACTGCGGGGGCTGCTGGCGTTGAATCTGGCGGTCGCGTCCGCGTCCGGACTGGTACTGGTCAACACCGTCGTCTACGTCCACGAACTCCTCGACGGTTCGAACACCGATGTCGCGGTCGCACTCGGCATCTACGGCGGCGGCTCGATGATCGTCGCGCTGACGCTGCCGCGACTGCTCGACCGGATCCCCAGCCGCAGGGTGATGCTCACAGGAGCCATGGTGTTGCCGATCGGTCTCGCGGCAACTGTGGCGCTGTTGGTGGCCGACCCCGGGCGCGGTGCTGGCTGGGTCGTGCTCGCGGTGATCTGGCTGGCATTGGGTGCGGGCACATCGCTGATCATCACCCCGTCGGCACGGCTGCTGCGCTATGGATCCGACCCCGAGAATCGGGCCGCAGTGTTCACGGCGCAGTTCTCCCTCTCCCACGCCTGCTTCTTCGTCACCTACACGATCGCGGGCTGGGTTGGGGCCACAGCAGGGCAGTCGATCGCGGCAATCACCCTCGCCGTTCTCGCTACAATCGCAGGACTGATTGCTGCCCGGGCCTGGCCGGTGCGGACCGAGCCGATCGCCGAGCCGATTCCGGCAGAGAGGGTGTGAGCGGTGAAGCCGGTGTCCGGAGCGACACGACAGTCGGCGAGTCTGACCCACCCCGTCTCGCCGGATCAGCAGCACCTCGACGCCGCGACGTCCACGTTCCGCATGCTCGCTGACCCGACCCGTCTGCACATCCTCTGGCTACTCAGCCAAGGCGAGGCCGATGTCACCGCCCTGACCGAGGCGTGCGCTGCCTCCCGCACCGCCGTAAGCCAGCATCTGGCAAAGCTGCGTTTCACCGGGCTGGTCGACACCCGCAAGGAAGGCCGCCGCGTCTTCTACCGCATCCACGACGGCCACCTGGCCCGCCTGGTGCGGGAGGGGATGAATCACGCCGATCATGTCGTCACGGGCGAGCCCCCACACGAATAACTTCGAAGTTCAGGGGTGCACAGGCGCCGTCTCGGCGAGCGTGTACCGGTGCACACCCATCATCTCGTTGGCTCCGACGGCTTCGCCTTCCGATTCCGCGCACGCGTCCAGGAGCTCGACGATCGACTCCGGGTCCAGATCGGTGCCGATCGCGACGAGTTCGGTGCGAGGCACTTCACCCGCAGGCAAGCGCTGGGGATGGAAGGCAATGTGGTCACCTACCACCTGCAACAGGTACTTCTGTCGCCTGCCTTCTACCCCGAAGTACACGTAGCCCTTGATGCGGTAGATGCCGGCAGGCTGCTTCTCCAGAAGCGAGATGAGCCGGCGCGGGTGCATCGGCGACTTCGAGGTGAAGGTGACGCTCTGGTACATCTCGTGCACATGACTGCCGCCTTCGGCGCACGCGTCGTCGGCGTCGGCGAGCAGTTCTTCGAACGTCAACTGATCACCGGGCTGTGGTTCACGGCGCGGCGCCCGGTCGAACAGTAGACCGGGATCCACCCTTCCCCGGACAGTGGAAGTCACCGCGGCCCGCGGATTGATCCGTCGCACGTCGCTGAGGAGAGAGTTGTGCTCGTCTTCACCGATGCGGTCGGTCTTGTTGACCACTACGAGGTCCGCGATCGCGATGTGCTGGTCGAGTTCGGGATGACGCTCCCGACAGCTCTGAAACTCGGCCCCGTCGACCATCATCACCAGCCCGCCGTATGCGATGTATGGGTTCTCGCTGCCGAGAACGAGCCGAACCATATTGCGCGGCTCCGCGAGCCCGCTGGCTTCTACGACGATCACGTCGATCCCTGCCGTGCGATGTGCGAGCCGGTTCAGCATCTCGTCCATGTCGCTGACGTCCACCGCGCAGCACATGCAGCCGTTGCTGAGAGCCATCACCGAGTCGACCTGGCCCGCAACCATCATCGAGTCGATGTTCACCGATCCGAAGTCGTTGACGATCACTCCGACACGTGTGCCACCGTTGTTGCGCAGCAAGTGGTTGAGCAACGTGGTCTTCCCTGCTCCGAGGAACCCGGCGACCACCACGACAGGTATCGATTGCGGCCTACGTTTCTTCCCCACCCTGACCTCCGCCACGCCGACGATTTCGACCGGCCATCGTACTGCGTTCGCAGAGCGAACATTTGAAGGCTGAGTTGCGGTCACCGTCCGGACCAGAGGAGGCCACGAGATGTAATCAAACGACCAACCAGACGTGCCATGAGCCGCGAATTGCATTAGAGTTCAGGGAGTTGCCCCTCCCCCCTTAGGGCAGCAGCGGGCTCGCCCGGAGTTCCCCCCCTGCCCGGGTGAGCAGCCGAGCAGTGGCGCGTGAGACTTTCTCCGCGCCACCGCTCGGTGCCGTGGACAGAGCTTGCGAACCTCCGGGCACAGCCTCTACCGGGCACCCCGGCCTTGTGTTCGACCCGGCCTCGAGTTCGACGCGAGCATGACCGACCGCTGGGATAGCGCAGACGAGGCGGTCGGCGGTTCTGGCGTTGACGTTGCCTATTCAACTTCTCCACCGCATCGGTCAAGAGTGCTGGCCCGCTCCTCGATGGTTTCGACGGGCACAGCTCCGCCTTCGGCGACCCATTCCTGCACCGAGGTGCGGGACGGCACCGGCCGTTGGCGGCGACGGCCATCCACTCACGCAGAGTCGCGGTCGGTGAGTTGCCCTCACTTACGGTCGATTTCGTGCAAGCCGGAGCTGAACAGGTCCTCGGTTTCGGCCCGAGGTCGAAACTCAGCCGCGAACGGATGCGGGTGCCGGACGATCAGTTCACGGCGTTCGTCGCTCCGACTGTCGGATTCCAGGCCCGTTCCGATCCACTCGACGAAGAACCGAACGGCGACCTCGCGCAGCGTCATCTTCTGGCGGTCGCAGTCACAGACTCGACGAACCACTCGGCCTCGTGCGGTTTGGGCGCCTCGAGCACGGCGTCGTCGCTCGGGTCCTCAGGATCGTAGGTCCTGAGAGAAAGATGTCCCCGGCCTCTCCGGGTGGGGGCGTCGTCACCGCCGCGATGGTGGATTGTCCTGCTCGGACATCCACCGGTCCATCTCCAACTCCCAGAGCGCAAGGTGCCAAGCGGCGGCTTCGTCCATGCCCCACTTTGACGCACCGGCCTGTTGCTGTTCGCACACACGTTCGAGTGTGGTGCTATTGTTGCGCGGTGGCCCGGGGGAAGCGGGCCACGCGACCGCCCCGCCGTAGTGGTTCTACGGCGGGGCGTCTTCGCACCGGGGTACCGCACAAACAGAACCGGCCAACTGGTTTGATCGTTGTATGAAACGGACAGCAACCGCAATCGCTCTAACCGCTGCCGCGCTGGTACTCGGAGGATGCTCCAGCTCGGACGCGGATTCTTCGGCCTCATGCGCCAACCCCCGGCCGATCGACAATCCCGACATCGCCGCGGCCGGCTCGTCGGTCCAGCTCTCAGACGGCGCGTCTGTGATCGCCGGCCACTACAGAAAGATTGGCGACAACAAGCCGGGAATGTACGGGGCCTCGATCGAGATCTGCGACCCATCCCTCAAGTCGGCAGACGATCTGCGCCCGATCGCAACGGAGTACGCGAAGGCGCTGAAGGCGTCCCCGATCGCCGAACAAATCGACACGGTATGGGTGGCGAGCTACCAGGTTGACGGCCAGGACGTCGTCAACGAGGTCAAACTGAAGGACCCTGACTTCCAGATGCATCTGTGGAATGGTCGCGTGGTTTGATCCCGGTATGAAACGGACAGCAACCGCAATCGCTCTAACCGCTGCCGCGTTGGCGCTCGGAGGATGCAGCTCGGACGCGGATTCGTCCTACACGTGCCCTAGCCCAGGGTCGATCGACCCCGAGTTGGCCGCGACGATCTCGTCGGTCCAGCTCTCGGACGGTGCGTCGCTGCTCGCCAGCATCTGGATAGGCTCCGAGCCCGAGGGGTACGCGGCCACGATCGACATCTGCGACCCATCCGTCAAGTCGGCAGACGATCTGCGTCCGATCGCAACCGAGTACGCGCAGGCGCTGAACGTGTCCCCGATCGCCGAACAGGTCCGCAGACTAACGGTGGCTAGCTACCAGATCATCGCCGGCACGGACGGCACGGACTTGATCAACTTGGTCGAACTGAGCAACTCCGCCTTCCAGCTGTACCCGTGGGATGATGGCGGAGACTATTTCTGGAAAGTGGTCGCCGGCTGACCCTCAGATCGGTACATCGCCAACTCCCAGCGCACAAAGTCGATAGCCTCGCGCACCCGCGGGTTGTCGGGATCGTAGCCTTCGGCGCGGATCACTGCAGTGCCGGTCGGGTCCATGCCTGTTGTGACGCGGCCGCCTGCTGGTCGGTTCCCTAAGAGACGACGAAACGTCCCACTGAGGGCGGGCGTTTGTGGTGCGCAGCCTCCCGCACAAGCAGACCGGCCGCGTGGTTTGATACCGGGCATGAAACGGACACTCGTGATCGCTGCCCTATCCGCTACCGCGCTGATTCTCGGAGGGTGTGGCAGCTCGGACGGCGAACCCTCCAACGCTGAGCTTCACGCGTCGGCGTGTGAACGGTTCGAGGCCATAACTCCGGGGTTCTTTGAGACCAGGGAAGCAATCGAAACGCTATCCGACCCAAATGCCAGCGTGGCGGATCGGGCAGAGGCGATGGAACTCCAGCTCGACCGAATGTCCGGCTCCAATAAGCGCACCCGCCCGTATAACTGCGATGACCCACGTGACAAGAAGTTCTTTGACGACTACTACTCAAAGCTTCTCGAGGAGGAGTAGGGCCACGTCTGCGCACTCGGCGACACCAGCACGGCGCCGGGGGAAAGCATGACTCATGCGGCAAGCGTCACCAGTAGCTAGCCATGCCGAACCGACGAAACGCCCCCAGCCGGAGGTGGGGGCGTTGTCATGGACCGAGGATCTTGACCTCTTGGTCCCCGAGCATGAGTGGCACCGGGGTGGACCCGAGGTGCAACCGGGAGAGGCTTGGCGGACCAGTGGCGGTAGTGAATGTGGACCAGTGCGAGAGTTATTGGAGGCGTTGACCCTGCCTCCAGTCACGGGACGTCTGTTGACCGGCGTGCCGGTAGAGAACCGAGGAGTATGAGGTGCCGTCCTCGGGGGTGCGCACGCGGATACTTGCCGTACAAGAAACGTCCCGTTTGGGCGCCCTTCAGTGCCTCACGGGAGGTGATCCGACCGTCTCCGTCGGGTTCGTTGTTGACCGCGAGTGTTGACGGGGATCGGGTTGTTTCCGTTTTCAGCCTCTGAACTGCGGAAACGTGGTGGAGCTAAGGGGACTCGAACCCCTGACCCCCACACTGCCAGTGTGGTGCGCTACCAGCTGCGCCATAGCCCCGTATCGAGTTGATTTGCGCTGTGGAAGTGACTCCCTTGCGCTGAAAGAAAGCTACACCATCGCCGACATGGCCAACAAATCAGCTGGTCAGAGGCGATCGGGCTGTTGGTGGCCGACCCGGTCGGGCCGGCCACCGCACGCTCCTACTGCGTCACCTGCGATACCCACTCCGGGTCGGCGAAGGCGTCGATCACCTGACCGTCGTGCACGACAGTGGGGGTTCCCCTCCCACCGGCCGCGGCCAGGGAAGTGCTCGCGGCCTCGGCGTCCACGCCGGCCTGCTGCGTCCTCTCACCGCTGGTGATGCAGTCGACGACGTTGTCGCTGGCCCCGGCGTCCCTCGCTAGGTTCGCGAGGTCCTCGTTCGACAAGTCCGACCCGCCTCTCTCGGCTGGCTGGTTGTCCGGCGAGAACAGCTCACCATGGAAGTTGGAATAGGCGATGCCTTGGCCGCTTTCGGCGACGCACTGCATCGCGGCGCCAGCGCGGGTCGAGTAGTCACCGCTGGCCGAAGCAGAGTTCAGGAAGTCGAGCATGTGGTATCGAACGGCTAACTTGCCCTCGTCGATCGCTTGCGCAACCTCCTGGCCATAGGTCTCCTCGAGTTGCGCGCAGTAAGTGCACAGAGGGTCCTCGAACACGTCGATCGTGTTCGCCGCATCGGGGAGACCTAGTCGGGCGATACCGTCATCCTCCAACATCACCTGGACGGCCGAGTTCTGGACCGCGCCGTAGCCCTGGTTGCGCGGCTCGTTCCTACTGGACGTCGCCAAGACGCCCCCGATCACCAGCGCGGCGATCACCACGATCGCGAGCCCGCCGAGGATGTACGTCGCCTTGCTCGACGTGGGCTGCGGATTGTATTTGGCCGACTTCGGCTTCTTCGAACTCACTTCGCATCCTTACGTCGTGGCGTGAGATCC
Organism: Rhodococcus xishaensis; assembly: GCF_004011825.1. Taxonomy (GTDB): domain Bacteria; phylum Actinomycetota; class Actinomycetes; order Mycobacteriales; family Mycobacteriaceae; genus Prescottella; species Prescottella xishaensis. Next base: position 327,278 of record NZ_RKLO01000001.1, on the reverse strand, counting down.
GTTCGGAGCTGTCCGGGACACGCGCCCACGTAGCCCGCGTGCAGGCTCCATCCAGTGTCTACTCTGCCATCGCTGGCTGAGCAGGCACTGAGGAGGTCGGGCGGGACCGGGGCCCGAGGGAGAACGGACTGCGGGGGAAAACCGTGAGCCACACAGCGAGGGCCAGGAAGCCGATATCGCGCGCGATCTCCTTGGCGTAGTCCCATCCGGTCACGTCGGCTGCTCCCCCACCGCCGAAACAGCCGCAGTCGATGGACAGGCCGCGCGCCCACACAGAGATGATCACGCCGATGAGGACCATCAGTGCCACGCCTGAAGCGACCGCGGTCACCCGTACGCCGAGGCCGATGGCCAGGAACAGGCCGAGCGCGATCTCGAGCATTGGCATTGTGTACGCGACCGGCCGTACGAGGTCCTCGGGCAGCAATTGGTAGGCGCGGACCGCGATGACGGTCTGTGCGGGGTCGATGAACTTGATCCACCCGGAGATCAGCCACACCGCGGCCAGGCCGAAACGCGCGAGGAGGCTCACCGTCGTTATCCACTTGCTTGTCGGCACGCGACCACGCTACCGAACAGGCGTGTCTGTTCCCCCTGGAGCATCCACGTTCTCCGACGTAGGTTCGGCATCGTGAACGCTGTATCGCCCCGCGCGGGAGCCAGGCCACACGAGTTCGATCACACCCACTCGGACGTTTCCGGGGGATGGCTTCGCGCCGCCGTGTTCGGTGCCATGGACGGCCTGGTCACCAACACCTCACTGATCGCCGGGGTCGGTGGTGCAGGGGTCGAAGCGCACACCGTGGTTCTCAGCGGCGTCGCGGGTCTGGTCGCGGGCGCGTTCTCGATGGCGCTCGGCGAGTACACGTCCGTGCGGACGTCGAACGAACAGATCGACGCCGAGGTGCGGGTCGAGCACCTATCGCTGCACAAATACCCCGAGGCCGAGGAGTCCGAACTGGTGGAGACCTTCACGGCGATGGGCATGAGCAAGCCAACGGCGACGGCCGCCGCTGCAGAGGTTCACGCCGACACCGAGCGCGCCGTCGACATCCACATCACTCACGAACTCGGTGTGAACCCCAACGAGAAGCCCTCGCCGGTGGTCGCGGCGGGTTCGTCGTTCCTGATGTTCTCGATCGGCGCGGTCCTCCCGCTGATCCCCTACCTACTCGGCTTCGAGTCGCTGGTCGCTGGTCTCGCGGTCGGTGGCGTCGGCCTACTGCTCGCGGGCACGCTCGCGGCGCACTTCACCGCCCAGTCCCGGATCCGCAGCGCCGGGCGGCAGTTGCTGTTCGGCATGATCGCGGTCGGTGCCACCTATCTGGTGGGCGTGCTCATCGGTATCGGGGTGGCCGGCTGAGTCGTCCGAATCTCGGTCCGCGTCGTTCACGACACGACCATTGGGGGCAAAGAACCAGAGCAGTATCGGCAGCAGCACGATCACACCCGTGGTCGCCCACGCTGCACCAAATGACCATCTCTCGGCGACCACCCCGGCGAGGAGGGGGCCGGCGAACATACCGACATCGCTCATCATCTGGAAGGCGGCGACAGACGGGCCTCCGCGCCGCTGGGCTCCGACGACGTCGGCCACTGCGGCCTGTTGCGCCGGAACCATGATCCCCGAGCCGATGCCGGCGATTATCGACGAGATGTAGAACACAGCGACGCTGTCGGTCAGCCCCATCGTGATCGTGGCGGTCCCGCAGATCGCGAGGCCTATCAGTACGAATGGCTTGCGGCCGAACCGATCTGACAGTCGGCCCGCTCGCGTCAGCACCACTGCGTTGCCGAGCGCGAACACCGTCAGCGCGATCGCCGCCATCGTCGCATCGCCGTCCAGGACCTCCACGACGAACAGCGGCACCAACGAAACCCGGACCCCGAAGACCACCCAGCCAGTCACCAGGTTCGAACCGAGCGACGCCCGGTACATCGACGACCGCATGCTCTCACGCAGCGTCAAATCGCGCAGTTCGCTCTCGCCCACCGGCTCGGCGAGATGCGACTTGCGAAGCGCGAAGTACACGACCGCCGCGGCCGCGAGCAACGCGACCGCGTAGATGACGAACGGGACCCGCAGCCCGAAGCCGGCGAGCGCGCCGCCGAACAGCGGTCCCGTGACGGTGCCGACGAGGAACGCGGACGCGTACACCCCCGACACCCGGCCACGCCCGCCCGGCGGCGACATCCGGATCAGCAGGCCCAGCGCGGAGACGGTGAACATGGTCGAGCCGATACCACCGACCGCCCGGAACAGCAGCAACTGCCAGTACTCGGTCGCGACCGCGCACGCGCCCGTCGAGGCCGCGGTGATGAGCAGACCGGTCAGGTACGTCGGCCGCTCGCCGAGCCTCTGTACCAGCGCCCCGCTCATCGGCGCGAACAGCAGGCGCATCAGGGCGAAGGCGCTGATCACCGCGCTGGCGGCGGTGAACCCGACATTGAAACTGACCGCAAACTGCGGCAACGCCGGCGCGACGATGCCGAACCCGACGGCGACGATGAACGCCGACGCCACCAGGACCCAGATCTCCCTGGGCAGCTTCGTGTCGGTGTCAGTCGAGGTGGCAGAGTTCGACGAGGCGAAAGGCGAGTTTCTCATCGCCCACGAATGTATCGGCGGAGTCGGACAACCAATCAGCCGAGTCCCAATACCCGCGACACCAGATCCCGCGCGGCCGTCTGGACCTGTGCGAGATGCTCGGGACCGAGAAAGGACTCGGCGTAGATCTTGTAGACGTCCTCGGTGCCGGACGGCCGTGCGGCGAACCATGCGTTCTCGGTGGTGACCTTCAGCCCGCCGATCGGGGCCCCGTTGCCCGGTGCCGCCGTGAGCGTTGCGGTGATCGGCTCGCCCGCGAGCTCGGTGGCGGTCACTTGCTCCGGCGACAACTTCGCCAGGATCGCCTTCTGTGGCCGAGTCGCAGGCGCGTCGATCCGGGCGTAGGCGGGGTCGCCGTGCCGCCCGGCCAGCTCCCGGTATCGCCGCGAGGGGCTCTGCCCGGTGACCGCGGTGATCTCGGCGGCGAGCAGCGCGAGCAGGATGCCGTCCTTGTCGGTAGTCCACACGGAACCGTCGCGGCGCAGGAACGACGCCCCTGCGCTCTCCTCTCCCCCGAACCCGAGAGAGCCGTCGAGCAGTCCCGGCACGAACCACTTGAAGCCGACCGGCACCTCCACGACCGACCGGCCCAGCGCCTCGCCTACGCGGTCGATCATCGACGAACTGACGAGCGTCTTACCGACCTTCGTCGTCGGCGCCCATCCCGTCCGGTGGGTGTAGAGGTAGTCGATCGCGACGGCGAGGTAGTGGTTGGGGTTCATCAGCCCGCCGTCCGGTGTGACGATGCCGTGCCGGTCGGCGTCGGCGTCGTTGCCGGTCGCGAGGTCGAATCGGTCGCGGGCGGCGATGAGCGACGCCATCGCGTGCGGCGACGAGCAGTCCATCCGGATTCGGCCGTCGCCGTCGAGGGTCATGAATCGCCACGTGGCGTCGACTGCCGGGTTGACGACGGTGAGGTCGAGTCGGTGCCGTTCGGCGATCGCCGCCCAATAGGCCACGGACGCGCCACCGAGTGAGTCGGCACCGATCCGCAGGCCGGATGCGCGGATCGCGTCGAGGTCGAGCACGTTCGGTAGGTCGTCGACGTAGGCGCCGAGGAAGTCGTGTCGTCCTGCCACCTCGAGTGCGCGCACGAGCGGCGCCCGCGCGACCGACGACAGACCGGACCGCAACAGGTCGTTGGCGCGGTCCGCGATCACCGTCGTGGCCTCGCTCTCCGCCGGTCCACCATGCGGCGGGTTGTACTTGAAGCCGCCGTCACGCGGCGGATTGTGCGACGGAGTGACGACGACGCCGTCGGCCAGGGCCGCCGGACCGGACGCGTTGTGCCGCAGAATCGCATGGCTCACCGCGGGCGTCGGTGTGTATCCGTCACGCGAATCGATCACGACCGCAACATCGTTGGCGACGAGCACCTCGAGTGCAGTGGCCCAGGCTGGCTCGGACAGCGCATGCGTGTCGCGGGCCAGAAACAGCGGTCCCGTGATGCCCTGTGCTGCACGGTATTCGACGATGGCCTGCGTGGTCGCGAGGATGTGGTCCTCGTTGAACGCGGTGTCCAGACTCGATCCGCGATGTCCGGAGGTACCGAACACCACCTGCTGCAGCGGGTCCGCCGGATCGGGTGTGCGCGTGTAGTACGCGGACACCAGGTGCGCCAGGTCCTCGAGATCCTCCGGCAGCGCCACTTGTCCCGCTCGTTCGTGAACCATCAGACCCTCCGACTCCTCGAGACGCTGCATCGTGCTGGTGCCGACGCTACGCCCGGCTCACGACGTGATCGCAAACCCCGCCCATGCACAACCGATACCGATGACGAGACTTGCGGTGACATACAGCGCGGATGTCACGGACCGGCGTATCCGGATCAAACCGACAGCTTCGGCCGCGAAGGTCGAATAGGTCGTGAGCCCACCACAGAACCCGGTGCCGAGCAACGCGAACACCGCGACTGGCAGCGTCGCACCCGCGAGCAGGCCGAGAATGAAACTGCCGACGACGTTGACCAGGAACGTGGGGAGGGGAAAGCTCCGGTACGAGGGCAGGTGCCGTCCGGCGAGATATCGGACGCCTGCTCCGATGGCCCCGCCGAGCGCGACCCACAACACCGTCACGCCGGCTCCCTCCGCCGTCTGCCGTGTAGGTACTCGCCGACCGCCATGCCGATCCGTGCCACAAGAAGGGCCGGCAGCAGCGTCGCAGTCATGTACAGCGCCGCCGAAGCGGGGTTCTGTACGACGTCGACCTCGAACGTCGAGTAGGTGGTGAAGCCGCCCAGGACGCCGACCCCGAGGAACAGCCGGGACAACCGATCAGGGCCGACCATCGCGACAAGGACACCGAGCAGCAATGAGCCCACGATGTTGATCACCGCGACGGTCCAGATGCTGGGGAACTGTTCGGACAGCAGATACCGCACACTCGAACCGAGCGCACCGCCCGCGACGACCACGGCCAGCGCCCGCGCCTCCAACATTGCGCCCTCCTTGCCTCGCCGGGACCGCTCCCGCAGACGTGGAGACCATTGTGGAACGCCGGCAGGCCGCGGACCGACCCGGACGGCCACGCGCCAGCTCAGCGGCGTGGCGGTCGCGGCAGGAAGTAGCTGGTGCGCTGCTGGTAGTCGGGGTAACCGGGACGCTGCGCCATGTGCAGTTCGAGCCGCCTCGCCCCGGTCGCGTAGACGAGGAAGTACGTCATCGCGACCGGCGAGAGGACGGTGAGCACTCCGGGCCACGTCTGGGCAGAGATCAGGAAGATCCCCCACCAAATGCACGCGTCGCCGAAGTAGTTCGGGTGCCGGGTCCATCCCCACAACCCGCGGTCCATGATCGTGCCGCGGTTGGCCGTGTCCGCTTTGAACGCAGACATCTGGGCGTCGCCGACGGATTCGAATGCGAACCCGATGATCCACAGCAGGATGCCGACGACGGTCAACACTCCGAGACGACCGTGCGTGACGGCCGAGACCTGCACCGGCAGAGAGACGAACCACAGAGCGATGCCCTGCGTGAAATAGATCTTGCGGATCGCGGCACGTGTGCGGTTGCCGCCGGCGTCGTCGAGCATCTTCTCGTACCGGGGATCCTCACCGCGTCCGCGGCCGCGTCTGGCCATGTGTGACGCCAACCGCAGACCCCACACAGCGACCAGCGCTGCGAGCAGCCAGCGGCGCCACAGGTCGCCGTCCCCGAATACTGCCGACACCAACGCGATCACCACGAAGCCGATGCCCCACGAGACGTCGACTACGTTGTGCCGGCCGAGCCGGAACCCGAACACGGCGGTGACCACAATGAGGAGCGCGATCGCGATCAAGCTGGTGATGGTAACGAACGTGAAACCGCCCCAGTCGAATCCGGAGCTAGCGTCCTGGGCCAGAACCTGGCTGGCAACACTGTCGACGACGTTCATCATTCCTCCCGCCGGTCGAGAACGATCTGCTGGACATCGAGGTAGCCGGAGCGGAAACCGGCTTCCGAGTAGCACAGGTAGAAGTGCCACATTCGACGGAAGACCTCGTCGAAGCCGAGCCCGGCGACGTCGTCGGTGTGCGCCGCGAAGCGTTCGTCCCACAGCCGAAGCGTCCGCGCATAGTGGTCACCCATCGACAGTCGCTCCCGCACGCGCAGGCTTGTTTCGTGTTCGGTGATCTCCTCGATCGCCCGCACGGACGGCAGGAAGCCGCCCGGGAAGATGTACTTGTTCACCCAGGTGTAGGTGTTACGGGTAGCGAGCATCCGATCGTGCGGCATGGTGATCGCCTGGATCGCGACGCGCCCCCCGGGCGCGAGCACCCGATCGAGCGTGCGGAAGTAGGTGCCCCAGAACTGGTGTCCCACAGCCTCGATCATCTCGACCGACACCACCGCGTCGTACTCCCCGTCGACCTGGCGGTAGTCCACCAGATCCACGTCTATCCGATCGGCGAAGCCGGCCTCAGCGACCCTGTTGCGTGCCAACTGCTGCTGTTCGGTCGACAGCGTGACCGATCGCACTGTCGCTCCACGGGCGGCGGCACGGATCGCGAGTTCACCCCAGCCGGTGCCGATCTCGAGGATCCGGCTGCCCTCGCGGACGCCGGCTTTGTCGAGCAGGCGGTCGATCTTGCGGCGTTGCGCGTCGGCCAGATCGTGCCATGAGGGGGCCACGTCGGTGCGGTCGAACAGGGCGCTCGAGTAGGTGAGGGTGTAGTCGAGGAACAGTTCGAACAGTTCGTTCGACAGGTCGTAGTGTCGCGGGATGTTCGCCCGGGTGTTGCGGGGCGTGCCCTTCTCGCTGGGGGGTGGCTTCGGGATCACCAGTCCCCGCAGCCGCTGCAGCGGTTGGGGGATCAGCGTCGCGGCGCGGGCAGCGAATACCTCGAGCACGGCGGTGAGATCGGGCGCGGACCAGTCCCCGGCCATGTAGGACTCTCCGAAGCCGATGAGTCCGCTCTCCCCCACCCGAGCGGTGAAGTCCAGCGGGCGATGCACCAGCATCTCGGGCGCGTCCCGCAAGGTGCGGTCGCCCAGCTCCGTACCGTCCGGGAACATGACCCGGATCGGTAGCCGTGATACGGCGTTGCGGAACAGCGCGTCGACGACCCGACGTCCGACACGGGCCCGCAGACCCGACGGCGGGACATGCAGGTCACCCCACACGCATCGGTTGGGTACCAGCTCGACAGTTGCCAGCCGGGCGGTCATCACACCGCCTCCTGCCGTCGGTGCTCCGGTCGCGGCCGGACGGGTAAACCTCTCGCCCACAATCGGATTCCCTGCCACCGGATCTGTGCCGACACCCGCAGCGGCGCGAGGGGCACCGCCAGGGCGGCAGCCACCACTTCCCGCCTCGTCGCGTCCCTGCGCTCGCCCACCACGGCCGCGACAAACGGAGGCTGCCCGGGCCGCTCGAGCGTGATCGCCAACCGCAACCGCGAACCAGGCGGCGGCAATGTCATCCGGTACTCGCCGTCCACGTCGTTGAATGGTGACACGTAGAACTCCTTGGCGACCCGCGCGTTCCCATCGGCGTCGGGCTGCAGCAGATAGCAGTGCCGTTGGCCGTACGTGTTGTGCACCTCCGCTATCACGCACACCTGACGTCCGTCCGAGTCGTAGCACCAGAAGACGCTGAGCGGGTTGAAGACGTACCCGAACACACGGGCGTTGGTGAGCAGCAGGACCTTTCCGCCATGCAGATCGACTCCGTGGGCGGACAGGAACGCGTCGACGTTCTCCCGCAGGCTCCGCGATGGCTCGCCCAGGTGGTCGCCGGGCGCGAACCCGGCGAGCGGCCGCAGTGGACGCGGAAGCCGCGGCTGATCGTCGATGTCGACGTACCAGCTGTAGCTGCGGTAGCGGAAAACGTTGCGCAGCGGCGCGGTTCGCGAATGGGTGATCGTCGTCCGGTAGATCGCCGGGGTTGCGCGAAAGTCCGGTCCGGTCATGTCCACCGTCCTCCGACGCTCTCCGCGGCGCGCACCCCCGACAGCGCACCATCCTCGTGGAATCCCCACCCGTGGTAGGCACCCGCGAACGCCACGGTGTGATCGCTCAGTTCCGGCAGCCGTCGCTGCGCTGCGAGCGAGGAAGGGGTGTACTGCGGATGCTCGTACTCCATCGTGTCGAGGACCCTTTCCGGGTCCACGACGTCGCTGCCGCCCAGTGTCACCACGTACCGCTCCCCGGTGTCGGGCAGCCGTTGCAGTCGCGACAAGTCGTAGCTGACGAGAACCTGCTCTGGGCGGCTCGCGCAGGACGGCATGCAGTAGTTCCACGAAGCCCGCGCTCGTGGCGCCCGGGGCAACACACTCTCGTCGGTGTGCAGTTGCGCATGGTTCACCGAGTAGGGCATCGCACCGAGCACTTCGTGATGCAGTGCGGTAGGGGCGGCCAGCAGTTTGAGCGCCTGCTGCGGGTGGGTAGCCACCACCACGGCGTCGAACTCCCGCAGGTCGTCGCTGTCGTCGCGGATCTCGACACGATCGGCGTGCCGGTGGACGGCCCGCACCGGCGCATCGACCCGCACCTCGCCGATCCGTGCGGCCACCCGGCGCACATACTCGACGCTGCCGCCGCGCACGGTCCGCCAGGTCGGCGAGCCGCCGACACTGAGCATGCCGTGGTGGTCGAGGAACGCGAACAGCGATCGGGTCGGGTACTGCAGTGCCGTCGATGAGTTGCACGACCACACCGCCGAGACCAGCGGGGTCATGAAGTGGGCAGTGAAGTACGCGGAGAAGGCGCCGTCGGTCAGGAATTGCTGAAGTGTGCGATCGTCGTCGCCGCCGTCCGTCCGCATCGCCGACGCAGTCCGATGAAAGCGCCTGACTTCGAGCAGCATTCGCATGTACCTGGCGCGCCCGAGCGTGGACGGGGTCGGCAGCAGGCCCCGCAGCCCTTGGCCACCCGAATACACGAGACCGCAACCGTCACACCGGATCGACATGCTCATGTCCGAGTCCTGACTGGTCACGCCGAGTTCGGCGAACAGCCGCAGCAGCGTCGGATAGGTGCGATCGTTGTGCACGATGAAGCCGGTGTCGACCGGAATGACATCACCCGACGGGGTCGGGACGCGATGGGTGTCGGCGTGCCCACCGAGACGGCCGGCGGCCTCGTACAAAGTCACATCGGCACTCTTCGACAGCACCCACGACGCCGTCAGCCCGGCGACGCCGCCGCCGACCACGGCAACACGCCGACGTCGGCGAATGCTGTGCTCATCGAGCATCCCTGTACCGTTCCCTCTGCCTCGTCACCGGTTTCTCACGAAACATTCGGAGCCGAGAGCTGGTGCGATTGGTCGCGCACGAAATCGACCGCGATCCGACGCCAGCGCCAGGGGTGTCGCAGCATCGCATGACCTGCTCCGGCGACACCGATCCAGTGCACGGGCACGCCCCGGGCGGCCGCCAACTCGGTCTGCATCCGCGAGGCGAGCGGATCGGTCCAACGGTCCGCGGTGCCGTGGACGACGACCATTCGCGTTGCTGTCGGAATTCGGGCGCCCTCGCCGTCGGGCCACCACGGCGCGAGCGCAAGCAGGGCCACGACCTGTGGATCATCGGCGACAACAGCAGCGACCCGACCGCCCATCGAGTGTCCGATCAGCACAACCGGCGTCCCGGAGGGCCGCAGCTCGTCGAGCACTCCCCGGACGTCGTGGACCGGGCTGCGGTCGTCCCCGTTCCATCCGCGTCGGCGGTAGCGAACCTGACGCACGTCGATACCGCTACCGAGTCTCCGGAGCGCCCACGTGAAGGCCCACATGCGCAGATCGGCCACCTGCCACGGTCTCGTTCGGCGCCGATCGGTGACCTTGCCACCGGGCAGCACCAGAACGGTCAACGATGGTTCGGTGCCCCTACGACCAACTCGTTTCGGTAGCCCCATGAGCGAGATTCGGAGCCGACCGGAAGGTGGATGGGTACCCGGCGCGGCTAGTTGAGGCTCAGATACAGATCGTGCGGGCCAGTGTGGTCCGGTAGGTATCCGAAGTCGAGCCGGTGCGGACCGGGTCGCTGTTCGTTCGTCTCCGCCCAGCGATACATCGCTCCGAAACTGTCGGTGATCGACGCCTCGTCCCCCAGGTGCCGGTGGTGCAGATATCGGCCGGCGGGCGCCTTGCCGAGACGCCAGCCCTCGGGCAGGGACAGGGGCGGCACCGTGACGACGGCGCCGAGCAACTCTCGGTAGTCACCGTCGCCCAGATCAGTACTGAACTCGACGAAGACGTCGTCCGGGCCTCTCAGCAGGTCACTGCGCCGTGCGAACACCCGGGCCCACGCCTGCGGCACCACCACGGAAAGGTCGTCGAACGGAGCCACAACCTCGATTCCGACGATCGTCTCCGGCGGCCGCTCCACGATCTGCACGAAAGCCCCTCCCCTCCCGTTCACTCGCCTGTCCTCGAAAACTAGCAGGCTGCTGCGACGACATCCGTGATTCCCGACATCCACGTCGCCGTGCACCGGCATGGCTGCCTGGAGCTTCGTCACACGGCCCGTCGCCGACTCTGGCATCGCAAGAAGGACTAGCGTTGCCAACGCTGCCACTCAACTGACTGACACGCACTCGACGGTCGTTCCTTCGAACCGGTACACGAGGTGATCGACCATCTCCGAGTCCGGCTGGCTGTCGACGAGGTGGAGGCCTGCGTCACGCCATGACTCTCCGCGGTCGGCGAGCGACCGAGCCCACTGTTGCCGCGCTCTTCCCTCGACACTCCGGAACGAATCCAGTTGGTGCGCAGACACCGTGACAACGACCTTCTCGATACCACTCAGCACGCGCCACAACATAGTCCTCCGAGTCGAACCGGGTAGACGGACAGCAAAAAAGGCCTGGTGAGAAAGTGGACTTACTCTCTGACCAGGCCCTTTGGTGGAGCTGCCGGGAATCGAACCCGGGTCCTCCGCCGCTTTGCCAGGGCTTCTCCGTGTGCAGTTCGCTATGCCTCTACTCGGATCTCCCGGTCCCGCGAACAAGCCGTGATGACGATCCCAGTCGCTGTTGGTTGTCCCGCCCCACTCCGCGACCGAGTGGAACGGTGAAGCCCTCTAGCTGATGCCAGGATCCGGGGCGAGGGCGAACCCGGTCTGACAGACACGCAGTCGCTGATCAGGCAGCGAGTGCGTAGTCGCGCTGATTGGAATCGGCGCTTATTTGTTTGCAGCGACGCTTACGGTGGTCTCTTGCCTGCACCGACACGCTTCCCCTAACTCAACGTACGCAGTCGAAACCGTTCAGCCCCGTACGTCCCCGCGACTCTCGCGGAGCTATTTACTGTAACCCACGGGCACACGGGAATCATCCCGATTCTTGACGGCAGGTCCGAACCAGGCCCGGTTACACGTCCGGATGCCTCGGTCCAACCTATTTCACCTTCCGGTACCCGCGATTCCGTTAGTGTCGTGCCTCAGGCGTACGATCCGGTGGCTTTCAATTCTGCATTGGGGGCAATTTCATGGAGTCGTTGGCACGTCGATCTACAACTTTCATGGCACTCGTATTGGCGGCACTGGCCGCAGCAACCGTCTCGGCACCGACGACCTCGTCCGCCCCCGCGTATCCCACCCCTCTACCGGACCCGTTCTTCGCCGCGCCCGCCGACATCAACTCGACGGCCCCTGGCGACGTCCTCGCGAGCCGTCGTCAGGACACGTGGCTGCTGCCGGGGCACGAGGTGTGGCAGATCAAGTACCGGTCCACCAACTCGGCCGGTAAGCCGATCCCGGCAATCACCACGGTTGTCAAGCCCGTGAACGCGCCCTCGGACATCCCGGTCCTCTCCTACCAGGTAATCGTGAACTCACTCGGCCTGCGCTGCGCCCCATCCACGGGACTGATGACCGGAGAGATCTCAGACGTCCTCGGCCTGCCGGCCGCACTGGCGAGGGGGTGGGCGGTTGCGATCCCCGACCACTTGGGTCCCACCAGCGCGTACGGCGCCGCCAGGCTCGGCGGGATGATCACGCTCGACGGCGTCCGCGCCGTCAAGCAACTGCCGGAGCTGCGCCTGTCCGACAGTCCAGTGGCGCTGGCCGGATACTCCGGTGGCGGCTTGTCCACCGCGTGGGCGGCCGCGATGAATTCCACGTACGCGCCCGACGTCGAACTCGTCGGCGTCGCGCAGGGCGGCGTCCCGGCGGACATCGAGGAGATGGCCCTAGGCCTCGGCCAGATGGACCGGCATCCCGGATTCGGCCTCGGATTCGCCGCCGCTCTCGGACTCGAGCGCGAGTATCCGGATCGCCTGCCGATCAGTGACCAACTGAACCAGGTAGGGCTCGCACTGCGTGACGAACTCAAGGACGAGTGCGTCGCGATGATCTTCGCGAAGGGTCAGGCGTACGGCGCCGCCGAGGTCACGAACTCGACGAGCCTGCTCCAAGACGAGACCGCGCGCGGCGTGATGCGCGAGAACAGTCTGGTCAACTACTCGAGAGTGCCGACCGCGCCGGTGTTCATGTGGCAGGGCGTCGGCGACCAGTTGACGCCGTACGGTGCCGTCGCCGCGACGGCCGACCGGTACTGCAAGGCCGGCGCGTCGCTGATGTTCCGCGGCTACCCCATCGCCGAACACATGACGACTGCGCTCGTGGGCCTGCCCGAAGCCCTCCAATACCTGGAGGATCGGTTCGCGGGACTGCCCGCGCCCACCAACTGCTGAGTCACCCGCCGGCCGCTACACCGCGAACGTGGCGGCCACGGCGATCATCGCGACGGACGCGAGCGCCAGCAGCATGCCCGTAACCTGGATGCGGCTCACCCGCTCGCCGAGCATCACCATCGCGAGCAGTACCGTCGCGGCCGGATAGAGCGAGCCGATCACGCTCACCAAAGACAGCAGTCCCCCTTGCAGCGCGAACATGAACGCGGCATTGGCCGTCACGTCGAGAACCGCGACGAAGACGGATAGGTGGAGGATCTCGCCTCGCGGGGGCCGGAATTGCCACGTGCACAACGCCACCAGCCAAACCACGGCGGTCGCCGCCCCGCGGGCGGCGGCGAGCGGCCACAATCCTGTTCCCGCGGGGATCTGACCCAGTGCAATGAAGGAAAACGCGAAGGTAACCCCCGAGCCGAAGGTCAGCCAAGCGACCGTTCGACTGAACCGCATCTGCCGACCGCCGATAACCGGACCGGCCCCTCCGTCGGTCGATTCCCGGGACACCAGCACGACAGCGGCTAGTGCAGCCACGATCCCGAAATAGGCTACGGCACCGGGCCGCTCGCCGAGCATGATGCCAACGGTCACCGGCAGTCCGGCGACCAGGACGGCGGTCAGCGGCGAGATGACGGCCATCGGTCCGGACGCGAGCGCGAGGTAGAACCACCACACCGCCAGACCGGCCCCGACACCGGACGCGGCACCCCACAGCAATGACTCACCGCTGATCTCACCGCCGACGAACGGGGCGAAGGCGAGCACCAACAGGACAGAGAGCGGGTAGGAGACGATCACCACCCGCAGCGCGGTGACGCGCCGAGACGCGACCCCGCCGACGAAGTCGCTGACTCCAAAGCCGATCGCGGACGCGAGAGCGAGGAGGACAGTGGTCAGCGCATGCCCTTCACCCGGCGTCCGAGTTCGCGGGTCACCTCACGCTCCGCCGTGCGTCGGGCGAGGTCCTGGCGCTTGTCGTAGTCCTGCTTGCCCTTCGCGAGAGCGAGTTCGACCTTGACCTTGCCGTCGGAGAAGTACATCGACAGCGGCACCAGCGTCTGGTTACCCTCGCGGGTCTTACCGACCAAGTGCTCGATCTCGCGACGGTGGAGCAGCAACTTGCGAGTGCGGCGCGGCGAATGGTTGGTCCATGTGCCCTGCGTGTACTCGGGGATGTGCAGGCCGCGCAGCCACACCTCACCGTCGTCGACGGTGGCGAACGCGTCCACCAGCGACGCTTTGCCCTCCCGCAGGCTCTTCACCTCGGTGCCGACCAGCGCCACACCCGCCTCGTAGGTGTCGATGATGGTGTAGTTGTGCCGTGCCTTGCGGTTGGTCGCGATGACCTTGCGGCCCTTCTCTTTCACTTTCGGGCCCTCATTCCACTGTCGGTTTCACACCACGAACGTTGGTACGACTACCAGCATAGAGGCGCCCGCAAACGGTATATCCGGCCGAGCCGTCGTCACTTCCGCACGTACAGCCGCAGCGCGCCATAGGCGGTGATCGCCGCCAGACCGGCACCGACGATCACGATGAATGGCGATACCAGCAGCACGTCGCTGTTGGAGATCCGTGCCACGATGTTCGCGTCGTAGATTTCGGCGAGGACGTTGTCGACAAACAGGTTCTTCACCGCGAAGAGCCCCGCAATCGCCAGCGCCGAACCGATCAGCGCGGCAACGACTGCCTCGAGCAGGAACGGCAACTGGGTGTACCAGCGTGTAGCACCGACCAATCGCATGATGCCCACCTCGGTGCGCCGGGTGAGTGCAGCCACCTGAACCATGTTGGCGATCAGGAAGATCGCGGCGATCGCCTGCACGATCGCGATCGCGAACGCCGCGTTCCTGACGCCGTTGAGCACGCTGAACAGACGATCGACCAGCTCACGCTGGTTGAGGATGCTGTCGATGCCGGGACGCTGCGCGAACGCGGCGTCGATGGCACCGAACTGCTCGGGATCGCTCAGTTTGACCTTGAAGGACGCGGGGAAGCTCTGGGGGTCGACGAGCGACGCCAACTCAGGGTTGTCCTTGAACACCCGGTCGGTGGCGTCGGCGACTGCGTCGTCACGGTTGAGGTAATGCACCGAGACCACCGAGTCGGTGTTCTCGAGGTCGCTGCGGATGTTCCGGCAGATGTCCTGCTCGCAGTTCGCGTCGGAAGCGGAGATGTCCTCGGTGAGGAACAGCTGCACCTCGACACGGTCCAGGAAGATCTCCTTGGTCTTGTCAGCCATCTGGACGACCAACAGGCCACCGCCGAACAGGCCCAGCGAGATCGCAGTCGTGAGGATCATCGCGACGGTCATCGTGATGTTGCGGCGCAGGCCGGTCAGGACCTCGCTGGAGATGAAGCTGGCACGCATCGGGGTATCGCAGTCCTTGGGTCGTCTGTTCGAGGGGGCGGCGGACAGGTGCCGTCGCCGGCCTAACGGCCGACGGCGTACACGCCTCTCGCTTCGTCGCGCACCACCCGGCCGAGTTCGAGTTCGACGACGCGGCGACGCATCGAGTCGACTATGTGGTGGTCGTGTGTGGCCATGAGCACGGTGGTGCCGGTGCGGTTGATCCGTTCGAGCAGCAACATGATGTCGGTGCTGGTGTCCGGGTCGAGGTTGCCGGTGGGCTCGTCGGCGAGCAGGACCAGCGGCCGGTTCACGAACGCGCGGGCAATCGCGACACGCTGCTGCTCACCGCCCGACAACTCATTGGGCATGCGGTCGGCTTTGCCGGACAGGCCCACCAGTTCGAGCACCTCGGGGACGGTGCGCTCGATGATCGAACGGGACTTGCCGATCACCTCGAGCGCGAACGCG
Organism: Rhodococcus xishaensis; assembly: GCF_004011825.1. GTDB lineage: Bacteria > Actinomycetota > Actinomycetes > Mycobacteriales > Mycobacteriaceae > Prescottella > Prescottella xishaensis. The sequence continues at coordinate 311,733 of NZ_RKLO01000001.1, read as the reverse complement.
ACATTCTCCGACACCGTCTTGTTCGGCAGCAGGCGAAAGTCCTGGAAGACGTAGCCGACGCTCTGGCGCAACTTGGGAACGCGCCGGCTCGACAGCTTGTTGACGTGGAAATCCGCGACGTGGATGTCCCCGGAGGTAGGGGTCTCCTCCCTGAGCAGAAGCTGCATGAACGTACTCTTGCCCGACCCGGAGGGTCCGATCAGGAAGACGAAGTCACCCTTGTCCACCTCGATGCTCACCTTGTCCAGGGCCGGCCTCGTGGAGGCCTTGTAGAACTTCGAGACATCCTTGACGCTGATCACGAGGACATAGTCTAGCCGTTATCGAAAAGTAATCTTGTGACGTAGTTCACGTGCTGCAGCATCAGCCCTCCGGGCTGGGAACCGTCCTTGCATCCGCCAGGTTCTTACGGTTCGAAACTGAAGGCGAGCGTGGTCTGCATTCGGCCTAGGCTTGGGCCTGGGCTTCGCTCATCCGCCAGCGAATGCCGGCCTCGATGAATCCGTCGATCTCGCCGTCGAGCACGACAGCCGGGTTGTTCACCTCGTACTCGGTGCGCAGATCCTTGACCATCTGGTACGGGTGCAACACATACGAGCGCATCTGGTTGCCCCACGAGCTGCCACCGTCACCCTTGAGTGCGTCGATTTCGGCGCGTTCTTCCTGGCGCTTGCGCTCGAGCAGCTTGGCCTGCAGAACCCGCATCGCCGACACCTTGTTCTGCAGCTGCGACTTCTCGTTCTGACAGGTGACGACGATCCCGGTCGGGACGTGCGTCAGCCGCACCGCCGAGTCGGTGGTGTTGACCGACTGGCCACCCGGCCCGGATGAGCGGTAGACGTCGACGCGGACGTCGTTCTCGTCGATGTCGATGTGGTCGGTGGTCTCCACCACCGGGAGCACCTCGACCTCCGCGAACGACGTCTGGCGGCGACCCTGGTTGTCGAACGGGCTGATCCGCACCAGTCGGTGCGTGCCCATCTCGACCGACAGCGTGCCGTAGCTGTAGGGCGCCTTGACCGCGAAGGTCGCGCTCTTGATGCCGGCCTCTTCGGCGTAGGAGGTGTCGTAGACCTCGACACCGTAGCCGCGCTTCTCGGCCCAGCGGATGTACATGCGCATGAGCATCTCGGCCCAGTCCGCAGCGTCGACGCCACCGGCGCCGGCGCGGATGTTGACGAGCGCGTCACGCTGGTCGTAGTCGCCCGAGAGCATCGTCTTGACTTCCATCGCCTCGACGTCGGTGCGCAACTGTGCCCGCTCGGCGTGCGCGTCGGCGATGGCCTCCGGCCCCTCCTCCTCGGCGAGCTCGTAGAGGACGGTCATGTCCTCGAGGCGCGAGCGCAACTCCTCGACACGGCGCAGCTCCGCCTGTGCGTGCGAAAGCTGGCTCGTGACTTTCTGGGCATGCTCCTGGTCGTTCCACAGTTCGGGATCGGACGCCTGGTGTTCGAGTTCGTCGATGCGGCGACGCAGCTCCTCGACATCGAGCACCTTCTCGACAGTGGTCAAAGTGGTGTCGAGCTCGGCTAGGTCAGAGGAAACATCAGGATGCACAGTTATCCAGGCTACCGGGTGCATCACACGGTCCGGCGCCGCACCAACCACACGACTTCCCTTCTCACCGAATCGTTGAAGGCCCAGAGCAGCATCGTCGATGGCCGAGGGCGGCGAGGGCACGGCCGGTGCATTAGCGTCGAACGGGTGACCGATCTCGAACTCGCGCTGCGTCTTGCCGACGAAGCCGACTCCATCACCCGTGCCCGCTTCGGAGCGCTCGACCTGAAGGTCGATTCCAAGCCCGACCTGACGCCGGTCTCCGATGCCGACCTCGCCGTCGAGCGCGCGCTGCGGGCTGTGCTGACCGCCGAGCGCCCGGCCGACGCGGTGCTGGGCGAGGAGTTCGGAGGAGACGCCACGTTCGAGGGGCGCCAGTGGGTGATCGACCCGATCGACGGCACCAAGAACTTCGTTCGCGGCGTCCCGGTATGGGCCAGTCTGATCGCGCTCCTCGAGAATGGGGTGCCGGTGGTAGGCGCGGTGAGCGCACCGGCGCTGAACCGCCGCTGGTGGGCGTCGGCCGGTGAGGGCGCGTGGGCGTCGTACGACGTCGGCGACGCACGCGTTCTGTCGGTTTCCGGTGTCGGCGATCTGGCATCGGCGAGCCTGAGCTTCTCCTCGCTGTCCGGGTGGAGGGACCGGGGCATCCGCGATCAGTTCGTCGACCTCACCGACGCCGTGTGGCGCGTGCGCGGCTACGGCGACTTCCTCTCCTACTGCCTGCTGGCCGAGGGCACGCTCGAGATCGCAGCCGAACCCGAGGTATCGCTGTGGGACCTCGCGCCGCTGGACCTGCTGGTCCGCGAGGCCGGCGGCCGCTTCACGAACCTCGAGGGTGTCGACGGCCCGCACGGAGGCAGCGCCGTCGCGTCGAACGGCCTGCTGCACGAGGAAGTCCTCGCACGCCTGGGCTGATCGGGTTGCGCGCGCTCGTGACCTGCGCGGCACAATCGGGGCCACCGATCAGAGCCGATCGTGACGGGAGTGACACGGATGGACGCTGACGACGTCGACTTCGCCCACACCGATCAGGCGAGCCGCAGGCGCCGGGAGAAGGCGCGGGCACTGGCCCGGTTCGCCTGGGACCGCGGCATCACCGGCGCTGAACTGCTCGATATGCGCGACGACCGCCTCCGCAAGCTGGCACGAGCCGCCGGCACCAACCCACCCAGCACCCGCGAGACATGGACTGCTGCCGCGGAGTTGATCGACGAGAAGGATCGCTGGGCTGCCCAGCACCACGGCGATCCGCGGGCCGTTCGCCCGCACACCGACGAGAAGATCATGTGGGTCAAGCCGCCCATTGCCCCGTGGAGTTGACGGAGCTGGAGTCGACGGAGCTGGAGTCGACGCAGCTGGAGTCGACGCAGCTGGAGTCGACGGAGCCTCGCCCTGGGAGTCGAGCCGAGGGGATCACCTGCACGCTCGTCTGACGTTGGGTTGAACTCGGAGTTCGCCGGCCGACAGTGCCTAGATTGTGTGACTCGTCACTTTTCCAATTGCCTCGACTTCGTTTCTTACTCCGGAGTAAGGTGGTGGTGTCCGAGTCCGCACCCGGAGAAATGGTCACCATGAGCAAGCAAGACGTTGTGAAGACGAACGGCGCCAAGCGTGAACCCCGCGATACCTCGGCGGTCGGCTTGAACCCGATCCGGCGCGACGCAATGGGCGCCGCGATGCGCGTGCTGACCCGGATCACCGGGTCCGACCTGGCCGAGAGGTACAACCTGCGGCAGGTGATCGACCGTGTCACCTACGAGGGCACCAAGACCGGCTTCCGGACGCTCGGTGCCGCGACCCGTGTGTTCAACCGCGTTTCCGGCGGCGGCGCACCCCAGCGCTTGCCAGACGGTGCCGCCAAGAACGCCCACTACTTCGACCTGACGCCCACCGACGAGCAGAAGATGATCGTCGAGACCGTACGCGAGTTCTCAGCCGAGATCCTGCGCCCGGCCGCGCACGACGCCGACGAGGCCACCGCCGCGCCCTCCGATCTGCTCGGCCGCGCTGCCGAACTCGGCATCACGATGATCAACATCCCCGAGGAACTCGACGGTGCCGCGTCCGAGCGGGGGGCGGTCACCAATTCGCTCGTCGCCGAAGCCCTTGCGCACGGCGACATGGGTCTGGCACTGCCGATCCTCGCTCCGAGCGGCGTAGCCGTCGCCCTCACCCAGTGGGGCACCGACGCGCAGCAGAAGACGTACCTGCCCGCGTTCGCCGGTGAGAACGTCCCTGCCGCGGCGGTGGTGGTGAGCGAGCCGCGCGCGCTGTTCGATCCGTTCGCGCTGCAGACCAAGGCGGTCCGCTCCCCCAGCGGCTACCGGCTCAACGGCATCAAGAGCCTCGTTCCGGCGGCCGGATCGGCGGAACTGTTCGTCGTCGCCGCCGAACTCGACGGCCGGCCGGCGTTCTTCCTCATCGAGTCCGACACCAAGGGCCTTACCGTCGAGGCAGATCCGAGCATGGGTCTGCGTGCGGCCGGCCTCGGCCGGCTCATCCTCACCGACGTCGCGGTGCCGGAGTCGGCGATCCTCGGCGACGGCGACGCCGACCAGCGTGCGCGTGAGTACGCCGACGCGATCCGTCTGGCGCGCCTCGGTTGGGCATCGCTCGCGGTGGGCACCAGCCAGGCCGTGCTCGACTACGTGATTCCCTACGTCAACGAACGCGAGGCGTTCGGCGAGCCGGTAAGCCACCGTCAGGCGGTGGCGTTCATGGTCTCGAACATCGCGATCGAACTCGACAGCATGCGGCTGGTGACGCTGCGCGGAGCGTCGCGCGCCGAGCAAGGCCTGTCGTTCGCTCGCGAGGCGGCGCTGGCCCGAAAGCTTGCGTCGGACAAGGGTATGCAGATCGGCCTGGACGGTGTCCAGCTACTCGGAGGCCACGGCTACACCAAGGAGCACCCGGTGGAGCGTTGGTACCGCGACCTGCGAGCCATCGGCGTTGCCGAAGGCATCGTCCTCATCTGACGCCGACCCGATCCGCCGGATCCCTCGGATCCTCCGACAGGAGACCTTTCGATGATCAATCTCGAACTTCCCAAGAAACTGAAAGCCTCTGCGAACCAGGCGCATCAGGTCGCAGCACAGATCTTCCGGCCAATCTCCCGCAAGTACGACCTGGCCGAGCACGCGTACCCCAAGGAACTCGACACCATGGCTGCCATGGTCGAGGGTCTGGGTGACTCGGGCCAGGCCGCAGCCGGAGCCACCCTGGGCCGGACCGCCGACCAGAACGGCGACGAACCGAAGGTCATCGCCAACACCAACGGCGGCAACATGTCGTCGCTGATGAACGTGATCGAGACTTGCTGGGGTGATGTGGGTCTGACCCTGTCGATCCCCTACCAGGGCCTCGGCAACTCGGCGATCGCCGCGGTCGCGACCGACGAGCAGCTCGAGCGGTTCGGCAAGGCGTGGGCCTCGATGGCCATCACCGAGCCCGGCTTCGGCTCCGACTCGGCGGCCGTGACCACCACCGCCGTGCTCGACGGCGACGAGTGGGTCCTCAACGGTGAGAAGATCTTCGTCACCGCCGGCGAACGCTCCACCCACATCGTTGTGTGGGCGACGGTCGACAAGACCAAGGGCCGCGCAGCGATCAAGTCCTTCGTCGTGCCACGCGATGCACCAGGCCTGAGCGTGGCCCGCCTCGAGCACAAGCTCGGCATCAAGGCGTCCGACACCGCGGTGCTTCTCTTGCAGGACTGCCGCATTCCGAAGGACAACCTGCTCGGCGACCCGGAAGTGCACGTGGAGAAGGGTTTCGCGGGCGTCATGCAGACGTTCGACAACACCCGCCCCATCGTCGCAGGCATGGCCATCGGACTGGGCCGCGCCGCACTCGAGGAGCTTCGCAGCATCCTGGAAGAGGCCGGCGTGGAGATCTCGTACGACATCCCCGCGTACAACCAGCACGCCGCGGCCGCCGAGTTCCTGGCTCTCGAAGCGGACTGGGAGGCGTCGTACCTGCTGGCGCTCCGCGCGGCTTGGATGGCCGACAACAAGAAGCCCAACTCGCTCGAAGCGTCGATGTCGAAGGCGAAGGCCGGCCGCACCGGGACCGCGGTGTCGCTCAAGGCCGTCGAACTCGCCGGCACATTGGGTTACTCGCAGCGCCCCCTGCTCGAGAAGTGGGCCCGCGACAGCAAGATCCTCGACATCTTCGAGGGCACTCAGCAGATCCAGCAACTCATCATCGCCCGCCGTCTACTGGGCAAGACGTCCGCCGAACTGAAGTAGTCTGCGCGATCGTGAGTTCGTCCCCGCCATCCACTCCAGCGAGGATGGCGGGGACGTCCTCGTCGACGGCTTCCGCCAGTTCCGCATCACTCGCGCGTGTCAATCGCCCACGCGTCGCAGAAGGGGGTGCCTGCCGCGCAAGCGACAGGCACCCTCGAGGTCTGAACTCAGCGCGGCGCTAGCCGCGACAAGTCGTCGCTCAGTTGCTGACGCCGGTCGAAGCTCGTCCGCGCTGCAACACACCGAGGATCATGTCGACGGCCATGAATCCGAGCAGGGTGAGTCCCAGCAGCGGCACGAACCATCCGACCAACAGGGACCCGATCACGATCGCAGCGACCGTCACCGGTCGCAGGCTGCGCAGCGCGCCACGAGCCGGCGGACGACCCCACCGCCGCGGACCGCGCGTGGGACGGCGCCGCCACCACATGACGTAACCGAGGACTATCACCACCAGCAGCGCGACCGCCAACGCCAACAGCGCGATCTGGTTGGCGAGACCGAACAGGATGCCCATGTGCAGGCCTATGCCCCAGCTGGTGAGCTTCGCTGCGAGCGGCCAGTCCGCGAACCGCGAGGTGTCGGTGATCTGCCCGGTCGCGCCGTCGATCGCCACCGAGTCCGGCGAAAACTGGAACGGCTCGCGAATCTGGGTCACGGTGAATGCGGTGTCGGCGTTCGACGGGATCGACGCCTCGACCGGACCGGTAACGCCAGTGGTCGCGGCGGTCGCGAGGACGTCGTCGACACGTCCGACGTTGGTGTCGAGCACCTGGGTTCCGCCGGCGGCCGGGACCGCATCGTCGCCGGTGAGCTCCTTCGACAGCGATGGCGTGGTCCAGCCGAGCGACGCCCGCAGATTGGAGACGTTCTCTCCCGCGTACTTCGACCAGGTCAAACCCGTCGCCGACAGGAACACCAGCCCCAGTACCAGCCACAGTCCGATTGCGCCGTGCCACCCGAGCGCACGATTGCGTCCACGGGTCCCACCCCCCAGCGTCCACAGCCGCGGTGCGGCGGATGCCGACAGCCGCGGTGCGGCGGATGCCGACAGCCGCGATGCGGCGGACGCGCCACGGGGGCGGGCCGCCCGGAATCGACTCACCCATAGGTAGACGCCACCGAGCGCGATCACCCACAGCCACGATGCCGCGAGTTCGCTGTAGACACGACCCGCTTCGCCAAGGTGCAGGTGTCGGTGCAGCTGGGAGATCCACGTCCGCATCGGCAGCGCGCCACTGCTGCCGTAGGCAACGAGTTCGCCGACCGGTTTCGCGGCGACCGGGTCGACGAACACCGCCAGACGCTCCCCTTCGCCGAGCGTCGGATCACTGAACAGCACCCGCGTTGTCTGCCCCGACCCGTCCGATGGACGCACCGCCGACACCGTCAGATCGGGTCGCTCGGCCTGCGCGGCCGCGACCTGCTCGCTCACCGGCGCTGCCGGTCCAGTCGATTCGACGTGCAGGTAGTCGCGGTAGACGAACTGCTCGAGGGTCGGGGCGATCGCGTACAGGCCCCCGCTGACGGTCGCGATCACGAGAAAGGGCGCCACAAAGATGCCGGCGTAGAAGTGCAGTCGCAAGACCAGCTTTCGGAGCGCACCCGGCGGCGACGAATCCCGGGACTGAGTCTCGGTGTCGGGGCTGGCTATCGGGTCGTTCAGAATGTGCGCAGGGGAGATCCCCACGCCTTCGGAAGCGTGCATGAAACAGCTCTTTCCTGAAGTTTCGGATCGGCGCGCGGGACAATCGCGCGCCGCGAGAGGACACGCCGACGCGCACCTGCACACGGTGGTGCAGGAGTCGGCGGTGAAAACGGCCGCAGACGCCGGACATCCGCGTGGGTTGCCGGGCGTCTACCAGGAAAGGACCGGAGGGCCGCGAGTACCGCCCGCAGCACGAGCGACGCGAGACGTCGTCGGTTCGAGAGTGCGGACGACCGTCGGCGTCCAACGTCGGATGTCGGGCACCGGGGGGCTGGACAGTACCGCTACGACGGTGCGCACGACCGAGCCGATCACGCTCAGCAATGAGCGCTCGGCGCCGCGCACCAGCACCGTGCCGACCGCTGTGGCCGCCGCGTGTGCCGCGAGCATCTGTGGGGTGAGGTGCAGACCGTGGGCGTGATTGGACGCCAGCACCAGTGTGAGGTGGCCGACCCCCTGGCCGCACGCCAGGAGCGCGGCGAGAACCGGCAGCTTGTTGCTCCCGCGGCAAGCAGAGGCGACAGCGACGCCGACGACCGCGCTGGCGGCAAGGAGCAGAACGAGAGCTTCCTGGCTCTGTAGGGCCTTCCCGCCGCCCAGTCCGTGCGCTGCGATACTGATCGCCCCAGAGAGGGAGCCGACGAACATGCCGCGCGCGCGAGCGACGGCATCGGCTCCGGTATTCACTCGGCAAGACTAGCGCCTACTACAACCCCTAGTACGTCCGGCGACCCGCCGAAATCGACCAATTCGCAGTATGTGATACAGGTCACTACTAGTCTGAGGCTCCGGCGTCACCGAGGGGAGTCACCATGCAGGACGTTCTGAGGAACATCACCGACACGCTCAGCGCGGTGCGGGTCATGCAACGCTCGGGCCTGATCCCCCTTCCCCGCATAGACGAGGGCATTCGCCTACTCGTCGCTGTCGAAAAGTACGGACCGTTCGCGGGTTCCGTACACGCTCACGCCGGACGGGGCCAGACGCGAACCGCACTGATCGACGAACGCGGGCAACTGAGCTACCGGGACCTCGACCAGCAGTCCAACGCCCTGGTCCGGGCGTGGCAGGCCGAAGGCATCGGTGCCGGATCCTGTGTAGGCGCTATGTGCCGTAACCATCGCGGCCTGGTACTCACAATGCTCGCTGCCGCCAAGGGCGGGGTGCGACTGGTGCTGATGAACACCGGGTTCGCCCGACCTCAGCTGGCGGACGTGGCCCAGCGGGAAGGTGTGCGCCACTTCGTGTTCGACAGCGAATTCGCCGACGTCGCCGACGCCCTGCCCTCCGATGTCACTCCGTTCCTGGCATGGGTGGACGAACCCGTCCGCACTTTCCCGGCCGAGCAACCGATCCGCACCCTCGACGACCTCATCGCTGCGTACCCCACCGACGCGGTCCCCGCGCCCGAGCGACCCGGTGTCTTCATCCTGCTCACCAGCGGAACCACCGGAACCCCGAAGGGCGCTCCGCGCGGGCGCACGTCGCCTTTGGTCACCGCGCAATTCCTCGATCGAATCCCGTTGCGCCCCAAACAGACCATGCTGATGGTCGCACCCGCATTCCATGGCACCGGAATCTCCCAACTCGGCCTCGGTCTGTCGCTCGAGAACACCATCGTGATGCAGCGGCGCTTCGATCCCGAAACGACCGTCCGACGGATCGCCGACACCCGGGCCGACACCGTTGTCCTGGTCCCGACAATGCTGCAGCGGATCATCGACCTCGGACCGGAGGTGCTCTCGCGCTACGACACCTCCAGCCTGAAGGTGATCTTCGCTGCCGGGTCGGCCCTGTCCCCCGATCTGTGCATCCGCACCCAGCAGGCGTTCGGGAAGGTGCTGCACAACTTCTACGGCTCTACCGAGGTCGCCGCCGTCACGGTCGCCACCCCGGACGATCTCGAACGCGCCCCCGGCACCGCGGGGAGGGCGCCAGCCACCTGCCACGTCGCGCTGTTCGACGACGCCGGCAACCGGATCACCGAACCCGACGTCATCGGGCGCATCTTCGCCAGAAGTAGCCTCAGCTTCGAGGGCTACACAGATGGCCGCGACAAGGAACGTATCGACGGAATGCTCTCCACCGGCGACGTCGGACACTTCGACAAGGACGGTCTGCTGTTCGTCGACGGGCGCGACGACGACATGATCATCTCCGGTGGCGAGAACGTCTATCCGCTAGAGGTAGAGAATCTCATTGCCGAACGCCCTGATGTCCGGGAAGTCGCGGTGATCGGCGTTGCCGACGACGAATTCGGGCACCGCCTGTGTGCGTTCGTCGTCCCCGCCCCGACTTCCACACCGGATGCGAACGAGATACGCGCCCATGTGAAGGCGAACCTTGCCCGGTACAAGGTGCCGCGCGACGTCGTCTTCATGGAGGAGTTGCCGCGGAATGCGACCGGCAAGTTGTTGCGGCGGGCTCTGGTCGAGATGGAGGCCGGGCCTGAGTGAATCCGGTTGAGGGACAGCGCGCCGTGCCCGACGCCGGGGTTGAGACGCCTACAAAGCAAAAGGCCCGGAAATCCATCTGGACTTCCGGGCCTTCTCTAGTAGCGGGGACAGGATTTGAACCTGCGACCTCTGGGTTATGAGCCCAGCGAGCTACCGAACTGCTCCACCCCGCGATGCATGAAACAAGCTACACGAGCGGTCGAACTGTAGGCAAATCGCCTGCGGGAGGCCTTGATCGACTCCACTCGACGCACCCGCGATTCCCAGGTCGGGGTGACGCAGTTCATTCGTCGGTATCCAGCTGAAGGGATCCTCCGGTCGTTCGCGACCGGAGGATCCCTTCAGCTTTCGTAGCGAATCGGCCTAGCCGCCGGCGTTCTGGTACGCCTGGACTGCTTCCTGTAGCTGGTCGAGCGCGTCACCGTAGGCCTTGAAATCGCCCCGCTGCTGCGCGTTCTGCAGATTCGACAGAGCCGAGTCCAACTGTGCGACCGCTGCGGCCCGGTCCGTAGCCTGGGTCGCTGGTTGCGGAGTCGGCTGCGCCTCGCCGTTCTGCGGCGTGGGAGCCGTCGCTGCCTCACGACTCTGGTCGACCGCGGCGTTGCCTGTACCGGAACCGAACACCTGGTCCAGCGCCTCCGCCAACGTCGGCGCATAGCCGACCCGGATGCCGTTGGTGTCGGTGAAACTCACCAAGACCCGTGCCAGCTGCGGGAACGCGTTCGGCGAATTGCGCTGCGTGTAGAGCGGTTCGACGTACAGGATCCCGCCGTCGGCGATCGGCAGGGTCAGCAGGTTGCCGAAGATGACCCTGTTCGACTGCCTCAGCAGCGACAGCTCACTCGCCACACGCGGATCCGAGGTCATCGCCGACTGCGCCTGCTGTGGGCCCTGAGTCTGGGTGGTCGTCGGCAACTGCAGCACCGAGAACTTGCCGTAGTTTTCCGGATCCGACTGCACCGAGATGTATGCCGAGAGCAACTCTCGCTGGAAGCCCACCATCGGACTGGTCAGCACGAACTGGGGCTGCGCGGTGTCGGGATTACCGGACAGAACGTAGTACGGCGGCTGGTTCTTGTCTGTGTCGACCGTCGGATCACTCGGCACCGACCAGAACGCGTTGTTGCTGAAGAACTCACCCGGATCGTCCACGTGGTACTTCGCGAGCATCTCACGCTGAACCTTGAACAGATCCTCCGGGTACCGGAAGTGCGCCTGCAGGTCGGCCGGAACTTCGGCCTTCGGTTTGACGGTGTCCGGGAACACGCCCATCCACGCCTTGAGCACCGGATCCTGGTCGTCCACCTGGTACAGAGTGACGGTGCCGTCGTATGCGTCGACGGTCGCCTTCACCGAGTTGCGGATGTACGACACTTCCTTCTGCGGCACCATCCGCCCCGTCGCCTGGTTGGTGCTGTCCTGCACCAGGCCTTCGAGCGACGACCGCTGTGCGTACGGGTAGTTGTCGAGCGTGGTGTACGCATCGACGATCCACTGCAGCCGACCGTCCACGACGGCCGGGTAGACCGTGCTGTCGGTGGTCAGCCACGGAGCGACCTTGTTGACGCGGTCCGCCGGATCACGGTTGTAGATGATCTTCGAATCCGCACCGATCGCGCCCGAGAACAGGATGTTGCGCTCGGTGTACCTCGCGGCGAAGGCCAACCGGTTGACCCAGTTGCCGATACCGACGCCGCCGCTTCCGGTGTAGGTGTACTTGCGAGCGTCGGTGTCGTACTCGCGCGGCGCACTGCCCGGCTCGCCACCCACGATCGCGTAGTCGGCGTCCGACGCCGCGATCACCGGGCCGAAGTAGATGCGGGGATTCTCGACCGCAAGCGCCTCATCCCCGGGCTGCGTCTCGAGGTCACTGACGCTGTAGATCGGGTAGCCACCGGTGTTGTTCTGCGTGTCACCGGTGACCGCGGTCACTTGGTTGGCGTACGCCGCGACGAAACCGTTGCCGTGCGTGTACACCGTGTGCCTGTTGATCCAGTCCGTCTGGTTGCCCTGCAGGCTCGACGGCGACAGCTCACGCGCCGCGACGACGAGGTCACGCAGTTCACCGTCCATCTGGTACCGGTCGATGTTGAGCGACTTCGGGAACGCATAGAAGTTCTTGAGCTGCTGCTGCGCCGTGAACGTCGGCGAGAGAACGTTCGGGTCGAGCAGGCGGGCGTTCGCGATGGTCGTGACATCCGCGGGTACGTCCTTGGGCTCCATTTGCGTTCGGCCCGAGTAGTCGTTGTACTCGACGGTCTCGTCGGTGATGCCGTAGGCCTGCCGAGTGGCATCGATGTTGCGTTCGATGTAGGCGCGCTCCTTGTCGGCCGCGTTCGGCTTGACCGAGAACTGCTCGACGATCAGCGGCCAAACGGCACCGACCAGGACCGAGGAGAACACCAGCAGAGCCACCGCCATTGCAGGGATCCGCAGGTCGCGGAGGAAGATCGCCGCGAAGAAGGCGATGGCACAGATGACGGCGATCGCCAGCAGGATCAGCTTGGCCGGCAGGACCGCGTTGATGTCGGTGAATCCGGCTCCGGTGAACGTCGGTTCCTTGCGGCCACTGGAAAGCAGCGCGTACCGGTCGAACCAGTACGACACGGCCTTGAGCAGGACGAACGTTCCCGCGAGGATTGCGAGCTGAACGCGCGCCGACTTGGTCAGTGCGCCCTGGCGACCGCTGAGGCGCAAGCCGCCGAAAATGTAGTGCGTGATCAGGCTCGCGAAGAACGCGATCACGACCGCGACGAACAGCCAGTTCAAAACGAATTGATAGAACGGCAGTTGGAAGGCGTAGAAGCCGATGTCCTTGCCGAACTGAGGGTCGGTGATCCCGAACGTGTCGCGATTGAAGAACAACTGCACCGTCGACCAGCTGGCCTGGCCGATGAGTCCCGCGAAGATACCGAATACGACCGGAATTCCGATGCCGAACAGCTTCTGGCGCGTCATCACGGCCGTGCGGTAGCGCGCGACCGGATCGTTGTCGCCCGGCGACGGCAGGAACATCGGCCGCGACCGGTAGGCCAGCAAGAGCGCCAGCCAAATGATCACGCCGACGACCAGTCCGACGATCAGGAACAAGGCCACTCGGGTGACCAGGACCTTGCTGAAGACGCTTCGGAAGCCGACCTCGCCGAACCACAACCAGTCGGTGTAGATATCGACGAACCGAGGTCCGACCAGCAACAGCGCCGCAGCGATCAACGCCAGAACCAGCAGCGCACGCGTACGTTTCGACAACGAAGGTAAACCGGCGGGGGGCCGCATGCCCACTTGCCATCTCCCAACAATCCGGCGACGCCATCGCGCCGCAGCCTATGCCCTGTACAGCATCACCCGAGGGTGACCGTTTCGTCCCACTCTACGTAACGGTGTGGGCCAGGAGCGGCGCCGACCGACGAACACCGGCGCGAGCCCCTGGTGCAAGGATAAAGATGTGATCCACAGTGATGGCGACTTCTACGGGGATGAGTCCGTAGACGGCCCCCTGAATGCCCCCCTGTCCGGCGAGTCCCTCCGCAGGTGCGTGCACGAAGTGATCGACTTCGTCGACGCCGGCGGATGGGGTCAACCGCCTTCGCTGTTCGCGATCGTTCCGACCGCACTCGTGGCCGCGGCGGAGCCGTCGCTCCTCGATCAGCTCGATGATGGAGCGGAACTGACGCCTATCGAACAGGGGCCGCTCCCCGAAGACGTCGAGGGCGGCTCCCCCGCTCTCGACGAGTTCCTCGCGACCACCAGTTGGCCACCCGAGGTAGTCGGCTGCGCTCTGGTTCAGGAGATCGTTGTACTGCCCCCGAGCGCCGAGGCCGCTCTCGACGACGCCCTCGCCCCGCTGCTGTCGGACCGGCACGCCGCGGACGAGGCGGCCCGAGCTGCCGCACAGTCCCATCCAGGGCGCCGAGACGCCCGTCTCATCGCGGCCGTGTTGCGGGACGGGCCGTCGATCGCGTTGCTACAGCTGCGCCCCACTGACAACGACGACCCGTTCGCAGGTATGGAACTGCGCACGTACGACAACCTCGCTCCGGGTGTCGTCGCCGCACTGTACTCAACTCTCGACGCCCCTGAAGACTGACAAGACGCAGGACTGACCGGAGGCCTGCTAGCAGCTGGGTGCGGATGCACCCGCGTTCATCGCGTCGAGAGCGTCGATCGCGCCGTTCAGCGTCTCGACCCTCACCAAATCGAGGCCGTCGGGCTGGTTCGCTCGTGCCTCGTCGCAGTTCTCCGACGGGACCAGGAACGTGCTCGCGCCCGCCTCCTCGGCAGCGATCATCTTGTAGGGGATCCCGCCAATCGGTCCTACATTGCCCTCGGGGTCGATCGTGCCGGTGCCCGCGACGAATTGGCCTCCATTGAGCTCACCAGGGCTCAGTTTGTCGACAACGGCAAGACTGAACATCAATCCCGCCGAGGGTCCGCCGATGTCGGCGAGGTTGAAGGCAATCGTGAACGGCACATCTGGCGTTTCCTTGGCGGTGACTCCCAGGTAGCCCTTGCCCGCGTCCTGTCCGCCATCGACGTCGGCTCGGGAACCGAGAGTGATCGGTGCGGTCGACTCGACGCCGTCGCGGCGGTAGGTGACCGGCACGGTCGTGCCCGGGGCTTCCGCGCCGACAACCTCGAGCAGACCCTCGAGGGTGTCGACGGGTGTTCCGTTCACCCGTAGCAGAAAGTCCCCGTCCCGCAGTACCGATGCCGCGGGTCCATCCTGGCCCACAGACGTCAGCTCCAGCGCCACCGGCATATCGAGGTATCGCAGCGCCGCCAGTTCGGCGCTGTTCTCGGAACTCTCGAACTGCGCCGAGTTCTCCTCCTGGACCTCGTCCTTCGACTTCTGCGGCGGATACACCTCCTCGCGAGGTACCAGACCCTGGCGTCCGCTCGACCACAATCCGAGAGCGTCGAACAACGTCAATTGGTCACGCACCGCCACGGTCGTCATGTTGAGGTTGCCGCTCGTCGGGTCGACCTGGGTTCCTTCGATATCGACAACCGGCTTACCGTCGACCTCACCGAGCGTGTTGAAGGTCGGACCGGGGCCGAGCGCGACGAACGGCACCTTCACCGTTGTTCCCAGCACTCCCAGGGCCACGACCGGAGCCAACGCTGCCAGCAGGGTCACCATTCGTCGGTTCACCAGGCCAAGGATAGAGCGCCGCGGACGGCACCCGGTCGGACGCTCACTCACCCCGGGCAGTGTTCGCCGCCAGCGTGATCACCGAACGGGCCATGACACGCTGGGCCTTGTACCGTTGAACTATGAGTGATCTGCCCTTCGGTTTCTCCAACGCCGACGACGACCCCGACCGTAAGAAGGACGCGGGCCGGGAAGAGGGCGGAGCATCCGGCCAACCATTCGGCTTCGATCCCAGCGCCTTCGGTCTCGGCGGTTCCGGCGGGACGGGCGGCGGAGGCTTCGACCCGGCGGCCCTCGGCCAGATGCTCACCCAGTTCGGTCAGATGCTCAGCGGAATGGGTAGCGCGATGGGTCAGGGTGGCCAGTCCGGCCCTGTCAACTACGACGTCGCAAAGAATCTCGCCCGGCAGCAGATCGGCTCGGTAACGCCGATCACCGAGAGCACCGCTTCGGCGGTCACCGACGCTGCCCGCCTGGCAGAACTGTGGCTCGACGGCGCGACGACGCTCCCGGCCGGTGCGACGCGCACCCTCGCCTGGACCCCGAACGACTGGCTCGACGGCACCCTCGACACCTGGAAGCGCCTGTGCGACCCGGTCGCCCAGCAGGTGTCCGGCATGTGGGTGCAGGGGCTCCCCGAGGAGGCCCGCAGCATGCTGGGGCCGATGACGGGGATGCTCACCCAGATGGGTGGCCTCACGTTCGGTTCCCAACTCGGCCAGGCGCTGGGCCAGCTGTCTAAGGAGGTACTCACCTCCACCGACATCGGACTGCCGCTGGGTCCCGCCGGCACCGCCGCGTTGCTGCCGGCCGCAATCGAAGAGTTCACCGAGGGCCTCGAGCAGTCACACCGCGAGGTGCTCGTGTTCATCGCGGCCCGCGAGGCCGCCTATCAGCGCCTGTACAGCCATGTTCCGTGGCTGCGGCAGCGCCTGCTCTCCACCGTCGAGGACTACGCGCGCGGCATCCGAATGGACTTCTCCGCGATCGAGGAGGCCGCGCAGGGCCTCGACCCCTCCGCGCTGACCGACCCGTCCAAGATCGAGCAGATCCTGCAGCAGGGCGCGTTCGAACCGCAGACCACACCAGAACAGAAGCAGGCTCTCGAACGGCTCGAGACACTGCTCGCACTCGTCGAGGGCTGGGTGGAGACCGTCGTTTCCGAGGCGCTCGGTGACCGTCTGCCTGGCGTAGCGGCTCTGTCCGAGACGCTGCGCCGCCGGCGTGCGACGGGTGGACCGGCGGAGCAGACCTTCGCAACCCTCGTCGGCCTCGAGCTGCGCCCCCGCAAGGTGCGCGAGGCCGCGCAGCTGTGGCGGCGACTCACGACAGATACCGGCATCGATGCCCGAGACGGTGTGTGGTCGCACCCCGACCTGCTGCCCGACTCTTCGGACCTGGACAATCCGGCGGCATTCGTCGACCGGGTCGTCGGCGGCGACGCGAGCACCTTCCACGATCCGATCGCGCAGCTCGAGCAGATCGAAGCCCGTGAGCGTGAGGAGAAGAACCGCGAGGGCGACGACCCCGACGCTGGGCCGGAAGCTGCCGACTAACCGGTAGTTGCTGTGTCTTCGCTGTCCGCACAGTCGCGGGCTGTCATGTCGGCCAAATCCGGCTGGCGTGTCACGACGGAGTACGCCTCGAGGTAGCCAATCGCCCGCTCGGTCTTCGGATAGCGACGCACCTCCTGCCAGAACCGTTCGTCGTGACCGCCGGCAACGTACAAGTGCACGAGCTCGTGGACCAGCACGTAGTCAAGGACGTATGACGGCACCGTCCGCAGCACCTCGCTGACGCGGATGGTGCCGTCGGCCGGAGTACACGACGCCCAGCGCGTTCGCATCGACGGCACCCACCGCACTGACGTCGGCGTGGCGGCATCATCCAGCCACCGCGCCGAGAGGCGTGCGGCGCGGTCCGCCAGTTCGACGTCGCTGCATTCGGCGCGTGCTGCGGCACGCTGGTCGGCGCGCTCGAGCTTCCCGATCATCTCCGCAACCAGATCGGTCTCCGCCTGCCTCGACAGGCCGGTTGGCATCAGCACTACCACCTTGTCCCCCTCGCGGCGCGCGCTGACGGTGCGCTTGCGCCGCGCGCTGCGGCGAATCTCCACCTCGGGGCGGCCACTGTCGGAGGTCCGGGTGCCAGTCACGGGGACCCACGCTAACGGGCCCCTTCGGCACCTGCACGACGAGCGGCTGCACGACTAGCGGCGAACCAACCTCCATGCATAGCCGAAACTGCACGTCACAGGGCCTGTATTCCTGTGGACAAGCGGGGCGGCCGGGCGGTTCGGGCGGACTCGGGGTGCAATCGTCGAGGCATGACCCGAGAATCCTCGACACTGCGATCCGCGACACTGCAAACCTCGAGACGGGTCCACCATCCGACATTGGATCCGCGCCGCCCCGTTCTGATTCGGCCCAGCGGACGTGTCCAGATCGGCTGGGACCCGGACACCGCCCTGATCCTCACACCTCCCGCCGGTGTGGACACGGAGTCGTTGGTGGCGGCGCTGCAACTCCTCGACGGCCGGACTTCCCGCCCCACCGCGGTCTGGCGGGCCATCGAGCACGGGATCAGCCCCACCGACATGTCCACGCTGCTCAGTGAACTCGACGAGGCGGGGCTTGTGCGGTCGGCCCCGACGCCCACAGATGCGTCTCGCACCGTCCGGATTCACGGTCGCGGGCCGCTCGCCGACGCGATCGCCGACGGTCTGGCCGGAGCACCGGTACGGGTCACGCGGTCGACCCACTTCACCACCGACACCGACGTCACTCGGTGGAACAGCATGTGCGTGGTCCTCACGGACGAACTCGTCGCAGACCCGCAGCTGGTCGACGCCCTGTTCACCGCTAGGACACCACACCTGCAGGTTCGCCTGCGCGATGGCCGCGGTGTCGTCGGACCACTGGTGCTGCCCGGCCGCACCAGTTGCCTGCGATGTGCCGACCTCACGCGGTGCGCGGCGGACGAGGAGTGGCCGCACGTCGCCGCGCAGTTGCTGGGCAGGGTGGGCCACGCCGGCCCGGCCGCCGTCATGGCCACCGCGGCGGTCGCGCTCGGACAGCTCGAAAAGGTGCTGTCCGGGGTGGCCCGCCCGGCACCCGCAAGCCTCGACGCGACCCTCGAGCTCGACCTGGACACGCACCGTCTAGCGGTCCGGCCGTGGCCGCGCAACCCTCGGTGCGCCTGCTCACGATCGAAAATGTTCTTGGACGAACCCACAAATCTTCCGTCATGATGGTCTCGTGTCCGACATCCCTCGCAGAAGCACTGCCCGCACCGCCAAGCTCGCGAGCATCCCGCTGGGCATCGCAGGACGGGCCGCGATGGGCTTCGGGAAGAAGCTGGCCGGTGCCGACGGCGACGTGATCGACGCCCAGCTGACCACGAGGGCCGCCGAACAGCTGTTCTCCGTGCTCGGCGAACTCAAGGGCGGCGCGATGAAGCTCGGACAGGCCCTCAGCGTGATGGAAGCCGCGGTTCCCGAGGAGTTCGCCGAGCCGTACCGGGAGGCGCTGACCAAACTGCAGGCCGAGGCACCGCCGCTGCCCGCCAAGCAGGTGTACCGAGTGCTCGACCAGCAGCTGGGCACCCGGTGGCGCGAACGGTTCGCCGACTTCGACGACACCCCCACCGCGTCGGCCAGCATCGGTCAGGTGCATCGGGCCGTGTGGTCGGACGGCCGGGAGGTGGCTGTCAAGGTCCAGTACCCCGGCGCCGACGAGGCCCTGCGCGCAGACCTCAAGACGCTGTCCCGGTTCGCGGGAGTGTTCGCTTCCGCGCTGGCAGGCACCGACGTCAAGCCCATCCTCGATGAACTGAGCGCCCGTACCGAGGACGAACTGGACTACCGGATCGAAGCCGATAACCAGCGCGCCTTCGCGAAGACCTTTGCCGGTGACCCGAAGTTCGTCGTGCCCCGAGTCGTGGCGAGCGCCCCCAAAGTGGTCGTCACCGAGTGGATGACGGCGACGCCGCTGTCCGAGATCATCACCAGAGGCTCCATCGAACAACGCAACACCGCGGGCGCGTTGCTCGCGGAGTTCCACTTCGTCTCTCCCGCCCGCGCCGGGCTGCTGCACTGCGATCCGCACCCCGGCAACTTCATGCTGGACGACAACGGCCGCCTCGGCATCATCGACTTCGGGGCAACCGCCCCCATGCCGAACGGGCTGCCTGCGGTACTGGGCCGCATGGTGCGGTTGAACCTCGAGGAGCGCTACGACGAGCTCACGGAGTTGTTGCGGGACAACGGTTTCGTCCTTCCGGGCCGAACTGTCACCGATCAGGAGATCGCCGACTACCTGCGTCCGTTCACGGATCCGATCCGCACCGAGTCATTCCACTTCACACGCGCGTGGCTGCAGAAGGCCGCGGGCACCGCAACCGACTTCTCGAGCGCACGCTTTCGGACGGCCCGTGCCCTCAGCCTGCCCCCCGAGTACCTGATGATCTTCCGTGTGCTGCTCGGGTCGGTCGGCATCTGCGCACAACTCGACGCCTACGCGCCGTACATGAAGATCCTCACCCAGTGGCTTCCGGGATTTGCCGAAGACGACACCGGACTCGAGGGCCTCGACGGCGCGTAGGGCCAATCATCGAATGGCACGCTAGGCGCACACCCAGGTTTTTTCCTTCCCCGCGCTCACAGCAGGCGCTGGGCTCTTTCGTGGCCGGCCGCGTGGCCGCTTGCGGGCGATCACGACACCCTGGTCGAAGATCTCGCCACCCCACACTCCCCACGGCTCTGCCCGATCGAGCGCCGCGGTCAGGCATCGACTGCGGATCGGGCATGCCCCGCACAGTTCCTTGGCGCGTTCGAGATCCGCTGGGGTGTCAGCAAACCACAGGTCGGGGTTGTCTCCGGCCCGGCAGGGCAGTTCCCGGCGTGCCGAGCGGACGACTCCCAGTCCGTCGGTGACGGCATGGTTCATGTTGCGTACTCGGCATGTCACGGTAGACACGTCTTCTCCTTGTCGTTTCGAGCGGTTGGCTCATGGTTCGTGCCGGGTTCGAGGTTCGGGGCGAACCGCGGTCGAGTGCCTGGAGCAATGGGGCTCGAAACACGAAGGCCACGGTTCGCTGCTGCGATCCGTGGCCTCGAGGGGACAGGTGGAGTGTCTACCGAACGGTGGTTCGGTGTCTGCTCCGGGCCACGGATGCGGCTGCCGTCTGGTCTGCAGCGCGCAGACGGCTTACGTGCGGTGTTGTCGCCGCAATTGACGCGGCGACCGTTTCGGTCGCCGGGAGGTATGCGCATGCGGGCACCGATACACGTGCTGCTGTTGCGTTCCAGCCGTTCATCGTTGCCACCTCCCTTTCGCGTCGTCGCGAAGCACCGGCGCCGAGTAGCGCGCGGGTATCCGCGTATTGGACATGTCACCGCACACGAGCTTCCCCGTGGCGTGCGGTCTAGAGTATGGGACCCAAACAGACCGCACAAGTTATTTTTGACCTGCGGTTTTGTCGACGGTCGCCGGTCAGGTCAGATCCAGAGTCTGCGCAACGCGCTCGCCGCGCACCACCGCCAGGACATCGGCGCCGTACTGTTCGAGCTTCTTCGCGCCGATACCGGGGATCGCGACGAGTGCCCGTTCGTCCTGCGGTTGCTGCTCGGCGATGGCGGTCAGAGTGTTGTCGCTGAACACAACGTAGGCGGGCACCTTCATCTCGCGGGACCGCTCCCGGCGCCACTGTTTGAGCGCCTCGAACAACTCGACGTCGAGATTCGACGGGCACTGCTCGCACCGACCGAGCATGGTCGCCGTCGCCCCCATCAGTTGCTTCCCACACACTCGGCATCGCGGAGGCTGCCGTTTGGAACGGGCGGGCTTGGCGATCCGTGACGCCGGTGAGTCGTCAGGGATCAGGCCGTTCAAGAATCGCGACCGGCGCCGCGTCTTACGCCCGCCCTCGGTACGGGCGAGCGCCCAGGACAAGGCCAGGTGCTCGCGGGCACGCGTCACCCCGACATAGAACAGGCGGCGTTCCTCCTCGATCCCCGCCTCGTCACCGGACGAGTTGGAGTCGCCGAGGACGTGCGCGATCGGCAGCGTGCCCTCGGTGACTCCGACGAGGAACACCGCGTCCCACTCGAGGCCCTTCGCGGCATGCAGCGAGGCAAGCGTGACACCCTGCACGACCGGTGGATGCCGCGCCTCGGATCGTGCGGCCAGTTCACCCAGCAGCCCGTTCAGGGTCAGGAGTGGGTCGTGGGAGAGCAGTTCCTCGGTGAGCGCGATCAGCGCAGTGAGCGAATTCCACCGTTCGCGGGCCTGCACACCGGCGGGCTCGGTCTCAGTCAGCCCCAGCGGGACCAGCGCCGCACGCACCAGTGTCACCAAGGCCTCGCCGGTGTCGGCGCCGTCGGGCAGGTCGTCGCGGCCCGCGACCTGTCGGAGCGCGGTGACGGCCTGGCGCACCTCTTGGCGGGTGAAGAAGCCCTCGCCGCCGCGCACCTGGTAGGGGATGCCGGCCTGGGTCAGTGCCTGCTCATGGACCTCCGACTGTGCGTTGATCCGGTACAGCACCGCGATCTCGGACGGCTCGACTCCCTGGCCGATGAGCTTGCTGATCTGCTTGGCGACGGCTCCGGCCTCGGCAGGCTCGTCGTCGTACTCGGCGAACGTCGGCTCGGGTCCGGACGGTCGCTGCCCGACCAGCTGCAGCCGCGTCCCGGCGATGCGCCCGCGGGCGGCGCCGATCACCCGGTTGGCCAGCGACACGACCTCAGGAGAGGACCGGTAGTCCCGCTCGAGCCGGACGACGGTCGCGTCCGGGAACCGGCGTGAGAAGTCCAGCAGATACCTCGGCGTGGCGCCGGTGAACGAGTAGATGGTCTGGTTGGCGTCACCGACGACGGTCAGATCGTCGCGATCGCCGATCCACGCGTTCAGCACGCGTTGCTGCAGCGGGGTGACGTCCTGGTACTCGTCTACGACAAAGCAGCGGTAGCGGTCACGGAACTCCTCGGCGACCGCGGCATTGTCCTCGAGCGCGATCGCGGTGTGCAGCAGCAGGTCGTCGAAGTCCAGCAGGATGCCGTCGGGATCGCTGGTCTTGAGTGCCTGGTAGCCGTCGTAGACGGCGGCAACCTTCTCGGCGTCGGCCGGGACATCCCGGCGAGCCCGCGCCGCGGTGGCCGGGTAGTCCTCGGGCGCGACGAGCGAGCTCTTGGCCCACTCGATCTCGCCAGCGAGGTCGCGGATGCTCTCGGTGGTTGTCGGCAGGCCCACCCGGTTCGCTGCCTGTCCGACGAGCGCGAACTTACGGTCGAGCAGACGCCATTGAGTGTCACCGACCACTTGCGGCCAGAAGTACTTCAGCTGCCGCAATGCCGCGGCGTGAAACGTGCGGGCCTGCACCTGCGGGCCGCCGCCCCCGATGCCAAGGGCACGAAGCCGGCCGCGCATCTCCCCGGCGGCGCGGGCCGTGAACGTGACCGCGAGAACCTGACCCGCCGAGACGTGACCGTTCGCGACGAGATGCGCGATACGGCGCGTGATGGTCCGGGTCTTGCCGGTCCCGGCGCCGGCGAGCACACAAACCGGGCCGCGCGGGGCGAGTACCGCCGCCTTCTGTTGCGGATCCAATCCCCCGTCGAGCCGGGTCGCTTGGTTCTCCGGGGTGGCGTCCGCTGGCATGCTGCCCATCCTCTCAGAGCGCACCGACATCCCCGTGCCGCCCGTCGCACCGCGGCCGATGTGATGTGCACCCAGGAGGGCGCAGGTGGGAACACTCGAGACCGGTCGTGGTGTTATTGCCGCCGTGACTATCCAAGCTCCTGCCCTGACCATGTACTCGACCACCTGGTGCGGCTACTGCCGTCGCCTCAAGAAGCAACTCGACGAGAATGACATCTCGTACGTCGAGGTCGACATCGAGCAGGATCCGACATCCGCCGAATTCGTCGGCAGCGTCAACGGCGGCAACCACGTCGTCCCGACGGTCAAGTACGCGGACGGCAGCACCGCTACCAACCCGACGCTCCTTCAGGTCAAGACGGCGCTGGGGCTCTAGTCGCTCGGCCTTCCGTAACCCGTTTTCACCCAGGATTCGACCATCACCCGCGCGATCGAAATCGAACCAGGCAGCCGCAGTTCGGCGTCCGACGACGCCCAGTCGCCGGCGTCGAGCGCCGCACGAACCTGATCGCGGGTGAACCAGTGGGCCTCGGCGATCTCGCCGTCCGCAAACGTCAACGCGGCGGCGGGATCGCCGACTGCCGCAAACCCGAGCATCACCGACCGCGGAAACGGCCACGGCTGGCTGCCCAGGTACCGGACGTCCCATACGTCGAGCCCGACCTCCTCCTTGATCTCCCGCACAACGCACGTCTCGAGGGACTCCCCCGCCTCGACGAATCCGGCCAGCACCGAGAACATGTGCGGCGGCCACACCGGCTGACGGGCCAGCAGGACCCGGTCGGCGCCGTCGTGCACCAGACAGATCACCGCCGGGTCGGTACGTGGGAACTCCTCGTGTCCGGTGCTCGTACTGATCCGCGACCACCCGGACATCGTCGGCCGGGTCGCAGCGCCGTCGATCGCACTGAACCCGGCGCGGTCGTGCCAGTTCAACAGCGCCACCGCCGTTGTCAGCAGACCAACGCCGGATTCGTCCAACCGATGGCCGATCATGCGCAGGTCCCCCAGTTCACCGGTGAGCGCCGGAACCCGCACCGCCCACACGTGCCGGCTATCGAGCAGGCCCAGGAACACCGCGTCCAGCGCGGGTTCCGCACCCAATGACACGGCTGCTTCGAAGACCAGGCCGCCGTCCGCGATCCGAACCTGGCCGCGGTGGTTGACCCGCAGCAGCAACGCGTCCGCCCACCCAGCGCGCAAGGCATCCATGTCCGACCGCAGTTGCTCGGCGCGGTCGATGGCGGCACGGGACAGCAGCGGTGTCTCGGCGAGGGTGAAACCGGGTGCGGTGAAGTCGGACACGCGAACGACCCTACTGCGGGTACCCCCGCGCGAACGACCATACGTAGGCACGCCGACGCGAGCCTGCCTACTCCGGGACAGCGGTCGGTCAGACGGCGACGCGCCGGATGTACAGCAGAAGGTCGTCGGCCTCGATCGCGTCGACCTCAGGCGATCCGACGCGTAGCAGGCGGCCGTCGCGCACCACTCCGAGGACGATGTCCGACAGATGTCGTGGTGAGCCGCCGACTTCCTCCGGCTCGACCCCACGCTCGGCGATGGCGAACCCCGCCTCAGGGGTGAGCAGGTCCTCGACCATCTCCACGACGCTCGGCGTGGTCCGCGCGATTCCGAGCAGTCGACCCGCGGTTTCCGACGAAACGACGACGGAGTCGGCACCGGACTGGCGCAGCAGGTGCGCGTTGTCGGTCTCGCGGATGGCCGCGACAATCTTGGCGTTGGGCGCGAGTTCGCGCGCGGTGAGCGTCACCAGGACGGCGGTGTCGTCACGGTTTGCGGCAACGATGATCGACGCGGCGTTCTGCACGCCGGCCAGACGCAATACGTCCGACTTGGTGGCGGAGCCGTGCACGGTGACGAGGCCAAGACTCGCGGCGGCGTCGAGCACCGCCTGATCGGTGTCCACCACGACGATGTCCGAGGGCAGGATTCCGTCACCGAGCATGGCGTCGATGGCGGTGCGGCCCTTCGTGCCGAATCCGACGACGACGGTGTGGTTACGCACGCGATGCCTCCAGCGCTGAATCTTGAATGCCTGGCGTGAGCTCTCGGTCAGCGCCGAGAGGGTCGTTCCGACCAGGACGATGAGGAAGAAGATCCGAAGCGGCGTGATGACCAGCACGTTGATCAGTCGCGCTTCAGGGGTGACCGGGATGATGTCGCCGTAGCCAGTGGTCGACAGCGAAACGGTCGCGTAGTAGATGCAGTCCAGCAGCGTCAGCTCGGGATCCTGCGCATCCCTGTAGCCGTCGCGGTCGATGTAGACGACCAGCACGGCAAGCGCCAACGCCGCCAGCGCGTACGAAACTCGGCGAACGATCGCCAAGGCCGGGCTCGTCTGCAACTCCGGAACCCGAAGGATGCTGACGAGAGCGAAGTCCGGCCGATCCGTCAGCATCTCCGTGCTTCGGAACCGCGCTCTCAAGCTACCGGCCATTCACTCGTCCTTATCTCCTTCTCGGCGTCGCGCATCTTGGATCGTTGCGCCCCGGATCGTCACACACCGGATCGCAGCCTAGCCGCGTGTCCGGTGTTCGCGGAACGCCATCGGCGAATACGGCCCGACGAGACCGGGATCCGCTGGTGGCCGGAAACATCACGTTCGGGCACGATGGGGTGATGCTGCCATCGTCGAATCGCTCGAGCCAGGCCCCAGCGCTGCGATTGGCCGCGCTGCTGGCCGGTGCCGGGATCATGCACTTTGTCCGTCCTCAGTTCTTCGATGCCATTGTGCCGCGTGCGCTGCCGGGGAGCGCGCGCACCTACACATACGCCTCAGGTGCCGCCGAACTAGCCACCGCGACAGCCCTCGCAGTCCCCCGTACACGCCGGCTCGGCGCCGGACTCGCCGCGGCGCTGTTCGTCGCGGTCTTCCCGGCAAACATCCAGATGACGGTCGACTGGCTCCGTTCGGGCCGCGTCTCGTCGTCCGCGAAGGCTCTCATCGTGGCCCGCCTCCCGCTCCAGATCCCGCTCGTGACGCAGGCCTTGAAGGCGCGGCGCAACGCGCCCTGACCAGTCAGGCCTGCGAACCGGTGCCCGAGCCGGCATCTCGGATCAACAGGGCCAACTGCTCGGCGTCGGGCAGATCGGCCGGAGCGATGGTCCGTCCCGTGCGCACGTAATGGAACGCCGCGCGCACTTGGTTCAGCGGCAGTTCGACAGGGCCACCGGTGGCCCGCGCCCGCCTCGCTGCCATCAGCTCGGCCCACGCCAGCCGGTAGGCCGCGAGCTGCAGGACCACGGCCCGCTCGTTCGCGGCCGAGGGCTCGGCGCCGGTCTTCCAGTCGATGACGGTCCAGCCACCGTCCGGGTCGGCGAACACCGCGTCGATCCGGCCGCGCAGCACCGTGCCGCCCACGGAGGTCTCGAACGGCACCTCCACCTCGACGGGGTTGCGGTCTGCCCACGGTGACCTCAGGAATGCGTCCTGCAGCAGCGCGAGCTCGGTCTCGGTGCCGACTCCGGTGTCGGCGGCGCCGGGCAGCTCGTCGAAGTCGAGCAGCCTCGTCGCCCCGAACCGTTGTTCCACCCACGCGTGGAATGCGGTTCCGCGCCGTGCCAACGGGTTCGGTGGGAACGGCAGTGGTCTCCGCAACCGTGCCGCCAACGCGTCCGGGTCCGCGGCGAGATCGACCAGCTGACTCACCGACATCTGCGCCGGCACCTCGACCTCTCTGGTGGCCGTTACCCTCGCGCTGCGTTCGGCCAGCAGCGCATCCACGTCGGCGGCCCAATTGTCCGGATCGTCCTGCGGCTCTTCGGGTTCGTCCGGCGGGGCGAGTGCCTTCAGCGCATCGCGCACGAGTTGCGCGCCGCGCTCGACATCTGGCCGGCGGCGCCCGAGCGGGTCAGACGGCCACAGGGCCTCCCGCGGCGTAGCGGTCAACGGGTTCTCGCTGCCATCCGCAGGGGTGGGCGCCCACACGTCGATCACCCCCAGCGGTTCATCCGTCGACGCACAGATCAGCTCGTGTAGTTCGACCAGGAATGGTGACGGGCCCTTGGGTTCGGGCCCCGACTCGCTCCAGTGGTGGCCGGAGACGAACAGGGCCCTTTCGGTTCGCGTCAGCGCGACGTAGAACAGGCGCCGATCCTCGTCCAACCGACGGTTGGCCAACGCCTTCTTATGTGCCTCGATCTCGTTCTCGAGATCCTTTCGGTGGTAGACGTTTTCGAGGTCGAGAACCGGGACTCCGTCCGCGGATTCGCCCTCGAGGACCCGGTCGCCGCGCAGCGTCGGTGGCAGTTCGGCCACCGAACCCAGCCATGTCGCGGACGTCTGCCTGGACGGGAACACTCCCTCGGTGAGATGAGGCACCGCCACGACCTCCCACTCGAGGCCCTTCGCCGAGTGCACCGTCAACACCTGGACCCGGTCTCGAGCGACCTCCACCTCGCCGGGGGTCAGGCCGTTCTCGATGTGCTCGGCGGCCGCGAGGAACGACAGCAGGCCGGTCAAGGTCGCCGAGGAGCGGTTCGCGTATCCGGAGACGACGTCGGCGAACGCGTCGAGATGTTCGCGCCCGGCTCCACCCACCTCGGACTGTCGTTTGCGGGCCTGCGCCTCGACGCCGATGCCGATCACGCGCTCGACTTCGGCCACCAGTTCGGTCAGCGGCTGCCCGAGACGCTCGCGCAGTGACGCCAGTTCGGCGGCAAGGGCCCGGATCCGCTCGTACCCGGACTCCGAATAGCGTTGGGCCGGGCCCGGGTCGGCGAGCGCGTCGGCCAGACCCGCCTGCTCGGACTGCTCCCCCGGCAGGGCGCTGTCGAGTGCTTCGCCGAGCATCGCCGGGTCGGTAACCGCACCCGACGTGCCGTAGCCCGACCGGATTCCGAGTTCGCCGGTTCGCCTGAAGAGCGCACGCAGATCCGCGGCCCCGATCTGCCAGCGAGCACCGGCCAGGACCCGCACCGCGGCGCTGCCGGCCATCGGATCGGCGATCAGGCGCAGCATCGCGACGACGTCGGCGACCTCGGGCGTGTGCAGCAGGCCGCCGAGCCCGACGACCTCCACCGCCAGTCCGCGCGCCCGCAACTCCTCCGCCATGGGCGCGGAATCGACGTTGCGTCGCACGAGAACAGCTGCGGTGGGCGGCTTTCGGCCGTCCGACCGTGCCGCCTCGTACTGCTCGGCGACGCGGTCGGCCACCCACGAACGCTCGCTCGGGGCCGTGTCGAGCAGCGCCAAGCGCACGTCCCCCGGCACCGCGGCCGGCCGGGCCCGCAACGTGCTGACCTCGACGCCGCGGTCCCGTAGCGGATCCGACACCAGGTTCGCCAGCTCGAGGGCCTCCGGTGGGTTCCGCCAGCTGGTGAGCAGTTCGAGCTTCGGGGCCGGGGTGCCGTCGGCGAGCGGGAAATCGGTGGCGAACCGCGGCAGGTTGGCCGCCGACGCGCCGCGCCAGCCGTAGATCGACTGCATCGGGTCGCCGACGGCGGTCAGCGCGAGTCCGGCGTCCTCGCCGCCACCGAACAACGACGACAGCAGCACACGTTGTGCGTGCCCGGTGTCCTGGTACTCGTCGAGCAGCACAACCCGAAACCGCTGGCGTTCGCTGCGGGCGACCTCCGGGTGCTCGGACGCAACCCTCGCCGCGAGCGACATCTGGCCGCCGAAGTCGAGCGCTCCCTCACGGCGAAGCGTGTCCGCGAGCCGGTGCACCAGCGGCAGCAGGTCGAGCCTGTGCTGCTGCACATCGAGCAATCCGAGCAGCGCCTTCGACGGACCGCCACGCTGCCTCGGTCCCGCCGGCAGCGCGTGGATGAGCTTCGCGAGTTCCGTGTGCGCCTCGCGCAGATCGTCGGGCTCGACGAGGTGCTCGGCCAGCTGCGCCGACAGTGCGAGCACCGACTCGGTGATCGACGCCGGGCTGCGGTCGGTGTCGAGGTCGCCGTCCCACGCGCTCACCACGCGGTGCGCGAGCTGCCACAGTTCGGTCTCCGACAACAGCGTCGCGGACGGCTCGATCGGCAACAGCAGGCCGTGCTCGGACAACAACCGTCCGGCATACGAGTGGTAGGTGCTGACCTCGGGTTCGCTGCCGAGGATCCGGGACCGTAGCCCGCCGCCGGGGTCGAGGTCTCCAACCAGCGACGAACCTGCCAGCGTGGTGAGCCGCTGCCGGATCCGGCGCGTGAGCTGCTGGGCGGCCTTGCGGGTGAACGTCAGGCCGAGGACCTGTTCGGGATCCACGAGGCCATTGGCGACCAGCCACACCACGCGAGCGGCCATCGTCTCGGTCTTGCCCGCACCCGCACCGGCGACGACGAGCGTGGGACCGAAGGGGGCCTCGATCACCGCGGTCTGTTCGGCCGTCGGCGGGAACTGGCCCAGTGCCTCGGCGAGTTCCGCGGCACCGACCCGGTGTGGAGTCTGTCGGCCAACGGGCGTACTCACTCCGACGTCACCTGCCGTCCTTCGTCGTGCGCCGGGCAGCTCGAGAGCACCGGGCAGTGTTTGCATCCGTCGTTGATCCGGGCCGCGAAGGTCGGCCCCCGCGTCGCCGCCCCCGCCTCGTGGATCGCATTCTCCCACAGAGCGAGTCCCTCGCCGTCGAGCGCGAGCTGGACACGCTGTGTCGCGCCCTCCTTGTTGTGCGGCTTCGCGACGAACACCAGACGCGCGCCGCCCGGGTCCGACGCGGGCTCTCCCTCGATCAGCCCCCGCGCCACCGCCACCTGGTAGGCGGCCAGCTGCGGGTGCAGTTCCGCTTGATCCTTCGTCAAGGCGTTCTTCGCGGTCTTGACGTCGATAATCACCGGACGGCCCTCGGCGTCGCGCTCGAGGCGGTCGATACGGCCGCGGATGCGTACCTTCGGATCTCCCTCCACGCGTGGTTCGAGAACGCCGTCCACCGTCACCTCGACGCCGACCTCGGTGAGTTCAGACCGAGTCCCGCGCAACCAGTTCGTGAACGTGGCGAGCATGCCGCGGGTACGTTCGAGTTCGCGCCGCGAGTACCACCCCGAGCCGAGATCCACAGACTCCCAGGCCGTCTCGAGCGCATGATCGACCCGATCCGGTGGGATGCGCCCGGCGAGGGCCTGCACCAGTGTGTGGACGAGCGTCCCCGCGATCGCGTGAGTGTTGTCTCCGTCGCTGCCGCCGTGCCGCTCGAGCATCCAGCGCAGCGGGCAGTTGTTGATGAGCTCGATCATCGACGGCGACAGCGGAACCGGCCCGTCCTCCGGATCCCACAGCGCCGAATCCGAACTCGGCGTGGCGGTCCCGTACCACTGATCCGGGTGGGCCCCGCGGACCCCGGCGTCCGCGAGTCGCGCCAACTGGTGTGCGGCCCGACGCTGGCGTTCCGGGTCGGTCGCGGCGACGTCGGGGTCGCACACGACGCTGCGCAGTTCGGCGACCAACGCGGGCAGCGCCAGCACCCGAGGGTTCTCCTCAGGCGCCGGGGCGACAACGACGGCGTCTTCGGTGTCCTGCTCGCCACCCAACAGGTCGTCGACGAACCGGGAGCGCACCAACTCGTCGTCGCCGCTCGCGGAATCGACCGCGGTCACGAGCAGCTGTGACCGGGCCCGGCTGCACGCGACCAGGAACAAGCGGCGCTCCTCGGCGAGCAGGGGTGCGGTCCGGGACAGAGTCTGGTGGCCCCGCCCCACGCCGCCGGTCAGATCGATCAGCGCCTCGGTGCCGAGTAGGGTTCCCCGCGCGCCGAGGCGCGGCCACAGCCCTTCCTGCACACCGGCAACCGCGACCACCTGCCACTGCCGGCCTGCCGCGGAGTGGGCGCTCAGGATCGTCACAGTCTCCTGGGGTGCGACCGCTCGGGCGCGGGCCGTGCCGGGTATCTGCTGTCCCACCAGGTAGTCCACGAACCCCGACAGCTGGGCGCGGGGCAACCGGTCGACATAGTCGGCGGCCTCATCGAACAGCGCGACGACGGCGTCGAGGTCACGATCGGCCTGAGCTCCGATCGGCCCGCCGTAGGCCGACGCCGCAGCCCAGCGGCGTTCGAGCCCGGTCGCCTGCCAGGCCGCCCACAGCACTTCTTCAATACCCCGGCCCCGGTCCAGCGGCACTCGCGCACGCCGGAGCACCCTCAGAACCCTTCGCAGAGAGGCTGATTCGACATCGGTGAGACCGGGCAGCAGGTGTGCGACACCCTCGCCGTCGGGACCGTCGACGACGATGGCCCGCAGCAGTTCCGCCGAGTCCCGGTCGCTACCCGACGCGAGTTCGACCCGCCGCAGGCCACGCCGCAGCCGTCGCAGACTCACGGGCTCAGCGCCACCGATCGGCCCGGAAAGCAGCGCGAGCGCATCCTCGCCACTGAACTCGCTGCCCGACAGCGCCCGAAGCACCGCCAACAGACCCGCGACGCCGTGCTGCTTCGCGAGTGGCAGTTCGCTGGCTGCGGTCGTGATGGGTACCCCCGCAGCGAGCAGCGCCCGCCGCAGCGGCGGCAGCGCACGTGGCACCGAGCGCGCGATGATTGCCATCTGCGGCCACGGCACACCGTCGATCAGGTGCGCACGCCGCAGGGTGTCGGCGATGAGGGCCGCTTCCTTGGCGGGCGTGGTCAGAACCCGCACAGCGACGCGACCCGTCGATTCGCCCTCAACGGGCACACTCATCCCGCGATGCGGCGGGTTGCCGGGCAGCCCCTTCGCGGCCACCTTCGCCGCGACAGTCGCCACGTCGGGGGCTGACCGGAAATTCGTGTCGAGAACCACCTGCGCCGGGTCGTCCCGGCCGGCCAACTCGGTGAGGAATTCCGGATCGGCGCCCCGGAAGGCGAAGATCGACTGGTCCGGATCGCCGGCGATGGCGGTCATGTCGGTGCCGGTGCCGATCAGCCGCACCAGTTGGGCGGCCTGCGGGTCCAAGTGCTGCGCGTCGTCGACGAGCAGGTGCCGGACTCGCAGTCGTTCGCGCTGCAACAGGTCGGGGTCGGTCGCAAACGCGGTGAGCGCGGCGCTGATCAGCTCGGCGGCGTCGAGAGCCGGCGCGCTGGCTTCGGGCGCCTCCACCCCGACCGACCCCCGCAGCAGCATTCCCTGTTCGTAGGCCTCTGCGAAGCGGCCTGCGGCGACCCATTCGGGCCGCTCGTGCGTGCGTCCGAGTTCGATCAGGTCCTCCGGCCCCAGCCCGCGCTCGTTCGCACGCAGCATGAGGTTGCGCAACTCGACGGCGAACCCGGTCATCCCCAGAGCCGGCCGCAGCCGCTCGGGCCAGTCCTCGGCACCGTCCTCGATGTCACCGAGCAGCAGTTCGCGCAGTACCGCATCCTGTTCGGAACCTGTGATCAGGCGAGGTGGCGGATTGCCGTGGGCGGCGGCCTGCAGACGCAGCACCGCGAACGCGTACGAGTGCACCGTACGCACGAGCGGTTCCCGCGTTGCGCGGGGACGCGTGTCCGCCGAGGACGCCTCCCCCGCCAGCAGACCGGCGGTGATTCGCTCGCGAATGGCGGTGGCCGCGCGTCGCGACTGCGTCAACACCAGCACCGACTCCGGGTCTACGCCGGCCGCGATCCGGGCCACCGCGGCGTCGACGATCAGCGACGTCTTGCCGGTGCCGGGTTCGCCGAGGATCTGCCATGGATGCCAGCCACGACCAGGTGCGGCGCTCGTCAGCACACGTGCCGGCCCGGGTGCCCACGTCCGCACCGCCGGCTCCGTGACAGATCGGCCCACAAGCCGCGCGGAGGGAGCCGCCAGCCTGGTGGATGCGCCCCATTCGGTCATGCGGAGGATCTCACCAGATGAGTCCGACACGCGACGATCCGGCATCATGAAGCCCATGCGCGGTCTCCACACCTACTTGTTCGGTACGCCCGGAGCACCCGAGGTTCTCGCACTCCACGGGCTCACGGGACACGGCCGCCGATGGGAGGCCCTCGGCAACGACCAGTTGAGTGACACCCGCCTGATCGCCCCCGATCTGCGCGGACACGGCCGCTCACCGTGGAGCCCGCCGTGGGGCCTCGATACACACGTCAGCGACCTGATCCGGGTCCTCGACGAGCATGCCACCGGCCCCGTGGTCGTTGTGGCTCACTCGTACGGCGGCGCGATCGCCTTGCACCTCGCACGCGCCGTACCCGACCGGATCCGCGGCATCGTTCTGCTCGACCCGGCTATCGGCCTGGACCCGGAGAACATGGGGCGGATCGCCGAACTGACCGTGGCGCACCCCGACTACACCGACATCGCGGAAGCTCGATCGGAGAAGGTGCACAACTCGTGGGCGGACGTTCCGACGGAGGCGCTCGACGTTGATCTCGCCGAGCACCTCGTCGAACTCAAGGGTGGCCGCGTCGGCTGGCGCATGTCGATTCCCGCGGTCGTCGCTTCGTTCGGTGAGCTCGCCCGCGACTTCGTCCTCCCACCCGCGGGCACCCCGACGGTCCTGGTGCAGGGGCTTCGGGTGCAGCCGCCGTACGTGACGCCTGAGTTCCGGGCCGCGCTGGCCGAGCATCTGGGAGATTATCTGACGATCGTCGACCTCGACTGCGGCCACATGGTTGCGCACGCCCGACCCGACGACGTCGCTACCCTCGTCCGCACGCTGCTCTAGGGGACGCGATGGCCGCGACCAGCGAGCAGCAGATCGAATGTGTCCGGGACCTGGTTGCTTCGATCCCGTCCGGCAGCGTGGCCACCTACGGCGACATCGCCGCTGCGGCTGGGCTTTCCAGCCCCCGCACGGTGGGCTGGATCATGCGCACCGACACCGCCGACCTGCCCTGGCATCGGGTGCTGGGCGCGTCCGGCCGGCCGGCGCCGCACCTCGCGGACCGACAGTTGGCGAGACTCGAACTCGAGGGTGTGCCGATTCGCAACGGACGCGTCGATCTGGCGCGGGCACGTCACCGTTTCTGATCGGCCCCTCACACACGGACACCGAATACGGCAGCATTGAGCCATGAGCACTCTCGGCACCCGTCTCGACGCGATCATTCTCGCCGGTGGACGCGCGACGCGGATGGGCGGCGTCGACAAACCGGCGATCGTGGTGGGTGGGCGTCGGATGCTCGACACCGCCCTAGCCGCGGTCGACGGCTGTGACCGTGTCGTGGTGGTCGGGCCGCATCGGGACGAACTACCGGATCGGGTCGAGCAGACCCAGGAGACCCCGGCAGGCTCAGGACCCGTGGCCGCACTCGCTGCAGGCCTCGCCACCATCGGCGATTCCGGCGGTGATTCCAGGGAGGGCCTCGTCGTCGTCCTGGCCGCCGATCTGCCCGTCCTCGACCGGGCGACCGTGGCGGACCTGGTGGCTCGGCTCGGTGACGACCCGGAGGCCGAGGCCTCGTTCGCGGTCGACGAAACCGGAAGGATGCAGTTCCTGCTGAGTGTCTGGCGGCGACCGGCCCTCGTCGGCGTGCTCAGCGCTCTGGACGGCCGAGAGAACCAGCCCATGAAGGCCTTGGTGCCGAAGCGCTACGCGACCCTCGCGGTATCGGGAATCGCCGACTGTGACACCGCCGAGGACGTCGAGCGTGCTCGGGCGATCCAGGTGCCGGGACCGATGGATGTCGACGAGGCTCGCGCGCAGATTCGGAAGTCACTGTTGCCCTTGCCCGTCCGCGACCTGCCGTTGTCCGAGACACTCGGAGCCGCACTCGCCGGCCCGCTCGTCGCAGCCGAGGCGCTACCCCGCTTCGACGTCTCAGCCATGGACGGATACGCGGTGGCCGGCCCAGGGCCGTGGCGGCTGCGGACCGAGATCCACTATGCGGGTTCGCCCACCGAGTTGCACCTCTCGAGCGGTGAAGCGGTGCGGATCGCAACGGGCGCGCAGGTTCCCGGCGGTTCAACCGCTGTGATCCGTGACGAGCACGTGGAGGTGTCGCCCGACTCCGAAACCACCGTGATCCAACCATGCAGCGATATCCCGGACCGGGACGACATGCGACGACGCGGCGAGGACTGGCAGCCCGGGCACCATCTTGCGCCGTCCGGTGTGTCGGTGACGCCGGCGGTGGTATCGGCAGCGGCCAGTGCCGAGATCACGGAGGCTTCCGTGCGTGGACCGGTGCGCGCCCACGTCGTGGTGACGGGTGACGAGATTCGTCGAGACGGGCCGCTACGGGACGGTCAGACGCGCGACTCTCTGGGGCCGGTACTGCCGGATGTGCTGCGTCACTTAGGCGTTCGGACCATCGCTCTTGCTCATCTACGAGACACCGCCGACAGCTTCGATGCATTGCTGCGCGATATCCGGGACACGGACGTGATCGTGGTGGTCGGGGCAACCGGCGCCGGCGCGGCCGACCAACTCCGCGACGCGCTGGCGCGGGCAGGGGCCAGGATCATCGTCGGACGGGTCCGGTGCCGACCCGGTGGTTCACAGGTGACGGCGGTGCTGGCGGACGGGCGAGTGGTGCTCGGACTGCCCGGGAATCCGCTCGCCGCGGTGGCGACATTGCTGACGGTGATGCCCGCGATCGTCGATGGACTGACGGCGCGGACACCCGCGACGCCTGAGACCGGCGTGGTGGTCAATGCGGCCGAGGCCGGGGCGCCTATCACGCGGATAGTTCCCGTTGCCCGACGGTCGGACGGCACGTGGCGCGCCGACACCGTCGTCCGCACAGCTCATCTGGCTGGGCTGATCGACCGAGAGGCGCTTGCACTCCTCCCACCCGACCCGGTTGATGGCCAAGTGGTCGAATTGCTTTCTCTACCCAACTGATTCACCGTCAGGCGTTAGGGTCGTTCTGACGCTGTTCACGGGCGATACGCCTCTGCTCCTCCGCCCGCTCTCGGCATCGGCGCAAGAACTCCTCATCCTCCTCGGAGCGCTGCGCGACGTGTCGACCCGGACGGTCGTACTCCGGGAAACCCGACGGCGGTGCGAGAGGTCGCCGCGGAGCAAAGCCACCCGCAGGACGTCCGGCGACGATCCACAACGCCGACCCGATCAACGGCATCAACAGGACGACGACCACCCATGCGACCTTAGGGAGGTTCCGCACGGCATGCTCCTCCGCGACGATGACATCCACCAGGCAGACGACGCCCAGGATTATCACGATCAGACCCAAATACGGCACGAACGCCGACCCTCCCCCGTTTCTGTCCCGCTCCGGGACTTACCGACCAGTAACTCCCCGACCGCATACGTCCCATCGATGAAACCAACCTGGACGCAGTGTCGCAACTTCGACTGCTGCACGAATGCGGGTGTTCGCGGCCGACCATCCGCTATCAGCGTTTGAAGTTTCAAGAGCCGCGCGGTCGGATTGTCGATCACCCAAGATCTCCTTCTTTCGCGATCATTCGCTTTCCCTTGTGCTGCTGCACTTTTCAGAGCCAACGCATCGGCACTCCGACGTTGGTGGTCTAGCCCAGTTGTGAGGTGTTTAATGAGTGCCATGGCTGGAGACAGCACCGAGCAATTCGCCGAGCGAATGATGGACGTGGTCGACACTGCCAGCACCGCGATCCTGACCAGTATCGGGCACCAGACCGGACTCTTCGACACCCTCGCCGGTCTCGAACCGGCCACCAGCGCGGACATCGCGCGCGCTGCCGGTCTGAACGAACGCTATGTTCGGGAGTGGCTGGGCGGGATGGTCACCGCACGCGTCGTCGATTACGACAGCACCACCGAGCACTACTTGCTGCCGCCGAACCACGCGGCGGTGCTGACCCGAGCCGCGGGGCCGGACAACCTCGCGCGACTCGCACAGTTCATCCCGTTACTGGGAGAAATCGAGCAGAAGATCGTCGGCTGCTTCCGTGCCGGGGGCGGCCTGCCCTACAGCGAATATCCACGCTTCCACAAGCTGATGGCCGAGATGAATGGCGAGGTGTTTGACGCCGCGCTCATCGACGTGATCCTGCCGTTGGCCGAAGGCCTGCCGGAACGGCTGCGGACCGGCGCCGACGTGGCGGATATCGGTTGCGGTAGTGGACATGCGATAAACGTGATGGCCCAAGCCTATCCCTGTAGCCGGTTCGTCGGGATCGACTTCTCGCCGGAGGGAATCTCGGCGGGGGCGGCCGAAGCGACTCGGCTGGGCTTGGCCAATGCGACGTTCCAGGAAGCGGACGCGGCCGCCCTCGACGTCACTGATGCCTACGACGTTATTACCGCCTTCGACAGCATCCATGACCAGGCGAAACCGGACCAGGTGCTGGCCAATATCTATCGCGCGCTACGACCCGGCGGCGTGTTCCTGATGGTCGACATCAAGGCCTCGAGCCGGCTCGAAGACAACGTCGGCGTCCCGCTCAGGACCTACTTCTACACGGTGTCGGCGATGCATTGCATGAGCGTTTCGCTGGCCCTCGACGGGGCCGGGCTCGGGGCCGCGTGGGGTCGGCAACTGGCCGAATCGATGCTCACCAAAGCCGGCTTCGGGGAAGTACAGGTTGCGGAGATCGAATCCGACCTGGTGAACAATTACTACATCGCGAGAAAGTGAGTCGGACACCCAACCCGGTTGGTCGCGTCGGCCGAAATCGCCAAGGCCGGCACCGTCGAGCGGCACCAACGCGTCCGACGAATTGTATTGATGGGATACGCCGTTCGGCACGGCCGCCTCGACACATCTCTCAGATCATCGGCGCCGCGAGGCTGACGCCACCGGCGCTCATCAGGCCGATCGTCACCGCGAGGGTCACCGACCCCATCAAGACAAGTGCGGCAAAGGCCGGGACCACGGCGACAACCAGCATCAGGGTGGCCCACCACAGCACCGTCCCGAGTAAGTTCGGCACCGCCGGTGATTCTGCCGGATCGGATTGCTCCGACATGATCAGAGGGCGGCTAGGTAATCGTCGAACGATGTTGTGGTCCTGTGATAGTCGCCTTGGGGAATGAGGCCGCCCGTAGCCATCGCCTTTCCAGCCTTCCCGGGCATCGTGACCGGTACCACCAGTCGGCGCAGATGCCGTGCGGCGACGATCCGGCGTGCCATGTCGACCATCTTCTCCTGCCGCGGGCCCGCGATCTCGACCGTTCCCCGTGCAGGATCGTTGTGCGAAGTCCGGAACAGAAACTCCGCCACGTCGTCGGCACCGACCGGTTGGCAGAGCATCCGCGGAACGGCCACTATCGGTGACTTCGATGCCAGCAGTGGCTCGGGAAACTCGAAGAACTGCGTTGCACGGACGACGGTCCACGGAACCGCACCGGCACGGACACGTTTCTCCTGGGCGCGCTTGCCGAGGTAGTAGCCGAAGTCGATCGCGTCTATCCCGACGATCGACAGGGTGACAAGATGCCCGATGCCGGCACGCTCGGCGGCCGCAACCAGGTTCGCCGCTC
Source organism: Rhodococcus xishaensis (assembly GCF_004011825.1). Classification (GTDB taxonomy): domain Bacteria; phylum Actinomycetota; class Actinomycetes; order Mycobacteriales; family Mycobacteriaceae; genus Prescottella; species Prescottella xishaensis. Next base: position 273,681 of record NZ_RKLO01000001.1, on the reverse strand, counting down.
CTCGCGAGAAGTACTGGACAGCTGGCCGTGCTCGTATGGTCATCTTGTTCGACACGTCCACGACGGCATCACATCCCGCCAGCGCGGCATCGAGGCCGTCGCCGGTCATCAAGTCAACGCCCGTGGAGCGGGCGATGACGACGGTCTCGTCACCTGCCTGCCGCGCACGCGCGACGACCTTCGACCCCACCAGCCCGGTTCCGCCAACAACCGCAAGCCTCATGTTCCCCAACTCCTTTCACGCGCCCGGCACGACAGTCCGGGAGCAACGTAAGCCACTTCATGGACAAGGACGGGGTAGCGCACCGAAGAGTGACAGACTGTGTCGTACTTCACCGGGGGCGCCATCTCCTCGGCGACAGCTCCTGGCGAGTGCGGTGGTCGGCCGTGAGGTCGAGTTCAGTGAGTGTCGGCTGTGTGAGCAACCATCGGGTCCCCTGGCGGGGTGCACATCGGCATCACTTCGCCGAGAGTGGGGATCGAAGCCTCGATGTGAGACGTTGACGCACGTCCGGCCAGTCTTCCGCGCTGACCGAGAAGATGACCGAGTCGCGGACGGTGCCGTCGGATCGCCGAAAATGACGCCGCAGAGTTCCTTCATACTGGGCCCCGGGCCGGGCAATGGCCTGCTGTGAGCGGTGGTTTCTGGTGTCCGTCTTCATTTGGACGCGGCCCGCGTGAAGGGCGTCGAACGCATGCCCCAGGAGCAGCAGCTTGGTCTCCGGATTCACCGAGCTGGACCACACTGCGGGCGTGTACAGCGTGTAGCCGATCTCCAGGCGCGCATCGTGCACGCTCACGTCGAGATACGAGCTCGTGCCTACGATGGCGCCCGCGGGCAGGCCTGCTATCGCGCGCCGTGTGCGGACAACCCATGTGTTCCACTCGGGCAGAGTGTGGCGGGAGCTCAGGATCTCCGCGAAATCCTGAGGATCACGGGGACGTCCAGGCACATGAGACCACACGTCGTCGTGATCGAGGGCCCGAAACAACTCAGCCGAATCAGCAGTCGGATCGATCGAATTCAACTGCACCACATCGCCGGTCAGCTCCGTATCAGGGGAGATCGGCCAGATCAGCTCCGGCCAGGGCTCGTCGGCCGGCCGAGGATCCTGCACCGGGTCGAATCGGTCCAACTCTGAGATCTGATCCATGACGGGACTATAGAGGTTCACGGTTCGCGCCGTCGCAGCCTAGCGGTGCGAGAGAACGCAACGCCAGGCCGCGAACGTGGAGTCGGCCCGACTGTCAGGCAACCCGGCAGCCGGAGGTCGGGCTCGAGTGGAAGCCGAAGAATTGATCAGAGGGTGGCAACGTACTCGTCGAACGATTTTGTGGTCCTCAGATAGTTCCCCTGTGGGATGAGGCCGCCCGTAGCCATCGCTCTTCCAGCCTTCCCGGGCATCGTGACCGGCAGCACCAGTCGGCGCAGCTGCCGTGCGGCGACGATCCGGCGTGCCATGTCGACCACCTGCTCTTGCCGCGGCCCCGCGATCTCGACTGTTCCCCGTGCAGGATTGTGCTGCGAAGTCCGCACCAGAAACTCCGCAACGTCGTCGGCGGCGACCGGCTGGCACAGAATCCGTGGTATGGCGACTACTGGTGACTTCGACGCCAGCAGCGGTTCGGGATACTCGAAGAAGTGTGTTGCACGGACGATGGTCCACGGAACCGCACCGGCGCGCACACGATCCTCCTGTGCGCGCTTCCCGAGGTAGTAGCCGAAGTCGATCGCGTCTATCCCGACGATCGACAATGTGACCAGGTGACCGACTCCGGCACGCTCGGCGGCCGCAACCAGATTCGCCGCGGCTCGCGAAAAGTACCGGACAGCTGGACGCGCTCGCATCACTGTCCTGTTCGAAACGTCCACGACGGCATCGCACCCTGCCAGCGCGGCATCGAGCCCGTCGCCGGTCATCAAGTCAACCCCCGTGGAGCGGGCGACGACGACGGTGTCGACACCCGCCTGCCGCGCACGCGCGACGACCTTCGACCCCACCAGCCCGGTTCCACCAACAACCGCAAGCCTCATGTACCCCAACTCCTTTCACCCGCCCGGCACGGCAATGCGCGGGCAGCCGACGATCACTTCATCGACAAGGACGGGGCAGCGCCCAGAATAGTGACACACCGTGTCGTACGTCACCGTAAGGCCGAGATGCATGCCACCGCCGCAATCTCGCGGTACAGCAGAGAGCACCGCAGACGGTGGACAGGGAATTGTATTGGCTGTCAAACGATCCCGAAGGGGAGACCGAGCTCACGCGGACGCCGAATCCGGGGCGACCTCTGCGATTGCCGCCTCGTCCTCCTTACCGAACGTGTCTTCGAGTGTCTCAGGCGAGTAGTCGAGGTCGATCTCCTCGACGGGTCGACCCCGGGCGGACTCGATCGCGCCGAGACGCCGCTGCGCGCGGTCGGCGGCGTAGTCGAGGAAGTCTTGTGGCGCGATCCCGAACGGCGGCTCCTCGAACTGTTCGTTCACCCACTGGATCATGTTCAGTGCGTGCGGAAGGAGCTCACCCATGCGCTCCTGGACGAGATCCCAGTTACTGTCGTCGGCGGCAACGTGCCTACGGCAAGTGAACGTGCCCCACGCCATGTGCCGTCGCTCGTCGTCACCGATCCGACGGACGAGTTCCTGCATGCCGGGCATGATTCCGCGTTCGGTGCACACCCGCTGCCATGCGTAGTACCCAGTCAGGGCGAGGCTGCCCTCGATGACGTGGTTGTAGGTGACGGAGGCCCGGATCTGGTTGGCCGGACTCGGATCGGACTCGAGCAAGCGAAGCGACCTGGGCAGCTCCTCGTAGAAAAGGGTGCGGTAATGGGGGTTCTCGGCGACGAACGGATGCAGGTCACCATCGAGACCCACCTCGTCCATCCAGCGGCGGAACACCTGGACGTGTTTCGCCTCCTCGAAGCAGAACTGCGTCAGGTACATCTCATCGCCGAACCGGCCTTCCGCTGCCATCGCCTTCATGAACGGCTGGATATCCTCGGTCACAGCTTCCTCACCGGCGAGGAACTGCGTGCACAAGTAGGTCGCGCTACGCCTCTCCTCGCTGTTCAACGCGTGCCAGTCCTCGGCGTCCTTCGTGAAATCCAGGTCCACGGGATTCCAGAACTTCGCGTTGCCCTTGAGGAACAACCTCAAGGGGAAGGCATCCCAGTTGAGTCCACCCTGGCGCAAACTGCTGAAGCCCTGTCGGTCGACTGGTGTCATGGTCATCTCGGTACCTTCCTCCCGGCCTGCGTCGACAGCTGTCTCGCACGCCTCGAGTGCTGGACCAGAATGCGACGGTCGTCCCGGCGTGCCCGATCTCTACTCACCGTATCCGGCACGATGCCGATCGGGCGCACTTCCCGCGCACCGACACGCGCGAGCATCTCCGCCCGGAGGGCGATGTCGGTCGCCGAAGGCAATGTCGTATGTTGCGGTAAGTAGCGGTGACCACCTGGTGGCCGACAACGTGCTCGGGAAGTAGGTGCGCATGAACGAATCGGTCGGGTTCCTCACCCGCGACGGCGAGGGCTTCACCCCGCTTCCGCTGGGTATCAGTCGCTGGTCGTCGGACATGATCATCGGACCGGCGTTGTGCGGCATCCTCGCCCGTGCCGTCGAGAACGCGCACGGTGCGGAAGGGTTCGTTCCCGCGCGGCTGACCGTCGATCTGTTCGCACCGGCACGCGCCCAACGACTCGACGTCGTCACGCGGAGTGTGCGCGACGGCAACCGTATCCGTGTCGCCGACGCCGAGGCCGTCCAGAACGGCCAGGTCGTTGCCCGCGCTTCGGTGGTGTTCCTGCGGCGTTCGACGCAACCACCGGGTGAGCTGTGGACCCGGCCGGAGAGCCCTCAGCCTCCACCGCTCGACGTCCTCCAACCATTGCAGGCACCGTCCGTTCCATGGATCGGCAGCGACGCTCATCCGGGTGGCTGGTCGTCGTCATTCACCGATCACCAGGGCGCGAGCCGAAAGCGCATGTGGCAGTACCAGATTCCTGTCATCGCAGGCGAAGAGCCGTCTCCGTTCGTGCGGGCCGCGATGGTGGGCGAGGCGACGAGCCTGATGACGAACTGGGGCACCGCGGGTATCGGGTTCATCAATGCCGACCTGACGTTGGCGCTTTCCCGGCTCCCGGAGGGCCCTGAGATCGGTCTCGAGGCCGACAACCACCTCAGTATCGACGGAATCTCGGTCGGCTCCACCACCATGTTCGATCGGCTCGGCCCGATCGGCACGTGCGTCGTCAGCGCGCTGTCGAACGCGGCGCGTCAGATCGAGTTCTCGAACTGATCCACGCGCGGGGCCGCCAGCAGGTACCGAGAGGCGACGATGTCGACGACCGCGCGGTGCGTTCCGAGCGGTGCCGTGACACCGTCGGCCCCGGACTGAGCGAGCCGGGTGTGGAAGAGCCCCGGTGCCAACAGGTACGACGCCACGAACACGCGACGCTCCCCCGCCGACCGCAACTGCCGCACCACATCCGGCACCGTCGGCGTACCGGTCGCGATGTAGGCCACCGGCACCTCGCGCTGCACCCGCGCGGACAGCATCGCCGCGGCGCGGCGGACATCATGACGGGCTCGCGGGTCCGAGGAACCCGCCGCGGCGAGGACCACGGAATCTCCCGGCCGCCAACCAGATTCCCGGAGGCGCTGCTCGAGAACCCGCGCCAGTGACGGGTGTGGTCCGAGTGCACGCGTGACGGACACGCGAGGGTGGCCGCTGTCGATCACGCCGCGCGGCACGTCGGTATGGACGTGATAGCCCGACGCCAGGAAAGCCGGGACGAGCACCGCGGGACCGTCGATATCGCGCAGCACCTCGGCCGGTGACGGGCCCAGCACGTCGACGAACGCCGTACGCACGGGCCCGACGCGGTCGGCGACCGCGTCGGCCAGCGCTGCCACAGTTTCGACGCCGGCCTGGCTGCGCGTGCCGTGCGCGACGAGAACCAACTCTGCGCGACTCACGCCCGACTCCCCTCGAGCACTCGCTCGTACTCCGCTGGTTCCAGCGCCAGTCGGTAGCCCCGCTTCACAACGGTCTGCACGGCCTTCGGCACACCGAGGTGACTGCGAAGGCGAGCGATGGCCGTCTCGACCGCGTGCGGGTCCTCGCTACCGCCCGGAAGTGCCGCGAGCAGGTCCGTGCGGGAGACGACCAGGCCCGGCCGCTCCGCCAATCGGCGCACGAGCGCCATCGCTGCGGGCGAGAGCGGCTTGACCTCACCGTCGACGACGACGCAGTTTCCACGCACACTCAGGTCGTGGCCACCGGCCCGCACCTGGGCGGCCCGGCGCGGCAACTCATCGGCGATCTGCCGAGCCAGCGACCCCAACCGCGCCCGTCCGGGAGTGGTCGGGCGAACCCCAACAGCCTCGAGCGGCGCGGCCGTGACCGGCCCGACACAGGCGGCCATCACCGTGCCGTCGAGTGCCTGCAACAGCGACTCGAGAACGCCGGTCTCCTCGGCTCTCTCCAGGATCGACGCCACCGCCGGCGCGCTCGTGAAGCTGAGCGCGTCCAGGGCACCGGAGGCGACGGACTCGATCAGGCGATCCACCGCGTTGTAGTCCTCTGGGGGCATCCAGCGGTACACCGGCACTGCGATCACTTCGGCGCCCGCCGCGCGCAGCACGGCGCAGAAGTCGGGGACCGTTTCCCATTGCGTCGACGTACCGTGCAGCTGCACCGCGATCCGTCGCCCCTCGACGCCTTCCGCCAGCAGGTGGTCGAGCAGCTCCGCCGAGGATTCCGAGTCCGGGGACCACTCCTCCCGCAGGTCGGCCGCACGTACGGCTCCCTTGGCCTTCGGCCCGCGCACCAGGATGCGGCTGGCGCGTAGCGCGGTGAACAGCTGATCGGCCCGCCCCCAGCCGTCCGCGACACCCATCCAGCCCCGGAAGCCGATACCCGTCGTCGCAACCGTGACATCTGGCGGGTCCGCGATCACCTCCTCGGTGGCCCGAGCCAACTCGGTGTCGTCGGCGAGTGGGATGATCCGGATGGCCGGCGCGTGCACCACATCGGCGCCTCGGCGCGTGAGCAGCGTTGCGAACTCCTCCGCTCGCCGCGCTGCCGTGATCCCGACAGTGAACCCTCTCAGCTCGTCGCCGCTCGGCGGCCCCCAGCCGCTCATCGCGACCCGACCGGGATCGTGCCAATCTGCACGAAGTCGCCAGCATCTTCCGTGACGACCCGCACCGGGTAGACCGGTAGGTGCACCGACTCGTCGTCGAGGCAGCGCCCGTCGACGAGCGAGAACACCTGCTTGAGCAGCGGCGACGCGACGGTCGGCTCGCCGTTGCGATCACCGACGAGCCCGCGTGACATCACCGCGGCCCTTCCGAACGGGTCGATGTTGCCGACGGCCCGCAAGCTCCCATCGGCCAGCAGGAATAGGGCCACCTGGCTGCCGTCCGGGAGCAGCACGGCCGCGCCGCGTCCCGGAATGAGGTGGCTCCGGATACAAGCCGTCGTCCAGTACCGATCCTCGGCCACCGCGGGCGCCTTGTGGGCACCGACATCGCTGGACACCTGACTTTCAATCACTGTCATCGCAGACCTCCCTGTGCTGTGTCCATTGAAAAGTCGGGGTGTTTCGGCGGCGTTAATCCTCGATTACCTTTCCTGCCGGCGGCCCGGCACGTCCGGAACGCCCATCATGACCGGCACTTTTCGCGGGCCGGAGTCGTCGAAACCGACTGTGGGATCGGGCACATCGGGCGCGTTGACGAACGACACGAACCTCGACAGCTTCTCGGGGTCCTCGAGCACACCCGCCCACTCGTCGCGGTATCCGGCCACGTGCTGGGCCATGGCCGCTTCGAGGTCGTCGGCGATGCCGAGGCTGTCGTCGCACACGACGGCCTTCAAGTGATCGAGACCACCCTCGAGCGATTCCACCCACGGCGCGGTGCGCTGCAACCGGTCCGCGGTGCGCACATAGAACATGAGGTAGCGGTCGATGTAGCGGACGAGAGTCTCGTCGTCGAGATCACCGGCCAGCAACTGCGCGTGACGCGGGCTTTGGCCGCCGTTGCCGCCGACGTACAGGTTCCACCCGTTCTCGGTGGCGATGACACCGACGTCCTTGCTACGGGCCTCCGCGCACTCGCGCGCGCACCCCGACACCGCGAGTTTGATCTTGTGCGGCGCTCGCAGACCGCGGTATCGGTTCTCGAGCCGCACCGCCATACCGACCGAGTCCTGGACGCCGTAGCGGCACCAGGTGGACCCGACGCAACTCTTCACAGTGCGCAAGGACTTGCCGTATGCGTGACCCGACTCCATCCCGACGTCGACCAGTCGCTGCCAGATCTGCGGCAACTGCTCCACCCGCGCGCCGAACAGGTCGATCCGCTGTCCGCCGGTGACCTTGAGGTAGAGCCCGAAGTCCCGGGCGATCTCCCCGATCGTGATGAGTTGTTCGGGGGTGCATTCACCGCCGGGCATCCGCGGCACCACCGAGTACGTGCCGTTGCGTTGCATGTTCGCGAGGAAGTGGTCGTTGGTGTCCTGCAGCGCTGCCTGCTCGCCGTCGAGGACATGGCCGGACGACTCGCCGTCGACGACGTTGTCCGCAGACGTGGACGCGAGGATCGAAGCGACGACGGGCTTGCAGATGTCGCAGCCGCTTCCGGTGCCATACCGCGCGATCAGCGCCGAGAAGGTACGGGTGCCGGTGGCGCGGACGATCTCGAACAGTTCGGCCCGGGACTGGGTGAAGTGTTCGCACAGCGCCTTCGACAGTTCCACCCCCGACGCCGCGAGCAGCGACTTCACGGTGGGCAGGCAACCGCCGCATGTGGTACCCGCGTTGGTGCACGACTTGACCGCGGCGAGATCGCTAGCGCCGTCAGCGATCGCGGCGCAGATCTCTCCCTTGGTGACCGCATTGCACGAGCAGACCTGGGCATCGTCGGGAAGTGAGCCCGCACCGGGCTTCTCGCCCGCCGGGGAGATGAGCGCCGCGGGGTCTCCCGGAAGTTCGCTCCCGACCAGCGGACGCAGCGACCCGTACGCCGTCGCGTCGCCGACGAGCACGCCGCCCAGCAGGGTTCGGGCGTCGTCGGACACGACGAGCTTGGCGTAGGTCCCCTTCGCCGCGTCGCTGAGAACCACCTCGAGCGCGCCGGGCGTGGTGGCGTGCACGTCGCCGAAGCTCGCCACGTCGACCCCGAGAAGCTTGAGTTTGGTTGACAGGTCGGCGCCCGGGAACACGGCCTCGCCGCCGAGCAGCCGGTCCGCGACGACCTCCGCGGTCGCGTATCCCGGCGCTACGAGTCCGTAACACTGGCCCTCGACCGCGGCGCACTCTCCGACCGCGAACACGGCGGGATCGGATGTGACACAACCGATGTCGGTGAGGACACCACCTCGCTCGGCGACATCGAGGCCGGCGTCACGGGCCAGCTGGTCGCGCGGGCGCACGCCCGCCGAGAACACCACCAGCCCCGCGTCGATCACCTCACCGTCGGACAACTCCACCTGCACCCCGGCCGGTCCGGGCGCGATCGACGCGACCCCGGTCCCGGTGTGGACCGTCAGCCCGAGATCGGTGACCAGCCGGGCAAGCAGCCCGCCGCCGCCCTCGTCGACCTGCAACGGCATGAGCCGGCTGTTGTGCTCGACGACGTGCGGCGCCATCCCGAGCTGCCGAAGCGCGTTCGCGGCCTCGAGCCCGAGGAGCCCGCCGCCGATCACGACACCGGCGGCCCCGGGGCCGGCCGCCTCGGCTCGCGCTCGGATGTCGTCGAGGTCGTCGAGGGTGCGGTAGACGAAGCAATGATCGTTGTCTCGTCCAGGCACCGGCGGCACGAAAGGGTACGACCCGGTCGCGAGGACGAGCGCGTCGTATCCGAGGACGTCGCCGTCCGATGTCGTGACGGTGCGCGCCGCGCGGTCGATCGACTCGGCGCGCACGCCCACCCGCAGGTCGACGGCCGCATCGTCGACGAAGCCGTTGCCCGCCAGAGCGAGTTCCTTCGCGTCCCACGAGCCGACATAAGACGACAGCGCCACCCGGTCGTACGCGGGCAGCTCTTCCTCGCACAGCACGGTCACCGACCACGCGTCGGCGTCGTCGCGCGCCCGCAGCGCCTCGACGAACCGGTGTCCCACCATGCCGTGTCCGATTACGATCGCGGTCCGTCCGCTCATGCCGCACCTTCCTTCTGTGCCGGTCGGGTGTTGTCTGTGTTGTCGGCGTCGGCCTCACTCGAGGGATCGGCTGTTCGCAACCACTCGCAGATGCCCTCGACCGCCGAACTGCAGCCCCCGCAGCCCGTCGTGGCGCGGGTGGCGGTCGCCAGCGCAGGCACCGAACGTGCCCCCGCACGCCACGCGGTCGTCAGATTCGCCTTGGTGACGGAGTTGCAGCGGCAGATCACCGCACTGCCGGGCATGCCGGCTGGGCTGGCGGACTCCGCCGACGCGGATCCGCGGCCCGTCAGCAGTGCCATTCGGTCCTGCGGCACCGGTAGTTCCGCGTCGAACAACTGGGTGATCGTGCCGACGACGTCGGGCGTACCCAGCAGCACGGCGCCGACGATCCGCTCGCCCGAGACGACGAGTTTGGCGTAGCGGCCGCGAGCCGGGTCGGCGACGACGAGCACTTCGCGGTCGTCCTGTGGGTCCGCGCTGTAAAGGTCGGCCGTCACGTCACCCATAGAGGCGAGGTCGATGTCGTGCGCCTTGAGCCGGGTGACCGGCGGCGTGCCGACGTACTCGGCATCCGGGTCGGCACCGATGATCCGGTCCGCGACCACGGCAGCCTGATCCCAGCCGGGCTGCACCAGGCCGTACACCTCGCCGCGGTGTTGTGCGCACTCCCCGATCGCCCACACGTTCGGAGCGCTGGTGCGGAGCGCGTCGTCGACGACGATGCCGTGGTCTACGACGACTCCCGCGCCCCGGGCGAGGTCGGTCTCGGGCCGGACGCCGGCGGTCAGCACGACGAGGTCGGCGGGCAGCGTGCTGCCGTCGTCCAGGACGAGCTCTCTGCCGGTGTCGCCCTGCCGCAACGAAACTGCTCGCCGCTGAAGCAGGAGCCGCACCCCCAGGCCGGACAGGACGCCACTGAGGACCCTGCCGCCGCCCTCATCCATCTGACGCTCCATCGGCACGTCGTTGGGATGCACGACGGTGACGTCCGCCCCGCGCAGTAGCAGGCCGCGGGCGGCCTCGAGGCCCAGCAGGCCGCCGCCGAGCACCACCGCCCGACACCCGGGCCCAGCCGTGTCCGCGATGCGGTCGCAGTCCTCGACCGTCCGGAACGTGACGACACGCTCGTCGTCGGCCGCCATGCCGTCGATCGGCGGCACGAACGGGGTGCTGCCGGTCGCGAGGACGATCTCGTCATAGCCGAGCGCAGTGCCGTCGTCGCACCGCACGATCCGCGCGTCCACGTCGATCTCCGTTGCCCGGACTCCGACACGGACATCCACGTCGTTGCGGGCCCACCAATCGTCCGGACGCAGCCGGATGTCGCGGGCGGTAATGCTGCCCGCCAGCACGTTGGAGAGCAGAATTCGGTTGTAGGCGGCCCGGGGCTCCGCCCCGAGCACGACGATCTCGACTCGCTCCGAATCCCGTTCGCGCCGACGCAACTCCTCGGCCAGTCGGGCACCGGCCATCCCGTTGCCGACGATCACCACACGCGTACTCATGACGCCACCCCCACACGCGGTTCGAGACGGACCGCACTCACCTTGAACTCCGGCATCCGGCTCGTCGGGTCGAGCGCCGGATTGGTCAGCAGATTCGCACGAGCGTCCCCGGCGAAGTGGAACGGCAGGAACACCGTGTCGAGCCGCATCGACTCGTCACACCGGACCGTGACCTCGACCCGCCCGCGGCGGCCGAGCACCACCGCGTTGTCGCCGTCGCGCACCCCGGCCCGTGCTGCAGTGTCGGGATGCACCTGCACGAACATCGGTCCGGCAGCTTCTGCCAACTCGGACACCCGACGGGTCTGCGCGCCCGACTGGTAGTGCGCCAGAACTCGTCCCGTGGTCGCCACCAACGGGAAGTCGACATCGGGCTCCTCACTGGGACCTCGATGGTCGACCGGCGTGAACCGCGCGCGCCCGTCCTCGGTTGCGAAGCGGTCCAGGAACAGCCGCGGCGTACCCGGATGATCGACCGCGGGGCACGGCCAGTGCAGCGCCTCTCCTGTCTCCAGGCGATCGTAGGTAATGCCGGAGTAGTCAGCGACGCCTCCCGCGGACGCGCGCCGCAGTTCGTCGAACACCTCACGTGGCGCGGTCGGGAAGCGGGATGCCGGTTGCCCGAGACGAATCGCCAAGTCCTGCAGAACCTCGAGCTCGCTGCGGGCTTCGCCGGGGGGCTCGACGCCGCGACGGCGTCGCAGCACCCGGCCTTCGAGGCTCGTCATGGTGCCCTCCTCTTCCGCCCACTGCAGCACCGGCAGCACCACGTCGGCCATGGCCGCGGTCTCCGACAGCAGGAAGTCGCACACCACGAGCAGATCCAGTGATTGCAGTCGGTCGACGACGTGGCCGGCGCGCGGCGCCGACACCGCCAGGTTCGCGCCGTGCACCATCAGCGCTCGGGGCCCATCGGGCTGGCCCAGCGCGTCGAGCAGTTCGTACGCGCTGCGCCCCGGCCCGGGAAGCTCGGCCGGGTCGATACCCCACACCTGTGCAACGTGTTCGCGGGCAGCAGGATCTGTGATCTTGCGATAGCCGGGCAGCTGGTCGGCCTTCTGCCCGTGCTCACGTCCACCCTGACCGTTGCCCTGTCCGGTGACGGCGCCGTAGCCACTGCCCCGTCGCCCGGGAAGCCCCAACGCGAGCGCCAGTCCGATCCACGCAGAGACGGTGTCGGTACCGGTCGCGTGTTGCTCGGTGCCGCGCGCGGTGAGCACGTAGGCGCCGGTGTCGGATTGACGAGAGCGAGACAAGATCTCCACGGCGCGACGCATCGCCGCCACCGGCACCCCGGTGACGCGCTCGGTACGTTCGGGCCACCACTGCGCCGCCGCGAGCCATGCGTCGTCGAAGCCGGTGGTACGAGCGTCGACGTACTCGCGGTCGAGGTGTCCCTCGGTGACCGCCAGGTGCAGCATCCCCAGTGCCAGCGGCAGATCCGTGCCGGGTGCGAGCTGCAGGTGCAACCCGCCGCCGGCAAGCGCACGCTCGACGGTGGGAGTCCGACGGGGATCGGCAACGATCAGCCCGCCGGCCTCCGCCGCGGCGGTGAGATGACCCACGAACGGCGGCATCGTCTCGGCGACGTTGCCGCCGACCAGCAGGATCGCCTTGGCGGACGTGAGATCCGAGACCGGGAACGGCAGCCCCCGGTCCAGGCCGAACGCACGGATCCCGGCGCCGGCGGCCGACGACATGCAGAACCGGCCGTTGTAGTCGATGTTCGACGTACGCAGTGCCACTCGGGCGAACTTGCCGAGCTGGTACGCCTTCTCGTTCGTCAGGCCGCCGCCGCCGAAGATCCCGACCGCATCCGGGCCGCCGGCCGCCTGCGCGGCCCGAAACCCGTCGACCACCCGGTCGAGCGCTTCGTCCCAGGACGCGGGCCGCAGTTGTCCGGCTTCCCGAATCAGCGGGGTCTCGAGCCGGTCGGGGTGGCGGAGCAGTTCTGCGCTCGTCCACCCCTTCTGGCACAGCCCGCCGCGGTTGGTCGGGAACTGGCGGCCGCTCACGCTCACCCCGAATCGTCCGCCAGGCGTGAGCGCCATGGCGCACTGCAGCCCGCAGTAGGGGCAGTGGGTCTTCGTCGGAGCGGCCGCCGCCTCAGGGGCCAGGGGTGCTGCGGACGTCACGGCTTCACCGCGATCGGTTGTCCGGCGCCCTCCTTGGCGGCAGTGCGGCGCACGAACACGAACCACGTCACCACCGCGCACAGGACGTAGAAGCCGAGGAACACCCAGAACGCCGTGGTCGCCGACTGGGCGGGGCTGAGGTACGAGGCCCGCAGCACCAGGTTGATCCCGACTCCACCGAGACCGCCGACCGCGCCCGCGAATCCCATCAGTGCGCCCGACATGTTGCGCGACCAGGCCTTACGACCCTCGTCGTCGAGACCGTCCAGCGTCTTAGAGCGAGCCTCGAAGATCGAAGGGATCATCTTGTAGACCGAGCCGTTGCCGATACCCGAGAGCACGAACAGTGCAACGAAACCGACTATGAGTGCCGTCATGGCGGTGCCAGACGCGGCGCCGGGAGTAGCGTCGTCGATCGACCCTGCCACGACCAGGATCGCAGTGGACAGGACCATCGCCCCGAACGTGTAGAGGGTGATGCGGCCACCGCCGATTCGGTCGGCGAGTCGACCGCCGAACGGACGCGAGATGGAGCCGAGCAGCGGTCCGAGGAACGCGATCTGTGCGGCGTGCAGCGAGGCCTGCGCCGGGGTGTCCCCGCCGGCGAGGAAGTTGATCTGCAGGACCTGACCGAACGCGAAGCTGAACCCGATGAACGAGCCGAAGGTGCCGATGTAGAGGAAGCTCAGGATCCACGAGTCACGGAACCGCAGCGTTTCGAGCATCGAACGCAGATCGGCCTTCTGGTTGCCGAGGTTGTCCATGAACAGTGCCGCGCCGACGGCCGCGACAGCGATGAGCACGAGGTAGATGGCACACACCAGGTACGGCTCGGTGTTGCCGACGGTCGCGATGACCATCAGGCCGACCAGCTGGATGACCGGCACGCCGATGTTGCCGCCGCCGGCGTTCAGCCCGAGCGCCCAGCCCTTCAGTCGTTGCGGGTAGAACGCGTTGATGTTGGTCATCGACGATGCGAAGTTGCCACCGCCGACGCCCGCCGTAGCTGCTGCCAGCATGAACATCGTGTATGACGCGCCCGGGTTCACCATGAGCCACAGCGTCAGCAGCGTCGGGACCAGCAGCAAGAGCGCGCTGAACACCGTCCAGTTACGGCCACCGAAGCGGGCCGTAGCTACCGTGTACGGGATCCGGAGCAGCGCGCCGACGAGTGCCGGGACCGCTACGAGGAAGAACTTGCCCGCCGCGTCGATGCCGTACACGTCGAACGGCATGAACAACACCATCACGGACCAGACCGACCAGACCGAGAAGCCGACGTGTTCGGCGATCACCGACCACACGAGATTTCGGCGGGCGATGTCCTTGCCGCCGGCTTCCCAGGCATCGACGTCCTCGGCGTCCCAATGCTCGATGTAGTGCCCGCGCACTACGGGTGCCTTACCGGCGCGCGCGTCCTGCCCTTGTTTGGGCTGATCGGAGAGAGTGGTCACCTGGGCCTCCTACCTGTATCGGAAACCCAAAGGTAAGAGGCGGGTGTTGCGTCAGTGCTGCCCCTGATGACCCGTCCGTCAACAGTCCCTCACGCGCGCGGATCAGACCGGTGAGATTGACGAACTCGCTGGTCAGGACGCTCTGGCGCCCCATGTGTCCTCGAGCATACGGGGCTTACATGCCGCCCATGCCGAGATAAGAACGACGCCGACCGCGAGCCCGAGCAGGGCAAACGGCACTTCCCAGCCACCCGTGGACTCGTGCAGCACACCGAACATCAACGGCCCGATGCATGCGATCGTGTAACCGACGCCCTGCGTGAAACCCGAGAGTGCCGTCGAACCCGCTTGGGTGCGGGTCCGCAGATTGATCAACGTCAGCGACATCGGGAACGTGCTCGGCCCGAGGCCGATCGCGACCACCCACAAGATCGGCGCCGACATCGGCACGATCAGCAGCCCGGCGAATCCGACCAGATAGCAGACCGCACAGCCCACGACGATCGGAAACGGATTGTGCATCCGGGCGCACAGGTTCGGAGCGACGAACGCGGCGATCAAGCCCACGAACGCGAACAGCCCCACCATGGTCCCGGCGAACGCCGCGCTCGCTCCGGCCACGGTGAGAATCTCCGGGATCCACGTGAACATCGAGTACGTGATCAGCGCCGTCGTGCCGAACATGAAGGCCATGCCCCAGCCGACCGGAGAACGCCACGCTCGCCCGGGCCCCCGCGGCTCGGCCGTCGGTTTCTTCGGTGCGGCGTCGGCGCCCGTCCTGGGGTCGCGGACGAGCACCGCCAGCCACGGCGCGGCAGCCGCGAAGCCGAGCAGCGACCAGACCCCCATCGAGAATCGCCAGTCGAACGAGTCCGCGAGCGGCACCGCGACCAGCGCCGGGACGATCGTACCCGTCTGCAGACCTGCGA
This sequence comes from Rhodococcus xishaensis, assembly GCF_004011825.1. Lineage (GTDB taxonomy): Bacteria > Actinomycetota > Actinomycetes > Mycobacteriales > Mycobacteriaceae > Prescottella > Prescottella xishaensis. Next base: position 258,479 of record NZ_RKLO01000001.1, on the reverse strand, counting down.
TGTAAATAGAACTCATCAGCGCCACCCGATCGCTGAAGTATCGCTTGACCAACGGCGGGATGACGACGTTGCCGATGCCCATGCCACCGAGCGCGAGCGCGGACAGAGCCAGCAGCGACCACGTGTCCGACACCATCGCCCGGGTGAGCATGCCGAAACCGGCCATCGACATTCCGAGCAATGCAGTCCGTTCGTGCCCGATACGGCGCGCAAGTGCCGGCGTGAGGAGCCCGAACACCGCGAACATCGCGGTCGGCACCATGCCGAACACGCCGACGACCGTGGACGAGAAGCCGAGATCGTCGCTGATCTGCGACGCGAGGGGGGTGAACGAGGTGACCGCGAGTCGCAGGGACAGCGCCGACATCGCGATTGCTGCGAACACCAGAACTCGCCCCTTCAACAGGGGCTGTGGTCCTCGTGTGATCGGTGCACACGCCGCCGCGGTCATCCAGCGCAATCATAGGATGACCGGATGATGGTGGCAAAGCAGTACAGTGCACAGACCGATCGCATAAAATCAGGGGCACCGTGCAACCCGTGCGCCGTAGAAGCCTGATCACGCAGGTCACCAACCAGCTCCGGGAAGAAATCCGTTCCGGACGGTGGCCGGTGGGCTCACGGATCCCGACCGAGTCTGCACTGGCCGAAATCGCCGGGACCGGGCGCAACACCGTCCGGGAGGCGGTGCAGGCTCTCGTCCATGCGGGTCTGCTCGAGCGGCGGCAGGGATCGGGCACTTTCGTTCTCGCCAACTCCGAGGTGGGTGGCACGCTCGGCAAGTTCTTCGCCAGTGCCCAGGAACGCGACCTCATGGAACTGCGGCAGAGCCTCGACGTCACCGCCGCCAGATTGGCCGCGCAGCGGCGCACCGACAGCGACATCCAGAACCTGCGCACGCTGCTCGAGGTACGCACCGTCACGTGGGACACGAAAGATCTGCGTGAGGCGGTCGCTGCCGATGTCGCCCTGCACCGCGGCATCGTCGCCGCCAGCCACAACCACGTCTACCTAGAGTTCTACGACTCACTCCTCCCCGCTATCGAGGCGACCGTCTACAAACACTCCTTGGCTACCGGGGCCACATTCCACGCCGAACACGCCGACTTGGTTGAAGCCATCATCGTCGGCGACACTCGCCGCGCAGTGCGGGCCGCGCAGTACTTCTTCGATGAACTTCGCTCCGAGTTCTCGGACGAGGAACAGGAACCTGCCGTCGAGCAGGAACCTGCGAGGAAAGTCCAGTGAGCTAGAGCATCATCCGAACCAGCTCCGCGGTCCGGATGAGTCCGGGCAACGCCTCCGGGGTGGATCGCGGGTGCAGGGCGTGCACCGCGAGCCGGAACAGCAAGGCGCGGAGCAACATCTGTGGCCACTCGGGCAGGTCCTCCCACCGTCCGATCAGCTCTTCGTCGGCGCCACCCCACGACAACGCGTCCACGACTGCGACGCCGGCGGCCCACACCGCCGGTCGCCAATACGGCGTGATATCCGTGACGGTCGGCGCGGTACTTCCCGAGAACAGAACGGTGCCGAACAGGTCTCCGTGGACGAGCTGGTCGGGTGATCGCACTGGCTTGCGCAGCGACGCGAGCTCGCCGATCAGTTCGACGCTGCTCTTGCCGTCCCCGGACATATCCTCGAGGGCGCCGACGGCACGGGCGGTGCGCAGCGGGACCGTCTCCCAAGCGGCGCGGTCGGCTGCGACGAAGACGTCGACGTCGGCCCACGGCGCGACCGGCGGCTGCATCAGGAATCGGGGGCGCTCGAGCTGCGCCGTTGCGGCATGCAGCCGCAGCGACAGCGACACAACCTCGTCATATCGGGGTTCCGGTGCGCCTTCGATGTATGTGTTGGCGCGCCAACCGGACACCACATAGCGGCCATCGGTGGCACGCACCGGTCGCGCCAGGCGCACGGCATCGACGGCCAAAGTCTCGCGCGCCCTCGCGGACCATGCGGCGCGCGCGTGATCGGCCACCGGGGAGAGCACGACGTCGCCGAGGCGCCAGCCGCCGTCCCAGCCCGCTCCCGGTGCAACCAGCTCGACCTCGCCCAAACCGAAGATCGAGCAGATGTGCTGAGGAGGTTGTCCAGAGCTCACGGCGGTCACGCTACCGCTGCGGACCATTCAGTTCGGTGAGGCGCGCTGCGTCCGGAACGCCGTCGGTAGAACGCCGTCAGTAGACAGGCAGCGACGGATCGACCTGGTGTGCCCACGCGAGAACGCCGCCCTGCAGGTGCACGGCGTCGGCGAAACCGGCCCTGCGCACGGCCACCAGCGCCTCCGCCGAGCGGATACCGGTCTTGCAGTGGAGCACGATGCGCTTGTCCTTCGGAAGTTCCGCGAGGGCCTCACCTGACAGGATCCGGTCCTTGGGAATCAGCGTCGCACCCGGCAGATGCACGATGTCCCACTCGACCGGTTCCCGGACGTCGACGATCGCGATGTCGGCGCCGCTGTCGATCAGCTCCCGCAACTCGAGCGGGGAGATCGCCCAGCCCCCCTCTGCCTCGGCGGCAGGTTCGACGCCGCAGAACTCTTCGTAATCGACCAGTTCTGTGACCGGCACCCGGCCCGGGTCCCGGCTGAGCGTCACCGTGCGGTAGTTCATCGTCAGCGCGTCGTGGATTATCAGGCGGCCCAGAAGCGACTCCCCGATGCCGGTGATCAGCTTGATCGCCTCGGTCGCCATGATCGAACCGACAGCCGCACACAACACACCGAGAACACCGCCTTCCGCACACGATGGGACCGTTCCCGGAGGTGGCGCCTCCGGGTACAGATCCCGCAGGGTGGTTCCGGTTACGCCGTAGCCCTCTGGGGGGTCCTCCCAGAACACCGACACCTGTCCCTGGAACCTGTAGATCGAGCCCCACACGTACGGACGGTGAGCCAGCACCGCCGCATCGTTCACGAGGTAGCGGGTGGCGAAGTTGTCGGCGCCGTCGAGGATCAGGTCGTACTGCTCGAAGAGCCCGACCGCATTCGACGCATCGAGTCGGAACTCGTGCGCCCGGACGTCGACGTGCGGATTGATCTCGCGGATGGACTCGCGGGCACTGAGCACCTTGGACCGCCCGACGTCGGCGGTGCCGTGGATGACCTGCCGCTGCAAGTTCGACTCGTCGACCACGTCTAAGTCGACGATGCCGATCGTCCCGACCCCGGCCGCTGCGAGATACATCAACGTGGGCGAACCCAGCCCGCCGGCACCGATCACCAACACGCGGGCGTTCTTCAGCCGCTTCTGCCCCGTCGTACCGATGTCGGGAATGATCAGGTGGCGGCTGTAGCGCGCCACCTCCTCACGGCTCAGCTCCGCCGCCGGCTCCACCAACGGCGGAAGTGAACTCCTTGCGGGCACCACACGCTCCTGACATCGACTGGTCAACGCTCGTATCCAGCCTATGCTGCCGCGAACCGCACCTCGAGATCGCTCAGGTCCGACACCACGACGTCGGCTCCGGCGTCGCGCAGCGCATCCGCGTGGTGGGTGCGATCGACGCCCACGACCACAGCAAACCTGCCACGCCGTCCGGCCTCGACGCCCGCCAGCGCATCCTCGAGCACGACGCAACTCCCAGCCTCGAGGCCCAGTCGCCGGGCCGCCTCGAGGTACGTATCCGGCTCGGGCTTGCCGGCGAGCGAAAGCCGGTCGACGTCGAGGCCGTCGACGCGAGCGTCGAACAGGTCGGTCAGCCCCGCGGCGTCGAGCACACGCACTGCGTTGCGGCTCGCGGTCACGAGGGCGACCGCCACGTGTGCCTCACGCAGTCGCCGGATCAATGTCACGGTGCCGGAGAAAGCCGCGACCCCGTGCTCGTCGAGTTCATGAAGGAACATCTCATCCTTGCGGGCCGCGAGCCCGCACACCGTGTGTGCGGTCGGCGGATCCGACGCCATTCCGTGTGGGATCTCGATGGAACGGGACGCCAGGAACGATTCCACGCCGTCGACACGGGGGCGGCCGTCGACGTATTGCAGATAGTCGTCGGCGGAGAATGGGGCCTCACCCTTGCCGCGCTCCGCGAGGAAGCCGTCGAACAGCCTGGTCCAAGCTCGCTCGTGGACACGTGCGGTGGCGGTGACGACGCCGTCCATGTCGAACAGGAAGCCGGAGCACGCGACATCGCCGATGTGGGCGACGGCGCTCGGGGCGGTCACGGTGAGGCCCTGCCGCTCAGCCGCGCGGGTACGGCCATGGGTTGAAGCGGCACACCTTGCCGTCCATGGGCACCACTCCCTCGGGGTCGAGCTTGGCGATGTCGTCGTTCGCGGTGCCGAACGTCTGTTGCATCATCACCGGGGCCAGTCCCCCCTCGGTCTCGCACGGCTGGTGCGCCTGGTAGCCGATGGCATGCCCGACCTCGTGGTTGATCTGGTACTGCCGGTAGGAACCGATGTCACCCTGGAACGCAATCGCCCCCCGCACCCAGCGGGGCTCGTTCAACACCACCCGCTCGATGCCTGGGTTGTAGCAGGACACCTCGAGTTGGATGTCGTACCCGCAGGCCTCGCGGATGGTCATCTGGGAGGTCAGCGAGATCCGGAAGTCCGGGCCGTCACCGCCCGACGCCAAGGCGGGATCGCTCTGGTCGATCCTGCGGAACGCCCACCGGGAATCGTTGGTCCAGCTCTTGGGATTGCCGAGGGTCTGATCCACCATCCTGCCGAACGACTCGTCACCCCCGAATCCGGCCGTATCGACGCCGTCCTCGATCTCGACGGTGTACGTGAACACCCGGTCGGTCCCCTGCCCGACCTGGCCAGTGGTTCCCGGCACGACGTGCCACGTCCGCGCGCCCGCCACCGCGAACGGTCCGCCGTCGGGCAGGACGCCCGAGGGAATGGTCTCTGCGAAGTTACCGTCCGCTAGTGGCGGAACACCGATGATGCCGGTGGCGTCCGAATGACTGAGCTCGCCCAATCCCGGAGCCTCAGGCGCGGCGGACTCGGAGTCGCCGCCCCCGCGGATCGCATCCACGACCACCAAGACCGTCACGATCGCCAGGATCGGAATTGCGTACGCACGCCAGCCGTAGGTGGCGACGAACTTGCCGAGCCGACTCTGCTTCTTCACGCCCCGATCGGGACGCGGACCGCGGGGACGCCCGGCGGTCCGGCGAGTGGGATCCCACTGAGCTCGCAGCGGCTGATGCGGGTCCGGCTGTCGCCCCGAATCGGAACCACGGAGCCCCGCATCGTCCAGCGTCCGGTGCCCGGACCTCTCGGAAACGGGGGCCCTCAGGCGCGGTCCTCCTCGGTCAGTCACCCCGCCAGAATCTCACAGACCGCGTCGCCGTTCACCCGGCGCGCCGGTTTGCGCGAGGTGGCCTCGCACACGCGCGCGCCGAGTGAGATGCTGGAATACTTACTGGAGGTAAGGCCCGTTACGGCAAGCGATTGGCGAGAGATCGACACGCACGGACGAGTCGGGTTCGACGAATACCGTCGAGAAGCGTCCGGGCATCGTACAAATGATTTATCTTTCACTGAGGCGTTCCTGAGAGGTCGGACACCGAACGAACTAGGGCTTTGTGCAGATTGGGAGCAACATGACTGAACTCGCAGATCGGACCAAGGCCGATCGCGCCGCAACGAAAGCGGACGGTCAGGGTGCCCGTCGCAGCACCCGGCTACCCAGGGATGCACGGCGCCTTCAGTTGCTCGCGGCCGCCAGCGAGGTCTTCGTCTGCCGCGGCTATCACGCCGCTGGCATGGACGAGATCGCCGAGTGCGCCGGCGTGAGCAAGCCCGTGCTGTATCAACACTTCCCCGGCAAGCTGGAACTGTACGTCGCCGTGCTGCAGAGCTACGTCGACAGCCTCATCTCGGGTGTGCGTCAGGCGCTGCGCTCCACGACGGACAACAAGCAGCGCGTCCGGGCCGCCGTGCAGGCGTTCTTCGACTTCGTCGACAATGACACCCAGGGCTTCCGCCTGGTATTCGAATCCGACCTGATGGGCGAGCCGCAGGTGCAGCGCCGGGTCGAGCAAGCCACCGAAGCATGTGTCGATGCCGTCTTCGACCTGGTTGCGCACGACTCGGGCCTCGACCCCTACCGCGCCCGCATCCTGGCGGTCGGGCTGGTCGGCGCCAGTCAATTCACCGCCCGATACTGGCTCGAAGCCGCACGCCCCATTCCGAAGGAAGAGGCCGTCGACACAACCGTCGCGCTCGCATGGGGTGGCCTGTCCCACGTGCCGTTGCACGTCGGCAACAAGTAGGTCGGCAACAAGTAGGTCGGCAACAGATAGGTCGAAGCACCAGCTAGCTCGAGTAGCTCGAGCAAACAGGTAGCTCGAACAGCAGGGACCCGACAGACGAAGGGGCGCGCAGCCGCGGTCTACCGCAGCTGCGCGCCCCTTCGGTCTCGGTCTAGCTCGCCGGAGCGAATCCGACCTTGCGGCTGTCCGACGGGCCGATCTCGACGTAGGTGATCCGGCTCGCCTGGACAAGGAACTTGCGTCCCTTGTCGTCGACAAGTGAGAGGACACCCTCCGACTTACCGCCGAGCGCGTTCGTCACGAGCGATTCCACCTCGTCGGACGTCTGCGCGCTGTTGACGACGAGCTCACGTGGGCTGTCAGTTACACCGATCTTGACCTCCACGGTCAACCTCCGAACTCTCCGAGCGCTTTAGGCTGTCCCGGCCAGGTTAGTGCAGTGTCCGGCCCGTCGGCCCGCTCCGCCGCTGTGCTGAGAGCGAACAACGCAACCGTCAGTCGGACCGGTGTCAGACCAGACCCAGCACGGCCATCCGTTCGGCGTGCTTGGCCTGCATGTTGTCGAACAGCGCGGCGACACCGTTGAGACTGCCGGTCGCGTTCATCACGAGATCGGTCAGTTCGTCCCGCTGCGCCAGCACGTACTGCGCCTGGGTGATCGCCTCGCCGAGCAGTCGGCGACCCCACAGCATCAGCCGGTCCTTCTCCGTCTTGCTGACAGCGACGGCAGCTCTCACCTCGTGGACGACGAACTCCGAGTGACCGACCTCTGCAAGCACCTCACGGACGATTTCGCCTACTGCGGGGTCCAGGGAGTGGGCGATCTCTCGGTAGAAGTCGGCGGCGATGCCGTCACCGACGTACGCCTTGACGAGAGACTCCAGCCATGTCGACGGGTCGGTGGACGCATGGTAGGCGTCGAAGGCACGCACGAACGGATCCATCGCCGCGTACGTGTCGACTCCGCGGTCGGTCAGCGCCTTCTGCAGGATCTCGAAATGCGACATCTCCGCCGCCGCCATGCTGGCGAGAGCAACCTTCCCTTGCAGCGTGGGAGCCATCCGAGCGTCGTCCGCCAACCGGTAGAACGCCGAGATCTCACCGTAAGCGAGGACCGCGAACAGTTCTGCCACACCGGGGTGATCGGCGGCGATGGTCGGCACGGACGGTGTTGGCGAATCGGCTCCCATGAGGTCACAGCCTAGTCCGTACGGTGCCGGTCACCGGGTCGACGGAACGCGTCGAGAATCGTGACATAGGCCATGAGCGTGCAAGAACGGCAGCTTTGAACCGCTACAATTGTCGCGGGAGAGCGTAGCTTCAGACAGTTTCACAGGTTTCAGAACCGGTTCACGGTTCCGGAGCCAACGTCCGAACTGGAATGCAGAGACGATCTGGGCGGACGATGTGGTCGATCACAACGATCCGATCGGTCCAAACGTGAATCGGAGAAGAACTCCCGAGGACAATGTGCGCGCACTGATCGACGGCGCCCACCGTTGCTCGCCGAGACCGACATCGGTCTTCACGCTGACGCAGTGGCCGACACGGCCGGGTGGCACCGACGCAAGAGGGCACCGACATCGGCCGACTTACGGCCTGGCCCCCAACCTCGTGCGTGCGTGCCGATACGAGGAAGGCCAGTTCCCTGAGCAAGATCACGATCGACCACGAAGACAGTAACCACGCGGCCACCGCGACCACGCTCTCAGCGCAGTTGGACGAGACGCACTCCGCCCCGACCTTCGCCGAACTCGGTGTACGTGACGAGATCGTCAAGGCTCTTGGCGAGATCGGAGTAGAACGCACCTTCGCCATTCAGGAGCTGACGCTGCCGCTGGCACTTGCAGGCGACGACCTCATCGGTCAGGCACGAACCGGCATGGGCAAGACGTTCGGCTTCGGCATACCGCTTCTCCACCGCATCTCCACCGCCGATTCGGGCACCGCACCGCTCGATGGCACGCCTCGAGCGCTCGTGATCGTCCCGACTCGCGAACTCTGCCTCCAGGTCACCCAAGACCTGGAGAATGCCTCCAAGCACCTGAGGTCCGGAAAGAAGCCGCTGAGTGTGCTGTCCATCTACGGCGGTCGCCCATACGAACAGCAGATCGGGGCGCTTCGCAAGGGGGTCGACGTCGTCGTCGGCACTCCCGGACGCCTGCTCGACCTCGCCAACCAGGAGCACTTGATCCTCGGCAAGATCGGCGTCCTGGTTCTCGACGAGGCGGACGAGATGCTCGACCTCGGCTTCCTGCCCGACATCGAACGCATCCTCGGCATGGTCCCCGACAGCCGCCAGACCATGCTGTTCTCCGCGACCATGCCGGGGCCGATCATCACCCTGGCCCGCACATTCCTGAGCCAGCCCACTCACATCCGCGCCGAGGAGCCCGAGTCCTCCGCGGTGCATGAGCGCACCAGCCAGCACGTCTACCGGGCACACGCCCTCGACAAGGCCGAGATGATCGCGCGCATCCTGCAGGCCGACGGCCGGGGGGCGACGATGATCTTCACACGGACCAAGCGCACCGCGCAGAAGGTCGCCGACGAACTGGGCGAGCGCGGCTTCAAGGTCGGTGCCGTACACGGCGACCTCAACCAGGTCGCTCGCGAGAAGGCGCTCGGGGGATTCCGTAGCGGCAAGGTGGACGTGCTCGTCGCTACCGACGTTGCTGCCCGCGGCATCGACATCGACGACGTTACGCACGTCATCAACTTCCAGTGCCCCGAGGACGAGAAGACCTACGTGCACCGGATCGGCCGCACCGGCCGCGCGGGCCGCACCGGCACTGCAGTCACGCTGGTGGACTGGGACGACGTCCCGCGCTGGCAGATGATCGACAAGGCGCTCGAATTGGGTATGGAGGAGCCGGTCGAAACCTACTCGAGCTCGCCGCACTTGTACGAGGACCTGGATATTCCGACGGACGCGAAGGGTTCGGTACGCAAGCCGCGCACCGAGCGTCCAGCGAGGAATGGTGCCGCATCCTCCGAGGACGGCGAGAAGTCCGCACCCAAGCGCAATCGGGTCCGCCGGCGCACGCGCGGCGGCAAGTCGGTCGACACCCGCGCCGGCAAGTCGGTTGACACGCGCGCCGACGCGCAAGTAGACGATGCGGAGAGCACGACCGGGTCGTCGGACACCCCGCGCCGTCGACGGCGGCGCCGCCGTTCCGGCGCGGCGACCGGGGCGACCGGCAGTGAGTCGGTGAGCGTTTCGGCCGTCTCGGAGTAGACCCGGGTAATCTTCCACCTGTGCTGGCACCCGAGCGTCGTACGCGCCTGGACGTTGCGGTCGCCGCGATCATCGCAATCGTCGCCGCGGTCGCCGTGGTAGTGCTCTGGATTCACAGCGACGCTCGCGGTACGACCTCGATCACCGCGAACACGCCTGCTACGGAAGCCGTTCCGGCGCTGTCACCGCCCGAGACCCTGAGGGAGATCTGGCGCGCACCCAGTTCGGCAACGGCCGCCCCCATCGTCTCAGGCGGGGCGGTCACGACGGCCGACGGCGGTACCGTAGTTGGACGTGACCGGCTCACGGGCGCCGAGTTGTGGCGCTACCAGCGGGACATGCCGCTGTGCGGCGCCATCGGCGCCTGGAACACCGTCGTTGCCGTCTACCGCGATCAGCGCGGCTGCGGTCAGGTAACCCAGCTCGACGGGTCGACCGGTGCACGGAAAGCCCAGCGGTCCAGTGATGCTGACGACGCGGTCAGGCTGTCCCACGACGGCACGTACGTCGTCTCGCGTGGCTCGGAACGGATGGAAGTCTGGCGCTCCGACCTGGTGCGCACCCTCGAGTTCGGGCGAGTCGACGCCCCGATCAATCCGGACAAGCAACCGCGGACCGGATGCGGACTGTTGTCGGCAGCGGCCGGCGGCACCAGGATTTCGGTCCTGATGCACTGTCCGGGCGAGGCCGGCGACCGCCTCAGCGTGCTCGAAGCCGCCCCAAAGGACAACCAGGAGCCGAAGGAGATCGGCTCCGATGTCATCACGAGTTCACCGGGAGCCCGACTGATCGCGGCGTCGGGCGACCGCACCGCGGTGTACTTGCCCCCAGAACCGAACTCGGACGCGCGGATCGCGGTCTACGACGGCACCGCCACCGAGGTGGCCACGTATCCGGTCGCAGGACCGGTCAGCGCCGATGCGACCGCCGCCCGCAATGGCGGGGTGTTCACGTGGTGGACGGGTACGGAGTTGATAGCGCTGTCCACGAGCGAGCTCACGCCGGACTGGACCGCGGCGACCGGAGCACTGGGTCCCGGCGCCATCATGGGAGGGTCACTACTGGTGCCGATGCCGGACGGAATCTCGGTCCTCGACCCGACGAACGGCGTCGAACAGAGCCGCATCCCCGTCACCCGGAACGATGACGTAGCACCCATCGCGACATCGGTCCTCGGAGACGTCGTACTCGAGCAGCGCGGCGACGAGATCGTCGCCCTCCGCTGAGAAGTGCACGAAGAACCCACGCACGAAGAGTGCAACGTGTTCTAATTCCGATCATGGCCAACATCGTCGTCACCGGTGCCGCGTCCGGAATCGGAGCAGCCACCGTCGAGCTGCTGCGCAGATCTGGGAACACCGTCATCGGCGTCGATCTGACGGGAACCGAGATCGTCGCGGATCTGTCGACATCGGTCGGTCGCACCCAGGCAGCAGCCGCGGCCGTAGAGGCCGCCCACGGCGTGCTCCACGCCGCCGTCTGCTGCGCCGGACTGGGACCGCTGTCGTCACACTCCGGCGGAAAGTTGGTGTCGGTCAACTATTTCGGCACCGTCGGGTTCCTCGAGGAACTGCGTCCCTCGCTGGCCCGCGCCAAGCAGGCCTTCGCGGTCGCAATGTCGTCGAGCAGTACCAGCACCCAGCCGCGTATTCCGGAGAAAGTCGTCGCGGCGTGCCTGGACGGCAGGGAGGCCGAGGCGGTCGAACTCGGCGACGAAGTTGGCGCGATACCCGCGTATCCGGCCTCGAAACTCGCGCTCGCGCGCTGGGTCCGGCGGCAAGCGGTAACACCGGACTGGATCGGCGCGGGTATCCGCCTCAATGCCGTGGCTCCGGGCGTCGTCGACACCCCGATGACGTCCGGCTCCGATCTGGATCCGAACCTCGCCAAGGCGATCGACTTCTACCCTGTCCCGCTGGGACGGCGCGGGCGGCCCGAGGAGATCGCCGCTCTCATCCAGTTCCTCACCAGCGACGCCGCATCGTTGCTCACCGGCAGCGTGGTCTTCGCCGACGGCGGCACCGATGCGCTTCTACGCCAGGACGACTGGCCGACCGTCTGGACACCGACGATCGAAGAACTCAACCGCCACTTCACGAACTGACGCGGGCTCACCAGCACCCTCGGTGACGACGTCGCTGAGCCCGCTCCTCAGTCAGGCCGTGCCCTCGAACGGTGAGAATGTGACGAGATCGGAACCGTCGATCCAGTGATCCGAAAGATGCTGCGCCAGTTCACGATAGGCCGCCGCTCCTTTGTTCTTTCGGCCCACGAGCACGGTTGCGCCCGATGCCGACGCCTCGGCGAAGCGGACGGTCCTCGGGATCGGCGGTGCAAGGACCGGAAGGTCGTAGCGGTCCGAGACGTCGGAGAGGACATCTCTGCTGTGGGTCGTCCGAGCGTCGTACAGAGTCGGCAGGGCCCCGAGCAGGACCAGGTCGGGATTGGTGATCGCCTGGACCTCCGAGACCGTGCGCAGCAACTGTCCGACACCACGATGCGCCAACGTCTCACATTGCAGCGGCACGAGCACCTGCTGAGCCGCCGTCAGCCCGTTGAGCGTCAATACCCCAAGCGACGGCGGACAGTCGATCACCACCACATCGAACAGATCGAGCAGTGGCGCGAGGGCGCGTTTGAGTGTGAACTCCCGTCCCGGTCGCATCAGCAACAGCGCCTCCGCACCCGCAAGATCGATCGTGGCAGGCAACAGTGTCACACCGTCATCGGTCGCGAGCAGGACGTCCTTCGCGGCCGTATCCCCCGTCAGCACCTCATGGACGGACTTGTCCAACCGATCGGGGTTGTGGCCCAACGAGAACGTCAAGCACCCCTGCGGATCAAGGTCCACCACGAGCACCCGCTGACCCAGGTCCACGAGCGCCGCCCCCAGTGAAGCAACCGTCGTGGTCTTGGCTACCCCACCCTTTTGATTCGCTACAGCCAGTACCATCGTCACGGCCTCGATCCTTGCGTACTCGAGGCCCGAGCGTGAGCGTTACGCGACACCCGGCATGATGAATCCATGACCGGAACCGACCGACGACTCGTCCTACTCCGACACGGAGAGACGGAGTGGGCCCGCCTCGGTCGGCACACCAGCACCACCGACGTTCCACTGACGGAGCGCGGCGCCGAGCAGGCCCGTGCGGCCGGTGCGCTCGTGTCCGCGCTCGAACTCCGCGACCCGCTCGTCGTGAGCAGCCCGCGCCGACGCGCGTACGTCACCGCCACGCTCGCGGGACTGACCGGGGTTCAGCAGTGGGACGCGCTGGGCGAATGGGACTACGGCGACTTCGAAGGACTCACCACACCCGAGATCCGCCGGCAGATCCCGCACTGGACGGTGTGGACCCACCCGTGCCCAGGCGGCGAGACCCAAGACATGGTCAGTTCCCGTGCCGACATGGTCCTGGGCACGTGCGAGGCCACACTCACCGACCGCGACGTGATCCTGGTGGGGCACGGCCACTTCTCCCGTGCCCTGATCGCTCGCTGGATAGAGCTACCGGTTTCGGAAGGACGGCGGGTCACGCTCGCCCCGGCCGGGCTCACCGTACTGAGCTACGAGCACGGGTTCCACACGATCGTCACACACAACGTGACCCCGGGAGCAGGTACCGAGTGAATCCCCCTACGAATGCAGCGTTTTCGGAAACCGCCGCTTCCGTCCGCCGCGCCAAGCCGGCCGACGTCGCGGCGATCACCAGCCTGATCTACGGACTTGCCGAGTACGAGAAGGCGCCACACGAATGCACGGTCGCGCCCGAGCAGATCGAGGCTGCCCTGTTCGGCCCGGAGCCGGCGGTGTTCGTACACGTCGTGGAGGTCACGACGTCGGACGGGCCGCAGGTGGTGGGAATGGCGATCTGGTTCCGCAACTTCTCGACGTGGGACGGCGTCCACGGGATCTACCTCGAGGACCTCTACGTTGCGCCCGAACACCGCGGCCTGGGGTACGGCACGGCCCTGCTGGCAGCGCTCGCCGAGGAGTGCGTCGCGAAGGGCTACACGAGGCTGACGTGGTCAGTGCTCGACTGGAACGCGCCGTCGATCGGCTTCTACGAGGCCCTGGGAGCGGTCGCACAGGACGAGTGGACCGCCTACCGGCTCAGCGGCGAGGCGCTGACAGAACTGGCTGCGCAGGCTCAGCGACCTCAGGAGGCCGGCTCGTCGTCGGACGGGGTGTCCGGCGCACCGTAGCCCACTGCCATCCACCGTGACGTGCCGGGCGCGAACAACATCACGAGCGCCGAAATCACCACCAACCCCAGCAGGACGCCCCACAAGAACTGGTGTGAGGTGAGCACGTACCAGGCGACGGGCAGCAGGAGTAACTGGGCAACGAGCGCGATCGTGCGCCCCCAGCGCTGCCCGCGGAGAAGTCCGATGCCGGCAGCGAGTACCGCGCCGCCGAGGATCGCGAACCATGCCGCGGTGCCGTATCCGTTGACCACGGTCTGGTCGTGTCCGAGCAGCCCGCGGACCGTCAGCGTGATCGCCGCACCCACAGCGATCGCTCCCTCGAGGGTCACGAGTGCACCGGCCCCAAGGACAGTAGTGGGGGTCGGGACGGGCGCAGGCTGGTTCGACACGCAGCCAGCCTATACAGCGGTGTGGTCCGGCTAGGCTGATCCCCCGTGCATGCGCTCCTGATCGTCAATCCCAACGCCACCTCGACCACGCCGGCGGGACGCGACCTGCTCGCGCACGCGCTGTCGAGTCGCGTGAAGCTGACGGTGGCGCACACGACACACCGCGGCCACGCTGCCGATCTGGCCGCACAGGCGCGCACCGACGGCATCGGCCTGATCATCGTCCACGGCGGCGACGGCACGGTGAACGAGGTAGTCAACGGCCTGCTCGGTGATCCGTGCCCCAGGTCCATGCGGTCGGTACCCGCCGGCGCCGTCCCGCTTGTCGCGGTCGTTCCGGGAGGTTCGGCGAACGTGTTTGCCCGCTCTCTCGGAATGGCGGCGGACCCGGTCGACGCCACGAATCAATTGATCGATCTGCTTGCACTGCGCCGGCGTCGGACGGTCGGACTCGGCCACTGCGACAACCGCTGGTTCACCTTCAACGCGGGAATGGGTCTCGACGCCCAGGTGTGCGAGGCGGTCGACCACGGGCGGAGCAACGGCAAACTCGTCACCCCGGGCCGGTACGTGCGGCACGCCGTCCGAGCATTCTTCCGAGCCAAGCGGGAGGATCCGACACTGCGGATCGAGCTTCCCGGCCAAGAACCTATCGAGGGCGTTCACTATGCATTCGTGTCGAACACCACGCCATGGACGTACTTGAACAAGCGTGAGGTGCATACGAATCCTGGGACGAGCTTCGACACAGGCCTCGGGCTCTTCGCGATGCGGACGATGCGGGTCTTTCCCAGCTTGCGCGTCGTTCGTCAACTACTTACGGCCGGATTATCGCCCAGATCACGTTCATTGATTCGTTTCGACGATCTCCCGCAAATCCGTATCCAGTCGAGTACACCCATCGGACTTCAAATGGACGGGGACTATCTCGGTCTCCGATCCGACGTGACATTCACCGCAGCTGCCGATGCACTCACGGTGGTCGCGCCACCAACGAACTGACGCGAACCCGGGGCAGGCCCGGTGAATCGAACGCTCGATAGGCGGATCCGGGCGGGTGACAAGGGGTTCATACTGCACAATTCACCCTGTTGGGGGTGCATAAAGGCCCAGGTAGGTGTAGAAAGGACCACGGGCCACATAGGGGAACCTAACCGAGTGAGCTTGCCCACGGTGCAGCCGGAATCTATTGACTTCCCCCTGGTTCGTGAAAGCATTCACAAGTAACCGTGCTGAAACCTCCAAGTAAGCACCATGAACTTGCAAATACATAGCGGTGCACGCTGCACCCACGTTAAGGAGTAGAAGGATGGACTGGCGCCACAACGCTATCTGTCGTGACGAGGACCCCGAACTGTTCTTCCCGGTGGGAAACAGCGGCCCGGCTCTCGCGCAGATTGCAGATGCCAAGGTGGTGTGCAATCGGTGCCCGGTGACTGCGGAGTGCCTGTCATGGGCCCTCGAATCCGGCCAGGACGCCGGCGTCTGGGGTGGCATGAGCGAGGACGAGCGCCGCGCCCTCAAGCGCCGTAACGCCCGCACCCGGGCGCGGACCGCAGTCTGATCCCAGACCGCGACTTCGAGGCCCGACACCGGAAGGTGTCGGGCCTCAGTCGTGTCAGGGCGGGTCGCGGTTCAGGGCCGCTGTGGCCGCCTGCCGAGAGGGACGCGCAGAACCGCGTCGGTGCCGCCGTCCGGGGACGGGCGCAACCCGAGTGATCCGCCGAGCTCGGCCCCGACCAGGGTCCGCACGATCTGCAGTCCGAGTCGGTCGGACTTCTCGAGGCTGAACCCATCGGGCAGGCCACGTCCGTCGTCGTGAATGACCACGTCGAGCCAGCGCGCCGAGCGATCCGCTCGCAAATGCACGGTGCCCGGCTGATCGGGATCGAAGCCGTGCTCGATCGCGTTCTGCACCAATTCGGTCAGCACCATCACCAGGGGTGTGGCGCGCTCGGCCGAGAACACACCGAGGCTGCCCACGCGCTCGATCTTGATGGGGATGTTGACTGACGCAACATCGGAGAGGATCGGGACGAGTCGATCGACCACCTCGTCGAGGTCCACCTCCTCGTCCACGGACATGGACAGCGTCTCGTGAACCAAAGCGATGGACGTAACCCGTCGGACCGACTCGCTGAGCGCCTGCCGGGCCTCCTCGTTGCCCGTCCGACGAGCCTGCAGGCGCAGCAGGGCCGCCACTGTCTGAAGATTGTTCTTCACCCGGTGGTGGATTTCGCGAATCGTCGCGTCCTTGCTGAGCAGGGCACGATCGCGGCGCTTGACCTCCGTTACGTCGCGGATCACGACGGCTGCACCGACGACCTGACCGTGCGGCTTGAGCACGAGTGCCCGCAGCAACACGGTCGCGCCACGGGCCTCGATTTCCTTGCGGAGCCCCAGTTGGCCGGCCACGGTGCCGCTGATGTAGTCGGCGACCTCCTGCGACTCGAACGGATCCGTCACGAGCGAGCGGGTCGTGCTCGCGAGGTCCTGGCCTATCAGGTCTGAATTGAGACCCATCCGGTGATACGCGGACAACGCGTTCGGGCTTGCGTAGACGACGCGGCCCTCGGGGTCGAGACGGATGAATCCATCCCCCGCGCGCGGGCTGGAATTGGTGTCCGAGCGGATCTCAGGGTTGGGAAACGTTCCCTCGCTGATCATCTGGCACAGGATTGCCGCGCAGTCGAGGTACGCGATTTCGAGCGGGCTCTGCGCCCGCTGCTGCGCCAGATTGGTGTCGCGACTGAGCACAGCGATGACCTCACCATCGCAGCGCACCGGGACCGCCTCCCGCCGCAGCGGGGTCCCGCCAGGCAACGAATGGTCGACCTCGGTGACGATCTCGCCACCGAGGAGCGCCTTGAGGACCTGCGGATGCTCCGATTCGGATACAGCGGACCCGACGGCGTCGTCCGGGAAGGCGGTGGATGCCGTCGTCGGGCGGCACTGCGCAACGCACACGACGGTGAGCGGCTCAGAGCCGACCGTGTCCGCCCGGTCGTCGTGCCGCTCAGTCGCCACCCACAGCAGTACGTCGGCGAAGGAAAGGTCCGCGAGCAGTTGCCACTCGCCCACCACCTGCTGGAGATGGTCGACCGCGTTTCCGGGGAGGTCGGTGTGCTCGGCGAGCAGGTCGCTCAGCGTCGACATCTGCCAGGCTCCGGGGTGCTTCCCGGGATCAGCTGATGGTAGCGATCAGGTCACCCTGCTGGATGACGTCGCCGACCTTCACGTCCACAGATGTAACCGTCCCGGCGACCTCCGCGAGCACTGGGATCTCCATCTTCATCGACTCGAGAATCACGAGGGTGTCGCCCTCGTTCACGTCCTCACCCGCGCTCACAACGACCTGGTAGACGGTCGAGACCATCTCGGCGCGCACATCTTCTGCCACCTGGCACCTCACTCTTCGTGGACTGTCGGAGACCAGCCAATGCAACCACAGCCAACCACACGTGAAACACTGGCACGAGCCCGAGTTCGACACGGAAGGAGCTACTCATGGGTAAGCGTGGCCGTAAGAAGCGCAGCCGTAAGGGCAACGCCGCCAACCACGGCAAGCGTCCCAACGCCTGAGACGCCTACAAGCCAACTCCGGGGCCGGTGAGCACACTGCTCGCCGGCCCCGGAGTTCGTCTGGTCTGCTTCCCCGGCGGATCAGGCCGCGCCGCAGCCCCCGGAGTCAGTCCTCGCTCTCGCCGTCGGCGACCAGGTCCGTCTCGGTGAGGATCACCGTACGCCGGATCTGTATAGACAACCGCTCGCGCAGTCCCTCAGGGGCACGCTCACCACCACACTTGCGGCCGATGAGGCTCTTGACCTTCTCCTCGATGCCGTACGCCTCGAAACACTCACGGCACGTATCGAGGTGGTGCTGAAGCCGCACTCTGGCGCCCTCGTCGCATTCATGATCAAGGAGCAACCACACATCGGCGATCACTGCAGAGCAGTCCAGTTGCTCGAACTCTTTCTCCCCGGTCACCGCGAAACCTCCTGCTCCGCTGCACCACGGTTGAATCCGCGTTCCCGGGCGACGTCGGCAAGAAGCCCACGAAGCTGTTTGCGCCCACGGTGCAGCCGCGACATCACGGTTCCGATGGGTGTACCCATGATCTCGGCGATCTCCTTGTAGTGGAACCCTTCGACGTCGGCGTAGTAGACCGCCATCCGGAACTCTTCGGGAAGCTCCTGCAACGCCGCCTTGATGTCGTCATCCGGCAGTGCGTCGAGAGCCTCGACCTCGGCCGACCGCAGACCGGTCGACGTGTGCTCCGCGGTTGCGGCGAGCTGCCAGTCGGTGATCTCGTCCGTCGGGTACTGAGCCGGCTGCCGCTGCTTCTTGCGGTAGGAGTTGATGTAGGTGTTGGTGAGGATGCGGTAGAGCCAGGCTTTGAGGTTCGTTCCCTCCTGGAACGAACTGAATGCCGAGTAGGCCTTGACGTAAGTCTCCTGAACCAAGTCCTCGGCGTCGGCCGGGTTGCGGGTCATGCGCAGCGCGGCGCCGTACAGCTGATCGAGGAGCGGGAGCGCGTCGCGCTCGAACCGTTCGATCAGCCGATCATGGGACTCCGGCTCATCTCGCTTGGATCTGTCCGCAGGTTCATGGTCGTCCAGCACGCTGGCCCCTTCGCTTGCCGTAGAGGTCAAGGCTACCGCCATTGCAGGCTCGACCCCTGGGTGCGTCTTGATCACGGACGCCAGCCTGATCGCCGGACGAACAGACTCAGCACACGACACCGGCACGACCCACTCCCTTGATTGATCCAGCACTCGGCACTTTTCAACAGTCCGAGGGGGTGATGTGTTCCCGAACCCGTCATCAAGTGTCGACATGGTGTCTGCGGCAGTGCCCGGGTGTCATCCGGGCGTCATCGGGGAACACACCGGGCCGGGCCCGGAGCGCGAACCCCCAGTCAGAACCATCCGAACTGGTCCTGTTGCGGAGGAGGGACAGCGCCCAATAACGTCGAGTACATGCGTGATGCAAGTCACTCCAGCCCGTTGTCCGGCCAGCCCCGGTCACCAGAGGTAGCGGGGGTTGCCGAGCAGCCGTAACAGGGAGTATTGCCAGTGCAAAAGTTGAAAGAGTTCGGACTCTTCGGCGAACTGGCCGCAGAGTTTCTCGCGACCATGGTCCTGATTCTGATCGGCTGTGGTGCAGTTGCACAGGTTGTTGCCGGCGGCAACAGCGTCGGCGATTACAACACCATCGCCTGGGCTTGGGGGTTGGGGGTGGCACTGGCCATCTACATCGCCTCCCGGACGAGCGGTGCACACATCAACCCCGCGGTGACCGTGGCCTTCGCGACCTTCGGCGACTTCCCGTGGCGCAAGGTACCGCTGTACGTCGTTGCGCAGACGTTCGGCGCATTTGTCGGGGCACTAGTGGTGCGGCTGGGGTACGCCGATCTGCTCGCCGCCGCCGACCCCGAGCACACGAGCGCAACGCAGATCGTCTTCTCCACCCTCCCCGGTAACGGCACTCTCCCGGTGAGTGTCCTCGGGGCGTTCACCGACCAGATCATCGGGACCGCGATATTGGTGCTGCTGATCTTCGCGATCATCGACCGACGAAACACATCCCCCGCAGCCAACCTCGCACCCTTCATGATCGGACTGATCGTCGTCGCGATCGGTATGGCCTGGGGCGCCAACGCCGGCTACGCCATCAACCCCGCAAGGGACTTCGGGCCCCGACTCGCGTCGTACCTGACCGGCTACGCGACCGCGTTCACCGACCCATCCGGCTACCCATACTTCTGGATTCCGATAGTCGCGCCAGTCATCGGCGGCCTCGTCGGCTCCGCGATCTACATGCTGGTGATCGCGCGGTTCCTGCCACCACCACCGCATCCCGACCTCGACGCAATCACGCCACACGGGAAGCAGCTCCAGGAATAGGCGGCCGCGCGTGTTCCACGAGCAGGGCTGAGCCCGTGCAGACTCGGCACCTGAAATGGGTTCCGGGGCTAGCGTTGTCGTCATGGCCGGAAACTCGACGCCCGCAACGAAGCTGCTCGACAAGGAGAAGGTGTCGTACCGGATCCACAACTACGACCACGATTCGCGCGCGGGGTCGTACGGGGACGAGGCCGTCGACTCGCTCGCCGGTCGTCTCGGAGTGACGTCGGCGCAGATCTTCAAGACGCTCGTGATCAAGAAGGACTCGGGCAAGCTCGCAGTCGCGGTGCTGCCGGTGCCCTCGAAGCTGTCGCTCAAGGCGGCCGCGGCAGCGTTGGGTGCGAGCAAGGCGGTGATGGCCGAGCAGTCCGACGCGGAACGGTCGACCGGGTACGTGCTCGGCGGGATCTCACCGTTGGGCCAGCGCAAACGGCTGCCGACGGTGATCGACGCATCCGCCCTGACCTTCGACCGGGTGCTGTGCAGCGCCGGACGTCGGGGCCTGGAGATCGAGTTGGCGCCGCAGGATCTGGTGCGGCTGGCGGGGGCGGTCGTAGCGGACGTCACCACCGGCTGAACCGGCCATCAGGACACGCCGGCCAGGCACCGGAGAAGGCGCACGCGGAATTTGCCCGCACGGGACGCCGTTATCCCACGGAGAACAAAACTTCGATGAACGAAAGAGAGCGTCCCGCGTGCCTTCTCTGCCCCTTCCCATCTCGATCCTCGACCTCGCCTACATCGGGACGGGCGAGACAGCGAGTACCAGCCTCGCTGCCAGCGTGCAGATGGCGCGGAACGCTGAACGGTGGGGCTACCACCGAATCTGGTACGCGGAGCACCACAACATGCCCGTGATCGCGTCATCGGCGACGAGTGTGCTGATCGCGCATATCGCCGCGCACACCGAGCGGATCCGGCTTGGCGCGGGCGGCATCATGCTGCCCAACCACGCGCCGCTGACGATCGCCGAACAGTTCGGCACTCTGGCCGAACTGCACCCCGGTCGCATCGACTTGGGGCTCGGCCGTGCGCCTGGCACCGATCAGCAGACCATGCGGGCGCTGCGCAGTGATCCGAGTTCGGCCGATTCGTTCCCGCAGGACGTCCTCGAGCTGCAGGGCTACCTGACCGGCCCGTCCCGCCTCCCGGGCGTCGAGGCGACCCCGGGTAAGGGCACGAACGTTCCGCTCTACATCCTTGGATCCTCGTTGTTCGGCGCCCAACTGGCCGCTGCGCTGGGCCTGCCGTACGCGTTCGCCTCGCACTTCGCCCCGGCCGCGCTGCACGACGCGATCGCGCTCTACCGCCGCGAGTTCCGGCCGTCGGCGCAACTCGCCGAGCCGTACGTGATCGCAGCGGTCAACGTGATCGCCGCCGACACCGAC
This sequence comes from Rhodococcus xishaensis, assembly GCF_004011825.1. Lineage (GTDB taxonomy): Bacteria > Actinomycetota > Actinomycetes > Mycobacteriales > Mycobacteriaceae > Prescottella > Prescottella xishaensis. Next base: position 237,120 of record NZ_RKLO01000001.1, on the reverse strand, counting down.
GAGGAGGCGCAGCACCACTTCCTCGAAACGAAACGTCGGCGGGTGGATGTGTTCGTCGGCGGCGGCCGGCAGTTCTCCCCGGAGGAGGCGGACCTGATCCTCGAGTCGCCCGCCGGTCGACAGATCCTCGCGATGGTGCACTACACGGCGGTCGGCACCCCGACAGTCGTCCACGACTACCTGGCCGACTTCGCCTCACAGACCGGCGCTGACGAGTTGATGGTCGCGTCCTCGGCCACCGATCGCTCGGCCTGGATGCGCTCTCTCGAGCTGGTTGCGGACGTTGCGGGCCTCGCGTCCCGGTCGGCGGTCACAACAGGCTGATCTGCTCCCCCGTTTGTTCGCCGGTGTCCGGCGCGAGCAGGTCGGGTCCGTTGTTGCGGACGCTGTTCACCTTGCGTGACACACGTCGAATCTCGACCGCGGCGGCGGATTCGAGGCTCGGGCGGATCAGGTCGGGGTGGCCGACGCTGTCGGGGTCGAGCCAGGCGTCCCAGCGATCCGGCGGCAAGATCAGTGGCATCCGGTCGTGGACATTCACGAGCTGGTCCACCGCGTCTGTGGTCAGGATTGTGGTGCTCAGGAGCGGCGGCGACGTCGGCGTCTCGGGGTCGTGCCACACCGACCACAGGCCGGCCATGAACATCCGCTGCCCGTCACCACGGGACATGTAATACGGCACCTTGACGGCCTTGGCAGCCTTATCGCTGGACGTGGGCTCGGTCTGCCACTCGTACCAGCCGTCCATCGGGACCAGGCAACGCTTGAACCGCAGCGACGTCCTGAACGCCGCCTTGGTGGCGACGGTCTCGGACCGGGCGTTGAACAGCGGTGCGCCCTTGCCCGGCTCGGTCGCGTATGACGGCACCAGTCCCCACCGCATACGGCGGATCCGGCGGCGAACCGGGCTGGTGGGATCACCGTGGTCGTGGCGCGCGACAACGGTGAGCACCGGAGTCGTGGGTGCGACGTTGTAGTCGGCGGAATCGGGCCCGCCGGACTCCCCGGTCTCGTTCACCGCGTCCAATTCCACCGCGAGCGTCGCGGGATCCGCCGTCGTCGCATACCTGCCGCACATCTCTGCAGCACTCCCTTCCGCGGTCCACGCACAGCCCCGACCCACTGGTCGCACCCTCCATGCTGGCACGATTGCCACACACCGCCCATGCATAGGCGAAGATGGACGGGTGAGCCGTGAGAATCTGTGGAGAGCGCCCCGTGCCGTTGCCCCTGTGAACGCGTCCGTGACGCTGCCCGGATCGAAGTCGATCACCAACCGGGCGCTCATCCTCGCGGCACTCGCCTCGGACCCGTCCACGATCACCGGCGCGCTGCGCAGCCGAGACACCGACCTGATGATCCGGGGCTTGCGTGCGCTTGGCATCTCCATCACCGCGACACCCGACGCGGCGACCGGTACCACATTGCACGTCGTACCGGGACCGATGACCGGAGGGTCGATCGACTGTGGCCTCGCCGGTACCGTGATGCGCTTCCTGCCGCCGGTGGCCGCACTCGCCGACGGCTCCGTCGCGATCGACGGTGACGAGCAGGCGCGCGCCCGTCCGCTGGGCACGATCGTCGAGGCCCTACGCGGGCTCGGCGCGGATGTCGATGGTGACGCACTACCGTTCACCGTCCACGGCCGCGGCGGCCTGCGCGGCGGTACCGTCACGATCGACGCGTCCGGGTCGTCGCAATTCGTCTCCGGCCTCCTGCTGTCCGCCGCCCGGTTCGACGAGGGCGTCACCGTCCACCACGACGGGGCGTCACTGCCGTCGATGCCGCACATCGACATGACCGTCGAGATGCTGCGAACCGCTGGCGTATCCGTCCTGACGCCCGACCAGAGCGGCACCGCTGACACGTGGAAGGTGCTGCCGGGCAAGGTCGACCCGGTGAACTGGGTAGTCGAGCCCGATCTGTCGAACGCGACGCCGTTCCTCGCCGCGGCGGCGGTGACCGGCGGCACCGTCCGGGTACCGCTGTGGCCTGCGCCCACGACGCAGGCCGGGGACGCGATCCGCGGCATCCTCTCCGAAATGGGTGCACACGTCTACCGCGAGGGTGACACTCTGGTGGTGAACGGCCCGACAGCGCTGCGCGGGATCGACGTCGACCTGCACGAGGTCGGCGAGCTGACGCCTACTGTCGCGGCGCTGGCGGCTCTCGCCGGGGGCCCTTCGGTGCTGCGCGGCATTGCACACCTGCGCGGCCACGAGACCGATCGCCTGGCCGCGCTGGCGACGGAAATCAACAAACTCGGCGGTGCAGTCACCGAGACCGATGACGGCCTGCACATCGAACCACGCCCGCTGCACGGCGGCCGGTGGCACTCGTACGCCGACCACCGAATGGCCACGGCCGGCGCGATTCTGGGACTTGCTGTCCCCGGCGTGGACGTCGAAGACGTGGGCACCACCGCCAAGACCTTGCCGGGATTCGAGAAACTTTGGGCGGCCATGCTGGACGAATCCCCGTCCGCCGAGCCGGGGGCACCGTCCTGAGTCGGCGGCAGTACGACGAGTCCGACGTCCGGATCCGTCCGGGCAAGGGGTCCAGGCCACGAACCAAGAATCGACCCGAGCATGCCGACGCCGAAGAGGCGATGGTGGTCTCGGTGGACCGCGGCCGGTGGGGCTGTGTGCTGGGCGGAGACCCGGAGCGACTTGTCGTTGCGATGCGGGCCCGGGAGCTCGGGCGCACGCCAATCGTGGTGGGCGACAAGGTCGACGTCGTCGGCGATCTGTCGGGCAGGCCGGACACCCTGGCACGGATCGTGCGAGTGGCCGACCGTGCCACCGTCCTGCGTCGCACCGCCGACGACACCGATCCGTACGAGCGGGTCGTTGTCGCGAACGCGCAGCAGTTGCTGATCGTCGTGGCACTGGCCGACCCGCCGCCGCGCACCGGGTTCGTCGAGCGCGCGCTCGTCGCCGCCTACGTCGGTGGACTGAACCCGATCCTGTGCCTGACCAAGAGCGACCTGGCAACGCCGGACGAGTTCGCCGCGACGTTCGCCAACCTCGACATCCCGGTCGTGGTCGCCGGTCGCGACGACCCGATCGAACCGGTGACCGAGATGCTGACCGGGCGGGTGACCGCCCTCATCGGCCACTCTGGTGTCGGAAAATCGACGATGGTCAATCGCCTTGTCCCCGAAGCAGATCGGGCGACGGGCGTCGTGTCCGGCGTCGGGAAGGGACGGCACACATCGACTCAGTCTGTCGCGTTGGCGCTCCCCGGCGGCGGCTGGGTCGTCGACACCCCTGGCATCCGGTCGTTCGGACTTGCGCACATCTCCCCCGAGGACGTCGTCGACGCGTTCATAGACCTGGCCGAGGCCGCCGAGGACTGTCCGCGCGGATGCACCCACCTCGGTCCACCCGCCGATCCCGAATGCGCCCTGGACAATCTCACCGGTGAATCCGCCGGCCGTGTCGAGGCGGTACGCCGACTGCTCGTTGCGCTGATGTCGAACGAGCCCTGGGCCTAGGCCCAGTATCCGGTACCCGCAACAATCCCCGTTTCGTCAACGTGCCAGTCGTCGGGAAGGTGACACGGGGGTCACGAGGGTGTGATCGGCAGTTCCTTCGACCGGTCGGCGGTGAACGGGGTCGATTCGGCAGACCCGACCGCACCGTGCCGGCTGTCCGGATCGAGAACGCAGTGGGTTCGTCCAAACACGGTCGTCATGCATTTGTTGTTGTGGTTGCAGCGGCCGGAGACGGTGTGGTCGGCCTTGATCCGGTTCACAAGATCCGGCTCGCGCAGCAGCGCGCGGCCCATTGCGACGAACCCGAAGCCCTCCTGCATACCCGTCACGATCTGGTCGTAGTTGTTGATGCCGCCCAACAGGATCAGTTGCGTGTCCGACACGACCGGAACGAACTGACGGGCCGATTCGAGCATGTACAGATCCTCGTATGGGTAAGAGCCCAGCGCCCGCTTGCCGAACAACCGGACCCCAGTCTTGAGTGGCTCCTTCAACAAGGCCGCGAACTCGTCGACGGGCACGTCACCGCGGAATAGGTACATCGGCTTGAAGACCGACGACCCCTGGGTCAGCTCGATCGCGTCGAGGTTGCGGTCCCGATCGAGCAGCTGCACAGTCCTCAGGGACTCGGAGAGCCAGATGCTCCCCCGGATCCCGTCGTCCATGCTGACTTTGGCGGTGACCGCGATTCGGTCACCGACGACCTCCCGGACCCGCTGCGCAATCTCTCGCACCAGACGGGACCGGTTGTCGATGGTTCCGCCGTATTCGTCCTTGCGGCGGTTGAGAAGTGGACTGAGGAACGAACTCGGCAGGTAGAGATGGCCGAAGTGCAGTTCCACCGCGTCGAAGCCCGCTTCGACTGCGACCTGCGCCGCCTCCCCGAACTGGTCGATCACGCGGCGGATCTCGGTTGCGGTGATCTCCCGGCAGTATTCGAGCGACGACGGGTTGATCACCCGACTCGGCGATATCGCCGTCACGCCGGTGACCTTCTTCGACGCCACCACACCGGCGTGGCCGAGTTGGGCCGCGATGGCACCGCCTGCGTCGTGGACCGCGTCGGTCAGCCGGCGTAGACCCGGTAGGGCCTTGCGGCTCATCAGTATCTGCCCTGGTGCGCTGGCTCCTTCCGGAGCAACACAGCAGTACGCAACGGTGGTCATGCCCACGCCGCCCCGCGCGAAGCCGAGATGGAAGTCGATGAGGTCGTCCGTGACGAGCCCTTCCGGGGAACGCCCCTCCGACGTCGCGGCCTTGATGATGCGGTTGCGGAGTCGAACCGGCCCCAGAGTTGCCGGGGCGAACGGGTCCGGGGTCACGGTCACCGTGTCGGTGGGTAGTCCTGCCATGGTCGTGCGTCACCCTTCTCTCGATCCAGCGTGTGGGCACCACTGTCCCACTCGCGGAGGCGCTCGACACGGGAATCCCGGGAGCGCAGGGAATCCCGCCAACCACCGTGGTCGTCGATCACCCCTCCGCGTGTCTGCCTCGGTGATGTCGGCGGGTCGATCGGGCACGGGACCCGCATCGCACGGTGCACCAACCCTGGTTCCGCCGGCGTGGAACGAAGAACATGCCGCAACTGGGCGCGGGGCAGCGGCGGACGGTGAAGGAATCGGGTGCGGCTGTGAGCTGCAACGTCTCTCGCGCCACTTCGGCTTCGACCGGGCCCTCGCGTCCGACCTGACGAAGGGTGCCTGACTCGTCCATTTCGAGCACCAACGGCGCGTTCGCGGCCAGCGAGTTGATCCGTGAACGCAACTGTGGGGACCACGGTTCGGACCTGTCGGCCGCGTCGAGCGCCTCTTGGACGACCGAGCGGAGCTCGACGAGTTGATCCAGGGGCATCCGCGCCAGTCGACCGTCCGTTACGCGTTGACGCCACCGCGCCGTGAGCGATGGATCGGCAAAGAAGTCGAGGTCCTCTCCGCGGTTCGCCCCGACGATCACGGTGTTCGCCAGGTCGAGCGCGCGGCTCTCGCCGATCCACGGCATCTCTTCCACGTCACGAATCACGTGGCCGATTCTAACGGATTTGGAATTCCAAAACCGTGATAGCCTTGCCACGCTTTTGCAGGACTAAACCCGTGACAGACGTGAGAGGACAAGTATGAGCACCACGATCGAGTACGTACACTTCGAGGCCGACAACCCCGATGCCCTGGTCGCAGCCCGCGACCGGTTGGTGACGATCCTCGAAGAGCGTTACGGCAGCGACTTCCTGGGCGCGCACCTTGCCCGTTTCGACGACGGGTCGTTGATGGATTTTCTGATCTGGGCCTCTCCCGAGGCTGCCGAGCGGGCAGGACGGGAAATGCCCGTGGAGAGTCGCGCGCAGGAGTTCTTCAAGGAAGTCGGTGACGTCCATGAAATGCGGCACGCCACCGTTCTGCACGCCACGTAGGTCCGGGTAGCCAGGGAAGGGAGTTCGGTGCCGTGCCCACAGCGGACGAAATGTTGCATGCAGCGACCGTCGAGGCACTGGCCGAATGCCTCGCGCGAGCGCACGCGGGTCGGCTTCGGCGACTGCGCGGGTGCGGCGCCGAACTGTCCGGTCGGCGACACTCGGAACGCGTCACGGCGATCCGCGACGCACTCCTCGACGACCTACCTGCAGCCTTCGACGCCTTCGACACCATCCTGCGTGCCGCACTCGACGACGAGGAATTCACGGGGTGGATGATCCTCCCGGTGACCGAGGCGGTCGCCGTCCGAGGCATAGAGGTCGTCGAACCCGCACTCGAACTCCTGGCCGACCTCACTCCTCGACTGACCGCCGAGACCGCTGTTCGTCCGTTCCTGCGAACCGCCCAGAGGCGCACCCTCGCTGTGATCGAGTCCTGGACACACCATCCCGACGCCCACGTTCGACGTCTCGCGAGCGAGTCCACCCGGCCTCGGCTGCCATGGGCCACCCGGGTTCCGTGCCTGACCGCGGATCCCACGCCGGCCGTCCCGATCCTCGACGCCCTTTATCGCGACAACTCCGACTACGTGCGGCGCTCGGTGGGCAACCACCTCAACGACATCAGCCATGACCATCCGGACCTGGCTGTTGCCGTCGCTGCTCGATGGGCACTCGCGCCCGACCCCACCACCGGCGCGGTCCTCCGCCGCGGACTGCGAACACTGGTCAAGAAAGGCCATTCCGGAGCGCTGGAACTGCTGGGGTACGCGCCCGATACGCCGGTACATGTCATGGGACCCGTGGTGCGGACAAGCGCTGTCGCCATAGGCGAGCATCTCGAATTCGAGTGCACCATCACGAATCCGGGACCCGGGCAGGCCACATACCTCGTGGACTACTGCGTGCTATTTCTGCGGGCTGACGGTTCCCACGGGACGAAGGTGTTCAAACTGTCGTCGCGCACGCTCGAGGCGGGAGCCGAGTGGACGATCGTCCGGCGCCACAGCTTCGTGCCGATCTCGACGAGGCGCTACTATCCCGGAACTCATCACGTGCAGATACAGGTCAACGGCGTTCCACACCCCACGGCCCAGTTCGAGCTCACAGCCCAGACGCGGCGCGCACCCGGCCGGTAATCCGACCGGGTGCCCTCGCGGCACGCGAGCCGCGCGCAGTCCGTAGAGGGGACGCTAACGCGACAGCAACGCCCGCACGCCGCGGCGCTTCTTCGACCTCCTGATAGCCGACAGCAAGCCGTGACGTCGGCCTGTCACCGGGTCGACCGTCGCAGTCGTGTTGCCGTCGAACTTGCGCTCGGACGCCGTCTCGGGGGCGTCGTCCGTGGTGTCCTTGAGGTACTTGTTCGGCAACGACAGCTTCGCGATGGTGCGCCATGCCTTGAGGTACTGCAGGAAAAGCGGGCCGGTCGTGTACGGCAGGTCGTACTTCTCACACAGTGCCCGCACCTTGACCGCGATCTCGGCGTACCGATTCGAGGGTAGATCCGGGTAGATGTGGTGCTCGATCTGATGGCTCAGGTTGCCCGTCATGAAGTGCGTGAGCGGGCCGCCGCTGATGTTGGCACTGCCGAGCATCTGGCGCAGGTACCACTCCGCATGCGTCTCCGTGTCGACATCCGCCTTCGTGAACTTCTCGGCACCGTCCGGGAAGTGGCCACAGAAGATGACCGCGTTGGTCCACAGGTTGCGGATGACGTTGGCGGTCAGGTTCGCGGTGAACGTGGACTTCCACGCTTTGCCGGTCAGCGCCGGGTACACGACGTAGTCCTTGGCGATCTGCTTGCCGATCTTCTGCCCGACCTGACGCAACTTGATCTTGGTCTCGGCGCGATTGTCCCGACCCACGACGACCTTGCCCAGCTCGAGGTGCTGGATGGCGACGCCGTACTGGAACATCGTCGCCAGCAGTGCGTTGTAGACGAGGTTGCCGTAGTTGAACGGCCTCCACTTCTGGTCACGGGTGACCCTGATCAGGCCGTATCCCACATCGTCGTCCATGCCCACGATGTTCGTGTACTTGTGGTGCAGGTAGTTGTGCGTCTGCTTCCAGTGCTCGGAGGGATCCGCGTTGTCCCACTCCCAATGAGACGAGTGGATCTCGGGATCGTTCATCCAGTCCCACTGCCCGTGCATCACGTTGTGCCCGAGTTCCATGTTCTCGATGATCTTCGCAACGCCGAGCATGCCGGCACCGAGAATCCACAGCGGGCGCTTGCGGCTACCGAACAGGACGGCCCGCCCACCGATCTCGAGGCTGCGCTGCAGCCGGATCGTGTTGCGGATATAGCGCGCGTCGCGCTCGCCGCGCGAATCCTCAACCTCCCGACGAATGGCGTCGAGTTCGCGTCCGAGCGCCTCGACGTCGGCATCCGTCAGATGCGCATACTCCTTGATGTCCGTAATCGCCACGCGCCTTAACTTACCGTAAGTTACGTCACCGTAGGTTTAGCGTGGGCAACTGTGAGACAGGTCACTGGAGCTGCCGTCGGCGTTTCGAGCGGCGCCTGGCCACCTGAGCCTCGGCGTGGTCACGCAATGCCGAAAGTAGCCCCCGGCGGCGCCCGGTCTCGGCGTCGATCCGAAACGCCTCCGTGATCCGAGATCCCGTCGAGCGGAACTTGTGCTCAGACGACGTCTCGGGAGCATCGTCCGATGTCCGCTTCAGGAAGCGGTCGGGCAGGGCCAGTTTGTGAATCGTGCGTAGCGCGAGCAGATATTGGCGGCTCAGCGGACCGGTCGTGTAGGGCAAGTCGTACTTCTCGCACAGTGCCCGCACCTTGACCGCGATCTCGGCGTACCGATTCGACGGCAGGTCCGGAAACAGGTGGTGCTCGATCTGGTAGCTGAGATTGCCGGTCATGAACGCCATCACCGGGCCCGCATCTATGTTGGCGCTGCCCAGCATCTGACGCAGATACCACTGGGCGCGGGTCTCGGTCGCGAACTGCTCGATCGTGAACTTCTCCGCGCCATCCGGGAAGTGGCCGCAGAAGATCACCGCGTACGTCCACAGGTTGCGCACGAGGTTTGCCGTCGCGTTTGCGGTGAGCGTGTTCTTCCACGCCCGCCCCGTCATTGCCGGGAACAGGACGAAGTCCTTGCCGAGCTGTCGCGCGATCTTGATTGCGAACTGCCGGTTCGGCGCGGTGTTCAGCTGGTATCGGTTGACGCCCTCGAGGAGCTTTTGTGCCTTCAGGTCGTGCAGGGCGATGCCCCACTCGAAGCCGGCGGCGAGCACGACGTTCGCGATCGGTTGCAGCAGGTTGACCGGACGCCACTTCTCGTCGCGCGTCATCCGCAGGATTCCGAAACCCACGTCGTCGTCCATTCCGACGATGTTGGTGTAGGTGTGGTGCGAGTAGTTGTGAGCGCGCTTCCAGTGCTCGGACACTCCGGTCATGTCCCACTCCCACGTGGTGGAGTGGATCTCCGGATCGTTCATCCAGTCCCATTGGCCGTGGCTGACGTTGTGCCCGAGTTCCATGTTCTCGATGATCTTCGCGACGCTGAGCATGCCGGCGCCAAGGATCCACAGCGGGCGCTTGCGGCTGCCGAACAGGACGGCCCGGGCGCCCAGTTCGAGCGAGCGCTGTAGCCGGATGACACGGCGGATGTAGCGCGCGTCGCACACGCCGCGGGACTCCTCGACTTCGCGTCGGATGGTGTCCAGCTCGTGTCCGAGGGCCTCGATGTCGAAGTCGGTAAGGTGGGCGAACTCTTTGATGTCGGTGATGGCCACCGAGGGTCCTCCGTTGGGGTAGATCAGCTCACCGGCGTCGGTCAGCGACGCGAGGCAGTGCGCGCAACGATACGGCAACATGAGCACCCTGCAATGGGCCAGATACCGAGATCACACCCGGCAATGCGCCGGATACCGCGATCACACGGAGGTCACACCTCGAGGGTGCAGTCGCCCGCCGCAGCAGAGATACAGGTCTGGATGCGTTCGCCCTCGCTGTGTTCTTTGCCGTTTCGCAGGTCGACCGCATGACCGGAGGCGAGCGGCACCACACAGGTCTGACAGATGCCCATACGGCAGCCGAACGGCATCTGGACGCCGACCTTCTCCCCCACCTCGAGTAGCGTCGTCGCACCGTCGGCATCCGCTTGCTTGCCGGACTTCGCGAACGTCACCGTGCCACCCTCCCCGGACAGATCGGCCCGTGAGACGGCAAAGCGTTCGAGGTGCAGCCGTGACGCGATGCCTTCGCGGTCCCACGTCTTCTCGATCTCGTCGAGCATCGCCAGCGGACCGCACGCCCACGTCTGCCGCTCGCGCCAGTCCGGACAGACCTCGTCGAGCGAAGACAGTGCGAACTTGCCCTGTGAGCGAGTGTGCTGGACATGACGCTGGAACGACCCATGCGTCTCGCTCAGAGCAGCGAGTTCCTCCGCGAACATCACCGCGTCCTCAGTCGGCGCCGAATGGACGTGAACGACGTCGGGCAGATCGCCGCGGCGGTTCATCGTCCGCAGCATCGACATGACCGGGGTGATGCCGCTTCCGGCGGTGAGGAAGAGGATCTTCTCCGGCGGCGGCTCGGGGAGCGCAAAGTTGCCGGTCGGAGCCGCCAGCCGGACGATCGTGCCCGACGGCACGCCCGTCACCAGGTGGCTCGACAGGAAGCCCTCGGGCATCGCCTTGACTGTGACCGAGATCAGCTTGTGGTCGACGTTGGGAGCCGACGTGAGCGAGTACGAGCGCCAGTGCCACCGTCCGTCGACGTGGATGCCGATGCCGACGTACTGACCCGGTTGGTAGTCGAAGTCGAACCCCCACCCCGGCTTGATAACCAAGGTCGCCGAGTCGGCCGTCTCGGTGCGGACCTCCACGATTCGTCCACGCAACTCGCGAGCGGACCAGAGCGGATTGACCAGCTGTAGGTAGTCGTCGGGGAGCAACGGCGTCGTCAACCGGGTGACAGCGCCACGCACCAGGTTTGCCATCGTGGACCGGTTCGAGCCCGCGGCCTTCACCGCCGGCGTCTCGATCCAGCTCTTGAGTCCCATCCGACCTCCATCTCCCTTCGAGCTATGGCCAGCGTAGGGCATATAGCTACGGTTGCGTAAGTTACGTTCAGGTAGTGAGCCAGAGCGAGGATTCGCCGAGGCCGAACTCGGTGAGGATTCGCCGAGGCCGAATCAGAGCAAGTCGAGCAGGAACGGCAGCTCCTGAGTGGCGTACCAGGCGAGCTCGTGGTCCTCCGCGTCACCGAGGACGAACTCGGCGTCCTCGTCGCCCAGATCGGCGGCGTCGACCACCCCGGCGGCATTCTCGACGTCGGCCTCTGCCTCGGCCAGATCGACGTGCACCGACGCGACCTGGGAGAGCGTGACTACGTCACCGAGCCGGACCACCGCGTCGTCGAGGTCCGGACGAAATACCGCGCTGTCGACGTCCGCGGCGACCACCGCACGTCGATACATCGGCTTCGCGCCGTCACCCTCGTCCCCAAGAGCGCCTGCCCCGATCAGCCGCAGCGATGCACGCGCAGCCTCGGCCATCGCGACCTCGGAGAGTTCGTCGTCGTCTCCTGAGGTGTACGCCTCCCGCAGCGCCGGGGTCACCGCGAATGCGGTCCGACTCACCGGGGACAACTCCCGATCGGCCACCAGTTGCCGCAGCATCGCGATGGTCGCGGGAATGTAGACCCTCACGCCCGACCTCCGGTTCGCGCGGTCCGGCACGGGGTCGACCACCGCTCAGCCACTGACATCCACCAACTCCTCGAGAGACTCCTGCAACGACGCGGCGACCACGTCGACATCGGGCATGGCGTCGCGATCGGCATTCAAACCGTAGTGGACGTACCCGTCGTAGGACGTCAGGCCGATGCTAAGCGTCTGGTTCTTCAGCAACGGGGACAGCGGGTACATCTCGACCATCCGCATCCCTGCCAGATACAGCGGGATCTGCGGGCCGGGCGCATTCGCAACCATCAAGTTGAACATGCGCTGCGACAGGCTGCTCGCAGCCCGGGCGCCCCGCGCGTGCAACGACGCCGGCGCGAACCCCGACAACCGGATCATGGTCTGTGCCGTCACTTGCTGACTCTGCCGCGCAAACGCTTCCGTCGCATGGGCCACATGCGACAGTCGCACCACCGGATTCGGTTCGCCCACAGGAAGGTCTACCAGGAACGACGATGTCCGGCCGTGCGGTTGCCCGGCCTCGTCGGCCCCGCAGACGTCGACCACGCTCCTGCCCTTCGTGCCGGGACGGGCCTCAGAGATCGACATGGGCACCAATGCCCGCAGCGCCGTCGCTTCCGATACCGGTTCACCGCGTGAGAGGAGCCAGGTTCGCAGTGCACCTGTCACCACGGTGAGGACAGCGTCGTTGATCGAACACCCATAGCGGGCCCGGATCTTGCGGTAGCGCTCGAGTTCCGTGCGAGCCACAGCGAACCGCCGGCTACGCGAAATGGGCGTGTTCAGGGGGCTCGACGGCGCCGACTGTGTGGCAGTGCGCATCATTGCGACCAACTTGCCGAGCGCCTCTGTCGTCCCGTCGACCAGTGATGTCATGTCGCGCAACGTCATTCGTAGCGTCTCGACGCCCTCCCGGGGCTGGGAAACGACTTGGGCGAGCGCCGCCGCGACGAGGGCCGGCTCCCCCGGTGCCGGTTCGGGTATCCACAGATCGTCGGCCATGGGCGGCGGAACTTCGTCCTCGTCGAGGATCACCTGGCTGATCTCGAGCGCCTGTTCTCCGTCCACCAGCGCCGAGTGCGACTTGGTGTACAGCGCGCACCGGTTCCCGGCCAGTCCCTCGACGACGTACATCTCCCACAACGGCCGACTGGTGTCCAACGGCCGGGAAGTCAACCGCGCCACCAGATCATGCAACTGGTCGTCGCTACCCGGCGATGGCAACGCCGACCGTCGCACGTGGTACGTGATGTCGAAGTCAGGGTCGTCCACCCAAACCGGCCGGGCGAGGCCGTGCGCGACCTCACGAACCTTTTGTCGGTAGCGCGGAACCAGATGCAACCGGCTTTCGATGAGGCGCAGCACGGCGTCGAAGTCGAGTCCAGACTTGGGCAACTGCAGGATCGCGAGCGAACCCAGGTGCATCGGGGTGTTGCTCTCGTCGAGAAAGTAGAACGACGCGTCCTGCGTCGTCAGCCTCGTCGCCCTCGCCATTACCGCCCCCTGCCCTTCGCGTCGCCATCCGAATCGGAACCAATGTCCGAATCAAGAAGAATCGTAATCTCTTCCACGGCAATCGACGGATCGACGTGGTGTACACCCACCATGCCTGCTGCTGCCGCCGCGCGCACGTTGACCACGAGATCATCCACGAACACACAATCGCCCGGATCGAGTCGGAGCCGGGCGGCTACCAGTGCGTAAATCCGTAGGTCCGGCTTCGCCATCCCGACATCGCCGGACAACACGACGTCGTCGACGAATGGGCCCGCGAGGTCTCGCAGCAGCTGAGCGCCCGGTCCACCGGGATCGTTGCTCAGGATCGCTGTCCTTATGCCGCGCCGGCGTGCATCGGCAACGATCCCTGCCATGAGCCCGGTGTCCGCACCCGGTCCGTCGAGGACCCCACCGAAGTCCAGCACCAATCCGCGCACGTCCTCACCCTAGGACTCACCGACGCCAATGACGAGGCTTGTCCACACGGACCGTGTTCGCACTCTCGCTTTCGGCGAACGAACGTGTCATGCTGAGCGCCAGATTCCGTCCTCTCCGCGGACTCGACCCGCAAGTACTGTCGGGCACCGGCGGTACATGTCCACGATGCGTGCCGCCCGCCGTCCTACCGGTGACCGCGGCGCCGGAGAGGCACAGAATGAGCACAGGGCACCGCTTCCTTTCCCCAGCACCACAATTCGAGCCCCCCGCGAACGACACCCATACATCTGTACGGCGGCGCACACCGTCGCCCGCACTCTCCTCGACGTCACAGCTATCCCCACACAGCGGCCGGTCGCCACGTCGATCCACACTGCACGACCACCCTGCACTGCACACCGAAGAAGTCACACCCGAGGCGCGACGCTTCGCCGAGCTGGCGCTGCGTCTGACACTCGAGGTGATGGACCGGCGTCGGGTACCGGCCCAACTACGCGCCGTCGCCGTGCCGGCCGTGGTCGACGTCATCCACTCGATCGTTCGGTCCACCGGGCACGCTGGGCGTCGGCTGGGGACAGCGACGCTCGAGCGCGTCCGAGTGCGGTCGGTCCGGTCCGATGCGGCGGAGGTATTCGGAACCTACACGCGCGGAGATCGGGTGTTCGCCATTGCCGCGCGCATCGAAAGCGGCAATGGCGCACGCTCGCCCGGATGGGCGATCACGTCGCTGCGGATCGCCTGACGTGACATCCCCGCGTCACGCTCGGGCCCGGGTCGGGCCCGGCCTCAGCGCTTGCGCTTGGACTTGGGCGCCTTCTTGGACTTGGCTTCTGCCCGGGCTGCCTCGCGGCGCTCGCGGCGCGTGCCCGCCGGGCCATCTGCGTCACGGGCACCTCGGTCACCGGCAACTCGGCTGACCTGAGCGCTACCGTCCTCCGCCGGACCCGACAACGTCAACCCGCGCGGCCTCTCCTCGTCGAGACCCTTGGCCCGGAGTGCGACCGGAGCCCGCTGTGGCTGCGGCTGTGGCTGCGGCTGCGGCGCGGGCTGGGCCTCTGAGCGGGTGGGTTCAACCGGACGCTGACCGCCGAGCGCCGGCCCGCCGGCCGCCGTGGCTGCAGCGGACGCCGCGGTCACGCTCACCGGAGCGCCGCCGGCCTGTGGGGCGCCGGCCTGTGGGGCGCCGGCCTCGACCTGCAGGTTGAACAGGAAGCCGACCGATTCCTCCTTGAGGCCGTCGAGCATCCCGGTGAACATGTCGTAGCCCTCGCGCTGGTACTCGACCAGCGGATCACGTTGCGCCATCGCTCGCAGGCCGATGCCCTCCTTGAGGTAGTCCATCTCGTAGAGGTGCTCTCGCCACTTGCGGTCCAGTACCGACAGCAGCACGCGACGTTCGAGTTCACGCATGGCACCCTCGCCGGCGACCTCGTTGATCTGCTGCTCCCGTCTGGCGTACGCGTCGCGCGCATCCTTCAGCAGTGCCTCGAGAAGTCCGTCGCGGTCGAGGTCGGACTCACTGGCCTCTGCGGAACCGACGAGTTCCTTGTGGTCGATGCCGACCGGGTACAGCGTCTGGAGCGCGGTCCACAGCTGTTCGAGGTCCCAGTCCTCGACGTAGCCCTCGGTGGTCGCGCCGTCGACGTAGGCGGTCACGACGTCGGTGATCATCGACTCCACCTGGCCCTCGAGGTCCTCGCCCTCGAGGATGCGGTGGCGCTCTTCGTAGATGACCGTGCGCTGCTGATTCATCACCTCGTCGTACTTGAGGACGTTCTTGCGGATCTCGAAGTTCTGCTGCTCGACCTGTGTCTGCGCGCTCTTGATCGCCTTCGAGACCATCTTGGCCTCGATCGGGACGTCGTCGGGCAGGTTCAGGCGCGTCATGATCGACTCGAGTGCGGCACCGTTGAAGCGCCGCATCAACTCGTCACCGAGCGACAGGTAGAACCGGGACTCGCCCGGATCACCCTGACGGCCGGAACGACCACGCAGCTGGTTGTCGATGCGGCGGGACTCGTGCCGCTCCGTACCGAGCACGTACAGACCGCCGGCATCACGGACCTTGTCGGCATCCTCCTGGGCTTCCAAGTTGACCTTCTCGAGGGCGCCCTCCCAGGCCGCCTCGTACTCCTCCGGGTTGTGCACCGGATCGAGGCCCTGCTTGCGCAGCACGATGTCCGCGATGATGTCCGGGTTGCCCCCGAGCACGATGTCGGTACCACGACCAGCCATGTTGGTCGCAACGGTGACGGCACCCGAACGGCCGGCCTCGGCGATGATGGTCGCCTCCTGCTCGTGGAACTTCGCGTTGAGCACGTTGTGCGCGACGCCGCGCTTGGTGAACTGCTTCGACAGGTACTCGGAGCGTTCCACGCTCGTGGTGCCGATCAAAACGGGCTGACCCTTCTGGTGCCGTTCGACGACGTCGTCGACGACCGCGTTGAACTTTGCCTCTTCGGTCTTGTAGATCAAGTCGCCGTTGTCGGCACGGATCAGTGGACGGTTCGTCGGGATCGGGATGACGCCCAATCCGTACGTCTGGTGCAGCTCGGCGGCCTCGGTCTCGGCCGTACCGGTCATGCCCGACAGCTTGTCGTACAGCCGGAAGTAGTTCTGCAGCGTGATCGTCGCCAGGGTCTGGTTCTCGGCCTTGATCTCGACCTTTTCCTTGGCCTCGATCGCCTGGTGCATGCCCTCGTTGTAGCGGCGGCCGGCAAGGATTCGCCCGGTGAACTCGTCGACGATGATGACGTCACCGTCGCGGACGATGTAGTCCTTGTCGCGCTGGTAGAGCTCCTTCGCCTTGATGGCGTTGTTCAGGTAGCTCACGAGCGGCGAGTTCGCAGCCTCGTACAGATTGTCGATGCCGAGCTGGTCCTCGACCAACTCGACACCGGCCTCGTGCACGCCGATCGTGCGCTTCTTGATGTCGACCTCGTAGTGGACGTCCCGCTTGAGCAGCGGCGCGATGCGCGCGAACTCGCCGTACCACTTGCTGGACGCGTCGGCCGGACCCGAGATGATCAACGGGGTGCGGGCCTCGTCGATGAGGATCGAGTCGACCTCGTCGACGATGGCGAAGTTGTGGCCACGCTGGACCACATCGTCGAGGGTGTGCGTCATGTTGTCGCGTAGATAGTCGAAGCCGAACTCGTTGTTCGTGCCGTACGTGATGTCAGCCGCGTACGCCTTGGCCCGCTCCGCCGGCGTCATACCGGACAGGATCACGTCGACCTCGAGCCCGAGGAAGCGGTGGACACGACCCATCCACTCCGCGTCACGCCGGGCGAGGTAGTCGTTGACGGTGACCACGTGCACACCGGCACCGGAGATCGCGTTGAGATACGCCGGAAGGACGCAGGTCAGCGTCTTGCCCTCACCGGTCTTCATCTCGGCGACGTTGCCGAAGTGCAGCGCCGCGCCACCCATCACCTGGACGTCGAAGTGGCGCTGGGTCAGGACGCGACTGGATGCTTCACGGGCCACCGCGAATGCCTCGGGCAGCATCTCGTCCAGCGACTCGCCGTCCGCGAAGCGCTTCTTGAACTCGTCGGTCTTTGCCCGCAGCTGCTCGTCGGACAGCTTCTCGACCTCGGGAGAGAGGGAGGACACATGGTCGGCGATGTTCTTCAGCCGCTTCACCATGCGGCCTTCACCTACACGGAGCAGCTTCGATAGCGACAGTGACGGCACAGTCTTCTTTGTCCTCAATCCGATGTCAGGATCCCACGTCAGGTACTTGACAGCAGAATCCGGCCGAGGTCGGGTGACCCCTGCCGGATCCCATGGTATGCGCAATCACGGTCAAGCGAGTAGACCGACAGTCCGCGATGTCACGCCAGGCGAATCAACCCGTAGTCGAACGCATGGCGGCGGTACACGACCGAAGGCCGGTCGGTCTCCTTGTCGTGGAAGAGATAGAAGTCGTGTCCAACCAGTTCCATCTCGTAGAGCGCGTCGTCGACGGTCATCGGCTCGGACGGGTGAACCTTCGTCCGGACGATCTGCCCCGGACCGAGCGGAGCCTCGCCGTCCAGAGAGTGTTCGCGATCGATCGCCAACGAATCGTCTTGTGCGAGAGTGGCTGTCGCCTGCGCCACGGAGACGGGAGTCTTCTCGCCGTAGTGGACGCGGCGCCGATCCTTCGTGCGACGCAATCGGCTTTCCAGCTTGGCAGTCACGGATTCGAACGCCGCATAGAAACTGTCCGCACTCGCTTCGGCTCGGACGACAGGCCCCTTGCCGCGGGCCGTGATCTCGACTCGCTGACAGCTCTTGGCCTGTCGGCGATTGCGTTCGTGCTGGAGCTCGACGTCGAAATGGAAGATGGTGGGATCGAAACGCTCGAGTCGTGCGAGCTTCTCTGAAACGTAGACCCGGAAATGGTCCGGAACTTCCACGTTCCGTCCTTTGACGACGATTTCGGCGTTACTGACGCCCGACGGAACTGAAGCCTCTGTAGTGTCCTCATCCACGAAGACCGAGGCCTTTGCAGGGGTCGTCACTCGTACCTCCCGATTAACGGCCGGCTCAGTTCGTGAGACCGGCGAGTTCGATCTCGAACCGGGCGGGGAACCACCCGGAATCAGAATGTGGAATATCACCTCCCACCTGTGACTTCGGGTGTGACCGACGCTAGTACGTAACCGCTTCGTTTGCCACCGTTCAGCCCCACTTCACCAATGTGTCCTGCGAGACATTTGTCGGACTCGTCCTAATCCGCTGGGCAGGAGGGGTCTACCGGACAGTGCTGCGAATGTCCAATCATGCTGCCGCCACGACGAGCACGCCCGCGACGCACAGTCCCGTGGTGGCGAGGGCACGAACGGATTCCGCCGCGGTTGCTCCGGTCGTGACGACATCGTCGACCAGGACCACCTCGAGACCCGACACATCGCCGGTCCGGGGCTGCGCCACCCCTGAGACTGTGATCCGGCCGGCCAGATTTTCTTGCCGCTGCGTCACGGACAGTCCGACGGAGTCCCGTACACCCCGACGCATCGACAAGATCGGCGCAACGCGGGTGCCGTCACGGAGAACCCCTGCCGCGACACGGGCCGACCGCAGAACCGGGTCGCCCCCGCGCCTGCGCGCGGCGCGGGGACGCGTCGGCGCCGGCACGAGGCACAGCGGTCCGCGCCGGGGCGGAGCGAGCTCGCTCCACCGGCGCAGGGTCTCGACCGCGTGAGCGAGAGCGAGGCCCAACGGGTCGGCGAGATCACGCCGACCCCGTTCCTTCGCCGCGATCACCGCACTGCGCCGCGGTCCCGAGTACGGCCCGAGCGCCCACACGGGGACACCGGGGTCCACGCGAGGACACACCGCGACGGGCACATCGGCCAGAGCACACCTGCACCTGTCGCACCAACCATTACCGGGTCTACCGCAGCCCCCGCATTCGGCGGGCAGGACGAGGTCGAGGAGCGCGCGCACGCGATCAGTGTGCCCGCCGCCCACGACAACCATCGCCCCCCGGCAACGGCCCCCGACGACTACGGCAACCGGATCAACCTGGCAGCACTGGAATCGCGCGGGAACCGGCCAGTCCGGGCACCTCACGCCAGTACTGGTCACCGGCCTGGCCATTCTTCTTGAGCTCGAAGACCGCACGCGAATCGGCGACGTACTCGGTGGTTGACGTGGCGTCGACCGCGACAACCGGTGACGTGAGATTCCGACTCGGCAGCCTATCCATCCGAGACCCGTCGACGGCCACCTGCACGACCGGATCATCCGAACCGGCACGGACCACGACCACCGTGTCCGCTGTGCTCCAATCGAGCGACACCGCGGGACTGCCCAGGCCGTGTGCGATGGCCCGGGGCTCGGTCAGCGAGTACCCGCCGTCCGACGGGCGTGTCACCGTTGCGACGTACACCTCACCGTCCACGATCAGTGCGGCCCGGACGCCATCCCGGGACAACCGTAGCTCCGTGATCGGCCCGCCCAACTCGGAGATGGCGCCACTCTCGACGTCGATCGTCGTGAGCTTGCCGGTGCCGGTCTCGCGGACAACCCGCACGACGGTCGAGTTGTTCACCACGGCCCACACGGTGGAGCCGTCGAGCGCCCACGTGGGCCGAGTGATCGTCTGCGCCTCGAGTGCTGTCGCGACGTTGCCGTCATACGTCCCCACGACGAAGGCCGTCTGTGGCTCCGGTGCAGGGAGCCGCGTCTCCGCGACCGCAGCCGTCAGGGTCCCGTCCGGTGAGATCGTGGCCGAACGAAGGTTGTCGGACGCCCCGAAGTATCCGGGCACCGGCGCGACGCCGCCGTCGCCGACGCGGAGGAGTCCGCCCCCGTTCAGCGCGTGCAGCCCGACAGGTGCACTCGCCGTCGCCAGCGGATTGAGCGAGGCGACGTCCGCCGTGGTCCATCCACTCGCGTACCGCTCGTCAAGTGGTTGACTGTCCGCAAGCAGCACGTAAGGCCCCGAGATGTCCGCGTTCGCCAGGGTCCAGATCACCTGCGCGGCAAGAAGTTCCCGGGACTCCACGCTCATCTGACCCAGCCCCTGGAAGTCCACGCGTATTCCACCCAGCCCGACACCGACCCGGGACTGCTGGCCGTCGGCCTTGGTGATGGGGCCGAACACCGACACGCCGGAACCGAGTTCGTTGCGCACCGCCCCCGACAGAAACGACTTGGGCCCGTCGATGAGCAGACCGATCAATTGGGTCGCGCGCTGGTCCTGACTCGAGGCAACCCAGCGTGGGTCCGGGACGACGGTCTGCGAAGTCGGCTCGAGGAAGTACAGCGAATTGCGCTGGTAGGAACTGAGGAAATCGGGCCGGTCCATGATCACGCCGTCAGGCAGATCATCTATACGCCACTCACCGTCGACCTTGACCCAACTGAACTTGGCCTCGTACTGTCCCTGCACCGCGCGGTAGACGCCGCCCGGCTCGAGTCGGCCAACCCGGTTGGCCCGGACCGTGTAGACCGCATGGTCGGCCGATCGCGAGTCAGTGATCAGGTCGATCTTGTCGACGATCGTCGCGCTCGCGGCATCGTCCCATCGGGCCGACATTTCCTTGGTGAGGTACTGGCGGGCCGCGAGATGGCGGTTTGCCGGGTCCGCGGAGGCCTCGATGAAATCCCGCAACAACAGTTCCGGCTCTCGCCCGGGAGCCGGGGCGGGGACGCTCGTGTTGTGCGGCGCCGGCTGGATCGTGCCGATCGCCTGGGGCGCCGACGAGTCAGGAAGATTCGCACAGCCAGAGGCAAGGATGGCGAGCGTGAGCGCCGCACCCGCGACGCGCAGGTACGCCCAGCGTGAACGACGCCCCCTCACGACTTCCGCTCCCGCACCCTCGGGATCGTCGGGGACTCGTCCGGATCCGGGTCCGGTTGCATGGCCACTGTGGACACCTCAGGCAGTTCTGCCTGCACACCCGCGGCAGGAGACTCTTCGCCGGCAGACGTGGAAGCGCCGCCGAGGGCTGCCTGCTCGAGACGCACCTCCTCGGGCAACGCCTCCGCGCCCCCGTTCGCCGCTACCGCTCGCGTTCCAGGCAACTGTAGGCCCTGCGGAAGTTTCGCGGTGCCCGGCTTGAGCGGCAACGGACTACGAGTGACCTTGCGCCCGCGCACCCGCGGCAACGTGAGCCGGAAACACGCGCCGCGACCGGGCTCGCCCCATGCCTCGAGGGTGCCGTTGTGCAGGTTCGCGTCCTCGACGCTGATCGCCAGTCCCAGGCCGGTGCCGCCCGAACGACGCACCCGGGAAGGATCCGACCGCCAGAAGCGGTTGAAGACCAACTTCTCCTCCCCTGGCCGCAAACCGATGCCCTGGTCACGCACGGTGAAGGCGACAGCATCATCGTCGGCCCGCAGCCTCAGCAAGACAGGCTTACCCTCGCCGTGGTCGATCGCGTTCGCCAGCAGGTTGCGCAGGATGCGTTCCACGCGGCGTGGATCGACCTCCGCGATCACCGGATCGTCAGGGAAGTCCACGATGAGTTCGGTCGCCGTCTCCCTGGCCAGATGCCGAACCGTCGAGATCGACGCCTCTGCACACATCCGCACGTCCAACTGCTCGGCCGCGAGTTCCGCGACTCCGGCATCGTGCCGCGAGATCTCGAGCAGGTCTCCCAACAGGCTCTCGAACCGGTCCAACTCCGTGACCAGCAACTCGGACGACCGCTTGAGGAGCGGGTCGAGGTCGTCGCTGCTGTCGTGGATGAGGTCCGCGGCCATGCGAACGGTCGTCAATGGTGTCCTCAGCTCGTGACTCACATCCGAAGTGAATCTCTTCTGCAGATTGCCGAACTCCTCCAGCTGCATGATCTGCTTCGACAGGCTCTCGGCCATCTCGTTGAACGACATCGCCAGTCGCGCCATGTCGTCCTCGCCCCGAACCGGCATGCGTTCCTTGAGCCGGCCGTCCGCGAATCGCACTGCGATGCGCGACGCCGACCGGATCGGGAGCACCACTTGCCGCGCCACGAGCATCGAGATCGCGGCCAGCAGAACAGCGAGGACCGCGCCACCGATCAGCATCGTTCCACGTACGAGCGAGAGGCTGCGGTCCTCGCTGGCCAGCGGGAATACCAGGTACAGCTCGAGCGTGGAGATGTCCGACGACGTAGGGCTGCCGATGACCAACGCGGGACCCGAATAGCCGTCCGGGTCGGACACCGTCGCGAACTGATAGCTGATCTGGTTCGCTTGGACGAAGTCACGCAGGCTCGTCGGGACCTCATCCAATGGCCCGCTGTAGGTGGGTTCACGGGGTCCGTCGCCCGGCACGATGAGCACCGGGTCGAAGGTACCTGCGGAGCCTGAGGTCTGACCACCCTCGGGCTCTCGGTTAGTCAGTGCAAGTCGAGCCGCATCGAGTCGCAACTGCAGCGATCCGCTGTCGTCAGCGCCCGAGAGCTGCGCCTCGATGGTGCTGCGAGCCCGATCCATCTCCTCCGTCGCGGCTGTGACCTTCGCCTCGAGCAGCCGATCGGTGATCTGACTCGTGAGCACGACACCCAGGATCGTGATCACGATCAATGACAGTGACAAAGTCGAGACGACGACCCTGAGCTGAAGTGACCGACGCCAGAGGTGAGTAAGCCAGTTTCCCCATGCCCGACACCAGCCGATCAGCGACGCGAATGCCCGGTTGACACGCCGCCGGTTACGACCGGCACCGATCACGGTGGTCCGGCCTTGTAGCCGACCCCCCTGACCGTCAGCACCACTTCGGGATTCTCGGGATCCTTCTCGACCTTCGCGCGCAGTCGCTGCACGTGGACGTTCACCAGTCGGGTGTCGGCAGCATGCCGGTATCCCCAGACCTGTTCGAGGAGAACCTCGCGAGTGAACACCTGTCGCGGCTTGCGTGCGAGCGCGACGAGGAGGTCGAATTCGAGCGGGGTGAGCGAGATGAGCGCGTTGTCGCGCGTCACCTTGTGGGCCGGTACATCGATCATGATGTCGCCGATGCTCAGGACCTCGGCCGGCTCTTCCTCGGTGCGGCGCAGACGCGCGCGCACCCGAGCCACGAGTTCCTTCGGCTTGAACGGCTTCATGATGTAGTCGTCCGCACCGGATTCGAGACCGAGGACCACATCCACGGTGTCCGTCTTCGCGGTGAGCATGACGATCGGGACGCCCGACTCGGCCCGCAGCACACGGCATACGTCGATGCCGTTCATCCCCGGAAGCATGAGATCCAGGAGCACTAGGTCAGGCCGGGTCTCCCGGACAGCCGCCAACGCCTGACTGCCGTCCCCCACCACGTAAGGCTCAAACCCCTCACCGCGGAGCACGATGGTGAGCATCTCGGCGAGCGCTGTGTCATCGTCGACAACCAGAATTCTTGGCTTCATATCCCTATCGTTACATCTTCGAGGCTGCGAAACACGAATAAGGAGCATTCACTCCTGAGGAGTGCCGCCTAAGGTTGCTGCGGCGTGTCGTCCCGTTGCTGTAAGTGTGCCAGTTTAGCCGCCAAAGCGCCCGGATCAGTATCGGGAGCGATCGTCCACCATTGCGAGTTCCAGCTCGCCGCGGCCAACTCACGGTAGACAGCATCCGTGCGAGCCTGTAGTTCGCTGTCCTTCTCGTAGGCGTCGAGCGCGCGCACACTGTCCCCCGCCTCGCGCCGCCGTGCCCGCTCCCCGGCGAGCGCAACCGGCACGTCGAGGTGCATCTGCAGGTCCGGTCGCGGAAGCCCGAGACGTCCGAACTCGAGATCCTCGATCCAGGCCACGAACTCACCGTCGCCGTGCTGGTGCAGCCTGGCGGCGCCGTAGGCCGCGTTCGAGGCGACGTAACGGTCGAGGATCACGAGGTCGTGCGCCGCAAGGAGCTCTTTCAACTGCTCGGCCGCACCGGCGCGATCCAGCGCGAACATCACGGCCATCGCATGGACCGACTCGCTCAGATCACCATGGGCCCCCTTGAGCGCCTCCGAGGCGAGATCGGCATGGATGGAAGCACCGTAACGGGGGAAGTCGAGCGTCGCGACCCGCAGGCCGTGCTGCTCGAGCCGGGCGACGACCTTCGCGACGAGTGTGCGCTTGCCTGCGCCGTCGAGCCCTTCCAGGGCGATCAGAGTTCCCACGAGCGCCGAGCCTATCGGTGCTGACCACGGCCCCGCTACGACCACGGCCGGGGATGGCAGGAAGCCATCCCCGGCCGTTCGCCGCGACGATCGGCGTAAAACCGACCGGTACGAATCAGTACCGGTAGTGGTCGGGCTTGTACGGCCCGTCGACGTCGACGCCGATGTATTCGGCCTGGTCCTTGGTCAGCTTCGTGAGGGAGCCACCGAGGGCCTGAACGTGGATGCGGGCAACCTTCTCGTCGAGGTACTTGGGGAGACGGTAGACCTCGTTGTCGTACTCGTCGCTCTTGGTGAACAGCTCGATCTGCGCGATCGTCTGGTTCGCGAACGAGTTCGACATGACGAACGATGGGTGGCCGGTCGCGTTGCCCAGGTTCAGTAGGCGCCCCTCAGACAGCACGATGATCGAGTGGCCATCGGCGAAGCGGAACTCGTCGACCTGTGGCTTGATGTTGATCCGTGTGACCTCGGGTGAGCGTTCGAGCGTCGCCATTTCGATCTCGTCGTCGAAGTGGCCGATGTTGCCCAGGATCGCCTGATGCTTCATCTGCTTCATGTGCTCGAACGAGATGATGTCCTTGTTACCGGTCGCGGTCACGACGATGTCGGCCTGGCCGATGAACTCCTCGACTGTCTTGACGTCGAAGCCGTCCATCATGGCCTGCAGGGCGTTGATGGGGTCGATCTCGGTGACGGTGACGCGAGCGCCCTGACCGCGCAGCGCCTCGGCACAACCCTTACCGACGTCGCCGTAGCCACACAAGAGCACAGCCTTGCCACCGATCAGCACGTCGGTACCACGGTTGATGCCGTCGACCAGCGAGTGGCGGGTGCCGTACTTGTTGTCGAACTTGCTCTTGGTGACCGAGTCGTTGACATTGATCGCCGGGAATGCGAGCTCACCGGCGGCCGCGAACTGGTAGAGCCGCAGGACGCCGGTCGTGGTCTCCTCGGTGACCCCCTTCACGGACTCGGCGATCGCGGTCCACTTGCCCGCGTCCGCCTCGAGCGACCTGCGGAGCAGAGCGAGGAACACCTTGTACTCGTCAGAGTCGTGCTCGTCGTCGGTGGGCGGGACGACGCCGGACTTCTCGTACTGCGTACCGCGCAGCACCAACATCGTGGCGTCACCACCGTCGTCGAGAATCATGTTGGCGGTCCTGGGTGTTCCATCGGCACCAGCCGGCCACGTGAGCATCTGCTCGGCGGCCCACCAGTACTCCTCGAGAGTCTCTCCCTTCCAAGCGAAGACGGGAACACCCTTCGGCTCCTCCGGCGTGCCGTGGGGGCCGACGACGACGGCCGCGGCCGCGTGGTCCTGCGTCGAGAAGATGTTGCACGAGGCCCAACGGACCTGCGCGCCAAGCGCAACAAGGGTCTCGATCAAGACCGCCGTCTGGACGGTCATGTGGAGAGACCCGGAGATGCGAGCACCCTTGAGCGGCAGAACGTCCGCGTACTCACGACGCAGGTCCATCAGACCGGGCATCTCGTGCTCGGCGAGGCGGATTTCCTTGCGACCGAACTCCGCGAGCGACAAGTCCGCCACCTTGAAGTCGATACCGTTGCGATGCTCTGCCACCGGGCCCGATGGAACTGAGGTCGTCATGCTGCTTCTCCTGATAGCCATATGGAATCAGACCCAGGCTATCGGGTGTCGGTAGAGGCCGGGGACGGGCACTACCTCATGAGCACCCGGCCGCTGAACTCAACCGTCGCCGCGGGCCGCCGCACGCTCGCGCGCACCGAGCAGCGAATGCCGGCGGCTGTACACGAAGTAGATGGCGACGCCGATCGCCATCCACGCCAGGAAGCGGAACCACGTCTCCACAGAGAGATTGATCATCAACCACACGCACGCCAGGACGGAGAGGATCGGCAGCCACGGCACCAAGGGCACCCGGAATCCGCGCGGAAGGTCGGGCCGTGTACGACGCAGCACCACGACGCCGATCGACACCAGCACGAACGCGAACAGAGTGCCGATGTTGACCATCTCTTCGAGTGTTCCGATCGGGAAGACCGCCGCGAGGACAGCGACGACGGAACCGACAAGCACGGTGATCCGCACCGGTGTTCCGTGTTTGCCGGTCGGCGCGAGGCCCCGCGGCATCAACCCGTCGCGCGACATCGCGAACAGCACGCGCGTCTGCCCGAGCAGCATCACCATGATGACGGTGGTAAGACCGGCGAGGGCACCTACCGAGATGAGGTTCTTCGCCCAGTCCATCCCGTTGAGAGCGAACGCCGTCGCGAGGGTCGAATCGTTGCCGGCCAGTTCGGTGTAGTTCACCATTCCGGTCAGCACGAGGGTGACCGCCACATACAGCACGGTCACGATCGCCAGTGAACCGAGAATGCCGCGGGGCAGCGCCCTCTGGGGGTCCTTGGTCTCCTCCGCAGTCGTGGCGACAACATCGAAACCGATGAAGGCGAAGAACACCAGGCTGGCCGCGGCGAGCAGTCCGTACCAGCCGAAGTCACTCCCGCCCGCTCCGGTGAGGTACGAGAACAGCGACTGCGACAAGCCTTCCTCCGTCTTGCCGGACGCCGCCGGGGGAATGTAGGGCGAGTAGTTTTCGGACTTGATGAAGAAGGCGCCGAGCACCACGACGAAAAGGACCACCGCAACCTTGATCGCGGTGATCACCGCCGACACCCGCGACGACAACTTGGTGCCAGTTGCCAGCACAACGGTGATGGCCGAGATGACCAGTACGGCACCCCAGTCCACGTCGATCGGCCCGATGCTGACTATCGGACTCGAACTACCAAGCACCTCACCGAGATACAGTGACCAGCCCTTCGCAACCACCGACGCTGCGAGCGCGAACTCGAGAATCAGATCCCAGCCGATGATCCAGGCGATGAACTCACCGAACGTCGCATAGGAGAACGTGTACGCGCTTCCCGCGACCGGAACAGTGGAGGCGAACTCTGCGTAGCACAGCGCCGCCAGGGCGCAGGCGGCCGCCGCGATCACGAAGGCAAGCGACACCGATGGTCCGGCGACGTTGCCCGCGGTCCGTGCGGTGAGTGTGAAGATCCCCGCTCCGATCACGACCGCCACACCGAAGACCGTGAGGTCCCACGCAGTGAGGTCTTTGCGGAGCTTGGTCTCGGGTTCGTCGGTTTCGACGATCGACTGCTCGACCGACTTGGTTCGGAACAACCCCGAGCGGCTGCTCGCCGGCTTCGGATCGGGTAACACCATCGCAGCCTCCTCGGGGGTCGGATTCGTCAACAGCCTAAGCCCGCAGATGGGACCCGGGACAGTTTCGCGAACGGCCGACCGAAAGGCAATCACATCGGCACGGTCGGCGCTAGCCGATCACATCGGGCACGGTCGGCGCTAGCCGATCACATCGGGCACGGTCGGCGCTAGCCGATCACATCGGGCACGGTCGGCGCTAGCCGATCACATCGGGCACGGTCGGCGCTAGCCGATCACATCGGGCACGGTCGG
>NZ_RKLO01000001.1:0-209474 GCF_004011825.1 Rhodococcus xishaensis | reverse complement strand
CGCTAGCCGACGGTCGCGCGGTACAGGTCGGGTTCGATGTAGATCAACTTGGCAGCGGGGACAGAGTCCCGGACACGGGCCTCGGCCTGATCGATCGCCGCCGCGACGTCCGCGATTCCCGAGCCCGGCGATATCGCAACCTTGGCTGCGACGAGAATCTCCTCGGGTCCCAGGTACTGGGTGCGGCAGTGGATCACCCGTTCGATCCGGTTGCCGTCGACGAGGGCCGCCAGGATCCGATCCTCCTCGTCCTGCGTGGCACCTTCACCGATGAGCAGACTCTTCATCTCGATGATCAGGACGATCGCGATGATGCCCAGGAGCGCTCCGATGAGAAGGGTTCCGATGCCGTCCCACACCGGATCGCCAGTCAGCATGGTGAGCCCGACACCGCCCAGCGCCAGGACGAGGCCGACGAGTGCACCGGCGTCCTCGAGCAGGACGACCGGCAGCTCGGGCGTGCGCGACGTCCGGATGAAGTGCCACCAACTGGCGTTGCCCTTGAGTGGACGCGATTCCCGAACTGCGATCGTGAAGCTGTAGGCCTCGAGCGCTATCGCGGCCATCAGAATGATGACGGCCACGATCGGTGACGACAGATCCTCGGGGTGTTGAATCTTGTGGACACCCTCGTAGATCGCGAACAGCGAACCGAGGGTGAAGAGCACCAGTGCGACGACAAAGGCGTAGAAATAGCGGTTGCGCCCGTAGCCGAACTGATGGAGCTTGTCGGCCTGCTGCTCGGCCCGGTTCTGGCCGACCAACAGCAGCCCCTGATTGGATGTGTCGGCCACCGAGTGGACCGATTCTGCCAGCATCGACGACGAACCCGTGATGGCAAAGCCCACGAACTTGGCCACCGCGATTCCTGCGTTCGCCGTCAGTGCCGCGAAGATCGCCTTCCTACCCCCGCCAGCCGACACCGGACACACCCCTCGTCAGGCGTCGACCGCGCCTACGCCGGCCAAGAACAACTGGGCGTGTTCAGCACAAGCCTGGATGTGAACCTCGTTGTCCGACGCCGAGATCCAAGCTGCTGTCCCTCGCTCGAGCATCAACGACTGCGAACCGCAGCCGACCTTGGCCGCGCCGGACGTGCACAGCAGAATCTGTGGTCCGTCAGGTCCGAAGGTCGTTGCTCCGGTCTCGGTTCCCGAGGCATCGAGGTCGATACGTGAGAGCCGGAACTCCGGTGCCGGAGTCTGGTACCCGACCTCCCTGACGTTCTCGGTCGCGATGGGAGTCAGTACCGGGACGTCGACCGACTCGAAGTCGAGGACCCGCAGCAGCTCCGGCACATCGACATGCTTGGGTGTCAGCCCGCCTCGCAGGACATTGTCCGAGTTCGCCATGATCTCCACTGCCGTGCCATGGAGATACGCGTGCAGGTTGCCGGCGTCGAGGAACAGACCCTGCCCTGGTTCGAGCGTCACCCGGTTCAGGAGCAGAGATGCCAGGATTCCGGCGTCGCCCGGGTACCACTCGCTGAGTTCGAGCGCGGTCCGAGCCTCCTGCGCGAATTCGAGGTCCCCGGCTTCGGTTCTCGACAGGTAGGCGACACAGCCGTCGAGGACGGGTGGGACCAACGCCGCAAGCGCTTTCGGCGGCAACGTGATCCAAGTGGTGAACAGTGCGCGCAGACCGCCCGAATCGGGTTGGCCGGCGAGCAGACTTACGTACGGCTCGAGTTCCGGGACGTTCAGGGCACCGAGCAACCGTACAGACCGATGCGGATCTCGGAAGCCGGCGAGTGCTTCGAATCGCGTGAGCGCCACCACCAGCTCAGGCTTGTGACTCGCATCGGGGTAGTTGCGCTCGGCTGAGTCGACCGGAATACCTGCTGCCTCCTCGCGCGCAAAGCCCTCACGAGCCTGATCGGCGCTCGGATGTGCCTGCAGCGAAAGCGGCTCTTCTGAGGCGAGAACCTTGAGCAGGAACGGCAGCCGCGCACCGAACGTGGCGACGCACCGGTCGCCGAGCTCCCGGGTGGGGGCATCGTCGATGACATCCCGCAGAGACCGCGTGGCGCCGTCTTCGATGACATGTGCGGGGTCCGCGGGGTGGGCGCCGAGCCACAGTTCCGCTTCCGGATGGGCGCTGGGGCTCGGGCGGCCGCTCAGCTCCGCAAGCGCGGTTCGTGACCCCCATGCATAAGAACGGAGCGCACCTTCGAGTTGGCGCACTAGTTACCGCCGATCAAACGTAGGTATGCCGCACTCATCTCGAGCCGGCTGGCGAGAACTGCAATCTGCTCTAACTCTCCACGTGCGACAGCTGTTGTCTCCGTGGGGGATCCCGGCGGCCCCAGTGGACCGGCTTGATCCGACGCCGCGACGACGACGTCGGCATCGGGCAAAGCAGCGACCCGGCGTTCGACGGCCGGCCGATTCGCCTCCGAAGCCAAGACGAACACACGCAAAGGCATTCCGGGCATCGGGCCATCGATCTGCTCGTCGTGGAAGAGCGAGTCTTCGCCGGTCGGCCTCGAACCCGCGGCGGTGAACAGGGGCCCGGCTGTGAGAACCTCCGACAGGTCTGCCGCAGCGGCGACAGCGCCGCCGGTGCGCAGGAGGACCTCAGTTCCGTGTCGGGCCAGGTGCGTGGTGGCGCGGGTATCGCCACTGAGAACGACCCTGCGCCGTCGG
Organism: Rhodococcus xishaensis; assembly: GCF_004011825.1. GTDB lineage: Bacteria > Actinomycetota > Actinomycetes > Mycobacteriales > Mycobacteriaceae > Prescottella > Prescottella xishaensis. The sequence goes on along the minus strand of NZ_RKLO01000001.1, from coordinate 206,829 downwards.
ATACGCGCGGCGAGCGACTTGGCCGGATTGTGGAAGACCTCGTTGCGCGGGTGATCGCGCAGCGCCTCGTCGTCGACCGCTTCCGCGAGGCGGCCCAGGTCGGGGCACACCGCGGCCACCCGCTCGGACTCGATCGCGATCAGGACGGCGAGAAAGACCGCGACATACCGCAGCAGCCCGTGATGGTCGGGTACCGCAACCCGCGGCGGCAGGGTGGTCGCACGGCCCGCGCCCGCGGCGCGCAGCGGCCCCTCGTCCGGAGCGGCGACCACGACCTCAGCGCCGCGTCCCAACGCGCGGTCCACGGATTCGACGAGCCGCGGATCACCGGCGTCGTCACCGGCCACGACGACCACATCGAGGGGCCCGACCCACATTGGGGTTCCCACGCTCTCGACCAACGGGATGCCGATCCGGCTACCGACCGCGGCCGTCAACAATTCGGCCGCACGTGACGCGCATCCGTCGCCGGTCACAAGCACCACACTGCGAGGTTGCAGACCGTGCAGTCGCGCGAGGCCGTCTTCCTCCACCGTGGCCTGGGTAGCACGGATCTGCGCACCCCCGAGCGCAGCGAATCGGAGCGAGCCATCGACGTCCGCCGCGAGCAGAGCGTCAACGTCATCGAGATCGAGCAGAGACGACGGAGCTGTCATCACCGACACACCTCCCTTTCTCCCTCTCCCTGTACCTCGACGAGTTCAGGTGACTCGAGTATCCCAGCAACGCGCGGACTAGGCGCGAACTGCTCCCAGGATCTCTGCGACGAGTTCATCAACCGCCTCAGGGGTCCGCGCCTCGACGTTCAGCCGTAGCAATGGCTCCGTGTTGGATGCGCGCAGGTTGAACCATGCCCCGTTCGCGAGATCGACGGTAACGCCGTCGAGCCGATCGACGGCGACCGCGCGGTCGGCGAACAGGTCGAGCACGGCGGCCGTGCGCTCGGCGGCATCGGCCACAGTCGAGTTGATCTCACCGGACGCCGCGTAGCCCTCGTAGGACTGCATCAGTTCCGACAAAGTCCGTTCCTGCTCGCCGAGAGCCGCCAACACGTGCAACGCCGCCAGCATGCCCGAGTCGGCGCCCCAGAAGTCGCGGAAGTAGTAGTGCGCCGAGTGCTCACCACCGAAGACGGCACCGGTCTCGGCCATCTGCTGCTTGATGAACGAGTGCCCAACCCGGGTGCGAACCGCCGTACCACCGAGCTTCTCCACCAGCTCGGGGACGAACCGTGACGTGATCAGGTTGTGGATTATGGTGCCGCCGGACTCCTTGGCGAGTTCACGCTCCGCGACCAGGGCGGTCACCGCCGAGGGCGAGACCGGATCGCCCTTCTCGTCGACGACGAAGCAGCGGTCGGCGTCGCCGTCGAACGCGAGTCCGACGTCCGCACCGGTCTCGCGTACGAGAGTCTGCAGATCCACCAAATTCGCTGGATCGAGAGGGTTGGCTTCGTGGTTCGGGAACGAGCCGTCGAGCTCGAAGTACAGCGGCAGGACCGTCACCGGCATGGGGCCGAACACCGCCGGGACGGTGTGTCCGCCCATCCCGTTGCCGGCGTCGACCGCAACTTTCAGCGGGCGCAGCCCGGTCAGGTCCACCAGCCCACGCACGAAGGCAGCGTACGGCTCGAGCAGCTCGTCCTCGGCGATGGTCCCCACCGGACCGTCGTACGCGGGCACGCCCTCGGCGACCTCTCGAGCGATCAGATTCAGACCCGTGTCCTGACCGACCGGCTTGGCGCCGGCACGGCACAGCTTGATGCCGTTGTACTTGGCGGGATTGTGGCTGGCAGTGAACATCGCGCCCGGGCAGTTCAGGATCCCCGACGCGAAGTACAACTGATCGGTCGATGCCAGTCCGATGTGTACGACGTCGAGGCCCTGTGCCACGACTCCGTCGGCGAACGCTCGCGAGAGCGTGGGAGACGACTCGCGCATGTCGTGGCCGATCGCAATCCGTGTCACGCGTTCGCCGCCGACCTGCTCGTCGCGCATCAGTCGAGCGAACGACGCACCCACGTCGCGCACGAAGTCCGGATCGATCTGCTCGCCCACGACACCACGCACATCGTAGGCCTTGATCACGGCATTCACGGATTCGGCGGATCGAGTCACTGCTGCTTACTCCTGCTGTTCATTGATGCGACACACTGGTCGCACCGGTCTACTCGGCTCGGTGTGGTGAGCGAGTCGAATCGTCGCACCGAGCCTAGTGGTCAGCGCCCCGATTGCGCCTCCCCGGGCGTTATGTCGAATTTCGTGGTCGGGGCCGACGCGGGAGTAAGACTCCGAGGCGACCGGTGAAACAGCGCCACCGAGGTGAGATGCTCAGTTGGCGGGGTCGGGAAGGACCCGGAGATGACCGCGACGACCGGTGCGTGCAGTGGGAGTCGTCGATGACGACGCAACACCCGGCCGCGACTCGGCCGATCCGGACTCGGCACCGGCGCGCTCACGCAAACCCGCCTCACGTACGGCCTCAGCGAGAGCCGTCAGATCGTCCTCGTCGGGAGTGCTGGAGGAGAATCCGCCCTCGTACCGCACCAGCTCCCACCCCTTGGGTGCGGTGATCCGCGAGGCATGGGTCTCGCAGAGGTCCCAGGAGTGAGGCTCCGCGACCGTGGCCAGCGGCCCGACGACGGCGGTGGAATCGGAATACACATACGTCAGGGTCGCAACAGCGGGGTTCTTGCACCCGGGCCGGCAGCAACGACGTAGTGATCTCACAAGTAAAGAGACTAGCCCCCGGCGTCGGGTAGACCTACCGGGACACACCGACGGACGGAGCCCGAACCACGGCCGACCCCCGCGGCGACGCCGGCCGACGGGAGGTGCCGGCCGTGGATAGCGGGGGGCGCTCTGGTGCCCCGCTGTAATCTCGCCTGCATGGCAAGAGCACGTCGTTCCCGCCCGCTGACATCGCGTTCGGTCGCGCGGCGAGGTCGTGGGATCCGGGGACCACTGTTCCCGCCGGATCTGCCCGCGGCGCGGACACGTGCGGAGAATTTCGATCACACCGTTCTGGGCGCGTTCGAACCGATCGATGCACGGTGGCACGATCGGCTCACCAAACTCGACATCGCGGTGGACGACGTGCCACGAATCCGGGCCATCGACCCGGACTCGGTGAATTGGCCGCCGGAGGTGGTGGCAGACGGGCCTGTCCCGTTGTCGCGACTGATTCCGGCCGGAATCGATCGCCACGGGACCGCGACACGCGCACGCATCGTTCTCTTCCGGCGACCGATCGAGTTGCGTGCCAAGGATCCTCAGGACCTCGAGGATCTCGTTCACGACGTACTAGTCGAACAGGTCGCGACGTACCTCGGTGTAGGCCCGGAGGTCGTCGACCCCGAGGTACCCGGGGCCGACGACTGAGGGCCGACGACCGATTCCGGTCGTCAGACGATTCCGCGCTTGAGGCGCCGGCGCTCACGCTCCGAGAGCCCGCCCCAGATTCCGAATCGCTCGTCGTTTGCCAGCGCGTACTCGAGGCACTCGTCTCGAACCTCGCACCCCATGCAGATGCGCTTGGCCTCGCGTGTGGACCCACCCTTCTCCGGGAAGAATGCCTCGGGGTCGGTCTGCGCGCACAGTGCGCGGTCCTGCCACTGCTCCTCGTCGTCGTCGAACATCGCGGCGAAGCCGGGGATCAGGCTCAGCCGGGGAGCAGTTTCTCTCAACTCGAGACCATCGGAGCCGACGCTGGCTGCAGCGTCCGCATCGGAATCGGTCCGCGGTATACCGCCGATCACGCTCAGGGGAGTGTCGAACTCGTATTGCTGGTGTTGCATCGCTCCGCCTCCTCACCTGTCCACAGCGCACAATTGGATCGCTCTCGAATCCTGTACTGCCGTTCCCACCCCGACAACCGTCCGGACAAATGCCCGAACGATGGTTCGAGCCGAGGGCCGTTCCAAGTGAACTCGCCCCTCGAACTTGGAATGACGTACATGTGATTAGACATGCCGTGGCGTGTCGGGTCAAGCGGAATCGGAAATGTTCGTTTATGATTCCCGCCCCACGCACGCGTGGTACACCTCGGCCGATGAGACGGCGCCGTCTGGCGCACAACACCACCGATAGGCTTCAGGTTGTGAACGTGACTGTATTGGTTGGTGGCGTCGGAGGGGCTCGTTTCCTCCAAGGTGTTCGAAGTCTGCTCGGCGGCGCGACCGGGGGTGACGCATCGAAGAACCCAGGTTCGTCCGCCGACACCGAGCACCGGATCACCGCCGTCGTCAACGTCGGCGACGACGTTTGGATGCACGGCCTGCGCATCTGCCCAGACCTAGACACCTGCATGTACACCCTCGGCGGAGGGATCGACCCAGCGCGCGGCTGGGGCCATGTCGGCGAAACCTGGAATGCGAAAGAGGAACTCGTCGCCTACGGCGCTCAACCGGACTGGTTCGGCCTCGGCGACCGTGACATCGCCACGCACTTGATCCGCAGCCAGATGCTGCGCGCCGGCTACCCGCTGTCGGCCGTGACCGAGGCGCTCTGCAATCGGTGGAAGCCCGGCGTCGCACTGCTACCGGTCAGTGACGACCGCTGCGAGACACACGTCGTCGTCACCGATCCCGAGGACCCCACCGGTGAGCAGCAACGCGCGATCCACTTCCAGGAGTGGTGGGTCCGCTACCGTGCGCAGGTGCCGACGCACAGCTTTGCGCACGTCGGCGCAGAGCAGGCAAAACCGGCGCCTGGGGTCGTCGAAGCGATCGAGTCCGCGGACGTCGTCCTGCTCGCCCCGTCGAACCCGGTCGTCAGCGTCGGCGCAATACTGGCCGTTCCCGGGATCCGTGGGGCGCTGCGCACCACCAAGGCCAAGATCGTGGGCCTGTCCCCCATCATCGATGGAAAACCATTGCGTGGCATGGCAGACGAGTGCCTCGAGGTGATCGGTGTCGAGACCTCCGCCGAGGCGATCGGCCGTCACTACGGCGCGCGCTCGGGCGCCGGCATCCTGGACGGCTGGCTGATCCATTCCACCGACCAGGCCGACGTCCCCGGCGTCGAGGTCCGCAGTGTCCCGTTGCTGATGACCGATCCCGAGGCGACGGCGGAGATGGTCCGTGCCGCCCTCGACGTTGCCGGAGTGAACTTGTGAACGACCGAAATCACAGCAGTGAGACTGTGACCGTTCAAGACCACGGCGCCGGCCGGGCGATCGAGATCCTACCCGTCGCCGACCTTCCCGAATTCCGACCCGGCGACGATCTTTCAGCGGCGATCGTCGAGGCGGCGCCCTGGCTCGCCGATGGCGACGTGCTCGTCGTCACGAGCAAGGTGTTCTCGAAGGTCGAGGGGCGGATCGTCGCCTCCCCCACCGACCCCGAGGAGCGCGACGCCGCCCGACGGCGCCTCGTCGACCAGGAAGCCGTCCGTGTTCTGGCCCGGAGGGGGCGCACACTGATCACCGAGAACAGGCTGGGCATCGTCCAAGCGGCATCGGGGATCGACGGGTCGAATGTCGACGGCGCCGAACTCGCCCTGCTGCCGGAGGATCCGGATGGCAGCGCACGAAAGCTTCGCGCGGACATCAAGTCTCGACTCGGCGTCGACGTCGCGGTGGTAGTCACGGACACGATGGGACGCGCCTGGCGGGTCGGCCAGATCGATGCGGCGATCGGAGCGGCGGGCGTCCCTGTTCTGCACGCGTACACGGGAACCGTCGACAGCCAAGGCAACGAATTGTTCGTGACCGAGGTCGCAGTGGCCGACGAGATCGCGGCCGCCGGCGATCTCGTCAAGGGCAAGCTCGGTGGCGTGCCCGTCGCGGTCGTGCGCGGCCTCGGGCTCGACGATGACGGCTCTGCCGCCGAGAAGTTGATCCGCCGGGGACCCGAGGACCTGTTCTGGCTCGGTACCGCGGAGGCACTCGAGCTGGGCCGTCGCGAAGCGCTGCTGCTGCGCCGCTCGATCCGCGAGTTCTCGGACGAGCCGGTCGCCCCCGAGGCACTGCGGGACTCGATCGCAGAGGCCCTGACCGCTCCCGCCCCGCACCACACCCGTCCGGTGCGGTTCGTCTGGCTGCGCAGCGCCTCCGTCCGCAGCCGTCTGCTCGACGCGATGCAGCAGCGCTGGCGCGAGGACCTCGCGGGCGACGGCCTGAGCGAGGACCGGATCGAGCGTCGAGTGTCGCGCGGCGACATCCTCTTCCGCGCCCCGGAGGTGGTGATCCCGTTCTGCGTGCCCGACGGCGCTCACGACTATCCGGACGAGCGGCGCACGCGTGCCGAGGCGACGATGTTCACCGTTGCGGTCGGGGCGGCGGTACAGGGCCTGCTGGTGTCGCTCGCGACCCGCGGCGTCGGCAGCTGCTGGATCGGGTCGACCATATTCGCGGCCGAGACCGTCCGGGCCGAACTCGGCCTGCCGGCCGACTGGCAGCCCCTCGGCGCGATCGCCGTGGGCCATCCCGTCGAACCGCTGTCGCCCCGTCCCCCGGTGACGCCGGGCGACGCCCTGCTGGAACTGTAGGTGACGGCGAAATGACTGCACGATCGCTGCACGCGTCCGCGCGTGAGGTCCTCGTGAACTGGTGCACCGATTCCGAGGCCGCGGAATCGTTGCGGCACACGATGCTCGCCTTCCTGGACTCCGCGCCGGACGGCTGCCTGCGCTCACACGTTCCGGGGCATATCACCGCGTCATCGCTCGTCCTCGACGAGGGTGGCTGTCACGTACTGCTGACGCTGCACCCCCGCGTGGGACGCTGGATACAACTGGGTGGGCACTGCGAGGAGAGCGACGACACGGTCGTCGAGGCGGCCCTGCGGGAGGCACGGGAGGAATCGGGCATCGAGGATCTGCGGATCGACACCGCGTTGTTGTCGGCGCACACGCACCCGATCACGTGCTCGCTCGGTGTCCCGACGAGACACTTGGACCTGCGGTTCCTGGTCAAAGCGCCGGAGGGAGCGCCGATCACTATCAGCGACGAGTCCCGAGACCTGCGCTGGTTCCCCGTCGACGATCTGCCCGACGGGGCGGAAGCGGACACGATCACCCACCTGGTCCGGATGGCCGCCACGCGCTGAGTGCGGCGGCCGTCGGCCGGTTCAGCGGTACGGCCCGATCAGACCAGCAGTTTCGCCGCGGTCGCCACGACGACCTCGTCGACGCTCACACCGGGCGCGGTCTCGACCATGCGCAGACCCTCGTCAGTGACGTCGAGGACCGCCAGGTCGGTGATGATCCGCTGCACGCAAGCCTGACCGGTCAGCGGAAGGGTGCACCGCTCGAGGACCTTGGGTTCGCCCCTCTTCGAGACGTGCTCCATCATCACGATGACGCGCTTGGCGCCGTGAACGAGGTCCATTGCACCGCCCATGCCCTTCACGATGTGACCGGGGATCATCCAGTTGGCGAGGTCTCCCTGGGCGCTGACCTGCATCGCACCGAGCACCGCAACATCCACTTGGCCGCCACGGATCATCCCGAACGACTCCGACGAGTCGAAGTACGATGCGCCGGGCAAAACCGTGATGGTCTCCTTGCCGGCGTTGATGAGCTCGGGGTCGAGTTCGTCCTCGGTAGGGTACGGACCCACGCCGAGGACGCCGTTCTCCGAATGGAGTACGACCGTGACGCCCTCGGGAATGTAGTTCGGCACGAGTGTGGGCATGCCGATACCGAGGTTGACGTACTGACCGTCGAACAGTTCCTGCGCCACGCGGGCGGCCATCTGCTCACGCGTCAACTTCTGTGCCAAGACTCGAGTCATGTTCGTACCGTTCGCTTCTCGATTCCGACAGGGACCTTGCCCACGTGCACCACACGCTGTACATGGATGCCCGGGGTGTGGATCTGGTCGGGGTCCAGTTCGCCGGGCTCGACCAGATGCTCGACCTGCGCGATGGTGATGCGGCCCGATGTGGCGGCGGGCGGGTTGAAGTTGCGAGCGGTGCGTCGGTACACGAGGTTGCCGTGGCGGTCGCCCTTCCAGGCGTGCACGAGCGCGAAGTCGGCGACGATGCCGAGCTCCATGACGTACGTGATGCCGTCGAACTCGCGGGTCTCCTTGACCGGGCTCGCGATGGCGATGCCGCCGTCACCGACGAAGCGACGCGGCAGACCGCCCTCCGCAACCTGCGTGCCAACTCCGGCGGGAGTGAAGAAGGCCGGTATGCCGGCACCGCCGGCCCGCATCCGCTCGGCGAGTGTGCCCTGCGGAGTCAACTCCACCTCGAGTTCTCCCGTCAGGTACTGCCGCGCGAATTCCTTGTTGTCGCCGACGTACGAACTGATGGTGCGGCGGATACGCCCCTTCTCGAGCAGCAAGCCGAGGCCGAAGCCGTCTGTGCCGCAGTTGTTGCTCACCGTCTCGAGGTCCGTTGCACCCTGGTCGAGAACTGCCCGGATAAGGACCCCCGGCACACCGACCAGTCCGAATCCACCGACTGCGATGGTTGCACCGTCCGGGATGTCGGCGACTGCCTCGGCCGCGGTGTCCTTGACTTTGTCCAGCATGCCGCCCAGCATACGACGATCGTACGTATTGTGCACGTCTGTGCGTATTACGAACACTCTCGGCTTCGATTGATTGATCGCGTGCTTGGAACGCACTAGATTGTTCGTATCGCGTTCTTTCGTCCATATTGCGAACACGGTCCGTGGTGTGAGCGCGGGCTCGAGTCGCCCGATCCACCCCATGAGACCCCACACGCCAGGCTGCATCAGGAGATCCCCGTGACACACACCCGCGGTGACCTGTTCGACCCGGTCTTCGGCGCAGACGAACTTGCCGCGACCCTGTCGGACGGCGCTTGGGTGAGCGCACTGCTCTCGGTGGAGGCCGCGCTCACCCGCGCGGCCTCCACCTTCGGCCTGGTATCTCCTGAGCACGCGATGACGGTGACTGCGGTGACGTCGCGTCTCGCCGAGCCCGGTGGAGTCGACATCGCCGACCTCGGACGTCGCTCGTCCGCGGGGGGCAACCCCGTGATCCCGCTCGTACGGACTTTGCGCTCCGAGTGCGAGGCCGAGGGCGTTCCGGCGTCGGCGGTGCACGTCGGTGCGACCAGCCAGGACGTGATGGACACCGCGCTGATGCTCTTGGCCCGCAGCGCCGGTCGCATCGTGATCGACGACCTGCGCGCCGCCGCCGATGCCGCCGCCGACCTCGCCCGCGACCATCGTGAGACCCCGATGATCGCGCGCACCCTCGGCCAGCAGGCGCTCCCGACGACCTTCGGCGCGTTGGCGGCGTCGTGGTTCACCGGGCTCGACGCCGCCGCCGTGTCACTCGAGCAGACCGTAGCAGCACTCCCAGTACAGTTCGGCGGCGCCGCAGGCACTCTCGCGGCCGTGCACCCGCACGGACTCGCCATCGCCGATGCGCTCGCCGACGAGCTGGGCCTGGCCCGACAGGTCGTCCCGTGGCATACCGTTCGTATCCCGATCGCGACATTGGCGGCCGCGTTGGGCGTCGCCGCCGGGGCGGTGTCGAAGCCTGCCACGGACATCACCCTGTTGGCCTCGACAGAGTTCGGTGAGGTCGCCGAGGACACACCGGGTGGCTCGTCGGCGATGCCGCACAAGCAGAATCCTGTGGCGGCCATCACGGCGCGGGCGGCGGCGCGTCGAGTCCCGGGCCTGGTATCGACGGCGCTGTCGTCGATGGACCACGAGTCCGCTCGCGCAACCGGCGCCTGGCACGCCGAATGGGAAACCGTCACCGACCTGCTGCTGCTCGCGGGTGGTGCAGCGCACCGGCTCTCGTCGAGCGTCGGCGGCCTGCGGGTCGATGCCGACGCAATGTCGCGCAACCTCACGCTCACCGGCGGCTTGATCCTCGCAGAGCGGGTCACCGCCGCGCTCTCGGAGTACACCGAGTCGGCGCACGACATCGTGACCGCCGCAGCGGCTTCCAGCGTCCCACTGGATCAGGCGCCCGCGATCACCGAGCATCTCCCACCCAGCACCCTGCGCGACCTGCTCGACCCCTCGCACTACCTCGGTCACGCGGTCGATCTCGTCGACCGTGCCCTCGCAGCCCGACCCACCGGAGGCCACCGATGACAGTGGACCTGCACCACGAACAGCACGGCGACCCAGCCATGCCCCCCGTCCTCCTGCTCGGTTCGCTGGGCTCGAACCTCCACATGTGGGATCCGCAGATCCACGCCCTCGCCCCCCACGCCCGCGTGATCGCGGCGGACCTCCGCGGCCACGGCGGATCCCCCGCCCCGGCAGGCCCGTACACGATGGCCGACCTGAGCGACGATGTCGTCGCGCTACTCGACAGGCTCGGCCTGCACTCCGTTCACGTCGTGGGACTCTCGCTCGGCGGCGCGATGGGCCAATGGCTGGCCGCGCACCACCCGCAGCGGGTGCGGACGCTGACCCTGATGTGCACGTCGGCTCGGTTCGCGCCGGCCCAGAAGTGGATCGACCGTGCCGCCGCGGTCCGTGCAAACGGTATCGCTTCGATCGCCGAGTCGATCGTCGGACACTGGTTCACCCCCGAACTGGCCCAGCGTGATCCGGACCTCTTCGCGCGTCACATCGAAATGGTCTGCAGCACACCCGACGAAGGCTACGCGGCGTGCTGCGAGGCGCTGGCGGAGTGGGACGGTCGCGACGACCTCGCCCGGATCGTCGCACCCACGCTGGTAATCGCGGCGGAGCAGGACACCCGGACCCCTCCGTCCGTGCACCAGGTGATCGCCGACGGCATCGCAGGTGCCCAGTTCCACGTCCTGTCCCCCGGGGCGCACCTCGCCAACGTCGAGCAAGCCGGCGCCGTAACCCACCTGATCGAGCGCCATCTCGACAGACACGCGACTGTCCCCGTCGATGCCGCCCGCCGCGCGGCGCACGACGTCGGCATGGCGGTTCGCCGGTCGGTCCTCGGCGACGCGCACGTCGATCGGACGATCGAGTCGACGACGCCGTTCACCGAGCCCTTCCAGGACTTCATCACCCGCACAGCGTGGGGCGACATCTGGGCCCGAGACGGCCTGGACCACCACACCCGCCGACTGTTGACCCTCGCGATCCTCACCGCCGTCGGCAACGAGCACGAACTCGACTTGCACATCCGGGCCGCGCTGCGAGCCGGAGTGGACCCCCAACTGCTCGTGGAAGTATTCCTGCACGCCGCGGTGTACGCGGGTGTGCCGAACAGCAACCGAGCGTTCGCGCTCGGCAAGCAGGCGCTCGCCGACCTGGCGGACGCCAACGAGGGGAGTAGCCGACAGTGACGAGTACCAGCGCGACCAGTATGAGCACGACGAGTGCGAGCGGGACCGACACTCGCACGACGACGAGCGGAGCATCCACCGACTACGTACAGTCACTCGCTCGCGGACTGTCCGTCATCCGCGCGTTCGACGCCGAGAACCCGCGCCGCACGCTCAGTGATGTCGCACGCGCAACCGATCTCACCCGTGCGACGGCCCGCCGATTCCTGCTCACCCTCGTCGAACTCGGCTACGTTCGCACCGACGGTTCGACGTTCTGGCTGACCCCGCGGGTGCTGGAACTTGGATACAGCTACCTGTCGAGCCTGACCCTGCCCGAGATCGCCCGCCCGCACCTCGAGGCCCTGTCGGCACTGGTGCACGAGTCGACGTCGGTGTCGGTCCTCGACGACGGCGACATCGTGTACGTCGCCCGTGTGCCCGTCAGCCGGATCATGACGGTCTCGATCACGATCGGAACCCGCTTCCCCGCTTTTGCGACGTCGATGGGCCGCGTCCTGCTGGCCGGGCTGAGCCCCGCCGACCTGGACACGTACCTCGACGGTGTGGAACTGTCCCCGCTCACCGGGCACACGATTGCGACCCCCGGCGCACTGCGCACCGAACTCGACAAGGTCCGAGCCCAGGGTTTTTGCGTCGTCGACCAAGAACTCGAGGAGGGACTGCGCTCGCTCGCCGCGCCGATCAAGGACCAGTTGGGCGCGGTCGTCGCGGCCGTCAATATCTCCACACAGGCGGCGCGGTACACCAGCGAGGCGGTATACGAAACGCTCGTGCCCGCCGCCGTCGCAGCTGCGGCAGCGATCTCGGCCGACGTGGCCCGCATCCAGACGAAAGCGCCCCCGCAACAAGGAAAAAGACATGCCTGACGCAGTCATCTGCGAACCGCTCCGCACCCCCGTCGGCCGCTTCGGCGGCGTCTTCCGTGACGTCGCGCCCGAGGATCTCGCGGCCACCGTCATCACCGAATTGGTTTCCCGTACAGGGCTATCAGGCTCTGACATCGACGACGTGATCCTCGGCCAGGCCTCCCCGGGCGGCGAGGCGCCCGCCATCGGCCGAGTCGCGGCGCTCAACGCAGGGCTGGGTGCGGACGTGCCGGGCCTGCAGGTCGACCGTCGCTGCGGATCGGGCCTGCAGGCGATCATCCAGGCTGTGATGACGGTCCAGTCCGGCGGCAGTGACCTCGTCATCGCCGGTGGCGTCGAGTCCATGAGCCAGGCCGAGTTCTACGCCACGGGGATGCGCTACGGCGTGCGGGGCGAGTCGCTCGAGCTCAACGACCGGTTGGCCCGCGCCCGCGTAACGGCCGGTGGCCGCAACTTCCCCGTCCCGGGAGGCATGATCGAGACAGCCGAGAACCTGCGCGCGGATTTCTCCATCAGCCGTGAGGATCAGGACGCTCTCGCGGTCCAGTCCCACCAGCGCGCGGTCGCGGCACAGCGCAGCGGGGTGTTCGCCGAGGAGATCGTTCCGGTGACCGTGCCCCAGTACAAGGGCGACCCGCTCGTCGTCGACACCGATGAGCATCCGCGTGCCGACACCAGCCTCGAGTCCCTCGCCAAGCTCCGTCCGATCCGCGGCAAGGTCGACCCCGACGCGACGGTCACCGCCGGCAACGCCAGCGGCCAGAACGATGGCGCCGCGGTCGCGATCGTCACCACCCCGAGACGGGCGAAGATGCAAGGCCTGCGCCCGCTCGCCCAGCTCGCGAGTTGGGCAGTGGCCGGTGTACCTCCACGGACGATGGGCATCGGACCGGTGCCGTCAACCGAAAAGGCGCTCGACCGACTCGATCTCACGTTGGATGACATGGACCTGATCGAGCTGAACGAGGCATTCGCCGCGCAGGCCCTCGCGGTTACCCGCACGTGGGGCCTCGAACCCGACGATGCGCGACTGAACCCGAACGGCTCGGGAATATCCCTGGGTCACCCCGTGGGTGCGACCGGCGCCCGCATCCTCACGACGCTGCTGCGCGAACTCGATCGCCGCGAGGCTCGCTACGGCCTCGAGACGATGTGCATCGGCGGCGGCCAGGGGCTGGCCGCGGTGTTCGAGCGCGTCGCCTGACGCGTGGATGGCTTGGCCGACGCCAGGTGTGGGCCGAGCGAGTACCCGGTGGGTGGATCAGTCCAGCGGTGTGCCCACATAGTTCTCGGCGATCAGCGTGCGCCCGGCGACCGAGCGGGTGACCATGTCGAGCTCCGCGACCTGGCGCCTGTGGTCGAACCCGGAAGCGTCGGGCAGGCGGTGCAGCATCGACGACATCCACCACGAGAAGTGTTGGGTACGCCAGATCCGCGGCGACACCGTCTCGGTGTACGCGTCGAGCCGGCCTCGATCGCCGGTCTCGAAGAACTCCGCCATGCCGTTCGAGAGCGCGTAAACGTCGGCGACGGCCAGGTTGAGGCCCTTGGCGCCGGTGGGCGGAACGGTGTGCGCGGCGTCGCCGGCGAGGAAGAGGTTCTCGTGCTGCATCGGCTCGCACACGAAGCTGCGGAACTGCAGGATCGACTTGTCGAAGATCTTGCCGTCCTTGATCTCTGCGCCGTCACCGTCGACACGAGCGTGCAACTCGGACCAGATCCGGTCGTCGGACCAGTTGTCGACCGAATCGTTCGGGTCGACCTGGAGGTACTGCCGCTGCACCTGCGGCGTGCGAGTGCTGATGAGCGCGAAGCCGCGGGGGTGGTTCGCGTAGATCAGCTCCTCCGACGACGGTGGTGCTTCGGCGAGGATGCCCAACCAGGCGAACGGGTACTGGCGGAAGTGGTCCTGGCGAATCGTGGCCTCGGGGATCAGCTTCCGCGTCTCGGTCCGGGAACCGTCGCAGCCAGCAGCCAGCACACACCTGAGTGTGTGCGGGTTGCCGTCGGCATCGGTGTAGGTGATGTACGGGCTGTCGGTCGTGTGGTCGTGGACCTCGACCTCGGAGACACCGAAGCGGATGTCGCCGCCGTCTGCGAGCCGCTTGGCGATCAGGTCCACGAGGACCTCGTGCTGCGGGTAGACCGTGACGGCGCGACCGTCTGTGAGCTCGTCGAACGCGATGCGGTGTCCACGGCCGCCGAATCGCAACTCGATGCCATGGTGCTCGAGCCCCTCGGCTTTCACGCGGTCACCGAGCCCGGTCTCGACCATCAGGTCGACGGTGTTCTGTTCGAGGACACCTGCGCGGATGGTGCCCTCCACCTCCTCCCGCGTGCGGGCCTCGAGAACAACGGATTCGATGCCCCGCAGGTGCAGAAGGTGGGACAGCATCAGTCCCGCGGGGCCGGCGCCGACGATGCCGACGCGGGTTCGCGAGTTGGTCATGGGTAGCTCCTCGTAGAACGTGATCTACAACACTGTCCCGCCCAATAGGCCAGCTACAGAACCGCCACTTTCACTCAGTGGAAGACTCCTCCGTCGTCAGGCCACGCGAGATGCCGCGTGCGGCAGCCCGCAGCGCCGGTATCAGTGGCGCGGGATCGACGTCGGCACCGATGACGACCGAGATCGCCGCGACCACTTCTCCGGACGGGCGCTGCACAGGGGCTGCGACGGCGAGAGTGCCGAGGTTGAGATGCTCGCGACACACCACGAAACCGCGTCGCCGGATGTCGTCCAGTACCTGACGCAGGCGGTGCTCGGAGGTGATTGTGTTCGGGGTGAACCGTTCGAGGCCGGCCTCGAGGACTGCGTCGAGAAGTTCACCGCCACCGTGCGCGAGCAACACCAATCCGCCGCTGGACGCGTGCAGCGGGAGCCGACCACCGGCCCGTCCGACCACGGTCACCGCTGCGCGGCCGGAGAGCCTTTCGATGTAGAGCGCCTCGAGTCCGTCCCGCACGATCAACTGCACGTTCTCGTGGGTCGCCTCGTAGAGGTCCTCCAGATAGGGCATCGCGATCTGCCTGAGCCCATGTGCTCGGGGAGCGAGGGCGCCCAGTTCCCAAAGCCGGACCCCGATTTGGTACCGCCCATCGGTGGCGCGTTCGAGTGCGCCATTGGTTACCAACTGCGTGCACAACCGGTGGACGGTCGGCAGCGGAAGGCCCGTGCGACGACTCAGCTCGGACTGGGTCATCCGGACGCGGGCGACGGAGAAGCACTCGAGCAACCGGAATACCCGGCCGAGCATGCTCCTGTCCGTTTCGTTCACGTCGGCCACTCCACGAGCGTCCCGTCGGACCGGTGTTCACCCGATAGCCATCGGGCGGACCGAACAGTCCGCGCCTTGGCATTCACCTGTGACCCACCACAGCCTTGACATTCGTCTGTGACTCGCCACACAATAGCAAAGTTCTAGAATTGAACACTGGTTCGCATTACGAACACACTCTCTCGGAGATCGAATGAGCACCATCGAACGCCCTGTGATGCGCCGAACCACATCGGCTCTCTGGGTGGCTCCCCTGTGTTGGGCTGCAATCCTCCTCGACGGTTTCGACTTGGTCGTGCTCGGCACGGTCATCCCCTCCATCCTGGACGGGAACTGGAACGTCGGCATCGGAACACTCACGACCATCACGACGCTCAGCCTCGTCGGCATGACGATCGGTGCGCTGACCATCGGAACTCTCACCGACATCATCGGCCGCCGCCGAGTGCTGATCTTCGCCGTCACGGCGTTCTCATTCCTCACGTTGCTCTGCGCTCTGGCTCCCAACCCCTTCCTCTTCGGGCTCTTCCGCTTCCTGGCCGGCATCGGGCTCGGTGGCGCCCTGCCCACCGCGCTGGCACTGGTCAACGAGTTCTCCAAGAAGCAGGGCGGAGGCTCCGCCTCAACGCTGCTGATGACCGGCTACCACGTCGGCGCCGTCGCGACCGCCGCACTGGCCCTCGTACTCATCGATCCGTTCGGGTGGCAGTCGATGTTCGTCGCCGGTGCACTTCCGGCCATCGTGCTCGTCCCACTCATGATCCGCTACTTGCCGGAATCACCGGCGTACCTGCTCTCCCGGGGCCGTCACGCGGAGGCCGAGGCCATCGCCACCGAGTGCGGCCTGACCCTCGAGACCCGGCCCGCTGCCACCGTCCCCGCGCCATCGCAGCCGGCGCGCATGCTCTTCACTCCCAAGTTCCTGCGCAACAGCATCTCCATCTGGGTCACGTCGTTCATGGGTCTGCTGCTGGTCTACGGCCTCAACACCTGGCTGCCGACGATCATGCGCGAGGCCGGCTACGACCTGGGCGCAGCCCTGACCCTGCTACTCGTCCTCAACGCCGGCGCCATCGTGGGACTGCTGATCGCCGGGGGTGTCGCCGACCGGATCGGGCCGCGGACCGCGTGCATCGTCTGGTTCGCCGGTGCGGCCCTGTTTCTCGCGCTGCTCAGTATCAAGGTGTCGTTCGGCATCTACATCCTGGTGTTCCTCGCGGGTTGCTTCGTCTTCAGCGCCCAGGTGCTGGTGTACGCCTACACCAGCGCCAGCCACCCCGCGAGCATCCGCGCCACCGCGCTGGGTTGGTCGGCCGGCATCGGCCGGATCGGTGCGATCTGCGGACCGCTGCTCGGCGGACTGCTTCTCGATGCCGGCGTGGCCGTCCCGTGGGGGTTCTACGCGTTCGCGCTGGTCGGACTCATCGGCCTGGTCGCAATGTCGACCAGCCGTGCAGTGAGGACCGCTTGACCGGTGGCTACCGGATGGGTGCGAGCGTAGGCCGCTTGGCCACGACGTCGTCGCCTGACGACGTACCACGGATACGCCGTCCGATCCAAGGCAGCACGAACCGCTTGGTCCACAGCAGATCGGCGCGTAGCCGGGCCGCCCGGTCCGTCGGCAGGTCCGGACCGAGCGGATCCACCGTGATGTGGTGTTCGACGCCGAGTGTCTCGAGGACACGGATGGCCATGTTCTGGTGGCCGACAGTGGACATGTGCAGGCGGTCCCAGTCCCACATCCGTAGGTCCCGGTACTCGCCGAAACGCCAGAAGTCGACGATCTTCGCGCCGTGCCGGTCGGCGACCTCCCGGATGAGTTCGTTGTAAATCGCTGAGCGGCCGCGCAGCTTGCCGAAGAGGGCAGCCCATCCCGTGTCGTACGCGGTCCACATCAGCACCGTCGCACCGGTGGCCGCCAGCTTTCCGATGGCGTCGTCGTACCGCTCCACGAGCGCGTCGAGGTCGATCGTGGGTCGCATGAAGTCATTGCCGCCCGCGTAGATCGTCACCAGATCCGGCTCCAACGCGACCGCCGCGTCGACCTGCTCCTCGATGATCGGGACCATCAGCCGGCCACGGATCGCGAGGTTGGCGTAGCCGAAGTCGGCGCTGCGCTGGGCGAGCTCCTCGGCGACCCGATCCGCCCAACCGCGCAGTCCGTTGGGCCGGGTTGCATCGGGGTCGCCGACACCCTCGGTGAACGAGTCGCCGAGAGCGACGTATCTGTGGAAGACGGATTCCTGCGGCATCATGCCCCCCATTTTCTCATTAGCTACACTAAAGACATCGGACGTGGTCACACGTCGGTACTGAACCGCACCCCGCCGTCAGGAATCGAGACGCCGGGCCACACCCGCGCACCGCTGATCAGTTCACACCGCGCGCCGATGTCGGCGCCGTCACCGACCACCGCGTCCCGCACCAGCGCCCGCGGACCGATCCGGGAACCGAACCCGATGATCGACCGCTCGACCACCGCCCCGGCCTCCACCTGCGCGCCGTCGAACAGCACGGCGCCGTCGAGTCGGGCACCCGCGCCGACCACCGCGCCCCGACCGACGACCGTGCCACCGATGAGCAGCGCACCCGGCGCCACACCGGCGCCCGGATGGACGAGGGACTCGCCGCGCGGGCCCTCCAGCGCAGGCGACGGCGCGATGCCACGAACCAGGTCAGCCGAACCGCGCACGAAGTCGTCAGGAGTACCCATGTCCCGCCAGTACGAGCTGTCGACATGACCGAACACGCGCGCACCGTCTGCGAGCAGCGCGGGGAAGACCTCGCGCTCGACCGAGACCGGACGATCCGACGGGATCTTCTCGATGACCTCGCGGCGGAAGACGTAGCAACCTGCGTTGATCTGATCGGTCGGCGGATCCTGAGTCTTCTCCAGGAATGCCGTTACCCGGCCGTCCTCGTCGGTGGGCACGCAACCGAAGGCCCGCGGGTCGCCCACACGGACAAGGTGCAGCGTGACATCGGCGTTGTTCCGGTGGTGGGTCTCGAGCACAGACCCCAGATCGGTGCCACCGAGGACGTCGCCGTTGAAGACCATGATGTTGTCGGCCCGCAGGTTCGGAAGTACGTTGCGGATACCGCCGCCGGTGCCCATCGGCTCGACCTCGGTGACGTACTCGATCTCGAGGCCCATACCGCTGCCGTCACCGAAGTACTCCTCGAAGACCTCGGCCTTGAACGAGGTACCCAGCACGACGTGGGTAATGCCGGCCTGCTTGATCCGAGCGAGCAGGTGTGTCAGGAACGGCACTCCCGCGGTCGGGAGCATCGGCTTGGGCGCGGACAGGGTCAGAGGACGCAGCCGGGTGCCCCGGCCACCCACCAGAATCACGGCATCGGTCGCCGGCGCAGTTGTCATGCTTTCCCCTCAATCTCTATTTCCCGACGCTCGTCAACGCCGCGCCGACGAACGGCTGCCGCGACCGCGAGCCTTGAACGCAGGGCAAGTCCCCCCCGCAACGCCCACCGCAACGGCGCCTGCCACCACAGCGGGTGGCGGTCGGCCTGGAAGCGGTAAGCGCTCTGATGGTGGGCGGGCAGCATCAACTCGGGGTGCCGACCCGCGGCATGCCCCTTGGCGTGGGTCACCTCGGCGGACGGTACGAACACATTGAGCCAGCCCGCCTTCCCGAGGCGGTCACCGAGGTCGACGTCCTCCATGTACATGAAGTAGCGGGAATCGAAGCCGTCGACCGTATCGAACGCCACCCGCCGCAGCAACAAGCACGACCCTGACAGCCAACCCGCGGAACGCTCGCTGATCGCCTCGTTCTCCTGGCGGTACCGCTGGGTCCAAGGGTTCGACGGCCACACCGAGCCGAGGACCGCGTGCCCGGCGCCGGAGACCAGGTCGGGCACCTGGCGTGCGGAGGGATACACACTGCCGTCCGGTTCGCGAACCATCGGTCCGAGAGCACCGGCTCGCGGCCACCGCTCCGCCGCGGCCAGTAATTCGTCGATCGAGCCAGGCGACCACCGGACGTCGGGGTTGACGACGATGACGAACTCTATGTCGGGGTCGATCTCGGCGACGGCGCGGTTGATCGCGCCGCCGTATCCGATGTTGCCGCCGGTACGCAGCAGCCGGACGTGATCATGAGCCGCGGCGGCCGCCTCGGGCGCGCCGTCGGTGGACCCGTTGTCGGCCAGGATGACCTGCGGATGCTCGACGGTGGCATCGGCCAGAGTGCTCAGGAAATGCTCCAGATGCTCGCCTGGCGAGTAGGTCACCGTCACCACGGCCAGCTTCGAACTCACGCGGGCCAGCCTAGCCCGAACGCCCGTACCGTTTTCACCCGAGCCGTGCCAGCGCGTCCGTCAACGCGTCCCGCCACGGACGCAGCGGGGTCAGCCCGGCGGCCGCCCAGGAGCGGGATGACAGCACCGAATACGCGGGCCGTGCTGCGGGCTTCGCGAGCTCTCCGGTCGAGCACGGTCGAACACGCTCAGGATCGGCACCGACCTCGGCGAACACCGCGCGAGCCAGGTCGAACCGTGACGCCGAGCCGGCGTTGGTCGCGTGGAGAGTCGTCACACCCCGGCCGCCGGTGCGAGCGAGCTCGATCAGGCCGACGGCCAGATCCACCGAGTAGGTGGGCGAGCTCACCTGGTCGTCGATCACCCGGACGGTGTCACGCTCGCGCTCGAGTCGCAGCATCGTCGCGACGAAGTCGGCTCCCGTGCCGGCCGGCCCCCCATACGTGCCGGTGTACACCCAAGCCGTCCGGACGATCTGCGCACTGGGTAGCTCTGCGTGGACCGCTCGCTCCCCCGCCAACTTGGTTCGGCCGTACACCGAGCGGGGACCGGTGGGGTCGTCGGTCTCGTGAGGCACTGCGGTGCCGCCCGCTCGGTCGCCGGAGAATACGTAGTCAGTGGAGACCTGGATCAGGCTCGCGCCGGCGCGCGAGCACGCGGCCGCGAGGTTACGTGCGCCGACCTCGTTGACGGCGCGAGCGGCCGCCTCGTCCGACTCCGCGTCGTCGACGGCCGTGTAGGCGGCGCAGTTGATGACGACGGCATCGGGTTCCACCCACCGGTCGACCGCATCTCGGTCGGTGATGTCGAGTTCGGCCGACCCGACGCCCGAAGCCTCGAGGCCTTCGTCCTCGGCGCAACGCAGCAGTTGGCTGCCGAGTTGTCCACGTGCACCCGTCACCAGAATTCTTCGCACAGCTACAAGTTTGGCACGCCGAGCATCGCCACCTCTCGTCCGAGCACGATCGCCAGTAGCCTGGACGTCAGTCAACGTGAGAACCGACGTCAGTCAGCGTGAGAACCGACCGCCATGGAGACACACACGTGCCACAGGAGTCGACCGCACGGAAGGTACCGCGGCCACGGGCCAGGGCCTCGCGTACTCGGATCGTTGTCGCGATCACCGCGGTGATCATCCTGGTGGTCACGGGAATCGCTTGGCGCGGGGTCGACTCACTGCGGTCCAACCTCGCCACGATCGGTGGCCTCGGACTGGGCGGAGCCAGGGACGGCGCCGTCGACATCCTTCTCGTAGGCATCGACAGTCGGACGGACGCCCACGGAAACGCGCTGAGCCCGTCGGAACTCGCCTCGCTCCACGCGGGCGACGAGGTCGCGTCCAACACCGACACGATCATCCTCATCCGTGTACCCAACGACGGCAGTTCCGCGACCGCGATCTCCATTCCACGCGACGCGTACGTCGACGTCCCCGGGCTCGGCATGTCGAAGATCAACGCGGCCTTCGGTGCGACCAGGGAGATCGAACGGCAGGAACTGGTCGAGGAAGGCGAATCCGAGTCCGAGGCCGACAAGGAAGCCACGCAGGCCGGGCGTGAGGCGCTCATCAAGTCCGTGGCGGACCTGACCGGCATAACTGTCGACCACTACGTGGAGATCGGCCTGCTCGGGTTCGTGCTGCTCACCGACGCGGTCGGTGGCGTCGATGTGTGCCTCAACGCGCCTGTCAACGAGCCTCTCTCGGGTGCGAACTTCCCGGCCGGCGAGCAGACGCTCAACGGCTCCGAGGCCCTCAGTTTCGTCCGCCAACGGCACGGCCTGCCCCGCGGAGACCTCGATCGGATCGTGCGCCAACAGGTGTTCATGGCCTCCCTCGTCCAGAAGGTGCTGAGCGCGAATACCCTCACCAACCCGGGAAGGCTGAACCAACTCTCCAGCGCGGTGCAGCGATCGGTGGTGCTTGATTCCGATTGGGACATAATCGATTTCGTCACCCAACTACAGGACCTCGCCGGCGGAAACGTCACGTTCGAGACCATCCCGGTGGTCGACATCAACGGGATGACCACTGCCGGCGAGTCCATCGTTCGAGTCGACCCCGACGCCGTCCGCAAGTACGTCGCCGGAGTTGTCGGTCAGGAACCGACAGAGTCCGACACCGACACGGTTCCGACGACCATGCCCAACATCGACATGTCATCGTTCATCGTCGACGTCGTCAACGACAGCAACATCAACGGACTCGCCGCAAGCGTCGGCCAGACCCTCGTGAGCGAGGGCTTCGATCTCGGGAGCATCGGCAACAACACCGGCGCTTCGGTAGCGCGCACCACGGTGTTCGCGAACCAGTCCGACAGCGAGGCAGCCCAGGCAGTCTCCGTGACCCTGGGTGGGCTACCGATCACGGCAGACCCGTCCCTCGACTCGGAGGAAGTCCGCGTCGTCCTTGCCGGGGACTACAGGACCTCCTCCGGGGGAGCGTCGACACCTGGCAACATCGCCAACCCAGGCACCTCTCCGACACCAGTCGAACCGGGCCCCGCGATCACCGCCGGCGAACCGGGACCACACTGTGTCAATTGAGCGCACCGCACTCGTGTGAACTGAGCGCACCGCACTCGTGTGAACTGAGCGCACCGCACTCGTGTGAACTGAGCGCACCGCACTACTAGTCGAAAGAATGGACCCCGTGCCCAACCTGGCAAGCGCACTGCTCGACCCCATCCTCGCCGCGGACCCCGCCGGACCCCGGATCACCTACTACGACGATGCCACCGGGGAGCGCATAGAACTGTCGGCGATCACGCTCGCCAACTGGGCGGCCAAAACCGCGAACTTCCTGTGCGACGAGTTCGCGCTCATGCCGGGGGCACGGGTGTCGGTGCTGCTGCCCGCTCACTGGCAAACCGCCGCGGTCCTCCTCGGCGCGTGGTGGGCGGGGCTCGAGGTGACGCTGGACGCCGATCCCGATGCCGACTCCGCGCTCGTCACCGCCGATCGTCTCGCCGACGTCGCCGACGTCCCCGAGGTCGCGGTCCTCTCCCTCGACGCATTCGGCCGACCGGCACCCGACCTGCCAGTCGGGGTCACCGACTACGCCACTGCCGTCCGCGTGCACGGCGACCAGTTCGACACCCCCGCATCCGCTTCCGTAGCACTCGACGGGCGCAGCACCGAAGAAGTCCTCTCCACGGCCCGCGCCCTTGCCGCCGAGCAGAAAGTGTCCGGATCCGATCGCGTGCTCTCGACCCGCCCGTGGACCACCGCCGACGACGTCATCGCCGACCTGGTCTCGGTACTCGCGGTGGGGGCCTCGCTGGTGCAGGTGTCGAACCCGGACGAGGCCGCGCTGGCTCGCCGCATCGATACCGAGAAAGTCACCGCTCAGCTCGGCGTGTAGCCACCGTCCCCGAGACCCGCGGCAATCTCGTAACGGTTGCGGGCCTTGGGATTCCGCATCTCCTCGCACAGATACATCACGGCGAAAACTGCTCCGTGCCAACCCCATTGATCGGCGTGGACGGCCTCGTGCCGGAGGACGCGGCGGCAAGTATTCGCACGGGTGAGGTAGGCGCCTCCGAGGGTCATGCCGCCACGGCCGAACCCGCCGCGCATCCCCGAGCACACGAAGATGCCGAACTCGTCGTCGAACTCGATCCGCGCGCCCCACAGCCGTGCATAGAACAGCGCCGCCACCGTGACCAAGCGGGAACTCCGACTGCCGCGGCAGGCCCGGACCAGCATCGCGTGCCGTTCCCGGGCCTGCCGCGCATTCCTCACAACCTCACGCTAGCGCAGCAATCGGAGCCGTTCCGGCCGCACGCCGCGCCGGCAGCAGAGCCGCAACCACGCCCGCGGCTCCCCCGCCCAAGACGATCGCGGCGAGCGTGAGCCACGGCAGCGTGCCCAACTCGAGTCCCTCGAATCCGAACACCGACGCCGATCCCGTGATGCCGAACACCAAGCCGAGCGTCACCCCCATCGCGG
Organism: Rhodococcus xishaensis; assembly: GCF_004011825.1. Classification (GTDB taxonomy): domain Bacteria; phylum Actinomycetota; class Actinomycetes; order Mycobacteriales; family Mycobacteriaceae; genus Prescottella; species Prescottella xishaensis. Next base: position 183,241 of record NZ_RKLO01000001.1, on the reverse strand, counting down.
ACGCTACGCCGGCGATCAGCAGCGCCTCCCACAGCAGCAGTGACCGCAGGCCCGCTCGCGTGAGCCCCAGCGCACGCAACAGACCCGATTCCCGGCGCCGCTCGAGAACCGACAGCGCCATCGTGTTGCCGACCCCGATCAGTGCGATCACGACGGCCACCGAAAGCAGGCCTGCCACGATCAGCAACATCGTGTCGAGGACGGTATCCAGCGTCGCTCGCATCACGAGAGACCCGCCGATGTCACTGCCCGGCGCGAACTGTTCAGCGAGCGAGGCAATCTCGTCCTGTACGGCCAGACGGTCGTCGTGGACTCCGTCCGCCAACCGGATCCACATCCGATCGGCGGTGACTTGCGAAGACAGCATCGCCAGGGTCTGGTTGTCCACAAGTGCCAACCTGTTGGACGAGGCGGCTCCGACGGTGAGGTCGGCGTGGCCGGCAGTACCTCCCAGCGTCACCGTGTCGCCGGGCGCGAGACCGAATGCGCGACGCTCGTCCGGTCCCAGCATCAGTTGCCCCGGGCCGGGCAGGCTGATGTCGTTGCGCGCCGTGGCCCGCAGGGCCGCGACGTCCACGCCGACGACCGGCATGGTGTGTCCGTCGGCCAGGGTGAGTTCGGCCGTCTCCAGTTGCGCGACGGCCGTCACACCATCCAGATCCCGCACGGCATCGGTGAGTTCGACCGGCAGTCCCGCCGAGTCACGCGTCATGATGCTCACGTCCACGGGGAACTGGTCCTCCACCGCTCCCGGCGCGCTCGCCCTGGTCACCGCGATCCCGACGACAAGGGTGCTGGTGAGGGTGACGCCGATCAGCAGCGCCGTCGCGGTAGCGGCCGTGCGCCGCGGGTTGCGGCCCGCGTTACCTGCAGCGAGCAGCCCCACCGGGCCACCGAGCCGTCCGAGTAGTGCGCCCACGCCCGACACCACGGCGGGCACGATTCGCTGGCTCAACACCACGATCGCGACGAACGTGAGCAGGCCCCCGAGGCAGGCGGTCAACACCTGTCCGGTTGTAACGCTCACCGCGAGGACGCCAATGCCGACGAGCAACGCGAGGGTTCCGCCGATCCGCCGGGTCCGGGACACCACGACCGCCTCGGGCGCGGATTCGAGCGGCTGCAGCGCGGCCAGCGGCGACACCCGTGTCGCGGCCCGTCCCGGCGCCGAGGCCGCCACCATCGTCATCACGACACCCACGACAAGTCCGGCGACCACGGTCACCGGCGTCACCGTCACCCCGTTCAGCGGAATCGGGACATCGGCGGCGGACGCGATCCGCGTCACCGCCCACGCTGCCGCAATACCAAACCCGACCCCGAGCACCGAAGCGACCACACCCACACCGGCCGCCTCGACGCGGACACTGCTGCGAACCTGCGTCGCCGTCGCCCCGACACAGCGCAGCAGTGCCAGGTCCCGGGTGCGGGCGGCCAGCAGCACCGCGAACGTGTTTGCGATCACGAGTCCCGCGACGACGACCGCGATCGCCCCGAAGGCCAGCAGCACGCTCGCCAGAAGATCCGAATCGCCGAGATACTGCTGTGACACCAACTCCGCCTGTCGGACACCGGTTTCCACGGTCACGTCCGGCAGGAACGACCGGACCCGCTGCGCCAGTTGCTCCTGCGAGAGGGTGCCGTCGCCGGCGGCCCGGATCTCCCCGATCCCGGATCCGGTGGTCCACCGGTCGAGTTGCTCGGTCGACCCGAACACGGTCGTACCGTTCATCTGTTGCACGGTGCCCTCGAGATCGATCAGCCCGACGACCGTCGCGGACGAAGCCGTCGTCGTCTTGCCGGTGAACGGCGTGACCGTCAACTGACTACCGACGGGAATCCCCAAGTTCGCTCCCACGGCCACCTCGCCGAGAGCGTCCGGGTATCGGCCGTCCGCCAGCTTCTGCCAACGCAGGCCGGGATCCTGCGACAGCGAGACCGCCGAACCCCACGACGTTCCCTCACCGGGACGCGCGATCTTCGCGCCAATCGTGGCGTCCGCGGTTGCCGCCCGCACCCCAGGCACCGCGGCGACTGCGGCCGCGTCCACGTTCCCCGTGACGACCACGTCCGTCGTGGCGTACTGCCCGGCAAGCGAATCCGCAACTCCGGCCTTCAGAGTCGAGTTCAGTGTCAGCGTCGCCACGATGAAGGCGACAGCGATGACGACCGCGAGGACTGACGCCACGTAGCGTCCCGCGTGTGCGCGCATCTGCGCCCAGGCGAGGCCGCGCATCAGCGTGCCCCGCTCAGGTCGTCGGCACCGAGCGCGCGCATGGTCTCGATCACCGAATCGGTTGTCGGACGATCGATCTCACCCGCGATCGTACCGTCGGCGATGAGCACGACGCGGTCGGCGTACGACGCCGCGACGGGGTCGTGCGTCACCATGACCACCGTCTGCCCGGTCTCGCGCACACTCGAGCGCAGAAGGTCCAGCACCTCGGCGCCGGTGCGGGAATCGAGGTTACCGGTGGGTTCGTCCGCGAAGATCACGTCGGGCTGCGGTAGCAGCGCCCGCGCCACCGCTACCCGCTGCTGTTGTCCGCCGGACAGTTCGTGCGGGCGGTGTCCGAGTCTGTCGGCCAAGCCGAGTCGGCCCACCACCTCGTCGCGCCACCCGCGCTCGGGCACCCGTCCGGCCAGGCGCATCGGCAGCAGCATGTTCTCCTCCGCAGTCAACACCGGCAGCAGGTTGAAAGCCTGGAACACGAATCCGATTCGCTCACGGCGCAGTTCCGTAAGCTCCCGGTCCCCCAGCGCGGTGATCTCCGTACCCCCCACCTGCACCGTGCCTGACGTCGCAAAGTCGAGTCCGGCCAGGCAGTGCATGAGCGTCGACTTGCCCGATCCGGACGGTCCCATGATCGCCGTGAACACGCCGGCCCCGAAGTCCACGTCCACTCCGCGCAGGGCATGGACTGCAGTTTCGCCGTCGCCGTAGGTCTTGGTCAGGCCTCGCGCTCGCACCTTGTCGTCACCATTTCTCATGCTGTCAACGTTATGGCTGGTCAATGGCCTTCCACATCGGAGCGAGGGGCGATCTCCGCACGGCCGGGGGTCATCCTCCGGTAGGACTCGCCATCAGCCTCAGCGCCCATAACTTCGCTACTGGTGCGGGATTCCGCTCGGAAGCGAAGGGAATGGGAGGCAAGGCCGACCATCCACAGTGCCGACGTCATCCCCAGCCCGACCCGACGTGCGTACACAGATCTCCCGAGGCGTCGGGCGCTCGGGCGAGCCTGCGATCATGAGCCCCTTCGGAATCCACACCTTCGACGAACTGATTGCCGCGGGAGTTCCGCGCAGCACGATCGGCAGCCGATGCCGCCGCGGCCATTATCGACGCGTCCTGCCGAGAACCTATGCAGTCACTGAACCGACTGCCCTGGCACTCTGCCACGCGGTGACGCGCTGGCAACCGAGGGCGGTGTTGAGTCACCGGACGGCGGCGTGGCTGCACGGGTGGATCGGCGAACCGAACGTCGTCGAGGCGACGGTTCCGACGCCGGTTCGGGTGCGGACACCGAAGTGGCTGGTCCTGCACCGCCGCAACCTCGACGATGCCCAAGTCCGCGAATGCTGGTCACTGCCGACCGTGTCGACTGCGCAGACTCTGGTCGATTGCGGGGCCGTGATGCCCACCGAGGAGTTCGAGCGCCTCATCGACGAGCGACTGTCCGGATCGGTTGCCCCCGAGCAGTTGCAGGAGCTGCTCAACCAATGTCCGGGCCGGTGGGGCAACACGCGAGCACGCGAGCAGTTCCGCATGGCTGCACTGCGGGCCGCCTCGGAGCCCGAACGCCTGCTCGCACGGGCTCTGAACCAGCGACGGTGCCCGATGGCGGCGAACGAACCCGTCGGCCCGTATGTGTGCGATCTCGTAGATGCCCGCGCCAGGGTCGTCGTCGAGGTGGACGGCCGCGAATTCCACAGCGAACCAGACGTGTTCCGCAGAGACCGACGTCGACAGAACTGGCTGGTCCGACAGGGCTGGCTGGTGTTGCGCTACGCGGCCTACGACGTCCTCGCCGATCCCGATGCGGTGGCAGAGGAGGTCGCTGCGGTAGTACGGCGACGCCGACACAACCGACACCGATCGGCCTGAGTACCCAGTTCTTTTCCGCACACGCGGGAATCCGACCGCAGGCGTAAGGAATGGGAGCTCAGGACGGTCAGTCGGAGCCGAGGATATCCTCCGGCCGCACCAGGCCGACCTGGAAGGCGTACACGACCGCCTGCACACGGTCGCGCGACCCGGTCTTCGACAGCACACGTCCCACATGGGTTTTCACCGTCGCCTCGGACACCACGAACTTCTCGGCGATCTCGGCGTTCGACAGCCCGTGCGCCATCGCCTCGAGAACCTCGATCTCGCGGGGCGTCAGGTCGGGGAGCGTCGGCCGGACCGTGCCCAGCATCGGGCCGACGTGCTGCAGGAGTTTGCGCGTGGACCTCGCCTCGATGACGGCGTCGCCCCGGTAGACGGTGCGGATCGCGCCGAGCAGTTCCTCGGGCGGGACGTCCTTGAGGAGGAAACCGCTGGCGCCGGCACTGATCGCCGACATGACGTACTCGTCGTTCTCGAACGTGGTGAGCACGACCACCTTCGGTGAGTCGTTCCGCGCGCTGAGCCGGCGAGTGGCCTCGATCCCGTCCATGTTCGGCATCTGGACGTCCATCAGGACAACATCGGCGGACGTGCGTGACAGCTCGTCGACGCCGCGCGCGCCGTCCGATGCCTCGAGCACAACCGAGAGGTCGGGTTGCGAGTCGATCACCATGCGGAAACCGGCCCGCACGAGCTGTTGGTCGTCGACGAGTGCCACGCGGATCATGTCGACCAGCCTAGGGCGCGACGTACGGTAGCTGGCCCCGCACCCGGTAGCCACCGCCCGCGAGCGGTCCGGCGCGGAGCTTGCCGCCGTGCAGGTTTGCCCGCTCGGCCATGCCGATCACACCCTGTCCGCCCGGCGAAGCCTCGATCAGCGCGGCTGCCCCACCGCGGCCATCGTCAGTGACGACAAGCTCGAGTTCACCCTCGCGCCAGTTCAGCTCAACGCGCGCCTGGGCACCCGGTCCCGCGTGCTTGAGGACATTGGTCAGCGACTCCTGCACGATGCGATACGCGGTCAGGCCCGCACCGGGCGACAGCTCGCGTGGCTTCCCCGTCAAGTCGAGAACTACGTCGAGGCCACTGCGGCGGAGTTCCGCGACCAGGCAGTCGATGTCGTCGGCGCCGGGCATCGTCGAGAACTCGCGTGGCCGGTCCTCTCGCAGCACCGACAGCAGCGCCCGCATATCCGTGAGTGCCTGCCGGCCCGTCGACGAGATCGTCTCGAGCGCGGCGATGGCGGCCTGTGGGTTCTGTGCCGCACCGTAGCGTCCGCCGTCGGCTTGCGCGATCACGACGGTCAGCGAGTGAGCGACGATGTCGTGCATTTCGCGCGCGATCCGGGTGCGCTCACCCAAGGCCGCCAGCTCGGCTTCCTGGGCGCGCTCGAGCTCGAGCAGCCGCGCCCGCTCGGCCAGTCCCTCGAGTTCCTGGATCCGCACCCGCCGCAGATCGCCGAACGCCCACACCGCGAGGACGAACACGACGGCGAACGCGGACAAGACCGCGACGCCCTGCCACCCACTTTCGGCGAACGCGAAGTACCTGACCCCGGCCGCGGTGGCACCGAATATGGAAAGGGCCAGGGCCGTATAGCTGCTCCACCGGGGGGCGTAGGCCGCGAACCCGTACAGCGCGATCGGAACCGCGATCGAACTCGGCATCAGTGTGTCGACGGCCAGCAGGTGCAAGACCGCGAACCCTGCGATCACGAAGCCGGACTCCACCGTCCGAGACCGACGCCACGCGAGTGGCACCGTCATTCCCAGCGAGATCACGATCTCGGCGGCACCGCCGGCATCAGCCACGGCCAGGCAGATCAGCGACAGCAGCGCCGCCTCGACCCGGTCGATCGCGACCGCGTGGGCGGCGCTCCAGCGATACCAGCGCTCACTGAGCGGGAATCGGGCCATGCGTCAGCCTCGGATTCGATCCAGTACCGCTCAGCCGAGCAGCTTGCGGCGCAGCGACTCGTCCTTGTCGAGAACCATTTGCTCGAGGCCGGCCTGGAACTCGGCCATACGCTGCAGTAAAGCCGGATCCGACGCGCCGAGGATGCGTGCGGCCAGCAGCCCCGCGTTACGGGCGCCACCGATCGACACCGTGGCGACGGGGACCCCAGCGGGCATCTGCACGATCGACAGCAACGAATCCATGCCGTCGAGGTACGCGAGCGGAACCGGCACGCCGATCACCGGAAGCGGGGTCGCCGACGCGACCATGCCGGGCAGGTGTGCAGCGCCGCCGGCGCCCGCGATGATGACCTTGATGCCGCGTCCCGCCGCGTCCCGGGCGTAGTCGAGCATTCGCTGCGGGGTGCGGTGTGCCGACACGACACCCACCTCGAACCTGATGCCGAACTCGGCCAGCGCCTCGGCGGCGGCCTCCATCGTCGGCCAGTCCGAGTCGCTGCCCATGATCAGCCCGACGAGGGGCCCGTTCGATTCAGTCACTTCGTGCTACTCCCCGTGTGTTCCGTCCCGGACAGTGTCCCCCGGCCGTGCTCATTCCGCCCAGCATCATCCCGTCCCGTGCTCATCCCAGCCGTCGGTCCACTCGGCGTGCGACAGCCAGTGTGCCGCCCGCTCCGCACGCTCGCGCACGTCGGCCACGTACGCGGCGTCGTCCGGTGAACCCTCGGCACCGCCAACCACATTGACGTGACCGATCTTGCGGTCCTTGCGTTCTCCCTTGCCGTAGAGGTGCACCTTGGCGTCGGGCATGCGCGCGAACAGATGGTGCAGCCGCTCATCCACGCTCATGGTCGGCGCCTCGGGCGCGCCGAGGACGTTCGCCATCACAGTGACCGGTGCGATGGGCGAGGTGTCACCGAGCGGGTAGTCCAGGACGGCTCGCAGATGCTGCTCGAACTGCGACGTCCGTGCGCCGTCCTGTGTCCAGTGCCCGGAATTGTGTGGACGCATTGCCAGTTCATTGACGACCAGCGTCCCATCGGTGGTTTCGAACAGCTCGACGGCCATCGCACCCACAACGCCCAATTCGGACGCCACGCGCAACGCCAGCCGCTCGGCCTCCGTCGCGAGGTCCGCCGACAGCTGCGGAGCGGGCGCAAGCACGACCGCGCACTGCCCATTTCGCTGCACCGTCTCGACAACCGGCCAGGACGCGCCCTGCCCGAACGGCGAGCGCGCGACCATCGCGGAGAGTTCTCGGGTGAAGTCGACCGCCTGCTCGACCATGAGCGCGACGCCCCTGTCTAGTTGCTCGGCGACAATCGACTCGGCCTCGTCGGAGTCGTCGGTGATCCAGACACCGCGACCGTCGTAGCCGCCGCGTACGGCCTTGAGGACGACGGGCCAGCCGTGCTCGGCACCGAACCGGATGACGTCCTCGGCCCAGGTGACCTCCGCGAAGGCTGGGACCGGGACACCCATCTCGCTGAGCTTGCGCCGCATCGCCAGTTTGTCCTGCGCGTACACGAGAGCCTGTGGCGGGGGTTGAACGTTGACGCCCTCTGCCACCAGGGCGTCGAGGTGCTGGGTGGGGACGTGTTCGTGATCGAAAGTGAGCGCAACCGATCCGACGGCGGCCTTGCGGAGTGCCGCGAGGTCGGTGTGACTGCCGAGCACGACGTCGGGACTGACCTGTGCGGCGGGCTCGTCGATGCCTTCCGCGAGCACCCGCAGGGTCTGTCCCAACTCGATCGCGGCCTGATGGGTCATGCGGGCGAGCTGACCGCCACCGATCATCGTCACCACTGGCATCCCGCTCGGGAGATCACGCTGCGGGGTGGGGCGAGCTTCGGAATCAGATTTGCCGGTCACGACACACCATGGTGTCACGTTCGCCGTCAGCACTTCTGCCGAGGTCGTCCGGTATCGCTACCTGTGAAGAACCTGATAGATCACCATCTGCTGCATCGATGAGATTACGGATTCGTACAATACTTCGTTGTGTCTTTCGTCGATGCGGCGATCAGCCGAGTTCCGCAGCCCTTCCGGACCATCGCCGTTCGCCACCATGAGTTCGTCAAGTTCGCGATCGTCGGCGGCACGACCATGGTGGTCGACCTCGCGATCTTCTACACGCTGAGCCTGTCGATCCTCGAGCAGAAGCCTGTCGTCGCCAAGGTCTTTTCGGGCGTCATTGCGACGATCCTGAGCTACATCCTCAATCGTGAGTGGTCGTTCAAGCACCGTGGTGGACGCGAACGCCATCACGAGGCGCTGCTGTTCTTCACGATCAGTGGCGTCGGCGTCATCATCGCGGCGGCACCGCTGTGGATCGCGAACAACATCTTCGACATCCGCACCTCCCTGACCTTCACGACCCTCGTGGTCGTCGACTTCGTCCTCAACTACATCATCGGCAATCTGCTGCAGATGACCTTCCGATTCTGGTCTTTCCGCCGATGGGTCTTCCCGGAGGACTCGACCGGCTACGAGGAGATCGACCAGCCCGAACCGGCGGGGCTGGCGGCAGACGATCCCGGCCGTATATGAGACAGGCCGCGTAGGAAACAGATCGCGTAGGGGACAGGCCGCGTAGGAAACAGTCGATGGCCGACTAGCGCGGTTCGTGGATACCGGCCACCCGCGTCGGAGCGTCGTCACGAACTGGCGAAAGGAACACCGCGAACAGTGCGGGTCGTCTGCGCTGGAGTTCGAGACGCCCGCCGTCCGCCTCCACAAGTGCTCGTGCGAGCGCCAACCCGACCCCGGTCGATCCGGCCCCGGAGAATCCGCGGTCGAAGATGTGCGGCGCCAGTTTGTCGCTGACCCCCTCGCCCTCGTCGGATACCTCCACGCATACACGGGAATCGAGCGGATCCGTCGAGGATCCTCGTCCCACCGGACCCGACACGAGCCGGACAGAGACCGTGCAGGTGCCCGCGCCGTGCTGCAGGGAGTTGTCGATCAGCACCGATACCGCCTCACGCAGCCGCGACCCAGTCGCTGACGAGGTCAAACGTGGCTCGCCCCGCAGGCGCAGTACCCGGCCGGAGTCTTTGAACGGACCCTGCCAGTCCGCGACGACGCTCGCGAGTTCCCGTACCACCGAGACCGGCTCGTGGCTGGCGGCATCACCGTCGCGGGACGATCGCACGAGATCGTCCACGGCGACGGTGAGCCGATCGACCTGTGCCATCGCTTCCTCCGCCTCGTGCACCACGGAGGGATCCGGGTGTCCGGACAATTCGTCGAGACGCAGGTGCACCGCTGTCAGTCGGCTGCGCAACTGGTGCGAGACATCGCCGACGAGCGCGTGCTCACGTTGCAAACGCCCCGATATCTCGACGGTCGCCGAATCGAGCACGTCGGACACGCGATCGAGTTCCGGGATGCCGTGCCTGCGGGAGTCCGGACGGAAGTCGCCCTCGGCGAGCCGAGCCGCGCGCTCCGCAACGTCTCTGAGGGGATCTGCGAGGCGTTTGGCGGTCACTACAGCGACGGCGGCGCCGGCGCCCATCGAACCGAGGACCAGCAGGGTCACCGCGCCCACCGCCTGACGCTGTAGCGTCCGCATCCGGTCGGACGGCACCTCGAGCCGCAGCGACCCGGACGTACCCATCGACAGCGACTCGACGAGCGGCGAGGGCACCGACTCCGCCCCTATGTCCATCCGTGCAGCCCCGTCCTCGGGGGTGGGATAGACCACGACGAGCTTGCCGCCCTCGGGTACGGCCAGACGCAGGGAGGTCGTGTCCAGCTCGCCCTCGACGACGCCGGCACTGCCTTGCTGCGTGATGATCTCCACGGCCATCCGGTCAAGCCGGTTCTGGAGGTCGCTGCGGGTGAAGTCGTCAACCCACAGCCACGCCGTAGAGATCAGCGGGACACCGAGCAGCAGACCCGTGAAGATGACGACCGCGAGGATCGACTGCAGGATTCTGCGACGCACGGTGCCGAGAACCTAGTCGGTGTTGATCCGGAACCCGACTCCGCGCACGGTCGCGATCCGGCGATCCGCACCCGCCCCCTCGTCACCGATCTTGCGACGCAGCCAGGACATGTGCATGTCGAGCGTTTTCGAGCCACGCAGTTCCACGTCGCCCCACACCTCCCGCAGGATGGTGTCGCGCGAGACGACCTGACCGGCGTGCTCGAGCAGCACCCGAAGCAACTCGTACTCCTTGTTCGCCAACGCGATCTCGGACCCGTTGACCAGGACGCGACGAGCGGCGGGCTCGAGGCGGATGCCGGCGACCTCGACGACGACGTCCTCGCCGCCGCCGCTTCGGCGCAGCAGCGCACGGACCCGCGCCATCAGTTCGGCGAGCCGGAACGGCTTGCCGACGTAGTCGTCAGCGCCCGCGTCCAAGCCGACGACGAAGTCGACCTCGTCGGTTCGCGCAGTCAGCATCAGTACGGCCAGGTCCAGGCTGTGTGCACGCAACTGACGGCACACTTCGAGCCCGTCCATCCCCGGAAGCCCGAGGTCTAGGATCAGGAGCTCGAACTCACCGGTGAGCGCGCGCTCGAGCGCGGCCGGCCCGGTCTGTTCGGTCGTGACGGTGTAGCCCTCGCGGCCGAGAGCACGCGACAGCGGCGCAGCGATGGCTTCGTCATCTTCGGCAAGCAGTACGGCGGTCACGACGACAGCCTACGATTACGCGAGCCGATGCGGTCCTATAACCAGCCTTTCCAATAATTTCGACCTTCTTCACCTGCACGGCCCGAACCACCACCCGGGTAGCGTTCGTGCGGGATGTTCGCCGAATCGAACACCTGGTGGTACAGCAGCGAGTGGACCCTCTGGACCTCGGGAATGTCATCGAATTCGAGCGGATCGTCTGACGACGCGACGATCACGAGCGTGCCGGTGCGCAGCATCCTGTCGACGAGCCCGTGCCGGAACTGGACATTGCTGATCCGGTTCATTGGGATGTCTATACCCGTGTGGGTCATGACCCCTTGCCGGACCATCACTCGCCGGTCGGTGACGATGAAGTGCGTCGACTTCCACCGCAGTACCGGGACCAAGACCTTCCACGCCACGAGTCCCAGCCACGACGCTCCGACCAGGATCGACACGACCGTCACGGTGCCGCCGATCAGTTGCGACTGAGCGAGTCCCACGGCGAAACCAGCGATTGCGGTCGCCAGGATGAAGATCACCGACGGGACGACGAGACTCTTCCAGTGCGGATGCCGGTGGAGCACGAGTTGCTCGTCCGCCGCCAGCGCGTCCTGCGGGTATCTCATGTGAAGAGTGTGACAGTGATCCCGCGGGTGGTGGGCTTCAGCTCAGCTCGTGCGGCGCGCCAGGAAAGCCGCCGCGACGACGATGACGCCGTACAGGATCATCCAGACTCCGACGACGATTACGAACACGCCGAGTGAAAGTTCCGGCTGCAGCAGCACAATCGCGCCTGCGACGACACTGATGATTCCGAGGACGATGCTCACGGCCCGGTTGCCCGGAACCTCCGTGGCGCCCGCGACGATGTCGAGCACGCCACGGAAGACCCACCACGCGCCGATCACGAGTGCGATGACCACGAGTGTCTGCAGCGGACTGCGGAGAACGAGGAATCCGAGCAGAACCGCGAGCGCGCCCGACAATCCAGTCAGCGTGCGCGCCGCCGTCGGAGCATTGACCTCGGCGAAGGACCGCACGATCTGGATGATCCCGAACGCGAACACCTGGATCGCGATGAGCACGGCGACGACGACGAGCGTCGCGCTCGGCCATACCAATATGGCGATTCCGAGACCGAGGGTGAGGAGGCCGAACACGACGGTCAGTGCCGTCAACATACGATCGGCGGTCTCCTGGTCCTTGGAGTCACCGGCCGCCCACGCTTCGCCGGAACCTGCGGACATTCCCTGCTGTGCGTTCATCTCTACCCCCTGCTGCGGCTACCGACTCCTCACGAAAATTGCTGGTGATTCAGCGTCAAAGTATCAGCACGACACACTCTGCGAGTGATTGTCCGGCGATTCCGTACACACCGACTCCTCGTCGTGGGCAAAGCGCGCAATTTTCACCCTTCCGGCGGACGATTTCACCCTTCGGGGATGAGGTTTCGCGAACTGAGACATTGCAGACTGCACCTGATGAAGTGGCTTCTCCACCGGTGAGCGATCGAAAGGGGAACTGCGATGACGACCAACACACCGACGACGCACGGTTCGGGCGGCGGGGGCTCCGGACAGGGGCTCGCGGCAGGTGCGTCACTCGCCGCTGCGGTCATCCTCGTCACGGTAGGAATCCTGCAGATCTTCCAGGGCATCTCGGCACTGACCAAGGACGACGTGTTCGTCGTCGGCCCGGACTACATCTACCAGTTCGACCTCACCGCGTGGGGCTGGATCCACCTGATCATCGGCGCTGTCGTCGTCCTCGTCGGTCTGGCTCTGATGACCGGGGCGATGTGGGCGCGGGTGGCGGCCATCGTCATCGCGGCGCTGTCGATCATCGCGAACTTCCTGTGGATTCCGTGGTATCCGCTGTGGTCGATCCTGATCATCGCGCTCGACGTCGTGGTGATCTGGGCGGTCGCCACTTGGAAGCCCGAGACGGCGTGAGGCTGACACCACGCGCAGCGTGAAGTTCACACCACGCGCAGATGGGTGACGTCGCCGGCCGATACCGCGACCGGCGACTCACTCTTCGGCTTGATCACGACTCGTCCTTGTCGGTCCACATCGGTCGCGATCCCAACGAGCTCCCGGTCTCCCGGGAGCTCGGCGCGTACCAGGCGGCCGAGCGTGCCACACCGCTCACGGTATGCCGCCGCCAGTTCGTCCACCTTCCAGTCCGCGGACTGCCACTGACGCCACCGCTCGGCGAGCGCTCGCAGCATCGCGCGCACCAGAACGGTGCGGTCGGTGACGCCGGCGTTTTCGAGCGCCAGAGATGTAGCCGTGGGCACCGGAAGCTCCTCCCGCGTCAGGGTCACGTTCAGCCCGATGCCGACGACGACCGTCGGGACCGGCTCCGTCGACGCCACCTCGGTGAGGATTCCTGCGACCTTCCGGTCCTCGATCAGAACGTCGTTCGGCCATTTGAGTTCCGTCTCGACGCCGGCCACGTCGTTCAGAGCGTCGACCACCGCAATGCCCGACAGCAGTGGCAGCCAGCCGAGGTCGGTCAGGTCGATCCCGGGCATGTCGAGCACCGCCGACAACGTCACCAGCGCCCGCGGCGCACTCACCCAGGTACGCGCATGCCTGCCCCGGCCGCCCGTCTGGTATTCGGCGATCAGGACGCTGCGCGCGTAGTCCGGCTCCTTCGCCCGGGCGAGCAGGTCGGCGTTGGTGGAACCGGTCTCTGTCACCACGTCCAGGCGCGACCAGAACGCCTTCGGGTCACCCCCGGGGTGACGAACGAGAGCGCGTCGAAGCGCACTCACATCGAGCGGAGGGCGGTTCAGATCGGTCCACATTCCACCCAGCCTAGGATGCGACTGGAAAGTGACCCGTGAGTAGCTTAGGTTGAATAATTCAACGCAACCCCACCTCACTAGACGCGAGGCCGACAGACCTGGCTAAGCTCACTTGTCATGACCAGTGTGCAGGAGCCAGCCGCGGCGGAGGCGGCGAATACCCCGGATATCCACACAACGGCGGGAAAGCTCGCTGACCTGCGGAACCGCCAGGCGCAGGCAGTGCAGCCGATGGGCGAGGCCGCCGTCGAGAAGGTCCACGCGAAGGGCAAGCTGACGGCCCGCGAGCGCATCCACGCGCTGTTGGACGAGGGCTCGTTCGTCGAGGTCGACGCGCTTGCGCGGCATCGCAGCTCGAACTTCGGCCTCGCCGACAACCGTCCCCTCGGCGACGGCGTCGTCACGGGCTACGGCACCATCGACGGCCGCGACGTCTGCGTGTTCAGCCAGGACGCGACCGTGTTCGGCGGCAGTCTCGGCGAGATCTACGGCGAGAAGATCGTCAAGGTCATGGATCTGGCGCTCAAGACCGGCCGTCCGCTGATCGGCATCAACGAGGGTGCCGGTGCCCGAATCCAGGAGGGCGTCGTCTCACTCGGCCTGTACGGCGAGATCTTCCACCGCAACGTCCAGGCCTCGGGTGTCATCCCACAGATCTCCCTGGTCATGGGCCCAGCAGCGGGTGGCCACGTTTACTCGCCCGCCCTCACCGACTTCATCGTCATGGTCGACGAGGCCAGCCAGATGTTCGTCACCGGCCCCGACGTCATCAAGACCGTCACCGGCGAGGACGTCACCATGGAGGATCTCGGTGGCGCCCGTACCCACATGACCAAGTCCGGTGTCGCGCACTACGTCGCCACCGACGAGCAGGACGCCCTCGACTACGTCAAGGACCTGCTGTCGTACTTGCCGAGCAACAACCAGGCCGCAGCCCCACGCATGCTGCCGTCCGATCCGATCGACGGCTCGATCGAGGACTTTCTCACCGACGAGGATCGCGAACTCGACACGCTGATCCCGGATTCGGCGAACCAGCCGTACGACATGCACGAGGTCATCCGCCGCATCCTCGACGACGACGAGTTCCTGGAGGTTCAGGCCGGGCGTGCCGGCAACGTCATCGTCGGCTTCGGCCGCGTCGACGGCCGCAGCGTCGGCATCGTCGCCAACCAGCCCACTCAGTTTGCCGGCTGCCTCGACATCGATGCCTCGGAGAAGGCCGCGCGCTTCGTCCGTACCTGCGATGCGTTCAACGTCCCGATCATCACGCTGGTCGACGTCCCGGGCTTCCTGCCCGGCACCGACCAGGAGTACAACGGCATCATCCGTCGCGGCGCAAAGCTCCTGTACGCGTACGGTGAGGCCACGGTAGGAAAGATCACCGTCATCACCCGCAAGGCATACGGCGGCGCGTACGACGTCATGGGCTCCAAGCACATGGGTGCAGACGTCAACCTGGCGTGGCCGAGCGCCCAGATCGCGGTCATGGGCGCGTCAGGCGCTGTCGGATTCGTCTACCGCAAGCAGTTGCTCGAGGCGGCCAAGAACGGCGAGGACGTCGACGCATTGCGTCTGAAGCTGCAGCAGGAGTACGAGGACACTCTGGTGAACCCGTACATTGCGGCTGAGCGAGGCTACATCGACGCTGTGATTCCTCCGTCGCACACCCGCGGACAAATTGTCTCGGCTCTACGGCTACTCGAGCGCAAGATGGTTTCACTTCCGCCCAAGAAGCATGGGAACATCCCTCTATGACCGCCACAACCCGGGAAGATTTGCTCACCGACACGGAGCTGCTGACGCCGTCGGTCGACGCCGCGGCACTCGAGGGTGCCGAACTGGAGGAGGCGATCGCCGGTCTGGAGTCGCAGGAGGCCGATGAGGCGGCCGATCCCAAAACACCGCTGATCAAGATCGTCAAGGGCAACCCGTCGGAAGAGGAGATCGGCGCGCTCGTCGCAGTCTTCACGGCCGCGGCGGAAGGCGCGGGTGACGCGGTGACGGACCCCCGCCCGCCCGAGACATGGGGTTCACCGACCCGCATGCACCGCGGGCACGGGGCTTTCTCGCCCCACTCGTTCGGCAACCCGGTCGCGGCGCGTCCGTCCTGATCGAGCGGTTCATACTGTGCTGATTGCGTGGTTCGAACAGTGTTGATCGTGTGGTTCCCACAGTGTTGATCGTGTGGTTCCCACAGTGTTGATCGTGTGGTTCCCACAGTGGTGACCCGACTGGTTCTCGCCTCGGCGTCCCCGGCACGGTTGACCGTGCTGCGGGGCGCCGGGGTCGAACCCACCGTCCGTGTCTCCGACGTCGACGAGGACGCGCTCATCGGCCATCTCGGCGCCTCAGCGGCCCCCGAGGTGATCGTCACCGCGCTTGCGGAGGCCAAGGCCCGTGACGTGGCTTCCTCGCTGACCGCCGAGGGATGGACCGACGCCGTCGTGATCGGCTGCGATTCGATGCTGCTCATCGATGGCGAACTGCAGGGCAAACCGCACACCGTCGACGTCGCGCGCCGCCGCTGGCAGTCCATGGCCGGCCGCAGCGCGACTCTCCTCACCGGGCACAGCGTGCTGCGGGTCGAGGGCGGCATGGTCGTCGCAGAGGCGTCGGACCACAGCGGCACGGTCGTCCACTTCGGCACCCCGTCGGCCGAGGACCTCGAGGCTTACCTCGCATCGGGTGAACCGCTGAAGGTGGCCGGAGCCTTCACCCTCGACAGCCTCGGCGGCTGGTTCGTCGAACGAATCGACGGGGACCCGTCCAGCGTCATCGGCATCGGACTACCACTCGTCCGGCGCCTGCTCGGCGAGCTCGGCGTCTCGGTGGCTGAATTGTGGGCCGCCAACGCGCTCGTCCGCTAGGTCGCCGGTGTCCAGGTTCTCCCCAGCGCACCTGCCATAGCAATCGCTTTCGTCTTCGCGCGTTCAGCGTCAGGTCCGGCGAATTCGGTGTCCACCGTCTCGCACCACAGATCCAGCCACCGCGCGAGCTTCTCGCCCGCGAGCCCGTGTTGCCTATTCAGTGCCTCGTGGACGAGCGCGAAGTCGCCTCGGTAGCGCGTGGTACGGAAAAGGATCTGCTCCCAGAAGTCGCCCACGACAGGCAGGTGTTCGTCCAGCCCGACCGTCGCGAGGGTCTCGAACGCCGCCGCGAGCATCGGATCGACGAGGGCCCGCTCGTAGAACGAGCGCACCAACCGATCGACGTCGGGGCGGCCGGCTATGTCGCGGCGGTGGTCGGTAGGGCGCGTCACGGTCCACGACGGTACTGGCTACCCACCGGTAGCCGTGGATGATCTCGACCGCTCCCACGAGTGTGGGACCACATAGAATCGGATGTGGATAGCCCTCCACCCACACCTGCCTCAGGAGCCCACCAGTGCCCGTCGCACCCGATTCCAATCCCGCGTTCGCTGCATACGCCCATCCAGAGCGACTCGTCTCGACCGAGTGGCTGTCCGCCAACCTGGGCGCCCCCGGCGTGAAGGTGGTGGAGTCGGACGAGGACGTGCTGCTCTACGACGTCGGCCACATTCCCGGCGCTGTGAAGATCGATTGGCACCTCGACCTCAACGACCCGGTCACCCGGGACTACATCGACGGGAAGGCGTTCGCGGACCTGATGGGCCGCAAGGGCATCGAGCGCTCGGACACTGTCGTGATCTACGGCGACAAGAGCAACTGGTGGGCCGCGTACGCGTTGTGGGTCTTCACGCTGTTCGGGCACGAGGACGTCCGACTGCTCGACGGCGGCCGAGACGTATGGCTGTCGGAGAGTCGCGACACCACGCTCGACGTCCCCACCCCCGCACCCACCCAGTACCCGGTCACGGAGCGCGACGACAGCCGTATTCGAACGTTCAGGGACGAGGTCCTGGCACACCTCGGCAACGGCCCGCTAGTGGACGTACGTTCCCCACAGGAGTACACGGGCGAACGCACCCACATGCCGGACTACCCGGAGGAGGGTGCGCTGCGCGGCGGCCACATCCCGACGGCGGTATCGATCCCGTGGGCACGCGCCGCGGCACCGGACGGGCGATTCCGCAACCGTGCCGAACTCGAGCAGATCTACGCGGACTTCTCGCGCGACGACGACGTGGTCGCCTACTGCCGGATCGGTGAGCGGTCGAGCCACACCTGGTTCGTCCTGACCCACCTGCTCGGATTCCCGAACGTTCGCAACTACGACGGCTCGTGGACCGAGTGGGGCAATGTCGTGCGGGTGCCGATCGTGAAGGGCGATGATCCGGGTGACGCGCCGGGCGCCACACCGGGTTCGGCCCGGGAAGTGGCCTCATGAGCCTGCCCGAGAGTCTCGCCGAGATCGTCGACGACTTCGCCGCCGTCGACGGCCAGGACAAGCTGCAACTGCTGCTCGAGTTCAGCCGCGAACTGGCTCCGCTGCCGCCTGAGCTCGAGCAGGACGCGATGGAGCCGGTCCCTGAATGCCAGTCACCGCTGTTCCTGTTCGTCGACAGCAACGACCGGGACAGGGTTCAACTGCACTTCAGTGCGCCAGCCGAGGCTCCGACGACACGTGGTTTCGCGTCGATCCTCCACCAGGGACTCGACGGACACAGTGCCGCAACGATCCTCGCGGTTCCCGACGACTTCTATTCAGAGCTCGGCCTGGCCGACGCGGTCAGCCCGTTGCGGTTGCGCGGCATGAGTGCCATGCTCGCGCGCATCAAGCGGCACCTTCGCGTCTGAGCGCGCGAAACGTGCTGCGCTGCCCAGCACGCGCCCGGTGGGCGTTCGTGAACGACCTTCCTGACAGGCGGGCCGCTGCCACCAACACCGGGCGCTGTTGCGGACGACGACAGCGCTACTGATCAGTAGGGTTGCAGTGGGAATCTGAGCCCTTAATGTGTAAGCGCTATCCGGTTACATCGGTTACCTGATTGGTGCATAGACTCCGATGAGATGCCAACAGACACCTGCCGGTGACACCAGCAAACCGCGGGAACCTACCATGCGAAACACAGGAGGCTCAGTGCCCACTCAAGCCAGCGCGCAAATCACGAAGGTGCTCGTCGCCAACCGCGGCGAGATCGCTGTGCGGGTCATCCGGGCCGCGAAAGACGCCGGCTACGGCAGCGTCGCCGTCTACGCCGAACCGGACGCGGACGCACAGTTCGTGAAACTCGCTGACGAGGCCTTCGCTCTGGGCGGCCAGACCTCCGCCGAGTCCTACCTGGTGTTCGACAAGATCCTCGACGCCGCCGCGAAGTCCGGCGCCGACGCCATTCACCCCGGCTACGGCTTCTTGTCCGAGAACGCGGACTTCGCACAGGCAGTCCTCGACGCGGGTCTGATCTGGATCGGCCCCTCGCCGCAGTCCATCCGCGACCTCGGAGACAAGGTCACCGCCCGCCACATCGCCGAGCGCGCCAACGCGCCGATGGCGGCCGGCACCAAGGACCCGGTCAAGAACGCCGACGAGGTCGTCGAGTTCGCCAAGCAGTACGGGGTCCCGGTCGCGATCAAGGCCGCCTTCGGTGGCGGTGGCCGCGGCATGAAGGTCGCGCACACCATCGAGGAGATCCCCGAGCTGTTCGACTCGGCCACCCGCGAGGCGACCGCCGCCTTCGGCCGCGGAGAGTGCTTCGTCGAGCAATACCTCGACAAGGCTCGCCACGTCGAGGCCCAGGTGATCGCCGACACGCACGGCAACGTCGTCGTCGCAGGTACCCGCGACTGCTCGCTGCAGCGCCGCTTCCAGAAGCTCGTCGAGGAGGCCCCGGCACCGTTCTTGACCGACGACCAGCGTCGCCGCATCCACGAGTCCGCGAAGGCCATTTGCAGGGAGTCCGGCTACTACGGCGCCGGTACGGTCGAGTACCTCGTCCAGGGCGACACCGTCTCGTTCCTAGAGGTCAACACCCGCCTGCAGGTCGAACACCCGGTCACCGAGGAGACCGCCGGCATCGACCTGGTCCGCCAGCAGTTCCGCATCGCCAACGGCGAGAAGCTCGAGATCACCGAGGATCCGACCCCTCGGGGCCATTCGTTCGAGTTCCGCATCAACGGCGAGGACGCCGGTCGCGGCTTCCTGCCCGCTCCCGGCCCGATCACCGTCTACAAGGAGCCCTCGGGGCCGGGCGTGCGCGTCGACTCCGGTGTCGTCGCGGGCGATGTCATCGGCGGCCAGTTCGACTCGATGCTCGCCAAGCTGATCGTCACCGGCGAGAACCGGGAGCAGGCCCTCCAGCGTGCTCGCCGCGCGCTCGCCGAGTTCGAGGTCGAAGGCCTCGCCACCGTCATCCCGTTCCACCGCCACATCGTCGAGAACGACGCGTTCATCGGCAAGGTCGACGAGAACGGGGTCGAGAAGTTCGACGTCTACACCAAGTGGATCGAGACCGAGTGGGACAACCCGATCGAGCCGTACAAGGGAGCCGGCACTGCCGCGGACGACGACGAGCACCTCCCCCGCCAGTCGGTCGTCGTCGAGGTCGGCGGCCGTCGTGTCGAGGTGTCGCTGCCCGGTTCGTTCTCGATCGGCAATACGGGCGGCGCGAGCGGTGCCATTCGCAAGAAGCCGAAGGCGCGCAAGCGCGGCGGCTCCGGCGCCGGTGCCGCGTCCGGTGACGCCGTGACCGCGCCGATGCAGGGCACCGTGGTCAAGGTCGCCGTCGAGGAGGGCCAGGAGGTCGCCGAGGGTGATCTGATCGTCGTCCTCGAGGCCATGAAGATGGAGAACCCGGTCACCGCGCACAAGTCCGGTGTGGTCACGGGTCTGAAGGTCGAGCCGGGCGCCGCCATCACGCAGGGCACGGTCCTGGCCGAACTCAAGTAGCACCTGTTCCATCGCTGTGCGCGCCTCACGGATCCCGGATTCAGGGGCGCGCACAGCGCTGTTCAGGTATTGCTCCTCTGGCAGTGCTCAGCACTCTCGGCAGCCTTAGTAGTCTTTTGGACATGGCCGACGTACCCGACATCCGTATCGGCACCGCAGAACGCGAAAGGGCACTCGAGGCGCTGACTCAGCACTTCAGCGACGGTCGCCTCACGGTCGCCGAGTTCGACGAGCGCAGCGGGCAGATCGCCGCAGCCATGATGCGCAGCCAACTAGACAAGGTGTTCACCGACCTGCCGGCGCTCGGTTCGACTCCTGTTCTCGGTTCGACGCCCGGGACAGGCGCCTCCTCCGAGACCGTCGAGGGCAGATCCTGGCGCAGTACCGTCATGGCGGTGCTCCCGTTCGTCGCGCTCGCACTGTTCTTCCTGGTGCCGATCGACCACAGTTGGTTGTTCTTCCTTCTCATCCCCGCGACTGCGGCCATCCTGTTCGGCGGCGAGAAGGGACACAGCGGCAGCTGATGGAACCGATCGAGATCAACGCAGGATCCTGGTACCTGCGCGCCCTGCGCGCCGACGAGCGAGTCGACGACGGGCCTGCGCTCCGCGACGGCGGCGTCGTGGACCCCGGCTACGTCACCGAGCGCGCCCGACAATGGGCCGATGACGAGCACTACTCGTGGGCCGTGTGCGAGCCCACCACGGGTGAACTCCTCGCGGAGGTCGGCCTGACCCCGAAGGGATCCGAGTGCATCCTGGATGGCTGGGCTCGTCCCGGCCACGACGGCGCTCTCGCCGCCGCCCTCGACGCCGCGCGACGTTTCGCCGCAGGAGCCCTCGGGCTCGCCCTCACCGAGCGTTGAAGGCAGCCGTTGTGGCCGACAGGATCGACGCGCGGTTCGTGCCGCTCACGATCGCGACGGTCATCGTTCTCGTGATGCTGTTCTCCCCCGGCTCCACGGTCCCGAGCGGGCCGGAGAACAGCGACAAGCTCACCCACGCCCTGATGTTCGCCACGCTGGCGGTGACGTCGCGTTACGCCCGCATCGGTGTCGTTTGGACCGCCGGATGGCTGCTGGCATTCGCCGCCGTGTCCGAGGTGTTGCAGGGTGCGCTTCCGATCCAGCGCAGCGGTTCGGTGTGGGATGCGGCCGCGGACACGGTCGGCATCGCGATCGGGCTGGTGCTCGCACGGGTGCTTGCGCGTCCGATGCGCATCTCGGTGTGAGCACCAGCCGCCGGCGGCAGCGCCGGGTTCGAAGTCAGCCTTCGAGCAGGTGGGTCCGGATCGACTCCCGTCCCGCGGCGTCGATACCGAGACCGTCGGCGAAGTAGCCCTCGATCGACCCGAAGTTCTCCCGCATGTGATCCAGCGCAGCCTTCAGGTAGTCCAGTCGAACCCCGACCACCTGCTTCAACAGTTCCGGATCTCCGCCGGCCTCGGCGAACCTGTCGAACACCGACTCGAACGCCGGCAGCAGTTGGGTGTTGGTGAGCAGGTAGTCGTGAAAGACGTCGTCCTCGTCGACACCCAACAGCAGCAACAGCGACGCCGCCGCCCACCCTGTCCGGTCCTTGCCGGTCGTGCAGTGCACGAGGGCTGGGAGGGTCGCCCGCGCAGCCAGCTCGGTGAACAGAGTGCGGTACGACGCCACCGCGCTGGGCAGGGTCACGAAGTCGCGATAGCTGCTGAGGAAGTAGTCGAGGGCGCGGTTGTCGCCAAGCATCGACTGGGCGATCGACGGATCGGACAGCACCGCCTGCATCTGCGCGGGCACCGACCGGTAGGCCTTGTCGGCAAGAACGTCCAACGCCACCTCACGAACCGACGCCGGCAAACTGTCGGGCGCGGCGTCGCGCTCGGATTCCGTGCGCAGGTCGAAGACCGTCGCGAGGCCGAGGTCGGCTAGTCGCGGAGCGTCGTCGACGCTGATCTTGCTGAGGTGCGTTGAGCGATAGAAGCGACCGAAACGGACGGTGGCTCCGTCGCGAGTACTGTACCCGCCGATGTCGCGCAGGTTGGGAACGGACTGGATCGGGATGCTCGCACCCTTCGTGGACGTCATGCGCCCAAACTAGACGAGGCCCGTGGACTTCAGGTCAGGGCCCTTGGAGGTCTCGCAGCGGCCGGTCTCGAGATCCCACTGCGAGCCGCGCGGATCGGCTCTAAGGCGTCATCCGGACGAGCACCCGGTCGAGTGCGTCGGCGGCCGCGTCGAGTTCCGCGATGGTCACCGTGAGCGGTGGTCGGAACCGGATCCCGCGCACACCGGTCGCGAGGAACAGCACGTGCTCGCACTCCCGCAACTCGAGCAGTACCCGGTCCCGGAACTCGGGGGTCGGAAGGGTGATCGCGCACATCAGCCCCCGCCCACGAGGTTCGGTGACGGCGTCGTGGGTGGCGGCGAGCTCTACGAGTCGGCCGAGGAGATGGGCCCCGCACAGCCGCGCGCGGTCGATCAACCGGTCCTCGTCTATGACCTCGAGGATGCGCCGTGCGCGGACCATGTCGGTGAGGTTGCCGCCCCAGGTGGAGTTGATGCGCGAGCTGACCTCGAAGACGTTGTCGCGGACCTCGTCGACGCGGCCTCCAGCCATGATCCCGCACACCTGAGTCTTCTTACCGAACGAGACGACGTCCGGTGTGACTCCGAGCTGCTGGTACGCCCACGCGGTGCCGGTCAGGCCGCAGCCGGTCTGGACCTCGTCGAAGATGAACAGTGCATCGTTCTCGACGCACTGGGCATGCATCCGACGGAAGAACTCCGGCCGGAAGTGGTGGTCGCCGCCCTCGCCCTGGATCGGCTCCGCGAGGAAACATGCGATGTCGTGAGGGTGCTCGGCGAACGCACGCTGCGCCTGCCCGAGGGCAAGGTCCTCGGCGGCGGCGACGTCCCGACCGTCGGCGAGATAGGGCGCGTCGATCCGGGGCCACGCGAACTTGGGAAAGCGCGCGATCTTGGCCGGGTCGGTGTTGGTCAGCGACAGGGTGTACCCGCTGCGGCCGTGGAACGCCTCGGTCAGGTGCAGCACGCGGGTGCCGAGCGCGGGATCTCGCCCCGCCGCCTCGTTGCGCCGGCTCTTCCAGTCGAACGCGACCTTGAGCGCATTCTCGACGGCGAGGGTGCCGCCGTCGACGAAGAACAGGTGCGGCAGCGCGGGGTCCCCGAGGACGCGGGCGAACGTGTCGACGAACCGCGCCATCGGCACCGTGTAGACGTCCGAGTTGCTGGGCTTGTTGATCGCGGCCATCGCGAGTTCGTCGCGGAATTGGACGTCGTCGGCGAGCGCCGGGTGGTTCATGCCGAGCGCCGACGAGGCGAAGAAGCCGAACATGTCGAGATAGGTGGTGCCGTCGCGCAGATCGACGACGTGCGTGCCCAGGGAGTTCTCGAGGTCGAGGACCAGGTCGAACCCGTCCGCGAGCATGTGTGCGCGCAGGACGTCGTGAACTCTCCCGGCCGGCAGGTCCGAGTCACCGGCCGCGGGGCGGACCGCGGTGCTCATATCGCAAGGCTACGTCAGCGTTCCCACCCACGTCCGGGCATCGAGGCTCGTAGGATCGAGGGACGATGGCCGAAATCCACGAGCTACGGTCGAGATTCGCTGCGGCGCTGTCTCGCATGTACGGCCGTGAAGTGCCGGCCTACACGACGCTGGTCGACGTCACCGAACAGGTCAACGCGGACTACATGGAGGCGAATCCGGACTCGGCGGAACGTTTCGGAACCATCTCACGGGTGACGGCCGAGCGGCACGGTGCGATCCGGGTGGGTACGCCTGCCGAAATGCACGACGTCGCGGTCCTGTTCGCCGGTTTCGGCATGTACCCGGTGGGCCTGTACGACCTGCGCGAGGCAACACCTCCCGTGCCGGTGGTCTCGACCGCATTCCGCCCGATCGATCCGGACGAACTGGCTCGCAACCCTTTCCGAGTGTTCACGTCGATGCTGATCACCGCGGACCGCCGCTTCTTCGAGCCCGACCTGCAGCGGCGGCTCGAGTCGTTCCTGGCACGGCGCAGACTGTTCCCGGACGTGCTGCTTTCCCTCGCCCGCCGAGCCGCGGACGACGGCGGCCTCGACGATCAGCAGGCAGAACGGTTCGTCTCGCTCGCGACGTCGGTATTCGAACTGTCGGGAGAACCGGTGGACCGGGCTTGGTATCGCGAACTCGAGCAGGTCTCGGCCGTGGCCGCAGACATCGGCGGCGTCTCGAGCACCCACATCAATCACCTGACGCCACGGGTGCTCGACATCGACGAGCTGTACGCGCGCATGTCGGCGCGCGGGATCACGATGATCGACCGGATCCAGGGCCCGCCACGGTGGGAGGGTCCGGAGGTGCTGCTGCGGCAGACATCGTTTCGTGCCCTGGCCGAGCCACGCAGCTTCGTCGAGTCGGACGGTTCGATCACCGACGGCGAGTTGCGGGTGCGGTTCGGTGAGGTCGAAGCCCGCGGGATCGCACTCACCAGGTCCGGCCGCGCCCTGTACGACGAACTGATGGAGGCGGATCCGTCGAACTCGAAAGGACTGTGGAACAAGAGTTTCCCGACATCGGAGGATGAGCTCGAGAAGCGCGGCATGGCTTACTTCACGTATCACGACGGCATACGTGAGCCGATCGTCTACGAGGACTTCTTGCCCAAGTCCGCGGCCGGGATCTTCCGGTCGAACCTGGCCGCGGGCGGTACCGGCGAATCCGATGCAGTCGGTGCCGCAGACTTGGGTGGCGGAGCGAGAACAACGTACGACATGGGCGCCCTCGCGGACGTCATCGGCCGCGAGGTGCATGACCCCTACGAGTTGTACCGGCGGCAGCAGGAGCAGTCAGGAGAGAGCCCCTTATGACACTTCCCGGTACCAGCACCTTGGCGGCTCGCGCGATCGCTGCACTCGGTCGTTGCGGTGCAACACTTCCCACGATCGCCGGCGATGCCGGCCCTGTCCCGCTCACGGCACGTACCCCGATCGACGGCTCCGTTCTCGCCTTCCTGCACCCCAGCACGTCCGCCGACGTCGAGGCCGCCGTCGCCGGCGCGCATGACGCCTTCCTGACGTGGCGAACGGTGCCCGCACCCAAGCGCGGATCATTAGTACGCCGACTCGGGGAACTGCTCAGCGAGCACAAGTCCGATCTAGCTGACCTGGTCACCCTCGAGGCGGGCAAGATCCGCTCCGAGGCGCTCGGCGAGGTGCAGGAGATGATCGACATCTGCGAGTTCGCCGCCGGACTGTCGCGGCAGCTCTACGGCCGCACGATGGGTTCCGAGCGACCCGGGCACCGACTCTCGGAGACGTGGCACCCGCTCGGGGTGGTGGCGGTGATCTCCGCGTTCAACTTCCCGGTGGCGGTGTGGTCGTGGAACACCGCACTCGCGCTGGTGTGCGGGGACCCAGTGGTTTGGAAGCCGTCGGAGACGACCCCGCTCACCGCGATGGCGTGTGACGCGTTGCTGCGCCGAGCCGCCACCGAGACCGGAGCTCCCGACGGGCTGCACCACGTGGTGCTCGGGACCGCCGTCGTCGGAGA
Organism: Rhodococcus xishaensis; assembly: GCF_004011825.1. Classification (GTDB taxonomy): domain Bacteria; phylum Actinomycetota; class Actinomycetes; order Mycobacteriales; family Mycobacteriaceae; genus Prescottella; species Prescottella xishaensis. Next base: position 157,428 of record NZ_RKLO01000001.1, on the reverse strand, counting down.
ACAACTCGTCGACAACCCCCGGGTCGCCCTCGTCAGCGCCACCGGTTCGGTCCGGATGGGTCGTGCTGTGGCACCGAGGGTCGCCGCGCGATTCGGCCGCTGCCTACTGGAACTGGGCGGCAACAACGCCGCCATCGTGACAGCGTCGGCCGACTTGGATCTGGCGGTGCGGGGCATCGTGTTCGCGGCGGCCGGTACCGCGGGGCAACGATGCACCACGTTGCGCCGACTGATCGTCCACCGCTCGATCGTCGACGACGTGACCGATCGGATCGCGGGGGCATACCGACAGCTGACCGTCGGCAGCCCCTTCGACGACAGTGTCCTTGTGGGCCCGTTGATCTCGGGCAAGGCATACCACGCCATGCACGCCGCCCTGGACACCGCGCGCGCCGATGGCGGCGTGTTGGTCACCGGCGGTCAACGCGTCGGCTCGGGCGAGTCGTTCTACGTGACGCCGGCTGTGGTCCGGATGCCGGAGCAGACGGCAATCGTGCGGGCCGAGACGTTCGCGCCGATCCTGTACGTGCTCGCGTACGACACCTTCGACGAGGCGATAGCGCTGCACAACGGTGTCCCGCAAGGGTTGTCCTCAGCGATCTTCACCACCGACCAACGTGAGGCCGAACGGTTCCTCGCCGCGGACGGCTCGGACTGCGGCATCGCGAACGTCAACATCGGCACCTCCGGCGCCGAGATCGGGGGTGCGTTCGGTGGCGAGAAGGAGACCGGGGGTGGGCGCGAATCCGGTTCGGACGCATGGAAATCGTACATGCGCCGCGCTACCAACACGGTCAACTACTCCGTCGAGCTCCCCCTGGCACAAGGCGTCGAGTTCGGGCCGCGATCATCCGATGACGCCGAGTAAGAAGTAGCTCGACCTTCGGCCGGGCTCGCCCCTCCCCGACTCGGAGGCGAGCATCCGGACGGATCAGTTGAGGGTGGCGATGTAGTCGAAGATGGCTGGCTGAACCGCCGGGTTTGCGGTGCTGATGCCGTTGAACGCGCCGATGGCGCCGCCGATCATCGCACCCGGAATGCATCCGACGAACAGGAACAGCACGCATCCGACGACCGCACCAACTCCGGCACCGATCTGAGCGCCCATGGCACCGCCGTTGAACCAGCCCTGTTCTATCTCCCGGATCATGTTGTTGTAGGCATCTTGCTGAGCGTCCACGTTCTGCAGCGCCGCAACTGCTTGCACAGGGATCTCCGGCGTGAGAGTGAGCTTGTTGCCGTCGATCGAGGGCACGAGCGGAACGGTGGTTCCGGCTACCTGATAGCTCAACGGTATGACCTCCGCCGTGGATCCTGCCGGGTCGACGACGTCGACGACGTTGCCGGCTACACGGAATGTTCCTGCATCCAGGACGGTTTCGAGTGACGCTCCGTTCGGGCCGATCTGGGTTTGGTAGCCGATCGGGCCAGGGGCCGGTGGTGCGCCAGGCTCCGCGTATGCGGTTCCGCTGGCCACCCCCAGCGCCGCGATGGCTAACACTGATACAGCCGCAGTCTTGTGGAGTTTCATCGGGGAGCTCCCCTCCTTGCCGGAAGACGGCCCCGAGCTGGTCAAAGACCGTCCGGAACATCGACTAGACTAGTGAAGTGGAGGCCGGTCCGTATGGGCTAGCTGAGATTCGATACCGAATCTCGAGCGATTCGATAGCACGGGCCGTCACCGCACTGAATGTCGTTCGACGATGTCCGATTCGACCGCATTTCCCTACTGCCCCAACCTATTCCGCATGAGCATGGTTGAGCGCCCGTCTCGTGTTGTTTCACTGCCGGACTACCGACGGACCGGCGACCGCGGACGAAACTGCCCGAACGGACAGGCGCCGATGCCCGATACGCGCCGAGCGCAGTCTCTCCGGGCGTTGCGCCAGTGGGCCGGATCTTCGCCGCTGCGACCAGTCGGATGCCCGCATTGCTGGATCCGCTCGGCTGGGGCGGGGCTCGATCGTGACCGGTCGCACACCCCCGCCTTCGACCGCCGAGGAGGGCCTGCCATCCTGTAGCCGTGATCCGACAGCTGCTCACTTCCGCCGCCCTCAACCCGCTCCCCTCGCCGCGCGCACTGGCTGCGCGCGTGCTACCAGGGACCGGCCGGCCAATCGCCGACCAACGTGTGCTGATCACGGGTGGTTCCTCCGGTGTGGGCGAAGCGGCGGCACGACGGCTCGCCGCGCTCGGGGCGGAGGTGATCCTCGTCGCCCGCGGTGTCGAGGGCCTCGAGTCCGTCCGCGACGACATCCGTGACGCTGGTGGCCGTGCCCACGCCTTCTCTGCCAATCTGACGGACCCCGACGACATCGACCGGCTCGCTGCGCAGGTCCTTGCCGAGGTCGGACCAGTCGACGTACTCGTCAACAATGCAGGACGCTCGATTCGGCGCACCGTGGAGGACTCGCTCGACCGCTTCCACGACTTCGAACGCACGATGGCGATCAACTACTTCGGCGCGACCCGGCTCACCCTGGCCCTGTTGCCGTCGATGCTCGAACGCGGCGACGGACACATCATCAACGTTGCCACCTGGGGGGTGCCCTCCGGGGTGATGCCCAAGTTCGCGGCGTACCACGCGTCGAAGGCTGCCGTCGAAGCGTTCGGGCGCAGCCTCGGAGCCGAGGTCGCGGACCGGGGAATCGCCGTGAGTACCCTGCATTTCCCATTGGTGCGGACGCCGATGATCGCGCCGACCGCCGACTACGACACGATGCCGGCGCTGCGACCCGAGGAAGCAGCCGAATGGTTCGTGACCGCTATCCGCACCCGTCCGGTGGAACTGATGCCCACCTACGCCGAGGCCCTGCGGGTAATCGGATTCTTCTCGCCGGGGCTGTCGAACGCGCTCGTGCTGCGCGGGCGCATATAGCGGGCACGCCTCACCGCAACCCGACTGAGTTCGGTCAGTAAGGGGGGACCGGTTGGTTTCTCGTGGGTGAATACCAACGGCGGGCGAAGACTGATTCAGCCGAGCTGAGGTACTGAACGCGGAACGAAGGTTGTCAGTACCGACGGGCAAGATGGACCACATGGACGGCGTCCTCGACCGCTTCTCCGCCCCCACCCGAGAGTGGTTCGACGGCGCCTTCGACGCGCCCACGGCCGCTCAGCTGGGGGCGTGGGACTCGATCGCGACCGGCTCGCACACCCTCGTCGTAGCACCGACCGGCTCGGGTAAGACGCTGTCGGCGTTCCTGTGGGCGCTCGACCGACTCGCGACTGACACCGCCAACAACGACGAGCGCACCACGCGCGTCCTCTACATCTCTCCGCTCAAGGCGCTCGGTGTGGACGTCGAGCGCAACCTCCGGGCACCACTGGTCGGCATCACCCAGACCGCGAAGCGCCTCGGGTCCGACCCGCCGGAGATCCGGGTCGGTGTCCGCTCCGGCGACACCCCCGCCGGCGAACGCCGCAAACTGATCAAGACGCCGCCCGACATCCTCATCACGACCCCCGAGTCGCTGTTCCTGATGCTGACATCGTCGGCGCGGGAATCCCTGGCCGGCGTGGAGACGGTCATCGTCGACGAGGTTCATGCCGTCGCCGGTACCAAACGCGGCGCCCATCTCGCACTCTCCCTCGAGCGCCTCGACATGCTGTTGGCGAAGCCTGTGCAGCGGATCGGCCTCTCCGCGACCGTGCGTCCCCACGACGAGGTCGGTCGCTTCCTCGTCGGCGCCGCACCAATCCGCATCGTGGCACCGCCCGCCGCCAAGACGTTCGATCTCACCGTTCGGGTTCCGGTGGAGGACATGACCGAACTCGGTCTCGCCGAGCCGGACCCGGACTCGGTCTCCCCCACCCCGCAGGCCGGATCGATCTGGCCGCACGTCGAGGAGCAGATCGTCGACCTGATCCTCGAACATCGGTCGTCGATCGTGTTCGCGAACTCGCGACGTCTCGCCGAGAAGCTGACCGCCAGGCTCAACGAGATCTACGCCGAACGCAATGGCGACGGCGTCGAGCGGCAGGGCGGACCGCCGTCACAGATCGGGGCACCAACCGAGGTCAACTACGGCGCCGATCCGCTGCTCGCCCGGGCGCACCACGGCTCGGTGAGCAAGGACCAACGCGCCCTCATCGAGGACGACCTCAAGTCGGGTCGCCTGCGCTGCGTCGTCGCCACCAGCAGTCTCGAACTCGGAATCGATATGGGCGCAGTCGATCTCGTCGTCCAGGTAGAAGCACCTCCCTCCGTCGCGAGCGGCCTGCAGCGCGTCGGCCGGGCCGGACACCAGGTGGGCGAGATCTCCCGCGGCGTGCTGTTCCCCAAGCACCGCACCGACCTGATCCACTGCGCCGTCACCGTCGAACGCATGACAGCGGGCCGGATCGAGGCCCTCGAGATCCCCGCCAATCCGCTCGACATACTCGCTCAACAAACCGTTGCCGCGACGGCGCTCGAACCGCTCGACGTCGAGCGATGGTTCGACGCGGTCCGGCGCAGCGGGTCTTTCGCGACGCTCCCCCGATCGGCGTACGAGTCGACCCTCGATCTGCTTTCCGGCCGGTACCCGTCCGACGAGTTCGCAGAACTGCGACCGCGCCTGGTGTGGGACCGCGACGGCGGCACCCTTACGGGTCGCCCCGGCTCGCAACGCCTCGCGGTCACCTCGGGTGGCGCCATCCCCGACCGGGGGCTGTTCGCCGTCTACATGGTGGGCGAGCGTCAATCGCGCGTCGGCGAACTCGACGAGGAGATGGTCTACGAGTCCCGTGTCGGCGACGTCTTCGCGCTCGGCGCCACCAGTTGGCGGATCGAGGAGATCACCTACGACCGGGTCCTCGTCAGCCCCGCGTACGGGTTGCCCGGGCGGTTACCGTTCTGGCACGGCGACGGTCTGGGCCGCCCCGCCGAACTCGGTGAGGCTCTCGGCGGGTTCCTGCGGGAGCTGTCGTCCAGCGCTCCCGACGCAGTCACAGCGCGCTGCGTCGCAGCTGGTCTCGACACCAACGCCACCACCAACCTCTCCGCCCTGATCGAGGACCAGCAACAGGCCACCGGCCGGGTTCCCACCGACCGGACGCTGGTCGTCGAGCGGTTCCGCGACGAACTCGGCGACTGGCGACTGGTGCTGCACTCGCCCTACGGCCTGCGCGTGCACGCGCCGTGGGCGCTCGCGGTCGGCTCGCGGTTGCAGGAACGCTTCGGCGTCGACGCCGCCCCCACCGCCTCCGACGACGGCATCATCGTCCGCCTGCCGGATACCGAGGACACCCCACCTGGCGCGGAGTTGTTCGCGTTCGAGCGTGACGAGATCGAGGACATCGTCACCGACGAGGTGGGCGGCTCGGCGTTGTTCGCGTCCCGGTTCCGCGAATGTGCCGCGCGCGCACTGCTGTTGCCGCGCCGCACCCCGGGCAAGCGGGCGCCCCTGTGGCAGCAGCGACAACGATCGGCACAGTTGCTCGACGTCGCCCGCAAGTACCCGACATTCCCGATCCTGCTCGAGACCGTGCGCGAATGCCTGCAGGACGTCTACGACCTCCCGGCGCTGCGCGAACTCTTCGGCCGCCTCGCTCGCCGCCAGATCCGGATGGTCGAGGTGGAGACTGCGACACCGTCGCCGTTCGCGAACGCACTCCTGTTCGACTACGTAGGCGCGTTCATGTACGAGGGCGACAGCCCGCTCGCCGAACGCCGCGCGGCGGCCTTGTCGCTCGACTCCACACTGCTGGCCGAACTGCTCGGGCGGGTCGAACTGCGGGAACTGCTCGATGCAGACGTCATGGCGCAGGCCGAGCGGGAACTGCAACGCCTCGTTCCGGAGCGCCACGCTCGTGACGTCGAGGGGATGGCCGACTTGCTGCGCCTGCTCGGCCCGCTCACCACCGCGGAGGCGGCAGCCCGCGCGACCGGCGACCCGCTGCCGTGGCTCACCGATCTCGTCGAACACCGCCGTGCACTTCAGGTGTCGTTCGGGGGCAGGCAGTGGTGGACGGCGATCGAGGACGCGGCACGCCTGCGCGACGGCCTGGGCGTGCCTCTGCCCATCGGTACCCCCGCCGCGTTCATCGAACCCGTCGACGACCCTCTCGGCGATCTGTTGAGCCGCTACGCCCGCACCCACGGGCCGTTCACGCTCGCCGAAGCGGCCGAACGGTTCGGCATCGGTGCCGCCGTCGCGCGGGATGTCCTCACCCGACTCGCAGCCGAAAAAAGGGTCGTCGAGGGCGAGTTCCGTCCCGGTGTCTCAGGCAGCGAGTGGTGCGACGCCGAGGTACTGCGCCGACTACGGCGGCGCTCGCTCGCGGCCGCGCGCGAGGACGTCGAACCGGTCAGTACCGCCACTCTCGGGCGCTTCCTCCCGAGTTGGCAGCATGTCGGCGGTTCGCTGCGCGGGCTGGACGGTGTCGTATCCGTCGTGGAACAACTTGCAGGGGTGCCGGTTCCGGCGTCGGCCCTGGAATCGCTGATCCTCGGCTTCCGGGTACGCGACTACTCGCCCGCGATGCTCGACGAACTCACCTCCACAGGTGAGGTGATTTGGGCAGGCGCCGGGCAGATCTCCGGCAAAGACGGCTGGATCAGTCTGCACCTGGCCGAGTCGTCACCGCTGACGCTCGCGCCCCCGGCCGACATCGACCTCACCGAGTTGCACCGCGCCATCCTGGATGCCCTCGCCGGGGGCGGTGCATACTTCTTCCGGCAGCTGTCGGACGCACTGGGCGCAACGGGCATGGCCGCGTCCCGCGGCGTGGACGACACGGCGGTCACCGCCGCACTCTGGGACCTCGTATGGGCCGGTCGCATCGGCAACGACACCCTCGCCCCGCTGCGGGCGCTCCTGTCGGACACCTCACGCGCCACCCCCAGCCACCGCACCCCTCGCCGCGCCCCACGCGCCCACGCGTACCGGCGCTTCAGCCGTCCGATCCTGCCGACGCACTCCGGCCCTCCCACCGTCGGCGGGCGCTGGTCGCTGCTCCCCGCACCCGAACCCGACCCGACACTGCGCGCCCATGCGACCGCGGACCTGCTCCTCGAACGCTATGGCGTCGTCACTCGCGGCTCGGTGGTAAGCGAGAACGTCCCTGGTGGATTCGCCCTGATGTACAAGGTGCTCAGCAGCTTCGAGGACAGTGGGCGCTGCCGCCGCGGCCACTTCGTCGACGCCCTCGGTGGGGCACAGTTCTCCACGCCCGACGTCGTCGACCGCCTCCGCACCTACGGCGACTCGATCGAGGGCCGGCACCCGTCGGCGCCTGCGGTCACCCTCGCGGCGTCCGATCCCGCGAACCCGTACGGCGCAGCACTGCCCTGGCCGCCGTCGGTGGCCGGTGGCGACGGCGGCGCAGCCACGCGGCACCGCCCCGGCCGCAAGGCGGGCGGGCTGGTAGTGCTCGTCGACGGGGAGCTGGTGCTGTTCGTCGAACGCGGTGGACGCACCGTCTTGACGTTCACCGACGACATCGGTGCCCTGCGCACCGCCACCGAATCGCTCGCCGCCACCGTCAAACGTGGCGGCATCGACAAGGTCGTGGTCGAGAAGGTCGACGGGTTGACCATCCACGGCAACGACTTCGGCGAACTCCTCGCGGAGGTAGGGTTCTCGGCCACCCCACGCGGCTACCGACTGCGAGCGTGAGCCGTGCCGGAAGGAGACACCGTCTGGCGGGTCGCGCTTCGACTCGACGCGGCTCTGACCGGAAACACGCTCACCGAGTGCGACATCCGGGTGCCGCGCTTTGCGACCGTCGATCTGTCGGGTCAACGGGTCGATGAGGTGCTTGCCCGCGGCAAGCACCTGCTCATCCGCGTCGGCGAACACACGATCCACACCCACCTGAAGATGGACGGCGTGTGGCAGGTGTACCCGCGTGGAACTCGCTGGACGCGCCCGGCGCACCAGGCGCGGATCGTTCTCGGCACGCAGGACACTGTCGCGGTGGGATTTCTGCTCGGAATCACCGAGGTAATCGCACGCAGCGACGAGGACGACGTCGTCGGGCACCTCGGCCCGGATCTGCTCGGCCCGGATTGGGACGCTTCGACCGCAGCGGCAAACCTCGCCGCTGCCGGCTGCCGTCCGATCGGTGAGGCCCTGCTCGACCAGCGCATCATGGCCGGCATCGGGAACGCGTACCGCAACGAGATCTGCTTCCTGCGTGGCGTCGACCCCCGCACACCCACCGATCGGGTGCCGAACCTGCCGGCGGTCGTGGACCTGGCGCATCGGCTGCTGCAGGCCAACTGCCGTCGTGCAGCACGTATCACCACCGGGGATCGACGGCCCGGCCGGCGCGAGTGGGTGTACGGGCGCGGCGGCGAGCCCTGCCTGCGGTGCGGGACGACGATCGTCGCCACCGACAGCGGGGAACAATCTGGGGCACAGCGCGCCGTCTACTACTGCCCAACATGTCAGCCGCCGGCCCGACTGAACGACTGAGCGCCACTTGTGCCGCTACGTAGCCTGAGACCAGGTGCAGTCAGGTCCTTGACGGAAGGCGGGCAGCACGTGACATCTCCGAATTCGCCGGTCCCCCTCGGATCGGACTCGCTCACCTGGCGCTACTTCGGGGACTGGCGCGGGATGCTCCAGGGGCTGTGGGCGGGATCCATGCAGAACATGCATCCCGGTCTGGGCGCGGGCGTCGAACAGCACTCCCGGTTCTTCGAGGAGCGATGGGAGCGTCTGCTGCGCTCGCTGTACCCGATCGGCGGTGTCGTCTTCGACGGCGATCGAGCCCGGCAGACGGCCGAGGAGGTCCGTGACTACCACCGCAACATCAAGGGTGTCGACGCCAAGGGGCGCCGCTACCACGCCCTCGATCCGGACACCTTCTACTGGGCGCACGCGACGTTCTTCGTGGGCACGATCCTTACCGCCGACAACTTCATGGGCGGCATCACCGAGGCGCAGAAGCGTCAGCTGTTCTTCGAGCACATCCAGTGGTACCGCCTGTACGGAATGAGCATGCGCCCCGTGCCACGCACCTGGGAGGAGTTCCAGCAGTACTGGGATCACATGTGCCGCAACGTCCTCGAAGACAACAAGGCCACCCGCGACGTACTCGACCTGTCCGGCGTCGACCGGCCGCCGTTCCTGACGTGGCTGCCCGAACCCGCCTGGCGGGTGATCCGAATCCCCGTGTCGAAGGGATTCGTGTGGTTGACGGTCGGCCTGTACGACCAAGCTGTGAGAGACCTGCTGGGCTATCGCTGGACCCCGGTCGACGCCTGGCTGCACCGAAGAGTGGGGCAGGCCGTCAACGCAGGCTTCCACCTGGTCCCGGCGCGCCGACGGAAACATCCGCGGGCCCGCGGCGGTTTCGACAGGGTCAGCGGCCGCACCCCGGCCGACGCACCCCTGGTGCACACGCCGGCCCGCAACCTGCCACCGTTGCAGCACCGCGACGATCCGAGTCACTACTCCCCGCCGGTGTGCTGACCGTGCGACGCTCTGTCGCATGGAATCGGATCGTCGCTCGCTACTGAACCGTCCGCTGCTGAGCCGGTCGGTTCCCCTCGACCGGGACAACGCCGCGAGCCGGATCAGCGCCTACGTGTACGGCAACATCCTGATCCTCGCGGCGCTCATCCCGGAGACCGCCTCCGACAGCGACACCCGCATCATCGCCGTCGTTGCAGGGACCGCGCTCTCGACCTTCGTCGCGCACGCTTTCGCGGAAGGGGTGGGCAAATCGGTCCGCGCCGGACGCCAGTTGACGACCGTCGAACGCCTGGCCGAGTTACGCGACTCGGTGCCGGTCCTCAGTTCCGCGGTCGTCCCGGTCGTGGTGCTGGCGACCGCCCTCCTCGGATGGCTCGAGCCGTCTACCGCTCAGCTCATCGCCGAGGTCACGATCCTGGTCCGGATCGCGTCGATGGTCTTCGTGATCGCTCGACTGCGTGGGGAACGGCCCTCGGGCTACACACTGATCGGCGCGGCGGCCCTTGCGATCTCCGCGACTGCGATCGTCGTCCTCAAGCTCGTACTGACCCACTAGGGGCCGCTCCCGGAACCGGCTCGAGGCTCTCGGCCCGTGCCTCGGGCGCGGTAGTTGTCCGCCGCGCACACGATCTCAGCCTCGGCGAGCTCGGACGTCTCGTCGCCCTCCCCGCCAGCAGCGGTCACAGTCTGGCGTCGACGCCGTCGACGTCCTCGTACGTGAGCGGGGTGACGAGTACCATATTGATCCCGGCCCAGGATGTAGTCGATATCGGCCCTTGTCGCCGCAAGGCCAAGGTCCCAGTCGGTGTCGGTGGTGCCGAGATCCATTGCCATAGACCGAGATCCCGTGTCATGGACCGAGATCCCATGTCATGGACAAGGAATCGATCCTCCTAGGCGAGAATGCCGTGGGACCTGACCCAGCGGGTCCTGGAGAGACTATGAGGATCACACTCACCGAGATCGCCGAACTCGTCGGCGGAGAAGCCGAGGGAGACACCGGGGCCGCCTTCGACGGCGTCGCGGGCATCCAGACCGCCGGCCCGACCGATGTCAGCTACTTCCAAGGCAGGAAGCTCGCCGACCACCTCAGCGTCACGCACGCCGGTTGCCTCCTCGTCCCGGCCTCCGAGAAGGGCAAGATCTCCTTCCAAGGACCCAAGGTATGGGTCGCCAACCCGCTGTGGGGCTTCGTCCTCGTCGCCCGCATCTACCAACGCTCGGTGGCCCGGAAGATCCAGCGTGGCATCCACGCCCAGGCCATCGTAGATCCCGCCGCCCGGCTCGGGCACGAGGTCGCCGTCCTCCAGGGCGCCATCGTCGAGGCCGACGCCGAGGTCGGCAACTACTCGATCATCCACCCCGGCGCCTACGTCGGTCCGGGCGCCAAGATCGGACAGACGACCATCCTCCATCCCGGCGCACACGTCCTCGCCGACTGCGTCGTCGGCGACCGGTGCATCCTCCACGCGGGCTGCGTCCTCGGCTCGGACGGCTATGGTTACGTCCAGGTCGAAGAGCGTCACGAGAAGATCCCCCACCTCGGCAAGGTCGTCGTCGAATCCGACGTCGAGATCGGGGCCAATGTCACGATTGACCGCGCCAACCACAGCGAGACCCGCATCGGCGCCGGCACCAAGGTCGACAACCTGGTCCAGATCGCCCACAACGTCCAGGTCGGCAAGGCCGTCCTCATCGTCGCGCAGGTCGGCATCGCCGGTTCCTGCGAGATCGGCGACGGGGCCATCCTCCGTGGCCAGGCCGGCCTGCCCCAGCACACCAAGATCGGCAAGAGGGCCGTCGTCCTCGCCAAGTCCGGCCCGATGAAGCCCGTACCGGACGGCGCCGTCGTCTTCGGCACACCGGCCCGGCCCGTGAAGGAGGCCTGGCGCATCGAAGCGATGCTGAGCAGACTCCCCGGCCTAGTGCAGGACGTCAAGAAGCTCAAGAAGGCCTCGGGGTTGGAGAGGTGACCACGAACGCGACCCGGACCCAGGCGGCCGTCGGGACCGCGAAGAAGACCCGCCCACAGACCACTCTGAAGAAGGAGATCGCGCTCGAAGGCATCGGCATCCACACCGGCGAGGCCTCGTGCCTGACGCTGAAGCCGGCCGCCGCAGACTCCGGCTACGTCTGCATCCGCACCGACCTCGAGGGCAAGCCGCGGATCCCGGCCCGCCTCGACATGGTTACGGCCACCGTCCGCAGCACGAACGTCGGCCGCGAGGACGTAGAGGTCCACACCGTCGAACACGTCCTCAGTGCCCTGAACGGCCTCGACGTCGACAACGCCGAGATCCTCGTCGACGGCCCCGAGCCGCCGGTCGTCGACGGAGCCTCCCTCGGTTTCGCCGAGGCCATCCGGAAGGCCGGCGTCGTCGAGATCGAGGGGTCGGCGCTCGAGCGCCTGACCCTCGCGGCCCCGGTCGAGAGTGCGTCGGGCGACATCGCCTACCGCGCCGCGCCGATCGACGATCCCGAGGCCCTCGAGATCAAGGTCGTCTACAGCCACGAGCGCTCCTTCATCGGCACCCAGACGCTCGAGCTCTCGCTGACCAACGAGAACTACCTCTCCCAGATCGCCCCGGCCCGGACGTTCAGCTTCGAGTACGAGATCGAACACCTCCACGCTCACGGCCTGGCCAAGGGCGGCTCGTTCGAGAACGCAGTAGTCATCGCCGACGACGACAGCATCGCCAACCCCGAGGGTCTGCGCTTCGAGGACGAGTTCGTCCGGCACAAGGCCCTTGACCTGATCGGAGACCTCGCCCTCCTCGGGCGCTCGCTGCGCGGCCTGCGCATCGAGGCCGTCCGCGGAGGCCACCACATGAACGTCGCTTTCGCCCGGAGGCTCGAAGAAATCCAGGCGAAAAGATGATCAATTATGACCGAGACCCTTTGGACGGAAACCCCGAACGCGGACGGTGCCCCGGTGCGCGTCCGTGAGGACGCCATCCTCGGCTCCATCCCGCACCGCTACCCGTTCCTCCTCGTCGACCGCGTCGAGGTGGCCGATGAGGACAAGACGTTCGCGGGGAACGGCCCTCGGGCTACACCCTGAGCGCCGCTGCGGTCCTTGCGATCTCCGCGACGGCCATCGTCGTCCTCAAGGTCGTACCGACCCACTAGGCACCGCTCCCGGAACCGGCTCGAGGATCTCGGCCCGTGCCTCGGGCGCGGCCGCCCGCAGGGCGTCTGCGGACGCATCGTCGGGCTGGGCCTGAGACATGATCTCGGCCTCGACCCGGGCCCGGTAGTTGCCCACCTCGCGCACGATCTCAGCCTCGGTCCAGCCCAACACCCGGGCCATCAGACGCGCCACCTGCTCGGCGCAATCCACGCCGCGGTGCGAGTACTCGATCGAGATGCGGGTGCGCCTGGCGAGCATGTCCTCCAGATGCAGGGCACCCTCCGCTGCGGCCGCGTACACGGCCTCAACCTGCAGGTAGGCAGGCGCCTCGGTGATCGGCTCGAGCAGTTCCGGTGACCCGTCAGCGAGATCGAGGACCTCGTCGATCAGCGACCCGTAGCGGTCCAGCAGGTGCTTGATCCGGTAGGGGTGCAGGCCATGCAGCGCCCCCAAGTGCACCGTCTGGTTGATCAGTGCGAAGTATCCGTCGGCACCGGCCAGCGGGACCTTCTCGGTGATCGACGGCGCCACCCGTGCCGGGATGTCCTCGGCGGCGAGATCGACGGCGTCACGGCCCATCACCCGGTAGGTGGTGTACTTGCCGCCGGCGATCGCCACCAGTCCAGGCGCTACTCGGGCGACTGCATGCTCGCGCGAGAGCTTGGACGTCTCGTCGCTCTCCCCCGCCAGCAGCGGTCGCAGTCCGGCGTAGACGCCGTCGATGTCCTCGTACGTGAGCGGGGTGACGAGTACTGTGTTGACGCGGCCCAGGATGTAGTCGATATCGGCCCTTGTCGCCGCCGGATGGGCAAGGTCGAGGTTCCAGTCGGTGTCGGTGGTGCCGATGATCCAGTGATTGCCCCAAGGGACGACGAAGAGGACCGACGTCTCGGTGCGCAGAATGATCGCGGAGTCGCTCACAATGCGATCTCGTGGAACAACGACGTGAACGCCCTTGGACGCCCGCACCCGGAACCGGCCCCGCTGCTTGGACAACGCCTGGATCTCATCGGTCCACACGCCCGTCGCATTGATCACGACGTGGCCCCTGACCGCCGTCGTCGCTCCGGTCTCCGAATCGCGCACCCGTACGCCCGACACTCGGTCGGCTTCTCGCAGGAAACCCACTACCTGCGTCGAGGTCCGTACCACCGTCCCGTAGTGAGCGGCCGTGCGTGCGACCGTCATGGTGTGGCGGGCATCGTCGACGACAGTGTCGAAGAAACGGATTCCACCGATGAGCGCGTTCCGCTTGAGGCCGGGCGCCATACGCAACGCTCCCGCACGTGTCAGATGTTTCTGCGGCGGAACCGATTTCGCACCACCCATCCGGTCATACAGAAGGAAGCCAGCCGCCATGTAAGGGCGCTCCCACACCCTGTGGGTCAGCGGGAACAGGAAACTCAGCGGTTTGACCAGGTGGGGCGCGAGGGTCGACATCGACAACTCGCGCTCGCGCAACGCCTCCGCAACCAGACCGAACTCGAGTTGTTCGAGGTAGCGCAGGCCGCCGTGGAACATCTTCGAGGACCGTGACGACGTGCCCGACGCGAAATCGCGCGCCTCGACGAGGGCGACCTTCAAGCCACGGGTCGCGGCATCGAGGGCGGCACCCGCCCCGACGACACCGCCACCGACCACCACCACATCGAACTGTTCGGTTCCCAACTGCGCCCAGGCCCGCTCCCGTTGTTCGGGGCCAAGGAACTGCACACCAGGCTGCTTGTCCAACTCGGTCTCCCGTGGTTGTCTGCGGATCTGTTCTCAGGCTAGTAGCTTCGTGGCCAGACCGCGCGAGAGACGAGGATCACCGTGACCCAGTACATCGCCTCCATCGACCAAGGAACGACTTCGACCCGATGCATGATCTTCGATCACGGTGGTCGGGTTGTCGGTGCGGCCCAGAAGGAACACCAACAGATCTTCCCGAAACCGGGCTGGGTGGAACACGATCCGGAAGAGCTGTGGAGCAATACTCGGGAGATGATTGTATCGGTCCTCGCCGAGACCGGTCTCACGGCCCAGGACATCGCGGCGGCCGGCATCACCAACCAGCGTGAGACGACCGTCGTGTGGGACCGCAACACGGGCAAGCCCGTCTACAACGCGATCGTCTGGCAAGACACCCGCACCGACCGACTGTGCACCGAACTGGGTGGCGACCAGGGCAGCGGGCGGTTCCGTGAGGCGACTGGCCTGCCGTTGTCGACGTACTTCTCCGGCCCCAAGGCCCGCTGGATCCTCGACAACGTCGACGGCGCCCGTGAACGTGCGGAGGCCGGCGAACTGTGCTTCGGCACGATCGACTCGTGGATCTTGTGGAACCTCACCGGCGGTCTGCACGTCACCGACGTCACCAACGCGTCCCGAACCTTGTTGATGAACATCGAGACCCTCGACTGGGATCACGAGATCTGCGAGGCGATGGGCATTCCGACATCGATGCTGCCGGAAATCCGCAGTTCGTCCGAGATCTACGGTGACCTCGTCCTGCCCGGAATCTCGCCGAACATCCCCGTCGCCGGCATTCTCGGCGACCAGCAAGCCGCGACGTTCGGGCAAGCGTGCCTGTCTGAGGGCGAAGCCAAGAACACCTACGGAACGGGCAATTTCCTGCTGCTCAACACCGGAACGACGCCCGTCCGCAGCGAGAACGGCCTGCTCACGACCGTCTGCTACAAGCTCGGAGAAAATCCCGCCGTGTACGCGCTCGAGGGATCGGTCGCAGTCACCGGCGCACTCGTCCAGTGGCTACGCGACAACCTGGGAATCATCCAGTCCGCCAAGGATATCGAGCCGCTCGCGAAGACCGTGGACGACAACGGCGGCGCGTACTTCGTGCCGGCCTTCTCGGGACTGTTCGCACCCCGTTGGCGACCCGACGCCCGCGGCGTCATCGCCGGGCTCACCCGATTCGTGAACAAGGGGCACCTCGCGCGTGCGGCCCTCGAGGCCACCGCGTACCAGACCCGAGAGGTCATCGAGGCAATGCGCGCCGACTCCGGCGTCGAACTGAGCTCGCTCAAGGTGGACGGCGGCATGGTTGTCAACGAGACTCTCATGCAGTTCCAGTCCGACATCCTCGACGTCCCGGTGACGCGCCCGGTCGTGAACGAGACCACCGCCCTCGGGGCAGCCTATGCGGCCGGTCTGGCGGTCGGATTCTGGAAGAGCGAGGACGACATCCGCAAGAACTGGGCCGAGGACAAGACCTGGGAGCCTCGGATGGACGAACCGCAACGAGCACGCCTCTACGCCGGGTGGAACCGTGCGGTAGAACGCACGTACGGCTGGACCGACGAGCACGAAGATCCGTCCGCATAGTCTCGCCCCAACTCGCCTCGCCGCTTATCGGGGTGGCACCGCTGGGTCGAAGATCAGTTCAGCGACCACCCTCGTGTCTGGCCGACGGTGTCCCATTCCCGCTGCCAGCAGCGCAGCCGGTACCTGTTCGCCAGCGAGTGGACTGCGAGCAGCACGAGCACGCATCCTGCCGAACCGAAGGCCCAGAACATGAGCGCGGCACCCACCGCGCCGAAGGCGTTCTCCGCGCCGGTGCTCGGCGCTTCCGTGTAGTTGCCTTCGGGGTCGATCCAAATGTCGACGGTTCGACCCACTTGGATCTCGCCGTCGACGTGGATCAAGCCTGTGCGGGGTGTGCCGTCCACCGACCACTCCGCACGAGCGCGGTCGTACATGCCTGTGCCGCGAGCTTGCGGCGACGGAGCGTCTCCGAGCAGAACGGCGGGAACCTGGCGGTTTGTCTGGCTGACCTGTCGCGAGGCGTCGGAGAGACCGCTATAGGTGCTCGTGCCCACCGCCCCGGCGAGCGGTACCAACATCGCGAGTACCAGGGCGACGAACAGTATCGAGAGAGATTCGAGTCGATCGCTGGGGCGCATCAGGGGATTACCGCTCCATGGCGCGAGGCGCCACAAGCGCGCCACCGAAATGTTCATATCGGCCATCGCCATCTCCCGATACCGGTCGATGACACCAGTGTCGGTGCGCCCCGGAGGGGAGGCATAGGGCCATAAGTCGATAACTCGACCCGGTCCCGGACGCCGCTCAGTGCCCGGTTACAGACCAGGGAGTCCGTATATGGGCGTCGTAGGCTTGGCGCAGCCGATTGACACCTTCGACCAGCACCTCACCGCCGTACGTCGCAAAGCACAACCTCGCCGCGTGCGAGTGGGCGTCCGCAACGCCGAAGGCGCCGCCCGGCACGTACGCGACGTCGTGTTCGATGGCCCTCGCAAGCAGACTGGTGGCGTCGCAACCGTCGGCGAACTCGATCCAACAGAACATGCCGCCAAAGACCGGAGTGTGTGAAATACGTTCCCCGAAAACGGATTCGAGCGCGCCGACCAGAGCATGAGACCGCGCTGAGTAGGCACCTCGAATGGCCGCCAGATGGGAATCGAGCCACGTGCGGTCGTCGAGCAACTCGGTCGCTATCCTCTGCGTCAGCGACGACCCGCACAGGTCGGCGCCCTGCTTGAGGAGTTCGACCGCCTCGCAGACCCGGCGATCGCCGTGCAGCCAGCCGATCCTGAGTGCCGGCGCCACGGTCTTGGACCCGCTCGACAGCCGCAGCACCCGGTCCGAGTGGGTGGCGACGGGCGCGGGTGGCGGCGCGTCGAACCACAACTCGCCGTACGGATCGTCCTCGATGATCCAGAACCCGTACCGATCCGCGAGGGACGCCAGGTGTTCCCGTCGCTGCGCGGACAGCACCACGCCGCGAGGGTTGTGGAAGTTGCTGACCGTGTGAACGACTTTGGGTCGCAATCCTTCACGTAGGGCCTGTTCGAGGACAGCGGTGTCCATGCCGTTCGCGTCAAGAGCAACGGGCACCACTGCGGCCTGCGCCGCCCGGAACACCTGCAACGCCCCGGTGTAGCCCGGCTCCTCGACGACGACGGTGTCTCCCGGGTCGAGCAGTACCTGCGCGAGCAGGCTGAGTGCCTGCTGCGAGCCGTGGGTCACGACCACCTCGGCCGGTGCGACACGGCGTCCGACCGCCTCGCTCTCGCGAGAGGCGACGGTTTCCCTCAGTGGCGCCCACCCCGACGTCTCGCCGTACTGGACCGAGTGCGGGTCGCCGAGTGCCCGCCGCGCGGCCTGCGCGATGCGTCCCCGCGGCACGAGTTCCACCGCGGGGAGCCCGCCCGCCAGGCTGATGACCTCTGGACGAGCGGTGAATGTGAGCAGGTCACGGATGGCCGAACTGCGCACACCGGCCATCCGCGACGACAGCCGCAGGGACGGGCCGAGCGACGACGAATCGACTGACATGGCGACTCCGTAGTACGAGGTACCGCCGTCGCGCACAGCGACGAAAGACGAACGGGGAGCACCCACTTCGTCCCGGATCCACGGGGCGGAGAGCGCGGAGATGAGGCCGAGGGTCTCGACCTACCGGATCATCCCACAGTCAACTCACAATGTGAACTGGAATTCTCACATTCTGCGACGCGAGCTAGCCGAGGTCGTCGTGCCGCATGAGCTGACGCGAGGCCTCGGTGATCGACCCGGACAACGACGGGTACACCGAGAAGGTCTGGGCCAGGTCTCCCACAGTGAGGTTGTTCTGCACCGCGATCGCGATCGGGAGGATCAACTCGGACGCGGTCGCCGCGACCACGACACCGCCGATGACCACCCCGGTGGCGGGACGGCAGAAGATCTTCACGAAGCCGCGACGCAGACCCGACATCTTGGCGCGCGGGTTCGTGTTGAGCGGCAGCATGACCGTGCGAGCGGCCACCTCGCCGTTGTCGATTGCAGCCTGGCTCACGCCGACGTTGGCGATTTCCGGGCGGGTGAAGACCGCCGACGCGACCGTCTTGAGTTTGATCGGGCTCACGCCCTCGCCGAGCGCGTGGTACATCGCGATACGGCCCTGCATCGCCGCCACCGAGGCCAGCGGCAGCAGGCCGGTGCAGTCGCCGGCGGCGTAGACGCCGGACACAGAGGTGCGGGAGACGCGGTCGACGCGCAGGTAGCCGCGCCCGTCGAGCTCGATGCCGACCTTCTCGAGGCCCAGGCCACTGGTGTTCGGGGTGGAGCCGACCGCCATGAGCGCGTGGCTGCCGTGCACCGTGCGACCGTCCGAGAGCTTGACGACGACGCCGCCGTCCTCGGTGCGCTCGACTTTGTCTGCGCGCGCATGCTTGACCAGTGTCACGCCGCGTTCGGCGAGCACGTCCTCGAGGACGAGCGCCGCGTCCGCATCCTCGTGCGGCATGACACGGTCACGGCTGGACACCAACGTCACCTTCACACCCATCTCGGTGTAGGCCGAAACGAACTCGGCGCCCGTGACACCCGAACCCACGACCACGAGGTGGGTCGGCAGTTCCTCGAGGTCGTATAGGTGTTGCCATGTCAGGATGCGCTCGCCGTCCGGCACGGCACCTGGTAGCACGCGTGGGCTGCCGCCGGTCGCGATGAGGACGACGTCGGCTTCGAGCGTCTTCTCCTCACCGGTGGTGAGCGATGCCCGGACCAGGTGGGCAGCCATACCGATCTGCGGGTCGATCAGCTCGGCCCTACCGGACAGCAGTTGCACGCCGACACTCTGCAGGCGAGCACGGATGTCGGAAGACTGAACCTGTGCAAGGTTCTTGACGCGGGAGTTGATCTTCGGGAGCGAGATAGTGGCGCTCGACGGGTCGACGGAAATACCCAGATCGGTGGCCCGACGCATGTCGGTACGGATTCCGGTGGAGGCGATGAAGGTCTTCGACGGCACGCAGTCGAACAACACACACGCGCCGCCGATGCCGTCGGAGTCGATCAGTGACACGTTGGCCCCGTGCTGGGCAGCCACCAGGGCCGCTTCGTATCCGGCAGGTCCGCCACCGATGATCACGATCCGGGTCATTCGTCCTCCAAGCTCGCGGTCCCGACCGGGATCTCCGGTGGGCCCGCGGACCACGCTATTCCAGTGACCGGGAACACGCAGGCAAGGGCCCCCTGGGGACTGCCTTCTCCGCGCCGAACCCGCACGATCGCGCGTCGGACTTCTCTCCCACTACCCGTGGGTGCTGAACACAGATTAGGCTTGCCGCCGTGCCGATCTATGCCGCGTACGGGTCCAACATGCACCCGGAACAGATGCTCGAACGCTGCCCACACTCCCCTACGGCGGGCACGGGTTGGCTCCACGGCTGGCGGCTGACGTTCAGTGGTGACGACATCGGTTGGGAGGGTGCGCTCGCCACCGTCGTCGAGGATCCTGACGATCCGGACGCCAAGGTGTTCGTGGTGCTGTACGACGTCCCGGACGAGGACGAGAGCCGACTGGACCGGTGGGAGGGGTCCGAACTGGGCCTGCACCGCAAGATCCGGCTCCGGATCGACACCGCCGATGGCCCCGTGCTGGCCTGGCTGTACGTGTTGGATGCGTACGAGGGCGGCCTGCCCTCTGCGCGCTACCTCGGTGTCATCGCCGACGCCGCCGAGACCGCTGGAGCCCCCGAGGACTACGTCCGCAATCTTCGCACCCGCAACAGCCGCAACGTGGGCCCCGGCACGACCTAGCTTGGTTCCCAGGCTGGTTTCAGGACTGCAGCACCAGGTTCGTCAAGACCCGCACACCGGTCGCGAGGGCCCGCTCGTCGATGTCGAACGTCGGCTGGTGGATGTCGAGCTGTGGGCCGCGCCCCGACCACACACCCAATCGGGCCATAGCGCCCGGCGCTTCCTCGAGATACCACGAGAAGTCCTCGCCGCCGCCCGACTGCGGGGTGTCCGCGAGGGCGTCGGGGCCGATCGCTCGTACGGCGTCCTCGAGCATCCGCGCTGACACCTCGTCGTTGACGACCGGCGGCACTCCGCGCCGGTAGTTGAGTTCGTAGCGCACCCCGGTCGGCGCGAGCAGCCCGTGCACGATCTCCCGGACCGTCGGCTCGAGCAGCGCCCACGTGTCATGGTCACCGGTGCGGACGGTGCCGGTGAGGATGCCGCTGCGCGGGATCGCGTTGGGCGCCTGCCCGGCGCTCACCGCACCCCACACCATCACGGTCGCGCTGCGCGGGTCTATCCGTCGGCTGAGCAACCCGGGCAGACCCGTGATCACGGTGCCGATCGCGTACACCAGGTCGGTCGTCAGATGTGGCCGCGACGTGTGCCCACCCGGTGAGTCGAGCACGAGTTCGATGGTGTCCGCGGCCGACGTGATCGCTCCGACCCGGACCCCGACCCGTCCCGCCTCGAGGCGCGGATCGCAGTGCAGCGCGAAGATCCGCGACACGCCCTGCATCCCACCTGCGGCGACGACGTCGAGCGCGCCACCAGGCATCACCTCCTCGGCCGGCTGGAAGATGAACCTCACGCCGATCGGCAACTGTGGCAACGCATTCAGCGCAAGTGCGGTTCCGAGCAGGATCGCGGTGTGCGCGTCGTGGCCACACGCGTGATCGACTCCGGGCACCGTGGACGCGTATGCCACACCGGTCGCTTCCTGCAACGGCAACGCGTCCAGGTCGGCGCGCAGACCGATCCGCATCCCGCCGGGCCCGATGTCGCAGACGACGCCGGTCCCGCCGGGCAGCAACAGCGGCGACATTCCCGCCGCGGACAATTGACTTGCGACGAAGGAGGTGGTCCCGAACTCGTGCCGGGCCAGTTCCGGGTTCATGTGGAAGTGTCGGCGCCACCGGGACAGATCCATCGCGTGCTCGGCGAGCCACTTCTCGATGTCCTCGTTCACCGACGTTCCACCCCCTCGAGCAGCCGCGCTCGCTGGTCTGGATCGAGTCCGGCACGGATGACGGTGCGCGCCAGAGCTGTCGCGCCGTCGAGTATGGCCTGGTCGGCCGACTCCGTGACCGCGGCCGCGGCGAACTCCGGTTGATGGATCACCGACCCGCCCGAATCCAGTCCGATCACCGGGTGGATGCCGGGGATCACCTGGGTCACGTTGCCCATGTCCGTGCTGCCCAGCGGACGGGACGCCTCCAGGTCCACGGGCACCGGGGTGCGACCGAGGTCGGTGACCTCCTCGCGAAAGACGTCGACGAGCCAGGGGTCGGGCCGCAGCTCGGCGTAGGCCGGCGACACCGTGCGCACCTCGTGCGTGCACCCAGTCGCGAGCGCGCCGGCCGCGAAACACGCCTCGGCGCGAGCAACGAGTTCGTCGAGCGATGCGGCGGTGTGCGCACGCAGGTAGTACAGCATCTCGGCCCGTGCCGGGATGATGTTGGGGGCCGTGCCGCCCGCACTGACTATGCCGTGCAACTGCTGGCCGGGTGCGAGCTGCTGACGCAGCAGGGCGAGGCCCACCTGGGCGACCGTGACCGCGTCCGCGGCGTTTCGCCCGAATTCCGGTGCCGCCGAGGCGTGTGCCTCCCGCCCGGTGAATGTGATCGCGATGTCGGCGAGCGCGAGCGACGTCGCGCCCACGATGTCGAACGGGCCCGGATGCACCATCAACGCGGCGGCGACGTTGTCGAAGACACCGCGCTCGAGCATGAGCACCTTGCCACCGCCCGACTCCTCGGCCGGAGTACCGATGACGCGTACGGTGATCCCGAGCGCATCCGCGATCGGGGCCAGCGCGAGACCGGCGCCGACTGCCGACGCTGCAATGATGTTGTGACCACATGCATGCCCGATCTCGGGCAGCGCGTCGTACTCGGCGAGAAGCGCGACCACCAATTCACCGTCGCCGAACCGCGCGTCGAATGCCGTCGGCAGATCCGCGATCTGCATCCGGACATCGAAGCCACGGCCGCGCAGGAACTCGACCAGCTTGGCGGCGCTCCTGTGCTCCTCGAACGCGAGCTCGGGTTCGGCGTGGATCGAGTGCGACAGCGCGACGAGATCGGAGCGCGCCGCCAGCACGGCATCCGACACCGAAGCCGGCGACGAAGCCGACGGGGTTCCTGATCTCACAGCCCCCAGTCTCTCACTCTTGGGGAGCCGACCCGGGTCACCCCAACTTGAACTTGAGGTTGCTCTCGTCGGTCTTGATCCTGAGCGCGTCGACGGCGTCGCGGTGGATGCCCTGCTTGATCCCGGCCAGGTTCTCGCCGTGGGTCGAAACCAGCGCGGATGCCCGGGCAACGGCGGCGTCGAGCACCAGATCACCCTCGACGGTGTCGTCGACGATACCGGCGGCGACCGCGTCGGTACCGCTGTAACGACGGCCAGTGGTCATCGCCTCGACGGCCGTCTGCCGTGTCAGTCGGGAGGTGAGCAGTGTGGACATCCCCACCGGAAACGGCATGTTCAGGTTGACCTCGGGCAGGCAGTAGTAGCCCCGGTCGCTGCGCATGACGCGGAAGTCGTGGGCGGTGGCCAGCAGCGCGCCGGCGCCGAACGCGTGGCCCTGCACGGCCGCGACCGTCGCCATCGGGAACGTCAACAGCCGGGACAGGATCGTCTGCACCCGGTCCAGGTAGGCGGGCAGCCTCTCGAGATTGCCGGCGATCCATTCGACATCGAGGCCGTTGGTGTAGAACTTGCCGGTGGCCGTCGTTACGAGGGCCGCTGGCCCCTCGTGCGCCTCGACCTCGTCCAGCAGGGCGTGCGTGGCCTCGACCCAGTCCGGGTGGAACCGGTTCTCGTTGTCCGCCTCTCCCTCGTTGCCGAGGTACAGGACGAAGACGTCGCCTTGGCGATTCAAATATGGCATGAGCCGGAGGTTACTCACGAGTAACATATGGTGTCAAGCATGCCGATCCATACTGTCCCACTACTGTTTCCGTCCATGGGCACCCTCGACCAGCAGGCGGCCGACGTCCTCGCGGACCGCACCGGAATCGCAAGACACACAGCGGCTGTCATCCTCGGATCGGGCTGGCAGGCCGCGGTCGACGCGCTGGGAGAACCGGCCGCAAGCGTGCCGATGGCCGACCTGCCCGGGTTCGCGACCCCGTCGGCGGTCGGTCACGCCGGGACCGCGCTGTCGGTGCGGGTCGGCGACAGCCGGGTGCTCGTCCTACTCGGGCGCACACACGCATACGAGGGCCACGACCTCGCCCGGGTGGTGCACCCGGTACGAACCGCGATCGCGGCCGGCGCGAAGTCGGTGATCCTGACCAACGCTGCGGGCGGCATCCGCGCCGACATGAGCGTCGGGCAACCGGTCCTCATCAGCGACCACCTGAACCTGACGGCCCGATCGCCCCTGGTCGGAGCCCAGTTCGTCGATCTGGTCGACGCCTACAGCCCCAGGTTGCGGGCAATCGCGCGCGAGATCGACCCGTCACTCGCAGAGGGCGTTTACGCAGGACTGCCCGGCCCGCACTACGAGACCCCGGCCGAGATCCGCATGCTCCGCACCCTCGGCGCCGACCTGGTCGGAATGTCGACAGTGCACGAGACCATCGCCGCCCGAGCGCTGGGGGCCGAAGTCCTCGGCATCTCGCTCGTGACGAACCTCGCGGCCGGCACCACCGGAGAACACCTCGACCACGCGGAGGTCCTCGCGGCGGGACGGGAGTCCGCGGCCCGCGTAGGCACACTGCTGCACGACCTGCTCACCCAGCTGTGAATCCCCCGCAACCTCGCCCGCCCCTCCGCTTCGGCACCGCCGGCCTCCGCGGCCCGGTCGGCGACGGTCCAGGCTGCATGAACGTCGGCGTGGTCGAGCGCACCACCGCGGGGCTGGCCCGATGGCTCCGCGAAAACCGCCTCGTCGGGATCGTGGTCGTCGGCCGCGACGCCCGTCACGGTTCGGAGGAGTTCGCCCGCGCCGCCGCCGAGGTACTCGCGGCCGACGGGTTCGACGTCGTCCTGCTGCCGCGGCCCCTACCGACTCCGCTCGTCGCGTTCGCGGTGCGCCGACTCGGTGCGGTCGCCGGCGTGCAGATCACGGCCTCGCACAACCCTCCCGCCGACAACGGCTACAAGGTGTACGTGCACGGCGGTGCGCCCCTCGCCGCACCGGCCGATCGTGAGATCGAGGATGCGATCGCACGCGTCGGGCACCCTCGGCGCGCGCCCGTCACCGCGGCCGACGACACGATGGAGACGGCGTACCTCGAGCGCGTTGCGGCGCTGCCTATCGGTGACCGTCGCGCCGTTCGCATCGCACTCACCGCCCTCCACGGAGTCGGCGGCGATGTGGCGGTGGCGGCGCTGCGTGCAGCAGGGTTCACCGACATTCATACCGTTGCAACACAATTCGCACCCGACCCGGACTTCCCGACGGTCATGTTCCCGAACCCCGAGGAGCCCGGAGCGACGGACGAGTTGCTCTTGCTCGCCGCATCCGTCGACGCCGACGTCGCGATCGCCCTCGACCCCGACGCCGACCGTTGCGCGGTCGGTGTGCCCGGACCGAACGGCTGGCGGATGCTCACCGGCGACGAGACCGGCGCATTGCTCGGCGACCGCATCCTCGCGCACGCATCAGAGCATGCGCTGGTAGCGACGACGATCGTGTCGTCGACCCTGCTGGGAAAGATCGCCGACGCCCGCGGCTTCGAGTCGACCCGTACCCTGACCGGATTCAAATGGCTGGTACGGGCCGGTGCCGGACTGGTCTACGCGTACGAGGAAGCGATCGGGCACTGCGTGGACCCCGGCGCGGTGCGCGACAAGGACGGCGTCTCCGCCGCCGTACTGGTCGCTGATCTCGTGGCCGATCTCGCCGGCAGCGGACGGACCCTGCTCGACGCGCTCGACGACCTCGCACTCGAGTTCGGGGTGCACACGACGGGCCAGGTGTCACGCCGGGCGGAGCACCCTGACGAGATCCGTCGCACCATGGAGCGACTGCGCACCGATCCCCCGACGGAGATCGCCGGGATCGAGGTGGAAGCCTGGGACCTCGCCACCGTGCGCGGCCCACTACGGACGGACGCGGTGGCCCTCGCCGGCCCGAATCTGCACGTGACGGTACGGCCGTCGGGCACCGAACCGAAGCTCAAGTGCTACTTCGAGGTGGTCGAACCGGTCTCGGGCCGCGACACGCTCGCCGCGGCCCGCTCCGCTGCCCGAGATCGCGCCAACCTCGTGCGGCGGCACCTTCGGGCTTTCTAGCGAGGGCCGAACTGGCGGTCACCGGCGTCGCCGAGACCAGGCACGATGAAGGCTCTCTCGTTGAGGCCCTCGTCGACGGTCGCGGTGATCAGACGCACAGGATGGCCGGACCTCTCGAGAGCCGCGACACCCTCGGGGGCTGCGACGACGCACACGGCGGTGACGTCGGTGGCCCCGCGGGCGACGAGCAGGTCGATCGTGTGGACCATCGAACCGCCGGTCGCGAGCATCGGATCGAGCACGTACACCGGGACCTCGGAAAGGTCCGCCGGCAGCGACTCCATGTACGGCACCGGTTGGTGGGTCTGCTCGTCACGGGCCACCCCGACGAACCCGACGTGTGACTGCGGAATCAACGCGCTTGCCGGCTCGATCATGCCGAGACCCGCCCGCAGCACGGGAACCAGCAGCGGCGGCCGTGCTAGGCGCGCGCCCTTCGTGACGGCGACCGGCGTCGTGACGTGGAACTCCTCGATCGAGGCGTCGCGGGTGGCCTCGTAGATCAGCATCTCGGTGAGCCGCCGCAGCGCGGACCGGAACGTGGCGTTGTCGCTGCGCTCGTCGCGCATCTTCGTCAGAAGAGCCGCCGCCAGAGGGTGATCGACCACTCGCGTTTCCATGGCTACACAGAATGGCTACACAGAATGGTGTTCGCAAGCTGGCACTCCCGCCCAGGACCGGCAAGCGAATGGAACCGCGCCCGCGTTCGGCGCGTCCAACCCAGTGACGAACAAATATTCATGGGGGACGCGATGAGCGAGTTCTCAGCGGCGGCGGCCGGGATCGCCGAATTCGGGGTTGCCGCGACCGAGCTGGCCGCACGGGTGGAAGCAGCTGCAACTGCGGTCGCAGCGAAGCCGGCAGCGCTGGGCCCGATGTTCGGTTCGATCGGCGGCGACTTGCTCGTCGCCTTCACCGATGCGCGCAGCGCCCACGCGGCACGGCTCGATCGGCTCGCCTCTGCCTGGACATCGATGAGTGCGGCCGCGATCACGACCGCCGCGGCATACGACGCGACCGACTCCGGAACAGCGTCCTCGCTCAACTCGGTTTCGGTGGCCTTGTGATCGATCTGCTCGCCCGCCCGGTCGTCGATCTGCTCGGCGCCTTCGGCACCGGCACCCCTCCCACCGGATCCCCCGTCGAGGCGATCCGGGAAGCGTCCGATGCCATGGATGCCGTGCACGCCTGTGGCCGCACAGCTATCAGTGGCATCGGCGGCGTGTGGACCGGCGTCGCAGCCGACGCCGCGATCGACAGGGCGCAGGCCACGCAGGCCCTATCGGTGCAGCTGTCCGACCGGGGCCGGGAGATCGCCGCGGTCATCGACAACGCATCGCACACGGTCCGCGCCGGAGCCGCCGAACTGCAGGCGATCCTGGACTCCTTCCTGTCGGTCGCGTCGTCTGCGCTGCCGCTGGTCGCCACCCCGGCGGGGCAGGCGATGTTGATCACCGTGGCGCTCGACCATCTGGGACGGGCCCTCGGCGTCGTCGAGCGGGCGCGCGGTGAACTGGCCGTGCACACCGCGAGGATGATCGAACTGACCGCCGCGGACCTGGTGCCCACAGAGGGCCGCACAATCGACGGCGTGAGTCGACCCATCGAGGGTGTGGGCCGCGGCGGCATGGAGATCCTGCTTCCCGACGGCAGCACCGCCGTCGCACCCAATCCGGCGGCAGCCGACGCCGTCCGCAACGCGCTGACGCAGCAGGGTGTCGCCTACCAGTGGGGCGGCACCGCCGCAGGGCGGGGCCTGGACTGCAGCGGACTGACGCAGTGGGCATACGGTGAGGCTGGAGTGGACCTGCCCCGACTCGCGCAACAGCAGTCCGTCGGCATGCCCGTCGACAAAGAACGGTTGATGCCGGGTGACCTCGCGGTGTGGGATGGCCACGTCGCGATGATTATCGGCAACGGCCAGATGATCGAGGCCGGAGACCCCATCGGTATCAGCCCCATCCGAACCACCAATAGCAGCATGGGTTTCCACGGTTTCTATCGACCAACAGAACGCACCTACTGATGCTGCGGAACGGTGGTGGCCGGTGAGTATGGGGCTTCGCCGCTGAATCGTCCGGGCAGCTCTGTCGGAGTGGGTCCGACTTGACGTCACGCCGGCGCCGCCCTCGATCGACCCTGTGGCGGCGGGAAGTGGCTGAACAGCGACGGCCCCGCCTATTGGGCGGGGCCGTCCGTGTCCGTCAGCTACACGAGTCCAAACTTCTCGTGTGTCACTGAGTCACGACTCAGTTGGCGTTCATGCTGCTGCCGAAGATGCCATCGAGGCTACCCAGGGCGTCATCGGCGCTGCCCAGGGTGTTATCGGCGCTGCCCAGGGAATCATCGATGCTGCCGTTCAGAGTATCCATGCTCGCTGTATCGATGGAGCCAAGGATGTCCAGGTTGCTGAGGAACATCTCGAACGAACTCGGCGTGCCTTCACCGTGTGCGTCGGCGCTGGCGGGCGCCGCGAACACGGCGGCGATGAGAGGTGCGGCGAGCATTGCCGCTGCTGCTGTGCGAACTGTCTTCTTCATCGATCCTCTTTCATTCGACTCACCGCACACGAACGCGTGCGGGCATCACAACACCTGGCGGCATCGGTCATATTGGTTGACGGAATCCCCCCGACAGGCATTGCTGGCCCCCCGAAGCCAGAAGAGAGTTAATCACAGTTCTGCATTCGAAAGGGTGAACTCGCACCGACTGATTCATCGGAGGCGATCGTCCTGTGCGGCGTTGTGTCTCCGAAACGCGTTGTTGCGCTGGAGAAATGCAGATAACTGTGACGCTCGTCACCATTGGTCAACGGGCGTGTGAACGGCCGGGCTCCTATCGACCAACTGAACACACTGACTGATGCTCAGGAACGAAAGGCATTGCATCGGAGCACTTCCGAATGATCATGGAATCGAGCGTAGGGAGCGTCTGGTCGAGAACGCGAGCACGAGTAGGAATGCAACCCCTCGAAGCCGAGAATGTAGTAAACCTCGGTGCATAAGGACTACTCGAAATCGCTGTATTGGGTGGCGAGGAATTCGCCTACCATGATCCCATTGGTGGCGTCGGCAGTCGTCGGTATGGATCGAAGTTCTTCGGTGACCGCCGCGGCGCGCCCCGCCTGGGCAAATCACCTCGTCCCTCGACTGTGGACAACCCATCCTGACCGATGGAACCGAACACCCACGGCGCGCGTCAAACCTGGTAATGCCAATCAATCGAGACGAGCCGAACCTCGGAGATTTTGTGTTCTGGCAATTGCAGTAACACCGGGACTGGAGGCGACACAGGGACTGGAGATCCCGGGCCGACCCGGGCAACCGTCCTCTCTAGGGCGGCGAGGAGGTCGCTGACTAGTGGGCGCCAGGACCGACATCCTCGGGCGCTCCCGTGCTCTGCCTTCTACGTGCTCTGCCTTCTAGTAGAGAGTCCGACACCAAAAGGTATTTTCTGCGGTTCCAGGGTTTCTACCGCCCCACGCAATGACAGGAGAAACATGACGAGCGAACCGTCCCCGCCGCCCGCCACTGTGGCGTCGGCCGCCAACCGCGCCCGCACTGTCACAGTGCGTGCCACCGAGACCGGGCTGCCGATGGAGATCCACATCGACCCACGCGAGCTGCGATACGGCGGCGAACACCTGGCGCAGGAGATCCTCCGCCTCTGCCGGGAGGCCGGCCGGGAGGCGGGCGCCCGCCAGCGCGACGAACTGGCGCGTCAAGGCATGCCCCACGATGTGCTCGACCGGCTCGGGCTGCCTACCCGCGGCGAGATCGCCGCGGAGCAGGCCGCGGCCGACTCGCAGGAAGCACCGACGAGTTGGATGCGTCCGGTATGAGCGGCGGCGAGATGGATGCGCTGGTGGAGCGCGCGACGGCAGCGTTGAACCTGCTCGACGACGCTCTGACATCACTCGACACGATCCGGGCCGAAGCGGTGAGCGAAGACGGCCGGGTACGGGTTGAGGTCGACGGCAACGCCAGGCCGACTGGGATATGGCTGAGCGATTCCCTCCACGACCTCGATGCCCGCCGCCTGGCCCAGACGATTACCCAGACCGCGCACCGGGCAGCGGCCGCCGCGGCCGCGGAGCGCGCCCGGGTCACGAGCACGTTGTTCGATACCTACGGCAAAGGTTGACCGGTGTCCGGCTATGTCTTTCGGCTCGACGTGGCTAGGCTTCCGGCCATGGCTGGAGACATCGTTCCGATCGAACTCGGTCTGACCAAGGGCGACCTCGTCACCTTGTGGGCCCCTCGCTGGCGCGAGGGTGACGACGAGTGGCAGGCCTTCCTCGGCCACGAGGAGGATCTCTACGCGTTCGAATCGGTTGCCGCCCTCGCGGCGTTCATCCGCACGAACGACGAGAACGACCTGGTCGATCACCCGGCCTGGCCCGTGGTCTCCAAGCTCGCCGCTCCAGAACTCGAGCCGGAGGAAAACTTCACCTTCGACTTGATCGGGGTTCCCGAACTCGTTGCCGGCGACCCCGAGGCCCTCCCCCTTGCCGAACTCGAGAGCACGCTCACGACGGTGCGCACAATCGGGGAGGTCTGCGACCTCGAACCGGTGATCAAGTTCTTCGCGAACCATCCGGAGATCGACTACCTGCGCGGCGGCGTCGGTCAGTTCGAGGGCCGCGACGGCGAGGCTCTGTGGGACCGCATCGGCATCGCCGTCGCCGAGGACTGGGACGCGGTCCTCGACGCGATCGATTCGATCGTCACCACTCCGGACGTCGACGCGGATGCGCTCTCGGTCGCCGACGCGGAAATCCTCACGGCCGAGGAGAACATCGTCGACGCCGACGACGAGGCCGAAGCCGAGGCCGAGGATGAGTACGAGACCGACGAGGAGCAGGAGGAGGAAGAGGAAGAAGTAGAGACCTTCTGGTCCGGCGTCGGGATCGACCCGATCAAGATCATCACGTCGGAGACCACGTACTTCTCGCTGCGCTGCTATCTCGGCGAGGACGAGCACCCGGTCTTCCTCGGCCGTGGCGGCAAAATCTCGGTCTTCGGCTCCGAGCGCGCACTCGCCCGCTACCTGGCCGACAACCACGAGCACGACCTGGCGCGGGTGACCACGTACCTGCAGGTGCAGAACGCCGCCGTGGACGGCACACTCGAGATCGAGGTCACCGACGCGAACGTCTACGTACTGCCGGGACTGGCCGACGACCTCGCAGAGGGCCCCGATGCCGTTGACGCCGACCAGTTGGAGTTGGCCGTCGAATTGTTCACCGACGCAGCGGACTTCGCGAAGGACGACTCCACCGACGCCGCGCTGGCGTCGTCGACCCCCCTTGGCTGGTACGTCTCCTACCTACTCGATCCCACACCCGGCCGGATGACTCCCAGCCCGCCCTTCCAGACGGAAGCGGCGGCATGGCGGACCCTCGAGCAGGAGTTCGAGGCCCGCCTGCGTCCCGAATAGTCCGCCAACGCCAGTAGTCCGCGCCTTGGTCGGCCCTACCGCCGGGGTTGTTCGATGGAACCACGCGTTGCTCCGATGCGTCTGATCCGATGAGCGAGTTGTTGCGGAAACGAGGAGAAGCGTGAGGTTCATGGGACGGTGGGGCGGCGTGATCGTGGCCGCGATCGGCGTGCTGGGGTTGGTCGGCTGCGGCTCGGCGACTGTCGAGGGGCAGGCCGGGACGACGAAGGCCGGGGAGCCGGTGTTCGATCCGTGCAGCGTTCCCGACGACGTACTGCACACGATCGGCGTCGATCCCGCGTCGGAGCGTCGCGACATCATGGGCGTCAAACAGCCGGGCTGGAGCCTGTGTGGCTGGAACGATCCCGACGTCTCCTTCTTCGTCACGATCTACGCCACCGGAAGACCGCTCGAGGAGATTCTCACGAATGAACGGTTCGTCGACGTCACCCCGGTCGATCTCGCCGGGCGTGAGGCGTTCACGGTTCGCGAGACGTCCGATACCCGCAACGAGCACTGCGACGTCGTGCTCGCCGCCGGCCCGGACACCCTGATGCTGCAGACGAGTTTCGCCAAGGGGCTACCACCGTCGCAGAGCCCCTGTCCGCAGGCGATCGAGAACGCGAAGCTTCTCGAACCGTCCCTGCCCCGCTGACGAAGAGACCCGATCATGTGGATAAATCCCTCGTGGAAAGAACTCGGCGAACTGGTGGGTGCAGGTGAGCTCTACCTGGAGCCAGGCATCGCCGAGAAGTGCGCCGCCCGCTGCGCGCAGCTGCGACGCGAGCTCGTAATCCTGCAAGACGACGCAAAAAGACTCGCCAGAATCGACGGCCTCGGCCACCTGCCCTCCGGGATCGCCCTTGCCCGCAAACTCGAGCAGAAGGCGTCGGGTGGCGAGTACGCGCTCGATCAAGCCCTCGGCGACCACATCGCCGTCGTCGAGCAGATGCAGGCGGTGTTCGAGAAGATCGCAGCAAGGTTCGGCGCCGCCGAGGAGGCGAACGCGCGGACGCTCGGCGCGATCGATCCTGACCGCTGACCGTGCAACCTACTCTTCGAAGGCGGGCGCGGACTGGAGCCCGACAGACGGCTCGAGTTCAGCCGATCAGCACGGCGAAGCCAGGCTTGATGATGTCGTCGATCACCGCGAGCCGTTGATCGAACGGGATGAAGGCCGACTTCATCGCGTTGATGGTGAAGCGTTCGAGGTCACTCCACCCGAAACCGAAGGTGTTGACCAGAACAAGCATCTCGCGACTCATGCTGGTGTCGCTCATCAGACGGTTGTCGGTATTGACGGTGACGCGGAACCGCAGGCGGGCCAGCAGGCCGAAGGGGTGGTCGTCGAGGCTCGCAACCGCCCCGGTCTGCACGTTCGAACTCGGGCACAGTTCGAGAGGAATCCGCTTGTCCCGCACGTAGTTCGCGAGCAACCCCATCGTGACGTGACCGTCCGCCCCGACGGCGATGTCGTCGGTGATGCGAACCCCGTGCCCAAGTCGATCCGTGCCACAGAACGCGATGGCCTCGTGGATCGACGGCAGCCCGAACGCCTCGCCGGCATGGATCGTGAAGTGTGCATTGCAGTTCCGCATGTACTCGAACGCGTCGAGGTGCCGGCTCGGCGGGTACCCGGCCTCGGCTCCCGCGATGTCGAATCCGACGACGCCGCGATAGCGAAAACGGACCGCGAGTTCGGCGATCTCCCGGGACCGCGCCGCGTGCCGCATAGCGGTGAGCAGGCAGCCGACGCGGATCTCGCGCCCCGCTGCGCGGGCCGACGCCTCGCCCTCCAGGAATCCCTCGAGGACGTGATCGACCACCTCGTCGAGGCTGAGCCCTCCCTCGAGGTGCTGCTCGGGGGCGAAGCGCACCTCGGCGTACACGACGCCGTCGTGGGCGAGGTCCTCCGCGCACTCGCGGGCCACGCGGCGCAGACCAGCCGGAGTCTGCATCACCGCGACGGTGTGCGCGAACGTCTCGAGATACAGCTCTAGCGACCCGCTGTCGGCCGCCTCCCGGAACCACTGGGCCAGTTCGTCGGGGGCTTCGACCGGCAGCCCGGTGTAGCCGCACTCGGCGGCCAGTTCGGCAACGGTAGCCGGACGCAAACCTCCGTCGAGGTGGTCGTGGAGCAGAACCTTGGGTGCCCGGCGGATGTACTCGAGGTCCAACGGCGCTGTCATGGGTCGACGTTAGCCTGACGGGTCCTCGATCCGCTCGATCACGAGCGGGGTCGTTACCATCGGCGTATACGGCTGGATGGTCCAGGCGCTGGTAAGCGCGCGTTTCGCGGCGGCAAAACGCTCGGGCGTATCGGTGTGGAGGGTGACGAGCGGCGTGCCAGCCGACACCCCGTCACCAGGCTTCGCGTGTAACTCGACACCGGCTCCAGCCTGTACCGACTCCCCCGGACGGGCACGTCCTGCACCTAGCTTCCACGCGGCGAGCCCGACAGCCATCGCGTCCAATTCGCACACCACGCCGTCCGCCTCCGAGAGCAGGACCTCGGTGTGCCGGGCCTGCGGAAGCGGGGCGTCGGGGTCGCCGCCTTGCGCGCCGATCATCGCCCGCCACCGGTCCATGGCGGAGCCGTCGCGGAGCTTCTGCTCGGGATCGACGTCGTCGATCCCGACCGACCACAGCATTTCCCGCGCGAGCGCCAGCGTGAGTTCGACGACGTCGGACGGGCCACCGCCCGCCAGGACCTCGAGCGACTCCCGTACCTCGAGTGCGTTGCCCGCCGTGTATCCGAGCGGCGCGTCCATCGCGGTCAGCAGGGCGACGGTGCGCACCCCTTCGTCCGCGCCGAGGCCGACCATCGTCTGCGCGAGTTCGCGCGCATCGTCGAGCTTCTTCATGAACGCGCCCGAGCCGACCTTGACGTCGAGGACCAGCGCCCCCGTTCCCTCGGCGATCTTCTTGCTCATGATGGAGCTGGCGATGAGCGGTATCGACTCGACGGTGCCGGTGACGTCTCGCAGCGCATACAGGCGCTTGTCAGCGGGCGCCAGGTCGGCGCCGGCGGCGCACACCACGGCACCGACCGCCGGATCGGACAGGATCTCCGCGACCTTCGCCGCGTCGAGGTCGGCGCGCCACCCCCGGATCGCCTCCAGTTTGTCGAGGGTCCCGCCCGTGTGCCCCAGACCCCGGCCCGACAGTTGTGGAACCGCTGCCCCGCACGCGGCGACGAGTGGGGCCAGTGGCAGCGTGATCTTGTCTCCCACCCCACCCGTGGAGTGCTTGTCCACGGTGGGGCGCGGCAGGCGTGAGAAGTCGAGCCGCCGCCCGGACGCGACCATCGCCGCCGTCCAGCGCGCGACTTCCCGTCGCGTCATACCGCGGAAGTAGATCGCCATGGCCAGCGCCGACATCTGCTCGTCCGCGACCACACCGCGCGTGAACGACTCGATCACCCAGTCGATCTGCGCGTCCGTCAACTCCCGGCCGTCCCGCTTGGCCGAAATGATCGATACCGCATCATGCATGGCCGTTGTCCTCGCCCTCGCCGACAAGGCCCGCCTGCTCGGTGGGCCCGAAGGCGTCTGGCAGAAGGTCCCCGAGTGGCCGAACCCCGGATCGGGTGTCGACCATTAGTTCGACTCCCCCGTGTTCGAGGAGGACTTGTCGACAGCGCCCACACGGCATCAAAATTGCGCCACTCGCGTCACAGCAGGTGACCGCCATCAACCGGCCGCCGCCACGAGAAATCAAGTTACCGACGAGTACACACTCGGCGCACAGACTCAGTCCGTATGAGACATTTTCCACATTGCATCCCGTTACGAGATGACCTTCCATGTCGAGCGCCGCCGCCCCCACCGGGTACTTGGAATAGGGCGCATAAGCCCGGCTCATGGCCCGATGAGCATTGTCGCGCAACAGCTTCCAGTCGACCAGGGTCATAATTCCCCATCCAACCACGGCCATTGGATTGCCGCAGGAGGTCCACGGAGAACACATCGACAATTTGGGAAGGCAAACCTAACAACCACTTTCGTTCCGGTACGAACCGCGGAGGGAATTAGTTCCCGGATTCGCATGGGTTTAGAGTTCACAGGAGTCGATTTAGGTTCTCGTCGAGCCCAAGCCACGGTAAATCCCAAGAGCTGTGCAGGCTCGACGCGCCCACAAAGACGTTGGAGGCACAGCACTCGATGAGCAGCACGGCTGAAGCCGCTCCCGCAACGGAGCGCACCCGGTCGCTTTACCGCGGCGATCCCGGCATGTGGTCCTGGGTTCTACACCGGATCACCGGCGTCGCGACCTTCT
This sequence comes from Rhodococcus xishaensis, assembly GCF_004011825.1. Lineage (GTDB taxonomy): Bacteria > Actinomycetota > Actinomycetes > Mycobacteriales > Mycobacteriaceae > Prescottella > Prescottella xishaensis. The sequence continues at coordinate 122,175 of NZ_RKLO01000001.1, read as the reverse complement.
TCTTCCTCTTCGTCCACGTCCTGGACACCGCACTTGTACGCGTCAACCCGGACACCTACGACCGGGTCATCGAGACCTACAAGAACCCGGTCGTCGGACTCATGGAGATCGCGCTTGTGGCCATGGTGCTGTACCACGCACTCAACGGCCTGCGCGTGATGCTGATCGACTTCTGGTCGAAGGGCCCGCAGTACCAGCGCGTGATGCTCTGGGCCGTCCTTGCGATCTGGTTCGTGGTCATGATTCCGGCCGCCGGTCGCATCTTCTACAACATGTTTGCGGGGCACTGACATGACGACAGAAGCGAAGACTCTCGGCAAGGCATTCGACCGACCGGCCAGTCTGGACAATCCCCGATCACCGCGCCAGCCGGCCAAGAACAACTTCGAGCTCTACGCATGGATCTTCATGCGCCTGTCGGGCCTGGCGCTGATCGTCCTGGTCCTCGGCCACCTGTTCATCATGCTGATGCTCGACGAAGGCGTTCAGCGGATCAACTTCGCGTTCGTCGCGGGTCGCTGGTCCAGCCCCTTCTGGCAGTTCTGGGACCTGTCGATGCTCTGGCTCGCCCAGCTCCACGGCGGCAACGGCCTACGCACCGTCATCGCGGACTACTCGCGTAAGGACTCCACCCGGTTCTGGCTCAACACGATCCTGGTCGTGTCGATGATCCTGATCATGGGTCTGGGCACCTACGTCATCTTCACCTTCGACCCCAACATCTCGGCGAGCTAGGGGAGTAGAAACTTCATGCAGGAACATCGTTATGACGTCGTCATTGTCGGCGCCGGTGGCGCCGGCATGCGTGCGGCCATCGAGGCCGGTCCCCGCGTCCGCACCGCCGTCCTGACCAAGCTGTACCCCACTCGCAGCCACACCGGTGCCGCCCAGGGCGGGATGTGCGCGGCCCTCGCCAACGTCGAGGAAGACAACTGGGAGTGGCACACCTTCGACACCGTCAAGGGCGGCGACTATCTCGCCGACCAGGACGCTGTCGAGATCATGGCCAAGGAGGCCATCGACGCGGTATTGGACCTCGAGAAGATGGGGCTTCCGTTCAACCGCACGCCCGAGGGCAAGATCGACCAGCGTCGTTTCGGCGGTCACACTCGCGATCACGGCAAGGCCCCGGTTCGCCGCGCCTGCTACGCCGCCGACCGTACCGGCCACATGATCCTGCAGACGCTCTACCAGAACTGCGTCAAGCACGATGTCGAGTTCTTCAACGAGTTCTACGCGCTCGACATCGCGATGACCGAAACCCCAGAGGGCCCCGTCGCCACCGGTGTCATCGCGTACGAGCTCGCGACCGGCGAGATCCACGTCTTCCACGCGAAGTCCATCGTGTTCGCGACCGGTGGCTCGGGCCGCATGTACAAGACCACGTCGAACGCGCACACCCTCACCGGCGACGGCATGGGCGTCGTCTTCCGCAAGGGCCTGCCGCTCGAGGACATGGAGTTCCATCAGTTCCATCCGACGGGACTGGCCGGGCTGGGCATCCTGATCTCCGAGGCCGTCCGTGGTGAGGGCGGCATCCTCCGCAACGCCGATGGTGAGCGCTTCATGGAGCGCTACGCCCCCACCATCAAGGACCTGGCCCCGCGTGACATCGTCGCCCGCTCGATGGTGCTCGAGGTGCTCGAGGGGCGCGGCGCCGGCCCGAACAAGGACTACGTCTACATCGACGTCACGCACCTCGGCGAGGACGTGCTCGAGGAGAAGCTCCCCGACATCACCGAGTTCGCCCGCACCTACCTGGGCGTCGATCCGGTCACCGAGCTAGTGCCGGTGTACCCGACGTGCCACTACGTGATGGGTGGCATTCCCACCAAGATCAATGGCGAGGTGCTCCGCAACAACGAAGACCACGTCCCCGGCCTGTACGCCGCCGGCGAGTGCGCGTGCGTCTCGGTCCACGGTGCAAACCGGTTGGGCACCAATTCGCTGCTCGACATCAACGTCTTCGGCCGCCGCGCCGGCATCGCTGCCGCCGAACACGCGATGAACTCCGACTTCGTGCCGCTTCCGGAGAACCCGGCAAAGCTGGTCGAGGACTGGCTCTCGGAGATCGTGTCCGAGAAGGGCCACGAGCGCGTCGCGGACATCCGCACGGAGCTGCAGCAGTCGATGGACAACCACGCGTCGGTGTTCCGGACCGAGCAGACGCTGACGAAGGCACTCGACGACATCCACGCCCTCAAGGAGCGCTACAGCGATATCACGGTCCAGGACAAGGGCAAGCGCTACAACAGCGATCTGCTCGAGGCCGTCGAGCTGGGCTTCCTGCTCGAGATGGCGGAAGTCACGGTCGTCGGTGCGCTCAACCGCAAGGAGTCGCGCGGCGGTCACGCCCGCGAGGACTACCCGGACCGCAACGACGCCGAGTACATGCAGCACACGATGGCGTACAAGGAGGGGTCGGACCTACTCTCGCCGATCCGTCTGGACTACAAGCCGGTTGTCCAGACCCGCTACGAGCCGATGGAGCGTAAGTACTGATGTCCGCACCTGTCATGGACCAGGACACACCCTCGCTGCCGCCCGTTCCCGAGGGCGCCGTCATGGTCACCCTCAAGATCGCCCGGTTCAACCCGGAGGGCGGCGAAGGGCAGCGCTGGGAGAGCTTCCAGGTTCCCACCCTGCCGACCGACCGCCTGCTGAACTTGCTGCTGTACGTGAAGGGCTACCTGGACGGCACGCTGACGTTCCGCCGCTCCTGCGCCCACGGCGTGTGCGGTTCCGACGCGATGCGCATCAACGGCGTCAACCGTCTGGCGTGCAAGGTCCTCATGCGCGACATGCTGCCCAAGGACGGCAAGCCGATCACCATCACCGTCGAGCCCATCAAGGGTCTGCCGGTCGAGAAGGATCTGGTGGTCGACATGGAGCCCTTCTTCGACGCGTTCCGCGCCGTGAAGCCGTTCCTCATCACGTCGGGCAACGAGCCGACCCGCGAGCGAATCCAGTCGCAGGCGGATCGCGCCCGGTTCGACGACACCACCAAGTGCATCCTGTGCGCCTGCTGCACCACGTCGTGCCCGGTGTACTGGAGCGACGGCAGCTACTTCGGACCGGCCGCGATCGTGAATGCGCACCGCTTCATTTTCGACAGCCGAGACGAGGGCGCGGCCGAGCGTCTCGACATCCTGAACGACAAGGACGGCGTGTGGCGCTGCCGCACGACGTTCAACTGCACCGACGCGTGCCCCCGCGGCATCCAGGTGACGAAGGCGATCCAGGAAGTCAAGCGCGCCCTGTTGTTCGCCCGCTAATGATGTATTCCTGAGCGGATACAACACCTCGCCTTGCGCACCTGCGCTGCTCCAGCCATTCGGGGGCAGCGCAGGTGCGCATAGTGCACTTCAGCGGGTGGTCCCCCGAGCACAGCCCCGCAGACCCATGACGAGTGGCGCGACTTAGAGCATCACACCGATCCCGACTGCATTGGGAGAACATGAAGTTCAATCTCGGCGTCACCGCCGTACTGGGAGTCTGGTGCATTGTGACCGTCGGTCGGCTGGTGGCGGACGCACCGAATCAAGGAACCCGGTTCGCACTGTTGCTGTGCATTCCGTTCGCGGCGGCGGTCACGGTTTGGCGTGCGCTGAAACTGAGCCAGGAACCAGCCGTCTTCTTGGCCGTCACCTATCTCTCGTTCGTCGCGGTTGCGGCGATCGCATACGCTGCCGCCGGCGACTACAACCGGGCTGCGATGGGCGCGATCCTGTCGCCGATCGTTGTGGCCTTTTCTTCCATTGATCCGCGCAACCGCCAGTGGATCAATCAGAAGGCCGAGTGGGTCAATCAGAAGGCCCTGCGGATCACTCAGAAGGCTCCGTATCCCGGGAAGAACAAGCGGGACGGCGCCAGCGCGCCGCCACAGCACCCCGGAACCCCTCCCATACGCTGAACTGTCGTGATGGCTGCACTCCCGAATTCCGCGCGGCGAATCCTCCTGACCGCCACGGCCTCGGCACTCGCTCTCGGCGTCGGGGCCGCTCTCGCGCTCCCTGCGGCAGCACAGCCCCCCACGAACACCGACGAGTGCCCTTACCGCGACTCGCCGCCGCCGGCGATAGACCTCTCCGAGGTTCCGAAGCCGGGGCAGGCGGCTCCGACGCCGTTGCCGGTGCCGGACTCTCCCGTGGGCGGTGAGGAGCTCGGGAACTGCGGGATCGTAACCGCTCCCGGGACACCTCCATTGCCGGCCGACATTTCCGCCACCGGCTGGATCCTGTCCGATCTCGATACCGGGCAAGTGCTAGCGGCCAAGGATCCGCATGGCCGCTACCGGCCCGCCAGCACGATCAAGGTTCTGCTGTCACTCGTCGTCTTCGACGAGCTCGATCTGGACAAGACCTACGTCGCCGACGCGGCCGATGCCGCTATGGAGGGCAGCTCCGTCGGTCTCGGCGCCGGCGGGACGTATTCCAATCTTCAGCTGATACAGGGCCTGCTGATGCGTTCGGGCAACGACGCAGCGCGCGCTCTCGCTGCACAGCTCGGCGGCGACGATGCGGCCATCAAGAAGATGAACGCCAAGGCCACGTCCCTGGGCGCGCTGGACACCCGAACGGCGTCGGTCTCCGGTCTCGACGGCCCGGGGATGTCGACGTCGCCGTACGACCTGGCACTCTTCTTCCGGGCGGCGATGCAGAACCCGATCTTTGCGCAGTCGATCGCGACGGACACGGTGCTTTTCCCCGGTTTCCCCGCCGATCCGGCGACGCCCGGCGACGGGCCCGTCGAGCCGTATCCGATCTACAACGACAACCGGTTGCTCGTGAACTACCCGGGAGCGCTCGGCGGCAAGAGTGGGTACACCGACGACGCCCGGCACACATACGTCGGCGCGGCCGAGCGGGACGGACGACGGCTCGTGGCGGCGCTCCTGGAGGCGGACGCCTCGCCGGTCAGCCCGTGGGAGCAGGCAGCACGACTGCTCGACTACGGGTTCGGGCTGGATCCGACGGTGTCGTTGGGCACTCTCGTGCAACCCGCGACCGAGTCCGTTACGCCTGTTGTCGAAGTAGCCAAACCGCCTGCCCACGGTCCGGGTGGCATGGATTTGGCGTCGGGCTCGGACTTGCCCAACAAAGATGCAGCCCTACGCGTCGCGATCGGTCTCCTGGGATTCGGTGTGCTCATCGGACTGTTCGGTTGGGCCCGGACACTGCGCCGCCGCCGCCGCTACCACCGTCACTGATCACTGCGCCCGACGGCGCCACAAGTCACCGTGCCCGACGGCGCCACAAGTCACCGTGCCCGACGGCGCCACAAGTCACCGTGCCCGGCGGCGCCACAACCCGGCCAGGCCGATCGCCGCGAGCGCACCCGCGCCGGTGAGGACCACCGCCTCCTTTATCGACACCCCCTCACGAACCTGCATCCGTGGTTGGATGACGGCCGAGTCGGGCGGCGGCACGAATGCCTGCTCGACGTTCTCGCGCGCGGTCGCCGCCCACGCGGTCGCGAACAGAACCAGTCGCGCGGCCAGGTTGCTGAACACGAGCAGACCGATGATCGGACCGAATGCGACGCCGGCAGGCCCCTGGCTGACCGCGTTCAGGTAGATGGCACCCACCTGGCGAAAGAGTTCGAAGACGATCGCAGCGGCGAAGGCGGCCCGCATTGCGCTGCGTAGCGTGACCGGTTCACGCGGCAGTCGCGCGATCACCCAGGTCAACAGGCCCCACGTCGCGAGCAGGGCGACCACCGCCGAGGTGATCCGCAGCAGAATTCCGCCAGCGAGGGCATTCTCGACGCCGAGCCATTCCACGACGCGCTGGGCCACCGGGCCGTTGCTCAGCGCCGACAGCCCGAACGTCACGATCAACGCCAGACCCAAACCCACCAGCTTGACGAAGTCCCGCAGCTTCGTGACGACGAGGCCGTGCTCCTTGCGCGTGTGTTCCCACATCGCGGTCAGAGCGTCGCGCAGGTTGGCCATCCAAGCGAGCCCCGCATATGTGGCGCCGAGGAAACCCACGACCCCGACGCCGGCACGCGAGGCAATGGCGGAATCGATCAGGCCGTTGACGGTGTCGCCGAGGCCACCCGGCATGCTCGTGCTGACCTGGTCCTGGATCTCGGTGAGCACCTCGGGTCGACCCGCGAGCACGAAACCCGCGACGGCGAACGCCACCATCAGGATCGGGACGATCGCGAGGATCGTGAAGAAAGTGATTCCGGCGGCGTAGTGGTTGCCCTGCTGCTGCTGGTAGCGCCTGCCCGCCCGGACGAGGTGATCCACCCACGGCCGCGCCGCTCGCTGTCTGTCGAGGAAGCTCGGTGCGGCAGCGGCCATGCGCGAATCACCCCCTGGTCAGGAAACCCACCTTCTCATAGACCTGCCCGAGCGTGCGGCCTGCGACCTCACGGGCGCGATCCGTGCCGGCCGCGAGTATGCGGTCCAGTTCGGCGCGGTCGGACAGGTAGCCGTCGACCTTCGCTCGCAGCGGGGTGACGAACTCGGCCAGCACCTCCGCAGTGTCAGCCTTCAGGTCGCCGTATCCGCGGCCCTCGTAGCCCGCGACGAGTTCGTCAACGCTCTTGCCGGACAGCGCCGACTGAATCGTGAGCAGGTTGCTGACGCCGGGCTTGTTCTCGGGGTCGAACCGGATCTCGCGCTCGTTGTCGGTGACGGCGGACTTGATCTTCTTGGCCGAGACCTTCGGATCGTCGAGCAGGTTGATCAGGCCGGCCGGGGTGGGACCGGACTTACTCATCTTCGACGTCGGGTCCTGCAGGTCGTAGATCTTGGCGGTGCCCTTGATGATCTGTGCCTCGGGGACCACGAACGTCTTGCCGAAACGGCTGTTGAACCGGGCCGCGAGATCACGCGCGAGCTCGAGGTGCTGGCGCTGATCCTCGCCCACCGGCACCCGCTGCGGGCGATAGAGCAGGATGTCGGCCGCCATGAGCACCGGGTAGGTGAACAGCCCGACGCTGGCATGCTCGCTGCCCTGCCGCGTCGCCTTGTCCTTGAACTGGGTCATGCGGCCGGCCTCACCGAACCCGGTGATGCAGTTCAGCACCCACGCCAACTCGGCGTGCTCGGGCACCTGGCTCTGGACGAACAGCGTCGACCGCTCCGGGTCGATGCCGAGGGCCAGTAGCTGCGCGACGGCCCGCAGGGTGCGCTGCCGCAGCTGTTTGGGCTCCTGCGGAACCGTGATCGCGTGCAGGTCGGGGATGAAGTAGAAGGCGTCGAACTCGTCCTGCAGAAGCACCCACTGCTGCAGTGCACCCAGGAAATTGCCGAGGTGGAAAGAGTCCGCGGTGGGCTGAATACCCGACAGAACTCGGGGCTTCGCCGTCGGCGCGGGGGTGGGGTTCTTTGCAGTACTCGACATAATCCTCGATACTTTCACGCGCCGGGCTCGGCGATGCGCGCCAGGTGCGCCGTTCGGTTCAGGCCGGTGTGCCCGTCAGCGGAACTGCACGGTGACGGGCGCGTGGTCCGACCAGCGTTCGGCGTACGTCGCGGCCCTCTCCACGCGTGCATCCTTCGCCCGAACCGCCAGTCCGGGCGTGGCGAGGTGGTAGTCGATGCGCCAACCGGCGTCGGTGTCGAACGCCTTTCCGCGGTACGACCACCACGAGTAGGGACCGTCGACGTCGGGGTGCAGCTTGCGCACGACGTCGACCCATGTGCCCTCCGAGAGCAGCGAGTCGACCCAGGAGCGCTCGCGGGGCAGAAATCCGGACTTCTTGAGGTTGCCCTTCCAGTTCTTGATGTCCCGCTCGGTGTGCGCGATGTTCCAGTCACCGCACACGAGAACGTCACGCCCGGCAGCCTGCGCCGCTTCCGCACTGCGCGCCAGGTGCGCCGCGAACGAGGCCATGAAGCGTTCCTTCTGCTCTTGCTTCGGAGTCTCGGCCTCACCGGTCGGGAGGTACAGGCTGCCGACGGTCACCGCAGCGAAGTCGGCTTCGATGTAGCGGCCGGTGTCGGTGAACTCGTCGTCACCGAACCCGATCCGCACGGCATCGGCGGGTCGTCGCGACAGCACGGCCACGCCGTTGCGACCCTTTGCCGACGGCTCCGCCGACGCCACGTGCCAGCCGGCGTCGAGGGCTACGGCGAGGGTGTCCCGCAGCTGCACATCGGTCGCGCGCGTCTCCTGCAGGCACACGACGTCCGCCTGCGAACCCGTGAGCCACTCGAGCAGACCCTTGCGGGCCGCCGCGCGGACACCGTTGACATTGACCGTTGTGATGATGTGGGGCACAACCAGAACCGTACCGACCCCGACGGCGACCGCCGCGGACGGTCACCGCCGTGCCGTCATCACCGTCAAGGGGACGACCTGAAACCCTGGTATCGAGAAACCCCCGCATCGAGCAAAAGGAAACGGGACGTTCCCGAGAGGGGAACGTCCCGCATCGTTGCTTGGCGCGGGTTACGCGCGCGCCTTCTGGAGGTTCTCGTCCAGCGTGGCGAGGAATTCCTCGGTGGTCTGCCAACCCTGATCGGGACCGATCAGCAGGGCGAGATCCTTGGTCATCTGCCCGTTCTCGACGGTCCGGATAACGACGTCCTCGAGTTGGTTCGCGAACTCGATCAGCTCAGGGGTGTTGTCCAGCTTGCCGCGGTGCTCGAGGCCCCTGGTCCACGCGAAGATGGACGCGATCGGGTTCGTCGAGGTGGGCTTGCCCTGCTGGTGCTGACGATAGTGGCGCGTGACCGTGCCGTGCGCGGCTTCGGCCTCGACGGTCTTTCCGTCCGGCGTCATCAGGACCGAGGTCATCAGGCCCAGCGAGCCGTAGCCCTGCGCGACGGTGTCGGACTGAACGTCTCCGTCGTAGTTCTTGCAGGCCCAGACGTAGCCGCCCTCCCACTTGAGCGACGACGCAACCATGTCGTCGATGAGGCGGTGCTCGTAGGTGAGTCCGGCAGCGTCGAATTCGGCTTTGAACTCCTCGTCGAAGATCCGCTGGAACTCGTCCTTGAACATGCCGTCGTAGGCTTTCAGGATCGTGTTCTTGGTCGACAGGTAGACCGGGTAGTTGCGCTGCAGACCGTACGCGAACGACGCGCGTGCGAAGTCCTGGATGGACTTCTTGTAGTTGTACATGCCCAAGACGACGCCGCCGTCCTCGGGAATGCTGCACACCTCATGCTGGATCGGCTCGGAGCCGTCCTCAGGGGTGAAAGTGATGGTGATCTTGCCGGCGCCGGGGACCTTGAAGTCGGTTGCACGGTACTGGTCGCCGAACGCGTGACGTCCGACGATCACCGGCTTGGTCCAACCCGGGACCAGACGGGGGACGTTGGAGATCAGGATTGGGGCACGGAAGATGGTGCCACCCAAGATGTTGCGGATGGTGCCGTTCGGGGAACGCCACATCTTCTTGAGGCCGAACTCCTCGACGCGGGCCTCGTCCGGGGTGATGGTCGCGCACTTGACGCCGACGCCATGCTTCTTGATCGCGTTCGCCGCGTCGACGGTGACCTGGTCGTCAGTTGCATCGCGATGCTCGATGCCCAGGTCGTAGTACTCCAGATCGACATCCAGGTACGGATGGATCAACTTGTCTTTGATGAACTGCCAGATGATGCGGGTCATCTCGTCGCCGTCGAGTTCGACGACCTTGCCTTCGACCTTGATCTTGGACATGGGGGCTTCGCGTCCTCCTAGGAGTTTCCCTTGGTTCCGTTCCCTGGGTGCTGGGGGTGCGCGGACCACTTTGTGAGTAAGCCCGCCAACGGTTCAATTATCAAACGTATACGGTCCGAATCTCCCACGTCAGGGCCGACCGAAACAAGACGAGCGTACTGCTATTGCGGCGGCAAGCAAACATCATCCGTGCGTCGAACCACTACTTACCGGTAACCTCTGTTGGTACGAGGGTCCGGAGGGCCACGCCCACATCGAATCCACGTAGAAAAGGCCAACCCCAGCTTCCCATTACCCGGCCGTTTCGCTAACATCACAGAGAGGTCAAGAGCGCCAGCGCCAAGCCCCGGCTCGCTGGCCGGCAACCCTCCAACCGCGGTGGGGTGCCCCGGGTGATGACCAGGTTTCCCGACGAAAGTCGAGGAACAAGCGCGGGTCCGCTGGGACGGACCCACTGACCGGGCCATGCCCCAACGGAGGTTTAGCATGTGCTGCTCTCCCCCATAGCCGGTCCCCGGCGCGCACGACACTGCGCCAGCTCATACGCCGACCATCATCTCCCCAACCTGGAGTAGACGACTTATGACTGAAATCACGGATCCATCGGCGAACTGGAGTTTCGAGACCAAGCAGGTCCACGCAGGTCAGCTCCCCGATGGAACCACGAATGCGCGCGCGCTTCCGATCTACCAGACAACGTCGTACACGTTCGACAGCACTGATCACGCCGCCGCACTATTCGGTCTCGCCGAACCCGGCAACATCTACACCCGAATCATGAATCCGACGCAGGACGCCGTCGAGCAGCGGATCGCCGCTCTCGAGGGTGGCGTCGCCGCGCTGCTGCTCGCCTCCGGCCAGGCCGCCGAGACGTTCGCGATCCTCAACCTTGCGGAGGCTGGCGACCACATCGTTTCGAGCCCCCACCTGTATGGCGGCACGTACAACCTGTTCCACTACTCGCTGCCCAAACTGGGCATCGAGGTCTCGTTCGTCGAGGATCCCGACGACATCGAGCAGTGGCGCGCCGCGATCCGCCCGAACACCAAGGCGTTCTACGGCGAGTCGATCTCCAACCCGCACAACGACGTCCTCGACATCCCGGGCATTGCACAGGTCGCGCACGAGAACGGCATCCCGCTGATCGTCGACAACACCGTCGCGACCCCTTACCTGATCCGCCCGCTCGAGCACGGCGCCGACATCGTCGTACATTCGGCCACCAAGTACCTCGGGGGCCACGGCACCGCGGTCGCAGGGGTGATCGTCGACGGCGGCACGTTCGACTGGACGCAGGGTCGGCACACGAACTTCACGACGGCAGACCCGAGCTACCACGGTGTCGTCTACTCCGACTTGGGTGCTCCCGCATTTGCGCTCAAGGCGCGCGTTCAACTGCTGCGTGATCTCGGCTCCGCCGTCTCCCCGTTCAACGCGTTCCTCATCTCGCAGGGCATCGAGACCCTGAGCCTGCGCATGGAGCGCCATGTAGCAAACGCGACGGCCGTCGCCGAGTACCTCGAGGCCCGCAGCGACGTGATCTCGGTGTCGTACGCCGGACTGGAGTCCTCGCCGTGGTACGAGCGCGCGAAGACGCTGGCACCGCGTGGTGCCGGCGCGATCGTGGCGTTCGAGATCGCCGGCGGGGTCGATGCCGGTAAGCGGTTCGTCAACGCGCTCACGCTGCACAGCCACGTAGCCAACATCGGTGACGTGCGTTCGCTGGTGATCCACCCCGCATCGACGACGCACTCGCAGCTGACGCCCGAGGAGCAGCTCGCAGCCGGTGTCACGCCGGGCCTGGTGCGGCTCGCCGTCGGCATCGAGGGCGTCGACGACATCTTGGGTGACCTGGAAGCCGGGTTCGCAGCAGCGGCGGTGACATCTTGACGGTCAGCTCGATCACCAACGCCCCGCCGGCCGGATTTCCCTCGGCGGACGGGCAGCTGGGCTTCGTCCACATCGGCTCCATCCAGCTCGAGAGCGGTGTGGAACTACCCGATGTCACCCTCGCCCTCCAGCGTTGGGGTGAGCTCTCCCCCGCCCGGGACAACGTGGTCCTCATCCAACATGCCCTGACCGGGGATTCGCATGTAGTCGGCCCCGCCGACGACGAACACCCCTCCCCCGGTTGGTGGAACGGCATGATCGGACCCGGGGCACCGATCGACACCAACGAGTGGTGTGTCATCGCCACGAATGTGCTCGGTGGTTGCCGGGGGACGACCGGTCCCGGGTCGCTCGCCGCAGACGGGGCCTTCTGGGGCTCCCGCTTCCCCGAGATCTCCATCCGCGACCAGGTGACCGCCGAGGTCGCACTCGCGGACATACTGGGCATCGAGAGCTTCGCCGCCGTGGTCGGTGGGTCGATGGGCGGCATGCGGGCGCTGGAGTGGATCATCGGGCATCCACACCGCGTCGACGCGGCCCTCGTCCTGGCGGTCAGCGCACGCGCCACCGCTGACCAGATCGGCACCCAAACCACGCAGATCCAGATCATCAAGAACGATCCGGACTGGCAGGACGGCGACTACCACGGCACGGGGAGCCGCCCCACCACCGGGCTGGGGCTCGCCCGCCGGATTGCGCACATGTCCTACCGCTCGGAAATCGAACTGGACTCGCGTTTCGCCAACGACAACCAGACTGGCGAGAACCCTTGGGCCGGTGGACGCTACGCCGTTCAAAGCTACCTCGACTACCAAGCCGACAAGCTTGTCTCCCGATTCGACCCGGGCACCTACGTGCTGCTGACCGAGTCCCTCAACCGGCATGATGTGGGGCGGGGACGCGGTGGTGTCGCGGCCGCTCTCGGGTCGACCGACGTCCCAGTGATCGTCGGTGGCGTCGACTCGGACCGCCTGTACCCACTGCGGCTGCTGCAGGAACTCGCGGACGGACTGCCCGGCTGTGATGGGCTGCGTGTCCTCGAGTCGAAGGACGGCCACGACGGGTTCCTCACCGAGGCCGACGCCGTGGCCGAGCTGTTGAAAGAGACCGCGGAACTGGCACGCGAAGCGCGTCGGAACCGAGTGTCCCGCGGCTGAGGGTCCCTCGACCCGCCGGTCACCTCAGTCGGTGCCGAGCGGGTCGATCGATGCCGCCAGCGCCATGATCGCCGCGCCGACGGCAGTCATGGCGACCACATCGAACCCCTTGTCACGCACAGCGAGCAATCCCACCCGCTCCGGTGACAACACCGCACGCAGGAACGCCGCGAGGAGCATTGCGCCACCGAGGACGAAGGCGCCGCGCCGCCACCGGTCGGCGAGCACAAGCGCGAAGGCGGCCGCCACCACGAGGAGGACGGCCAGCATCGGCAGGTTTCGGCGCGCGAACTGGATCACGGGTTGGGTCACTGGCTGTCCTAGCTGTGAGTGCCGTCCAGGCCGGCTAGCTGCTCGGCCCGCTCGACGACGTTGGTGAGCAGGAACGCCCGGGTCAACGGTCCGACGCCACCGGGGTTCGGCGAGATGAATCCGGCTACCTCACGAACGTCGTCCGCGACGTCACCCGCCAGTCCGTCCTCGGTACGGCTGACGCCCACGTCGAGGACCGCGGCACCGGGCTTGACCATGTCGGCCGTGATCAGTCCGGGGACACCAGCCGCGGCGACGACGATGTCGGCCTGCCGCACCTGCGCGGCGAGATCCCGAGTTCCGGTGTGGCACAACGTGACCGTGGCGTTCTCGGTGCGGCGGGTCAGCAGCAGACCGATCGGGCGACCGACGGTGACCCCCCGTCCGATCACGGCCACGTGCGCCCCCGCGATCGGGACGTCGTATCGGCGCAACAGGTGAACGATGCCACGCGGGGTGCACGGCAGCGGCGCCTCCTTGCCGAGGACGAGGCGGCCCAGATTCACCGGGTGCAGGCCATCTGCGTCCTTGCCGGGGTCGATGCGCTCGAGCGCGGCATTCTCGTCGAGGTGCCCGGGCAGCGGGAGCTGGACGATGTAGCCGGTGCACTCGGGGTTGGAGTTGAGCTCGTCGATCGTTGCCTCGAGTTGGGCCTGAGTGATGTCAGCCGGCAGATCACGGCGGATCGAGGTGATCCCGACCTTGGCGCAGTCGCTGTGCTTGCCACGTACGTACGCCGCGGACCCTGGGTCGTCGCCAACGAGAATGGTGCCCAGACCAGGTGTGGTGCCCTTCCCCTTCAAGGCCGACACCCGGGCCTCGAGGTCCTTGAAAATCTCGTCGCGGGTTGCCTTGCCATCGAGGATCGTCGCAGTCACGGCGACCATTGTTCCAGGCTATGGTCGCCGAGTGACACCGGCTCCGGGTCCGCGGCCCTCGCGTAGTTGTGACCGCAGTCCGACGCCGGCACGGTCGCGTGCTACCGCGCGCTGAGGGTCGCCGCTGGTTCGACGACGAGTCCTCGCGCGGTTGCGTACGCCACCGCCTGAGTTTGTTCGACATGAGCGCCGTCGAGGCTGGCGGCCTTCCAGAGCCCCGGATCTACGTGCGCGCCGCGCAGATCGGCCCCGTCGAGTCGCAGACCCTCGACGCGTGCACCGAACAGATCTACGGACCGTAGGTTCGCGCCGCGCATGTCTGCCTGGACGAGGTTGGCGTCCCGGAGCCGCGAATCGATGAAGTCCACACCCCGCAGGTCGGCACCCACCATCGACACCAGAGTGAGGTCGGCCTCGTCGATCAGCAGCGGCCGAAACTGACAGTCGACGAATACCGACCCGAGCAGACTCGTTCCCCGGAACCGACTGTGTCCCAAGTCTGTCCGGGTGAACATGCAGGACCGGAAAGCGCTCGAGAAGTGGTGCGAATCAACGAGGTCGGCTCCCGTGAAATCGCACCCGCTGAACACCGTGAACTCGGTTCGCAACCCGTGCAGGTCGGCATCCCGGAACGAGCACTCGGTGTAGTGCTGCCGGCTCCAGGTTTGCCGAGGAAGGCCCGCGTCGGAGAAGTCCTCTCCGACGATCTCCAAGAGTTCTCCCGCCATGTTTCCCATCCTGCCCTCGAACAGCGGCAATTTCGACCGGCTGGAGGGCCGACCGCTGGGTAGGGTCCGGATGACGCCCGGCAAGCTGATCGACGGTGTGGCTCGCGGCGATAGACCGCGACGCTCCCCCGTCGTCAGGTGGCGCCAACGACGAGCGTGTTTCGGGCGGTTTCGACGACGTGGGCGGCGAATACTTAAGTGAATGCTTGACCGTCACCGGGTATCTGTGCCTACTGTTGTAGCGTGCCCGATGACATCGATGCAGTCTTCAAAGCGCTGGCGAATCCCGCCCGGCGCGACGTCATCACGCGTCTGTCCTACGGGCCCGCGACCACATCGGCGCTCGCGGGACCGCTTGATATGTCCTTGGCCGCAGTAGTTCAACACCTGCAGCACCTCGAGTCGGCCGATCTGGTCGTATCACGCAAGGTTGGACGGATCAGGGTGCACGAACTTCGCCATGACGGACTTTCGCGCCTCGAGCGGTGGTCGGCAAGCCGGCGAAACCGCTACGAGGCACGTTTGGACCGGCTCGACGAGGTGGTCGCTGCCCTGACGGCCGCCGACTCGACAGATCAGACCAACCAGAAAGGACCCTGATGAGCACTCCCACTCTGAGTCACAGCACAGTGGAGGTCGCCCGCAGTTATCCGGTGTCACCCGACAAGATCTTCGCGGCCTACGCCGACGTGGAGCGCCGTGCTTCCTGGACGGCACCCGAGGGGCATGAGGTGGTGTACGTAAACACCTCGTTCGATGTGGACGGAGTCGATGACTTCCGGTGCGGGCCTGTCGGTCAGGCAGAACTCACTGGCCGAGTCCGCTACCTCGATATCAAAGAGGGTGTTCGAGTGGTCTACAGCGAGACGATATCGCTGGACTCGGAACCACTGGCCATCTCGTTGGTGACCTGGAGCCTCGATCCGAATGACATCGGGACCGAGGTCACCGTGGTCTCGCAGATCTGCTCGTTCGTGGGTGACGACATGATCGCCGGCACTCGGGAAGGACTCTCGATGGCTCTCGACAATCTGGCCACCGCCCTCTGATCTTGCCCGGACTACTGACGGGGGCACTAGGCCCTGTTGTCGGCGGCGCGCAGCTCAGCCGCTGGGAGCCATAACGCCGACCGTATGGCTCTCAAACATCGCTTCCTGTCTCGAAATCCTCTGAGCGTCAGGGTCCCGCGGCGGTCGATTTGCTCCGCTGCAGGGTGGGGATCAGGTCGCTGGGTTTGGCGGCCAGAGCTGCTGCCGCGCTTACCACTCGGTCGATGATGGGCAGCTGCACCGCCCGCAACATCACACGCCGCGCCAGTAGCCATCGCTGTGATCCGGGCACGAAAAAGGCACCCGACCAGCGACCCTCCCGCTGAGTTCGTTCGACCACAGGCCGCCACAGCTTCTCGTAGCCGGACAGCGCCTGGTCGACGGATGGCGTGCGTGACAATCGATCGGCCAGCACGTAGGCGCCGCCCATGGCCATCGACGCGCCCTGGCCGGCGAGCACCGACACCGCGAAGCAGGCATCGCCCACGAGCACGACCCGGCCCTTGCACCAGTTCGGCATCAGAACCTGGGCAACCTGGTCGTAGTAGATCTCCGACGAGGGTGGAAGCTTGCTCAGTATCTTCGGCACCAGCCAGCCCATTCCGCTGTAGGTTTCACGAAGCGCCGCACGGGGATCGTCGGGAACGGTCGGATCCGGGCTGCGGTGGATGACGAAGACGGCAACCCGATTGTCGCGTAACGCGTACAGACCCAGCAGCCGGTCCACGGTGTCGGTCATCCAGAAGCGGCCGGCGAGTGCCTCATTGAGCTCGCCATCATGAAAGGTATACGCCGCTGTGTGAAAACCTAAGTAGCGCAGGTAGTCAGACTCATCGCCGAAGGTCAGCCGCCGCACGGTCGAGTGCAGTCCGTCGGCACCCACGAGAAGGTCGACATCGAACTCCGAGCTGTCGTCCAGGATGACCCGAACCGAACGGCCCCGGTCCTCGACCGCGATCGGGCTGGCGCCAAATCGTAGCTCCACCGAGGGCGGCAACGATTCGCGCAGCACATGCTCGAGGTCGGGCCGCATCACATCAAGCCGCGGGCCCGGGGCCAACAAAGCCATCGGCAGGCTCGCCCGGCGGCGCCCGCGCTCATCGACCATGGTGGCTTCCTCGAGGTAGTACGCCACTTCCCGAACGGCCGGGAGCAGGCCCATCGCCTCGGCCGTGTCGTAGCCAGGCCCCAAGAAATCGATCATGTAGCCCTGTGTCCGCGGCCCCGGCGAGCGCTCCAGCAGCACCACCTCGACGCCTACAACCGAAAGCCGGTGCGCCAGGGTCAGTCCGGCGAGGCCAGCTCCGCAGACCACTGCCTTCATCTACTTCGCCCCCTCCCACCGGGACGGGAAAGTACTAAACCTATACAAAATACCGCGGGCGGAGTGGGGTCTGTTCGTGTTGTAGTCGCAGCGCCAGTCTTCGATACCCGGGTTGTTACAGTTCGTTGTGTTCAAGGTGATGTTCCACGAGCCGCGCATCCCGCCCAACACCGGGAACGCGATCCGGTTGGTCGCGGGCACCGGGTGCGAGCTGCACCTGGTCGGGCCCCTCGGGTTCGACCTGTCCGAACCGAAGCTCCGCCGCGCAGGACTCGACTACCACGACCTGGCATCGGTGACGATCCACGAGAACCTCGACGCGGCGTGGGCGGCGCTGCAACCGGACCGGGTGTTCGCGTTCACGGCACACGGGTCGACGCCGTATGCGGAAATCTCCTACCAGCCTGGGGACGTGCTGCTGTTCGGGCCAGAACCCACCGGCTTGGCGCGGGAGGTGCTCGCCGATCCGCACGTCACCGCGCAGGTGCGGATCCCGATGGTCCCGGGACGACGGTCACTGAACCTGTCGAACGCGGCTGCGGTCGTGACCTACGAAGCGTGGCGGCAGCACGGGTTCGCCGGCGGCGTCTAGCCCGAAGCGCGTGCGATATCGAGGAAGTCGCGCGCCGCGCCCCGTAGTCCCCGGGACTCGTCCCATACCGCGAGCAGCCGACGCGGCATGCACAGCCCCTCGACCTCGACGGATGCGAGCCGGCCGTCGTTCAGATCGGCCTCTACCGCGAGTGACGAGACGACCGCGGGCGCGTTGCCGGCGACCACGGCAGCCTTCACCGCCGTGCACGACCCCAGTTCGAGAATCGGTTCGACGCAGCCGGGCACCGCGTGTTCGAGTGTGATGCGGGTGCCCGATCCGGGTTCACGTTGGATCAGCGGAGTCTCGGCGAGTTCGGTCACCGCGATCGGCGCCCGCTGAATCCACTTGTGGCCGGGCGGCACGATCACGACCAGTTCGTCCCGCGCGACCTCGACCGAGCGCAGCCCGTTCGGCACAACGGGGCCTTCGACGAACCCAAGGTCGGCGTCGCCCGCACGCACCTGGGCGGCAACCTCGGTGGAGTTCGACAGCCGTACCGAGGTCACGACGTTGGGGCACTTGCGGCGCATCGTGACGGTCCACCCGGGAACGAGGTATTCGGCGATCGTCATGCTGGCGGCGACGGTCAGGTTGGCGTCCAGTTCACCACGTATTGCCGCGACGCCAGAGGCCAGTTCCTCGGCGGTGTCGAGGATCGCTGAGGCCCATTCGAGGATCAGCGCTCCCTCGGCGGTGGGCTGGACGCCGCCGGCACCACGGTCGAACACCCGGATCCCGAGCTGACGTTCGGCGGAGCGCACGCGCGCGCTGACCGCCTGCTGGCTCAATCCGTGCTCGCGCCCGGCCGCGCCCATACTTCCGAGCCGACCCACCGCGACCAGCACTTCCAGCGCGGCGAGTTCGGGCACACGGTTCGAAAGCGGCATACCCCAAGGCTAGACCCACAAACCGCGGTTGTACCTCATCCACCCCGAGACCTCTACCGGGACCTGCGAGAGAACACAAGGGTCGTATTCATGCTTACCGCTTCACGTTTGGCTCACCTGACCCCGAATTGGTTCGCCGTGGTGATGGGCACCGGCATCGTCGCCGTCGCCACGGCATCGCTGCCGATGGACCTGCCCGGCCGAGGTGGGGTGGCGTTGACGTTCTGGATCCTTTCCGTGGTGCTGCTGGCGGTGCTCACGACCGCCTTCGCCCTCCATTGGGTCCGGCACACCGAGCACGCCCGCGGGTACGCACGCAGCGTCGCGATGTTCCCGTTCTACGGGGCTGTACCGATGGCGGTTCTGACCGTCGGGGCCGGCACAGCTGCGGTGGGATCGACCGCGATCACCAGTGGTGTCGCCTTCGCGGTCGCGGGGGCACTCTGGACGGCCGGCACCGTCGGGGGCCTGCTGACATGCGCGGTGATGGCGATGCGCCTTCGAGCGGGTGCCGATCGTGGGAACCCCGCCCCGGCGTGGCTGATGCCGGTGGTGCCGCCGATGGTCTCGGCTGCGACCGGCGCCGCGCTGGTGAACGGTCTGCCCGACGGATGGCCGCGGGCCGTGTTGCTCGCCAGCTGCTATGTGCTGTTCACGCTCGCGCTGGTCTTCGCCCTACCTATCGCAGCCATGGTCGGCCGCCGAATCAACGAGCGCGGGCTGCCGCCGCTGCAAGCCCTGCCGACCCTGTGGATCCCCGTCGGCGTCGTCGGTCAGTCGGTCGCTGCCTCGAATCTGCTCGGCACCGCCGCGGCACCTGTAGTCGGCGACCGCGGCGCGCACGCCCTGCACGTCTTCGGCCTCGGCTACGGCCTGGTGATGGGGACGATCATGATCGCCATGCTCACCGCGCTCGGCGTCCTGACTATGCGCGCCTTCCGTCAGGGGCTCACCTTCACGATGAGCTGGTGGAGCTTCACGTTCCCGGTCGGCGCCTGCGCGGTCGGGATGGGGGCATTCGGTACCGCGGGCGACCTCGAGATACCGCGTCTGCTGTCGGCGGGGCTGCTGTGCGCCCTAGTCGTCGCCTGGTGTGTGGTGGCCGTGCACACCGCCCACCGAGTTCGGACTCGGGCGCTACCGGCCCCGACGTGATCCGGATCGGTCGCGATCAGGTCAGCGCGTCGATCGCGGCCTCGAGACGGGTCGTCGCCTCGGCGGCGACGGCGTCGAGCTCGGGCTCCTCGGTCACCTCGACCATGATCGCCGGGTTCATGGCCTCGACGACGACGTCCTCACCGTCGTCGCGAACGACGACGTTGCACGGCAGCAGCAGACCGATCTGCCGGTTCACACCGACCGCCCGATGCGCGAGCTGGGGGTTACAGGCACCGAGGATGACGTAGCGCTCCATGTCGGCGCCGATCTTCTCCTTCAACGTCGCCTGCATGTCGATTTCGGTGAGGACACCGAAACCCTGCTCTTGCAGCGCGGCGCGCGTCTTGGCGATGGCGTCGTCGAATGTGGTGTTCAGGCGGGTTGAGATTCCCAGGTCCATATTGACTCCTTACGGTCGTTCGTTGGGCTGGTCGTCCGTTGGGCCCGGCGGTCAGGCGAGCGCCAGGAACAGCTTCTCCAGTTCGTCCTCGCTCAGTGGCTCAGATGCCTTGCCGTCCCCGGCGACGCACTCGCGCAGTCCCGTCGCGACGATCTTGAATCCGGCCCGATCGAGGGCACGAGAGACAGCCGCCAACTGCGTGACGACGTCCTTGCAATCGCGGCCGTTCTCGATCATCGAGATCACTCCGGCCAACTGTCCCTGCGCACGGCGCAGGCGGTTGAGCACCTGCGTGATGCTCTCTTCGTCCCCGGTCATGTGCTACCTCCTCTTTCCTCCTGAGATTACCCGCAGGGGTATCTGTCCAGGGGCTGCGACCGAGCTCCAGCGGTCACAGCCCGCCCGGATCAGCCGTGCGCGAAACTTATGTTCGGCAGTGCCTTCCGCAGCCAGTTCGGCGACCACCAGGCCGCGTCCCCGGTCAACCGCAGCAACGCCGGTAGCAGCACCAGGCGGACGAGCACCGCATCGAGCAGAACCGCGATGCCGAGCAAGATGCCCATCTCCTTCGGCGGTAGCGGTTCGGCCAGCGCGAAGCTGAAGAACACACCCACCATGACGGCGGCGGCCGCGAAGATGACCCGTCCGGAACGCGCCAGGCCGGCGATCTTGGCGTTGCGCGCGTCGCCGGTCGTCTCGTACTGCTCCTTGACGGTCGAGAGCAAGAACACCGTGTAGTCCATCGCGATCGCGAAGATCATCGCGAAGAAGAACACCGGCCCCCAACCGTCGAGGAATCCCTGCGGGGTGAAGCCGAGCAGATCGGACAGGTGCCCGTCCTGGAAGATCAGCTTGGACGCACCGAACGCGGCGGCAGTCGAGAGCAGGCTCACCACTGTGCCAATCAGCGAGACCAGCGGCGCCTGCAGCGCGACGAGCAGCAACAGGAAGCCGAGCACCAGGATCACGCCGATGACCAGCGGGAGATAGTCGTTCAGCGTCTGCTGCAGGTCCAGGTTCTCCGCCGGCGCGCCACCGACGAGTGCACTGTCGGGCAGTTCGGCCCGCAGGGTGCCGAGAGTGTCACCGAGCGCCGGATCCGACGGGTCGACGGTCGGAATCGCCTGCATCATAACGAGGTTCGAGTCGTCCATGGCCGGCATCGCGGGCGTCACCGCGGCCACGCCGTCGACCGTCGCGGCGGTATCGGCGACGGCCTGCGCATCGGAGGCCGGAACCACGATTTGCAGCGCACCCGGCGCACCGACGCCCATCTGCTCCTGCACCAGTTCGTAGCCCTGACGCACGGAGGCATCCTCGGGCACGACCTGGATCGACGGCATCGCGACCTTCAGCCCCGTGACCGGGATCGCCATGGCGGCGAGGATCGCGACCGCTGCGAGCGCGAACGGCCACGGGTGCCGGTCGAGGAGCTTGCCCCACCGGGTGAACAGCGGTGAACCGCCGGCCTGGTTCTGCTGCCTCTTGGCGTACGGCAACGATCCGGCGTTGACCTTGCGGCCCAGCTTGCCGAGCACCGCGGGCAGCAGGGTCAGCGTCGCGCCGAGCACGAACACGACCGCGAGCATGATGCCGACCGCCATCGTCCGGACCGCGGGCGCGGGCACCAGCAGCACAGCCGACAAGCTCACCAGCACCGTCAGACCGGACAGCAGCACGGCCTTGCCGGCGGTGTCCATCGTCTCGGCGACCGCCAGTCGCGCGTTCACGTTTTCGCGGAGCGCGTCCCGGAAGCGGACGACGAGGAACAGGGCGTAGTCGATACCGAGGGCAAGAGCGAACATCATGGCAAAGTTCATCGCCCACACCGAGATCGGCGTGATCTCGTTGAGTAGTACCAGGCCACCGGCCGATGCCACCAGTCCGGCGAGGGTCAGCAGCAGCGGGAGCCCCGCTGCGACGAGCGAGCCGAACGCGAGCAACATGATGCCGAGCGTGACCGGCCACGACATCATCTCCGCCTTGATCATCGCATCGTGGTTGGCGTAGTTGAAGTCGCTCCACAGCGCCGACGCACCGGTCGGGTAGACCTCGATGCCGTCGCCGGACAGCGCCTCGAGGTCACCGCCGAGATCGTCGACCGCACGCACCATGTCGTCGGTGTTCGCGTTGGCCCCCGCGACGAGGATGCCGGTGTGCCCGTCCGGGCTGATGGTCATCCCGGGCTGCGGCGGGATCACCTCGTCGATGCGCGCATCGGCGCTGAGGATCGCGGTCGCCTCGCCGAGCACCTGCTGGACGGCCGGGTCGTCGAGTGGCTTGGTGTCGGAGTGGACGACGACTTGGATGGCCGACGACGCGTTGCCGCCGAAGTGTTGCTGTGCGAGTTCACGCACCTGGACCGACTCGGAGCCGTTGGCCTGCCAGCCGGCGCCGGCGAGCGAGCCGAACACCGACGGTGCGGCGGCTCCCAGGGCGACGACGAGCACGAGCCACGCGGTGATCACCCAGCGGAAGTTGTCGGCCATTTTCACACCGAGCCGGGCCAGCGGCCCGCCGACCGACTCGGTGGATGGCAGCGATTTCTCTCGCTGCTGTCCGGTGATGGTCATAGAGTTACCTTTCCGTCCAATCGAAAATACGGGTGGGGGTATATAGGAGACCGAAAGAGAACCCCGCCGAGAACCGCTCGGTTTCGACCGAGTTCAGGTGGGATCAGCTACACGCCAAGACAATCGGCACGTTCGCACGCCGCCCTGCGTCCCACGTCTGGTAGCCGCCGTCGAGGTTCGCCGCGGGCCGCCCCAGCTGTCCGAGAAGGCACACCGCGGCGTGGGCACGCTGACCCACCTGGCAGTGCACGATCAGATCCCCGACCGGCAGTTCGCCGACTCGTTCCCTGAGCTCATCGAGCGGGAAGTTGACGGCACCGGGAATGGAGCCGTCCGCGAACTCGTCGGCGGTGCGAACGTCGACGAGCGAAGCACCGCCGGCAAGCAGGGCATCGAGCTCGTGCCACTGGACCGTACGGATGGAATCGGTGCGCAGGTTGTCGGCGATGTAGCCGAGCATGTTCACCGGGTCCTTCGCCGAACCGAACTGCGGCGCGTACGCCAGTTCCAGGTCGGCCAGCTCGGACGCGGTGACCCCTCCGGCCATTGCCGTTGCGATGACGTCGATCCGCTTGTCGACGCCTTCGCCGCCGACGGCCTGGGCGCCGAGGATGACGTCCGTCTCGGGATCGACGAGCAGCTTGATCGACATCTGCTGCGCCCCCGGGTAGTACCCGGCGTGGGACTGGGGATGGGTGTGGATGGCCCGGTGAGGTCGGCCCGACGCGCGCAGCCGCTTCTCGTTCCAGCCGGTCGCCGCGGCGATCAGCCCGAAGACACCGACCACTGCGGTGCCCGACGACGCCTTCACCCGCACCGGCCGGCCGGCGATGACGTCGGCCACCAGGCGCCCCTGCCGGTTGGCGGGGTTGGCGAGCGGGATCAGCGCGGCGTCACCACCGATCGCGTCGCGCTTCTCGATCGCATCACCGACCGCGAAGATATGCGGAACCGAGGTACGCATCTGGTCGTCGACCGCAATACCGCCGCGCTCCCCCGACACCAGGCCGGCCATCTCGGCGAGCACCGTCTCGGGCCGCACACCGATCGCCATGACGACGACGTCCGCCGGAACCGTACGCCCGTCGTCCAGCTCCGCCGTGGTTTCGTCGATGCGGGTCAGCTCGGTGCCGAGTTCGAGGCGTACCCCGTTCTCGCGCAGCCGGTCCGCGACCGGGACCGCCATCTCGGGGTCGAGTGGGGCGAGCACCTGATCGGCGAGTTCGACGACGGTGACGTCGAGTTCGCGGCGCCGCAGGTTCTCGGCCAGTTCGATACCGATGAACCCGGCACCGACGACTACGGCGCTGCGAGCCGACGCCATCTCCGCGACCAGGCGGTCGACGTCCTCGACGTCGCGCAGGCTCAGGGCGCGGTTGGCCCCCGGCAGGGGCGGCACAACGGGGCTCGCGCCGGTGCTCAGGATCAGCTCGTCGTAGCTCTCGACGTAGGGGTCGCCCGTCTCGAAGTCCTCGACCGTGACGGTGCGGGCGTCGGGATCGATCGCCACGACCTCGCTGCGCACGCGGACGTCCAGCCGGAAGCGGGCGCCGAGGCTCTCCGGGCTCTGCAGCAGCAGCTCGTCCCGGTCCTCGATGACCCCGCCGGCGTAGTACGGCAGACCGCAGTTCGCGAACGACACGTGTGCGCCGCGCTCGAACACGATGATCTCCGCTGACTCGTCCAGACGGCGCAGACGGGTGGCGGCGGACATCCCACCGGCGACACCTCCGACGATGACAACCTTCACGAGCTACCTCCTCGACGTTTCGCACAACCATACCCCAGGGGGTATCTGAAGGATGTGAGACTGCTCTCAGCGGAAGTCTCGCGACCTGCTCGACATCCGCAGGTCCATGAGTTGGAGGTGGTCCGCGACAACCGTCACAGCGCCCTCCGCATTCTGTACCCGCCCGCGCACCAGCAGCGCCGGAGCGCCGGTGGCGAGTCTGCGGTACCTCGCCCACAGCCCCACCGAACACACGACGTTGACCATTCCGGTCTCGTCCTCGAGGTTGATGAAGGTCACCCCGGAAGCAGTCGCCGGCCGCTGCCGGTGCGTGACCGCGCCCCCGACCAGCACCCGGTCCCCGTCCGGCACATCCAACAGCCGCGACGCCGGGATCACCCCCAGCGCGTCGAGTTGCGGACGCAGAAACTCCGTGGGGTAGCTGTCCGGCGAGATCCCGGTGGCCCACACGTCGGCGGCGGCGAGTTCGAGAGCGCTCATGCCGGGCAGGGTGGGCGCGTGGGTCGACGCACCCGTCCCCGGCAGCCGGTCCGGACGTTCCCCCGCCGCCGCGCCGGCCGCCCACAACGCCTCACGCCGGGAGAGCCCGAAGCACCCGAGCGCACCGGCCATCGCGAGGGACTCGACCTGCGCGGTGCTCAGTTCGACCCGGCCGGTCAGGTCCAGGATCGACGTGAACGGCCCGTCCCGATCCCGGTCCTCCACAATCCGTTCGGCGAGCGCGGTGCCGATGCCACGCACCTCCCCGAGCCCCAGCCGCACCTCGGTGCCGCACTCCTCGAGCGTCGCGTCCGCGAGGCTCGCGTTCACGTCCGCGCCGTGTACCCGCACCCCGTGCCTGCGGGCGTCGGCGACGAGCGACTGCGGCGAGTAGAAACCCATCGGCTGCGCCCGCAGCAGTCCGGCGCAGAAGGCCGCAGGGTGGTGCAGCTTGAACCATGCCGAGTAGAAGACCAGCGACGCGAAGGACTGCGAATGACTCTCGGGGAAGCCGAAATTCGCGAAGGCGTACAGCTTCTCGTAGATCCGGTCGGCGACCTCACCGGTGATGCCGTGCAACTCTCGCATGCCCTCGTAGAGGCGCCCGCGCAGCCGTTCCATCTTCTCGGGTGATCGCTTGGAGCCCATTGCGCGCCGCAACTGATCGGCCTCGGCGGCGGTGAACCCGGCCGCGTCGACGGCCATCTGCATGAGCTGTTCCTGGAACAACGGCACCCCGAGCGTGCGCTTCAACGCCTTCTCGAGGCACGGGTGGTCGTAGGTGACGGGTTCGCGGCCAGCACGGCGCCGAATGTAGGGGTGCACCGAGCCGCCCTGGATCGGGCCGGGCCGGATCAGCGCGACCTCCACCACCAGGTCGTAGAAGTTGCGAGGCTTCAGGCGCGGGAGCGTCGCCATCTGGGCCCGCGACTCCACCTGGAACACACCCACCGAGTCGGCCCGCTGCAGCATCTCGTAGACCGCCTGCTCGGACAGGTCCAGTTGCGCCAGGTCCACCTCGACGCCCTTGTGCTCGGCAACCAGGTCGATCATGTAGTGCAGGGCCGAGAGCATGCCGAGGCCCAGTAGATCGAACTTCACCAATCCCACTGCGGCACAGTCGTCCTTGTCCCACTGCAGGACGCTGCGATTCTCCATGCGTGCCCACTCGACCGGGCACACGTCGGCGATGGGGCGGTCGCAGATCACCATGCCACCGGAGTGGATGCCCAGATGCCGTGGGAAGCCCTCGATCTGGGCGGCCAACTCCAGGACGGCCGGGGGAATGTCCGTTCCCGTCTCGCCGCCGACGCCCGTCCAGCGGCTGACCTGTTTGCTCCACGCGTCCTGCTGCCCCTGCGAGAACCCGAGCGCCCGCGCCATGTCCCGCACCGACGACTTGCCGCGATAGGTGATGACGTTGGCGACCTGAGCGGCGTACTCACGGCCGTACTTGGTGTAGACGTGCTGGATGGCCTCCTCACGGCGGTCGGATTCGATGTCGACGTCGATGTCGGGAGGGCCGTCCCGCTCGGGTGAGAGGAACCGCTCGAACAGCAGCTCGTTGCGCACGGGGTCGACGTTGGTGATACCGATCGCGTAGCAGACCGCCGAGTTGGCGGCCGATCCCCTTCCCTGGCAGAGGATGTCGTTGTCCTTGCAGAACGAGACGATGTCGTGGACGACGAGGAAGTAGCCGGGGAAGTCCAGGCGTTCGATGATCCCGAGTTCGTGCTCGATCTGCTCGTACGCGGCCGGGTTCTCGGGCGGCGGACCGTAGCGCCGACGCGCCCCCTGCATGGTCAGCTCGCGTAGCCAACTCGCCTCGGTGTGGCCGGGTGGGACGTCGAACGGCGGCAGTTTCGGCGCGATGAGACGCAGGTCGAATGCGCACTCGAGCCCCAACTCGGCCGCCCCCGCGACGGCCTCCGGGTAGCGGGCGAACAGCCGCGCCATCTCAGCCCCGGACCGCAGGTGCGCGCCTCCGGTGGGCGCGAGCCAGCCCGCGGTCTCGTCGAGGCTCTGCCGGGCCCGCACCGCGGCCATCGCCATCGCGAGCCGTCGACGCGACGGACCGGCGAAGTGTGCAGCTGTGGAGGCGACGACGGAAAGACCCTGTCTCGCCGCGAGTTCCGCGAGCCGCGCATTGACCTCATCGTCCGCGGGCAACCCCCGGTGGGTGAGTTCGACGCTCACCCGGTCCGCACCGAACCGGTCGACGAGATCGCGCAGCGCCGCCTCGGCGGCGTCGAGTCCGCCCGCGGCGAGCGCACTACCCACGTGCCCCTTGCGGCAACCGGTGAGCACCTGCCAGTGCCCGCCGGCCGCCTCGGTGAGCGCGTCGTAGTCGTAACGGGGCTTGCCCTTCTCCCCGCCCGCGAGATGCGCGGCCGAGATCTGCCGGGACAGCCTCCGGTACCCCTCCTGTCCACGGGCCAGCACCAGCAGGTGCGTGCCGTCGGGGTCGGGGGCGCCGGTGCGCGGCGCGGCGTCTAGCGACAACTCGGCCCCGAACACCGTCCGCATGCCGAGTTCCTTGGCGGCCTCGGCGAACCGGACCACGCCGTACATTCCGTCGTGGTCGGTGAGGGCAATCGCGTCCAGGCCGAGCCGCACCGCCTCCTCCACCAACTCCTCGGGCGGGCTGGCGCCATCGAGGAAGCTGAAGGCGGAGTGGGTGTGCAGTTCCGCGTACGGGACGGTGGCACCAGCCGGCCGCGACACACCATCGGCCAGGTACGCGCCCCGCTTGCGGGACCAGGCCGGGCTGTCGCCTCCGTCGCCCGGGAACTGTCCCTCCCGTCGATCCGGGCGCCCGGACAGCACCCGCTCCATCTCCGACCACGTCGGCGGACCGTTGCCCCACCCCATCCGCCCCACCCCATCCGCCCCACCCCATCCAACTCTCGCAGCCTGCTTACCTGGGAAGATGCGGAGGGGAAGGCGCATCGTTCGAACTTGTGTTCGATTATGCCATACGGTGGGTCTCGAGCGGGGCTGGACGGCGAGAAGAACTAGAGACGCTGGTTTGCGAACGCCACGGAGATCGGTCCCGGAGCCCCTGGGATGGCGAACGGACCCACGGAAGTCACCTCCGTGCCGGTGCTATCCATGCCGACCATTTGGGCATTCCGTCCGGGGCCAGGGTTTATCCGCGCGAACTTGCTTCCCGTCTTTCCATCGAGGTAGAACGTGTCCGGGAGTGCATCACCCCAGATCACGTACTTCACCGTCGTGGGCTGACCCGCTCGCGCGTTCGGCACACGATCCAGCTTCAGCCATAGGTCCGATGAGGCGTGCGCCCTGGTCCCCACCTCCCAGTTCTCCACCGCGGTGACCTCGTAGACCTGCGCCCCCGTATCGAACAGCGCCTCATACCCCACAGACCCAACAGCCGGCTCCGCCGACGCCGTCGCAGGAACCGCAACAGCCACCCCCATCGCTACCGCAGCAGCAGCCATCCCGCCGGCCGACTTCCTCAACGTACCCACTCGTCCTCCCAAAATCGTCACACGATGGTGTGCCTCGAGACACATCTACCATTTCTCGAAATCGCCGAACTTCGTTACCGGACAGTGCAACACGGTCCGGAGCGGGACCGTCTCTCCGCTCAACTCTTGCGCCACCCGGGGTAGTCCCTCGAAGGAGCTGCCGATGATCCGACGCCCTCCAACCCGCGCGGCAGATAGATCTTCGCAGGCCAGGGAGCGAGAAGAACTACGAGCGGTCGTATGCGAAGGCCACGGCGATCGGTCCTGGAACCCCAGGGATGGCGAACGGACCCACGGAAGTCACCTCCGTGCCAGTGCTGTCCATTCTGGTCATCTGCGGCGTCCGGCCGGGGCCAGGATTGGTCCGGACGCTCGTATCTCCGGCCTTCCCATCGAGGTAGAACGTGTCCGGGAGCGCCTCACCCCAGATCACGTACTTCACGGTCGAGGGCTGACCCGCCCGAGCATCCGGCACCCGATCCAGCTGCAGCCACACGTCCGACATCCTGTGTGCACCGCCGATCGACACCGCCCAGTTCTCCACCGCGCTGACTTCGTAGACCTGCGCCCCCGCATCGAACAGTGCCTCATAGCCCACAGACCCGGTGGCCGGCTCCGCCGACGCCGTGGCAGGAATCCCAACAACCACCCCCACCGCCACCGCAGCACCAGCCATCCCGCTGGCCGACTTCTTCAACGTACGCACTCGTCCTCCCCAAATCGTCACTCGATCCTGTGCCTCACGACCGCGAAGCACACCTACTGCTTCTCAGAATCACCGGAATTCGTTACTGGACAGTGCAACACGGCCTCGCCATCCTGTCGCCCAAGCCATAGGGCAGGTCTCAACCGAGGCCGGGTGGCGAGAAGAACTAGAGGCGCTGGTTCGCGAACGCCACGGAGATCGGTCCCGGAACCCCAGGAATAGCAATCGGACCCACGGAAGTCACCTCCGTGCCGGTGTTATCCATTCTGACGATCTGCGCGTTCCGGCCGGGGCCAGGGTTGGTTCGGGCCCACTTACTTCCGGCCTCCCCATCGAGGTAGAACGTGTCCGGGAGTGCCTCACCCCAGATCGCATACTTCACAGTCGAGGACTGACCCGCCTGAGCATCGGGAACTCGATCCAGCTTCAGCCATACGTCCGATGAGGCGTGTGCCCCGGTCGCCACACCGTGGCAGGAACCCCAACGGCCACCCCCACCGCAACCGCAGCAGCAGCCATCCCGCTGACCGACTTCCTCAACGAACGCACTCGTCCTCCCCAGATCGACGTGCGCCTCGCGACCGCGAAGCACACCTACCACTTCTCGGTATCGCCGTACTTCGTTACCGGACAGTGGCGAAACGGCGATCGAGATCGTGTCCGACCCCTCTAGTAATGCAACTTACTTTCCAGTAAGTTCCGGAGGTATGGCCACTTACATCGTCACGGGCGGCACGGGATTCCTGGGCAGGCACACGATCGAGCGACTGCTCGAGCGCGACCCGTCCGCCCAGGTCCACGTGTTGGTCCGGCCGGGCTCGCTCTCGAAGTTCGAGCGCATGGCGGACCACTGGACGGGCGGCGACCGGGTACACGCCCTCGTCGGCGATCTCACCGAGCCGGACCTGGGGTTAAAGGCTGCACCACCGGCCGCGGAACACGTCGTGCACCTCGGCGCGATCTACGATCTGACCGCCGGTGAGGAGCAGGCGAGAACGAACGTCGACGGGACACGGGCCGTGATCGACCTCGCGTCCCGACTCGGCGCAACCCTGCACCACGTTTCGTCGATCGCGGTGGCGGGCGATCACCGCGGTCGATTCACCGAGGACGACTTCGACCTGGGCCAGCACTTTCCGACGCCGTACCACCGCACCAAGTTCGAGGCCGAGCGCCTGGTTCGCAGGTCGGACGCGCCGTGGCGGATCTACCGCCCCTCGACGGTGGTCGGCAGTTCGATCACCGGCGAGATGGACAAGGTCGACGGACCCTACCTGTTCTTCCCCCTGCTCGCCGCGCTGGCGAAGCTGCCCGCCGTGCTGCCGGTCGCCGTCCCGAAGCTCGGCTACACCAACATCGTTCCGGTGGACTTCGTCGCGGCCGCTCTGGTGGAGTTGATACTGCGTCCCGACTTCGACGCGCAGACTTTTCACCTCGTCTCCCCCGAGCCTCAGCCGGTCCGTCAGATCTTCGCGGCACTCGCGAAGGCCGCCCACGCGCCGACCCCGGTCGCCGATCTGCCGGCGGCGACGGCCCGCCCCCTGCTGTCCCCTCCGGCTCCGGCCCGCAGAATCCGTGACACGGCTCTGCGCAGGATGGGTATCCCGCCGGTGATTCTCGACCACCTCACCGTGCCGTCTCGATTCACCGTCGACCGGACTCGGGAGGCGTTGCAGGACAGTGGAATATCGGTGCCACCGTTCCCGTCGTACGCATCGAAGTTGTGGACGTATTGGTACGAGCACCTGGACCCGGACCGTGCTCGCCGCGACGACCCGGCCGGTCCGCTCGTCAACCGGCACGTAATCATCACTGGGGCCTCGTCCGGCATCGGTCGTTCGGCCGCAATCATGGCGGCCGAGAAGGGCGCCACGGTGCTGCTGCTCGCGCGCCGCGGCGACGAACTCGAGGCCGTCGTATCCCAGATTCGCGAAACCGGCGGATCCGCTTACGCCTACCAGTGCGACATCACCGACACCGAGGCCGTCGACCACACCATCAAATCCATTCTGGCCGAACACGGTCACGTGGACATGCTCGTCAACAACGCTGGTCGGTCCATTCGACGCGGCCTGTACCGATCGACCGACCGCCTACACGACTTCGAACGGACAATGGCGGTCAACTACTTCGGCGCCGTCCGCCTGGTACTGGCGCTGCTGCCACACATGCGTGAGCGCCGCTTCGGCCACATCGTGAACATCAGCACCGCCGGTGTCCAGGCGCGCACGCCGCGCTTCGCGGGATACATCGCGAGCAAGTCTGCCCTCGACGGCTTCGCGGACGTCGCCGCCGCCGAGACCCTCTCCGACGGGATCACCTTCACGACCATCCACATGCCACTCGTGCGCACCCCGATGATCGCGCCGACCGGCCACTACAACACCGGTCCCGCTGCCAGCCCCGACAAGGCGGCCGCGATGGTGATCCGCGCACTGATCGAGAAGCCGAAGCGTATCGACGTCCCGATCGGAACGTTTTTCGAGTTCGGCGCGATCTTCATGCCGCGGATGAAGGACCGTATGTTCTCCGCGTTGTATCACGCGTTCCCCGATTCACCCGCGGCGCGCGGAGAAAGGGCTGCAGCCGAGCCGGAACCAGCTCCCGAGGCACCATCGGTCACGCCGCGGCCGACCGGTCCGACCGAGTCCGCAGCCCGAATCGCCCGCCGTCTCGGCCGACTGATTCCGGGCGCACACTGGTGACCTGGCTGCCGCACCGGTGACGTGAATGCGTGGAATCACGAACTCCCGGTAGGGATTCCGGTAGGGAGTTCGTGCATGTCCACCGCCACTACTGGGTGTACAGGCTTGGCGTCGGCGCCACAGCTGGTGGCCCTGGCATCCAGCTCACGCTGCTGCACGATGACCCGCCAGCGGCGTCCGTCTCGATGGGTTACGACCGGATCGGTGCCCCGGTCGTCGACCGAGAGGTCGTTCACACCGGCACGCACGCTCTGCCGCACGAGCACCTCGGCGGCCTGTCCACGCGGCCCCCAGTAGCTGCGACCGCGCAGCCCCGGCAGGGACACCTCACCGGCCGTCGCCGCCCGCACCGCCAACGCGCTCTCGGCCGGGGTGAGCCGGCCGTACGTCACGCCGCTGGGCAGCAGGATCATCGAGGGCGCGAACCTGTGGCCGCCGGTGTGCGAGCACTCCCACACCGCGTCGCCGAACTCCGCGGCCAGGTCTGCCGCGACCGGGCGTCCGAGCACCGCACAGCACCGGTCACGTTTGCCGTGAGCGCACACCAGCACGACCGGTTCGACGACCGGCTCCCCTAGCCCGGGCGCGGGGCCGGCGACACGCGTCAGGTCGATGTCCAGCAGGTTGGTGATCTCCTCGATCACGAGCCGCTCGCACCACGACTGGTTGGGGTCCGAGTTGGCCAGCAGTACCGTCCGCCCGTCGCGCGTCTGTTCGTCCCGCCCCGGGCGGCGGATGAACATGACGCGCACACCGGCTGCGTCGGACCGCCGGGACAGCTCGGCGGCTAACTCTGCACCCAGTGCCGTCCCGTCGAGCACGTCGCGGCCCCACGCACCCGGGTACTCGATGCACACCCACCCGGCGACATGCACCGCGCTGCCGGGGAGGGGTTCGTCCGCGGACAACACAGAACACTTGACGGGGCCAGCCGGGGGAACGGATTCGCTCACCCCGCCATTGTGTACGGGCGCTCAGTCGTGCAACCTGCCGCCTGCCATGTCAGCGGTCGGCTCTGCCCCACGCTCGGGCGAAACCCCGGGCCAGGTATGCCAGCGAGCCCAGCGCGAGCACCCACTTGGTGGTGCTGATCGCGGTCGTCGCACGGATGGCGCCGTCGGTGATCCGGTCGCGGTGGTCGAGCAGGTACAGGCCGGCGACGTTCTCGATGTAGTCGCCGGCGGCCGAGACGACGGGCGCGGCCAGAAGGGCCCGCTTCGTCGCCGGCGGCAGCGGTGACAGTTCGTCGAGGCGCCGCACGCCGGCCCGCAAGGCCGTCGCATAGATCCCCGGGTGCACGAAGTCCAGGTAGAAGTGGCTCCGATAACGCCCGATCTCGGCTGAGTCCATCCCGTCGAGGACCGCGGCGTACACCCGGGCCGACGGAGCGGTCTGGGTCTTCAGCACCTTCGGTGCGACCGGGCCGAGCAGACGCACAATGTTGGCCTGCGACAGCACGAAGCCAGCCGACCAAGCAACGAGCTTGCCGTTCGCACGAAGAGAACCGCCCCGAAAACCCATGCCGCGCATCCTGCCACGCGGGCTGACACTCCGCCCCGCTAACGCGGCCGTCGGTTATCGGGCGTAATCGTGCTCCCGCTCGCGGACCGGACGGGTCAGTCGCTGTGGTGCCAGATCCAACCGGCGCAGCAGCTGTGCGTTGGCGGCGACCACAACCGTCGATGCCGACATCAGGATCGCGCCCACCTCCATCGGAAGGACGAATCCGACAGAAGCAAGCACACCCGCCGCGAGCGGCACCGAGATCACGTTGTAGCCCGCGGCCCAGACGAGGTTTTGCACCATCTTCCGGTACGTGGCATGCGACAACTCGATCACCGACACCACGGCGCGTGGATCGTCACCGACGAGGACCACACCGGCCGAAGCGATCGCCACGTCGGTACCTGCACCGATCGCGATCCCGACATCGGCCTGGGCGAGGGCGGGCGCGTCATTGACGCCGTCACCCACCATCGCGACCCGGCGTCCCGAAGCCTGCAGTTCCTTGACCTTCGCGCCCTTGTCCTGCGGTAGCACCCCGGCGATCACGTCGTCGATGCCGAGGTCGTCGCCCACGGCCCGCGCCACGGCGTGGGCGTCACCGGTCAGCATCACCACCTGCACACCGCGGGCGTGCAGCGCCGCGATCGCGTCCCGTGATTCGGGGCGGATCTCGTCGGCCAGCGCGAGCGCACCGATTACCTGCCCGTCTCGCAGGACGTGCAGAACGGTCGACCCCTGCGCCGCCCACTCTTCCGACACCGGAAGCGCGGACGCATCGTGGCTGGCGAGCATCCCCGGACCACCGACGCTCACCTGTGCGCCGTCGACGGTCGCAGTGACGCCGACCCCGTTGCGGGCCTGGAACTCGCTCACCTCCGGGATACGCAGTTCCCGCTGCTCGGCCGCCGCGACGATCGCCCGGCCGAGTGGGTGTTCGCTGGCGCGTTCGACGGCCGCGGCCAACGCGACGAGGGTGTTCTCGTCCTCGCCGGGCACGGCGCTGGTCGCGATGACTGCCGGTTCGCCCTTGGTGAGGGTTCCGGTCTTGTCGAACAGCACGGTGTCGACGGTGCGCATCGCTTCGAGCGCGCGCCGGTCGGTGATGAGCACGCCGGCTCGAGCTGCGCGTTCGGTGGCGATCGACACTACGAGCGGGATCGCCAGCCCGAGCGCGTGCGGGCATGCGATGACCAGAACCGTGATGGTGCGAGTGATCGCGTCGTCCGGGGTCCCGAAGATCGACCACACCACCAACGTGATGACGGCCGCACCGAGCGCGAACCAGAACAGCAATGCTGCGGCCTTGTCGGCCAGGACCTGGGCGCGTGACGACGAGTTCTGGGCCTCCGCGACAAGCCGCTGAATGCCGGCGAGCGCGGTGTCGTCGCCGACCGCGGTGATCTCGACACGCAGCGCCGAGTCCGTCGAGACCGTTCCCGCCACGACCGTGTCGCCCAATTCGCGGCGCACCGTGCGCGACTCTCCGGTAATCATCGATTCGTCGAGGTCACCGGCGCCCTCGACGATCCTGCCGTCTGCGGGGATGCGCCCACCCGGGCGGACCATGACGATGTCACCGGTGACCAGTTCTGCGGTCGGCACGGTGGTGATGGTGCCGTCGGTGTCGATGCGTTCGGCCTCGTCGGGCAGCAGCGCTGCGAGCGAGTCCAGCGCGCTCGAGGCCTGCCCGAGTGATCTCATCTCGATCCAGTGCCCGAGCAGCATGATCACAACTAGAAGGGCCAACTCCCACCAGAAGTTGAGCTCGTGGCTGAGCACCCCGAGGCTCGATCCCCACGACGACACGAACGCGACGGTGATCGCCAGCGAGATGAGCAGCATCATGCCTGGCTGCCGCGTCCGGATCTCGCTCACCGCTCCGGTGAGGAATGGACGCCCACCCCATACGAACACGACCGTGCCGAGTAGCGGCGAGATCCACTCCACGGCGGGGTTGTCCGGCAGCGTGTATCCGACGAGGTCGGCGAACATCGTGTTCGCTCCGACCACGGGGATCGACAGGATCAGCATGATCCAGAAGAGGCTGCGGAACTGGGCGACGTGGTCGCCGTGTCCCTGGTGCCCACCGTGTCCCTGGTGCGCAGCATGCTCCTGGTGACCGGCGGCGGCGTGGTCGCCGTGCCCCCCGTGCCCCTGATGGCCGGAATGATCAGAATGGCCGACCGAATGCTCATCGTGGCGATCGAGAGCATCCGTCACGTGGTGATCGTGACCTGCTTCTCCATTTGGGTTCATGCTTCCCAACATATACCCCCCGGGGGTAATCGCAAAATATCTGCGACTACTCGTAGATTCCCTCCACGCCCCACCTTCCTCCCACGCAGATCAGAAGCAATGCCCGCGACTCGGCGAGCAGCACCTGTACTCGCGCGGCGTGCTGTGCTGCTGCGGTGTCCCACCACCGCTCGTCCACCGGCCACGGCCCCGCCCAGCCCTGCACGCCCCATGTCCGACTCCCCCACCGCAATCTTGTGGGCGGCGCGGTGAACTCCCCCCGCTCGGTGACGCCCACCGCGACACCCGAGCCGTCTTCGAGCGACACCACGGGAAGGTTCGGCAGCACGGTCGATGGCGCCGGTTCGGGTAGCCGGCCCGGCCACGGTGCCGCCGGATCGGCAGCCGGAACCAGCTCGTCACCCAACGACACCAGGGTGATTCGCTCGATCGGCCCCCGTCCTCCGCTGTGCACCCCCACCCGGACCGCATCGCCACCGAGCAGTCCCTGAACACGGGTCAGGGCCCGCCTGGCCCGCTCGTCCTCCTCTCCGACGCCCCCCCACAGCCCCAACTGCAGAGCCCCGACCGCCACCACTTCCACCGGCTCGAGGCGCAGCACGGTGATCCCTGCCGTAGGCCGGGGCTCGCTGCGTCCGGTGAGCCAGCCGTCCAACTGCCACCGCACCCGATCCGCGGTGCCCTCGGGAGTCAGCGGCTCCGCGCACCGCCAGACCCGGGTCAGCTGTTCCCCGTTCCCGGTGTTCGCCGACACCTGCAGCCGGGTGCACGCCACTCCCGCACCCGACAATTTCGCGTGCAGCCGCTCGGCCAACCCGCGTCCCGCGAAGGCCGCCGCATCGACCCGCTCGATCGGCGGATCGAACTGCTGCTCCACTTCCAGGTCCGGGGGCAGTGCCCGGGCCGACGGCGGACGTTCCGGCTCGGCGCGGGCGGCCCGGTGCGCGAGGACCGCGTCGGCACCGAACCGCGATGTCACGTCCACCGGCGACAGCGCCGCGAAGTCCCCGATGGTGCGCAGCCCGAGTCGGCGCAGCAGATCGGCCAAGTCTCCGCGATCCGGCGCAGCGAGACTGGGCTCGGCAGCGATCTCGGCAATCGGGAGCGGCGCCAGGAACTGCGCCCCCTCGCCGGCGGGAACCAGCTCGCCGTGGCGGGCCGCGATCACCGCGGTGGACAGTTCGTCGGCAGTTCCGATCTGACACTCCGCACCGGCGGCGGCCACCACATCGACGAGTCGCTCGGCCGCAGCCTCCTCCGATCCGAAGTACCGGCTCGCACCACGTGCTGCCAGTACCAGGAGCCCGGGACGCAGGATCTCCACACCGGGAACCGCCTCGTCGACGGCGGCGACCACGGACTCGAACAGCCGCGCATCGCGCTCCGGATCGGACTGTGCCACATGCAGCTCCGGACACCGCGCCTGCGCCTCCCGGCGCCGCAGTCCACGGCGCACCCCCGCGGCCCGCGCCTGCGTCGAGCACGCGACCACGCGGTTGGCGTGCAGCACCGCTACCGGGCGCGTGGCCGGTAGGTCCGCCGCCACGGCCGCGGCCACGGCCGGCCAGTCCGGGCACCACACCGCCAGCACCCGCGCGTTCATCGGGCCACCGCATCCTGCGTCAATGCATCTGGGGTCAGTGCGTCCGGGGCCAGTGCGTCCGGGGTCAGCGTGACGACCTCGGGCACCCACTCGACCCCACCGTGGGTGGATCGCACATCCAGACACGCAGTCCGCGGCTGG
The DNA here is from genome assembly GCF_004011825.1 of Rhodococcus xishaensis. Lineage (GTDB taxonomy): Bacteria > Actinomycetota > Actinomycetes > Mycobacteriales > Mycobacteriaceae > Prescottella > Prescottella xishaensis. Next base: position 84,960 of record NZ_RKLO01000001.1, on the reverse strand, counting down.
AACGAGCGTCCCTGCGCCCGCACCGCCAACCGGACCGAGCACAGCCGTCCCCGTCCACCGGCCGCGTCGCCACCCACCCCGTCGTACCCACGCACCTGCGCATCCAACCGGACCTCGGCTCCACCCCAGTGCCCGCCGGTCACCACCAGCGTCGACTGCTTGCTCCGAGCCCGCGCGACCACGGCCCGAGCCCGCGACGGCGGCACCGAGATCCCATCCAACCCGAGCACCACGAGATCCATGCCGTCGAGCAGGACCGCCGCGACCTCCACGGGATCCGGCCCCGGGTCCGGGACGAACGCCAACCTCCGCAAATGAGCGCCCATCTCAGTAGCCGCGAGCACCCCGAGCCTCGGATGCCCGATCACCGCCGCATGCCCGCCCGCTGCCGTCACCGTCGCCAACAACCCCAGCAGCAGCGACGTCGCACCGGAGACGGAGACCACCGATCCCCGGACCAGCCCACCGCTCGGCAGGAGCGCGGCCAACGGATCCGGGACGGGAAGCACCTGCGCGGCGCCGGTCTCATCCCGCGGTTCACGCCGGACGGCCGCCTCACCTCGTCCCGGCACCGCCGCGATCCGTCGGCGCAGGTACTCGAGACGCTGTTGCCGAGTCAGCCCGGACAGCGAAGATGCTGGAAGAGCCTGCGCTGTGGGCAGCCGGGCTGGTTCGGTCATATCTGCTCCCCGGAACGCGCACGTGCTGGTTTTCGAGATGTTTGGGTGCGCGGGGAAGGCGCGACACACGGTGTCCGAACGACGTTTCGTGAAGCCCACGGAACATGTTCGAACATATTTTCGAATGTATTTAGTTAAGCCTGTCTCGACCAGTACGTCAAGCAAACCTCGCCGATCCACTAATCTCGGACACGTGACTGAGCAGGAGCGCACCCGCCCGGACCGCCAAAGCCGAGCGGCCATCGGCCCCGACTACCTGATGGCAGGCCGGTATCGGCTGGCTTCCAAGCTCGGCGGCGGCGGTATGGGCGCTGTATGGCTCGCCCAGGACACGCTCCTCGACCGCAAGGTCGCCGTGAAGCAGGTGACCTCCACTGTCGGCATGGACGAAGCCGAGGCCAACGAACTCCGACAACAGGTCCTGCGCGAAGGACGCAACGCCGCGCAGCTGTCCCACGACCACGCGATTGCGATGTACGACGTCGCAGTCGAGTCGGGTGAGCCCTGGCTCGTGATGGAGTACCTGCCGTCCCGGAGCCTCGCGGAGGCCTTGGGCCAAGTTCACACCCTGGCTCCCATCGAGGTCGCACAGATCGGCGCACAGATCGCAGCCGCCCTCACAGAGGCGCACGCGGCCGACATCCTGCACCGCGACATCAAACCGGGCAACATCCTCGTCGCCGACCGTGGCGACGCCCTCGGCGTCGTCAAGATCAGCGACTTCGGCATTGCACGCGCGAAGGGTGACGACGCCGGCAGCAACGCCAGCGTGATCACCGGAACGCCCGCCTACTTCGCACCCGAGGTGGCCCGCGGCAGCGACCCCACCGAGGCCAGCGACGTCTTCTCTCTCGGCGCCACGCTCTACACCGTGGTCGAGGGCCAACCCCCGTTCGGGATCGACAACGACGCGATCGCGCTGCTGCACCGAGTGGCAAAGGCGGAGATCTACCGGCCGAGCCGCAGTGGCGCGCTGACCGACACGCTGCTGCACATGCTCGAACCCGACCCCAAGAGACGTCCCACCATGGCGCAGGCACGTGACGAGCTCGCCGCCGTCGCCCTCGGCTCCGACACCGCGGGAAAGCTTGGCCTCCTTATCGGCGAACCTGTCATGAACGCCGACGGCAACATCCCCAAGTGGGCCTACCGCTCGGCATCGGCAGGGATTCCGCGACGCCGCATCGCCTCCACGACGGCAACGAATCTCCCTGCGGTGCAGCCGAAGACGCCGCTGGGTTCGGTCCCCCGTCCAGCCGGCCGGGCGTGGCTGCGTCAGCTCACCGAGGGGGTGAGCGGCCCGCAGGCTCCGACGGATCTGCGTGACAGGATCGTTGCGGCTGCACCGCTCGCGATGGCCGTCATGGTCGGCATCATCGTGCTGGCGTTCGTCGTCGTGCTGATCGTCGCGCTGGCGCAGTGACCCCAAGGGGTCCGCACCGAGCAGAGTTCATTCGATGCGCCGTCGATGCGCCCACCGCGTGAGCGCATTCCGGTTGGATTGCTGCGTCTTTCGCAGCACGTTCGACGCATGCGTCTCGACGGTCTTGACCGAGATCACCAATTCCTCTGCGATCTCCCGATAGGTGTAGCCGCGGGCGAGCAGTCGCAGCACCTCGCGTTCCCGAGGGGTCAGCGAGTCCAGCTCCGGATCCAGGGGCGGCTCGGGCACGTTCGAGCGCCCAGTGAACGAATCCAGAACGAACCCCGCGAGGCGTGGACTGAACACCGCATCGCCGCCGGCAACCCGTCGCACGCCGTCCGCGAGTTCCGTACCGGAGATCGTCTTCGTCACGTACCCGCGCGCACCGGCCCGGATGACCGCGATGACGTCCTCGGCGGCGTCGGACACACTCAGTGCCAGGCAGACCGGACCCGAGTCGATTCCGTTGAGCACCGCGACACCACCGCCGTCGGGCATGTGGACGTCGAGCAGCACCACCTGCGGACGCAGCGCATTGATCCCGGCGATGGCCTCACCCACGCCACCGGCCTCGCCGATGACATCCATATCGACCTCGCGGCCGAGTTCGGCCCGCACGCCGGCCCTGAACACCGCGTGATCGTCCACGAGGAAGACACGGAACTTGTCGGATGTGGGTTGAGCTGAGGCCGTGGAAGTCACGGCCCCAGCCTAGGACATCTTTTTGGCCTCGTTCCCAACCTCGGCCTCGTTCCCAACGTCCTCGTCGTCGGCACCCTCCGACACCGGTCGCGGCATATGGATCCGCACCTCGGTCCCCTTCCCTGGGGTCGACCGGATCTCGACCCGCCCGCCGCGACGTTCGATCCGGGCGCGGATCGACTTGGCCAGACCCTGCCGGTCCTCCGGCACCGATTCGGGGTCGAACCCGACTCCGCGGTCACGCACGAAGGTGCTCACCTGATCGCGTTCGGTCTCCGCGTACAGGTCGATGTTCGAGATACCGGAGTGCTTGGCGGCGTTGACGAGAGATTCACGGGTGGCGCCGAGCAGCGCGGTGAAACACTCCCGTGAGAGCCCCGAGCCCCCCTTCCCCTCGGTCGCGAGTTCGATGTCCCCGACAGTGACCGGCTGGACCGTGACCCCGTACTGGTCCTCGACCTCACCCGCGATGGTCTGCAGGGCCTCCGACAGACTCGCGTGTGCCGTCTCCCCGCCACCGAACAGCCAGCGACGTAGTTCGCGCTCCTGCCCGCGGGCCAGGCGAGCCACCTCCTGCGGCGAATCCGCTTGCTTCTGGATCAGCGCGAGGGTCTGCAAGACCGAGTCGTGCAGGTGCGACGCAATCTCCTCGCGTTCCTCGTTCCGAATACGCGCGGCCCGTTCCTCACCGAGAGCCCTCCACAGCCTGAGCCACAGCGGCACCGTGAGCAGCCCGGCACCGACGAGTGTCACGACCACGGCCAGTAGGGACGAGCGCAGCGCGTCGATGTCGACCTGCGCGAGGATCACCACTCCGAGGCCGGAGACGATCAGGGTGAGGCCGCCGAGGACCCGCGCCCAGGTGAGCACCGTCGGGTGTTGCGGCAGCCCGAGGACCGAGCGGGACCCGTCTGTGTCGAACTCGCGCCATACCAAAGCGGCGCCGACCGCGACGACGACGAACGGCGCGGCAACCGATGCCGCGGTGCCGTCGATCAACCAACCCAGGGCTGAGGCGACCGCGAGACCAAGCACTGCCAGTCCGAAAGCACGACGGCGTTCGGAGGCGCTAGGTCGCTCGGTGTCGCTGCCGACCGGGGTGAAGACCCACAACAACCCGTAGGCCACGATGCCCACGCCCGCCAGCGACGCCAGCAGAGTGAAGGCCACCCGCACCTTGAACACGTCGACGTCGAGGTGATCGGCGATGCCGCCGGCAACTCCACCGACAATCCGTCCCCCTGCCCTGCGACGGAGTTTCGGGTAGAGGGGCTCGTCCACGGGGGCCGGGACCGGCGACAGCGCCAGGCCCACGGCCGGGCTCACCGCCTGGTTCGGGTCCACCACAGGTTGCACAGAGTCGATCCTGGCACGGCCGCGCCGCGTTCGACATCAGGGCCGGACCCTGAGATTCGACGCCGCGCCCTTGTCTCAGGGTGACGATCAGGGGATCGGGGAAAGATCAGGGTAGTTCCCGATGGTCCGGACGTTGTCGCGTCGCCAGGATGGATCCATGAGCAGCGAAGCGTCTACCGGGAGCTTCTCGGACCAACTCCACGACCTGTGGCGAACCCGTCCGGTACGGCTACCGAAGCAGGGACCCATCGCCGGCGTCGCGGCAGGCATCGGCCACAGGTATCAGGTCGACCCGGTTCTCGTACGGATCGCGTTCGTGATCTCGTCCGTTTTCGGGGGCGCCGGCATCATCCTCTACCTTGCGGGATGGCTGCTGCTCAGCAAGCCCGGCGACCAGGTCTCGCCTGCCGAGTCGCTCCTCGGGCGGGGCCGAACCTCGCAGTCCCGCACCAAGACCGTGGTCCTCGTCGTCGCTCTCGTGATCGCGCTGAGCACCGGCGATCTTGTGTATCAGGGCCCGTTCGGGGTCGGCATGAGCGGTTCGGTCTTCATCAGCTTTGCCCTCATGCTGGGCGGACTGTGGCTGCTCTACCAGCGGCAGCCGGTTCCGCCGCCGCTTCCGGCGAGCGTCACGCAGACCATCGCCGGCTACCCGGTGGCACCACTGCATACCGCTCAGGCCGGCGCGTACCCACCTCCCGCCTACAGTCCTTACACCACACTGCCCGACCACTACGAGCCATCCCCTGACCCTGGCAGCCCGGACAACGCCGGAAGATCGCGCCACAGCCAGGCCGACCCGACACCGCCCGCGTGGGACCCGCTGGGTGTCGCGCCCTTCGCCTGGGATCTGCCCGAACCGGCAGCACCCCCGGAACCGCCTGTCGAACGACCACGGCACCGCGTCCGGTTCACGTCGGTGATCCTCGGCAACGCGGTGCTCGCGGCGGCAGCGGCGGCGGCCGTCTCGTCTGCGGTCGGCTCGGATTACTTGACCCCCGCCCGGATCGGTGCGATCTCCCTGGCCGTGATCGGCGTCGGGCTGGTGCTCGGAGCCTTCCTGCGACGCGGGTACGGACTGCTCGTGGTCACGTTCCCGCTGCTGGGATTCGTCGTCCTTGCCTCGATCGCGGGACCGCTGGACTGGGACGAGTCGAAGTTTGGCGAACACGTGTGGGCCCCGACATCGATGTCCGGGCTCGCGGACGTCTACGAGGGCACAGCAGGCGACTTCACGCTCGACCTCACGCGACTGGATCTCACCGAGAACCGCGAGGTCCGAATCGACGGCAAGTTCGGTAAATACAGTGTGATCGTTCCCGAGAACATGAACGTGCGTTCCGACTGCTCCGTTTCGGTCGGAGAGGCAAGTTGCATCGGCGCCGGTCACGTCGACGGCGGCCGTGATGGCGCCGACGGACCCATTCTGACGGTGAAGATGGACAACAAATTCGGGGAAGTGAGCGTCGAACGTGGCTGAATACGTTGAAAACTCGGAAAGCGGAACCTCGGACACCGATCAGTCCACCCCCAAGCCGCGCCGGCGTCCGTCGGTGGGCCTGCTCCTCGCCGGTGTGGCCGCGCTGCTCGTCAGCGTGTGGGCGCTGGCTGGGCCGTTTTCGCTAGAACCGCTCGCGAACGTCGAGTTCCGCTGGCTATTCGTGGCCTTGGCCGTAGTGATCGGCGCGGTGCTGGTGCTTTCGCCGGGACGACGCCGCTAACCGCACGAACGAGGGCCCCGAGCTCGCGCGGCGGCTTGGGGCCCTCGTGTGCGGTCAGGTGGAAATCACTCCCACTCGATCGTTCCCGGCGGCTTGCTGGTGACGTCGAGCACGACGCGGTTGACGTCTGCGACCTCGTTGGTGATGCGGGTGGAAATCCGCTCGAGCACGTCGTACGGCAGACGCGTCCAGTCGGCGGTCATCGCGTCCTCGCTGGAGACCGGGCGTAGCACGATCGGGTGGCCGTATGTACGGCCATCACCTTGGACGCCGACGCTGCGGACGTCAGCGAGCAGCACGACAGGGCATTGCCAGATCTGACCGTCGAGACCGGCTGCGGTGAGTTCTTCGCGCGCAATCGAATCCGCGTGACGCAAGACCTCGAGGCGCTCTCGAGTGACCTCGCCGATAATGCGAATGCCCAGTCCCGGCCCCGGGAACGGCTGCCGCCCGACGATCTCTTCGGGCAGCCCCAGCTCGCGGCCGACGGCACGCACCTCGTCCTTGAACAGCAAACGCAGCGGCTCGACCAGCTTGAACTGGAGATCCTCGGGCAGACCACCAACATTGTGGTGGCTCTTGATGTTCGCGGTACCCGTGCCGCCGCCGGACTCGACGACATCCGGGTACAGCGTGCCCTGGACGAGGAAATCGATGGTTTCGCCCTGCGAGGCGCTCTCCCCGAGCGCCTCGGACACCGCACCCTCGAAGCTGCGGATGAACTCGCGGCCGATGATCTTGCGCTTGGTCTCCGGGTCGGACACCCCGGCCAACTCCCGCAGAAACGTCTCGGACGCATCGACGGTGACCAGGCGAGCGCCAGTGGCAGCGACGAAGTCCTTCTCGACCTGCCTGCGCTCCCCGGCTCGCATCAAACCGTGGTCCACGAACACACAGGTGAGGCGGTCACCTATCGCGCGCTGCACGAGCGCCGCGGCGACAGCGGAGTCGACGCCACCGGACAGGCCGCAGATCGCCTTGCCGTCGCCGACCTGCTCACGGACCTGCTCGATGAGCGACTCGGCGATGTTCGCGGCCGTCCACGTGCCCGGGATCTCGGCGATCTCATGGAGGAAGCGGCTGAGCACCTGCTGCCCGTACGGGGAGTGCATTACCTCTGGGTGGTACTGGACCCCGGCAAGTTTGCGGGCGCGATCCTCGAATGCGGCGACCGGAGCGCCGGCACTCGACGCGGTCACAGTGAACCCGTCAGGGGCGACTGTGACACCGTCCCCGTGGCTCATCCACACCTGCTGCGTCGTTGGCAGGCCGTCGTGCAAGATGCCGCCCGTGACCGTCATCTCGGTGCGGCCGTATTCACGCGCACCAGTGTGCGCAACGGTACCGCCGAGGGCCCCGGCCATCGCCTGGAAGCCGTAGCAGATTCCGAAGACCGGGACACCCAGGTCGAACAATGTGGCGTCGAGCTGCGGCGCCTCCTCCTCGTAAACACTGGACGGGCCACCGGACAGGACGACCGCAAGCGGTTTCTTCGCCGCGATCTCCGCGACGGTCGCGGTGTGCGGAACCACCTCCGAGTAGACATTCGCCTCACGGACGCGACGAGCGATCAGCTGCGCGTACTGGGCACCGAAGTCGACGACGAGAACCGGCCTGTCCTGCTGGGTATCTGACACCCGGACAGTCTAGTATGCGCAGCTCGGAACACTGTTACGGGACTAGACGACCCCGGACCCCGTCTCCGTGTCCTCTGCGGGCTGGTCGGCAGTGTCGTTGGCGCCGTTCGCTGAGCCGTTCGTTGAGCCCTTTTCGGAACTGTTCTCACGGCCACTGATCACCTCGACGATCGGCAGCGTCAACGCGGCCGGCGCCCCCGCCGGAACCACGGGCTTGTTCGGCGCGACGGCGGCAAGGCGCTCGTACGCCGAACCCTGATCGGGGCGGGCGTCCTGCTCGTCCTTGTTCGGCCACAACGATGCGGCCCGCTCGGCCTGCGCGCAGATCGTCAGCGACGGGTTGACGCCCAGGTTGGCCGACACCGAGGCTCCGTCGACGACGCTGAGGGTCGGGTACCCGTATACGCGCTGGTAGGGGTCGATCACGCCGTGGTCGGCGTCCGCGCCGATCGTGCAGCCACCGAGGAAGTGAGCGGTGAGCGGAATGTTGAACACCTCGCCCCACGTGCTGCCCGCGATGCCGTCGATCTTGTCCGCAACGCGACGGGTCGCATCGTTGCCGACCGGGATCCACGTGGGGTTCGGCTCTCCGTGACCCTGCTTGCTGGTGACCTTGCGCCGACCGAGGATGCCTCGCTTGGTGTATGTGGTGATCGAGTTGTCGAGGTTCTGCATGACCAGCGTGATGATGGTCCGCTCGCTCCAGTTCTTCACCGACAGCATCCGCAGCATCTTGCCGGGGTTCGCGGCGATCACCTTCAGCAGCTTCAGCGGGCGCGGCGTGGTGCCGCCGCCGTCGGTCATGAGGGTCTGCAGCAGGCCCATCGAGTTGGATCCCTTGCCGTAGCGGACCGGCTCGATGTGGGTGTCGGACGTCGGATGGAACGATGACGTGATCGCCACACCCTTCGTGAGGTCCACCGACGGATCGACCTTCGGCTTCGCCGCGCCGAGGATCGCCTCGGAGTTGGTACGGGTGAGTTCACCGAGCCGGTTCGACAACTTGGGTAGAGCGCCCGTGTCCTTCATCTTGTGAAGCAGATGCTGGGTACCCCATGTGCCGGCCGCAAGGACGACGTACCTAGCGGTGTATGTCTTGCGGTTCTTGCGAACCTTCGCGCCGGTGCGGCGGGTCACGACATCCCAGGTACCGTCCGAGGCCTGGTGCAGCGCCTCGACGGTCGTCATCGGCACGATCTCGGCGCCGAACTTCTCGGCGAGCCCGAGGTAGTTCTTCATCAGGGTGTTCTTGGCGCCGTGGCGACAACCCGTCATGCACTCGCCGCACTCGATGCAACCGGTCCGGTCTGGACCGACACCACCGAAGTACGGATCGTCGACAGTCTTACCGGGGTCCCCGAAGAACACACCGACGGGGGTCTGGATGAACGTCTCACCGACACCCATGTCCTCGGCGACCGACTTCATCACCTCGTCTGCCGGGGTCATGTGCGGGTTCTGCACGACGCCGAGCATCTTGCGGGCCTGCTCGTAGTGGGGGGTCAGTTCGGCGTCCCAGTCGGTGATGTCGCGCCACTGCGGGTCCTGGAAGAAGGGGGTCGGCGGCTTGTAGAGGGTGTTGGCGTAGTTGAGCGAGCCCCCACCGACGCCTGCACCGGCGAGGATCATGACATCGCGAAGCATGTGGACGCGCTGGATGCCGTAGCAGCCCAGGGCCGGCGCCCACAGGAACCGCTTGAGATCCCAACTGGTCTTGGCAAAGTCCGAGTCCTCGAACCGGCGGCCCGCCTCGAGCACACCGACCTTGTACCCCTTCTCGACCAACCGGAGAGCGGTGACGCTGCCACCGAATCCAGAGCCGACGATGAGCACGTCGTAGTCGGTTGCGCGCTGCTTACCCATGGGAAACCTCCACCCAAGAACCGGATTTGCTACTCGCCAGTATGCACCGTCGATCGGCGCTCAGAGTACCCTAACTGTAACCGCCAGTCTCACAAACGGCCGGAATCTCCCAAACTGCTCATGGGCGAACATCACACCGGCTCAGTCCAACCGAACGGGCGTTCTACCACCGGGCCACGAGTGGGTCAACTGCGGACGGTCAGGCCGACCTTCTGGAACTCCTTGAGGTCGGAGTAACCCGACTTCGCCATCGAGCGGCGCAAACCGCCGACGAAGTTGAGCGAGCCGTACGGGTCGTCGGACGGCCCGCTGAGCACCCGAGAAAGGCTTGGACGCTCACCGTACGAAACGGGCAGCAGCGAGCCGCGCGGCATCGATGGATGTGCGGCGACCGACGGCCAGAACCAGCCTCCGCCGGGCGCGTCCTGCGCGACCGCGAGCGGTGCACCGAGGACGGCCGCGTCTGCACCGCACGCGATCGATTTCGCGAAATCACCCGACGTCGTGATGTCACCGTCAGCGATGACGTGCACGTAGCGGCCCCCGGTCTCATCGAGGTAGTCCCGCCGGGCCGCGGCCGCGTCCGCGATAGCTGTCGCCATCGGAACGCCGATGCCGAGCACCTCACGAGTGGTGGTGGCACCCTCGGTGGAGCCGTAACCGACAATCACACCGGCCGCGCCGGTCCGCATCAGGTGCAATGCGGTGCGGTGGTCGCTCACGCCGCCCGCGATGACCGGGACGTCGAGTTCGGAGATGAAGGTCTTGAGATTGAGCGGCTCGCTCTCGCCCTGCGCAACGTGCTCGGCCGAAATGATCGTGCCGTGGATGACCAGGAGATCGATACCCGCCTTGACCAGCTCCGGAGTAAGTGCACGAGCGTTCTGCGGGCTGACACGGACGGCGACCGTGATACCGGCGTCCCGAACCTGCGCAACGGCGGCAGCCAACAGACCGGGCTGCAGCGGCGCCGCATGCAACTCCTGCAGGCGCGCGACCGCGGCGTCCGGGTCGACCTCCTTCTCGGCCAACTCCGCCAACTCGGCGAGCTTGTCCTCGACGTCGGGGTGCCGACCCCACAGCCCCTCGCCGTTGATCACACCGAGACCGCCGGCCTTGCCCAGCTCGATCGCGAACGAAGGTGAAACCAGAGCGTCGGTCGGATGCGCCAGCACCGGGATGTCGAAGCGGTACGCATCGATCTGCCAAGCCGTCGACACCTCTTTGGAGGAGCGGGTTCTGCGAGAGGGAACGATGTTGATGTCGTCCAGCTCGTAGGTTCGCCGGGCGGTCCGGCCCATACCGATTTCGACGAGGTCGCGCACGCGCGCCCCTTTCTCGATTGTGTTGTGTGCTTTAGCTGTGTAGCTATGTCGTGTGCTCAGCGGGCAGCGTAGTTGGGTGCTTCGACCGTCATGGTGATGTCGTGCGGATGGCTCTCCTTCAGGCCGGCCGCGGTGATCCGAACGAACTGGGCATGCTGCAGCTGCTCGATGGAGGCCGAGCCGGTGTAGCCCATGGCCGCGCGAAGGCCGCCGGTGAGCTGGTGGATGACCTGCGACAGCGGACCACGGAACGGGACCCGCCCCTCGATGCCCTCCGGAACGAGCTTGTCCTCGGCGAGGACGTCGTCCTGGAAGTAGCGATCCTTGGAGTACGACTTACCCTGACCGCGACCCTGCATCGCGCCGAGCGAACCCATGCCGCGGTAGCTCTTGAACTGCTTGCCGTTCACCAGGATCAGCTCGCCCGGAGACTCGGCAGTACCCGCGAGGAGCGAGCCGAGCATCGCGGTGGACGCCCCGGCGGCAAGCGCCTTGGCAACATCACCGGAGAACTGGAGGCCGCCATCGGCGATGACGGGGACACCGTGGGCGGACGCGGCCGCAGTCGCTTCCAGAATCGCCGTGATCTGCGGGGCCCCGACACCGGCGATGACGCGCGTGGTGCAGATCGAGCCCGGGCCGACACCGACCTTGACGGCATCCGCTCCGGCCTCTACGAGTGCGAGCGCGCCGTCACGAGTCGCGACATTGCCGCCGATCAGCTGGACTCGGTCACTGACTTCACCCTTGAGCTTGGTGATCATTTCGAGCACGCCATGCGAGTGTCCGTGGGCGCTGTCGACGACGAGGACGTCGACGCCGGCGTCGGCCAGCGTCATCGCGCGGGTCCAGGCCTCGTCGCCGACGCCGACGGCGGCGCCGACCAGCAGGCGGCCGTCACGATCCTTGGTGGCGTTCGGGTGCTGCTCGGTCTTGACGAAGTCCTTGACGGTGATGAGACCGGTCAGCTTGCCCTGGCCGTCGACGATCGGCAGCTTCTCGATCTTGTGGCGACGCAGTAGCCCGAGCGCGACCTCCGCGGTGACACCCTCACGGGCGGTGACCAGAGGGGCCTTGGTCATCACCTCGGCGACCTGACGGTTCTGGTCGACCTCGAATCGCATGTCACGGTTGGTGATGATGCCGACAAGTTGGCCGGCGTCGTCGGTGACCGGTAGGCCCGAGATACGGAAGCGGGCACACATCGTGTCGACTTCGGCGAGGGTATTCGTCGGCTTGCAGGTGACCGGGTCGGTCACCATGCCGGCCTCGGACCGCTTGACGGTCTCGACCTGTGCCGCTTGCACCTCGACGGCCGAGTTGCGGTGGAGCACACCCATGCCGCCTGCACGGGCCATGGCGATGGCCATACGCGCTTCGGTCACGGTGTCCATCGCGGAACTCACCAAAGGGACGTTCAGGCGGATCTCACGGGTCAGCTGACTCGAGGTGTCCACCTGATTGGGGACAACGTCCGAGGCCGCCGGTAGAAGCAGCACGTCGTCGAAGGTGAGACCCAGCATCGCAACCTTGTTCGGGTCATCTCCCCCGGTGTGCACGTGCCCTCCGGTACTACTCATGCGGCTCGGGCCCTCCATGAAGCGTCATTCGAAACGAAAAAGAAGGAACTGGGCCGCCAAGAAATCCCCTTGTGAGAGTTCCCATGCACAGACCTTCGGAGACCATGGTATCGGCTCGCTCAGGAGCACACACGCGCGCGCTCCCCGCGACTCACCGGGCGCTATCAGCTAGCGCAGACGGGGCTGACCTGCGTACCGTGGTGGCGTGCGCGATCAACTGCCTCCCGGCCTCCCGCCGGACCCCTTCGCCGGTGACCCCGCCGATCCGTCCGCTGCGCTCGACGCAATCGAGCCGGGCCAGCCTTTGGATCCCCATGAGCGCCTTGCCGTGGAGGAGGATCTCGCGGACTTGGCCGTGTATGAGGGCCTCCTGAGCCACCGCGGAATCCGCGGGCTGGTCGTGTGCTGCGAGGACTGCCAGCAAGACCACTATCACGACTGGGACATGCTGCGCGCGAACCTGCTCCAGCTGCTGGTCGACGGCACAGTCCGCCCGCACGAACCGGCATACGACCCATCGCCTGACGCCTACGTCACATGGGACTACTGCCGTGGGTACGCGGACGCCTCGGTGAACGACGCGCTGCACCGCGACGGTTTCGACCGCTGAAGTTCACCCGCCGCAGAGCAAACGGCGCAAAAGGCCCGGCAGGATCTCCTGCCGGGCCTTTGTGTAGGTACCCGCTCAGCCGGTCGGCGTCGGAGCATCACCCAGCGAACCGGTCGAAACCCCGGTGTCCGATGTCTCGTCCGACGTTTCGTCCGACATCGCCGTCGACATCGTCGTCGACGTCTGTGTATCCGGTGTCGGAGACGGGCTGCTGGGCACCGACGTATCCGATGTCGGAGTGGGCGATGGAGTGTCCGACACCGTGGGCTCGGGGGCGACGGAGGTCGGCGACACCGGCAGTTGCGGGTTCGGTGTGGTCTGCGGGCTAGTCGTCGCCGACGGACCGGTCGGTGTCGGGGAAGTACTCGACGACTGGTCGACCGGCGAAGGCGACGGCGACGGCGACGGGTTGTCGGAAGGCACAGCCGCCGTAGTCGTGGCCCTTTGCAACTCGGTGAGGAGCCGCTCGCGCCATCCGTTCAACTCGTTCCGTGTTCCGGCCTCGTGCACGGCATTCGCCCGTTCTGCGGCCGAGTCGAGCTTGGCCTTGGCGCCATCGGTGTCACCGGTCGCGATGAGGTGCTCGGCCTCCTCCAGATTGGAGGTGGTGTCGATCTTGGCGACGGTCGAGGCGGCCCGTTCCGTGAAGACGACCTGTTTGACACCCCACAATGGATCGCCCGGCTCGGCGTTGTACGAGAAGATCGTCATACCGCCCATGGCGATTGCGACGACCGCCGCTGCCGCCGCTATCGGACGGAGCAGCCGGAGGTGACGGCGGCCCGAACGGGTACGAGTCGCAAGCGATTCCCGGGCCTCGAGTTCATGGTTGACGCGCTCGACGATCTCGTCGAGATCCGGCTCGGCCGGCAAGGGCTGCGCGAGGATCTCGGTGCGCCAGTTCGCAAGCAGCGCGGCGACCTGGTACTCCTCGGGACTGTCGGTCGCGACGGGTTCACCGCTCGCGATCGCGTCGATCAGAGCGTCGTCGCGGCGCACCGCCGACACGTCGACGGGACCGTCGTTCCCGGCGAGATCAGCGTGGGGATCGCCCGGCTCGCCATTGTGGCCCCTAGCCATGTCTCTCACCTGCTCTCGTCACTTCCTTCTTCAACTTGGCGATGGCTCGGTGCTGAGCCACCCGCACGGCACCAGCGGTACTTCCGACCGCTGCCGCCGTCTCCTCTGCGGACAGCCCCACGACGAGCCGGAGGACGAGGATCTCGCGGTGCTTCTCCGGAAGCGTTTCCAGCAGCGCGTTCACCTGTCGGCCCGTCTCCGAACTCAGCGCCCGGGCTTCGGGACCGTCCTCGGAGGAAACGACATCTGGTACTTCTGCAACTGGATCGGATTTGTTACGCGCCGAGTTGCGGTGTGCGTCCGCAACCTTGTGCGCAGCGATCCCGTACACGAAAGCCATGAACGGGCGGCCTTGATCCTTGTAGCGCGGAAGCGCGGTCATCACGGCCAGGCACACCTCCTGCGCCACGTCGTCCGCGGACAGGTTCCCCCGCTCCGAGGCTCCTACCCTCGCTCGGCAATACCGTACGACCAAAGGTCGAATACTCTGCAGGACTTGGGCCAGAGCATTCCGGTCGCCCTGCGCAGCGGCAGGGACGATGGAGTTCAACTCCTCACCCGTGTTAAACATCGTCAGAGCGAATCCTGGCGTTACAGTGGCACGTCCCCCCAGCCGGGTGTGCTTCCGCCGCGTGGCGGAACGTCTGTAAGACTAACGACACAGTCCGGCGAGGCGACGCCCCGCCCGAAATTCCAGCGGTCATGTCACGAACCTCCCGCCCCGACGGGCCAACACGGCTGCACAGTCGTCTCGCACGGCCCGCGCAGCTGCAGTCGGCTTTACACCGTTCACGAGCATTGCAGCCGCCCATCGCAGCGGCACCAGCCCATGTGTGTCGCTGTCGGCGAGTACCTGCTCAGCCGCCTGCAGAGCGCGATCAGATTCTGGCAATCCGGTCGCGGCCGCCGCGAACAGCAGGGCCGACTTGATGCGATGACGGACCGACGGGCAGTCCGCGGAAAGCGCAACGGCCGCCGCCGAGTGTGTCGCCGCGGTCTCGAAGTCGCCCTTTGCGAGTGCGATCTCAGTCGTCACCCAGTCCAGGCGGATGTGCTGACGCCAGAGAGTGTCCGGATCCCCGACCTCGTCCAGATACTCTCGGCAACGCGCGAGCAGTCGCCGCCCCAAGGCGAGCCGCCCGCAGCCGAGGGCATCGGCCGCGAGCCCAGTCAGCGCGTCGCATCGCGCCTCGTCAATCAGGGGCGCACCCTCGCGATCGCGCGAGCGACTCGCACCGACCAGAGCGAGAGCCTCACCGTCGTACCCGGAGGCACGAGCATGCGATCCCAGTTGCCGAAGAAGCGACGCCTGGCTACTCGCGGCCAGCGACAGGACCGCCGGCTGAGCGGTCGAGCGCCGCAGGGTCTCGAGCTCGGCACGAGCCTGGGCGTAGCGGCCCTGCCCGCCGAGCGCCACGCCGCGAAGCCAACGCCCGACGGCATCGCCGGGCACCGGCAGCGGGTATCGCCCAGGATCCGGGCCGAACGCGACGTCGCGGAGCATCCGACGAGTATCCCATCACCGACAGCCCGCCTTGGCTGATGCCGGTCGCAGTCCACAAATCGGACATCGCGGCCCCGGACGGAAGCAGTCGAACTCGCATCCGCCCCGACGAATGCACCACCTACCGTCTGCCAATTTTAAGAATTTGTGCCAACGGGGTTAACGAGAATTACCAAGCCGCACTCTCGGGCGACCCGAGTGACGAAATCACTCCAGAAGATTGCCCAGCTGGACACCCCATCTACCTGCACGGACTCGAGCACTTCGGGGCGTCGACATAAATGAGGTAAATGAACAACCCGTTAACTCTTCGCTCCGCAGATATGTGAATCACCACTGGCCAAGGGTGTTGACGCGATTTCATACCGCCCATTACGGTTACGTGTGCGTGGCCATTTTCATTGGTCCCGTCATCCCCGGGGGGTGGCGGGCTGCTTGCAGCATCATCGCGAGCCTGCCTACAGAGGAGTCCTGATGCCTGTTCCGAATCGTCTACCCGGACCGAACGCCGACATCTGGGACTGGCAGATGCGCGGGCTGTGTCGTGGGATGGATTCCTCTGTCTTCTTCCATCCGGACGGCGAACGTGGTCGTGCCCGGGCACAGCGGGAAAGCCGGGCCAAGGAGACATGCCGGCGTTGCCCGGTCATCAACCAGTGCCGCAACCATGCCCTGTCGGTGTGCGAGCCGTACGGGATCTGGGGTGGGTTGTCGGAGTCGGAGCGGGGGGCGCTCGCCCAGCAGACCCGCCGCCGGATCGCCTGAGGGTCCCTTCGCCGCCCACTGGGCATCGTCGTGCGCGGGGCTATCAACCACCGCGATGCTCTCAGATCGTTCGCGAAGTTCTGAGACGATGCCGCCCATCCGGACTGCCGCTCGCTCCGAAGTCCCTATCGACAGTTTCAATCGATACTGCTCGGAGCAACTGCCGGAGGGCAGACCCATGATCACGAAGACCCGCACTTTCGCCGTCGCCGCCACAGCCTCGGCCGCGCTCCTCGTTCTTAGTGCGTGCGCGACCGACGACGACTCGAATGGCACGACGACAACCCCGAGTCCGACGATGGAGAGCCCGATGAACGGCACGGCTGAGCCGGCCGCGAATCTGGTGGGGCCCGGTTGTGCCGACTACGCGGAGATGGTTCCCGAAGGCCCCGGCTCGGTGAGCGGCATGGCCCAGGATCCTGTAACCGTCGCGGCCTCCAACAACCCGATGCTGACGACCCTGACTGCCGCTGTATCCGGGCAGCTCAACCCGGACGTCAATCTGGTCGACACACTCGACGGCGGCGAGTTCACTGTGTTCGCACCGACCGACGAAGCGTTCGCGAAAGTCGATCCCGCGACCATCGAGCAGTTGAGGACCGACGATGCCCTGCTGACCGACATCCTCACCTACCACGTGGTTCCCGGAGAACTTGCGCCGGACCAGGTCGACGGGACACACACCACCGTCGAGGGCTCGGACGTGACGGTCACCGGGTCGGGCGACGACCTGAAGGTCGACGAGGCCGGTGTCGTGTGCGGCGGCGTGCAGACCGCGAACGCCACTGTGTACCTCATCGATTCGGTCCTGATGCCAAGCTAGGGTGCCGAGCTGGATTCGAGGCTGGACCGGTGGAGCCAAACACCGGCGCCACCCGAAGGGCCCACCAATCCCGGAAGATCCGGTCCGCGGACGCTACGGTGATCCTCGATGCCTTCGAACGAGGACACGTGAACGCGGCCGGATCCGCCGGCGGCGATGACGTCTGCCCGGCCGACAGCCGACGCGTCGTCGATGTGCGCGCCGACGAGGCGGCGGATCTGAGGATGTTGCTACAGCGCATCGCTTCCGCCGATACCGAAGCGTTCGCAGACTTCTACGACCGCACCGGTTCCCGCGTCTACGGTCTGATCCTGCGGATCCTTCGCGATCCGGGGTACAGCGAGGAGACGGCGCAGGAGGTCTTCATCCAGGTGTGGAAGTCCGCGGCCACGTTCGATCCGCGACGCGGTTCGCCGCTGTCGTGGCTGATGATGCTGGCGCACCGACGGGCCGTGGACCGGGTCCGTTCGGAGCAGTCGCATACCGATCGCGAGTTCGTCTACGAGACCACCAACCGCACCGACGATTTCGACGAGGTCACGGAGGAAGTCTCGCGGCGGGCGGAGCGCCAGGCGGTTCTCGACTGCATGCAGACGCTGACGGACATCCAGAGGCAGTCGGTAACCCTCGCGTACTACGGCGGTCGGACGTACCGCGAGGTAGCGGCGGAACTCGGAGTCGCAGTGCCGACGGTGAAGTCCCGGATCAGGGACGGATTGGTAAGACTCCGTGGATGTCTGGGGGTGAGGTGAGATGGACGACGACCTGATCGAGTGGGCGCACCTTCTCGCCCTCAACGCCCTCGACGATGATGACCGGAGCAAGCTGGAAGCACGCCTCGCCGGTGCGGACGAGACGACACGGGCTGAGTTCGACACCGCGGTGCGGTTGGCCCACGAGACGATGGCGGCCGCCAGTTCACTCGTCGCTGCCACGCCACCATCGTCGCTGCGCAACGACCTGCTGCGTCGGGTCTCCGGCGACGAGGTCTCGAAACGTCGAGCCGACAAGCGACGGTGGCGGATCGCGGTTGCCTCGGTGGCTGCCGCCGCGGCGCTGCTTGCCGGCGGCGTCGTCATCGGGAGTCAGTTCACGCAGACTCCACCGGCGACGTCGGTCACCGCGCAGATCCTCGATGCCCCCGACATGCAGTCGTCGTCGGCGGAGATCCCGGGCGGTGGTACCGCGACCGCGATGTATTCGAGGGAAGCGAACGCCGCGATGCTCGTGATGAACGGGGTCACTCCACCCAGGCCGGACACGGTCTATCAGATGTGGCTCGTACACGGAGACCAGCAGGTGTCGGTGGGAACGATGGGTCCCGGACAGGTGGCGCCCACTACCACCGCAGTGCTCGAGGACATCGATGGCGCGACGCAACTCGGCTTCACCGTGGAACCGCCCGGGGGATCGACGCAACCGACGGGCGACATGTTCGCATCTCTCCCGCTCATCTGACCCGAAAGCTGAAGGCCCCCGAACGAATTCGTCCGGGGGCCTTCGTCTCAACTGTTACCGAGGTCAGTGGGCGTGGCCGTGACCGGTATCGTCAGCTTCCTCAGCGGGCTTGTCGACCACGGCGCTCTCGGTGGTGAGCACCATACGAGCGACGGAGGCGGCGTTGACGACCGCGGAGCGAGTCACCTTGACCGGATCGACGACACCGTCGGCGAGGAGGTCGCTGTAGGTGAGGGTCGCGGCATTGAAGCCGTGGCCCTTGGCAGCCTCAGTCACTTTGCTGACGACGACAGAGCCGTCGTGGCCTGCGTTGGTCGCGATCCAGTACAAGGGGGCCTCGAGCGCGGTTCGCACCACCTCGACACCGGTGGCTTCGTCACCCGAGAGCGACGCGGCAAGATCGGAGAGGAGCTGACCCGCCTGGACGATGGCCGAGCCACCACCGGGGACGATGCCCTCCTCGACCGCGGCCTTGGCAGCGTTGACCGCGTCCTCGACACGGAACTTGCGCTCCTTGAGATCGGTCTCGGTGGCTGCACCGACCTTGATGACCGCCACGCCGCCGGCCAGCTTCGCGAGACGCTCCTCGAGCTTCTCACGGTCCCAGTCGGAGTCGGTGGTCTCGATCTCGCGCTTGAGCTGCGCGACGCGGGTGGCGATGTCCGCCTCCGTGCCGGCACCGTCGACGATCGTGGTCTCGTCCTTGGTAACGACGACACGACGCGCGGTACCCAGCAACTCCAGGCCGGCTTCCTTGAGCGAGAGGCCCATGTCGGCGGTGATGACGGTGCCCGCGGTAACGACGGCCAGATCCTCGAGGAACGCCTTGCGACGGTCGCCGAAGAACGGCGCCTTGACGGCAACGACCTTGAGTGTCTTACGGATCGAGTTCACGACGAGGGTCGACAGAACCTCACCCTCGACGTCCTCGGCAATGATCAGGACCGGCTTGCCGGATTCGGCGATCTTCTCGAGCAGCGGCAGGAATTCGGGCAGCGAGCTGATCTTCTCACGGTAGAGCAAGATCTGCGCGTCCTCGAGGACGGCCTGCTGCGTCTCCACGTCGGTGATGAAATACGGCGACAAGAAGCCCTTGTCGAACTGGACGCCCTCGGTGATGACGAGCTCGGTGTTGAGAGTCGAGGACTCCTCGACCGTGACAACCCCGTCGACACCGACACGAGTCATGGCCTCGCCGACGAAGTCGCCGATCTCCTCGTCACGCGACGAGACGGTGGCGACCTGGGCGATCGACTCCCTACCCTCGACCGGGGTCGCGGCGGCGAGCAGCGCCTCGGACACGGCATCGGCCGCCTTGCCGATCCCGACGCCGAGCGCGATGGGATTCGCCCCTGCCGCAACGTTCTTCATGCCGGCCTTGACCAGCGCCTGAGCGATCACGGTGGCGGTGGTGGTGCCGTCACCCGCAACATCGTTGGTCTTGGTGGCGACGCTCTTGACGAGCTGCGCTCCGAGATTCTCGAACGGGTCCTCGAGCTCGATCTCGCGGGCGATGCTCACACCGTCGTTGGTGACCGTGGGGCCACCGAAAGCCTTGGCGAGCACGACGTGCCGACCACGTGGACCGATGGTGACCTTGACGGCATCAGCGAGCTGGTCGACGCCACGCTCGAGGGCGCGTCGAGCCGTCTCATTGAACTCAATTTGCTTGGACATTGATTCAGGTTCTCCTGGGGCTCAGGGTCTTAGTCCCGAAGCGGGTTTCAGGGTTTCGGCCGGAAAACGCACTCCGCCCCGGGTCCGATGCGGAACTCCGGGGCGAGAGGCGTGAGGCTTACTTGGCGACGACAGCCAGCACGTCGCGAGCCGACAGGATCAGGTACTCCTCGCCGGCGTACTTGATCTCGGTTCCGCCGTACTTGCTGTAGATGACGGTGTCGCCTTCCTGGACGTCCAGCGGAATGCGCTTCTCGCCGTCCTCGTCCCAGCGGCCGGGGCCAACGGCGACGACGGTGCCCTCTTGGGGCTTCTCCTTCGCCGTGTCGGGGATGACCAGGCCGGAGGCAGTCGTCGTCTCGGCCTCGTTGGCCTGGACGAGGATCTTGTCCTCGAGCGGCTTGATGTTCACGCTCGCCACGATGAGCCCTCCACTTTCAGGGGTTCGTTGGGTCCGAGGCGGTTCCTCGGACCACGATCAGTTCAGTCACCACAATGACTCCTCACGAGCCCCGTCGTCGCGGGTGCCGGAGCTCGCTCAGCGTCGACTAGCACTCTATACACGAGAGTGCCAGCACTCAAGGGCGGCACTACCCGAGTGAGCCCGCTGCAGGCTCACTCGAACATCCCGCCCTTCGTCGCCGGCGCGGGCGCGGCGATCGCACTCGCAAGGCCGATGAAAGTGCGATCGAGTCCGCTGACGATTCCCCACATCCGGACGAAAGTCCCTGTCGCGGAGGCGGTCTAGTCGGTTGGTACTTCCTGTACCAGCCAACCAGTTCGGAGGGAACAGCCTCGGCATTGGATGCTGCCCCGCAGCGGACACATCCGGTGCAGGCGGCCTGCCGGCATTCCTGCCCGAAGCAACCGACAGCGCGCTATCCTCCCCATCGCGAAAGCTGATCCCTGAATAGCGATCGGATGATGCCACTTCAGCACCGGGAAGTAGATGATGTTCACCTCCAGCCTGAACGAGAAGCACTACAAAGAGCTCCGCGGCGTATTCTTTGGAATGTGCGGCTTGGCCATTGCTTCAGGTACAGCCCTCTTTGTCAGCGCCTTGTTCGAATACGCCAAGGGCGTCAATGGGGCTGCTGTTCTGATGTTTGCCTGGTCTGCGGGCATTGTAAGCTCCGGAATCATGGAGAAGGCTTCGCGTAAGAACCGTGGCACTGGTTTGCCAGTCGCGGTCCTGATCGCGAATTTTGCTTTGACGGCAGTGGGCGTATGGCTGTTGACGGGATTGATCCCGCACTGAATGACTCTCGAGGCTGTATTCGGGATCTAGCTACTACTTGAAGCTTCGCGAGCTAGCTCGCACAAGCGTCAGCGCCTCTTTGAGTCCCAGATTCGGGAACTTCTCTCTGACGGCCTTCACGGCCGCTACCTCGCTGTTCGCGTTGGCTACAGCAGTTTCTATCTCGGAAGCGGGTATGGCCGCCGGCCCATCCTCTTGTTCATTTGAACCTGCCCCTCGGCGCGATCGCGAGCGGTCGCTTCGGTAGGTTGCAAGGAGGACGATTCCGGAGACGGTAAATAGTCCAGCGGTCCACCAATCGTGCTCCGCCAAATCATCGATGATCAATAGTGCGAAGGCCGCGGCCATGAGCGCAACTAGCCAAGGCTCAAGCCGCTCGGTGCTGACCTTTCGCATTCTTGCCCCTGCATTCTCGAGTTGGATCCGACAGTCAATCGAACACCCGGCCGTGCAGTGCGCGAACCCAACGGAACTTGCACACTCGCTGCTGCCCGCAGCCAGCGAAGTCTAACAGTTCTCGGCGACCGCTGTGATTCCCGGGAATTCGGCAGCAAGCACGGCACTAATCCCGAGAGTCGTTGGGAGTCTCAGATAGCCGGCCCGGTTTTCGCATGCTCACTTCTCCGTCGCATCCGAGACCGGCGGAGGCGGATAGGCTGCGACGTCTGCTCGCCGAGGTCTGGGGTCCCGCTCATGTTGGTACCGCGAGCGTCATTCCCGCGCGGACCATGATCAGACGATCGACCGCGCCGGAGCGGAGGTTCGTTGCAGACCTGATGGCTCACTGTCGTTCGACTCCATGACTCCCGGGGTCCTGACGAGCGCGGAGCAGCCGCAGGGACGGCAGAGAATTACACGCAGAGAATTCTGAACTATCAGGAGATGAAACTGAACGTTCGGACAGGAGGAAAAACCGTGGACCGTCCGGTTTGCGTTATTCATGCTACTTGTCCGGGTTCGTACCGGCGGCGACAAAATTCGTAGCGAAACGGGCACACGAATCGGCCGAAGGAGGAGCTTTAGATGAAGTTTTCACCTACACTGGCCCGCCGTAGGTAAACCTCGGATGAACGGTCGGCATCAAAAGATGAACGATATGAATCGACGCAAGTTTCTCGGCGCTGCTGGAGTCGGGGCACTGGGAGTCGCAGGGCTCCCACTCATCGGCAACCGGTCGTGGAATCCGCTCGTCGGGCGGGCACTCGCCGCGCCCTTACCGGCGTCGATCGCCGGCACCACGCTCGAGTCCGTCGCCGTACCCATCGGCTCGAGCGGCTACCGTCGACTCACCGCCGGACCCGGCTGGCCGCTCGTGGTCCGGAACGACCTAGCCGAGGCCCAGTCCGGCCGTGAGGACCGCCGCACCGCGCTCGCGTCGCTGGTCCAGCTCACCGACGTCCACGTGCTCGACGCCCAGTCGCCCGTTCGGTTCGAATACGTTCACCCGTTCCAACCCTCCGCATACCGGCCGCAGGAGACCATGACCGCGCAGGGCCTAATTTCCTTGGTCAACCGGGTCAACTCCCTTCGGATGGGACCGCACACCCAGCGCGATTTCGACGCGGTCGTCACTACCGGCGACAACACCGACAACAAAGAGTTCATCGAACTCGACTGGTTCCTCGCTGCCCTGAACGGCGGCGACATCACTCCCAACAGCGGCGATCCGGCGCAGTACGAGGGAGTGCAGAACTCCGGCGCCGACCTGTACTGGAATCCTGAGTCGTCGATCCGGGACATCTACAAGGAGGCCGGCTTCCCGGAGATTCCCGGTCTGCTGGGCGCGGCTCTCCAGCCGGTCGTCAGCCCGGGTCTCAACACCAAGTGGTATTGCGTCTTCGGTAACCACGACGACGCCGTCCAGGGGACCCTTCCGAACGGGATTTCGTTCTTCGAGGACATGTACACGGGTAGCAAGAAGTTCGAGGTGCCCGACTCTGCCAACCAGTCGGCACAAATGTCGAGTGCCATGAGCTCCGACCCGACCGATCTGCTCAACTTGCTGTCGGCAATCACCACCCGCCCGCGCACGGTCACTCCCGACGAGCGCCGCAAGCCGTTCACTCCCCGCGAGTTCATCGCCGCCCACCTCGATCCCGCCAACACCGGGCCCGGCCCAGTCGGACACGGTTTCGCACCCGAGGCGGCCGAGTCCGGGATCGGGTACTACAGCTTCGAGATCGCGCCCGGCGTGATCGGAATCAGCATGGACTCGACCAACCGTGCCGGCTTCGTCGACGGCTCTCTCGGCGAAGAACAGTTCGAGTGGATCGAGCAGACGCTGCTCGCTGGCAGCAGCAAGTACTACGAGACCGACGGCTCCCTGGTCACACAGGATCGCACTGACACCTACTTCGTCCTGTTCAGCCATCACACCAGCACGTCGATGGCGAACACACGCCCCGATCCCGAGCGCCCGCAGGAACCCCGGATCAAGGGCGCTCAGTTGGTGGACCTGCTGCACCGCTTCCCGAACGTCCTCGCGTGGGTCAACGGCCACACTCACGAGAACCGGATCACGCCACAGGTCGGACAGACGCCGGAGCAGAGCTTCTGGGAGATCAACACGGCTTCGCACATCGACTTCCCACAGCAGGGCCGCATCATCGAGGTCGTCGACAACGAGGACGGAACCGTGTCGTTGCTGACGACGCTGTTCGAGGCCGACAGCCCGTACCAAGTCGACTACGACGACTTCAGTCCCTTGGGCCTGGCGTCGATGTACCGCGAGTTCTCGTTCAACGACATCCACGCTGACCCGGCTCTGCTCGGCGAGTCACCGGATCACAACGTCGAACTGGTTCTGGCGACACTGCGCTGACCGGTGCCTCTCAGTCGGATTCGGCGCTCTCGCGGCGGGCTTCGCCCCACTTCGCCGCCACCGTGAGCAGTTTGACCCCCACCGCAAGCATCACGAGGTTCCCGACGATCATCATGGTGACGACGGCCCGGGCAGCCTGTTCGACCGCTGCGATGTCGCCGAACCCGACCGTGGCGAAGACGGTCAGCGTGAAGTAGAGCGCGTCCATGCGGGTCAGCGGTTCACTGAAGGCCGTCGGGTCCATCTGCGCCAGCAGAAAGATCGTGGTAGCAGAACCCAACAGGTAGACCGGCACGGTAACCACCAGGGCCTCGGCTGACCGGAGTGCCGGTGTCGGCGAGTGCACGATCCGCCACACCTGCCAGACGCACAGCACCGTGACGAAAACCAGTCCGCCGCCGAGGAGCAGCACCGCGCCGACGCTGGACAGCTGACTCATCGGTAAGACGAAGTACGCAACGGTGAGGAGCAGGACGGTCGCGAGCGGGCGCAGCAACGCCAGCGACAGGAGGCGCCGCCGCTGACGGCGGTCCAGGTCCTGAAGTTGCCGGGGGTCGGACATTCGCCCTCGCTTCCGCAGTGCCGGTACCGCAATCGTTAGGCCCGTTCTACCGCCAATACCCTCGGCGACCTGCGTCGACACACCGTAGCGAGCGTCACGAACAGATATTCAGTAACGTTAATGTAACGATGCCGATACGGTGAGTATGGGTAACGCGCGATTCTGCGCGGGACGCGACCGACGAACGGAAGAAATTCCGGAACCCGAGAACAGGAGGTGGACGATGCGCAGTGCACTCGGGGTCTCCGCTGGGGCGGCCGGTGTGTGTGGCGCACTCCTCACCACCGACGACGCCGGCAACTCGTCGGTCGAGTACCGGACGATCCCAGCGGACCTGGGCGCCCTCACTGATCTCGGGGATCTTGCGCTGTCGGCGATCGGTTTGATGACGACTCAGGTCCCCAACCAACGGATCGAACCCGATGCGATCGCCGTCGCGTACCGCACCCAGTGGCAGGCTGCCGCGCTCCGGTCCGCCGCCAAGAACCAGAGACGTCCGATCCGCCTCGTCCCCGAGATCGTCGCGACGCTCACCTACCTCCAGAGCACCGGACTGGTCGAGCAGTACGATTCCGTCGCCGTCGCCGATCTCGGCGCATCCGGTCTCACCGTCACCGTCCTCGACCCGGCCAGCGGCGCGGTCGAGGTCCGTGACCGAACGTCCGCCGTGAACGGTGACGTCACATCCGGCGAACCCGCCGACCGGATCGGTGCCCGGGTCGCCGACTTCGTCGTCGCCGCGGCCGGGCGCGCCCGCAACAAGCCCGAAGCAGTCGTCCTCGTGGGTGGCGGAGGAAACGTCCCCGAGGTGGGTGCCGCGCTCGAAGCCCAGTTCGACGGCGCGACCATCGTCATCGACGAACCCCAGGCCGCGACCGCCAAAGGTGCAGCACTGCTGGCTGGCTCCGACTCGCGGCAGGAGTTCCCGGTTGTAGCCGGGTCCGGTAGGCGAGTCTCCGCTGCGGTTGTCGGTGCGTTCGTAGTGGGCACCCTGATACTCGGCTACGGCGTCAAGGAGATGATCCCGGAGAGCGCGGACGACTATTACTCTCCTGCCGGCAACCTTGTCGAAACGATTGACCCGACGACGGATCAACCGGCCGCGAGCCCGGTGGAAGGCACGCCGTCGCCCGGCCCGGCATCGCCACCAACGCTCCCGGTCCCGGTGAACCAGGTGCCGACATACACGGACCCGACGCCGTCCCCCACGACGTCGCAACCGGTTCCGCCGGCGACACCTGAGCCGACCTCCCCGGCTGCGCCGACGACAACGACGCTGCCGTGGATTCCGCCCCAGTGGCCCGAACTCCCCACCTGGCTTCCCGGTCTCGTCCCGGACACGAGGCTCGCGAACGACGACCAGCGAGCCCAGCAGACAGAACTCGCGCCACCGGCCGTAGGTTCTGCCGTCAGTCTCGAACCTGGCTCACCGAAACCGGAAGTCCCGGATCCGTTGCCGAGGTGAGCCGCGACGGTTGGGCACCACCCGCAATGAGGTGCGCCCCGAGCGCGGCGATCATCACCCCGTTGTCCGTGCACAGCCGTGGGCTCGGCACGCGGAGGGTGAGGCCTGCGGCCCCGCACCGCTCTTCCGCGAGCGAACGGATTCGCGAGTTGGCGGTCGCGCCGCCACCCAGAACGAGGGTGCCGACACCGACGTCCTGAGCCGCACGTACGGCCTTCATCGTCAGCACGTCGGCGACCGACTCCTGAAATCCCGCCGCGATGTCGGCGACCGGGATCGGCTCTCCCGCAGCCTGCTTCGCCTCGACGAAGCGGGCCACCGCGGTCTTGAGACCCGAGAACGAGAAGTCGTGGCGCGCATCCCGCGGGCCGGTCATGCCACGCGGGAACACGATTGCGTCGCGCTCACCCCGCTGCGCGAGGCGATCGAGCGCGGGCCCACCCGGGAACCCGAGATCGAGTAGCCGGGCCACCTTGTCGAAAGCTTCGCCGGCAGCATCGTCCACCGTGGTGCCCAACTCCACGATCGGCTTGCGACCCAACCCCTCGACGTGCAACAGGTGCGTGTGTCCACCCGAGACGAGCAGAGCAACGCACGGCGGCATCGGGCCGTGCTCGATCGTGTCCACGGCGACGTGGCCGCCGAGGTGGTTGATCGCGTAGAACGGCACGCCCCACGCGGCCGCGTACGCCTTGGCGGCGGCAACCCCGACGAGGAGGGCACCGGCAAGGCCGGGACCGATGGTGACTGCGATGGCATCGGGCTTGTCGATTCCGGCGGCCGTCAGCGCCCTCGTCATCGTCGGCACCATGGCCTCGAGGTGCGCGCGCGACGCGATCTCCGGCACAACGCCGCCGTAGCGCGCGTGCTGGTCGACGCTCGAGGCCACCTCGTCGGCGAGCAACTCGCACCGGCCGTCACCGAGCCA
The DNA here is from genome assembly GCF_004011825.1 of Rhodococcus xishaensis. Lineage (GTDB taxonomy): Bacteria > Actinomycetota > Actinomycetes > Mycobacteriales > Mycobacteriaceae > Prescottella > Prescottella xishaensis. The sequence goes on along the minus strand of NZ_RKLO01000001.1, from coordinate 57,722 downwards.
GCGGACGATCCCGACACCGGTCTCGTCGCACGAACTCTCGATACCCATCACGATCATGGCCGTCACTCCTTGCCCTGCGGGGGACGGCGCATCGTGAACGCGTCCGCGCCGCTCGGCTGGTAGTACCGATTCCTGGTTCCTACGATTTCGAAGCCCTCGCGCTTGTACAGCGCGATCGCCGGTTCGTTGTCGGTGCGGACCTCGAGGAACACCGGGCCGCCCCACTTGTCGGCGACCCGCAGCAGCTCCGACAGCAGCGCACTGCCGACGCCACCTCGCTGTACCTTCGGATCGACGCCGATCGTGTGGACCTCGCCCTCGGGAATCACACTCGTGCCGAGCAGTGCCACCCCGGCGTACCCGATCAGCACGTCGGCCTCGTCGCGTGCCGCGAAGTAGTGGTTGTGACGGCGCGCCAGCTCCGACCGGAACGCCTTCGCGCTCCACGGATCGTCTCCGGGGAAGAGCACCTGCTCCAACTCCGCGCAACGGTCGGCGTCGGCGTCGGTCATCGGCACGATGCGGAAGTTCATCTGCGACGGGCCGCCAATTCCACCGCGTCCGGCCGACGCAGATACAGCGGAACCAACGGCTCCGGCTCTACCCCGACACGCAATGCCTGCGCTGCGACCGCCACCAGACCGGTCGGTGACGGTGTCTCCACCGGCGCTACCGGGAGGTCGAACATGTCCACGTGCGAGGCCGATCCGGCGATCGCCTCGGACGGCGCCGCGGCGAGCTCGGACGGTTTGATCACCTCGGGGCCCTCGACCCGTCGCCCACCCGAGTAGCGCGCCCAGTACACCTCGCGGCGACGAGCATCCGTCACCACCAACAGGTCCCGATCATCACCGACATCAGCGGCAATCGCGTCGAGGCTGCACACCCCGTGCACGGGAACGCCGAGCGCATCTCCGAAAGCCGCCGCGGTCACCATGCCGACGCGCAGTCCCGTGAACGGACCCGGCCCTACCCCGACGACGACGGCGTCGAGATCCGAAGGGTTGCAGCCGGATTCGGCGAGGCACTCGAGGATCTGCGGGGTGAGGACCTCCGCGTGTGCTCGGGCGTCGACGGTCAGTCGCGTCGCCAACGCCCGCGCAGCACCGGCGTCGGACTCAGGGTCGAATTGCACGACGCCCGCGGTAACCGCCGGAGTGGAGGTGTCGATGGCAAGCACAAGCACGATGTACCAGGTTACCCTCGCCGCACGCGGCTTCCGGGACCGGCTGACCTTTACCTTTCCGTCGCTACCGAAAGCGTTCGTACCGCCCTCTGCGGTATCCATCGAGATGGGCGACAATCGTCGATGTGACTGAATCGGACGAATCGCCCTCGCGTTTCAGGGCTCAACGCTCCGATCGGGACGCTGCTCCAGTCGACTTCTGGTCGAATGAGCAGACCGCACTCGCCCGACTACTCGTCGGGCATCTGGTCTTGTGGACCTCTGTTCTGATCACGTTCCTGTTGCCCACCCGCTCGACGGTCGACCTCGGGTGGCTCGGTGTCTACACCCAAATCCTGGTCATATCGGTCGGACTGGCGCTCGCCGTGTCCGTGGCTGCCCGCAGTCGTGTGAGGGCGGGAATCGGTGCTGCACTCGCACTGTCGGTGCTGGTAGTCAGACCACTGGTCGCGGGCATACTCCACGTCTTCGCCGGCGAGGTCGGCTACTACGAGTTCTGGGCGATCCTGATCGCACCTGCTGTCGCTGGCGTCACGGCCGCGACCGCAGGGTGGCTGGTCGCGCGGCGGACGCGACGGGCGTGCCTGCGCGTGCTGCCACTGGCTGCGGTCCTCACCTTGGCCATGTATCTACTCATCGTATTCATCGACTCCGGCGCATTCGGCTACGCCATCTTCCATACCTTCAACCCGATCTTCTCGAACTGGTTGGGCCAGACGACCTTCGTGATACCCGCAGTGATCACCGCATGGATCGCAGTCGCGCTCGACCGTCGGTTCGGCCAGGCGGCCGCCAAGGCGCCCCCAGATCCACCGGCTCAGGCTTGAAGTCCCGTTCTAGGGCGCTCCGCAGGGGTCAGCGCGCCCCTGGGCCGGTCACCCACTCCCACGTCGCGGTGCGAACGTCCCTCCTCCAGCCTCACCCAACCGGTAGGCATCGACATGGACCAGGGCGACCAGGGGCGCCGCCGTCGGGTCGGGCGCCCGGAGGGTGCTCACGGGCGATGATGAAGGTCGGTGACATCACGCGCCCCTCCACACCGAGCCCCGCCGCGATCCCCCGGGTCAGCGCGGTCTTCCCAGCCCCGATCGGCCCGTCGAGCACGACGAGATCCCCCGCGACGAGGTCGCGGGCCAGTTGTTCGTCCCAGCGCCTCGGTGGTCGGTGGCGTCGAGATCCGAAGGGTTGTAGCCGGATTCGGCGATTCACTCGTGGATCTGCAGGGTGAGGACCTCCGCGTGTGCTCGGGCGTCGACGGTCTGTCGCGTCGCGAACGCCCGCGCAGCACCGGCGTCGGACTCAGAGTCGAATTGCACGACGCCTGCGGTAACCGCGGGAGTGGAGGTGTCGATGGCAAGCACAAGCACGATGTACCTGGTTACCCTCGCCGCACGCGGCTTCCGGGACCGGCTGACCGTCGCCATTCCGTCGCTACCGAAGCCGAAGCCTCACGCTCGACCGCTGAGTACTCGACCACCGAGTAATAGCGTTCGTACCCCCTTGCGGCATCCATCGCGGTGGCTCACAATCGTCGCCATGACCGAACTGGATGAATCGACCTCGCGTCCTGGAGCCCAGCGCTCCGATCGGGACACTGCTGCAGTCGACTTCTGGTCGGACGAGCGGACCGAACTGGCCCGACTGTTCGTCGGGCATGTGGTCTTGTGGACCTCTGTTCTGATCGCGTTCCTGTTTTCCACCCGCTCGAGCGTCGACCTCGAGTGGCCCGGTCTCTACGCCCAATTCCTGCTCATACCGGTCGCGCTGGCGTTCGCAGTGTCCGTGGCTGCCCGCAGTCGTGTGAGGGCGGGAATCGGTGCTGTACTCGCTCTGTCGGTGCTGGTAATCAATCCACTGGTCGGGGGCATACGCTACGTCTTCGTCGGCGAAGACGGCAATTACGAGTCCTTGGCGATCCTGATCGCTGCTGTCGCGGGCGTCACGGCAGCGACCGCGGGGTGGCTCGTCGCGCGGCGGACGCGTCGGGCGTGCCTGCGGGTCCTTCCACTGGCTGCGGTCCTCACCTTGGCCATGTATCTACTGATCGAATCCATCCGATCCGGCGCATTTGGCTACTCGAACGGGTTGGGCCAGGCGACCTTCGTGATACCCGCAGTGATCACCGCGTGGATCGCAGTCGCATACGACCGCCGGTTCGGCGAGGCAGCCGCCGCGGCGGAGCCCCCGGGTCCACCGACCCGAGCCTGAAGTCACGTTCTCGGACGCCTACTGCAGGAGTCAGCGAGCCCCGGGTCCGGTCACCCACTCCCACGTCGCGGTCCGAACGTCCGACCCCGGCTCACGGCGGAGTCGTACGCGTAGATGCCGCTCCGCAAGGTGCTCGACGATGCCCTCTCCCCACTCGACAACGACCACCGCACCGGCGAGGTCGGTGTCGATATCGAGGGCGTCGAGCTGGTCGTGCATGTCCACGGCACCGCCTCCACCGGCCTCGCCCAGCCGATAGGCATCTACATGGACAAGGGCGACCGGGGCGCCGCCGTCGGGTCGGGCGCCCGGACGGTGCTCACGGGCGATGATGAAGGTCGGTGACGTCACGCGCCCCTCCACACCGAGCCCCGCCGCGATCCCCCGGGTCAACGCGGTCTTCCCAGCCCCGAGCGGCCCGTCGAGCACGACGAGATCCCCCGCGACGAGGTCGCGGGCCAGTGTTCGTCCCAGCGCCTCGGTGTCCTCGGTGGTCGGTAGCGTGGCACTGCCTCGCGCGGTACCAGGGTCAGACGGCATCGGTCCGCTCCAATTCACCTGCCGGCGTGGCATTTTCTCGATCCTTGCGGCGCGACACAGCCCGCTGGACCAGCCGATCGATCTCATCGGAGGTTGCCTGCGGGAACTCGAGCTCGACCATATGGCCGGCACCGCGGACTCGCACCAACTCGGCCCGCGGCAGCCGCGCCGCGAGCGACCTCGAACTCGGGAACGGGATGACCATGTCGGCGTCACCGGACAACACCAGTGCCGGGGTGTCGGCGAGCACGGGCAGTGCCTCGGACTCGTCGTGCAGTTCCAGCGATTCGAGGAAGTTGACGATAGTCACCACGGACACTGTGTTGAGCATGCCCTCGGAGAACGCGACGAGCCGCGGGCACACCTCGGTGCCATACGATGCGGCGCGCAGGATCGGCGAGATGATCGCGCGCGCGGCGCCGCGCGCCCGCTGCACAACTTCCGGCGCGGTACGCACGGCAAGCCGGAACGCGTCGATCACGGGGTTGTCGAGATTGCGACCGAGCCCGGATTTGTTCAGGCCGGCTGCCGTCGTCGCGAGCAGACCGACGCCGATCACCTTGTCGTCGAACAATTCTGGGAACTGACGCGCCATCGCCAGAATCGTCATACCGCCGATCGAGTGCCCCACTAGCACCACCGGACCGGTCGGCGCGACGGCGTCGATCACCGCCTCGAGATCGCGCCCCAACTGTGCAATGGTGCAACTCTCGGCGGTCGGCATCCCCGACCCGCCATGCCCACGCTGGTCGTAGAACACCATCCGTACCGAGTCGCCCCACATCCGTTCGAGTTGCTTGCGCTGGAAGTGCCACGACTCCATGCGCAGGCAGTACCCGTGCACGAAGATCACGGTCAGCGGAGCGTCCGAGGGACCGACCTCGCGGACCAGCAGCGGAACATCGTCCTCCGTCATGACGACCCGGCTCCGGTCGCCGCTCATGAGTTCGAAGTCCTCGGATCCGTAGATCTCCGGTCCCTGGCGCTTCGTCACGGACTTCACAACCTCGAACCCCGCGAGTGTGCTTATCGCGGCGACGCCCACAACGCCGCCGAACAAGCCGAGCCTGTTCACGAGGTTCATGACGGACCGTCCGGCCCTCCGACGAAGGTTCGGACCGTCCGTCCGCGCACTGATGTCACCACCTCGTAGTGGATGGTGTCGAGCGCCTCGGCCCACTCCTGCGCGTGTGGCACACCGCGCTCTCCGTTCCCGAAGAACACCGCGATGTCACCTTCCCTGACGCCCGCCCCGTCCGGACCGAGGTCGACAACGACCTGGTCCATCGAGACCCGGCCGATGCCCGGACGTCGGTCGTCCCCGAGCCACACATCGAACCTCCCACTGAGCGCGCGCGGGATACCGTCCGCATAGCCGACCGGCAGCAACGCCACGATCGTGTCGTGCGGCGCAATCCAGGTGTGGCCGTAGGACACGCCCTCCCCTGCTGCAACCTTCTTCACCAGAGCCACCCTCGATCGGAACGTCATGACCGGTCTCAGGTCGAAGGTGCCCATCCGCGGCACCGGCGACAGCCCGTATATCGCAATTCCCGGCCGAACCATCTCAAACCGCAGGTCGGTGCGGGTGAGCGTGGCCGCCGAGTTCGCCATGTGCGCGGCCTCCGGCACAAGACCAGCGTGCTTGGCGTCATCGAGTGCTCGCGTGAACCGCTCGCATTGATCGTCGATCACCGGGTGGTGGGGTTCGTCGGCGTGCGCAAGATGCGAGAACATGCCCTTGACACGGATCGCGCGCTCGGCTTCCGCGCGAGCGAGATCCACCAGGAAGTCGTCCCATTCTTCGTGTGACACACCGTTGCGGTTGAGGCCGGTTTCGATCTTTACCGATACGGTGGCGGTCTCACCCACTCGGCGTGCCGCGTCAACAACCGCAGCGAGGTGGCGCGGCGACGACAGCCCCAGTTCCACCCCCGCCGTGATGGCGGGTGCGTAGTCGGCGTCGGACGTGTGCAGCCACGAGAGGACGGGTGCGGTGATGCCCGCGTGCTTGAGTTCGAGGCCTTCTTCGAGGGTCGCTACGCCAAGTTCACGTGCACCGGCGGCAAGGGCCGCCCGAGCCACCGGAACGGCACCGTGGCTGTACGCGTCGGCCTTGACCACCGCCATAACGGAGGCATCGCCGGCGTGCTCGTTCAAGATGCGAATGTTGTGCGCCACGGCGTCGAGATCGATCACCGCTTCCGCCTGAGGCGCTACCGCTGATGACGGGGACGCGACCACTGAGGACGGGGCTTCCGGGGCGGAGGCGGCGCGCGCGGTCTCCGGTTCGGTGTCAGGCTCCTGCGCGGTAGAGGTCACGGCGTTCGATCCTGCCACTGACCAAGACGGACGAAACTCGCGGGTACACCCCACGAGCTACGACATGGCTGCATATCCGCGAAGTATCCGGATCGCGGACCGCAGATGGGAAAGCAAGACCGACGCGGAGATCGGCGCGAGACCGCCGTCTCCGACTTCTTCGGAGCCTTCCTGCGCACCCAAATTGGCCGCGAGCGAGTGGGCCCGCGCTCCCACCGCCGCGGCGACGGCCGGTTCGAGGCCCGTCGCCATCAGTGCTCCGACGATGCCGGACAGGACGTCGCCCGACCCGGCCGTTGCCGCCCACGAACCGCCCGCCTCGTTGACGTGGACACCATCGTGCGGGTCGGCGATGACGGTGGCCCGGCCCTTGAGGAGAACCGTGACGCCCCACTGCTCGGCAAGCTCCCGGGTCGCCGCGACCCGGTCGGGTGCGGGCGCAAACCGGGCGAGACGTTCGAACTCGCCCGCGTGCGGTGTCAGCAGGGTCGGGGCATTCCGGCCCCGTAGCAGCTCGGGGCGAGCGGCGAGGAGGTTGAGCCCATCGGCATCGACCAGCACCGGAAGATCCGAGGCGAGAACGGTGCACAATTCGTCGAGGGCGTCGGCGTCCGTGCCGATCCCCGGGCCGACGACCCAGGACTGCACGCGTCCCGCCTCACGGGGCGAGGGCGCCGCGACGACTTCCGGCCAATGGTTGAGCACCTCCGTCGCCGCCCGGCCCGCGTACCGGACCATGCCGGCCGTGGCGGTGACCGCCGCACCCGACGACAAGACCGCCGCTCCCGGATATCGCGAGCTGCCTGCGACGACTCCGACGACTCCTTGGGTGTACTTGTCGTCCGCGGCACCGGGAACCGGCCATAGCCGGCCCACGTCCGTCGCGTCGAGCGCGACCAGGTCAGGCTCCGGCAGGTCCAAGCCGATCGGCACCAACTCGACCCGCCCACACCGTGCGGCCGCGAGGACGTGGACCGGTTTCAGCGCACCGAACGCGACCGTGACCGCTGCAGTCACCGCAGGACCATCGACTGCTCCGGTGTCGGGGTCGACGCCGCTGGGCAGGTCCACCGCCACGATCGGCGCGTCGAGCCGCGCGACGATCGCGGCGGCCGCAGGACGCAACGAGCCCTTACCTGAGGTACCCACGATGCCGTCGAGCACCAGATCCGGGTTCCCGGGATCCGGTGACACGCGCCCGCCCGCGGCCAACAGTGCAGCCAGGCCGGCGGAGTGGGCGCGTGCCGGGTTCAGCAGCACCGCGATGACCGCCGCACCGCGACGTCGCAGCATGGCCCCGGCCCACAGCGCGTCGCCTCCGTTGTCGCCCGAACCCACCAGAAGCGTCACCCGGCGTCCGACGATGCCCCCGGTGCGTGAGCGCAACTCGTCGGCCGCGATCCGTGCGAGGCCGTAGGCGGCTCGGCGCATCAGCGTGCCTTCGGGCAAACTCGCCAGCAGCGGCGCCTCGGCCGCTTTGACGTGTGCTGTCGAGTAGTAGGGCCGCATCTCTAGCCGTTCACTGTCCGGCCGGGTTGCGACCAATCGTCGACGCGGATCCCCGCAAGGCCGTCGCTACCGAACCTACCTGTCGAATAACGGGATTCGTCGGTGTCGCTCAGCGTCGCGACCACAGTTGTACCGACGTCGGAAGCCCGCGGATCGATCGTGCATTGGGTGCCGTCGGGTGCGGACTCACGGGTCGACATGGCGTTGAGACTACGCTCAATCCCATGAAGAAATCCGCCGGCGCGCTTATTGCCGGAATCGCTTTGATCGCAACTATTTCCGGGTGCACGACCGCCGCCACGGTCGACCGTCCGACCGACTCGGACAAAGCACCCCCGGTCGAGGTCACGAACATGTCGTTCTCGCCGTCATCGATCACCATCACGGCCGGCGAGACCGTGACGTGGGTCTTCGACGACCGTGGCGCCCCGCACGACGTCGTCGGCCTCGGCGACGCCGAATCGGTCCTGCGCAGCCCACTACTGACCTCGGGCACGTGGCAGTTCACGTTCACCGAACCGGGGACCTACGACTACACGTGCTCACTGCACCCGGACATGCGTGGAGTCGTCGTCGTGCAGTGACGCCGTTGCGGCGCAGTGGCGCCGACTCCACGAGCGAGCTGCCTCGACTGCTCGAGCTACTCGACGGTGACGGACTTCGCGAGGTTGCGTGGCTTGTCCACATCCAGTCCGCGAGCCTGAGCGACCTCAGCAGCGAAAACCTGTAGCGGCACCGTCGACAGCAACGGCTGCAGCAGCGTCGGTGCCGCCGGGAGCTCTATGAGGTGATCGGCGTGCGCACGCACCGCTTCGTCACCCTCCTCGGCAATCACGATCGTCGTCGCACCGCGCGCCTTGATTTCCTGGATGTTCGAAACCAGCTTCGAGTGCAGTACCGCCCGCCCCTTGGGCGACGGCATGATCACGATGACGGGCAGCCCATCCTGGATCAGCGCAATCGGGCCATGCTTCAACTCGCCGGCGGCGAAGCCCTCTGCGTGCATGTAGGCAAGCTCCTTGAGCTTGAGCGCACCCTCGAGCGCCACCGGGTAGGCCACATGACGGCCCAGGAACAGCACCGCCGGTGACTGCGCGAACTTGCGCGCAAGTTCCCGCACCGATTCCACCGTCTCGAGCACGCGGGACACCAACTCCGGCATCGCGGCCAAGTCGGCGTACTCGCGCGCAACCTCGTCCGGGTACTTCGTACCCCGCGCCTGCGCCAAGGCCAGTCCCACAAGGTAGTTCGCGGTCACCTGGGCAAGAAAGGCTTTGGTCGAAGCGACCGCGATCTCCGGGCCGGCGCGCGTGTACAGGACCGCATCGGCCTCGCGCGGGATCTGCGCGCCGTTGGTGTTGCAGATCGCCAGCACACGGGCCTTCTGGTCCTTGGCATGCTTGACAGCCTCGAGTGTGTCCGCGGTCTCACCCGACTGCGAGATCGCGACGACGAGCGTGGACCTGTCCAACACCGGGTCGCGGTAACGGAACTCGCTCGCAAGTTCGACCTCGACCGGCAGCCGAGTCCAGTGCTCGATCGCGTACTTCGCGAGCAGACCCGAATGGTAGGCGCTGCCACACGCAACGACGAAGACCTTGTCGACATCACGTAGCTCTTGGTCGGACAGACGCTGCTCGTCGAGGACGATGCTCTGGTCGACGAGGTGACCGCGCAGGGTGTCGGCGACTGCTGCCGGCTGCTCCTCGATCTCCTTGAGCATGAAGTAGTCGTGGCCGCCCTTCTCGGCGGCCTGCAGGTCCCAGTCGATCCTGAAGGGCCGGGTCGGGACGCCCGGATTCCCGAAGAAGTCGGTGACCGAGTACCCGTCGGCCGTGATGACCACTACCTGGTCCTGGCCCAGTTCGATCGCGTCCCGGGTGTGTTCGATGAAGGCCGCGACGTCCGAACCGACGAACATCTCACGCTCACCGACGCCGACGACCAGCGGCGTCGACCGGCGCGCCGCGATGATCATGTCGGGGTCGTCTGCGTGAGCGAACACGAGCGTGAACGCGCCCTCGAGACGGCGCAGCACCGACAACGCGCTCTGCAGGAAGTTGCCCTTCGTGGGCCCCTCTTCGAACGCGCGGGCCACAAGATGGACCGCGACCTCGGTATCCGTGTCGCTGAGCAGGTCGACTCCGGCCGACTCGAGCTCGCCGCGCAGCGTCGCGAAGTTCTCGATGATGCCGTTGTGCACCACCGCGAACTTGTCCGTTTTGTCCCGATGCGGATGCGCGTTACGGTCGGTCGGCTTACCGTGCGTCGCCCACCGGGTGTGCCCCATGCCGGCGGTACCGACGAACGTGTCCCGTCCGGCGTCGTCGAGCTCGGCCTGCAGGTTGGCCAGGCGTCCGGCCTTGCGTTCCGTCTTCAACGTGCCGTCGCCGTCGAGGATCGCGATGCCGGCGGAGTCGTAACCGCGGTACTCCATTCGCTGCAACGCTTCGGCCACGACATCCAGAGCCTGGCGGTGGCCGACGTAACCCACGATTCCGCACATGGTTAATCAGCGTACTTGGACGGCCGTGCGGAGCGAACTCGGTTCTCGATCAGATACCGTCACAACCGTGGCGCAGACACCTAAGTCCTTGGCATCCAAGCTGTCCAAGCGCGGCCCGCACCGGGTGCTGCGTGGCGACTTGGCTTTAGCAGGTCAACCCGGCGTGGTCTACACCCCGGCGGAGGGCTTCAACCTGCCCGCGGTCGCCTTCGCCCACGACTGGATGACCACCGCCGCGAACTATGCCGGCACGCTCGAGCACCTCGCCTCGTGGGGAATCGTCGCCGCGGCCCCGAGCACCGAAAGAGGACCGGTACCGTCGCACCTCGGCCTGGCCGCGGATCTGCGCACCACACTCGACATCTGCACCGGGGTACGGCTCGGCCCCGGTCGGATCAGCGTCCACCCCGACCGTCTCGCGTACGCCGGGCACGGGATGGGTGCAGGTGTCGCCGTCCTCGCCGCCTCGCAGGAGAGTCGCGCGAAGGCGGTCGCCGCCCTGTTCCCCGCCCCGATCACACCGTCCGCAGTAGTAGCTGCAGCCGGCATCGAGGTTCCCGGGCTGATCCTCGCCGGCGCGAAGGACATCGACTCTCTGGGCAGCGATGCCCTGGCGCTCGACGACGAGTGGAGGGCGGAGAGCCTGCTTCGGGTGGTTGACAAGGGTTCGAGCAATGGGCTCGTCGAGGGGCGGCGGATCCTCGGGTTCCTCGGTGTAGGCGGGACCGAGCGTCACACTCAGCACGTGGCACGTGCGCTACTTACCGGATTTCTGCTGCGACACCTCACCGACGACCGGGACTACGCAGTGTTCTCGGATCCAGACGCCCACTTCCCCGGCACTCATCCTGTGACGAGGGAAGAAACCGAGCACCTGGACCTGCGTGACGCGGCCGCTCACCGCATGGGCGCAAAGATCGGCCATCTCCTCGGGCGTTAGCGTTGGTCACAGCGGCCCGGCCTCGGCGAGAACAGGCGATTCACCGAGGGCCGATTCGTGGCGGCCCTCCGGCTCCGATCCGGCTTCCGCGAGGACCGGCCCTGACGATCTGCCTCCGCCCGCTGCGGGCTGTGACTCGAGTACTCGATGGGCAGACGGCGTGACCGTCGGCTCACCCACCCGTTCATCTGCGGGCGCCGGCGCGGGCGCGCAGTAGGTCGCCGGGGCATCCCTATCGGGAGCAGGCAGCCCAGGCTCGAGCCGGGAATCGGGATGAAGGCCGGACACTGTCTCGGGGTTCTCGTCCGCCAATCCGCCCCCGGGTTCGGGCGATGCAGGAGCTGTGGGTTCCGCCGGCTCTGAGATTTCCACCTGCTCTGTGGGTTCCGCACAGTCACAACACGATTCCGGCTCGACGTGCTGACTGCATCCCACCCCTGTGGATTCCCCTGTCGATTTCGACGGCTCCGACGTTTCCGTTTCGGCGACCTCGCGCACCATCTCCCCGACCGCGCCCACGATTTCGAGAGCGGCATCTGCGGCGGCACTCGCGATCGCGCCGGCCGCCCGCACCACCCCCTCGACGGCGGCGCCGTCGAGCGGGGGCGATCCGCCGCTCACCGACGGTCTGCGGACCACCGAATCCTCGATGTCGAGCAGCTTCGGCGGAACGGTCGCTCCACCGGCAACGGGAGGCACTTCGAAGCGGGTGAGAGCGGTTGCCTCGGCGGCTTCGGGCGCTACGGCCTGCGACACTCCGAACGCCGACGACGTCTGTACTCGACTCCGCTCGTGCCCAGCGACGAGTGCATCCGGGGTGGGAAATGCACTGTGGTCGATTCCGGCGAACGTGCAGGCCAGGTCTCGGTAGATGTCGTCGACAGCGGTCTGCGTTTCGTCGCACAGCGAGACGAACCGAGAAACTGTATCGCGCACGTGTGGCAAGAACATCGAGGTGAGCCGGTCGTCGCACGTGCTCTCGATGATCAGGCGATCGATCTCGTCCGGAGTGAGGGTCCCGGCCACCGACACGTCGAGATCGGCCACCCAGCCCGCCTTACGGGCCGCGGCGTCGCGCAGCGCCTCGGACGCCCCGATCAGCGCGCGCCGAACATCACGCACGCTGCGGCGCACGTCCTCCGCGCGGGCGAGATGGCTGGTCAGGTGCTCGCCAACCCGGTCCGCGGCGGTGCCGGTCCAAGATTGCTCGAGAATTCGCGCCATGCTCTCCTGATCGTCGAACTGGCGGTCCAGATCGGCGGCAACCTGGGTCAGAGTCTCGACGTCCGAGTCCAGCGCGCTCAGATCAATGCCCTGTTGTTCAAAGTAGCGAGCCTGAAGATCACAGTAGGCAGGGAACCGGCCGCACCCGAGCCGGTCGGCTACGGCCGCCGCACGGGGCAGGTACAGCGCGAAATAGCGCAGGCCCGCCGAACCGGCGTCGAGGATCGATTGCACTATCGCTCGTTCCACGCGGCGACTTCGCTCATGGCCGCCGAATCCTGCCGCGCGTAAGCATCGGCGGTGTCACCGAGGGCGCGTCCGGTGGCATCCGACGCAGACACCCAGGCGCCGATTGCGAGGGCCAACCGCAGATAGCCCTCGCGAATCCCCTGCTCGTGTGCGGGGTCGACACCGCCGGACGGCGGCGCGCCGAACTCGCATCCGCCGACAGTCGCGGCGGCTCGGTCGAGGGGTTCGACGCTCGCGCTCAACGCGCCTGCCGCCGCTCGTACTCTCGCGACATTGATCGAGACCACCTCTGCCATTGCTCCACCCTCCGCGCTGTCGATTCTGAGTCTTTGTCCTCTTCGACGCACGTGAAGGACCTGCGGTTCCCCTGGCGGTTCGGCGGGTCGACCGCCGGGTCTACGTGGACGCCACCTTCTCCGCCAAAGTCTCGGCGATACGCCGGGCCGTCTCGGGATTGGCGGCCTCGACCATGACCCGCACGAGCTGCTCGGTTCCAGATGGGCGCAGCAGCACCCGCCCGGTGTCGCCGAGTTCCGACTCAGCGGCGACGACCGCGTCCTGCACGTGCGCGGCGGCCGCGACGGCGGCCTTGTCCGTCACCCGGACATTGATCAGGATCTGCGGCAGCGAGGTCATCGCGCCTGCCAACTCGGCCAGCGACTTGCCGGTCGCCGCCATCCGCCCCATCAGGAGCAGGCCCGTCAGGACACCGTCACCGGTCGTTCCGTGGCCAGGGAGCACGACATGCCCGGATTGCTCACCGCCGAGGCTGAAGCCACCCGCGCGGAGTTCCTCGAGCACGTAGCGGTCGCCGACCGCCGTCGTGCGCACCTTGATACCGGCTTCCCGCATTGCGATGTGAAGACCGAGATTGCTCATCACAGTCGCGACGAGGGTGTCGTCCGCGAGTTCGCCGGATTCGCGCATACCGATCGCGAGGACGGTCAAGATCGCGTCCCCGTCGACGACGGCGCCGCTCGCGTCTACTGCGAGGCAGCGGTCGGCGTCGCCGTCGTGGGCGAGGCCGAGGTCGGCTCCGTGCTCGACGACCGCACGCTGCAGTGCCTCAAGGTGGGTGGATCCGCACCCGTCGTTGATGTTGAGGCCGTTCGGGTCCGCATTGATCGCGATGACGGTGGCGCCGGCCGCCCGGTAGGCGTCGGGTGCCACAGCCGATGCGGCGCCGTGCGCGCAGTCGACCACGACAGTGAGCCCGTGGAGTCGGGCGTCCAGCGCACCCGCGAGGTGGGCGAGATACCGGCTGGTGGCGTCGGATGCGACCTCGACCCGGCCGATGCCGACACCGGTCGGCCGACGTGTGGGGCCGGCCTCGATCGCGGACTCGATCCGCTCCTCGACCTCGTCGTCGAGCTTGTGCCCACCTGCGGCGAAGACCTTGATGCCGTTGTCGGGCATCGGGTTGTGCGAGGCGGAGATCATCACGCCGAGCGCGGCGCCGTACGAACCGGTCAGGAAAGCGACCGCGGGCGTGGGCACGACGCCGACCAGGATCACGTCGACGCCGGCCGCGGTCAGTCCGGCTGTGACGGCGGCTTCGAGCATCTCGCCGCTCGCGCGGGGGTCCCGTCCGACGACCGCGGTGGGCCGCGCAGACTCAACCGCGGCGGGTTTCTGCTTGTCGGAGCCCCGCGGCGCGAGCACCTCGGCTGCCGCGGAGGCTACCTGCAACGCCAGTTCCGCGGTCAGCTCTGCGTTCGCCAAACCACGCACACCGTCCGTGCCGAACATACGACCCATGTGAATCCGATCCCTCGTAATCCGGGTAGGCGATCCGGGTAAGTATCCCGGTAAAGCACAAGAGCAGGCGTCCGGTAGCGAAGATCTCTACGAACGCCTGCTCTCGGGGATGAACAGGTGCCGGAACCGGTACTGGTACCGATTCCGGCGACACATCAGCGCTTGGAGTACTGAGATGCCTTGCGGGCCTTCTTCAGGCCGTACTTCTTGCGCTCGACGGCGCGAGCGTCACGGGTCAGGAAGCCGGCACGCTTGAGGGCCGGTCGATCCTCGGCGGTGACCTCGACCAGAGCGCGGGCAATGGCGAGACGCAGGGCGCCGGCCTGGCCCGACGGGCCGCCACCGGTCAGGATGGCGGTGATGTCGAACGACTCGGTGCGCTCGACCGTGACCAGCGGAGCCTTGATCAGCTGCTGGTGCACCTTGTTCGGGAAGTAGGCCTCGAGGGTGCGGCCGTTGAGCTTGAACTCACCGGTGCCCGGCGTCAGGCGGACGCGGACAACAGCCTCCTTCCGACGGCCGACAGTCTGGATCGGACGATCGATGACGATCGGCGCCTGCGGAGCAGCCTCGTGCACCTCGGCGACCTCGGTCTCGGTGGAGTACTCCGAGATCTCGCCTTCCGCGATCTCGACGGCCTCGTTGAAGTCTTCGTTGCTCACTGGGCGACCTGCTTGATCTCGAACGGAACCGGCTGCTGCGCGGCGTGGGGATGGGTCGGGCCTGCGTAGACCTTCAGCTTGCCCGCGATGGCGCGGCCCAGCTTGTTCTTGGGGAGCATGCCGACGACGGCCTTCTCCACGAGGCGAGCGGGGTTCTTCTCGAGAACCTCGCCGACCGAACGAGCCTTCAGGCCACCCGGATGTCCGGAGTGGTGGTACAGGAACTTGTTCTCACGCTTGTTGCCGCTGATGGCGACCTTGTCGGCGTTGATGATGACGACGAAGTCGCCGCCGTCAACGTGCGGTGCAAAGGTGGGCTTGTGCTTGCCGCGGAGCAGGTTGGCTGCCTGCACGGCAAGGCGACCGAGCACCACGTCTGTGGCGTCGATGACGTGCCAGGTACGGGTCACGTCTCCGGCCTTCGGGGAATACGTAGGCACAGAACTTCCTCGTCTGTTCGTTTCTGCTGCTGGCCGGGCGTGCAGCACACACGGTTCCCGGCGGCCAGTTGAGACCCGGGAGCCACCTCCCACCGCACACGAGGGCCAGGTGGGGACGGCACGCCGACGTAGAACGATACCGGCTGGGGTCGACGAGGGTCAAAAGCGCCCGCTACCCGGCCAACGCATCGGCGAGGCGTTCGACGGCCCAGGTCAGGTCGTCCCGGCTGATCACGAGCGGCGGAGCGATCCGGATCGTGCCCTCGTGCGCATCCTTCGCCAGAACCCGCCGGGCAAGCAGCCGCTCGCAGATCACCCGCGCCGACGGCTGCCCCGGCGCCAACTCGACGCCGGCCCACAGGCCCCTGCCGCGAACCTCCGCGACGCGGTCAGGCGGCAATTGCCCGAGCAATTCGTGCAGGTACGCCCCGAGTTCGCGACTGCGCCGCTGGTATTCGCCGGTTTCGAGGAGCCGGACAACGGCACTGCCGACCACGCATGCAAGCGGGTTGCCGCCGAAGGTGCTGCCGTGCTCGCCGGGATGGATGACATCCATCACGTGGCGGTCCGCGACGACCGCCGACACCGGAAGGATCCCACCGCCGAGCGCCTTGCCCAGGATGTAGATGTCCGGCACCACGTCCTCGTGCTCACACGCGAACGTGTCACCGGTGCGGCCCAGGCCGCTCTGGATCTCGTCGGCGACCAGCAGGATGCGGTGTTCATCGCACAGTCTGCGCACGCCCGCGAGATAGCCGTCCGGGGGCACCAGGACGCCCGCCTCCCCCTGGATAGGTTCGACGAGGACCGCGACTGTGTTCTCGGTGATCGCGGCCGCCAACGCGTCGAGGCTGCCGTACTCGACCGACGGGAAACCCGGCGGGAAGGGACCGAAACCGCCCCGGGCGTCCGGATCCGTCGAGAATCCGACGATCCCGATCGTTCGACCGTGGAAGTTGCCTGCGCACGTAATGATCTCCGCCCGGCCGTCGGGCACACCTTTGACGTCGTATCCCCATTTCCGCGACAGCTTGAGCGCGGTCTCCACGGCCTCGGCACCAGTGTTCATCGGCAATACCGCGTCCTTGCCGCACAACCGCGCAACATCGGCGCAGAACGCGGCGTACCGGTCATGTTGGAATGCACGGCTGGTGAGGGTGAGCCGGCCGATCTGCTCGCGGGCGGTCGCGACCAGTTCCGGGTGCGCGTGTCCGAAATTGAGCGCCGAGTAGCCGGCGAGGACGTCGAGGTAGTCGACACCGTCGATCGCGCGCACCCATGCGCCGGATCCCGATGCGATGACGACCGGGAGCGGATCGTAGTTGTGTGCGCTGTGCTCGTCGGCCCGAGCGAGTTCGGCCACCGTCTCGGCCGTCACCGGAACCAGCGAGTCGGGCTGCTGTCCTACCGTCACGATCCGCCTCCCGGTCCGGCGCTTGTGCGCCACCGTATTCGGATCCCGCCAGTATCCGCCCCCCGACAGTCAGCGGCAATCGCTTCCGCGCCGTCGTAACCCGATCGGTGGCGACGCCACGGACGTCCGGATCCCCGGGTGCCCCGACGGCTCTCCTCCATCGGGGCACCCGTTCGGGCGTACCGGACCTACGCCCAGCTGTTGGCAGCGGCGGTGTTCACCTGCTGCATGTCCGCGTTGCCCTGGCCCACGACGCGACCGATCGCATCGAGGATCTGGTTGAGTTCGAGCGCGCTGGCGTCCCACTTGGCCTGCTCCGCCTGGTAGGCCTCTGCTGCCGAACCCTCCCACTCCGCGACCATCGGTGCGATGTGGGCCTTGAGGTCGTCGAGCTTGCCGTTCATCTCAGCCTGGATCGAGTCGATCCGCACTTTGAGCGCTTCGATCTGCCCGAACGAGTAACGCATGGTCATGACTGCTCCTGTCCGTACTGTTGGTTTGGGGCTCGTGGGATCGGGATCAGATGTTGAGGCTGTTCGCCACACCGCTGATCGAGCTCGTGTGATCCTGCTGTGCGACGTCGAACGAGACGCTGTTCGACTTGATACGCTCGCCGATCGATTCGAGCGCCCGGTTGAGGTTGTTTGCGCTGGCGTCCCACCGCTCCATGAGATTCTGGAACGCCATCGCCGCGGAGCCCTCCCAGCCGCCGCGGATACCGTCCACCTCGCCCCTGAGGGTGCTCAGCAGGCCCTGGATCTCAGCCCGCACATCGCTGACGCGACGCGAGGTGGCCTCCATGGTCTCGACGGTGGTCCTCATCTGATCGCTCACTTCGACTCCTTCTGGATGCACTCGGATGTGGATGCATTCGGACGCACTCCGCATCGTTGTCCCATTTTCCGCGTCCCGCCCACCGACCCCCCCGGGGGGCCCGCTGCTGCCAGTTCGCGCCTACATCTGGTTGGACGTATGCATGGGCTGATTCGGTTCCACCGATCCCGAAACCTTCACCGGGACGCCTCTGTTCAGTTCGATGTGACTGTTCAGTTCGACGCGACCTCGATACTGCGGACAGCTTGCTCGCAATCGGCAGCGAGCGACTCCCACTCCCCTTCTCGGAACTGACAGCCCACGCTCATCTGCAAGTCGTTCTCGACGAGGACGTGCCACCGCACGCTTGACTGGTCGTCGGGGGTCTCGAGGTAGGAGACCCCGACCCGTCCGGCGAACTCCTTCTCCGGATCGAACCCGGAGAAGGGCCCGTCCGGACCGCGTTCGACGATCCGCCGCTCGAGGGTACGAGCAATCGCGACCCGGTCGGAGCCGGCAGCGACATCGACCGAAATCACGACGATTCGACGCCCACTCACCCCGTCAGGCACCAGCTCGAGCCGTCCCGGTTCCGCCGCTCGCACTCCCCACTCTTCTGGTAGGTGCATGCTCGCGGACCCGATCTCGAAGCGTTCCAACGGTTCTGTCCGGCCCGATACGTCCGGCGCCCGGACCGGCCACAACGCGACGGCGACGGCGACGGCGACGCCGATAGTGGCGGCCACAACCACCGCGACTGTCGCCGGCGGAACATGCCACCGTCGATGCGGTGGCGCCGGGGTGCGCGTGGGGCCGGGGCTGACCCACGAGGCAGTGCGATCCTGCTGGTCGGTGGGCTGTGCTTCCGACCGTCTTTCGACCATCGTGGCCGGTGGGACCGACACGACCGTGGATCCGATTCCGGTAGTGAGGATTCCGAGGACGTCATCGGCTGCCGTGCCGATCACGTACACGGCCTCGATCGAACGCCCATCCGCGGCGTCACGCACCAACCGGTCGATCACCGTGACCTGAGCGGGGTCTTCGCTGAGGTCGAGAGTCCCTGTTTCCGGGGCTAGTGCACACGAGACGACATTCGGCGCTCCGTGCCGATCCAATTCGACCACAGTGGCGGTGGTCGACAGCGCAGCGCATTCGAGCACAATCCACCGTGTACCACTGCTCGGGACCGGCACCACCAGGGCGGCGGGCACCATGGCCACGTCGTCGGCACAGCGCCGCGCCGCCGCCTCGAACACACCCCGGCGTGGCATGCCCCAGTGCGAAGGGTGCGCGACCGTCAGTTCCGGAACGAATTCGGTTCCTCCCGAGACGGTTCCGATCGCACGATGGATGGCCGCCGCGAGGACGTCGACAGTCGCGAGGATCTGCGCTCCGAGGAGCAGGGTGTCGTCGTCGATACAGTCGAGACAATGCCGCACCGGGTCGTCGGGCACCCGAATGGCCCCGGAAGGCCCCTGCACCCAGACGACATCGTCCGCGAGGTACAGGATCGGCCGAATCACAGCGGCGGCAGCCACGCAAGCTGGACCAACGACGTCCCGGAGCGTGCGACGTAGGTGCCCCGACCGGACGGCATCTCGCTGGGGCGAACGGTCCCGATCAGGTTGCCCTCCTCCCGGCTGCCGCTCATCACCAGTGCCGCCGGGGCCAGGTCGCGCACCCGGGCGATCACCGGTTCGTACAGTGCGCGTGACGCACCCCCGGACCGCCGCGCGATGATCAAGTGGAAACCGACGTCCTTCGCGTGCGCGAGATAGTCGAGCAGGGGCGCCAGCGGGTTGCCGCTCGACGTCGCGACGAGGTCGTAGTCGTCGACGACGACGTAGATCTCCGGCCCCGACCACCAGGATCGCTCACGCAGCTGCTGCTGTGTGGCGTCGGGTCCGGGCATTCGACTCTCGAGGATGCTCGCGAGGTCGTTCATCATCGTCGCGAACGTAGTTGCCGACGCGGAATACCCGGCCAGATGATCGCCCTCGACGACGCCGAGCAGGGTGCGCCGGTAGTCGCCGATGATCAGTTTGGCCTGCTTCGGGGTGTTGGATTCCATCAACCCGAGACAGATTCCGCGGAGCAGGGTCGTCTTGCCGCACGCGCTGTCGCCGAACACGAGGAAGTGTGGCTGGTCCGCGAAGTCGAGGTACACCGGCGCGAGTTCGGCCTCGTCGATCCCGATCGGCACCGATAGGCACGCCCCGTTCGACATGGCGGGCACCGGCCAGTGCCCCGTGGCGGCGGCCACCACGTCCTCCCGCGGGACCCGATCGGGCAACATCCGCACCGGCGGCGCCGGCGGGCCGGAGCGCACCGCACCGAGGCGGGCGACGGCGTCGGCGACGCCGGCGCCGAGGTCGTCGCTACGACCGACGCCGTCCAATCGTGGCAACGCGACGAGCAGGTGCAGCCCCTCGCGGGTGATACCGCGCCCCGGCCGCCCGGACGGGACGGTCATGGCCTTGGCGCGACCGACGTCGGAATCCGTCGGATCACCCAGCCGTAGTTCGATTCTGGTGCCCAGTTGGTCCTTGAGGGCCGGGCGGATGTCGGCCCAGCGCGGGGACGCGATGATCACGTGGACGCCGAACGACAAGCCCTGCCCGGCCAGCGCGCCGATCTGGGCCTCGAGGGCCTCGAAGTCCTGGCGAATGCCCGGCCAGCCGTCGATGACGAGGAAGACGTCTCCGAACGGATCCTCGGCCGCGCCCGCCGCCGCAGACCCCTCGCCCCCCGTTCCGCGCAGCCGCCGGAACTCCGCCATCGACGCGATGCCGAGGTCGCGGAAGCGTCGCTCCCGCTGTCGCACGAGGGTCGTCATCTCGGCAACCGTGCGCCGCACCAGGTCGACGTCGAGTCGGTTCGCGACCGACCCGACGTGCGGCAACTGCGCCAGTCCGGACAACGTTCCGCCGCCGAAGTCGAGGCAGTAGAACTGCACCTGCTGCGGCGAATGTGTCGTGGCCATCGACATGATCAGGGTGCGCAGCAGCGTCGACTTGCCGGACTGGGGGCCGCCGACGACGGCCACGTTGCCGGTCGACCCGGCCAGATCGGCGACCAGAAGATCCCGCCGCTGGTCGAATGGCCGGTCGACCACACCGATCGGGGCCTGCAGCGAACTCACGTCGGCAACGGCTTCCGTGAACGTGGACGCCGGGACGATCTGGTCGAGGGTGGGAGCGACGTCGAGCGGTGGCAACCAAACCTCGTGGGCGGCGGGGCCACGCCCACGGATGCGGTCGACGAGGACCTCCAGGACCGAACGGGAGTCGACGTCACCTTCTTGATCCGGTTCCGGTTCGATCGGGACGACAGGTTCAGGCAGCACGGGAAGCGCGACGGGTGTCGCTGTGAACGGACGCGGACTCACATCGATGGCCGGTGCACTCCCGCCCGTGATCCGTTGGCTTCGTTCGCGCTGGTACGGGCCGGAGACGTAGGACGCCTGGAACCGCACGATCTCCGCCGAATCGCACTTGAGGTATCCGGCGCCGGGTGCCGCAGGCAGATGGTAGGCGTCCGGCACCCCGAGGACCGAACGGGACTCGTTGGCCGAGAATGTCTTCAGGCCGATCCGATAGGACAGATGGCTGTCGAGGCCGCGTAGCTTGCCCTCCTCGAGTCGCTGACTGGCGAGCAGGAGATGCATGTGCAACGAACGTCCGAGACGACCGATCGCGACGAACAGTTCTGCGAATTCCGGCTGTTGGCTGAGCAGTTCGGAGAACTCGTCGACCACGATGAACAATGCCGGCATCGGCGCGAGATCCGCGCCCGCGCCGCGGGCCTTCTCGTACTCGGTGACGTTCGCGAAATTCCCCGCGGCACGGAGCAACTCTTGGCGGCGGTTCATCTCACCGGCGAGTGCGTCCCTCATGCGGTCGACCATCGCCAGCTCCTCGGCGAGGTTCGTGATGACCGCGGCGACGTGGGGTGCATCCTCCAAGCCCAAGAACGTGGCGCCACCCTTGAAGTCGACGAGCACCAGGTTCAGAGCCTCCGGTGAATGAGTCGCGACGAGGCCGAGCACCAACGTGCGCAGAAACTCCGACTTGCCGGAACCGGTTGCGCCGATACACAGGCCGTGCGGTCCCATGCCGTTCTGCGCGGCCTCCTTGAGGTCCAGCTCGACGGGACCGCCGTCCGTCCCCACGCCGATCGGGACCCGGAGCCGATCTCGTCCGTGCCGAGGCATCCACGCGTGAACGGGATCGAACCCGCCGACATCACCGATGCCGAGCAGTCGACTCCAGCCGGCCGCGACGGGCGCGCCGTCGACCGCCTCATCCGCCTCCGTCTGGGCAGCAATCCGGTATGGGGCCAATCTCCGGGAACCCGACAACGCCTGCTGCGCGGTCAGCTCGTCGACAGTCGCGAACGTCTCGATCCCGGCACTGCTGCGTGCACCGAGCGAGCCGCTGTCAGTGACGAGCTGCAGGCCTCGGGTGGCCGTGAGCCGCGGGCAGTACCCGCTGAGGTCGAGCAGTGTCACCGAGTCCAGCCCCCCGTCGGTGACGACACGACTGTCACCCTCGAGGATGCCTCCGTCGACGACGACTACGATCTGCGGCACCCCGGCGGTGGGAGGCGCGCTCCGCGAAAACTGCCCCCGCATCGAGAATTGCTGTCCCAGAGCCGACTCGAGTTCGAGTACCGACCCGTAGACCATCCGTGCGGTGCCCACGCCGTCGACCGATTCCGGATGCTGCGCGTGCGGAAGCCACTTGATCCACTCCCATTCGGGCGCCGTGTCGGGCCCGCAGACGACTGCAACCTGCAACTGATCAGGCCCGTGGAACGAACACAGTTGCATCAACATCGCCCGGACCAATCCACGGGCACTCGATCGGTCTCCATCCACGGAGATCGCCGCGAATCCGCGCAACGAAAGGGCCGTCGGCAGCTCCGGGACCACCGAGTAGGCCCGAACGAATCGCCGCAGCGCCACCGCGGACACAGGCTCGAGGTCCTCGACCGGCCCGGTCTCCGGCGCGACGAGACGTGTTGCCAGACGTTGACTCCCCCGCCCGATCCGCACGTGGAGGTAGTCCGGATCGGTGGTTCGCCGCTCCCACATGCGAACCGTTCCCGTCAGCGTCCACAGCACCGACGGATCGGGATGGCTCCATTCGAGAGCAGTGCGTTGCTGTCTTCCGGTGTCGAGGGCGTCGCGACGCAACCGGTCGAGATAGCGCAGGTAGTCCTTGCGGTCCTCGTTCGACTCGGCCGCCTTGGCTCCGCCACCGCGGCTCGAGCCGGCCACCATGCCGAGCACGGACACGAGCATCATCACAGGGAACAGCAGCGACATGGGGTTCGCGGCCATGCCGGAAGTGAACATCAGTGCGACCATGCCGACCATGGCGGCAACCATGACGATCGGCAGCAGCTTGGTCATCAAGTTGCCGGGTGTGATACGTGGAATCTCTGGCGGCGTCTGAAGACTCACCTCACCGCCTGGCGTACGCGGAACTCCCCGACGTGCCCGACGCACGAAATGGATCGTGCCCATGCTGCCACCCCCAGAAGAAGCCAGCCCTGGAACGGACCGGTCACGTCGACCAAGCGGAGTCGCCCCCACGGGCTCCTGACTCGCGATTCGAGAAACTACCGCACGCACTCACGACACACACGGTGGAGGGGCAACCAGGAAGCCGGGTACAGTGCCGATGGTTTCCAAGCAGGCGGTCCGGACGGGGATCCCAACCACACAGTTCGGGGGGATGATCGTGACAGTTCTCGAAGCCGACTACACGGCCGGCGATAGTGCGCGGCGGCGGGGTCCGGCCGACATGGTCAGGTTGACCATTCTCGCGCCGCACACCCAGATCGACCTGGCGCTACCGAGTACGGTACCCGTCGAACTGCTCGTTCCGAGCATCGCCGATCTCGTGCAGAAGCACAGCTCCGCCAACGACTTCGACGCATCGGAGGAGCGCACCGAACCGGCCCGGTGGACCCTGTCACGACTTGGAACGCCTCCGCTGGCGCCCGCGCTGAGCCTGCAGGAGCACGGCGTACTCGATGGTGAGCTCCTCGTTTTCGACAGCGCGGAGGCCAGCGCGCCCCCTCCGCTGTTCGACGACATCATGTACAACGTCGCGATCGCCGACAAGGGCCATACTCGCCCGTGGACGCCGCAGATGGCGCGACTGACCGGGTCCGCGCTCGCAATCGCGGCAGCCGCAGCGGGTTCCTTCGCCTTGCTGCAGGTCGATGGTTCCGTCGCGTCGCTCGTCGGGGCGGGATGCGCGTTGCTGACCCTCGTGCTGTTCCTCGTCGCGGGAGCTGTCGGCAGTCGCGTCTACGGCGACACCGCTGCAGCCGTCACTTTGGGTGCCGCGGCGCTGCCTGTGGCGTTCGCGTCCGGTGTGCTGCTGGTGCCGGGCGAGCGGGATGCACCGCATGTACTGCTGGGATTGGTCATGGTCGGAGCCACGGCGGTGCTAGCTCTGCGCGCGTCTGGCGTCGGGCACACCGTCTTCACCACTGCGACCGCGGTGTCGCTGTTCGGTGCTACCGCCGCGCTCGCCGCGACGCTCACCGAACAGTCCGTGCGAACGGTGGGCGCGCTCCTCGCCGCCGCAGCCCTGATCGGGCTCGCGAGCGCACCACGCATCGCGATGTTGCTCGCTAGGCTCCCCCTTCCCCCGGTGCCGGCTCCGGGCACGTCCGTCGACCCCGCTGAAGACGACCCCGACGACGCGCGCAGCGTTCCGTCGTTCGAATCCGTTGAGGCACGTACAGACCGAGCACGACGATTCCTCACCGGTTTGGTGTGCGCGATGACTCTGCTCACCGGGTTCGGCGTACTCGCCGCATCCGTCCCGGTGACCGACTCCGGGATCTACTGGCCGGGGACCGCGCTCGCCGTCGCCGCCGCGACGGTGCTGCTCTTCCGCGGCCGTACTTACAGCTCGGCTGAGCAGGCTGTGCCGCTGATCGGCGGCGGAGGCACGATCCTCGTACTCCTCTGTGCCGCAACCGCACTTGCCGTCCCGGTCGCCGCACTCGGTCTGTTCGCAGTCGCGGCACTGGCTGTCGGTGCTGCGCTCGCACTCGGGATCCTCGCGCCGGAAAGAACCTTCTCGCCGGTGCAGCGGCGTGCCTCCGAACTGGTCGACTACGCCGCGATCGCGGCTGTCGTACCGCTCGTGTGCTGGGTCTCCGGCATCTTTGCGGCCGTCCGAGGGCTGTGAGCGTCATCGTGACCGGTCGGACTGCCACCCGCCGACTGCTGCGGGTGTCGGTGGCCGCGGCACTGGTTGCGCTCACCGCCTCTCTCGGTCCAGGTGTCGGGGGAGCCGTCGTCCCTGCGCCGATCGACCCGGCACGCTTGCCCCCGAACTCGGATCCAGCCCCATTGGCACCGACCGAGCAGCGCAACGCTTGTGCGGTGGCGGTACCCATGGGTGCCGACCCGGAGGTGCCTCAGGCGCAGCGCACGATGAACTTTGCGTCGGTGTGGCCGATCACCCGAGGACAGGGCCAACTCGTGGCGATCATCGACACCGGCGTCGCGGGTCATCCCCGGCTTCCGGGTCTGCGGCCCGGTGGTGACTACGTTTCCAACGGTGACGGCATCGGCGACTGCGATGCCCACGGCACCGTGGTCGCCGGACTCATCGCCGCGGCACCGATCCCCGGTTCTGGCTTCGCAGGTGGCGCCCCCGACGCCCAGATAATCTCCATCCGCCAGTCGAGCGCGAACTTCTCCGAAGCCAGGCGGCAGGACGACCCGAACGACGTACAGAACTCGACCGGCTACGGCAACACTCAGACGATGGCAATGGCCATTCGGCGTGCCGCAGAGATGGACGCGAAGGTCATCAACATCTCCGAGGTGGCGTGCCGATCTGCCGCTGACGGCATCGACGACGGGTCCCTCGGGGCTGCAGTCCAATACGCAGCACTCGTGCATGACGCAGTCGTGGTCGCTGCCGCCGGGAACTACGGGTCGGGTGGGTGCATGATCCAGAATCCACCCCTCGACCCCCTGAACCCTTCTGCCGACCAATGGGCTTCGGTTTCGATGATCGCGACGCCGGCCTGGTACGACGACTACGTGCTGACGGTCGGGTCGGTGAACCCGGACGGGTCCCCGTCGGAGTTCAGCCTTGGCGGCCCGTGGGTGGATGTGGCGGCTCCGGGCACCGGGATCGTCTCCCTCAGCCCCGATGGGCGCAGCCAGACTCAGCAGTGGGTCACCTCGCAGGGAGAGTCGCGTTCGTTCGACGGAACCAGTTTCGCTGCACCACTGGTCACCGCGACCGTGGCGCTGGTGCGCGCCCGCTATCCGCACCTGACTGCACAGCAGGTGATCTCGCGCATCGAATCCACGGCGCACGCCCCGGCCGAAGGGTGGAATCCATACGTGGGACACGGAGTGGTCGACCCGGTCGCGGCGGTGACCGCAGACCTGCCGCTGGACGGCGTTGCCTCCGACGCCGCCCGCTCCGTGCCTGTCGCGGCGCCTACGCCGGCTCCGACACCGGACACCCGACCGCGCACAGTGGCGCTGGCCGCGACGGGCGGGATCGCCGCGGTCGTGGTGCTCAGTGTGCTCGCGTCGTATCCGCTACGGCGCCGCCGCAAAATGTGACTGCGGCGGTGCCGCTCGACGTGACTGCGGCGGTGCTGCCGAATGTGACTACGACAATGGCGGAGCGGATTCAGTTCCCAGCCGCAACTGGTGCAGCCTTCTCGTCGGGGGCGACACCGTCGTGGGCGACGAGCGCTTCTTCCTTGCCGAGTGAGGGCCCGGGTGCGAGGAGTTCGACGATCCGCCACGGCGCGGGCGCGCCGGGCACCTCGAATCCCAGTGCCTTGGCGGCGTCGGCGTTCTTGACGCCGTACCGAACCCCGGTGTCCGCGATGAAGAACATCCCGCCCCTGCGGGAGCTGCCCGACTCGAGGCCGGTCGTCTGCACGAATCCGCTACCGCCGCTTCGCACGTAGACGGCATCGGCATTGTCGCCGGGACCGTCCGCTTGTGCCAGTCGGACGGTGCGAGCATCGCTGGGGACAGGGAGCCCGCGACCGGCCGACACCGCCAGCGTGGCGTCGACCCGACCGGAGTCGTCGCCCTCCACTGATCCGTGTGGGGTCCAAGTCAGGCAACTGACGGGCTCGTCCGCATCGCTGACGAGTCGCGGCGGGGCGCTCGGGAACGTCGCCACGTCCAATCCGCGCGAGGTGGGCGCCTGCCCGAGCGCGTCGGGAGCGACGGTGGGCACCTCGGCCTGTCCCTGGGAATCCGAGAAGTGAACCAGCACGGCGGTGGCCTCACTTACCTCCTGGACGCCGTCCCGCAGCACCACGTAGTACCGGGCGTCGTCTCCTCGCTTGACCTTGACGACGGATCCCACTGTTCTCCCCGCGATCTCGTAGTCAGGCACAGATCCCGCCCCGTCGATGTCGGGCGCCGCGATCGGCAGAGCCTCGGGGATCGCGTTCAGCATCCCTCGACTGATCGGACGCGGCTGCGCCCCTTCGAGTCCCAGTGCACGGGTGACTGCCTGGTCCCCCAAATCGATGGGAGCACGGTGTCCGTCGTACAGCAGGAACGTCTTGTCCGACTGCGACACCAGCAGCGCCTCCCCGGAGTCGAGTTGCCCGACCCGGTCATCCCATGCGGGTTCTCCGACGACGACTGTCGTTGTGACCGATCGCAGTCCGTCAGATGAGACGGTGTCGCACACCGTCCACGGTTGCCCTTCGGTGCCACCGCCCGCCGGGAGCGCCGACGGCGCACCGGGAATGCCGACAAGTGCCCCACGGGGCCTGGTGTCGATCTCAGATTCGTTGACCATCACTGGTTTCGCCGATTCCCCGACGATCAGCCGTGCCGACGCAAGGTTGAGCACCGGGTGCAGTGCGCCGTCCATGACGACGAACATCGCGCCCGAGTCCTTGCCGACGACGATCGACGCGTTGCCGATCTTGTCCTGTGGTCGGAACAGCGCGAGCGCAGCGGCGGCCGCCAGCCCGAGACATGCGATGGCCACTCCCACTCCGAGCGCCCGCGACTGTGACCGCATCGGGTCGCTGAGCATCCGCACGTCGCGCCGGACGAGCGCATGTTCCATTCGCCGAACGAGAAACCGGTATCCGCTGACCTGCCACCGTGTCGTCGGCTGTGCCGCCACGTTTCCTCCCCCATCCGGCGCCCGATACGACCCCACACAGTACAGTTCGCGAGAACGCACTCACGACGGGCGAGGTCCGTCTGGTTCAGGCATCGGGGAGGGACCGTGGACCGAATCCGTGCCGGACGCCGTCCGCACACGAGCACTGTCACCGTGGCCACCATCGTCATGGCGCAACTGCTGGCCGTTGCGGTCGGCCTGGTCGGGCTCTGGGCAGGCCTGCCGTTGTGGGCGGCCGCAGCCGTCGCTGTGCCGATCGGTGCGCTGCTGTTCGTTCGGGTGGATGGGCGTCTGCCAGTGTCGTGGGCGGAGGCCTCGTGGCACTACCTCCGTAAACGTCGACCCGGTATCGGGAAGGGTGCGGATTTTCACTCACCGACGGAGACGGTGGGGCTGCACTGGATCGACGGGCAGGTGTTGGCCGTGGTCGAGTTGCTGCCGCCAACGAAGAGCCGGACCCGGATAACCCCGGAGTTCGACGACTCTCCAGACCGACTGCCGCTGTCGGCACTCGCGGGCTGCCTCGCGCAGAACGACGTGGCCCTCAGTGGCATTGACATCGTCAGCCACGGCAGCCGTGCGGTCGCCGGAACACCCGCCGCGGAGGTCTACGACGCCCTCATCGGCCCACTGCCTGCCACTGCTCATCGGATCGTGTGGGTGGTACTACGTTTCGACGCCTCGGCGAACGCGGTGTCTGTAACTCGTCGCGGTGGCGGCGCCGAAGGCACGTCGCGCACACTTGCCGTTGCTGCACGCCGAGTGGTTCGCACCCTCACCGACGCCGGTTGCCGCGCCCGGATCTTGTCTGCGGCTGAGATCGACTCGGCCTGTGCCCGCGTCTGCCGCGGCGTGCACCCTGACGCGATGGATCAGGAATGGGATCACGTGCCGTTGGCCGGTGCCCACAACGTGGGCAACGTCTTGGACACACGCAAACTCTCACGCAAGCTGCTGACCGGGCTGTGGACCATGCCGAGCCTGGGCACTACCGTCGCGGTGCGCCTGCGTCCGGGCCGCGATTCGGGTTCGATTCGCGTGGGTGCCTCCTATCGCCGCACCACACACACGGCCCCTGAACCTGTGAAACTGCCGGGGCTGATCTCGGCGCAGGGCCGGCACCGCGATGCGCTGTTGGCGCACCTACCTGTGTCGTCGCCGGACCTCGACGCCCTCACTCCGCTGGGCGAGATCACCTTCGACCGCCTCGATTCGCTCTCCCTGTCGGTCTCGGGCTGCGGACAGCTCGTCGGCTCCGATGTGAACGGGACCGCCCTCGCCGCGCGGATCACCGGGCCCGGAGTCGGCGAGGTCCATCTCGCGGGCGAACTCTATCTGGCACAGCAAGTGGTGTTCCGGGCGGTCGCGACCGGAGCACGGGTCCTTGTTCACACCGACCGGCCGCACGCCTGGGCACATTTGGTCGGTTCCGTGGCGACACCTATGCGACTGCGACTGTCCGACGAATCACTCGGGTCCGAAGCGGGTTTCGACACGGTCGTCGTCGACGGCGTGCCCCCTCCAGCGGCACGATCCGGGGTGACGATCATCCATGTTCACTCCGATCCCCGCATGTTTCCGCAATCGATACCGGACGTCTCGATTGTGCAGCCGGGCGCGTGTGGCGATCGGGTCGTGGTGACCGTCGGCGATGAACGAATCGATGCGGCCCTGGTGACGATTCCGTCCGAGACCGCGTTCATCGCACGACCGGTTGCCGCCGGAGCGCGACCGGTCGCCGCGCGCTGACCGGTCAACCCGGGGACGGGGACTGCTCGCGCTGGGTTCGGAGTGCGTCGGCCTACGAACCGACCCCCGCCCACGAGGACTACTTCATGTAACAGCGGCCCCCTGACAGCGGAGGTCCCAATCCCTCCGGTGCCGGTTTCGTGCCCCGCAGGTGGACGCCGGCGCGCACCCGGGACCGAAATGTCCCGGCAGCACCTACGATCACCACCGCCCATGCGACCAAAGGAACAGGACCAAGGCGAACTACCTGGTCAAGGCCGCCCGTGACGGCAAGTGGCGGGTGGTCTCCATCCCCGAACTCTGGCTCACAAGCATTCCGCGCCGGCGAATCCGACCAGACGGCACGAGAGTCATCGCCGTTGCCACCGGCACAGCTGTCGAGGATGTGACCGTGGGCGTGACGATCGACGTCCCCCGCGTGGAGAACGCCGGTGGGCACGCTGAGGCGATCCGCCGTGGGCGAAGCGAAGCAGCCGCGCTCGAGGCCCATGCGGTCGCCGAGTCCAACTGGCTCGCACAAGACCTCCCGCGCATCCTCGCGGCACAAGAAAACAATCACGACGAAGACTCGACCCAGAACCGCTCGCGGGGCCAGGGGCCTCCGGGACCGGCTATGCATCCTCAAATGCACTGCGATACAGGGTTTCACCCTTTCGGGGCGCCGACCAAACGGTCAAATTTACGAACCGCAACGCACCTCTGCTAGCGTCCAAACGGCCATTTCGCATATCTCACAGGGGAGAGTTCATTGCGTATCATTCTGCGTTCTTGTGGGAACAGGAAGCGGCAATGGCAGACCTTGTAGTAGCACTCCTGTTCCTGATCGCGGCAATGGCGAGCGGTCTAGCCGCGTACATCGGGTTCCGGGGCTGGGTCACCGACCCAGACAAGGGCTACGAGGTGCCCGACAGGGTGCGTGAGAGTCCCGAACTGTCCCGCACCGCGAATGAACTCGTCGCCCGCTGGTGCACGGTGTCTTCTGTGCTCGCACTGATTCCAGCGGTAGCCCTGGTTCCCAGCATTCTCTCGGATATGGAGATCGAGCTCCCGCTCTGGAAACTTGCGGTCACTGCTGTCTACGGGTTGGTCGTCGGCACGATGGGTCGGTACCCGTTCGATCGAATCTCACGTCTGTGACTCTTCTTCCCGCGCCCCTCTGATCGACCCAGATCCGCGAATGGGCGCTAAGTTCGACCGCCGCCGCACAATTTCGTGCGGCGGCGGTCCGGTGGGGTGGAATGCTCGTCATCGTGATGTGGATCCGTAGTGAGCCGGAAGGGGTGCCGCGTCCCGTGGCGGCAGGGCTTCGGGCGGGTTGTCGGGCTCGATATCAACGGCCACAGCACCACCCAGACGTACGGCAGCCGTGATCTCCACGTCGCCCGCGTGTAAGAACTTTGGCCGCCAATATTTGGCGCCTCGGTTGGCGAAAACGTCCGGATCGGTCGCCGCGCGCTGACCTGTCAAC
Source organism: Rhodococcus xishaensis (assembly GCF_004011825.1). Lineage (GTDB taxonomy): Bacteria > Actinomycetota > Actinomycetes > Mycobacteriales > Mycobacteriaceae > Prescottella > Prescottella xishaensis. The sequence continues at coordinate 26,565 of NZ_RKLO01000001.1, read as the reverse complement.
CCGGATACGGGGACTGCTCGCGCTGAGTTCGGAGCGCGTCGGCCCACCAGGCCAACTGCGTGAGCATCCGCTCGACAGCGTCGTTCGCGGCACCGTCCTCGGGGTCGAAGTGCTTGCGGGCCTGATGGAAACTGACGGCCTCCCGGATCGAGACCATATGCAGTTCGGCTACTACCTGACGGAGTTGCTCGACCGCACGAAGCCCGCCCGACATTCCTCCGTATGCTACGAAGCCAACGGGCTTGGCCCGCCACTCGTACTTGACGGTGTCGAATGCGGTCTTGAGCGCCGCCGGGTAGCCGTGGTTGTACTCGCTGGTGACAACGATGAAGGCGTCCGCTCTGCCGATCCGGTCGGTGAACGAGTCGACCACTTGTGACGCCGAAAGATCCTGCGGTAGTGGGATCTCCGCCAGGTCGAGAACGGCGGTGTCGTAGGTGTCGCGGACGCGGGCCCGTTCGAGGAACCAATCGAGGACGACGGGCGCGAACCGCTTGACGCGAACGCTGCCGACGATCACCTCGAGTCGTAGCGGCCGATCCAGCTCCATGAGCGCCTCCCTTCCGATCCGATCGTAGAGTCAGAGTCCCCGGGTCAGCAGGATCGCGAGCTCCTGATACGCCGCTGCGTCACCCAGCCCGGTCGACGCCGCGACCTGCCGCTGCTGGATCCGTACCATCGCCGCGGCTGCTACGTCGCCGACGAAGGCCGCATGTGCGTCCCGCAGTTCGCCCGCCTCGACCCCCTCGGTGATGAGCTGCTGGACGCGTCGCGCCGCCAACCGCGTGTTGCGCTCGTAGACCTCCCGCGCCGCCGAGTCGCCGGCCAGGTCCTCCATGAACTGCGCTGAGGCGGGCCGCAATTGCTCCCCAACCGCCTCGAGATAGGTCCGGATACGCTCGCGGGCACCGACAGCCCCGGACAGGCTCGCCTCGATCTCCGCGGTTGCAGCGCGAAAGAAGTGCACCGTCGCGGCCCTCACCAGTTGCTCCTTGCTGTCCGCGAGACGGTACAGCGTCGATTTCGAGCAGTGCAGGCGAGCGGCGAGGTCGTCGAGAGTGAGGTGGGCGAATCCCTCGTCGAGGATCAGTGCCACGAGCTCGTCGAACAGCGCGATGCGCCGAGCCGTCGTCCTCACCGGGGTTGCCATACCCTAGACAGTACTGAAGTATCATTTTCAGTACTACTCATTCCTGACTTGATCATCTCGTCAGTCCAGCGAGGAGCCACCGTGCCCGTCGAACGCCTGCTGCCCACCCAGGAAGCCCACGATCTGATCGACCTCACCCGCGAGGTCGCCGACAAGGTGCTCGCCCCGATCGTCGACGAGCACGAGAAGAGCGAAACCTTCCCCGAGGGCGTCTTTCCCGCACTCGGCCGAGCGGGGCTGCTGAGCCTGCCGTACCCGGAGGAGTTCGGCGGCGGCAACCAGCCCTACGAGGTGTACCTACAGGTCCTCGAGGAGATCGCTTCGCGCTGGGCGGCCGTCGCCGTCGCCACGAGCGTGCACAGCCTGTCCTGCTTCGCTCTCGCCACGCACGGCACCGATGAGCAGAAGGCCAAGTGGCTGCCCGACATGCTCGGCGGCGAGACCGTCGGCGCCTACAGCCTGTCCGAACCACAGGCCGGATCCGATGCCGCCGCGCTGATGTGCCGAGCGACCGAGGTCGAGGGCGGATTCCGTATCAACGGGAGCAAGGCGTGGATCACCAGCGGTGGCCGTGCCGACTTCTACACCCTGTTCGCTCGAACGAGCGACGACGGCTCCCGCGGCATCTCCTGCTTCCTGGTTCCCAAGGACACCGAGGGTCTGAGCTTCGGCAAGCCGGAGGAGAAGATGGGGCTCCGGGCGATTCCGACGACTGCCGCGCACTACGACGACGCCTTCGTCCCGAGCGAGCGGCTCATCGGCAAAGTGGGCCAGGGCCTGCCCATCGCGTTCAGCGCACTCGACTCCGGACGCCTCGGCATCGCCGCCGTCGCGGTTGGGTTGGCCCAGCGCGCCCTCGACGACGCCGTCGCGTATGCCAAGGAACGCAAGGCGTTCGGCAAGCGGATCATCGACCATCAGGGCCTCGGCTTCGTCCTGGCGGACATGGCCGCCGCCGTCGACTCCGCGCGCGCCACCTACCTCGATGCTGCCCGCCGCCGCGACGCCGGACTTCCCTACTCACGCAACGCTTCCGTCGCGAAGCTCGTGGCGACCGACGCCGCCATGAAAGTCACCACCGACGCGGTGCAGGTGTTCGGCGGGTACGGCTACACCCAGGACTTCCCCGTGGAGCGGTACATGCGCGAAGCGAAGATCACCCAGATCTTCGAGGGCACCAACCAGATTCAGCGACTCGTCATCGCCCGCCAACTCGCGGGCTGAGTCGGCAGGCCCCGACGGCCGCCGCTCAGATATGAACGGCCACTGCGGCCACCGCCAGCCAGACCAGAAGTATCACTTTCACGACCTCGAACGCGACGTACAGGTGGTGTGCGTGGGATCGAGGAAGATCTTCTCCGGCCAGGATCCTGTCCGACCGGCGACTGAGCGGCGGGCGAATGCCTGCGACCTGGATTGCCAGAACGATCGTCAACGCCGCGAGCAGATTCCGTACCGCGGCGGTCGGGGTCGGCTCGGCCGCGATCGTCGCGATCCACAGCACCACCAGCACGACGACTTCCGCAATGTTCAACGCACGGAACACTCGCCGGCCGATGCCCAGCCCGATCGGGATCGTCACACCGGGCGCGCGGAACTTGATCGGGGCTTCCAGGAACGAGATCGCGACGACCATCCCGAGCCAGAAGGCGGGCGCGAGAACCTGAAGCGAGATCCACCACTGATTCATCGTCGCGATCCTCGATCGTCGAAGTGTTCGTTGCCATCGGACCTCAGATCCCCCGCACTGCCCGTGGGTGACGGCGCCGAGCGTCAGGCTACTCCTCTCCGCAGCAGCCCGATCCGCTCGGATCGATCACCGTGCGCTTCTCCCGAGTGGCTTCGTTGCGGGCGGCCAGATCCTCGTCCGCGGGATAGTCGACGCGCACGAGGGAGAGTCCGTGCGCCGGCGCGACGGAAACCGCGCTGGCGCGTTCGCGTTCGGCGAGTAGGCCCGCCATCCACTCGATCGTGCGGCGACCCTCGCCGACGGCCAGTGCCGCGCCGACGAGGCTGCGAACCATCGACCAGCAGAACGCGTCCGCGGTGACGAAAGCCCTCAGCTCGTGACCAGACTGCTCCCAGTCGAAGCGCTGGAGCTCGCGGACCGTTGTCGCGCCCTCACGCCGTTTGCAGAAGGCGGCGAAGTCGTGCAGGCCCAGCAGCTCCGACGACGCCTCCCGCATCGCGTCGACGTCGACCTCTCTGGGCCATGCGACCGTATCGCGTGCTCGGAGCGGCTCGGCACCGTACGGCGCAGTGGTCAGTCGATATTCGTAGTGTCGGCGGATCGCGGAGAACCGGGCGTCGAAGTGCGCGGGAGCGAACGAGACGTGCTTGATGCGAACGTCGCGGGGCAGGAACCGAGCCAGGCGCCGCACCCAGCGCTGCGGGTCGTCGGGCACCATGTCGGCGGGCACGTCCACGTGCGCCACCTGTCCGCTCGCGTGCACGCCGGCGTCGGTGCGGCCGGCCACCGTGAGCAGCACCGGGGTGCGGACGATCGTGCTCAGCTTCTCCTCGATCTCACCGCACACCGTGCGGTGGCCGGGTTGCCGGGCCCACCCGGTGAAGTCGGTGCCGTCGTACGAGATGTCGAGGCGCAAGCGAACGAACCCGCCGTCCCCTACGGGAACGACGGGTTCGTTCGATGCGGCATGTGCCGAAACCAAGTGGACTAGTCCTTCTTGGCCTCGTCGGCCTCGGACTTGGCCTCGTCGGCGCTGTCGACCTCGGCCTCGGTGGCCTCGGTTTCGCTGGCCTCGCTTTCGCTGGCCTCGGCCTCGGCCTCGACCACGTTTTCCTCGGCAGCCGGGGCGGCCTGCGAAGCGGCGACGCGACGGGCGCGGTCCGCCTCCGAGGTGACCGTCTGCTCCTTGACGAGCTCGATGATTGCCATCGGAGCGTTGTCACCCTTGCGGGGGACGGTCTTGATGATGCGGGTGTAACCGCCGTCGCGGTCGGCGTAGAACGGGCCGATCTCCGCGAACAGGGCGTGCACGACATCCTTGTCGCGGATGACCCTCAGAACCTCGCGACGGTCGGCCAGGGATCCACCCTTGGCCTTGGTCACGAGCTTCTCGGCGTACGGACGCAGGGCCTTGGCCTTGGCCTCCGTGGTGGTGATTCGGCCGTGCTCGAAGAGAGCAGTCGCCAGGTTGGCGAAGATCGCCTTCTGGTGCGACGCCGACCCGCCGAAGCGGGCACCCTTCTTGGGCTTGGGCATTGGAGCTCCTCTTGGGCTCGCCCAGCACATTTGCCCATGTGCCGGGTGATACGGGTTACAGCTGTTCGGTCTCGGCGTAGTCCTGATCGGTGCCTTCAGCCTCGCTGAAGGAACCGGTGTCGGCATCGCTCCACGTGCCGGTGGCGGCGTCGTAGCCGGCAACGGTCGTCGGGTCGAAGGACGCAGGGCTGTCCTTGAGGGTGAGGCCGAGCGAGTGCAGCTTGACCTTGACCTCGTCGATGGACTTCTGTCCGAAGTTGCGGATGTCGAGCAGATCGGACTCCGTGCGTGCCACGAGCTCGCCGACGGTGTGAACACCTTCGCGCTTGAGGCAGTTGTAGGAGCGGACCGTCAGGTCCAAGTCCTCGATGGGGAGTCCGAAGGAAGCGATGTGATCGGCCTCGGCGGGCGAGGGTCCGATCTCGATGCCCTCTGCTTCGACGTTCAGCTCACGGGCCAGGCCGAAGAGCTCAACCAGGGTCTTGCCCGCCGAAGCGAGCGCGTCCCGAGCAGTGATGGAGTTCTTGGTCTCCACGTCGAGAATCAGCCGATCGAAGTCGGTGCGCTGCTCGACGCGGGTCGCCTCCACCTTGTAGGTGACCTTGAGCACCGGCGAGTAGATCGAGTCGACCGGAATGCGGCCGATCTCTGCGCCGGACGCCTTGTTCTGGACGGCGGGGACATAGCCACGACCGCGCTCGACGACGAGCTCGATCTCCAGCTTGCCCTTGTCGTTCAGGGTGGCGATGTGCAGATCCGGATTGTTGACCGTGACGCCGGCCGGCGGAACGATGTCACCCGCAGTCACGACCCCGGGGCCCTGCTTGCGGACGTACATGGTGACCGGCTCGTCCTCTTCGGAACTCACGACCAGGCCCTTGAGGTTCAGGATGACGTCGGTGACATCCTCCTTCACACCCGGGACCGTGGTGAACTCGTGGAGGACGCCGTCGATGCGGATGCTGGTGACCGCGGCACCGGGGATCGACGACAGCAGGGTGCGGCGCAACGAGTTGCCGAGGGTGTATCCGAAGCCTGGCTCGAGGGGCTCGATGACGAACTTCGAGCGGTTGTCAGCGATTTCCTCTTCGGTCAGCGTGGGTCGCTGAGAAATGAGCATTGATTTTCCTCCTGTACGGGCGTCCGCCATATGACGCCCACGATGGGAAAGGCCCGGACCCGGGAGTGGCCGGTGATGCCGGATTCGACGTTACCGGCCGCCCCCAGGCTTTGTGCCTTACTTCGAGTAGTACTCGACGATCAACTGTTCCTGCAGCGGAACCTCGATCTGCGCACGCTCGGGAAGCTGGTGCACCAGGATGCGGAGACGGCCTCCGACGACCTGAAGCCAACCCGGGACCGGGCGATCGCCCTGGGTCTCGCGGGCGATCTGGAACGGCAGGGTCGCCAGCGACTTCTCGCGGACATCGATGATGTCGTACTGCGAGACGCGGTAGCTGGGGATGTCGACCTTCTTGTTGTTCACGAGAAGGTGCCCGTGCGTGACCATCTGACGCGCCTGACGGCGGGTGCGGGCCAAGCCTGCGCGGTACACGACGTTGTCGAGACGCGACTCCAGGATCTGCAGCAGGTTCTCACCGGTCTTGCCGGGGCGGTTGACCGCCTCCTGGTAGTAGCGGCGGAACTGCTTCTCCATGACGCCGTAGGTGAAGCGTGCCTTCTGCTTCTCCTGAAGCTGGAGCAGGTACTCGCTCTCCTTGATCCGCGCACGGCCGTGCTGGCCCGGCGGGTAGGGGCGACGCTCGAAGGCCTGATCGCCTCCAACCAGGTCGACGCGGAGACGACGCGACTTACGGGTGACGGGTCCGGTGTAACGAGCCATTTCTTACCTTCCTTTCCCGTACTAGACGCGGCGGCGCTTGGGCGGGCGGCAGCCGTTGTGCGGCTGGGGGGTGACATCGGAGATGGTGCCGACCTCGAGGCCTGCAGCCTGCAGCGAGCGGATCGCGGTCTCGCGGCCCGAGCCCGGGCCCTTGACGAAGACGTCGACCTTCTTGACGCCGTGCTCCTGCGCCTTGCGAGCAGCGTTCTCGGCGGCGAGCTGGGCAGCGAACGGCGTCGACTTACGCGAGCCCTTGAAGCCCACGTGGCCCGACGACGCCCAGGAGATGACGTTGCCGGCCGGGTCGGTGATCGACACGATCGTGTTGTTGAAGGTGCTCTTGATGTGAGCGGCACCGTGCGGAACGTTCTTCTTGTCCCTGCGACGCCCCTTCTGGGTCTTCCTCGGACCGGTGCTGCGTGACTTCGGAGGCATTACTTCTTCTTTCCTGCGACGGTGCGCTTCGGACCCTTGCGGGTGCGGGCGTTGGTCTTGGTGCGCTGACCACGCACGGGCAGACCACGGCGGTGGCGCAGGCCCTGGTAGCAGCCGATCTCGATCTTGCGGCGAATGTCCGACTGCACCTCACGGCGCAGGTCACCCTCGACCTTCACCGACTCCTCGATGTACTCGCGGAGCTTGGCGAGGTCCTCGTCGGACAGGTCCTTGCTGCGCAGCTCTGGGCTGATACCCGTAGCTGTCAGGATCTCCTTGGAGGTCGTACGGCCGATGCCGTAGATGTAGGTCAGTGCGATCTCCATGCGCTTTTCGCGGGGAAGATCGACACCTGCGAGACGTGCCATGTGGCATTCCTATCGGTGTGCGGAGGTCTGCTCCCAGTCCGTCCCCTGCGTCTGAAAAACTCTGCGGTTCACACTCACAGTGGGGCCCCGGCCTCCGTGCCGGGGGTGGACCGCTACCTGCCTTGGGTGTTGCTTCGGCCCGGGTTGCGGTTGGTGCTGAGAGGTCTTCTCTTTGCTTGTTGCCAAGCAGATCTCGAAGAAGCGGTGGCCGTGAGGACTAGCCCTGACGCTGCTTGTGGCGTAGGTTGTCGCAGATCACCATGACTCGCCCGTTACGGCGAATCACCTTGCACTTCTCGCAGATCTTCTTGACGCTAGGCTGAACCTTCACGTGCGTCTGATCTCCTGTTGTGTGTCCACCCGAGGGCAGACATAGTTCTCCCCGGCCGGGTGTGGCCGGGGAAGTTCTTACTTGTAGCGGTAAACGATGCGCCCACGCGACAAGTCGTAGGGCGAAAGCTCCACCACGACGCGGTCCTCGGGAAGAATGCGAATGTAGTGCTGACGCATCTTGCCGCTGATGTGCGCGAGGACCTTGTGGCCGTTCTCGAGCTCAATGCGAAACATCGCATTGGGCAGCGGTTCGACAACTCGTCCCTCGACCTCGATAGCCCCGTCTTTCTTAGCCATGTCCTCCGCGATCCGTTGAGTGGCGCAATGGGTTCATCGGCTACCGTCACCGGTATCCGCTACAGCGGTGGTCCTGAACGCCGACGCGGTCCCAGAAGGGGAACAGCGTCCTTTTCAGACGCCTATCCGAGACCTACGTACAGCACTTTTTTCGCCGACCGACCACGACAGTCCGACTGACGTCGGACACGCAAACGACCGATACGCAGGGCGCACCGTTGTTCCACCTTACCGGCAATTTCGAACCAGGCCAAATGCGGGCGGGATCTCCCGCTTCTCGACTTCGAGTTGCTTCACCCAGAAGGGAAGAACATCTGCAATGCGCGCGCTCGTCCAGCGGGTCACATCGGCGGCGGTGACGGTTGACGGCGAGGAGGTGGCCCGCATCTCGCCTCCCGAGGACGGTCAGGGCCTGCTCGTACTTCTCGGCGTAGGGGTTGACGACGATCCGGTGGCCGCTTCGAATCTCGCCCGTCGCGTATGGCGGCTGCGGATCCTCGACGACGAGAAATCCGCATCGGACGTCGACGCTCCGATCCTGGTCGTCAGCCAGTTCACCCTGATGGCGGACACCCGTCGCAGCCGGCGCCCGTCGTGGTCGCCTGCCGCGCCTCGCGCCGTGGCCGAACCCCTCGTCGATGCCTTCGCCGACGCGTTGCGCGGACACGGTGCGACAGTGGAGGTGGGACGGTTCGGAGCTCACATGCAGGTGAGTCTCGTCAACGACGGTCCGGTGACCGTCCTGCTCGACGGCTGATTGCGGGGCGATCTCAGTTGTCGCCGGATCGCAGTGTGAGAATCCGCGGTCCGTGCTCGGTGACGGCGACGGTGTGCTCCCAGTGCGCAGCACGACTGCCGTCGGTTGTAACCACTGTCCACTCGTCGCCGAGGACGCGCGTCTCGTGCGTGCCTAGCGTGAGCATCGGCTCGATCGCCAGGACCGATCCGATAACAAGACGCGGCCCCTTGCCGGGCCGGCCCTCGTTCGGCAGGAACGGATCCATGTGCATTTCGCGACCGATCGCGTGTCCGCCGTAGCCGTCGACGATCCCGTACCGGCGGCCGTGCGATGACCCCGCGGCGCGGGCACCGAGTTCGATTGCGTGAGAGACATCCGTCAGTCGGTTGCCTTCGACCATCGCCGCGATGCCCGCCTCCATGGACAACCGTGTCGCCTCACTGAGCTGAGAGTCGGCCTCGCTCAAAGTGCCGACTCCGAACGTCCACGCCGAGTCTCCATGCCAACCATCGAGAATGGCGCCGCAGTCGATGGACACCAAGTCGCCCTCGCCGAGGATGTCGTCGGCGGACGGGATACCGTGGACCACCCGGTCGTTGACCGACGAACAGATCGATCCGGTGAACCCGTGGTATCCGAGGAACGACGGCACAGCGCCGGCGCCACGGATCACGGATTCGGCGACCTGGTCAAGTTCGAGCGTGCTGACACCGGGCTTGGCCGCATCACGCACCGCCACCAGGGCGGCCCCGACGATCTCCCCTGCGGCCGCCATAGCATCGAGCTCACCCGGCGTGCGAAACGGAACGACCTTGCGTCTGCGGCCGAACGCCATTACTTGCCCAGCGCCGCGAGGGCGCGGGCGTTGACCTCTTCGACAGCCCCGACAGCATCTACAGTCACGACCTGGCTGGCGTAGTAGTCGAGCAGCGGCGCCGTCTCCTCCCGGTAGACGCGCATGCGGTTGCGGATGACGTCCTCCGTATCGTCGGCGCGACCGCGGGCGAGCATCCGCTCGACAACGACATCGTCGTCGACATCGAACGCGAGTACCGCATCGAGCTTGGCGTCGAGACCTGCAAGGATTTCTTCCAATGCCTTGGCCTGATCGACCGTGCGCGGGAAGCCATCGAGCAGGAACCCATTGGTCGCATCGGGCTCCGCGACGCGGGCCTTCACCATCCTGTTCGTGATCTCGCTCGGGACCAGATCGCCCGCGTCGAGGTACCTCTTGGCCTCGAGTCCGAGCGGGGTCTCCTCCCCGATGTTCGCTCGGAACAAATCTCCGGTGGAGATGTGCGGAACGCCCAGCTTCTCGGACAGAATCGCGGCCTGGGTGCCCTTACCGGCACCGGGAGGACCAAGGAGGACAAGTCTCACTTGAGGAACCCTTCATAGTTTCGCTGCATCAGCTGGCTCTCGATCTGCTTGACGGTATCGAGGCCGACGCTGACCATGATCAGCACCGCCGTACCACCGAACGGCAGATTTGCCACACCACCGGTGTTGCCGACCTCGAGGAAGAGGTTCGGCAGCACCGCGATGGTGCCGAGATAGATGGCACCCGGCAGCGTGATTCGGCTCAGCACATAGCTCAGGTAGTCGGCGGTCGGACGCCCGGGACGGATACCTGGGATGAAGCCACCGAACTTCTTCATCTCGTCGGCGCGTTCCTCCGTGTTGAAGGTGATGGCGACGTAGAAGTACGTGAAGAAGACGATCATCCCGAAGTAGATCAGGATGTAGACCGGGTTGGCCGGGTTCACCAAGTACTCGTTGATCCAGCGCTGCCACCAACTCGGATTGGGATTGGTAGCCGCACCGGAGAGCTGCGCGATGAGGTTGGGCAGGTACAGCAGCGAGGACGCGAAGATCACCGGGATGACGCCGGCCTGGTTCACCTTCAGCGGCAAGTACGTCGACGAGCCGCCGTACATCTTGCGGCCCACCATCCGCTTGGCGTACTGGACCGGGATACGACGTTGACCCTGCTCGACGAACACGACGCCGATGATGATCAACAGTGCCGCGATGCACACGAGCGTGAAGGTCACGCCGCCGCGGCCTTCGAGAATGTTGCGGCCCTCGACCGGAATGCGCGAGGCGATGCCGGCGAAGATGAGCAGGGACATGCCGTTGCCGACGCCGCGTTCGGTGACCAGCTCACCGAACCACATCACAAGCGCCGCACCGGCGGTCATCACGAGCACGATCATGACGAGCCCGAAGACGCTGTCGTCGGCAAGGATGGGCTCCGCACAGCCCTGTAGGAGCTGACCACGCGCCGCCAGCGCGACGATGCCGGTGGCCTGCAGCACGGCGAGGGCGATCGACAGGTATCGCGTGTACTGAGTCATCTTCGCCTGGCCCGCCTGGCCTTCCTTGCGAAGCTCCTCGAACCTCGGGATGACGACCGTGAGCAACTGGACGATGATGCTCGCCGTGATGTACGGCATGATGCCGATCGCGAACACCGACAGCTGCAGCAACGCGCCGCCGGAGAACAGGTTGATCAGGGAGTAGATGCCGGCGGACTCGCCCTGTGTCGCCTGTTCGAGACACGCTTGCACGTTGCCGTAGTCGACACCAGGCGAGGGCATCGTGGCACCCAGCCGGTACAGGGCGACCAGGCCGAGGGTGAAGAGGATCTTCCGCCTCAGGTCGGGTGTCCTAAAGGCCGAGACAAAGGCGGAAAGCAAAGATCCTCCTGGCACACGACACACGGCGAGTCGATCGAATGACCCGCCCCTTGGATTGCAGAACTCTAGAACTCTAGCAGTGACACATCAAACTACAGCCCCCGTCCGGGGGGCTGGCCCTGACCAGTATGCCCGGTCCGAACGCCCCGGAGCGACGGATGGCCGCAACTCGCCCAAGACGGGGTGTTGCGGCCATCCGACAGCTAACTGACGGGGAGGATCACAGCTCGGTGGCGGTACCACCAGCAGCGGTGATCTTCTCCTTGGCGGAGCCCGAGAACTTGTTCACCGTGACCTGGACGGCGACGGTGAGGTCTCCCTCGCCGAGAACCTTCACGAGCTCGTTCTTGCGCACCGCGCCCGCGGCGACGAGCTCGGCGACGCCGACCTGTCCGCCCTCGGGGAACAAGCGAGCGATGTCACCGACGTTCACGACCTGGTACTCGGTGCGGAACGCATTCTTGAAGCCCTTGAGCTTAGGCAGACGCATGTGCAGCGGCATCTGTCCACCCTCGAAGGCGGCCGGCACGTTCTTACGTGCCTTGGTGCCCTTGGTTCCGCGACCTGCGGTCTTACCCTTCGAGCCCTCACCGCGACCGACACGAGTCTTGTCGGTCTTGGCACCGGGAGCGGGCCGCAAGTGATGCAACTTGATGGTCATGGTTAGACCTCCTCAACCGTGACGAGGTGACGCACCACGTTGATCAGACCACGGTTCTGCGCGTTGTCCTCACGGACGACGGACTTGCGGATGCCCTTCAGTCCGAGGGTGCGCAGGCTGTCCCGCTGGTTCTGCTTGGTGCCGATGGTGCTCTTGACCTGGGTGACCTTGAGCTGTGCCATTACTTCACGCTCCCAGCCTGTGCGCGAGCGCGCAGCATACCGGCCGGGGCCACGTCCTCGAGGGGCAGGCCACGGCGGGCTGCAACCTCTTCGGGACGCTGCAAGCCCTTGAGGGCGGCAACCGTCGCGTGCACAACATTGATCGCGTTGTCGCTGCCGAGCGACTTGGCGAGGATGTCGGAGATGCCCGCGCACTCGAGCACTGCACGCACTGCGCCACCGGCGATCACACCGGTACCCGGGCTGGCCGGACGCAGCATGACGACACCGGCCGCCGCCTCGCCCTGAACCGGGTGGGTGATGGTGCTGCCGATGAGCGGCACCCGGAAGAAGCTCTTGCGAGCCTCCTCGACACCCTTCTGGATGGCCGCGGGAACTTCCTTGGCCTTGCCGTAGCCGACGCCGACGAGTCCGTTGCCGTCGCCGACGATCACGAGAGCGGTGAAGCTGAAGCGCCGACCGCCCTTGACGACCTTCGACACGCGGTTGATGGAGACGACGCGCTCGATCTGGTTCGACTTCTCGGCCGCGCTGTCACGACGGCTGTCGCGACGATCGCGACCGCCGCGGCTGTCTCCAGTGCTCGGCCCATTCTGTCCGGCGGGTCCGCTTCCGCCGTCACGCCTTTGACGTCCCGGCATCAGGCATTCCTTCCGTTGATAATGTTGGTCATCAGAACTTCAACCCGCTTTCGCGAGCGGCATCGGCCAGGGCCGCGATCCGGCCGCTGTAGGTGTGGCCACCGCGATCGAACACCACGGCCTCCACGCCGGCAGCCTTGGCACGCTCGGCGATCAACTGACCGACCTTGGCGCCGCGGGCCTTCTTGTCGCCGTCGACCGCACGCACGTCCGGCTCGACGGTCGACGCGGCGGCCAGCGTCTTGCCGGCCAGGTCGTCGACCAGCTGCACATGGATGTGACGCGACGAGCGGTTCACCACGAGACGCGGGCGCTCGGGGGTGCCGGAGATCTTCTTGCGCAGACGGAAGTGACGACGCGCCTTCGACAGACGACGCGTGGTGGACACGTCCTTGCCCAGCGGAATCCGCTTGGCCTTCTGGTTTGCAGTCTGGCTCATATCACTTACCCGTCTTTCCGACCTTGCGGCGGACCTGCTCACCCTCGTAGCGGATGCCCTTGCCCTTGTACGGGTCGGACTTGCGCAGGCGGCGGATGTTGGCCGCGATCTGGCCGACCTTCTGCTTGTCGATGCCGGAGATCGAGAACTTGGTCGGCGACTCGACGGCGAAGCTGATGCCCTCGGTGGCCTCGACCAGGACCGGATGGCTGTAGCCGAGCGAGAACTCGAGGTTCTGGCCCTTGAGCGCCACACGGTAGCCGACGCCGTGGATCTCCATCTTGGTGGTGTAACCCGTGGTCACACCGATGATCATGTTCTGCACGAGGGTCCGCGACAGACCGTGCAGCGCGCGGTTGCGGCGCTCGTCGTCGGGGCGGTTGACCTGCAGGGCTCCATCCTCGCCCTTGACGACCGAGATCGGCTCGGCGACGACCAGCGAGAGCGAGCCCTTCGGGCCCTTGACCGCGACGTCCTGCCCGTCGACGGTCACGTCGACGCCTGCAGGGACAGCGACCGGGATCTTTCCAATACGCGACATTCTGGTGGCCTCCCTTACCAGACGTAGGCGAGGACTTCCCCGCCCACACCCTGATTGGCCGCCTGACGATCGGTGAGCAGACCGGAGGACGTGGAGATGATCGCCACGCCCAGGCCGCCCAGGACCTTCGGCAGGTTGGTGGACTTCGCGTACACGCGCAGACCCGGCTTCGAGACACGGCGGACGCCGGCGAGGCTGCGCTCGCGGCTCGGGCCGTACTTGAGGTCGACGATCAGCGTCTTGCCGACCTCGGCGTCCTCGGTGCGGTAGTCCGCGATGTAGCCCTCGCGCTTGAGGATCTCGGCGATGTTCGACTTGATCTTCGAATGAGGAAGCCGTACCTCGTCGTGGTACGCCGAATTGGCGTTGCGCAGACGCGTCAAGAAGTCTGCGATCGGATCAGTCATGGTCATGGGTTGACCTGTGCACCTTTCTCGTTGGGGTTCCCATGCAACGCCGACCCGAGTCCCGCTGCTCGACGAGTCGAGGCGTGGAACCGGCCCGGCCGTGGGCCTACAACGAAGTTGGTTCTTACCTTCACCGTTCCGCGGGTGCGGAGCGGAAGTCTGCTGTGGCTGGTTACCAGGAGCTCTTGTGAACGCCCGGCAACTCGCCGGCGTGTGCCATCTCGCGTAGGCAGATTCGGCACAGGCCGAACTTGCGGAACACTGCGTGCGGACGGCCACACTTTTGGCAACGGGTGTATGCGCGCACCTTGAACTTCGGCTTCTTGTTGGCCTTGTTGACCAGTGCCTTCTTAGCCATGGGCTCAGTTCTCCTTGAACGGGAAGCCGAGGTGCTTGAGCAGCGCACGGCCTTCTTCGTTGTTGGTGGCGGTGGTCACGACGGTGATGTCCATACCACGCGGACGATCGATCTTGTCCACGTCGATCTCGTGGAACATCGACTGCTCGTTGAGGCCGAACGTGTAGTTTCCGTTGCCGTCGAACTGCTTCGGCGACAGGCCGCGGAAGTCGCGGATTCGGGGCAGCGCGATGGACACCAGGCGGTCGAGGAACTCCCACATCCGGTCGCCGCGCAGCGTCACACGCGCACCGATCGGCATACCCTCACGCAGCTTGAACTGCGCGATGGACTTGCGGGCGCGACGGATCTCGGGCTTCTGACCGGTGATCAGGGCGAGGTCGGAAACCGCACCGTTGATCAGCTTGGCGTCACGAGCAGCGTCACCGACACCCATGTTGACGACGACCTTGACGACACCGGGGATCTGCATGACGTTCGCGTAGTCGAATTCCGCGTTCAGTGCGTCGCGGATCTCCTCGCGGTACCGGCTCTTCAGGCGCGGCTGGATCTTGTTCTCGGTGGAGGTCATGTCAGATGTCCTTCCCGTTCTTCCGGGAAATGCGCACGCGCTTGCCGGTCTCCTCGTCGGTGCGGTAGCCCACACGCGTCGGGTTGCCGTCGGAATCGACGACCATGACGTTGGAGACGTGGATCGGGGCCTCCTGTGTCACGATGCCGCCGGAGGAGGCGCCGCGCTGGTTCGTCGAAACGGCGGTGTGCTTCTTGATGCGGTTCACGCCCTCGACGAGGACCTTGTTGGTCGCGGGGTAGGCCTGAATGACCTTGCCCTTCGCGCCCTTGTCCTTGCCGGAGACGACCAGCACAGTGTCACCCTTGTGCACCTTCATCACAGCACCTCCGGGGCGAGCGAGACGATCTTCATGAAGCGCTTCTCACGAAGCTCGCGACCGACGGGTCCGAAGATGCGGGTACCGCGCGGATCGTTGTCGGCTTTGATGATGACGGCGGCGTTCTCGTCGAACTTGATGTACGAACCGTCCGGACGACGGCGCTCCTTGGCGGTGCGAACGATGACGGCCTTGACGACCTCACCCTTCTTGACGCCACCGCCCGGGACGGCGTCCTTGACGGTGGCGACGATGGTGTCGCCGATCCCGGCGTAGCGACGGGACGAGCCACCGAGAACGCGGATGCAGAGGATCTCCTTGGCACCCGTGTTGTCGGCGACACGCAGTCGCGACTCCTGCTGAATCACTTACTTCTCCTTGACCTGGCTTGTTTCGACCTGGTGGCTCGTAGCGCGAATCACCAAGCCGTGCACGGCGGATTTCCGACCCGACGCGCGCGGTCCGTACCCACCGATGGTGGGGCCGCCGCTGCTTCCGCAGGGCAACCCCACCATCGTACTGGATACACTCTCAGGCTCTTCTACTTGGCCTTCTCGAGGACCTCGACGAGGCGCCAGCGCTTGGTTGCCGACAGCGGTCGGGTCTCCATGAGCTGGACGCGGTCGCCGATGCCGGCGACCCCGTTCTCGTCGTGTGCCTTGACCTTCGAAGTCCGTCGGATGATCTTGCCGTAGAGCGGGTGCTTCACCCGGTCCTCGAGCTCGACCACGATGGTCTTCTCCATCTTGTCCGAGACCACGTAGCCGATGCGGACCTTGCGGCTGCCGCGCTCTTCGGTGCTGTTGGAGCTCACTGTCTTTTCCTCACTCATGCCGCGTCACCTGCGTCCGGACCGGAGGCCAAGCCGAGCTCGCGCTCGCGCAGGACGGTGTAGATGCGCGCAATCTCGCGACGGACCGTGCGCAGCCGGCGGTTGTTGTCCAGCTGACCGGTGGCCATCTGGAAACGAAGGTTGAACAGTTCTTCCTTCGACTCGCGGAGCTTGGTGACCAACTCTTCGTCGTTCAACTCGCGGAGTTCTGCAGCGGGGCTTGTGGTTGCCATCAGAACTGCTCCTCCCTCGTCACGATCCGGCACTTGCACGGGAGCTTGTGCATCGCGCGACGCAGCGCCTCGCGTGCGACCTCCTCGTTCGGGTAGCTCATCTCGAACATCACCCGTCCGGGCTTGACGTTCGCGACCCACCACTCCGGCGAACCCTTACCGGAACCCATTCGGGTCTCGGCCGGCTTCTTGGTGAGGGGGCGATCCGGGAAGATGTTGATCCAGATCTTGCCGCCTCGGCGGATGTGACGAGTCATGGCGATACGAGCGGACTCGATCTGCCGGTTGGTGATGTAGGCGGGCTCGAGAGCCTGGATGCCGTACTCACCGAAGGCCACCTGGGTTCCGCCCTTGGCGGCACCCGAACGGCTCGGGTGGTGCTGCTTGCGGTGCTTGACCCGACGTGGGATCAACATGCGTCAGCCCTCCTTCTGTTCGGTCGAAGAGGGTGCATCGGCGGTCGCGGTCGCGGCACGACCGACCTCGGTGCTGGTCGCGGTGGTGCCGGTGGCACCGGAGCGACGCGGACGGCTCGGACGCTCGCGGCGCGGGCGCTCGGCCGGCGCAGCGGCAGCGAGCTCACGCTTGCCGCCGACGATGTCGCCCTTGTAGATCCACACCTTCACGCCGATACGACCGAAGGTGGTCTTGGCCTCGTACAGGCCGTAGTCGATGTCGGCGCGCAGCGTGTGCAGCGGGACACGACCCTCGCGGTAGAACTCCGAGCGGCTCATCTCCGCACCGCCGAGGCGGCCCGAGCACTGCACCCGGATGCCCTTGACGTTTGGCTGACGCATGGCCGACTGGATGGCCTTGCGCATGGCGCGACGGAACGCGACACGGTTCGACAGCTGCTCGGCGACACCCTGTGCCACGAGCTGGGCCTCGGCCTCGGCGTTCTTGACCTCGAGAATGTTCAGCTGGACCTGCTTGCCGGTCAGCTTCTCGAGCTCGGCGCGAATGCGATCGGCCTCGGTGCCGCGACGGCCGATCACGATGCCCGGACGCGCGGTGTGGATGTCCACCCGCACGCGGTCACGGGTGCGCTCGATCTCGACCTTCGCGATGCCCGCCCGCTCCATGCCGGTGGCGAGGAGCTTGCGAATCGCGACGTCTTCCTTGACGTACTCCGCGTACTGCTTGTCTGCGTACCAGCGCGACTTCCAATCGGTCGTGATGCCGAGACGGAAGCCGTGCGGGTTGATCTTCTGGCCCACTACTGACCACTTCCCTTCCGGCGGTTACGGCCCGACGTGTTGGACCGGCTCGCAACACTTTCCACGATGACGGTGATGTGGCTCGAACGCTTGCGGATCCGGAAGGCCCGGCCCTGTGCACGCGGCTGGAACCGCTTGAGGGTCGCGCCCTCGTCCACGTACGCCGTCGCGACGACGAGCGTGGAAGGATCGAGGTTCAGGTTGTTCTGCGCGTTGGCTGCTGCGCTGGCGATCACCTTGGCCACCGGCTCGGCCGCGGACTGCGGCGCGAACTTCAGGATCGCCAGAGCTTCGTCAACCGACTTGCCGCGGACGATGTCCACAACACGACGCGCCTTCATGGGGGTCACGCGCACGTGGCGCGCAACCGCCTTTGCGGTGGGGTTCTGGGTTTCAGTACTCATCGACGCTTGCTCTTCCGGTCGTCCTTGATGTGGCCCTTGAACGTCCTGGTCGGTGCGAACTCTCCGAGCTTGTGGCCAACCATCGACTCCGAAACGAACACCGGGACGTGCTTGCGTCCGTCGTGGACGGCAAACGTGTGACCGATGAAGTCCGGGATGATCGTCGAACGACGGCTCCAGGTCTTGATTACCTGCTTGGTGCCCTTCTCGTTCTGCACGTCCACCTTCGCAAGGAGGTGGTCATCGACGAACGGGCCCTTCTTCAGACTGCGTGGCATCCTTCACTCCCTCCTTGACTAGCGCTTCTTGCCGGTACGGCGACGACGGACGATGAGCTTGTCGCTCGCCTTGTTCTTGCGGGTGCGGCCCTCAGGCTTGCCCCACGGGCTGACCGGGTGGCGACCACCGGAGGTCTTGCCCTCACCACCACCGTGCGGGTGGTCGACGGGGTTCATGACCACACCACGGACGGTCGGGCGGACGCCCTTCCAACGCATGCGGCCGGCCTTGCCCCAGTTGATGTTCGACTGCTCGGCGTTGCCGACCTCACCGACGGTGGCGCGGCAGCGCACGTCGACGCGGCGGATCTCACCGGACGGCATACGCAGGGTGGCGTAGGTGCCTTCCTTACCCAGCAGCTGGATGCTGGCACCGGCGGAGCGGGCCATCTTGGCGCCGCCACCCGGACGCAGCTCCACTGCGTGGATGGTGGTACCGGTAGGGATGTTGCGCAGCGGCAGGTTGTTGCCGGGCTTGATGTCGGCCGACGGGCCGGACTCGACCGGGCTGCCCTGCACCAGGCCCCTGGGAGCGATGATGTAGCGCTTCTCGCCGTCTGCGTAGTGCAGCAGCGCGATTCGGGCGGTGCGGTTGGGGTCGTACTCGATGTGAGCGACCTTGGCCGGCACGCCGTCCTTGTCGTTGCGACGGAAGTCGATCAACCGGTAGGCGCGCTTGTGACCGCCACCTTTGTGACGGGTGGTGATGCGACCGTGGGCGTTGCGGCCACCGCGACCATGCAGTGGGCGAACCAGCGACTTCTCGGGCGTCGACCGCGTGATCTCGGCGAAGTCCGAGACGCTCGACCCGCGACGGCCCGGGGTAGTCGGCTTGTACTTACGGATTGCCATGAGTCTTCTCGTCCTCTATATCTCGTCAAGTCCCGGCGCTACGCGACCGGGCCTCCGAAGATCTCGATGGGCTTGCTGTCGGCCGAGAGGGTCACGAGCGCGCGCTTGGTGTCCTTGCGCTTGCCGTAACCGAAGCGGGTCCGCTTGCGCTTGCCCTGACGGTTGGCGGTGTTGACGCTGGTCACCTTCACGCCGAAGATCTTCTCGACAGCGATCTTGATCTGCGTCTTGTTCGAGTCCGGGTGCACCAGGAAGGTGTAGGTGCCTTCCTCGATGAGCCCGTAGGACTTCTCCGAGATGACCGGAGCCAGCAAGATGTCGCGGGGGTCGGCGATGGTGCTCACTTGCTCTCCTCCTCATTCTTGGCCGGGCCTGCGACGAAGGCGTTCAGAGCCTCGAGGCTGAACACGATGTCATCGCTGTTGAGCACGTCGTAGGTGTTGAGCTGGTCGGGCGCAATCGGGTGCACACCTTCCAGGTTCTGCACGCTCTTCCACGTCGCGATGTCTTCGCGGCCGACGACCAGCAGAAACTTCTTGCGATCAGACAGCTCGGCGAGGAACGACTTGGCCGTCTTGGTGGACGGGACCTGGCCGGCGACCAACTCGGTGATGACGTGAATCCGCTCGTTGCGGGCCCGATCGGAGAGTGCGCCACGCAGAGCGGCTGCCTTCATCTTCTTGGGGGTCCGCTGCGCGTAGTCACGCGGCTGCGGGCCGTGGACGGTGCCACCGCCGGCGAACTGCGGCGCACGGGTCGAGCCCTGACGTGCGCGGCCGGTGCCCTTCTGGCGGTACGGCTTCCTGCCGCCACCGCGGACCTCACCACGGGTCTTGGTGGAGTGGGTGCCCTGACGTGCGGCAGCGAGCTGCGCGACAACGACCTGGTGCATCAGAGCGATGTTCGCGGTCGTGTCGAAGATCTCGGCGGGGAGATCGACTGTGCCGGTGGACTTGCCGCCGGCAGCCTTGACATCCAGGGTCAGCTTGGTTGCGGTCTCGGTCATGCCGAAGCACCACCCTTCACTGCGGTCTTGACGATCACGAGGCCGCCCTTGCGGCCGGGGATCGCGCCCTTGATCAGCAGCAGACCGTTCTCCGCGTCCACCTTGTAGACCGAGAGGTTCTGCGTCGTGATGCGGTCGCTACCCATGCGACCCGACATGCGCATGCCCTTGAACACGCGGCCGGGAGTGGCGCAGCCACCAATGGAACCCGGGCGACGGTGAACAGCCTGCGCACCGTGGGAAGCACCCTGACCGGCGAAGCCGTGACGCTTCATGGTGCCGGCGAAGCCCTTGCCCTTGCTGGTGCCGGTGACGTCGACGAATGTGCCGTCCTCGAAGACCTCTGCGGTGAGTTCCTGGCCGACCTCGTACTCGGAGGTGTCGGCGACCCGGAGCTCGACGACGTGGCGGCGAGGGGTGACGCCGGCCTTGGCGAACTGGCCTGCGGTCGGCTTGTTCACCTTGCGCGGGTCGATGGCGCCGAACGCCAGTTGCACCGCGCTATAACCGTCACGTTCTTCGGTACGGATCTGGGTGACGACATTCGGCCCGGCCTTGACGACGGTGACCGGGACGACCCGGTTGTTCTCGTCGAAGACCTGGGTCATGCCGAGCTTGGTGCCCAGGATTCCCTTGATCTGATTAGTCATTTGATATCTCCGCTGCGTCTTCCCAAGCTCACTGAATGTTCACGTCGACGCTGGCCGGAAGGTCGATGCGCATGAGCGCATCCACCGTCTTCGGCGTCGGGTCGAGAATGTCGATCAGTCGCTTGTGAGTACGCATCTCGAAGTGCTCGCGCGAGTCCTTGTACTTGTGCGGCGAGCGGATGACGCAGTACACGTTCTTCTCGGTAGGCAACGGCACCGGGCCGACCACGCGTGCCCCGGTCCGGGTCACCGTCTCGACGATCTTGCGCGCTGACGCGTCGATCGCCTCATGGTCATAGGCCTTGAGCCTGATGCGGATCTTTTGTCCCGCCACGCTTAGTGTCCTTTTCTTGCCGCGTTTCGTAGAACCCGAACGAGTCGGGACTACCTCGTCTGCGCAGATCCCGACTGAACACGACACGAACAACTATTGCGCTCGAGACATCACTCGATCCGCTGCCGCTGTTCATCTGTCATGGTTCTCCGGTCCACGCGGTCGGGCGTGTCGCCCGGCCGCCCATTTTCGAGTCCCGCGATCCCCTGCAGGGGCCTCGAAACGCGCACCGGATGCACCCCCGAAGGGGTGCAACGTTGGGTTCTGCTTCCGTCTTGCATCGCCGTGACCAGGCTTTTAGGCCCGATGCTCGACCTTCATACAGCCCGACTCAGGTCACGACGAATCGCACCCGCAGTCAAGGCAACCCGATCAGTATGCCGTAGCGAACCCGAGAGTTCAAATCGTCACCACGGGGACATCCGAGTGGGACATTCGAGGTCAACCGCTTATCGGCGGCACCGACATTACTTCGAAGTAAGTTATAGACTTGGCGATGTTCTCGTCGGCGGCGCGGCCGTTGGCTTCTAGGGCCGTCGACGGTTGCCCAGCAACTACTTGACCTCCTCAATAATCGTGAAGTGTCCAGGTGCCGTCACTCGAAATATTCGATTCGATTGTTGCGCAACTCACAGCGATCGGTCCGGAGCCTCTTGCCCCGACCGTTCGCTGCAGATGAAGGCGGGCGCCCGCGTCCCCCTAAGGAGTACCCATGGTCCGGTCCGCCGCCCGCTCAGAGCCCCCCAACTCGGACAGTTCCCTGCGACGCCGTCCCCAACTCTCCGAGGACGTCGCCGTCCATGTACGGAACCTGATCATGTCGGGCCAGGTACGGCCCGGTGAGTTCATCCGACTGGACGAGACGGCAGCCGAACTCGGTGTGAGCGTCACACCGGTTCGGGAAGCGCTGCTGACGCTACGCGGTGAGGGCCTCGTCGAGTTGGTCCCCCACCGTGGGTACGTCGTCGCTCCCCTGAGCCGGAACGACGTCAATGACCTGTTCTGGCTACAGGGCCAGATTGCGGTGGAGCTGGCCATCCGGGCCGCCGATCACATCGACGAGGGAGTCATCTCCGAACTAACGGAGATCAACGACCAGCTCCAGAGCGCGGTTGAGCTTGGCGACGCCGCCCGCGTCGAGGAGCTCGAGTTCGACTTCCACCGCATCCTCAACAGGCTGGCCGGAGCGCGGAAGCTCTCGTGGTTCCTACTGGGTGCCACCCGTTACACGCCGGCCACCTTCTATTCGACGGATCGTGCGTGGGGCGACACCGCAGTGGCGAATCACACACGCTTGATCGCGGCCTTGGCCTCGAGGGACCCTGCCGCGATCGCGGCCGAGACCCGCGCCCATTTCGACGACGGCGCAAAGCGGCTGGTTCAGCACCTGCAAGCGATGGGGATCTGGGGCTGACCGGAGAATCGACGAGCGGCGAATGCGCATCCAGGTCCGTGACGCCGGTGCCGATCGTAGAACCTCACCCTGCTTGCGGCACGTGACGGCCGGGTAACATTTCCCGGACCCGGAGGGAATACACGTCGACAGGGCGCGTGGACCCTGAGTGGCGGACACCATGCAACCCAGGTGAAGTAGCGGAGAGTCGATGCCGATATCCCAGGACACAGCTGTGTTGGTCGACGACGTTCATAAGTCCTTTGGCGACGTCACGGCTCTACAAGGCGTCAGTTTCGAGGCCAAGCGCGGCACCGTTCTCGGCATCCTCGGCCCCAACGGCGCAGGGAAGACGACAACGGTCAAGGTGCTGTCGACGCTGCTACGTCCCGATCGTGGACGTGCGACGGTGGCCGGGCACGACGTAGTCACCGACGCCGCGGACGTTCGCCGTTCGATCATGATGACGGGCCAGTACGCCGCGCTCGACGAGACGTTGTCCGGTCGAGAGAACATCGAGTTGTTCGGCCGGCTGATGGGTCTCGATCGAGGTTCTGCGAAGAAGCGTGCAGAGGCCCTGCTCACGGAGTTCGATCTCCTCGAGGCGGGCAAGCGCGCTGTGCGCAACTACTCGGGCGGGATGAGGCGCCGCATCGACATCGCGTGTGGACTCGTCGTGCGACCCGAGGTCGTGTTTCTCGACGAGCCGACGACCGGTCTCGATCCGCGCAGCCGGCAGGGGGTGTGGTCGCTTGTCAGCGCGCTCAAGGAGCAGGGCATCACGGTGCTGCTGACCACGCAGTATCTCGAGGAAGCCGACCTGCTCAGCGACAACATCATCGTCATCGACCGTGGCGCCGTCATCGCGGAGGGTACTGCGGACCAGCTCAAGGCCCGCACCGGCACCAGCTTCTGTGAAGTGGTTCCGCTCGATGCCCAGCAACTCCCGTTGGCCGTGCAAGCGCTCGGCAACCTCGTTCCGCCGGAAGCGGGCGCGGACATTGCCGAAGCGAGCGACCGCCTGTCGATCCCGGCGCCCGATGGTGCCGCGACGCTGTCCGAGGCTTTGCGCCGACTGGACGCCGCGGGCATCGAACTGGCCGATATCGCTTTGCGGCGGCCCTCCCTCGACGACGTCTTCTTGTCACTGACCGGTCATGCCGCGCCGGAGAGCGAACAATGACGACACCCGAAGAGGGTGCCGCGCACCGACTGACCGCGTCCCCGACGTCCGAGCACTCAACGCTCACCGAACCCGCGAAACAACTCGATCCAGAGACAGATCGTCGTCCCAACCCGAACGGCTTCCAGCAATGGGTCGCGCTGACGGGACGCACGCTCAAGACGATGGTGAAGTCCGGTGAACTCGCGATCGCGCTCATCGCTCCGCTGATCTTCACGATCGGGTTCTACCTACCGCTGAAGTTCGTGATGGGGCTGCAGGGGATCGACTACGCGCAGTTCCTGATGCCGATCATCGTGTTGCAGGCGATGGCCTTCACCGCGATCTCGGCATCCCAGTTGGCCTCGCGCGAGGCGCAGACCGGTCTGACCACCAGGCTCAAGACGATGCCGGTCCTCGGTCCAGTTCCTCTGATTTCGCGGATGACCAGTGGTCTGGTGCGTTCGACGTTGTCTCTTGCTGCCGCCCTCGGCTACGGCTACATCATCGGTTTCCGGTTCAGCGCCGGGTTGTTGCAGGCCGCACTGTTCTGTTCCCTGGCTCTCGCGATCAGCCTCGCCTTCGCAATGGGCGCCGATGCCATCGGAACACTGTCGAAATCTCCCGAGGCAACGGCCCAGGCGCTGACCCTTCCTCAGTTGATCCTCGGCATGTTGTCGACCGGATTCGTTCCGGAAACCGGGTTCCCGGAGTGGATCCGACCGTTCGTACGTAACCAGCCGATCTCTCAATTCGCGTCCGCGATGCGGGACATGACCGAAGGTGGGGTGACCGCGTCGGCCCTGTTCCCGGCACTGGCCTGGTGTGTCGGCCTGATTGCGGTGTTCGCGCCACTGGGCGTGTGGGCAAGCATGAGGCGCCAATGAGCAACGCACCCGAAGCGACCGCAAACGAGACGGCAGTGACATCGACCCGGACCGCCGCATCAGGGCGCACCACATTCGATTTCCCGCTGCCCACCCAGCCCTGGCCCGAGTCCTCCCCCCGGGCACTGTTGGTTCACAGCCTCGTCCAGTGCAAGCGGTTGTTGATTCGCTGGTCCCGCGATCCGTCAACGATGATCCAGGCCCTGCTGTACCCGGCTCTCACACTCGTCATGTTCCGGGTCGTCATCGGAAACACGGTCACTGCGGCAACAGGACAGCCCGCGATCTACGGCCAGGTACCGATGATCATCCTGGTGGGCGCCATGTTCGGTTCGATCGTCAGTGCCATCGGTCTGCGGGTCGAACGAAAAACCGGACTGCTGTCGAGGTTTTGGACGCTGCCGATCCACCGGGCGGCGGGGCTCGTCGGCCGGATGATGGCCGAGGCGGTGCGTGTTTTCGCCACCAGTGTCGTCATCCTCGCGGTCGGGTTCGCGCTGGGCTTCCGAATGACGCAGGGCGTCCTGCCGAGCATTCTCCTCCTGGTGATTCCCATCATCTTCGGTATGGGCTTCGCGATGATGGTGACCGCGTTGGCGACCGTGTCCGGTGATGCGCCCCTGGTCGAAATGGTTTCGATCGCCTGCACTCTCCTGATGTTCTTCAACTCGGGGTTCGTGCCCGTCATGGCGTACCCGACGTGGCTGCAACCTGTGGTTGCCGCGCAGCCGATGTCGGTCGCGGTGGACGCCATGCGTGGGCTCGCGGTCGGTGGACCGGTCCTGGAACCGGTTCTGCAGACTCTCGCGTGGTCGTTCGGGTTGATCGCGGTCTTCCTGTACCCGGCCGTCCGGGGCTACCGGTACGCCGCTGCCAACGGCTGACAAAAGCACCGGCAACTGCGCCTCGAGAGCGACGCCGACCGCGTCCATCCGTGGCGAAACAAGTCGCAACGGCTCATCAAGCTCGGAATGGGAGGGCCGCTCCTCGGCTGAGGAGCGGCCCTCCCTTCTTTCCTATCCGGATGCGGCTATCAGGACTTCAGCCGCCGCTCGAGCACCGGTCCGATCACCCGCAACGCCTCGGGCGAGGTCATGTCCCAGTGAGTCACCGCCACCGGCACCACCTCGACGTCACCCTCGACCACGCCACTCCAGGCGTCGGCACCGTGCGAGCCGTCGAGGTCAGCACTGAAGTACAGCACGTCGCCCTTGAACCGATCCGTCGGACGGTAGGCGTTGGCCACGACGGACGAGTGGACAAAGCCGGCCACGACTCGATCGATCTGCTCGGCGTCGAATCTGCCGACAGGAAGCAGCAGTTCCTGCAGCGCTTCGACGGCGGTCTCCCGGTCCAACTCGTCCAGGGAAGGTGTATCGCCCAGTTGGATACCTAGGCCGCCAAGCATGTCGGCGATCCTGGGCGCAGTCCCTCGGTGGTCGGCGGCACCCTCTGTTGCGACGTCGCCGTCTTTCGCGGTGTGGCTGTCGCTTGCGAGGTGGCTGTCGAGCATCGCAAGCAACGCGACCTCGTCACCCGCGGCAGTCAGCTGGATCGCCATCGCGTGCGCGATTTCGCCACCCATCGACCACCCGAGCAGGTGATACGGGCCGCTCGGTTGCACTCGACGGATCTCGTCGACGTACAGCGACGCCCACTCCTCGATCGACGCGGGCAGTTCCCGGTCGCCGCTCAGCGCAGGCGACTGAAGCCCGTAGACCGGACGGTTCGGCTCGATACTTCCGACCAAGCCGGCGAAACTCCAGGACAGTCCGGTGACCGGGTGGATGCAGAAGAGCGGAGAAGCTTTGCCCTCGGCCCGCAGCGGAAGCAGGACATCGAATCCTCGAGAGTCTGCGCCTGGGACCGTTTCGGAGGACGAGATCCGATCCGCGAGAACAGCCACCGAAGGACTGTCGAAGAACCACGGGAGATGGACTTCGACACCGAGCTTCTTCCGGAGCACGGACGCGGTCTGCACCGCGATCAGCGAGTTACCGCCCAGGGCGAAGAACTCGTCATCCAAACCGACCCGCTCGACACCGAGCACGTCCGCGAAGGTGTCGGCCACGATCTCCTCGACCGGCGTCGTCGGTGCCCGGAACTCG